>CAVSGT010000003.1:0-627385 GCA_963727555.1 uncultured Alphaproteobacteria bacterium | reverse complement strand
CGGCGGCAAGCCATCTTCGGGCGCCGGCTCGCCATGCATCAGCCGCACGATCAGCCGGATCACGGCCACCGCGAGAACGACGATGCCGACCGTGAAATGCAGGCTGATCAGCGTGGTGACCTGCGTGTTGCGGCCGATATGCGGCATGGTCCAGGCGAAAATGAACTGGGCGATCAGCAGCACAACGATCAGCCAATGCAACGCCTTAACCGCACCCGAATAGGAGCCGCCGGCAGCTTTCTCGATCATGGATGTCGAACCTCAATGCTGAAAGGAAAGGAGCTTTCACCAGCCACTTGCGGCGGAACCGAGGCAACCCCATATGGATTGCAACGGTGATGTCGAGCCTGCTCATGGCTCCATCGTCGAAACGGCCACGATAGGTCGGTGACGCCGGATGTACGCGCACCTTCTCAATCGTGGTCGTTAGCATTTTGGGCAGAGGGCCGTTGATCCGTCTCAATGCGCCGCTTTAAGCCGCTCCTTGTCGTAGCCGGCGACCCGCTTATAGCTCTCCGACAGCGCGATCAATTCCTCGCGGCTGATCACCTCGTCGATGCTTTTGAACGGCTTGTCGCCGGTGCGGCGGTAGACTTCCTGCAGGATCGCGTCGGGCGGCGCCTTGCGGTTGGCGAGCACCACCTGGCTGGTCGCCGGCAGGCGCGTTTCCTCGTAGGCTTGAGCGCGGTCACAGCATCGGCGCCGCCGGAGAGCGCATCGGAAAGCGCGCGGCAATCGAGGATCGCCTGCGCCGCGCCATTGGCGCCGCGCGGATACATCGGATGCGCGGCGTCGCCCAGCAGCGTCAGCCGGCCGAAGCTCCAGCGCGGCAGCGGATCCTGATCGACCATCGGATATTCCAGGATGGTGTCGGAGGCGCGGATGAAATCCGGCACGTCGAGCCAGTCGAAATGCCAGTCCGCCATCGCCGGCAGGAAGTCCTCCAGTTTGCCGCGCCGGTTCCAGTCGCGCGCCTGGTAATGCGGCGTCTCGATATCGACCACCCAGTTCAACAGCTGGCGGCCTTGCGCGTCGATATTGTTGCGGATCGGATAGATCAAAAGCTTGGCCGGATGGTGCCAGCCGATGCGGATCATGCTGGCGCCGGTGAGGATCGGCTGCCAGCGCGTGACGCCGCGCCACATGTTGACGCCGGAATATTTCGGCGGGCCCTCGTCCGGATAAAGCTGCTTGCGCAGGACCGAATGGATGCCTTCGCAAGCGACTGCCACCGTGCCGCGCTCGGGCGGCAGCGGCTTGCCGGCAACGTCCTCGAAATGCGCAACCGTCTCCTTGCCGTCATGCTCGACGCGCGTGCAGCAGCAGCCGAGAATCACCTTGTCGCGGCCGGCGCGCGCGACGAAGGCGTCGAGCAGCACCATCTGCAGATCGCCGCGATGGATGGAGAATTGCGGCACGTCGTAGCCGGCAAAGCGGCCGGCCGGCTCGCTGTAGATGTACTGGCCGAAGCGATTGTAGAAGCAATATTCGCGGGTGGTGACGGCGACCTTGGCGAGCGCCTCTTCCAGCCCGAGCGCGCACAATTCGCGCGAGGCATGCGGCAGGATATTGATGCCGACGCCGACCGCCTTCAATTCGGGCGCCGCCTCGAAAATGCGGCAGGCAATGCCGGCGCGATGCAGCATCAGACCGAGCGTCAAGCCGCCAATGCCGGCGCCGATGATGAGCACGTCCATGGAAACCTACCCCACGACGTCACGGCCGGGCTTGTCCCGGCCATCCACGTCTTTCTCCATTTATTGCAAGACGTGCATGCCCGGCACAAGGCCGGGCATGACGAAACGGCTAACTCTGCGCCCGCGCGAGCAAGCCCTTGGCGCCCCAGGCCGCGATGGCGGCGAGCACCAGCGACAGCAGCACGTCGTAGCCGGCAAGCGACAGGCCGAGGAAGCGCCAAGCGGCCACGTCGCAGCGCACCAGGCTGATACTCTTCAGTTGCTTGAGCAGATCGGCGGTCGAGCCGAACTTGTCGATCGGGCCGGTGCAATCGCGCGGGCCCGGCCAGAGCTTCCATTCGATACCGGCGTGATAGGCGGCAAGCCCGCTGTTCCACAGCATGATGAGGACGATCACGATCAAGCCGAGCAACAGCACCTTGCGCGAGGCGCCATGCGTGGCGCCGAGCCAGAGCAGCGCCGCCAGCGGCACCGTGGCGTAGAACGACATGCGCTGCTCGAGGCAGAGCGGGCACGGCGGATAGCCCAGCCCATATTGGAAGAAGAAGAAGCCGCAAATCGCGAGCGCGCCAAGCACGGTCACCAGCACCGCGGCGGTGAGCGGCGGCTCCTTGCGGGCGAGGCTGAAATAGTCGGTCGTCATGCCGCGATCATTTACCCAATGCCGTGTCCGCCTTCGCCGAAGGCTTCGGCAGGCACCTGACGCAACGAGCGGCTTTCGGGCGAAGCCACCCGAAGCCGAAGGCGTAAGGTGGTGCCCCTGGCCGGACCGGCACCCTACTCACAAGACATTGATCTAGAATTACAATTTAGCAGCCTGCGCAGGCCGGTGCCAACAGCTCTGCCAACAAAAAACTTGGATGCTGCTTCACCTCTTGGAGTACCAACAAGGCGGGGCCTTGCCAAGTTCGAAAATAAGTCCAAAAAAACATGATTTGGTCAAAATTCATCGTCTCGCCCATGGCAGTTGGAGAAGTGGATGTGTTTCGGCGTGCAAAGTTGACCCCCTGAGCCGGGGGATCGGCGTCCAAAATTGACCCCCTGAAGTGTAGCCGCTGCACGCTACCCGCTTTGATTCGAAGCGGGTGGTCAGGGAATGTTGGTCGTGGAGACGATTGCGCGAATTCGGCGCGAATACTTCATCAAGGGCAAGACGATCAAGGAGATCGCTCGGGATCTGAAGATATCCCGGAACACCGTGCGGAAGGTGCTGCGGTCTGGCGAGACATCATTCGAGTACGAGCGTGAGATCCAGCCCATGCCGAGGCTGGGTCGCTGGATGTCCGATCTGGACGAGTTGCTTGTGACCAATGCAGCCAAGCCCGCCCGAGAACAGCTGACCCTGATCCGCATCTTCGAGGAGCTTCACGGCCGTGGCTACGAAGGCGGCTACGATGCCGTGCGCCGTTATGCCCGCAAATGGGCCAAGGACCGTGGCCAGGCGACCGCGGCAGCCTATGTGCCGCTGAGCTTCGCGCCGGGGGAAGCCTACCAGTTCGACTGGAGCCACGAGATTGTCCTGCTGAGCGGGGTGACGGTCACCGTGAAGGTCGCCCATGTCCGGCTCTGCCACAGCCGAATGCTGTTCGCGCGGGCTTATCCGCGCGAGACGCAGGAGATGGTGTTCGATGCCCATGACCGGGCCTTCGCCCTGTTCAAGGGGACCTGTTCCCGCGGCATCTACGACAACATGAAGACGGCGGTGGAGGCGATCTTCATCGGCAAGGATCGCCTCTACAATCGCCGCTTCCTGCAGATGTGCAGCCATTATCTGATCGAGCCGGTGGCCTGTACGCCGGCGGCGGGCTGGGAGAAGGGACAGGTCGAGAACCAGGTCGGGCTTGTGCGCGAGCGCTTCTTCACGCCGCGCCTGCGCTTCAAGAACCTCGACGAGCTGAACGACTGGCTCACCGACAAATGCGTCGCCTACGCCAAGGCGCACCGCCATCCAGAGCTGACCGAGCAGACAATCTGGGAGGTGTTCGAGGCGGAACGGCCCAAGCTCGTCCCCTATGCCGGCCGCTTCGATGGATTCCATGCGGTCCCGGCCTCAGTCTCCAAGACCTGCTTGGTGCGCTTCGACAACAACAAGTACTCGGTGACCGCCAGCGCGGTTGGGCGGCCGGTCGAGGTCCATGCCTATGCCGACCGCGTCGTCATCCGCCAGGATGGCCGCATCGTCGGCGAGCACCCGCGCTCATTCGGCCGCGGGCAGACGATCTACGACCCCTGGCATTACGTGCCGGTGCTCACCCGCAAGCCCGGCGCCCTGCGTAACGGCGCTCCCTTCAAAGACTGGGTACTGCCGGCAGCGATGGAGCGGGTGCGGCGCAAGCTCGCCGGCGCCGACGACGGCAACCGGCAGATGGTCGACATCCTCGCCGCGGTGCTCACCGACGGCCTGCCGGCAGTCGAGGCCGCCTGCGTCGAGGCGCTCGCCCACGGCGTCCATTCCGCCGACGTCGTCCTCAACATCCTCGCCCGCCGGCGCGATCCCGGCCCGCCGGCCACCATC
Organism: uncultured Alphaproteobacteria bacterium; assembly: GCA_963727555.1. Taxonomy (GTDB): domain Bacteria; phylum Pseudomonadota; class Alphaproteobacteria; order Rhizobiales; family Xanthobacteraceae; genus Pseudolabrys. Next base: position 623,173 of record CAVSGT010000003.1, on the reverse strand, counting down.
CTGACGCCCGCTGCCCTGACCCTGCGCCACGCCCCGATCGCCGATTGTGCCCGTTACGACAACCTCAGGAGAACCCAGTGATGGAACGCCCGCAGCTCTTCGATCTCATGGACGCACTCAAGCTCTACGGCATGAAAGCCGCCTTCGACGAGATCATGGCCACCGCCGTCAAGCGCCAACACGAGCCACAGCGCATCGTCGGCGACCTGCTCAGGGCCGAGATCAACGAGAAGCAAGCCCGCTCGATCAAGTACCAGCTCACCATCGCCAAGCTGCCGCTCGCCAAGGACCTCGACGAATTCGAGTTCGCCGACACCCCCATCAACGAGACGCTGGTCAAGGATCTCGCCGGCGGCGGCTTCATCGCCCAGCAGCGCAACGTCGTTCTGGTCGGCGGCACCGGGACCGGCAAGACCCATCTGGCCATCGCCGTCGCCCGGAACTGCATTCGCGGCGGGGCCCGCGGCCGCTTCTACAACGTCGTCGATCTCGTCAATAAACTCGAGGCCGAGACCCGCAATGGACGCCAAGGCCGCCTTGCCGATCACCTGACGCGCCTGGACTTCGTCATCCTTGACGAACTCGGCTATCTGCCCTTCGCCCAGGCCGGCGGCCAGCTCCTCTTCCACCTCGTCAGCCGGCTCTACGAGCGCACCTCAATCATCGTCACCACCAACCTGGCATTCGGGGAATGGCCCGCCGTCTTCGGCGACGCCAAGATGACTACCGCGCTGCTCGATCGCCTAACTCACCACTGCGACATCGTTGAAACGGGCAACGACAGTTGGCGCTTCAAGAGCCGCGATGACGATCAAGCCGCCCGCGCTCGCGCCGTCTCCGCAACCCCGACCAGCTCTGACGGCGCGAGCGCTACCGTCAAAACCCGTCGCTCAAGGGGGTCAACATTGGACGCCGATAGGGGGTCAATGTTGGGCGCCGATTGACAACTGCATACCGAAAGACCATGCCGCAGGTACTGCGGAGACGCTGCGCCGTCTCGTACCGCCCCCGCGCTTCGATCTTGCGCAAAACGGAAAGGACCTCCGGCGCCGAAATCTCGTTGACCGGACGATCGCCGATTGTCGGGAAAACGAAGCTCAGCAGCCAACGTTTCTTGGCGATCGTGACCTCGGCGCGTTTTTCCCTCTCCAGTTTGCGCAGCAGCTCTTCGGCAAGGGCGCGAAAGGTATTTGGGCTTGCGGCATTCAGCTTATCCAGCCGACGCTGCACCGCGGGATCGACCTGATCGGCAAGCAAGCGCTTTGCGGCGTCACGTTTTTCACGCGCATGCTTGAGTGCAATGGCCGGATAGGCACCGAGGGCGAGCGACTTTTGCTTGCCGCCATACCGATAAGCCAAGCGCCATAGTTGTTGCCGCCGTTGGGCTGGACCAAGAGGTAGAGCCCGCCGCCGTCGCTAAGTTTAAACGGCCGCTCGCCAGATTTTACTGTGCGTACCCGACTGTCGCTGAGCATGTTGGTATCGATCGTTGTCACCCGTTACGATACCAACAATCATACCAACAACGCCCGCGGCTACCAACAAATCGAGGCGCACTACTGCGAACAGACGTGCGCCGAAAAAGCCTGATTTTACTAGCTAAATCGACCTGTGACGAATGAGTGCGAACAACCGCGAACGGTGAAGTGGTGCCCCTGGCCGGACTCGAACCAGCACGATGTTTCCACCACCTGATTTTGAGTCAGGCGCGTCTACCAATTCCGCCACAGGGGCATTTTTGCGGCGCAAGCGGCGCGGATAATAGCCGCGCGCGGGGGCGGGTCAACGCCGCCCGCCACCCTATCGCCGGGCTGCGGCGGCGACTAGATTGCGCCAAACATGCCGTTTTTCAGGAGATTGCCATGAACGAAGAGGTCCTCAACACTTCGCTGCGCAAATACCTCAAGACCGTGGGCGTGACCTCCCAGCGCGAGATCGAAAAGGCCATCCGCGCGGCGGTCGCCGGCGGGCGCATCAAGGGTACCGAGGCTTTGAAAGCCAAGATGGTGCTGACCATCGGCGAGGTCGGCCTCAATCACGAGGTCGACGGCGTCATCGAACTGGATTGACGGCCGCGGGCGTCAGTTCACCGCCTCGGCGCCGACATTGCGGCGGCCGAAGGCGGATTCCATCTCCCGCCGTACCTTTACCGCCGAGTCGTTCGGATCGTAGGCGACATCCGTCCACTTGAGCGCGCCGCCTTCCGAAATGTCGCGCTTGAGCTTGACGTTGTGCGCTAAGCCCAGCGGCAGCAGTTCGCGCGCGAGCGAGACCTCGGCCGGCGTCTGCTTGCCCCAGACGCAGAAGCCGCCCTCGCCGTCCAGCATTTCGCCGGCTTTCAGATCGCGCTTGGCGGTCGCCACCACATCGGAGCGGAAGCCGGTGGGCGCACCAGTCGGCTCGCCGCGTAGCGCGGCCGAGGCAACCGAGATGCCGAGCTCAAGCCCGATCATGTGGATCGGGCGGTAGAGCGCGGCGTATTTGCCGCTTCTGTCGGGCAGCATGGCGTATTCCTTGAAGCAGCGGCGCGCGTAATCGGTCTCGCCCTCGAACACCACGTAAGTGCCGAGCGCGAGATGATGCGGCACGTCATTGCCGTCGCGATAGACCGAGGACACGACTTCGGTGACGCCGGCTTTTTCCAGCGTGCCGCCGTCGCTCTTCGGCTTGCATATTTCGGCCAGTTCAAAACGGGTGGCCGGAGGAAAATGCAGGCCGTCGCTCTGCGGCACCAGGCCGGTGGCGTTGCATACGGCGGTCATCTCGATGCCCGACTTGGTGCCGTCGACGAACGAATTGAACATTTTCGGATTGATCGACTTGCGGTCGGAAATGTTCAGATACTTGTCGAGGATGTCCCAGACATTGTCGGGATTGGATTTGTGGTAATGCGGCTCGTAGCGCGTGCCCTTGCCGGCGCAGATGACCTTGAAGCCGGCGGCGCGCGCCCAATCGACATGCTCGCAAATCAAAGCCGGCTGATCGCCCCAAGCCAGCGAATAGACGACGCCCGCCGCCTTGGCGCGGCGCGCCAGCAACGGACCGGCCACCGCGTCGGCTTCGACGTTGACCATGACGATGTGCTTGCCGTTTTCGATCGCCTGCAGCGCGTGATGAATGCCGGCGCCGGGCACGCCGGTCGCTTCCACGATCACCTCGATGCGCGGATCGGCGATCAGCGCCATCGCATTGTCGGTGACGAGCGTCGCGCGCTGCTTGTGCGCATCGGCGAGTGAGGCCGCAGCGTAGGACTCCGCCGGCCAGCCCGCGGTCTTGAGTTGGCTCTTGGCGCGGGCGACATCGAGATCGGCGACGCCGACGACATGCAGGCCGCGCGTCAGCCGCGCTTGCGCCAGAAACATGGTGCCGAACTTGCCGGCGCCGATCAGCCCGACGGTGACCGGCTTGCCGGCGGCTTCCCGCTCGACGAGCTTGGCATAAAGGTTCATGTCCGGCGCCTCCCAAATGTTTCCCGGACCGAAACATAGTCATGGCGGCGACACAAGCGCGGCGCCGTTCCGGGATGACGGCGAGCTATTGGCAAATGGCGCGTGCGACGGTGGTCTCGGTGCGGCACTCGGGGCCGCTGCGACGGCCGGTGAGATAAACCTCCGGCGGGCAGACTTCGGCAGTGGTCATTTCGATGCTCTTGCCGGATGTAAAACCTTTGTCCTTGCAAATCTTGTCGGCGGCGGCCCCGCAATCAGGAGCGCCATTGGCCGCAAGCGCGCATTCCGCGCGGCCGGACACCACGCGCGTTGCCGGAATCCGAATGATCGCGCCGGCGGCATCCTTGGCGCCTTCGACCGTGCTTTTGGCAACGCCGCCGGCGTCGCGTCCGAGGTGCTCAACGTCGGAACGAACGTCCTTGGTGTTGGAATGCAATTGAGACGCCTGCTCCTGCAACCAGTGCCCGACCGCGGCAAGGAACCCGCCGCCATCGGCCGGTGCGGACGGAGGAGCCGGACTTGCATCTTCCGCCGCACCGCGCGCGGCGGCGAGCAGAACGCAAGTCGCGCATAGCCCTGCCAGCAGCGCCGAAGCTGCCCGGTGTGCACGCCGGTTCGAAATTCGTCTGCTGCCCATGGCCGGTCAAACTGACTTCAAGTCAGTCGCCCAACGGCAATCGCTTGCCCCTCCGGCATTTGCGCCGACAATCTCATTTACGCCTCAGCGATGGCGAAAATGAGGAGTGCTAGAACAGATAAACCACCGCGACGATGCCGATCACCAGCACGGCGGCGAACAAAGACGTCCATAGCGCCAGCCTTTTCTCGATGATATGGCGGGCGTAATCGCCATAGCGGTGCAGCAGGAACGCCAGCACGAAAAACCGCGCGCCGCGCGTGATGATCGACAAGACGACGAACAGAACGAAGTTGTAGCCGGCAAAGCCGGAGGTGATGGTCACGATCTTATAGGGGATCGGCGTGAGGCCCTTGAGCAGGATGATCCAGGCGCCCCATTGGGCGTAAGCCGTGCGGAAGGCTTCGACCTTGTCGCCGTAGCCGTAAAGGTGGATGAGCCAAGTCCCCACCGAGTCATAAAGCAGATAGCCGATCGCATAGCCGAGCATGCCGCCGGTGACCGAGGCGACCGTGCACCAGGCCGCCAGCAAGAAGGCGCGGTCGGGGCGCGCCAGCGACATCGGCACCAGCATCACGTCGGGCGGAATTGGGAAGAACGAGCTTTCGGCGAAAGCCACCGCCGTCAGCATGGCCAGCGCATGGCGCTTGCCGGCGGCGGCCACGCACCAGTCATACATCCGCCGTAACGGGGAACGCGGCTTAGCAGCCTCGAAGGTCATCGAAACGCTCGCGGGACGAGAAATCGGCGGTCAGCGGCGCTTGCGGATGCGCCGGGTCTCCAGCGCCACGACCCTACGGCGCGACGGGCCGTGTACCATATTTTTCGGTATTTTTTCGGCAATCCCGAACATCAATTCGCGCCGGCGCATTTCGGCCCAAACCTCCTCCGGGCGAACGCCGGCATGGACCCAGAGCACCACCAGATTATAGAGCAGGTCGGCGCTTTCCTTGACCACGGCCTCGGGCTGGCCGTGCATGGCGTCGATCACCACCTCGACCGCTTCCTCGGCGAGCTTCTTGGCCATCTTGGCGCGGCCAGCGCGGAACAGCCGCGCGGTGCGCGATTTGGTCGGGTCTGAGCCGCGAGCGGCAATCACGGCGTCATAGAGCCGGGAGACCGAATCAGTCATGCGCGGGAGAATACCTGATCCGCGACTTGAACCGGTTAACGAATGCCGCCGGAGGGGCGTAATTCGTGCCGCCCGCGCATGACCACGCTGCCGTCAATGGTGGTGGTGCCGGTGCCCGTGCCGACCACCGAAAGCAGGACCGCCAAAGTTCCGGTAAACGCGATACCTTGGATAGACGCGCGGCGCGTAATAATAGCGCGGAGGCGCGTAGTAGTAGGGCCCGTAATATTCGTCATAATAGCGGTCGCGGGCAGCAAGCGCCGCGATGGTGCCGAACAGGCCGGCAACCGCGCCGAGGACGATTGGACCGGCAGAATTGTGACGCCGCCGGGCGCTGAACGTGATGGCGCCTTGCTTGGCCCGGACGCCGCTCTTGGCCGATGCGGCTTCGGCAGGCGCCAAACTGATCGTGCTCAATGCCAGCGCGCCGGTCAGCGCAGCAGCAAGCGAACGACGAATAGATGTGTGCATGATCATCCTCATTGTCTGAGCCACTCGAGCAATAAACGGGCGGGTGCGGCATTTCGGGCTGCGACAAAACGGTACACCGGTCACAATTGTGCGATTAGGCGGCCAAATGACCCGCAATTGGCACCATTTCGCAATTGCGAAGACGAAAATCGCTTATTCGTTGTCGCTCAGCAGCGTTGCGTTGCCGCCCGACGCGGCGGTGTTGACGGTGACGACCTGTTCCAAAACGAAGCGGTGCAGATAATTCGGGCCGCCGGCCTTCGGCCCGGTGCCGGACAGGCCGCTGCCGCCGAACGGCTGACTGCCCACCACGGCGCCGATCATGTTGCGGTTTACGTAGACATTGCCGTTGCTGAGGCGCGCGGCGATGCGCGCAACGGTCAAATCGATGCGCGAATGAATGCCGAGCGTGAGCGCGGTGCCGTTGCCGGCGATGTCGTCGAGCAACGCGTCGAGCTCGCTTGCTTGCCAGCGAACGACGTGCAGAACCGGGCCGAACACTTCTTCTTCCAATTCGTCTGCGCGATCGAGTTCTACGATCGCCGGCGCGACGTACGTGCCGCCCGGCGGCGGCGCGGCGTCCAGGCGGAAGCGCAACGCACCACGTGAGTCCTTCTGCGCGATCCAGCGCTCGAGCTTGTCTTTGGCCTCGGCGTCGATCACCGGCCCGACCTGGGTCGCCGGATCGCGCGGGTCGCCGAGCAGCAATTCGCGCGCGGCGCCCGCGACCATCGTGAGCACGCGCTCGGCGATGTCGTCCTGCAGGCACAACAGGCGCAGCGCCGAACAGCGCTGGCCGGCCGAGCGGAAAGCCGAGGCGATCACGTCGTCGGTCACCTGCTCGGGCAGCGCGGTGGCGTCGACGATCATGGCATTGATGCCGCCGGTTTCGGCGATCAACGGCACGATGGCGCCGTCTTTGGCCGCGAGCGCGCGGTTGATCAAGCGAGCAACCTCGGTCGAGCCGGTGAAAGCGATGCCGGCAACGCGGCGGTCGCCGGTCAGCATGGCGCCGACATTGCCGTCGCCCGGCACCAGATGCAGCGCGCTTTGCGGCACGCCGGCTTGGTGCAGCAACTTGACCGCCTCGCATGCGATGAGCGGCGTCTGCTCGGCGGGCTTGGCCACCACCGCATTGCCGGCGGCGAGTGCGCCGGCGATCTGGCCGGTGAAGATGGCGAGCGGGAAATTCCACGGGCTGATGCAGACGAAGACGCCGCGGCCGCGATAATGCAGCTCATTGCTTTCGCCGGTCGGTCCCGGCAGCGCTTGCGGCGCCAAAGCCCGGCGCGCTTGCGCCGCGTAATAGCGGCAGAAATCGCTCGCCTCGCGCACTTCCGAGACGCAATCGTCCAGCGTCTTGCCGCCCTCGCTCTGCAGGAGCGCGATCAGGCGGCCGCGGTTCTGCTCGATCAGATCGCCGGCGCGCTCGAGTGTAGCGGCACGCGCAGCGACCGGCGTTGCGTCCCACGGCGCAAAGCCCGATTGCGCCGCCGCCATGGCCGCCGCAACAATCGCTTCATCGGCTTCCTGCACGCTGCCGATACGCTTGCCGTCGATCGGTGAAACGACGTTCCGTTCGCGCCCGGCGACCGCGACGCCGTCGATCAGCGGCACCGCCTGTGCGCTTGCCGGCGCCGCGCTGATCTCCGCCAGCAGCGCGTCAAGCGCGGCGCGGTCGCCGAATTCAACGCCCGCCGAATTGCGTCGCGCCGGCTGAAACAGATCGCGCGGCAGCGCAATGCGCGGATGGCGCGCCGCCTTCGGCGTCGCGATCCAGCTTTGCGGCCGCCGCACGATGTCGGCGATCGGCACCGACGGATCGGCCGCCACCGACACGAACGAAGAATTGGCGCCGTTCTCCAGCAGCCGCCGCACCAGATAGGCGAGCAGATCGGCATAGCCGCCGACCGGCGCGTAGACGCGGCAGGTCAATCCCTGCAACTCGTCGATGAGCGCGTGATAGAGCGCGTCGCCCATGCCGTGCAGGCGCTGGAATTCGTAGCCCTCGACGCCGCCGGCATCCTCGATGACGCTCGCCACCGTGAGCGCGTTGTGGGTGGCGAATTGCGGATAAAGCCGCGGCCGGCAGGCCAGCAATTTGCGCGCGCAGTCAAGGTAGCAGAGATCGGTCATCGCCTTGCGCGTGAATACCGGATAGTCGGCGAGCCCGCGTTCCTGCGCGCGCTTGATCTCGGTGTCCCAATAGGCGCCCTTGACCAGCCGCACCATCAACCGGCGGTCGAGCGCCTCGGCGGCCTGCGCGATCCAATCGATCACCGCGGAGGCGCGCTTCTGATAGGCCTGCACGGCGAGACCGAAGCCGTCCCAGCCGGCAAGCGAAGCATCGCGCAACGCCGAGCCGATGACCTCCAATGACAGTTCCAGCCGGTCGGCCTCTTCCGCGTCCACGGTGAAATTGAGCGCGTGGCCTTTTGCGCGTTGCGCCAGCGCGATCAGCTTCGGCACCAGCTCGGCCAGCACGCGCTCGCGCGACAGCGGCTCATAGCGCGGATGCAGCGCCGACAATTTCACCGAAATACCCGGCCGCGCCGGCAGCGCGGCATTGCCGGCTTGCCGCCCGATGGCGTCGATGGCGCCGGCGTAAGCCTCGAAATAGCGCGCGGCATCGGCGGCCGTGCGGGCCCCCTCGCCCAGCATGTCGAAGGAATAGAGGAACTCGCCGTGGCCGCGGGCGCGCTCGAGCGCTTCCTCGATGCTCTGCCCGAGCACGAAATGCGAGCCGAGCAGGCGCATGGCCTGGCGGGTCGCCGTGCGCACCGCCGGCAGGCCGAGGCGCTTGACCAGCGATTCGACGATGCCTTCCGGCGTCTCGCCCGGCTGGATGATGCGGGCGGTGATGCCGAGCGTCCAGGCCGAGGCGGATACCAAGAGCGCGCTCGAGCGGGCATCGTGCCCGGACCAGTCGCCGGCCTTCAGCTTGTCCTCGATCAGCCGGTCGGCGGTGTCGGCATCGGGCACCCGCAGCAGCGCCTCGGACAGCACCATGAGGGCCAGCCCCTCCTTGGTCGACAGCGCATAGGCATGCAGGAAATCCTCGACCCCGCCCAAGCCGCCGGCGCGGGCGCGGATTGCCTCGATCAGGCGGGTGGCGCGGGCATCGATGCGCGCCTCGGCCTCGGCGGCGCGCCCGGCGCCGGCGATGAGCGGCGCGGCCAAAACCTCATCCGCCGGCGCGAAGGGCGCGCGGAACGGGGGAACGTCGCCTAACGCCAGCATGGGCTTTGCCGGCTGCATGACTGCGCCTCCAAGCCGTCAGTCTATCCTAACATCGCGATTCCCAATGCTTGGGAATAGTAAATGTCCCGCCGCGGTAACCTCAGCTATTAGCCATGCCGGCACGCTCGCCTTGCATTTGGCTGCAATAATCTTGTTCTTAGGAATGTTCTTTGCTGAACAGGGACCGGAATGGCACGGCCACCGGCGTTAATAGATTCTGGTGCGCCGGCCTGACGAGAAGGATCAGCACAATGGGCGCTGTTAACGCCGGGAAGGCGGCATGGGCAGGTCTCCTGCTCTGCGCCGCCCTGGCGACCGGCGCGACCGCGGCGGAAACGCCGATCAAGTTCAGCCTCGACTCGAAATTCATAGGGCCGACGGCGCCGTTCCTGCTGCCGCTCGCCAAGGGCTACTACAAGGCCGAGGGCCTTAACGTCGCCATCGATGACGCGACCGGGTCCGCCGAAGCGATCCAACGTGTCGCCTCCGGCAGCTACGATATGGCCGTGGCCGACCTCAATGCGCTGATCCGGTTCCGCGACGCCAATCCCAAAGCGCCGGTCAAAGCCGTGTTCATTTACTACAACCGGCCGGCCTTCGCGGTGATCGGCCGCAAAAGCCGCGGCATCGTCACGCCGAAGGACCTGGAAGGCAAGAAGCTGGGCGCCCCGGCAAACGACCCCTCCTATGCGCAATGGCCGATTTTCGTAAAGGGCACCGGCATCGACGCCGCCAAGGTGATCATCGAAAATGTCGGCAGCCCGGTGCGCGAGCCGATGCTGGCCGCCGGCCAGGTCGACGCCGTCACCGGGCTTTCCTACAACAATTTCATCAGTCTCAAGGACAAGGGCGTTCCGGTCGACGATATCGTGGTGTTGCTGATGGCGAATTACGAAGTCGATCTTTACGGCGACGCCATCATCGTCAGTCAAAAATTTGCCGCAGCGCACGGCGACGCCGTAGAAGCTTTTCTGCGCGCCTTCGTGAAGGGCCTGAAAGAAGCCGTGAAAGCGCCGGCGGCCGCGGTCGAGCCGGTGCTCCGGCGCAACGACATCGCCAAGAAAGTATTGGAGATCGAGCGGCTGAAGATCGCGCTCCGCGACAATATCGTGACGCCGGAAGTCAAGGCCAACGGCTATGGCGGCATCGATCCGAGCCGCTTTGCGCATGCGATCGACGAAACCGCGCTCGCCTACCGGTTCAAGTCGGCAAAGCCGAAACTGGAGGACGTCTTCAATTCGTCCTATCTGCCGCCCGCAGCCGAACGCAAAGCCGACTAGCTAACGGTTCAGGCCGCGGTTCCGACTTTGGGCGCGCGCGCCAGCGGGTTCAACGCCGCGGCGATGTCGTCGGCGAGTTGTTCATAGGCGGCGCGTTCGCCGTTTTCGCGAATGTAAACGCCGCAATAGAGATCGGGCAGCTTCGGTAGCGGCGCATCTTCCCAAATGACCATCCCGGAATCGACCGCCCGCCGGCGGATGATCGCCATGACGCCAAGCCCGGAGAGAACGGCCGTATAAAGACTGTTCATGCTCGGCCCGATGAACGCGCTTTCCCACTCGCGTCCGGCTTCGGTTAACGCCTTCACCGCGACTTGGTGATAGACACGTTGCTCGCCGTAGGAAACCAGCGGCACCGGCCGAGACGGATCGAGCCGGGTGCCTGGACCGCGCACCCAGACGACTTCATCCGGCCAGCCATGGCGCGCATCGGACTGCGGCGTCATCGTGAGGCCAACAAAAATATCGAGCTCGCCGCTGCGGAGGTCGCGCGCCAAAAGATCATGGGGCTGCGCGCGCACGATGAATTGGACGTCCGGCCAATCTTTGCGAAACCGCCCCAAGATTCTCGGCAGGATCGAGGCGACGTAGTCGCTGGGCGTGCCTACCCGGATCACCAACTCCGGCCGCGATTTCGTGCCGCCGACGTGCACAATCTGGTCGTTGATGGAAAGCATGCGGCGCGCGTAGCCGACCAAAAGGCTGCCTTGCGGCGTGAGGCTGACACCTTGCGTGCTGCGATCGAACAATTCGGTGCCGAGCAGATATTGCAGGCGCTTGATCTGCGCGCTCACCGCCGGCTGCGTGAGCCCGAGCGACTGGCCGGCTTTGGTGAAGCTGCGCAAATCGACAACGGCGACAAAGGTGCGCAGCAGATCGGTCGGAATATTGGTCATGATTTGCCCGTCCCTTGCGGCGCCCGCCTTATTCGTTGGTTCCCCAACTACAGCGCCGCAAACTGTACCATGTCCCGCCCTCTTATGATTGATTTATGTCACACCAATAACGCGAAATGACCCATTGTTTCGCTCGCGACCAATTTCGCGAGGCAATTCCAGGCCGATGCGCGCCACTATTTGATGCGTTCGAGAATGCTGACGTAATTCGCCACCGCCGTGCCGCCCATGTTGAAAATGCCGCCAAGGCGGGCATCTTTCACCTGCAGGTCGCCGGCGGTACCGGTGAGCTGCATGGCGGTGAGCGCATGCATGGATACGCCGGTGGCGCCGATCGGGTGGCCTTTCGCCTTCAATCCGCCGGACGGATTGATCGGCAGCTTGCCGTCTTTCTGCGTCCAGCCTTCGGCGATGGCGCGCGCGCCCTGCCCTTCGCCCGTCAGCCCCATCGCCTCGTATTCGATCAGCTCGGCGATGGTGAAGCAGTCGTGCGTCTCCACGAATGACAGATCGCCAAGCTTCAGTCCCGACGCGGCGAGCGCGCGCTGCCAGGCCTGCGCGCAACCTTCGAATTTCAAGATGTCGCGCTTCGACATCGGCAGAAAATCCTGCACGTGCTCGGCGGCGCGGAACGCCACCGCCTTGTTGAGCTTGAGCGCGGTGTCGACGTCGGCGAGCACGACGGCGGCGGCGCCGTCCGACACCAGCGAGCAATCGGTGCGCTTGAGCGGACCGGCGACGAAAGGATTCTTCTCGCTCTCGGTGCGGCAGAAATCGTAGCCTAGATCCTTGCGCATCTGCGCATAGGGATTGCCGACGCCGTTCTTGTGGTTCTTGGCCGCGATCATGGCGAGCGCGTCGGACTGATCGCCCCATTTCTGGAAGTAGCGGCCGGCGATCTGTCCGAAAATACCGGCGAAGCCGCCGTCGATATCGGCTTCCTCGCGCACGTATGACGCTTTCAAGAGGTTGCGTCCGATCTCGGGCGCCGGCGTCGTCGTCATCTGCTCGGCGCCGACCACCAAGACAATGCGCGCCGAGCGCGCCTCAATGGTCTTGATGCCCTGATGCACGGCCGCGGAACCGGTGGCACAGGCATTCTCCACCCGAGTCGCGCGCTTGAAGCGCAGATCGGGCGAAGCCTGCAATACCAGCGCGGCGGTGAAATCCTGTGGAGAAAAACCGGCGTTGAAATGCCCAAGGACGATCTCGTCGACGTCCGCCGCCGCAATGCCGGCATCGGCGAGCGCCTCGCCGGCGACCCGCACAATCAGGCTTTCGACGCTCTCGCCGCTAAGCTTGCCGAAGGCGGTGTGGGCCCAGCCGACGATACAGGCGGTCATCGCATGCTCCTTTGCCGAACTTTGGTCGCATTGCTCGGTGATGCAGGCTTAATTCCATGCCGGTGCCGGGGGTGGCCGACCTTTGCCTCCCGCGCCAAGCTTAGATAGCCTAGCGCCGCCGCCTATGGAACCCAAACGCTTCCGAGGCCCGACGGACGTAACCGGACCCCGAACAGTGCGAATTTACCCGCGCCCCCGCTCCCTGCTTCTCAGCCTTGCCGTGGCGGCCGGGTTTGCGCTCGCCGGCGCCCATCATGCCCAGGCTGAAGCGCAGCTATTGATCGACGCCTCGACCGGCAAGGTGCTGCGCGCCGAAAACGCGACGCTTCCCTGGTATCCGGCCTCCGTCACCAAATTGATGACCACCTACACCGCGCTGCGCGCCGTCAAGGAAGGCAAAATCGGCTTCAATTCGCTGCTGACCGTCTCGCGCAACGCGGCGGCGCAACAGCCGACCAAGATGGGATTCAAGCAAGGCACCCGCGTCACCGTCGACAACGCGCTGAAGATGCTGCTGGTGCGCTCGGCCAACGACATTGCGGTGGCAATCGCCGAAGGCGTCGGCGGCTCGATCGAAGGCTTCGCCGACATGATGAACGCCAACGCCAAGCGCCTCGGCATGACGCAAAGCCATTTCGTCAACCCGAACGGGCTGCCGGCGGAAAACCACGTCACCTCGGCGCGCGACCTCGGCATCCTTGCGCGCGCGCTGATCACCGAATTTCCGGAAGACGATTTTTATTGGCATATCCATTCGATCGAGTACGGGCATCGCGTGATGCGGAATTTCAATTCGCTGCTCGATCGCTATCCGGGCGCCGACGGCATGAAGACCGGTTTCATCTGCGCCTCCGGCTACAATCTGGTGGCATCCGCTACCCGCCACGGCCGCCGCCTGATCGCCGTTGTGCTCGGCGCCTATTCCGGCGCGGTGCGCGCGCGGAAGGCGGCGCAATTGCTGGAGAGCGGCTTCAGAGGCGGTACGCTGTCGTGGCTGACACCGTCGCTCGGCACCGTCGACGAGCTGGCGCCGATCGATGCGCAGCCGCCCAATCTGCGCGAGCAGATATGCGGCGGCCATCGTCACAAACCGCCGTCGGAGGAAAACGACGAGGAACAGGCCGAGGGCGCGACCGGCGACAGCGGACCCTCGCAGGGCTTCCTGCTGTCGAGCCTGCGGCCGCCGAACGGCAAGTTCGTGCTCGGCCCGCCGGTCGATACCGAGGCGCCGGTGAGGGTGTTCACCGGGCCGGCCGACCATCCCGATCCGGTGCATGCCGACAGCCCGTCGAAGAAGAAACACAAGCATCGCAGCGCCAAGAAGAAGGATTCCGGCGGCAAGAAGGCAAGCGCGAGCGCGCACAAGCACCGCGCGGCCAAGAAGAAGGTCAGCGCGGCCAAGTGATGAGCGAGGCCGCTCATAGCGCGATGCGGCGCCGGCCGGCGGAACCCGTTGCGCTGACCCTGCTCACCGGCTTCCTCGGCGCCGGCAAGACCACGCTGCTCAACCGGCTCCTGAAAGATCCGGCGCTCGCCGACACCGCCGTGATCATCAACGAATTCGGCGAGGTCGCGCTCGACCATCTGCTGGTGGAATACATTTCCGACAACATGGTGCTGCTGCAGTCGGGCTGCCTGTGTTGCACCATGCGCGGCGACCTGGTCGACGCGCTGGAGACGCTGCTGCGCGATCTCGACGCCCGCCGCTGCAGCTTCCGCCGCGTGCTGTTGGAAACCACCGGGCTCGCCGATCCGGCGCCGGTGCTGCACACCGCCATGGCGCATCCTTATCTCGTCATGCGCTACCGGCTCGACGGCGTGGTGACCGTGGTCGACGCGGTCAACGGCGAGACGAGCCTCGACCGGCACCCGGAAGCGGTGAAGCAGGCCGCGGTCGCCGACCGCATCGTGCTGACCAAGACCGACCTCGCGAGCCCCGAGCAACATGAGCGCATTGTCGAGCGGCTGCGCGCGCTCAATCCGGCGGCGCCCATTCTCGATGCCGCCAAAGGCGAGGCGACGGCCGAGCGTCTGTTGAACTGCGGGCTCTACGACCCGGAGCGCAAGAGCGCCGACGTGAAGAAATGGTTGGCGGAAGAGGCCTATGCCGACGCCCATGCGCATCACCACGACCATCATCACGATCCCAATCGTCACGACGAGCACATCGCCAGCTTCGTGCTCACCGCCGATGCCGCCATGCCGGCCGGCACGCTCGACATGTTCCTGGAATTGTTGCGCGCCACCCATGGCGACAAGCTGCTGCGGCTCAAGGGCATCGTGAAGCTGCAGGAAATGCCGGACACGCCAGTGGTGGTGCACGGCGTGCAGCACGTGTTCCATCCGACCGCGCGGCTCCCGCGCTGGCCGGACGACGATCACCGCACGCGGCTGGTGTTCATCACCCGCGACCTGCCGGAGCGCACCGTGCGCGAGCTGTTCGAGGCCTTTCTCGGCACGCCCGCCAGCGACCGCCCGGACCGGGCCGCGCTCGCCGACAATCCGCTGGTGCCGTTCGGCGGCGTTGATCGCTAAAGCTATCCCGCTCGTCCCCGCGACCCAGCCTACGCTGCTTCGCGAGCTTCGGCGGGTTCAGGTCCGCCGAAGCGCGGAGCGCGAAGCAATCGGGGCCAGCAAACCGCACAATGCGGCCCTGGAATCCCGCTTGCGCGGGAATGCGCGGGGCTCGTCTTTGCGCCAGGTCTCGACTCAACTAATGCTGATGTCCGTCCGCCGGCGATGATCGGGCGCGGCGGCACCTGAGGAAATGCCATGGAACGGCCCTGGCTGCGGCACTATCCGCCGGGCGTCGGCGCCGACATCGACGTGTCGCGCTTCTCCTCGCTGGTCGCGATGTTCGAAGAGAGCTTTGCGGCCTATCGCGACCGCGATGCTTTCGTCTGCATGGGCACGGCCCTGACCTACGGCGAGGTCGATGAGGCCTCGCGCGCCTTCGCCGCCTGGCTGCAATCGACCGGGCTTGAGCGCGGTGCCCGTGTCGCCGTCATGATGCCGAACGTGCTGCAATATCCGGTGGCGGTCATCGCGATCCTGCGCGCCGGCTTCACGGTGGTGAACGTCAATCCGCTTTACAAAGCGCGCGAGCTGGAATTCCAACTCAACGATGCCGGCGCCGAAGCCATCGTCGTGCTGGAGAATTTCGCCTCGGTCTTGCAGGAGGCGCTGCCGGCGACGCCGGTCAAGCACGTGGTCGTCGCCCGCATGGGCAACATGCTCGGGCGCGTGAAGGGCGCGCTGGTCGACGGCATGGTGCGCTACATCAAGCGCATGGTGCCGCCCTACGACTTGCCGCAGGCGACCGCATTCAAAGATGCGCTCGCTGCCGGCCGCAAAATGACGTTTGCACGGCCCGCCATCGGCCCCGACGACATCGCCTTCCTGCAATATACCGGCGGCACGACCGGCGTCGCCAAGGCCGCGATGCTGCTGCATCGCAATCTGGTGGCCAATATGTTGCAGGTGGAAGTCTGGCACCTGCCGCTGTTGTCGCTGCCGCCGCCGGTAAGATATCCGATCATTGTCACCGCGCTGCCGCTCTATCACATCTACGCGCTGACGGCCTGCCTGCTCTACGGCATGCACGTCGGCGGCTTGTGCCTGCTCGTTCCGAACCCGCGCGATCTGCCCAGTCTGATCAAGGCGGTTTCCAAATATCGCGTCAATGCCTTCCCGGCGGTCAACACGCTCTACAACGCGCTGCTGCATCATCCGGACTTCGGCAAGATCGACTGGAGCATGCTCAAATGCGCGATCGGCGGCGGCATGGCGGTGCAGAAGGTGGTGGCCGAGGCCTGGATGAAGGCGACCGGCCGGCCGATCGTCGAAGGCTACGGCCTGTCGGAAACCTCGCCGGTGCTCACCTGCAATCGCGGCGACATCGCGGAATGGACCGGCACCATCGGCCTGCCGCTGCCCTCGACCGACATCTCGATCCGCGACGATGACAACAACGAGGTGCCGGCCGGCCAGCGCGGCGAGATTTGCGCGCGCGGACCGCAGGTGATGGCGGGTTATTGGCGGCGGCCCGACGAGACCGCCAAGGTAATGACGCCCGACGGCTACTTCCGCACCGGCGACATCGGCATCATGGATGCGGAGGGCCGCACCACAATCGTCGACCGCAAGAAGGACATGATCTCGGTGTCGGGCTTCAAGGTGTTCCCCAACGAGGTCGAGGACATCGCCATGATGCATGGCGGCGTGCTGGAATGCGCCGCCGTCGGCGTACCGGACGCGCGCTCCGGCGAGGCGGTCAAGCTGTTCGCGGTAAAAAAATCGCCCGATGTGACCGATGTGGACTTGCGCGCCTTCTTGATCGCGCGGCTGGCGAGCTACAAAGTGCCGCGCCAGATCGAATTCCGCGACGACCTGCCGAAATCCAATGTCGGCAAGATTTTGCGCCGCGCCTTGCGGGACGAAGCATGAGCGACGCAGCGCCGACGCCGGCCGACATCGTCACCTTCTGGCGCGAGGCCGGACCGAAGCGCTGGTTCGAGAAGGACACCGCCTTCGACGACGAAATCCGCAACCGCTTCCTGGCGGTGCATGAGGCGGCGGCCGCCGGCAAGCTCGCCGGCTGGGAACGGAGCGCGGAAGGTGCGCTGGCGCTGCTCATTCTGCTCGATCAGTTCCCGCGCAACATGTTTCGCGGGCAAGCGCGCGCCTTCGCCACCGATCCGCTGGCGCGCGCGATCACGGCCGGCGCGCTGGTGCGTGGCTTCGATGCCCAAGTGCCGAAGGAGATGCGCAGCTTTTTCTATCTGCCGTTCGAGCATTCTGAGGACCTCGCCGACCAGGAGCGCAGCATCGCGCTCTACAAGGCGGCCGGCGATGCCGACGACCTGAAATGGGCCGAGTTGCATGCCGACATCATCCGCCGCTTCGGTCGCTTCCCGCACCGCAACGCCGGGCTCGGGCGCGCGACCACGCCGGAGGAGCAGGCCTTTCTCGACGAGGGCGGATTTGCGGGCTAGCTTGTGACGATGTCCGACTTCCACGGCGTCTTTCCCTATTTGGTCTCGCCGATCGACGCGCAGGGGCGCATCGCGACCGATGTGCTCGGGCGGCTGGCGAACGACCTGATCGCGGCCGGCGTGCACGGCTTGACGCCGCTCGGCTCGACCGGAGAGTTCGCCTATCTTGCGCGCGAGCAGCGCGAGGCGGTGGTGCGCACGACCATCGAAGCGGCGGCAAAGCGCGTGCCGGTGATCGCCGGCGTCGCCTCGACATCGACCGCGGATGCAGTGGCGCAAGCCAAGCGCTATCAGGCTCTCGGCGCCGACGGCATTCTCGCCATCCTGGAAGCCTATTTCCCGCTCAAGGATGCGCAGATCGAATCTTACTTCCGCGCCATTGCCGACGCGGTCGACATTCCGGTCGTGCTCTACACCAACCCGCAATTCCAGCGCAGCGACTTGACGCTCGACGTGATCGCGCGGCTCAGCGAGCACCCGCGCATCCAGTACATCAAGGATGCCTCCACCAATACCGGCCGGCTGTTGTCGATCATGAACCGCTGCCCGGGCATGAAGGTGTTTTCCGCCTCCGCGCATATCCCGGCGGCGGTGATGCTGATCGGCGGCGTCGGCTGGATGGCGGGCCCGGCCTGCATCGTGCCGCGCCAGAGCGTGCGGCTCTACGATCTCTGCCGTGCCGAAAAATGGCCGGAGGCGATGACATTGCAGCGCGCGCTCTGGCGCATCAACGAGGCCTTCGCGCGCTTCAATCTCGCCGCCTGCATCAAGGCCGGCTTGCAGATCCAGGGCTATGCGGTCGGCGATCCGGTGCCGCCGCAGGCCGCGCTTACGGCAGACGAGCGCAAGGTGGTGGAGAAGATTCTGGCGTCGTTGCCGTAATCTCCACCCATCTCGGCCTCATGCTGAGGAGCGCTCGAAGAGCGCGTCTCGAAGCATGTGGCCGCCGCATCCTTCGAGACGCATCGCTTCGCGATGCTCCTCAGGATGAGGCGGATAAGTGTTGCGGAGTACAGGTCCCCGCCTGCGCGGGGACGACAGAAAGCTGTGCGCGCCTCCCACCGCAAGCGGCCACCGATTCTTAACGATTCGTTGCTATCCGAACAGAATGGCCTTGCCGTCGCGCGCATCCCCGCCGGAGCGGAGGGAACCCGTGGCCTTGATCGGTTCGGAAACTGTCGGTCGCGCGCCGTCGGCGGCGGCGCGCCTGATCGCGCGCGTCAAGGCGATACTGGCCGAGCGCAGCGACAGCCGTATCGCGCAGCTCGTCGCCGGCAAGGTGTTCTTCGTGCGCGTCGCCAGCGCGCTGTTGGCGCTCGCCTCGCAGGTGCTGCTGGCGCGCTGGATGGGCCGCTTCGAGTTCGGCGTCTACATCTATGCCTGGACCTGGGTGCTGATGATCGGCGCGCTCTCCGACGTCGGCCTGTCGTCGGCGGCGCGGCGCTTCATTCCGGAATATACCGAGATCAGGAGCTACGACCGGTTGCGCGGCTTCCTCACCGGCAGCCGCTGGCTCGCTTTCGCCATCGCCACCGGCATCGGCGCCGTGGGCGCGACCATCGTGACGGCGATTGCGCCTTACATCGAAGGCTTCACCGTCGTGCCGCTTTATCTCGCCTGCGTGACCGTCCCGATCTACGGGCTGGTGCAGGTGCAGGCCGGCATCGCGCATTCCTACGACTGGCCGAACCTGGCGCTGATGCCGTTCTACGTCATCCGCCAGTTCTGCATCACGCTGCTGGTCGGCTTTGCCTATTTCATCGGCGCGCCAACGCACGCAGTGACCGCGATGCTGATCGCCGTCATCACCACCTGGGCGGTGACGCTCGGCCAGTTGGTCGTGCTCGACCGCCGGCTCAAAGAGCGGGTGCCGCAAGGGCGCAAGCGCTACGAAGTGAGGACCTGGCTCGCCACCTCGTTGCCGATCTTCGTGGTCGAGGGCTTCTATCTGCTGCTCACCTACGTCGACATCCTGGCGCTCGAGCATTTCCGCTCGCCCGACGAGGTCGCGGTCTATTACGCGGCGGCGCGCCTGCTGGCGATTGTCGCCTTCGTCTATTTCGCCATCGCCGGCGCCACCACCCACAAGTTCACCGAATATCACGTGGCCGGCGACAGCAAGCGGCTGGCCTCGTTCTTCGCCGAAACCATCAAGTGGACGTTCTGGCCGTCGCTCGCCGCCTGCGCGATCATCCTGGCGCTCGGCAAGCCGCTGCTGGCGCTGTTCGGCGCCAGCTTCGAGCGCGGCTATCCGGTGATGTTCATCCTCGCTGTCGGCATGCTGGCGCGCGCCGCCGTGGGGCCGGCCGAGCGGCTGCTCAACATGCTGGGCGAGCGCAAGCCTTGCGCCTTCATCTATGCCGGCGCTTTCGCTATCAATCTCGCGCTGTGCGCCATCCTCATCCCGCGCATCGGCATCGAGGGCGCGGCGGTGGCGACAACGACAGCGATCGTCGTGGAGTTGATCCTGCTATTCATAGTGGCCAGGCGGCGGCTGGGATTCCACGTATTTATTCTAGGTGGCGGGCAGAATTCTTAGGCTTTATCCCGCAGCAACCGCCGGATCACCTTGCCGGTCGTCGTCATCGGCATGGCGTCGATGAAGGCGACCTCGCGCGGATATTCGTGTGCGGCGAGCCGGGTCTTGACGAAGCCCTGGATCTCGGCGGCGAGCGCGTCGGAAGCGGCCTGGTCTTTCTTGAGCACGATGAAGGCTTTCACGATCTCGGTGCGGACCGGATCGGGCTTGCCGATCACCGCGGCGAGCGCCACCGCCGGATGGCGGATCAGGCAGTCCTCGATCTCGCCCGGTCCGATACGGAAGCCGGATGACGTGATCACGTCGTCGTCGCGGCCGACGAAGCTGATGTAGCCGTCGTCGTCCATCACGCCCTGGTCGCCGGTGGTCATCCAGTCGCCGATAAACTTGTCGCGCGTCGCCTGTTCACGGCCCCAGTATTCCAGAAACATCACCGGGTCGGGCCGCTTGACCGCGATCTGCCCAAGCTCGCCCGCTTTCAGCGGATTTCCCTGCCTATCGATCACCCGCACGTCGTGCCCAGGCACCGGCTTGCCGATGGCGCCGGGCCTGAGCATTCCGAGCTGCACGCAGGAGCCGAGCACCAGATTGCATTCGGTCTGGCCGTAGAACTCGTTGATGGTGAGACCGAACGCCTCCTTGCCCCATTCCAGCGCTTCGACGCCGAGCGACTCGCCGCCAGATGCCATGCTGCGCACAACGAAGTCATAGCGCCCGCGCGGGTTCGGCACTGCACGCATCATGCGTAGCGCGGTCGGTGGGATGAACGCGTTGCGCACATTCGCCTTCTGCATCAGCGCGAAAGCTTCCTCCGGATCGAACTTCTCGGTCTTGCGCGCCACCACCGGCACGCCGTGGTGCAGGCTCGGCAGCAGCGTATCGAGCAGCCCGCCGGCCCAGGCCCAGTCGGCCGGCGTCCAGTAGCTGTCGCCGTCTTGCGGGAACGGATAGTGCGGCAACTCGGCGCCGGGCAGATGGCCGATGAGCACGCGATGGGCATGCAGCGCGCCTTTCGGCTGGCCGGTGGTGCCCGATGTGTAGATCATCATCGCCGGATCTTCGGCGGCGGTATCCACCACCGTGAAGTCGGAGGAGGCGCGCGCCAACTCCTCGGCAAAGCCGGCGGCGCCGTCGCCCTTACCGTCAACCGAGAGCACGCATGCAAGATCGCTCACCTGCGCGCGCACCTCGGCGAGCTTGGCGAGACCTTGCGCGTTGGTCAGCAGCGCCTTGGCGCCGGAATTCTCAAGGCGATAGGCGAGCGCGTCGGGCCCGAACAACGTGGCGATCGGCAGCACCACGGCGCCGAGCTTGTAGATCGCGATGTGGGCTACGGCGACTTCCGGCGTCTGCGGCAGCATCAGCGCGAAGCGGTCGCCGCGCGCGATGCCGTTGGCGCGCAACACATTGGCGAGCCGGTTGGAGGTCTCGCGCAGCCAGCGGTAGGTAATCCGCTCCAGCTGCCAATCGGGCCGCACATTGAGGATGGCGAGCCGGTCCGGCTCGGCGGCGGCCCAGCGGTCGCAGATGTCGACGCCGATATTGTAGCGCTCAGGGATTTCCCAGCGGAATTTCCGGTAGAGCGAATCGAAATCGGGAGCTTGCGGTAGCAGAGGAGGCATGGCGCGCGCAGGCTAGTCAGCGGACGCCATTAGGTCTAGACCCGTGACCATGCGGCGGGGCGCCCGTCACGCATTGATCCAGATCATTTTGGATCGACCGGATTTGCGGTCTAGATCGGCGCCCATATCCCGCAACCATGGAATCACTGGAATGCGCGCGATTCTGTCGTCTTTGGCCGCTTTTGCCGCCGCCGGCCTATGGCCGCGCAGCGCGCTGGCCAAGGCGATCGTGGTCGTGCTCATCGTCAAGCTGTTCGCGATCACCGGCATCAAGCTGTTCCTATTCCCATCGAGCGAACAGCCGGTCGCCGACGCAGCGGCCATCGCGCGTGTCATCGGTCCCTCGACGCTGCCGCAGTAACGAAAGGACGTCCTGCCATGTTCGACTTCGATCCCGTCCAGCTTGCCCGGCTGCAATTCGCGATGACGGCGCTTTATCACTTTTTGTTCGTTCCGTTGACGCTCGGCCTGTCGTTCCTGCTGGCGATCATGGAGACCACCTACGTCATGACCGGCCGCGAGATCTGGAAGGACATGACGCGGTTCTGGGGCAAGCTGTTCGGCATCAATTTCGCCATGGGGGTGGCCACCGGCATCACCATGGAATTCCAGTTCGGCACCAACTGGGCCTACTACTCACATTATGTCGGCGACATTTTCGGCGCGCCGCTGGCGATCGAGGGCCTGATGGCCTTCTTTCTCGAATCGACCTTCGTCGGCCTGTTCTTCTTCGGTTGGGATCGGCTGTCCAAGCGCGGCCATTTGACGGTCACCTGGCTGGTGGCGATCGGTTCCAATCTCTCCGCGCTCTGGATCCTGGTGGCGAATGGCTGGATGCAATATCCGGTCGGCGCGGTGTTCAACCCCGACACCATGCGCATGGAGCTGTCCTCGTTCTGGGATTTGATCTTCAATCCGGTGGCGCAGGCGAAATTCGTGCACACCGTCGGCGCCGGCTATGTCACCGGCTCGATGTTCGTGGTCGCGATCGCGTCCTACTACCTGCTCTCCGGCCGCTTCCAGGCTTTTGCCAAGCGCTCGATCATCGTTGCCTCGGCGTTCGGACTCGCCGCTTCGCTGTGCGTCGTCGTGCTCGGCGACGAGAGCGGATACAACGTTTCCGAAAACCAGAAGATGAAGCTCGCGGCCATCGAGGCCATGTGGAAAACCGAGCCGGCGCCGGCCGGGCTCACCATTTTCGGCATTCCCGACGCCGCCAAGCATGAGACCGAACACAGCTTCAAGGTCCCGTGGGTGCTCGGCCTGATCGCTACGCGCTCGATGGACCTACAGATGCCGGGAATCAACGACCTGGTCGCGCATGCCGCCCAACGCATCCGCAGCGGGCTCATCGCCTATGACGCGCTCGAGCGGCTCAAGAAAAACCGCAACGATGTGCAGGCCAGGGGCGAGCTCAGCGGGCATGCCAGCGATCTCGGTTACGCCTTGCTGCTCAAGCGCTACGTCGCCGATCCGCGCAAGGCCGACGACGCCACCATAGCCAAGGCTGCCGGCGACACCGTCCCCGGCGTGGCGCCGTTGTTCTGGGCCTTCCGCGTCATGGTCGCCCTCGGCTTCTACTTCATCGTGGCCTTCGCGACCCTTTTCATATTCACCACGCGGCGCGATTTTTCGCAGCGCTGGCTGCTGCGGCTGATGTTTTGGTCGCTGCCATTGCCGTGGATCGCCGCCGAGCTCGGCTGGTTCGTCGCCGAATACGGCCGCCAGCCTTGGGCGATCGACGGTGTGCTGCCGACCTTCCTCGCCTCGTCCTCGCTGTCGGTAGGCCAGGTGCTGTTCACGCTGTGCGGCTTCGTCCTGTTCTACTCGTTGCTGCTCATCGTCGATATCGGACTGATGCTCAAATACATCCGGCTGGGGCCGGTCGAATCGCTCGCGCTCAGCCCGCGCAAGACGCAACCCACCGCCGTGCCGGCCGAGTGAAGGAGACGCCATCATGACCATCCCGGTTGACTACGAAATCCTTCGCCTGATCTGGTGGCTGTTCCTCGGCGTGTTGCTGATCGGCTTCGCCATCATGGACGGCTTCGATCTCGGCGTGGCGCTGCAATTGCCGTTCGTCGCACGCACGGACACAGAGCGGCGTACCGCGATCAACGCGATCGGCCCGGTCTGGGAAGGCAATCAGGTGTGGTTGATCCTCGGCGGCGGCGCGATCTTCGCGGCCTGGCCGCCGATCTACGCCACCGCCTTTTCCGGCTTCTATATCGCGCTGTTCCTGGTGTTGGCGACGCTGATCCTGCGTCCGGTCGGCTTTGAATTCCGCAACAAGATCGCCGATCCGCGCTGGCGCACGTTCTGGGACTACGCGCTATTTGCCGGCGGCCTAGTGCCGACCCTGGTGTTCGGCGTGGCCTTCGGCAATCTGCTGCAGGGCGTGCCGTTCCGCATCGATAGCGACATGCGCGTGCTCTACGAAGGCAGCGGCCTGTTCGAGCTGCTCAATCCGTACGGCTTGCTGTGCGGACTGGTATCGGCGGCGATGATCGCGACCCACGGCGCCATCTACCTGACGATGAAGACCACCGGCCCGGTGCAGACGCGCGCGCGCGACGTCGCCAAATACGGCGCGCTCGCCACCGTGGTGCTGTTCGCACTCGCCGGTGTCTGGCTCTGGCTCGGCATCGACGGTTACGCCATCACCAGCGCCGTGATCACCGACGGCCCGTCCAATCCGCTGCTCAAGACCGTCGTGCGCCAGCCCGGCCAATGGCTGGCGAACTACCGGGCGTACCCATGGACGATCGCCGCACCGGCGCTCGGCTTGGCCGGGCCCCTGCTCGCGCTCGCGTTCACCGCGGCGCGCTGGCGCGCTTTGGCGTTCATCGCCAGCGCCATCGGCATCTTCGGCATCATCTCGACCGCCGGCGTGAGCATGTTCCCGTTCCTGATGCCGTCGGATATCGCGCCGGCGGCGAGCCTGACAGTGTGGGACGCTTCCTCGAGCCAGCTCACGCTGTTCGTGATGCTGCTCGCGACGCTGATCTTCCTGCCGATCGTGCTGATCTACACCGCCATCGTGTTCCGCGTCTTGCGCGGCGCGGTGACGGCGCAGCAGATCGAAGGCAACTCCACGAACTATTATTGAGGTCACGCCATGTGGTATTTCGCCTGGATTCTCGGCATCGGCTTTGCCTGCGGCTGCGGCGTGCTCAACGCCATGTGGCACGAGATGCACCTGCCGGATGAGGCCATCAGCGACTGACGGCGCTCTAAAGCCCTGCCCAGACATAAGCGCGGGACAGACGCTAGCGGCTATCCCGCGCCGCGTGCGGCGACATGGTCCGTCATAGCGGCTTGTGCGGCGTCAGCATCGCGACGCTGCCGTCGACCGCCCGTCAACATCTGCTGGGATCCGAATTGGCCTCGCGAAGAACCAAGACACCGCGATGGTGTGGTGGACTTGATAATTTAGATTTTCTTGGAAAGAGAGAACATTGGGAATTTGTATAAATTCGGAAAGACGTGAGACGTATTTTTCAAGCTAATTATTGAGCTTCGGCAGCACGGAAGACAATTAATGATTTCAGCTACACGCGAAATGTCATCACTAATTTATAACAGGGTGCCCAAGGTCACCGTCGACTTCTGGCTGGTGAAGCTAATGGCCGTAACCGTAGGTGAAACCGCCGCGGATTACCTCAACATGAATTTGGGGCTTGGCTTGTCTACGACATCATGGGTCATGAGCGGACTCCTCGTCGCAGCGCTCATGCTTCAATTCGCACACAAGAAGTATGTTCCGTGGATTTATTGGCTGACTGTCGTTCTTGTGAGCGTGGTGGGCACACTGATCACCGACAATTTAGTCGATAATCTCGGCGTGAGCCTGGAGACGACAACCACTTTCTTCGGCATCGCGCTGATCGCGATATTCGCCATCTGGTATGCGACCGAAAGAACACTCTCTATCCACACTATTTATACCACAAGGCGGGAAATATTCTATTGGCTTGCTATCTTGCTGACGTTTGCACTTGGAACGGCAGCCGGCGATCTCGCTGCTGAGGGTCTTGGACTCGGCTATCTACAAGCAGGACTAATGTACGGCAGCGTCATCGGTGCAATTATTGCATCTTACTATGTACTTGAGATGAACGCGATCTTGGCCTTCTGGCTCGCTTATATTGTGACGCGACCGATGGGAGCTTCGTTCGGCGATCTTCTGGCACAGTCGCCGGTAAACGGGGGGCTCGGCTTTGGAACGGTCATCACAAGCATCATTTTTCTTTTATGCATTGCAATGCTGGTCCTATACATGATGCTGAGCCGCGACGGCGAGGAGGCTGCGCCCATCAATCAGAGTAGCTAGATTGCGCTCGGCCGTGTCCTGTTCAAGCCATCCCTTGGCGCACTACAGATTCTGAGAACAGTGCCAAGATCGCTTAACGCGATTAATTATTGGCAATTTGTATAGTCGCGGAAACCTGCGCGTAGGGCGGAATCACCCATATATGTTGCAGGGGTGTCATGCGGCGGCGCGTTCGCGGCAACATCGGTCACGAACACGGGCCAAGCTGGAGTCAAAATATGCACAATCGAAAATTTCTCATGCGTGTGGCTGTTGCAATGTTGGTCGCGTGCGCCGCCGGGACGGCTCCCACTCTGGCAATCGCCAAACCTAGCGTCATGCATAGGGCCAAAATCAGCCCGAGCCAGGCGCGCGTCATCGCCCTGAGAGCCTATCCGGGCAAGATCATGAAAGAGGAACTCGAGCATGAACGGGGCGGCAGCGGGTTGCGTTACTCTTTCGACATGCGTCACGGCAAGCAATGGCGTGAGGTCGGTGTCGACGCGATGACCGGCCGCGTCCTCGAGAATTCGCATGAGGGCGCTAACCCTAAAGACTAAGTCGAATGTGGCGAGCCGACGACACAAAAATGCCGGCTCGCTGCTTTCTTTAAGGAGCTACCGAAGTTCGGCAGGATCGAGGCCATGAAAATTCTGGTCGTTGAGGATGACGCGGAAACGGCTGCCTATATCGTGAACGGTCTCGTCGAGCACGGCCACGTGGTCGACCACGCGCGCACCGGCCACGACGGTCTGTTTCTTGCCGCCGCCGCCAGTTACGAGGTCGCCATTGTCGACCGCATGTTGCCCGGCCTCGACGGGCTATCGCTCGTCAAGGCCTTGCGCGGCGATGGAATAGGAACGTCAGTGTTGTTCCTGACCAATCTCGGAGGCATCGACGACCGCGTCGAAGGCCTCGATGCCGGAGGCGACGACTACCTGGTTAAGCCGTTCGCCTTCTCGGAGTTGCTGGCCCGCGTCCATGCGCTCGGCCGCCGCCCGGCCATGCCCCCCGTAGAAACCGCTTTACGCGTTGCCGATCTAGAGATCGATCTGCTCAAGCGCAGCGCTACCCGCGGCAGACGTACCATCGATTTGCAGCCGCGCGAGTTCAAGCTGCTCGAATGCCTAGTGTGCAATGCCGGTCGGGTCATGACGCGGACCATGCTGCTGGAGAAGGTCTGGGACTTTCACTTCGATCCAAAGACCAACATCGTCGAGACCCACATGAGCCGGCTACGTGCCAAGGTCGATCGCGGTTTCGACTGCGAACTGATCCACACGGTCCGCGGCTCCGGGTATTTGCTCCGTGCACCCCGCTAAGGTTTTTCAAACCACTACGTTCCGGCTGTCGGCAGTTTACGTCCTATCGTTCGCGGCGTCGGTCGCAGCCCTTGGCATCATCACCTATCTGGCAACCGCAATCACACTGGAGCGGCGGCTGGACCAGCGCATTGAAGGTGAGATGGCCTCGTTACAGACCGCTTTTAGCAGCAGCGGCGTTGTCGGGCTGACGGCCGCGCTGAACGCGCACGAGCGCGCGCACGGCGGCACGTTCGACTATCTCCTGCTCGGGGCGCGAGGCGAGCGGCTGGCAGGACGCTTGGTGACGAAAGCGATGCGAAGCGGATGGTCAAATTTCGAATTTACCGAGGTCGACGGGGACACGAGCCAGATTCGTGTCCTAACTGCCGCGCTGAACGGCGGCTTTCGCTTGGCCGTCGCGGGCAATCGCGATCAAGTCGAAGAGGTCACGCAGACGATCTTCGATGGTTTCCTCTCCGCTTTCGGCGCCGTCCTCGTCCTCGGCATCGTCGGCGGCATCGCCCTCAGTCTTGCGCTTCTCAAGCGGGTCGAAACGATCAGACGGACCGCGGAGGCTATCATCGCGGGCGACCTCTCGCAGCGTGTTCCGGTACGCGGAACCGGCGACGATCTCGACCGCCTTTCTCATACCTTGAACCGGATGCTCGATCGCATCGCGGAACTAATGGAAAGCCTGCGGCATATCTCGGCGGACATCGCGCACGACCTGAAAACACCGCTCGCGCGGCTACGCCAGCGGCTCGAAGCCAGCCAAACGCACGCGCGGTCGGGGGCAGACCAGAATGCCGCCATCGAGGCGGCAATCGCCCATATCGACGAGATTTTAACCACCTTCGGCGCCCTCCTGCGCATTGCCCAGA
The DNA here is from genome assembly GCA_963727555.1 of uncultured Alphaproteobacteria bacterium. Taxonomy (GTDB): domain Bacteria; phylum Pseudomonadota; class Alphaproteobacteria; order Rhizobiales; family Xanthobacteraceae; genus Pseudolabrys. The sequence continues at coordinate 595,073 of CAVSGT010000003.1, read as the reverse complement.
TCGAGGCCGGAACCCGCCGCTCCGGCTTTCGCGAGTTCGATCTCAGTGCCGTCTTTGCTGACGTGGTTGACGCGTTCACACCCGCTGCAGAGGACGCCGGCAAGCACCTCAACGCCAAAATCAAGCCGGCGATTCGCATCGCCGGGGACCGCGAACTTCTCACGCAGATGCTCGCCAACTTGATTGAAAACGCCATACGCCACACCCCTGTCGGCACACACATCGACGTCTCGCTTGGCAGCGACCGCGATCGGATCGTCGGCACAGTCACCGATAATGGTCCTGGCGCACCGGCTGTGGAACGTGAGCGAATATTCGAGCGTTTCTATCGTCTGGAGCATAGCCGCTCGACGCCAGGCAGCGGGCTTGGGCTGAATCTCGTCAAAGCGGTGGCCGATCTGCATGGCATCGCGATCGAGGTTCGTGATGCCGAGCCCGGTTTGCAGATCGTCGTGAGATTTCCTGAAAGTCAGCAAGGCGGGGCGACGCCAGCAGACCGACCCACAAAATTGAATCTGTCTGCAAAGCAAGATCGGACGTAGCCCGCATGAACGACGACGCCCTGACCAAAGTCCCCGAAGTCACCCTCATTTTCTGGATCATCAAGATCGCCGCCACCACGCTGGGCGAGACCGGCGGCGACAGCGTGACCATGACACTGAAATGGGGCTATCTGGACGGTACTTTGCTGTTTCTTGTGTTGCTGGTGGCGCTGGTCGCGGCACAGATTGTCGCCAAGAAATTTCATCCGTTCTTGTATTGGGCGACCATTGTCGCCTCCACCACCGCCGGCACCACGATAGCGGATTTTGCCGACCGTTCCTTGGGCATCGGCTATACCGGCGGATCGACAATTCTATTTCTCTGCCTGATGGCCACGCTCGCCCTTTGGTATGTCTCGCTCGGTTCGATCTCCGTTGAGACGGTCGCCACGCCGAAAGTGGAAGCCTTCTACTGGGCGGCCATTACGTTTTCGCAGACGCTCGGAACCGCGCTCGGCGATTGGGCCGCCGACACCGGCGGGCTCGGCTATGAAGGCGGCGCGCTGGTGTTCGGCGCCGGGCTGGCAGTGCTGGCGGGCTTCTATTACTGGACCAAGATATCGCGCGTCACTTTGTTCTGGGCCGCCTTCATTCTCACGCGCCCCCTGGGCGCGACCGTCGGCGATCTGCTCGACAAGCCGGTCAGCCATGGCGGCCTGCAATTGAGCCGACCGCTCGCTTCGGCGGTGCTCGCGGCGTTCATCATCGGCTGCATCGTGCTGCTGCCGCAACGCGCCGGCACGCATCCCGGGCGATCGCAGGCCGCCTCACCGGTCGAGAATTGATGGTTTGCGACGCGCTATCGCGCCTCGATCGTCTCGACCTCGCCGCATTGGTCGCAGCGATAGGTCAGCAGCTCGGGAAACGAGCCGACTTTCGGGCTCGAGCGGACGAGCTTCTTCTTCGAGCCGTCGCGGGCGCACTGCGGCGCCGCACGCTCTGGTTCGATTTTTGACGGTTCTTCATTGGCCATCGCGCGAAAATCGTGGATTTCGCGGCCGCTGCAACTAAGGGACTTCCCTTAAGGATGCGTCGTAATTCCGGCAGCGCCGGAACGAATGCCATAGGCCGCCGTTGGTTCATGTCGGCTACACGACATTGCGTGGAGAAATATGGCCCAGAACCGCGACCCCGGGAAACGAGCGCTGCCGCTGGTGGAACTCACTGCCCTGCTCGGCGGAACCGACGAGGTTGCGGCCTACGACATGCCGGTGTTTGCACGGCGCGCGGGCGAACTGATCGCGCAGGCGGCGCCGGCGCTGGAGCACGACAAAGCGCGGCGATTCAAACGGCATGAGCCCGGACGGCGCCGCGACGGCGAGTAGCGTGGGGCCTCTCCACTGTCATTAGCGGAATTGCTCCACAACATTGCAGCTCGACCGTCTTGCTCTATTTGACCGGAACCGGGTATTTGAGCGGCCCTGTCCGATTCACCGCTCCATTTGCAATCCCATGCTCCTCGTCAAAACCTACCTCGCCAAGAGCGCGATCCACGGGCTCGGCGTGTTCGCCGCCGAGCGCATCGCCAAGGGCACCAAGATCTGGCGCTTTGTCGAAGGCTTCGACCGCTTCTACACGCCCAAGCAATTCACCAAGCTGCCCAAGCAGGCGCGCGATTACATCGAGCAATATGGCTACCGGGTCGACGGCGAAATCCTGCTGACCGGCGACCACGACTGCCATATGAATCATTCGGACGATCCCAACACCTATCTACGCAATGGCTACGCCATCGCAGGGCGCACCATCGCCAAGGGCGCCGAGATCACCAACGATTACCGGGAGTTCGACGCGGCGCTCTGCGCGGCGTTTTTGAAAAAGCGCTAGCCGGCGACAGCGCCCTACCCCTTCCGATCGTCCGGCTCGGCCAATATCAACGACCAGTAGACCTTGTACTTGGAGGCCGGCGTGTAGACCGCGGCGATGCCGATGCGGGTCGCGCCGGAAAGCAGCATGTTGGCGTTGTGCGGCGCCGACTGGCGCCAGCCGGAGAAGGCTTCCGCCAGCGTGTGATAGCCGGCGCCGATATTCTCGGCCGCGCGCTTGGCGTCGTAACCGGAGGCTTTCAGCCGCGTCACGAACGGCTTGCCGGCGTTGTGGTCGAGCTTGTCGCGCCTGGCCATCACTTGCGCCTGCGTCGCGGCAAGCCGCATCAGCGTCGGATCCAGGCTGACCGCCGGCAGCCCGCTATTGGTGCGGTAGCCGGAGATCATCGAAGCGGCAGCCCGAGCGTCGAGCTCGGCGCCCGGCCGCGCCAGGTCGCGATAGAAGCTCGGCACACCCTTCGGCTCGTAACTGGCGCAGCCGGCCAATGCGCCCATGGTCAGCGCGGCCAACAGCAGCCGGGCAAGTTTCATTGGTTCCCCGCTAACCCGCATCGCGATACGGCACTCCGCATACTGGCGCTGCCCCCGTCGGTCAATTAACATCGCCGCCACAACAAGCCGTTAAACGCCATCCGAGGAGCACTCCATGTCCACCCAACCGGCCGCAAGGACGCCGGGCGCAACCCGCGCCGGTCCGGGCGAATATCTCTTTGATCTCGGCACCGCACAGAAGATCATGGCGGGTCCCGCCTATTCGACCGCGCATGGACCGTGCGTGGAAGGCGACCGCATAATCGTCGGGCTGATGCGCATGAAAGCCGGCACCGGCGCCGAGCTGCATTCGCATCCCAACGAACAGTGGATCTACGTGCTGGAAGGCACCTTCCGCGCCTCGATCGACGGCAAGGAGATCGAGGTCAAGCCCGGCTCGCTGCTCTATATCCCGGCCAACACCATGCACGCCGGCAAAGCCTCGCCCGACGGCGACGTCGTGTTCTTCACCTGCAAAGATGGCTCGCACAGCCTGCACGGCATCAAAGCGGCTTGATTCGCAGCTTCCCGCGACCGATGAGAGGGCGAACCAAATCCAGAAAATGAGTCCTAGGCTTTTGCCGACTGCAGCGCCTGCCACACGCGCTCCGACGTTGCCGGCATGTCGAGCTGCGCGCCTTTCGGCAACGCATCGAGAATGGCGTTGATCACCGCCGGTGGCGCCGCCGTGGTGCCGGCCTCGCCGGTGCCCTTCGCGCCCAGCGGATTGGTGCGGCAGGCAACCGCGCGATGCTCCACGGCCATCGCCGGCAGCGTGTCGGCGCGCGGCATGGCGTAATCCATGAACGTGCCGGAGACCAATTGGCCGCCGGCATCGTAGACCGTATCCTCGCTCAACGCCTGTCCGATGCCTTGCGCCACGCCGCCGTGAATCTGGGCGGTGACGATCGTGTCGTTGAGCACGTTGCCGCAATCGCCGACCGCCACGTAGTTGACGATCGTGGTCGCGCCGGTATCGGCATCGATCTCCACCTCGGCGACGTGACAGCCGTTGGGGAACGATGGCGGCAGCTTGACATTGACCTGGCTGTCGAGGCTTTCTGGGATCACGCCCTGACGCTTGAGATCGGCGGCGCGCTCGGCCACCTCGAACAAAGTGAGCTCGCGATTGCCTGCGCTGAATTTGCCGTCGCTATATTGCACGTCGCCTTCGACCGCCTGCAGCAGCATGGCGGCGACGCGCTTGCCCTTCTCGATCACCGCGTCGGCGGTGCGCGCGACGGCGCCACCCACCATCACGGCCGAACGCGAGGCGACCGCGCCGAAGCCGGGCACATCGCGCGCGGAATCGCCCGAGGTTACCGTGACCAAGTCGGTCGAAACGCCGAGCCGTCGCGCTGCCACCTGGCCGAACACCGTCCGATGCCCCTGCCCGCTGGCGCCGGCGCCGATGCTCACCGTGATCGTGCGCGCACCGGGAAAGGTGATGCGCGCGGCTTCTTCGGGGAATGCGCCGGCGATCTCCAGATAACAGCCGATACCGATGCCGCGCAGCTTGCCCTGCTTTTTCGCCGCCTTCTTGCGCGCCGCAAAGCCGGCATAGTCGGCGACCTCAAGCGCGCGCTCGAAGGCGCCCGGAAAGTCGCCGCTGTCATAGGTGTTTCCGAACGCCGTCGTGTACGGCATCTTGTCGGGCGCAATCAGGTTACGCCGGCGCAATTCGGCGGCGTCGATGCCGGTCTGGTCGGCCGCAGCATCGATTGCGCGCTCGAGCAGATAGCTTGCCTCGGGTCGGCCCGCGCCGCGATAGGGCGCGGTCGGCACGGTGTTGGTGAGCACGCAGCGCGAGTTCAGTTGCGTGTGCGGGATGTCGTAGACCGTGGGCAGGCAGCCCGAGACGTGTGTGGTGAAGACGAAATGCGCGACCGGCGTAAAATAAGCGCCGACATTGCCGACGCAGTCGACACGCAGCCCCAGAAAGCGGCCGCGCTTGGAGAGCGCCAACTCGACGTGCCAGAACGAGTTCGCGGCCTTGGCAATCGGACACGAAAGCTTCCGAGCGAGTCGACAGCCAATGCACCGGCCGCAACAGCGCGCGGGCGGCGTGCAGCAGCGCGACATATTCGGGGTACGCCGCGCCTTTCATGCCAAAGGCGCCGCCGACGTCGTCGGTGAGGACGTGTAGCTCCTCCGGCTTGACGTTGAGGCTTTCGGCAATCTGGCCGCGCACATTGGCGACGCCTTGCGTCGGGCAGCGCAGCGTAAAGACCTTCTTCTCGGCATCGTAGCTGGCGGTGGCGCTGCGCGGCTCGAGCGAAGCGACCACCAGCCGCTGATTGACCAGCTCGAGACGCACCACATGGGCGGCCTCGGCGAAAGCGCGCTCAAGCGCGGCCTGCTTCTTACCGTCTGGATCGAGCGGCGCGGTCCAGTCGAAGCCGACATTGCCCGGCGCTTCCGGCCAGAGTTGCGGCGCGCCTGGCTTGATCGCTTCGCGCGCATCGGTAACCGGCGTCAGCGGCTCGCAGTCGACCACGATCTTCTCGGCGGCGTCCTGCGCGGCGGCGGCGGTTTGCGCGATCACCAGCGCCACCGGCTCGCCGACATGCATCACGCGGCTTTCCGCCAGCGCCGGGCGATGCACCGCCACCGCGACCTTGCCACCGCGTCCGGGGATCGGATGCGGATGCGAGATCGAGTGGTAATGCGCGTCGGCAAGATCGGCGGCGGTGAATACCGCGACCACGCCGGGCACGGTCTTCGCCTGCGCCACATCGATGCGCTCGATCCTGGCGAAGCCGTGCGGCGAGCGCAGAAAATAGCCGGCGAGCGCGCCCTCTGGCTTGATGTCGTCGCCGAAGCGGACGGTACCGCGCAACAGCGGGTCGTCCTCAATGCGGCCTTGCCATTTTTCGGCGGTGGCTGTCGAACCCGTCATGACTTACTCCGGCGTGAGGTTGGCAATCGCAACAAGCAAGACCGAGTGTGTCTCACAAGCGGTCAACTATTCCGGCTTTGGCGAACAGCTCGTTGATGTGCGCCTTCGCCTCTGGATTGATGGTGTCGGTTTCCGGCCGATGCGCCCAGCCCACTTTGGCGCGGGCATATTGCGCCATCTCCTCGTCCTGCTGCGAGGTGCCGCCGGAAATGCCGTAGGCGCCGACCATCTCATTGCCTCTGAACACCGGCGCGCAGCCGCCGGAGGCCGCGATCTTGCCGTTGGTCATGGCGGCGAGGCTGATCAGAAGCTGCGGATTGCGCTCCTTGAACCATTGCTGGATCACCAGCCCATCGGGAAAGCGCGGGCTCATGGAACGGAGCGCCGCCACCGTATAGGCCTTGGCGATGGCGGTATCCGGGGTGATGAAGCCGGCCTCGTCCATGCGTTCGACCGCGATCAGATGGCCTTCCGGGCCGACCACGGCGATCGAGACCGGCACGCCCATGGCCTCGGCCTTTTCGATCACCGCCTTGATGAATTCGCGGCACTCGACCGCGCGCAGTTTCGCCATGCCAGCCCCCTCCCGAACGCCCGTTAACCTTCTGTTAGCCAATTAAGCGCGTGCAATTAACTGCAAAAAAACCGGCAGGGGAATAGCGTGGCGGACAATCCGGACGCAACCATGGATCAGGAATCCTCTCAATACGCCACCCGGCGCGATTGGCGGCTGATCGCGCTGACCGGCATTGGCTGCTTCCCGGCGAGCTATCTGCTGCTGCACTACCTGCTGCCGCTGCGCGACTGGGTCGCCAGCGTGCCCGAGCCGCTCACCTCCGGTTTTTTCGCCGTGATCGCCAGCATCGTGGCGATGACATTCGTGGCGGTGTTCCTGGCGCAAGAACTACAGGTCGACAATCTGCGCATCCATGTTGCGCTCGACAACATGTCGCAGGGCCTGTGCATGTTCGACGATGACGAGCGGCTGGTGGTCTGCAACCGGCGCTACCGGGAACTCTATCATCTGCCGGCCGACGTGGCCAAGCGCGGCCGCACGCTGGCGGGCCTGCTCGCATACCGCATCAGCACCGGCAGCTTCACGCGCGATCCGGACGAGTATCGCCGCGAACTGCGCGCCGCCATGGCGCAAGGCACCATCACGAACGTGGAGGTCGTCTCCGCCGAGGGCCGCATGATGTCGATCAGCAACCGCCCGATGGCTGGCGGCGGCTGGGTGGCGACCCACGAGGACGTTACCGAGCGGCGCGAGGCCGAGCGCGAGCGCACCACCATGCAGGAGCAGCAGCAGCGCCGGACCGTCATCGAGCAGGCGATCGCCGCGTTCCGCCGCAGCGTTGAGGCGCAGCTGCGCACCGTAGCCGACGGCGCACTCGCCATGCGCTCGACCGCCACGTCGCTGCTCGCCAGTTCCGGACAGACAACGCAGCGCGCCGACGGCGCGGTTACGACGTCGAACGATGCCAGCGCCAATGTCGAAAGCGCCGCGGTGGCGGCCGACGAGTTGGCCGGCTCGATCGCCGAGATCGGCCGCCAGCTCAGCATGACCACCGACATCGTGCGCAGCGCGGTCGAGGAGGCCAAGGGCACCAACGAGCAGATCGCAGCGCTCGCGCAAGCCGCGCAGAAGATCGGCGATGTCATCAAATTGATCCGCGCCATCGCCGAGCAGACCAATCTGTTGGCGCTCAACGCCACCATCGAGGCCGCGCGCGCCGGCGAAGCCGGCAAAGGCTTCGCCGTGGTCGCCTCCGAGGTAAAATCGCTTGCCGTGCAGACCGCCAAGGCGACCGAGGATATTTCCAAGCTGATCTCCGCGGTGCAGACCTCGACCGACGGCGCGGTGTCCGCGATCGGCCGCATCGCCGGCCGCATGCAGGAAATCGACAGTTGCGCCACCTCGGTTTCCGCGGCCGTCGAGCAGCAGAATGCGGCGACCGGCGAGATTTCCCAGAACGTCGCCAGCGCCGCCGGCGGCGCCAAGCTGGTGGTCTCGGTGCTCGCCGAGGTGGCCGGCGCCGCGGTCGAGACGCGTCAGTCGGCGGAAAGTGTGCTCAGCGCCTCGCAGGCGGTGGAGACGGCCGCCGCCGAATTGCGCCAAGAGGTCGAAGGATTCCTGGCGCGCGTGGCGGCCTGATCAACCGAACAGCGCCGACAGCCAATAGAACAGCGCCGCGATAAGACCGGACGCCGGGATGGTAATGATCCAGGCGACGACGATATTGTTGGCGACGCTCCAGCGCACCGCCGACATCTTGCGGGCGGCGCCGACGCCGATGATCGAGCCGGTGATGGTGTGGGTGGTCGACACCGGAATGCCGAGCCAGGTGGCCGCGAACAGCGTCATCGAGCCGCCGGCCTCGGCGCAAAAGCCCTGCATCGGCGTGAGGCGTGTGATGCGCGAGCCCATGGTGCGCACGATGCGCCAGCCGCCGATCAGCGTGCCGAGCGCCATGGCGATCTGGCAGGCGATCACCACCCAGAACGGCACGTAGAATTTGGCGCCGAGGTGACCCTGCGAATAGAGCAGCACGGCGATGATGCCCATGGTCTTCTGCGCGTCGTTGCCGCCGTGGCCGAGCGAATAGAGCGAGGCCGAGATGAATTGCAGGCGCTGGAAGGTACGGTCGACCGCAAACGGCGTCGAGCGCAGGAAAATCCAGGACAGCAGCAGGATCATCAAGATCGCCAGTAGGAAGCCGATCAGTGGCGAGCCGGCGATCGCGAGTACGGTCGGCACCAGGCCACGCCAGACAATGGCCGAGATGCCGGCCTTAGCGATGCCGGCGCCGACCAGGCCGCCGATTAGCGCGTGCGACGAGCTCGACGGGATGCCGAGGGCCCAGGTGATCAGGTTCCAGATAATGGCGCCCATTAGCGCGCCGAACACCAGGCGCGGATCGATTACGTTGGCGGCGATGATGCCGGTGCCAAGCGTGTTGGCGACGTGCAGACCGAAGAACAGGAAGGCGATGAAATTGAAGAAGGCCGCCCAGGCGACGGCATATTGCGGGCGCAGCACGCGCGTCGACACGATAGTGGCGATGGAATTGGCCGCGTCATGTAGGCCGTTGAGAAAATCGAACGCCAGCGCGACCGCAATCAAGCCGACCAGCACAGGCAACGAAAGCGCGACATTCATTGACGGCGGGCTCCGCCACTCGCACCGACCCGGAAAGACATGGGTCGTTCACACATGCTCGATCACAATGCCGTGCATGACGTTGGCGACATCGTCGAAACGATCCACGACCTTTTCCAGGTGGTCGTAGACTTCGTTGCCGATGAAGAAGGCCATGGAATTGGAATTGACGTTGGCCTGGTAGAGCGCCTTAAGGCCGACGTCGTGCAATTCGTCGGCCTGGCCCTCGATCTGCGATATCTGCTCGGTGAGCGCGCTGATGCGGCCGGCCTCCTGGCTGATAGCCCGCAGGAGCGGCGCCGCCTCCTTTGTGAGCTCAGCACTTTTAACGATGGCGTCGCCCATCTGCTTCATCTCGGGCGTGAACTCTTTCACGTCGAACAACTCGACAGTCTTGGCGGTCTTCTGCATCTGGTCGATGGCGTTGTCCATCGAGGTGATCAATTCGCGGATGCTGCCGCGGTCGAACGGGGTGATGAAAGTGCGCCGCACCGCGATCAGAACTTCGCGGGTGACATCGTCGGCCTCATTCTCGCGTTCCATGACGATGCGGCAATTGCGCTCGACCGCCGCGCCACCTTCCATCATGGCGCGCAACGCCTCGGCGCCGGCGAGCACGGCTTGCGAATGGCGCGCGAACAACTCGAAGAAGCGTTCCTCCTTCGGCATCAACGCGTGAAACCAGCGCAACATGGACCCAGCACCCCTCGAATCGCTGCTTTTCCGCAAGACTAGTCTTTCACCGCCGGAAAGCGGAACCGGCCGTCATGCGGCATCGGTAACCGGTGGATAAATGCGCAAGCCACAACTCGCGACCCGTAGCCGACGCGGGCCAGCCAATCATTTTCGCCCTTTCAAATCCGAATTTTCTCATTGAAACAAACGGCTAAATGCGCTTTGCGTTGCCTTCCGGACGGCGCAAGCTGCCGGGAATTCGAGGCGGAGACGTTGAATGCGGTTGGGTTACTTCACCATGCCGGTGCACCCGTTGGGCCGGGACTGGTCGCAGACGCTGCGCGAGGATCGCGAGGCGATCATCCTCGCCGACCAGCTTGGCTTCCACGACGCCTTCGTCGGCGAGCACCTGACCGATGCCTGCGAGAACGTCACCAACAGCACGTTGTTCCTGGCGACCCTGATCCACTCGACCAAGACCATCAAGCTCGCCACCGGCACCACCAATCTGGCGCAAATGCACCCGGTGGTGATCGCGGTGAACGCCGCGATGTTCGACCATCTGTCGCAAGGACGCTTTGTCATGGGCGTCTCGCCCGGCGCGCTCGCGTCGGATTGCGAGGCGATCGGCCTCCTTGACGACGACCGCAACAAGATCTTCGCCGAGGCGATCGACGTTATCCTGGCGGTGTGGGAGCGCGACCCGCCCTACGACATCGATTTCCCCAACAACCGTTTCAAGGTGGGCTTTGCGCGCAGCGCCGCGCTCCATCTCGGCGTCGGCATCATGGCGAAGCCGTTCCAGAAGCCGCGGCCGGAGATCGTCGGCACCGTGGTGGCGCCGTTCTCGCCCGGCGTGGTGCTGATGGGCAAGCGCGACTTCCATCCGCTGTCGGCCAACTTCCTGTTGTCCAAGCATCTCAAATCGCACTGGGTGAACTACGCCAAGGGCAAGGCCGAGGCCGGGCAAAAGGCCGACATCGCCGACTGGCGGGTGGCACGCACGTTCTTTGTCGCCGACGACGACAAGGTCGCGAAGCGCTACGGCCGCGAAGACGCTAACAGCCCCTACCGATTCTATTTCTCGCAGATGCGCGCCAAGATGAGACGCGGCGGCCGGCTTTACGTGTTCAAGAGCTACAAGGACCAGCCGGACGATGAGATCACCGAAGATTTCGTCATGGACAATTGCGTCACCTACGGCAGCGTCAACAAAGTGGTGGACGAGGTCCTGAAGCTGCGCGAGGAGACGGGCGATTTCGGCGAACTGGTCTATGCCGGCATGGATTGGGGCGATCCGCAGCTTGCCAAGCGCTCGATGCAGCTGATGGCCGAGGAGGTCATGCCGCGGGTGAATGCGGCGATCGGCAAACAGGCCAGCGCCGCGGCGGAGTAACTGTCGCGCTCAGCGACAAACCACGTCATGGCCGGGCTTGTCCCGGCCATCTCGCTTAGGAACGCAATGTGCGCTCCTAAGCGGGGTCACTGGGACAAGCCCGGTGACGACAAAATCCAGATTAGGCGTCTTCGCATCCCTTACCCATGCACCATGCGCCAGATGATGCCGCCGAGCGCACCGATCAACAGCACGCCCGACGCCAGCGCCTGAATGCCGAAGCCGTGGTGCCGCTTTTCGGCCGCGGCGCTATAGCCCTGGATGTAGAGCAAGCGGCCGCCGATCCAGATGAGCCCGATAACAGCGGCAGCCCAATCGCTGACATAGAACGCGAACAGCCAGAGCAGCGGAAGAAAGATTGGCATCCATTCCAGCGTGTTCATCTGCACGCGGAACGCACGATCGAAGTCCGGGTGGCCGGTCATTGCCGGCGCGGCAATATTGAACTTCTGTCGTGCGCGGGCGACCAGAATCCCGGTAAAGAAATACAGGCCGACGGCCAACACTGTGACCAGCGCGGTGAGATGCGGCATTTGCGAAAGGTCTCCGTTGAAACGGACGATTCGAGGCGCCGTTTGTCGCGCATGATCGTGTCCGAAAACGGGTACCAGCCCATAGGAGCGAGGTTCAGCCCGATTTTCTGGGGATTAAGCGGCTAGAGTCTGATCCGTTCAGATTAAATCAGAATGCCGCCTAACATTTTGCTGGCGCATGATCTTTTCCGAAAACCGGTTCCCATTTTTCGGGATCATGCGCTAGACCGACAAACGTTCGGGCCCATTTCCGCGTAAAGCCCACGCGCCTCGCGCACATCAACGCGCAAGGGAGTGATCGCAATTTATCTGACGCTGAGTACTCAGCGTGCCGGCGGCGGCAGCGGCGAAGCGGACACCGCGGTGCCGGGGCGCGACGGCGGGGCCATCGGGTTCGCCGGTTGCGGCGGCGGCGCGGCGGTGTTGGCCGCGGTCGCCGGCGGCTTGCCCGGCAGCACCAAGACGCGGCTGCCGACCTGCACGCGGTCGTAGAGATCCTCGATATCCGCATTGAGCAGCCGGATGCAGCCGGACGACACGAAGGTGCCGATGGTCGAGGGCTGGTTGGTGCCGTGGATGCGGTAGAGCGTGTGGCCGAGATAAAGCGCGCGCGCGCCGAGCGGATTGCCCGGCCCGCCCGCCATCATGCGCGGCAGATAAGGCTGGCGTTCGATCATCTCCGGCGGCGGGAACCAGTCCGGCCATTCCTTCATCTTGGAAACGCGTTCGGCGCCCGACCAAGTGAAGCCTTCGCGGCCAACGCCGATGCCGTAGCGCAGCGCCTTGCCGTGCCCGAGCACCAGATAGAGGAAGGTGTGCGCGGTATCGATGATAATGGTACCGGCCGGTTGCGGCGTCCGGTAGTCCACCATCTGACGCCGCAGTTCGGGCGACAACTCCTTGGGCTGGCCTTGCTCCGGCTGGTCCTCCGGCGGCAATGCGGCGGTGGTTGCGGGCGGTGCCGGTTGCGGAGTCGTGCGCGGCGTAGCGCCGACCGGCGCCGGCGGGCGCATCGTGTCGGGAGCCTGAACCGTGGGCGGCGCACCGTAAGGCTGACGGCCATTGGACCCAGTGTAAGGCGAAGCAAAGCCGGGTGGCGGCAGCGGTGCCTCGTCGGCCTCTTGCGGATAAGGCAACACGCGTTGCGGACTGCCCGGCCCACCAGGTGCAGGCGGCACATAAGCGTCGTGCGGCCGATCACTATACGGCTGGTCGTAATAGCCTTGCGCCTGCGCCGGAACGGCCGACAGCGCCGCCATCACCGGCAGCGCGACCAAAATTGCTAGAATCGGTCGAACCATCATCCACCTGTGGCGGGACCGGCGGTTAAATCCCCGCCACTTACGGCCCCTGAACTGCCCCCCGAAATAGGCACATTCAAGACCAGATTGCGACCATCCCGTTAACGTGATGTTGCCGCTTGGGAATTCAGCTTTTCTTGGCTTCCGCCGCCAGCACCTGTTTGGCCACGCGGTGGCAGTCGACCGCGGCCGGGAAGCCGCAATAGACCGCGATCTGCCGCAGGATGGCGGCAAGCTCTTTGGGGGTAAGCCCATTGCGCAGGGCGCCGCGGAAATGCGCCTCGAATTCGTGCATGCGGCCGAGACAGGCAATCATGCCGAGGTTGAGGATGCTGCGCTCGCGCGGCTTCAAGGTTTCGTCGCCCCAGACCGTCCCCCAGCAATACTCGGTGAGCAGCGCCTGGAACTCGCGATTGAAATCGTCGGTATTGGCGACGGCGCGGTCGACATATTCGTCCCCCAGCACCTTGCGGCGCATCTGCATGCCGCGGTCGTAAATAGCCTTGTCCATGGTGATTTTGCCTCCCTTTTGCGTAGCGCGCGATCTTAGCCGAAAACCGGCCCATGCATTGCGGAGCCATGCGATTTCGCGGCGAATCCATGTTGCACCGCCGCTGTTGAAAGCCTGCCACAGTCGGCCGCCGGACCGGTTGCAAAACTATGCCGATTCAATAGGTTAGACACCCGCGTCCGGGCTCCCCCGCGTTCGCCCGGAGATTCGACAAGCACAGGTTTTGGCCCGGCTGCGCGTTTATTGCATAGATCGGACTACACTATCCGGGCTTTGCAGCATGACGACCGCCCAATCGCAATGGATGACAGCGACGAAGCGCTCATGGCTCGGGTTGCGCGCGGCGACGAGCCAGCCTATCGCCAGCTCGTGCGCCGGCACGTGCCGGGCGTGGTCGCGCTGGCACGCCGCATCCTCGGCAATGCCACCGACGCCGAGGACGTGGCGCAGGAAGCCATGTTGCGCGTCTGGGTCAATGCGCCGCGCTGGCAGCCGCTGGCGTTGTTCCGCACCTGGCTCACGCGCGTGGTGGTCAATCTCTGTCTCGACCGCAAGCGGCGCGCGCCGTGGGTCGAATTGGAAGCGGCCGGCGAGATCGCCGATCCGGCGCCCGGCGCCGGCGAACAGGTGGAGCGAAGTGAGCTTGACCGGCAGTTGGCTACCGCCATCGAGGGTTTAACGGCGCGCCAGCGTGCCGCCATCATGCTGACGTACAGTGAGGGCTTGAGCAATGCGCAGGTGGCGGAAATTCTCGACACGTCGGTGTCGGCGGTAGAGACATTGTTGGTGCGCGGCAAACAGAACCTGCGCCGCGCCTTGGGTAGCGTGATCGACGAGGACGGACAATGAGCAACGAAAAGAACCAGGATCGTCTCGAAGCGGCGCTTATGCGGGTCGCGCAGGCGCCGCAGGACAGCCAGGCTTCGGTCACCCGCGTGCTGGCGCGGCTTGGCGGCCCGCTGCCGCGGCAGAAGATGCCGTTCTGGCGGCTGCCCGGCGTGCTGCTCGATTGGCAGTTTGCGCCGGCCTGGCCGCGCGTCGCGGCGCTCGCCTGTTGCGCGGCGTTTGGCTTCTTCATCGGCATTGCCGGGCTCGACCGGCCCTTCGACCGGCTGGAGGCGCCGTTTGCGGTCGCCAGCGGCGACGATCTCGGCACCATGGTGTTCGCCCCCGAGCCGTTTGCCGGGGCGCGGCCATGAGCGTTGCCCAGCTGGCCTCAAGTGCAGAGCGCGGTTCCGCGCGCTGGCTGCTGCTGGGCTCGCTGGCGCTCAATCTGTTCTTCGTCGGCGTCGCCGTCGCCATGCTGATTCGGGCGCCTGCCCCTTCCTATTGGGATCGTGATGTGTTCGTGCGGGTCGAGCGAATGGCCGCCAGTCTGCCGCCCGCCGACGCCGATCTAATCCGCGCCCAGATGCAGGCCCATCACGCGGCCTTGGAAGTTGCGCAAAACAAGTATTACGCTGCGCGCGAAGCGATTCGCGCCGCGCTGCGGCAAGATCCGTTCGACGTTGCCGCAATGCGTGCGGCCATGACCGAAACCCGTGCGGCGAGACAGAGCTTCGACCAGGTAATCCAAGGCGTATTCGCTACCGCGGCGGAGCAAATGTCATCGGCCGGCCGTCATGCCCTCGCTGACTGGCCGCCGGGGCATACCAAGGCAAGCGCCAAGCGTTAGTTCCGGTTTTGACTGCAATCCAGGGGTGGCAGCGATCGAAATGGTCGGAATGCGCCGACGCATTGATTCACGGCAGTTAAAGACGACACCACAAGTACGCGTAGTGTTCATGATGTTGTACGCCATCGGCCTGACGCTTCCGCTCGGCGGGTGCCTGCTCAGCGGCGACAATCCCGAGCCCGGGCTCGATATTCCGCGCGCCTATGCCCGCGGCCCGCAGAACCCGCGCGTGGCCGAACTGGCGCTGCCGAAGCTCGACTGGTGGCGCGGCTTCCGCTCGAAGGAGCTGACCGGGATCATCGAGCAAGCACGCGAGGCCAATCTCGACATCGCCGCGGCCATCGCCCGCATCGTGCAGGCCGACGCGCAGGCGCGCGTCACCGGCGCCGCGCTATTGCCGCTGGTCAACCTCGACGGCAGCGCCAGCCATTCGCGCTCCTCGCAAAGCACCTCGTCGTCGGGCGGCGGCTCGGAGCGCGACCTGTTGTCGACGTCGCTCAACGCCAGCTTCGAAATCGACTTCTGGGGCAAGAACCGCGCGGCGGTGCGCGCGGCGGAAGAGACCGCAGTCGCCAGTCGTTACGACCGCGAGGTGGTGGGCTTGAGCACCGTGGCGGCTGCCGCTACCGCCTATTTCCAGGTATTGGCCGCGCAAGACCGGCTGCGGGTGGCGCGCGAGAACGTCCAGAGTGCGACCCGCATCCTCAATCTGATCCAGCAGCGGCTTAATGCCGGCACCGCGTCGGCGCTCGACGTCGCCCAGCAGGAAAGCCTGGTCAACACCGTGCGCGCGGCGATCCCGTTGCTGGAACAGACGCTGACGCAGAACCGCAATGCGCTCGCCGTCTTGATGGCGCGCTCGCCCGAGAGCGTGCGCATCCGCGGCGGCTCGTTGCGTTACATCGCCATTCCGCGGGTGACGCCCGGCCTGCCGTCCGAATTGCTCACGCAACGGCCCGACATCCGCCAAGCCGAAGCGCAGCTCGCCGCCGCCAATGCCAATGTCTATAACGCGCGCGCGCAGTTCTTCCCCAGCATCACCCTCACCGGCGAAGGCGGCTATCAGAGCGCCATCCTCAAGACATTGTTGCGGCCGGAGTCGGCCTTCTACTCGCTAACCTCCGGACTGACGCAGCCGATCTTCGAGGGTGGCAAGCTGCTCGGCAATCTCGATTTACAGAAGGGCCGGCAGGACGAGCTTTTGCAGAGCTACCGCAAGGCGGTGATCTCCGCCTTCTCGGACGTTGAAAACGCGCTCGATGCCGTGCGCCAGACCGCCATCCGCCAGCGGCTCCAGGCCAATGTGGTGACGAGCTCGCGGCGCGCCTTTCAGATTTCCGAACAACGGTTGCGCGAGGGCACGATCGACCTCGTGACCGTACTGCAGACCGAGCAGACTCTGTTTCAGGGCGAGGACGCCTTTGTGCAGGCGCAGCTTGCGCATGTCTTGGCGGTCGTCGGTCTGTATCAGGCGCTTGGCGGGGGCTGGCTGCCGAAACCGGTGGAAACAGTCCATGCACGGTGAGTTGCCGAAGCTCGACCGGCCCAAGAGTAAGGGCCGCGTACGCCGCGTGCTGGCGAGCCTGCTGGTCGTCGTCGCCGCGGCAGGGGCGTTGTATTACGTCTTCACCAGCCACGCGCCGCAGCAGCAGCGCCGCAGCCGCTTCGCCGCCCAAGGCCCGGTGCCGGTCCTGGTCGCCGCCGCCAAGACCGCCGACGTGCCGGTCTATCTGGGGGCGGTCGGCACCGTCAAAGCGCTCAACACCGTCACCGTGCGCCCGCAAGCGGACGGCAAGCTGATCGCGGTCAAATTCAAGGAAGGCCAGGACGTCAAGAAGGGCGACGTGCTGGCACGCATCGACCCGACCACCTACCAGGCCGCGCTCGACCAGACGCTCGCCAAGAAGGCGCAGGACGAAGCCCAGCTCGCCAACGCCAAGAACGATCTAGTGCGCTACGAAAAGCTGGCGGCCAACAACGCCATCAATAAGCAGCAGGCCGACACCCAGAAGGCGCTGGTCGCGCAATATTCCGCGCTGGTGCAATCGGATCAGGCGTCGATCGAGAACGCCCGTGCCTTGCTCGGCTACACCACCATGACCGCGCCGCTCGACGGCCGCACTGGCATGCGCATGGTTGACGAAGGCAACATCGTGCACGCCTCCGACTCCAATTCCGCGGTCGTGATGATCACGCAGATCAAGCCGATTTCCGTATTGTTCAACCTGCCGCAGCAGGACTTAACGCAAGTCAACGCCGCCTTCGCCAAGGGCCCGCTCAGCGTCGAGGCGCAGCGCTCCGACACCAATGCAGTGCTCGACCGCGGCACGCTGACGGTGGTGGACAATCAGGTCGATCCTTCGACCGGCACGGTCAAGCTCAAGGCCGAATTCCCCAACGCCAATGTGCAGCTCTGGCCGGGCCAGTTCGTCAATGTGCGGCTGTTGATCAACACCCTCAAAGACGTGGTGGTGATCCCGACCGGCGCGGTGCAGCGCGGGCCGAACGGGACATTCGTCTATGTCATCGACGATCAAAACAAGGCGGCGATACGCCCGATCACGGTGTCGAAGCAGGACGAAGCGCAGGCTGTGGTGTCGAAAGGCGTGACGCCGCCCGAGCGCGTGGTCACCACCGGGTTTGCGCGGCTGACCGACGGCGCCAGGGTTTCGATCGGTGGCGGCGCGGGAACGCCGCCGGCAGCGACGCCGCCGGGCGGAAATCCGCGCGTCGGTCGGCGTCCGGCCGGTGACGGCGCCCGCGCCGGCGAGCGCCGGCGGCGCAATGGGGACAGCGGCCGGCCGAACGCACCGCAATGAGCGTCTCCTCCCCCTTCATCCACCGGCCGATCGCCACCTCGCTGCTCGGCGTCGCGGTGATGCTGGGCGGCGCGCTCGGCTATTGGTGGCTGCCGGTGTCGGCACTGCCGCAGGTCGACTTTCCGACCATCCAGGTCACCACCCAGCTTCCCGGCGCCAATCCCGACATCATCGCCTCGCTGGTGACGGCGCCGCTCGAACGCCAGTTCGGCCAGATCCCGGCCTTGCAGGTCATGACCTCGTCGAGCTCGTTCGGGGTCAGCCAGGTCACACTGCAATTCGATCTCAACCGCGACATCGACGCCGCCGCGCAGGACGTGCAATCGGCGATCAACGCCGCCGGCTCCACGCTGCCGCGCAACCTGCCCTATCCGCCGCTCTATTCCAAAGTGAACCCGGCCGACACGCCGATCGTCACGCTGGCGCTGACCTCCGACTCGATCGACTTGCGCACGCTGAGCGACATGGCCGACACCGTCATGGCGCCGCGGCTGTCGGAGGTGACCGGCGTCGGCCACGTCTCGGTGCAGGGCGGCATCCGGCCGGCGATCCGCATCCAGGCCGACCTGTCGCGGCTTGCCGCCTACGGCATTGGGCTGGAGGATCTGCGCACGGCCATCGTCGGCGCCAATGTGGCGGGGCCGAAGGGCGCGCTCGACGGCACGCACCAGTCCTACACCATCGCCGCCAACGACCAGATCACCAGTGCCGACGTCTACAAGTCGGTGGTGGTGGCGTTCCGCAACAACGCGCCGGTCAAGATCAGCGACGTCGCCGACGTGATCGACGGGCTGGAAAACAGCAAGGTCGGCGCCTGGTACCGCGGCAATCCGGCGATCGTGGTCGACGTGCAGCGCCAGCCCGGCGCCAATGTGATCGAGACCGTGCAGCGGCTGCGTGCCGAGCTGCCGCGGCTGCGCCGCTCCATACCGGCGGCCGCCCGCCTCACCGTCGTCAGCGACCGCACCGACACCATCCGCGCCTCCATCCGCGACGTGCAGTTCACGCTGATTCTCAGCATCGCGCTGGTGGTGCTGGTGGTGCTGATCTTCCTGCGCACGGTGCGCGCCACCATCATCGCCGGCGTGGCGCTGCCGCTGTCGCTGATCGCGACCTTCGGGGTCATGTGGTTTGCCGGCTTCTCGCTCGACAACCTGTCGCTGATGGCGCTGACCATCGGCACCGGCTTCGTCATCGACGACGCCATCGTGATGATTGAGAACATCGTGCGCCACATGGAGGACGGCGAGCCGCCGCTCAAGGCGGCGCTGCGTGGCGCGAGCGAAATCGGCTTCACGGTGATTTCGCTCACCATGTCGCTGATCGCGGTGTTCATCCCGCTGTTGTTCATGACCGGGCTGGTCGGCCGCATGTTCCGCGAATTCGCGCTCACGCTCACCATCGCGGTGGTCGCTTCGGCGGTCGTCTCGCTGACGCTGACGCCGATGATGTGCGGGCGGCTGTTGCGTCACGGTGGCGGCGGCGGCGGCAACGCCGTCACCCGCCTCTTCCACCGGCTGATCGAGCGCACGGTCGACGGCTACCGGGTGAGTCTGGAATGGGTGCTGCGCCACCAGCCCGAGACGCTGCTGGTGACGTTCATCACGCTCGCCGCCACCATCGTTCTTTATGTGGTGATCCCCAAGGGCTTCCTGCCGTTGCAGGACACCGGCCTGATCACCGCGGTGACCGAGGCCGGCACCGATGTCTCGTTCGAGGAGATGCAGCGCCGCCAGCAGACGGTGGAAGCCGCGATCCGCCGCGACCCGGACGTCACCGGCGTGGTATCGGTGATCGGCGTCAGCCCAGTCAACGCCACGCCCAATGCCGGCCGGCTCGCCATCACACTCAAGCCGCGCGATGAGCGTCAATCGCACGTCGATGCCATCATCGCGCGGTTGAAAAAAGACGTCGCCGGCATTCCCGGCATGACGGTCTATTTCCAGGCCACGCAGGATATCCAGATTTCGACCCGCTCGAGCCGCGCGCAATACCAGTACACGCTGGTCGCCACCGACTCCAACGAGGTGCTGAACTGGTCGGATAGACTGGTGCAGAAGCTGCGCAGCGATCCGGCGCTGCGCGAGGTCGCCTCCGAAGCGCAGGAGGGCGGCCCGCGCATGCTGGTCAATGTCGACCGCGAGCAGGCCGGCCGCCTCGGCGTCTCCATGCAGGGCGTGACCGACACGCTCAACGACGCCTTCGGCCAGCGGCAGATTTCCACCATCTACGGCCAAGCCAACCAATACCGCGTGATCCTGGAGGCGCAGCCGCGCTACCAGCAGGACCCGTCATCGCTGTCGAAGATCTACGTCACCGGGTCGAGCACCTCGACCGGCACCGCGGCGACCGTCGGCAACACCGCCACCGGCACCACCAATACCAACACCACCGCCACGCCCAACACAGTAACCGGCTCAAATCAAGTTCCGCTCTCGGCCTTTGCGCATTTCGAATATACCTCGGCGCCGCTCGCCATCGCGCATCAGGAGCAGTTCCCCTCGGTTACCATCAGCTTCGATCTGGCGCCGGGGTACGCGCTGTCCGATGCCGTAGCCGCCATCACCGCCGCGCAGCAGGAAATCGGCATGCCGTCCTCGGTCACCGGCAGTTATTCCGGTGACGCCGCCGAATTCGCCAAGTCACTGGCCGGCGAGCCGTGGCTGATCCTGGCCGCCGCCATCACCATCTACATCGTGCTCGGCGTCTTGTACGAGAGCGCCATCCACCCGCTCACCATCCTCTCTACGCTGCCGTCGGCCGGCGTCGGCGCGCTGCTGGCGCTGATGTTGTTCGGCCACGACCTGTCGGTCATCGCCCTGATCGGCATCGTGCTGCTGATGGGCATCGTGAAGAAGAACGCCATTCTGATGATCGACTTCGCGATCGAAGCAGAGCGTCATCAACGCCTCACGCCGGAGCAGTCGATCGTGCAGGCCGCGCTTTTGCGCTTCCGCCCGATCATGATGACGACACTCGCCGCGCTGTTCGGCGCGCTGCCGCTGGCGCTGGAAAGCGGCACCGGCTCGGAACTGCGCAACCCGCTCGGCATCACCATCATCGGCGGGCTTCTGCTCAGCCAGTTGCTCACGCTCTACACCACGCCGGTGATCTATCTCTACATGGAGCGGCTGCGCGTGCGTTGGACCGGACGCGGTGCGGCGCAGCCGCATCCGGCGGAGTAGCGCATGATCCCGAAAAGTGGGAACCGGTTTTCGGAAAAGATCATGCCCAGAAAAGAACGCCCATGAACTTCTCCGCCCCGTTCATCCGCCGGCCGATCGGCACCACGCTGATGGCGATCGGATTGTTCCTGGTGGGCGCGGTGGCCTATGCCTTTCTGCCGGTCGCCAGCCTGCCGAGCGTCGATTTTCCCGTCATTTTCGTATCCGCCAGCCGGCCGGGCGCCGATCCCAACACCATGGCCGCCACCGTCGCGGCGCCGATCGAGCGGCGGCTCGGCGAAATCTCCGGGGTCAACGAGTTGACCTCGGTGAGCTCGCTCGGCTCCTCGCGCATCGTGGTGCAATTCGACTTGAGCCGCAGCATCGAGGGCGCCGCCCGCGACGTGCAGGCCGCGCTCAACGGCGCGCTCAGCGATCTGCCCGGCGACATGCCGACGCTGCCGCATTTCCGCAAGGCCAATCCGGCGGCGGCGCCGATCCTGATCCTCGCGCTCACCTCCAAGACCATGCGGCCGAGCGAGATCTATGACGCCGCCGACAGCGTGATCGCGCAGCGGCTGAGCCAAGTCGACGGCGTCGGCGACGTCACCGTTGCCGGCTCCGAGCAGCCGGCGCTGCGCGTGCGCGTCGATCCGCAGCGGCTCGCTTCCATGGGGCTGTCCATGGAGAACGTGCGCACGGCGATCGCCAATGCCAATGCGGTCGGTCCGCTCGGCTCCTTCGACGGCCCGCAGCGCAACATCACCATCGGCATCAACGACCAGCTACGCAACGCCAGCGACTACGATCCGGTGGTGGTCAAGACCGTCGACGGTACCGTCATCCGGCTGTCGAACGTCGCCACCATCCGCCCGAGCGTGCGCAACAGCCGCTCGGCCGGCTGGTTCAATGCCCAACCCGTCCGTGCTGCTGATCATCACCAAGCAGGCCAACGCCAATGTGATCGATACGGTCGACGGCATCTACGCGGTGCTGCCGGAGCTCAAGCAATGGGTGCCGGCCGGGCTCGACATTTCGGTGCTGGCCGACCGCACCCAGACCATCCGCGCCAGCGTGCGCGACATGCAGCTCACGCTTGGGCGCGACCGTATCTTGGTGATGCTGGTGGTGGCGGTGTTCCTGCGCCGCACGGCCACCACAATTGCAGCCGGCATAACGGTGCCGCTGTCGCTTGCCGGCACCTGCGCGGCGATGTGGGCGGCCGGCTTCTCGATCGACAATTTGTCGCTGATGGCGCTGGCGGTCTGTGTCGGCTTCGTGGTCGATGACGCCATCGTCATGATCGAGAACATGTTCCGTTATCTGGAGCGCGGCGCCTCGCCGCTGCGCGCAACTCTTAAAGGCGCCAAGCAGATCGGCTTCACGGTGGTGTCGATTTCGGTTTCGCTGATTGCCGCCTTCATTCCGCTGCTGTTCATGGGCGGCATTGTCGGCCGGCTGTTCCGCGAATTTTCGGTGACGCTCGCCTTCGCCATCGCGGTGTCTACCGTGGTGTCGCTGTCGGTGACGCCGATGATCTGCGCCTATTTCGTGCGCCGGCCGCCGAGCCGCGACGGCACCTGGCTCGACCGCGTGGTCGAGGGCGTGCTGGCGCGCACCATCCGGTTCTACGACCGCAGCTTGACGGTCGTGCTCGAGCACCGCGGGCTGACGTTCATCGTGTTTCTCGCCACCATCGCGTTGACCATCGGGCTCTTCATCAAGACGCCGAAGGGCTACTTCCCGCAGGACGATACCGGGCTGATCTTCGGCGGCACGCGGGCCTCCACCGACATTTCATTCGAGGCCATGAAGGCGCTGCAGCTCAAGGCGATGAACATCGTGCTGGCGGACCCCGCGGTGGCGGGCTTGGGTTCCTCGGTCGGCGCCTCCGGCTTCAACGCCTCGGTCAACCGCGGGCGCATGTTCATCAGCCTGAAGCCGCTTGAACAGCGCGCCAACGTCAGCACCCAGCGCGTGGTGGCGCGGCTGCGCGCCAAGCTCAACCGCATTCCCGGCATCCGCGTTTTCATGGTGCCGGCGCAGGATCTGCGCACCGGCGGGCGGCAAAGCGACTCGCAATATCAGTTCACGCTGTGGAGCGCCGACATCGACCTGCTGCAGCAATGGGTGCCCAAGGTACTCGACCGCGTGAAAGAAGTGCCGGGCGTCATCGACGTCACCACCGACCGCGAACAGGGCGGATTGCAGGCCGAGGTCAGCATCGACCGCCTGGCCGCCGCGCGGCTGGGCGTGCGCATGACCGATATCGACAACGCACTTAACGATGCGTTTTCGCAGCGGCAGATTTCGACGATCTATACTCAGCGCAACCAGTACCGTGTGATCCTCGAAGTGGCGCGCAAGGACCAGCGCGACCCGACCGACCTCAACCAGGTCTACGTGCCCGGCAAAGGCAACACCCAGGTGCCGCTATCGACGGTGGCGCATTTCACGCGCACCATCGCGCCGCTGGTGGTGAACCATCAGGGCCAGTTCCCGGCCGTCACCATCACCTACAATCTGGCGCCCGACGCCGAGATACAGACCACGACCGACGGCATCGCCGAAGCGGTCGCCGGGATGCATATCCCCAATTCGATCCACACCGACTTCGCCGGCGACGTCAAATCCTTCAAGCGCTCGATCGGCGCGCAGCCGCTGCTGCTGCTGGCGGCGCTGATCGCGGTCTATATCGTGCTCGGCGTGTTGTATGAGAGCCTGGCGCATCCGCTCACCATCATCTCCACGCTGCCGTCGGCGGGCTTGGGTGCGCTGCTCGCGCTGCAGGTGTTCCACACCGCGCTGACGGTGATCGCCTTCATCGGCATCATTCTGCTGATCGGCATCGTGAAGAAGAACGGCATCATGATGGTCGACTTCGCGCTCGACGGCGAGCGGCGACGAGGCTTGTCGCCGCAGCGCGCCATCCACGAGGCCTGCCTCGAACGCTTCCGGCCGATCCTGATGACGACCATGGCGGCGATGCTGGGCGCGCTGCCGCTGGTGATCGCGAGCGGCCCCGGCTCCGAGCTGCGCCGCCCGCTCGGCATCACCATCATCGGCGGGCTATTGGTGTCGCAGGTGCTCACGCTCTACACCACGCCGGTGATCTATCTGCTGCTCGACCGGCTGCATCGCAGGCTCGGCGGCATGAGCAACACGTTCGTTCGGCGCCGGCCGGCGACACCGCCACCGAGCGTTCAGCCGGCGGAGTAGCTTTCTACTGTCATCCCCGCGAAAGCGGAGACCCAGTATTCACAACCGCTTCGATCTAAATCGCGAGGCTGTGGCGTACTGGATCGCCCGCCTGCGCGGGCGATGACAGCAGAAGTTACACCCCCAAATACCGGTGCTGCACCTCGGGCGCGGCGGCGAGTTCGCGCGACAGTCCGCTCCACACCACACGGCCGCGCTCGATCAGAAAATGCCGGTCGGCGACGCGGGTGAGCGTGCCGACATTCTTGTCGATCACCAGAATGGCAAGTCCGGACTCTTTCAGCCGCGCGAGGCAGCGCCAGATCTCGGCGCGGATCAGCGGCGCCAACCCTTCCGTCGCCTCGTCCAGGATCAGCAGCCGCGGATTGGTCATCAACGCGCGGCCGATCGCCAGCATCTGCTGCTCGCCGCCGGAGAGCTGATTGCCCATGCTGGTCGCGCGCTCGGCCAGCCGCGGGAACAACCCGTAGACCTTGTCCAGCATCCACGCGGCGCCGTCGCGCGCGACCGCGGTCGCCACCAGGTTTTCGCGCACCGAGAGGTTGGGGAAAATCTGCCGGCCCTCCGGCACCAGGCCGATGCCGCGCTTGGCGATACGATAAGGCGGCAGCCGGCGAATGTCCTCGCCATATAGCCGGATCGCGCCGGCGCGCGCCGGCGTCAGCCCCATGATCGAGCGCACGGTGGTGGTCTTGCCCATGCCGTTGCGGCCCATCAGCGTCACCATCTCGCCCGGCGCGATGGCGAGCGACACGCCGAACAACACCTGGCTCAAGCCGTAGGTGGTTTCGATATTGCTGACCTCGAGGACGGGCTCAGCCATGGCCGCCCTCCCCGTCGTCCTCGCCGAGATAGGCCTCGCGCACTTCCGGATTGGCGCGGATTTGCTCCGGCGCGCCGCTCGCGATCACCCGGCCGTAGACCATCACGGTGATACGGTCGGCGAGGGCGAACACCGCCTCCATGTCGTGCTCGACCAGGAGGATGGTCAGTTCGCGCTTGAGCGCGCGCAACATCTCGACCATGCTGGCCAATTCCTCCGGCCCGAGGCCCGCCATCGGCTCGTCGAGCAGCAGCATGCGGGGATGGCCGGCGAGCGCCATGGCCAATTCCATCAGGCGATGCTCGCCATGGCTCAAAGCGGACGTCCGCAAGTCGGCGCGGTCGGCAAGCCCGACGCGCTCAAGCGCGGCCAGCGCCGGCTCGCGCAAGTCCTGCTCGCGGCGCGCGGCGCGCCAGAACCGGAACGAATGTCCGGCACGCGCCTGCACCGCCAGCAGCACATTGTCGAGCACGCTGAGATCGTGGAACAGCGAGGTGATCTGGAACGAGCGCGCCAACCCCAAGCGGCTGCGCCGGTACATCGGCAGCGCGGTGATATCGTTGCCGGCAAAATAGATGTGGCCGGAGTCGGGCGTGACCTGGCCGCCGAGCTGACCGATCAGCGTGGTCTTGCCGGCGCCGTTCGGGCCGATCACTGCGTGCAATTCGCCGGCGGCCACCGTGAGCGCGAGATGATCGGTCGCGACGATGCCTTCGAAGCGCTTGGCGAGGTTCTCGACCTGCAGCAAAGGCTCGCTCATGCGCCGATCTTTTTGGTGCGCGCCGCCTTCGGCAAAGGCCCGATCTGCTGCAATAGCCCGTCGATGCCGCCACGCGCGAACAGCACCACCAGCAGCAGAAGCGGCCCGAGGATGATCTGCCAATATTCGGTGATGCCGGAGAGCGCCTCTTCCAGCACCAGAAGCGCCACCGCGCCGATCAGCGGGCCGGTGACCGAGCCCATGCCGCCGAGCACCACCATGATGATGAGATCGCCCGACCGCGTCCAATACATCGCCGCCGGGCTGACAAAATCGGTGTTGTTGGCAAGCAGCGCGCCGGCCAGCCCGCACAGCGTGCCGGCGATGACGAAGCAGACCAGCCTATAGCGGTAGGTCGGAAAGCCGATCGCCCGCATGCGGGTGTCGTTGGAGCGTGCGCCCTGGATCACCAGGCCGAAGCGCGAGTTCACCAGCCGATGCACGAGATAGATCGATGCAAACAGCACCGCCAGGCAGACGTAATAAAACTGCACCTTGTCGGACAGATCGAGCGGCGGAAAGAACTGGCTGCGCTTATAGATCGTGAGCCCATCATCGCCGCCGTAGCGCGACAAACCGGCGGCGACGTAGTAGGCCATCTGCGCGAAGGCCAAGGTAATCATGATGAAGTAAACGCCGCGCGTGCGCAGCGACAGCGCGCCGATCACCAGCGCGAACAGCGCGGACGCGAACAGCGCCACCGGCCACTGCACGAAGCCGCTGTAAATGTGCTCGTGCGCCAGAATGCCGACGGCGTAGCCGCCGATGCCGAGATAGACGGCGTGGCCAAAACTCATCATGCCGCCGTAGCCGAGGATGAGATTGAGGCTGACGGCGGCGAGCGCCAGGATGACGATACGGTTGAACAGCGTGAGCAGGAACAGGTTGCCGCCGGCTTTCACGTAAAGCGGCAACAGCAGCAGCGCCGCCAGCAGCAGCGCAACCGCGATATTGCGGATGGAGAGCGCGCCGCTCATCTGCGGGCCGCCGGAAACAGACCTTCGGGCCGCAACACCAGCACGACGGCCATCAGCAGATAGATCAGCATGGACGACAGCGCCGGCGCCGCGGTCGCCGCCGCGTTCGGGCTCAGCAACAGGCGCATCAGGTCGGGCAGATAGGCGCGGCCGAGGGTATCGATGATGCCGACCAGAATGGCCGCCAGAAAAGCGCCGCGGATCGAGCCGATGCCGCCGATCACCGTAACGACAAAGGCGAGAATCAAAATGTTCTCGCCCATGCCGATCTGCACGGTGAGGATGGGCGCCTGCATCAGCCCGGCAAGCCCGGCGAGCGCGGCACCCAGCCCGAACACCAGCGTATAGAGCAGCTTGATGTTAATGCCGAGCGCGCCGACCATCTCGCGGTTGGAAGCGCCGGCGCGGATCAGCATGCCGACGCGCGTGCGCATCACCAGCACATAGAGGAAAGCGGCGACCGACAGGGTCACCACGATGATGGCGAGACGATAGGCCGAATAGGAAAAGTCGGGCAGGATCTGCACCGAAGTATTGAGCCAGGACGGCAACGGCAGGCTCATGCCCTCCGGCCCCCAGATCAGCCGCACCAATTCATTAAAGAACAAAATCAGCCCGAAGGTGCCGAGCACATGGTCGAGATGGTCGCGGCCGTAGAGCCTTCGCATGGCGATCACCTCCACCGCCATGCCGACCAATAGCGTGGCGACAAGCGCCAGCACCGCGCCGAGTACGAAGCTGCCGGTCCAGGCCGCGAAGGTGGCGGCGAAATAGGCGCCGACCATGTAGAGCGAGCCGTGCGCCAGATTGACCAGGTCCATGATGCCGAACACCAGCGTCAATCCGGCCGCCAGCAGAAACAGCAGCAGGCCGAACTGCAGGCCGTTGAGGCATTGCTCGAAGAAAAGGCTCATGGCGACAACGCACCGCGTCCGGGACACGAGTCACAAAATAGCGTCATCCCCCCACCCTAACGACAAGACGGCAGAAACGCTTGGGCGTCCCTGCCGTCCGGTATCGCATGCGCCGTCGATCACTTCATCGGGCACTTGTCGTGGAAGTTGTCCTGGTTGTCCTTGACGATGGTGGCGACGGTCTTGAGCACGAACTCGCCTTTGGCGTTCTTGACCACGTCCTGCAGATAGAAGTTCTCGATCGGGAAGTGGTTGTTGCCGTACTTGAAGTTGCCGCGCACCGACTTGAAGTCGGCTTTCTTCAGCGCCGCTTCGACCGCGGCCTTGTCCGACAGATTGCCCTTGGTGGCCGCCACCGCCGAAGCGATCAGGTTGGCGGCATCGTAGGACTGCGCGCCGTAGAACGACGGCTTCTTGCCGGGATATTTCTTCTCGAAGTCGGCGACGAACTTCTTGTTCGTCGCGTTCGGCAGATCGTTCACCCATTCCTGCGCGCCGGGCACGCCAAGCGCGAGGTCCTTCTGCAGCGGCAGCGACAATTCGTCGATGGTGAAGGCGGTATAGAGCGGGATCTTACCTTTCAGTCCGGCCTGGGCGTATTGATTGAGGAACTGCACGCCCGCCTTGCCCGGATAGAACACGAAGATGGCGTCCGGATTGGCGGCTTTCGCCTTGGCCAGCTCGGCCGAGAAGTCGAGCTGCGACGGCCAAGTGGTCAATTCACGCCCGACCACCTTGCCCTTGAAGGTCGCCGCCACGCCCGCCAGCATGTCCTTGCCGGCGGCATAATTCGGGCCGATCAGGAACACGGTCTTGACGCCCTTCTGGTTCATGTAGAGGCCCATCGCCTGCGGCGTCTGGTCGTTCTGCCATGAGGTCGAGAAGAAATAGGGCGAGCACAGTTCACCGGCGATCTGGTGCGGGCCGGCATTGGCGCTGATGATGAAGGTCTTGGAATCGACCGCCGGCTTGAGCGAGGCCAGCAGCACGTTCGACCAGATGTAGCCGGTCAGGAAGTCGACGTGGTCGGACTGGATCAGCTTTTCGGTCTTCTGCTTGCCGACTCCCGGCTTGAAGCCGTCGTCCTCATAGATCACCTCGACCGGCAGCCCGCCCATCTTGCGGCCCATATGGTCGAGCGCGAGTTCGAAACTGTCGCGCATATTGTTGCCGATCACCGCGACCGGACCGCTGAAGGTCGAGACGAAACCGATCTTGACGGATTTTTTCTGGGCCACGGCCGGGCCCGCTGCGAGCAGCAAAGCGGCGCCCGCAACCAACAGAGTTTTACGCATGGCTGTTCCTCCCCCGAGGGCCGTACCGACCCCCTTATTGATATGGCCGCTAATGTAGCGGTATCGCCGCCCCAAGGTCCACCATGCGGTCGCTACATGCGGCGAAATGGCCATCGATTAGGGCTTACTGGCTATGCGGTTCGGCCATTGACCGCTGCGGGGCGCGCCCGGCAGTCTAGCCGGTGAGCGGCCCAACAGTGGGCCGCGGATGCCTGGGAAGCCGCAATTGTCGAAGGCGCTTGAAAAAACCTATGACGGCATCGTCATCGGCGCCGGCCATCACGGCTTGATCCTCGGCGCCTATCTTGCGCGCGCCGGCCTCGACGTATTGCTGGTAGAGCGGCGGCTGGCCTATGGCGGGGGCCTGAGCACCCGCGAAGTGACCCTGCCCGGCTTCTACCACAACCTGCATTCGATCAATCATTTCCACATTTCCGAGACGCCATGGTTCAAGGATCTCGGGCTCGATGCGCGCGTGACCTACATCACGCCGCGCTACGAATTTGGCCAGGCGCATCGCGACGGCTCGGCGCTGGTGCTCGGGCGCGACCTGGAAGAATCGGTCGCCAACATCGCGCGCTTCTCCAAAAAGGACGCCGCCACCTTCCGCGAATGGAACCGCAAGGCCGAGACGATAACGCGCGAAATCTTTCTACCCGAACGCTATTCCGAGCCGCTGCCCAAGGAAGAGCGCGAGGCTTTGCTGGCGCGCACCGTCTTGGGCCGCGAGTTCCTCGAAGTCGCCAACCGCCAGCCGCTCGACGTGGTCGGCGAGCTGTTCGAGAACGAGCACGTACAGCTGCTGTTCCTGTTCAAGGTGTCGCTGTTCGGCACCTGGCTGGTCGACACGCTGTCCAAAACCTCGCCGATGGGCTCGGTGATCCGCGCCTTCGATCTCGACAGCGGCTACCAGATCTGCCGGGGCGGCTCGTACAATCTGGCGCGCGGGCTGATGGAGGAATTCATCGCCGCCGGCGGCAGCTACCAGCCGCAAGTGAACATCGCGAAGATCGTGATCGAGAACGGCAAGGCGACCGGCATCGAGTTGGCTGACGGGCGCACGGTGCGGGCAAAACAGTTTGTGGCTTCCACGCTCGACGTGCATCAGACCTTCGAAAACTTGATCGGCCGCGAGCAGCTTCCCGCCGCGTTCCTCAACAAGCTCGACAATTTCCAATACACCGCCTGGAGCCTGTTCGGGCTGCACTTGGCGCTCAACGAAAGCCCGCGCTTTGCCGCGGAAAAATTCGATCCCAACATCAACCGCACGCTCAAATGGAGCATTGGCGCGGAGACCATGGCGGACTTGTTCTCCGCGCATCAGGACGTGCAGGCTGGGCGCGTGCCGAAACTCGTGCAATTCGGCTCCGGGCCGCTAAGCCTGCTCGATCCGACGCAGGCGCCGCCCGGCAAGCACACGACCTATTGCTGGCACGTGATGCCGTTTGAGCCCGACCTCGGCGGGCAATCGTACGAGAGCTTCAAGGAGGAATTCGCCGACAAAATCGTCGAGTGCTTCGCGCGCTACTGCCCCAACATGACGGCGAAGAACATCCTCGGGCGCTACATCTACACCGGCCGCGAATACGTGCAGGACATGATCAACATGCGCGGCGGCGACATCTTCATGGGCGCCTTCAATGCCGAGCAGGTGATGTACAACCATTTCGGCTATCGCTCGCCGATCCCCAACCTCTATAACGCCGGCTCGGCCGGCCATCCCGGCGGCGCGATTTCCGGCGGCGCCGGCTATATCACGGCCGGCATCATCGCCGAGGATCTGGGCATGCAGCCGTGGTGGACGCCGTGGAACGCGCGCGCTGCGCTGGAAGACCACGTGCGGGCGGAGCGAGGCGCGGCATGAGCGATCCCAACCAACTTGCCTCGCTGCACGAGCGCGTCGTTATCATTACCGGCGCCGGGCAAGGTATCGGCCGCGCCTTCGCCAAGGCCTTCGCCGCTGCCGGTGCGCGCGCCGTCATCGCCGAGCGCAATGAGAAAAGGGCGGCGGCGGTCGCCGAGGAAATCCTGCGGGCCGACGGCCAGGCGCTGGCGGTGACCACCGATGTCGCCGATCCGGCCTCGATCAAAGAGATGATCGAAGTGGTCGACGACGAATACGGCCGCATCGACGTGCTGATCAACAATGCGGCGATCTTCTCCACCTTGGAGATGCGGCCGTTCGAGCAAATTCCGCTCGAGGAATGGGAAGACGTGCTGCGCGTCAATATCACCGGCGCCTTCCTTTGCGCCCGCGCGGTGCTGCCGGCCATGCGGCGCGCCCGATGGGGCCGCATCATCAACATGGCCTCCGGCGCGGTCTCGCTCGGCCGTCCCGGCTATCTGCACTATATCGCCTCGAAATCGGCGCTGATCGGCATGAGCCGCTCGATGGCGCGCGAGCTCGGGCCCGACGGCATCACCGTGAACAGCATCCTGCCGGGCGCGACCTTCACCGAGATCGAGCGCAAGACCGTGACGCCGGCGCAGAAGGAGCGCATCATCGCCATGCAATGCGTGCCGCGCGCCGAGACGCCGGACGATCTCGTCGGCACCGCGCTGTTTCTCGCCTCCGAGGCCTCCGCCTTCATCACCGGGCAGACCATCAATGTCGACGGCGGCGCCACGCATCCGTAAAGGTATGACCCCATGACCCCCACTGTCGCCATCATCGCGCCCGGCAATATGGGCGCCGCGGTCGGCAAGCGCCTGACCGAGAACAAGGTGACGGTGCTCACCTCGCTCGCCGGCCGCAGCGAGGACAGCGCCAAACGCGCGCGCGAGGCCGGCATGCAGGCGGCGAGCGAGCGCGAACTGGCGGAGGCCGATTTCCTGCTGTCGATCGTGCCGCCGGGCGACGCGCTCGCCTTGGCGCAACGGCTTTCGCCGGCGCTCACCGCCGCCAACAAGAAGCCGGTCTATGTCGACTGCAACGCGCTCAGCCCGCCGAGCGTGAAGCGCATCGCCGCCGTGATCGCCGCCACCGGCTGCCCCTTTGTCGGCGCCGGCATCATCGGGCCGCCGCCCAAGCCCGGCACGAGCAATACCAAGTTCTATGCGTCCGGCCCGCAGGCGCAGGATTTCGCCGTGCTCAACGATTACGGGCTGATCGTGCGCGTGCTGCAGGGGCCGCTCACCGCGGCTTCGGCGCTGAAAATGTCCTATGCCGGCATCACCAAGGGCTTCACCGCGCTCGGCGCCGCCATGATGCTGGCGGCGAGCCGCGGCGGCTCGGCCGCGGCGCTCAAAGCGGAGCTCGCCGAGAGCCAACAGCCGCTGCTTGGCTGGCTCTCGCGCCAAGTGCCCAACATGTATCCGAAGGCCTACCGCTTCGTCGCCGAGCTCGACGAGATCGCGGACTTCGTCGGCGACGATCATCCCGAGCACGCAATGTTCTCCGCCGCCGCCCGCTTCTACGAGCGCTTCGCGGAGGACGTGGAGGGGGAGAAGAAGGACGTCGGGGCGCTCGACAAGTTTCTCAAGGGCTGACCGCTCCCCTGTCATACCCCGCGAAAGCGGGGTATCCAGTACGCCGCAGCCTCTCGATAGAATTGTGTTTACTGGATCATCCGCTTTCGCGGATGATGACACCTGAAAGTGGCGGCGTGCCGGGGCCTAAACTGCATGAGCGACCAACCGATCCTCGTCGAGCAGCAAGTCGGCTACCGCATCATCACGCTCAACCGGCCGGACAAGCTCAACGCCTTCAATGACGCGATGCATGTCGCGCTGCGGGCGGCGATTGACGAGGCGGAAGCCGATCTCGACTGCCGCGCCATCCTGATCACCGGCGCCGGCCGCGCCTTCTGCGCCGGGCAGGACCTGAGCGACCGGCTGGTCAAGCCGGGCGAAACCGTCACGCTCGGCGCCACGCAGGAGAATTTCTACAACCCGCTGGTGCGCAAGCTGCGCGCCCTGCCCTTCCCGGTGGTCGCCGCGGTCAACGGCGTCGCCGCCGGCGCCGGCTCGAGCATCGCGCTCGCCTGCGACATCGTCATCGCGTCGCGCTCGGCGCGCTTCATCCAGTCCTTTGCGCGCGTCGGCCTCATCCCCGATTCCGGCGCCACCTGGTTCCTGCCGCGTCTCGTCGGCGATGCCCGCGCGCGCGGGCTGGCGCTGCTGGCGCAGGAGCTGTCGGCGGACAAGGCCGCCGACTGGGGGCTGATCTGGCGCTGCGTCGAGGACAACGCGCTGATCTACGAGGCGCGCCGCATCTGCGAGCATTTCTCGGTCGCGCCGACCAAAGGGCTGGCGCTGATCAAGCGCGCGCTCGATGCCTCGGCCGCCAACACGCTCGATACGCAGCTCGATCTCGAGCGCGACTTGCAGCGCGAGGCCGGCTTCAACCCCGATTACACCGAAGGCGTGCGTGCCTTCATGGAAAAGCGCAAGCCGAAATTCACCGGCCGCAAGTGAGCCGCATGCCAACAATCGACATCCACACCCATATCGTGCCGGCGGAATTTCCTGCCTATGCCGGCAAGCACGGCGGCGCGCATTGGCCGCACATGGCGCCGGCGCACGACTGCCACCACAAAAACGTGATGATCGACGGCAAGAATTTCCGCACCGTCACCGACCAGTGCTGGGACATCGCGCGCCGCACGGAAGCGATGGCGCAGATGGGCATCGCGCGCCAGGTGCTGTCGCCGATGCCGGAACTCTTGTCTTATTGGCTGCCGCTTGACGATGCGCTGCCGCTCATCCGCCATGTCAACGACACCATCGCCGCCATGGTGGCGCGCGCGCCCGACCACTTCATCGGGCTCGGCGGCGTGCCGATGCAGGATCCGGAGGCCGCCGCGCGCGAGCTGGAGCGCCTGATGCAGGACGGCTTCCGCGGCGTCGAGCTCGGCAGCAATGTCAATGGCGCGGCGCTCGGCGATCCGAAATTCGCGCCGTTCTTCGCGGCGGCGGAAGAGCACGGTGCGGCGCTGTTCGTGCATGCGCTGCATCCGAGCGGCAAGGAGCGCATTGTCGGGCCGCCCGGGCTGATGGCCTATATCGGCTTTCCGTTGGAGACCGCCTACACCATCGCCTCGTTGATGACCGGCGGCACGCTGACACGCTACCCGCGCCTGCGGCTGGCCTTCAGCCACGGCGGCGGCGCCTTCGCCTCGATCCTGCCGCGACTGACCCAAGGCTGGCGGATCAAGCCGGACTTCGCCGAGCTTATCGGCGTCTCGCCGCGCGAGCATGCGCGAAGGCTTTATTACGATACGCTGGTCTATGACCCGCAGACGCTGCGCCATCTCATCGACACCTTCGGCGTGCGCGCGCTCTGCATCGGCACCGATTTCCCGTTCGATATCCACGAGCGTCATCCGCTTGAAGCGATCGCCGCGCTCAAGCTTGACGACGGCGACGTAAGGCTCCTGCATCACGACAACGCCGCGCGCTTTTTGGGTGAAATCGCATGAGCAAGGCCCAAGTGCGCGCGCTGCGCAGCGTCGACCTCGCATTCGCCGACCCCGACAAGGCGGTGCGATTCTTTACCGACGTTTGGCTCCTGCGCCATGTCGGTGACAATGGCGGTGTGCATTATCTGCGCGGCACCGGCGCCTTCCATCACATCCTGACCATCCGCCGGATGGCGCAGCCGGCGCTGATCCGCATGACGTTCGATGCGGCCGACCGCCAAACGGTCGACGCGCTGCATGGCCAGGTCCTTGCCCATGGTCTGAAGACCGTCGAGACGCCCGCTTCCTTGCGCCAGCCGCATGGCGACTACGGCTTCGGCTTCAAGGACCCGGAAGGCCGCAATGTCGCGATCGTCTGCGGCGTCAAGGACCACGCCGACGGCGCCGACCGGCCCGACCTTCCGCGCAAGCTGTCGCACATCAATATCAACGCCGGCGACAGCGACGCGACGTTCTTCTTTTACCGCGACGCGCTCGGCTTCACGCTCACCGACACCACGAACCGGCTGCGTTTCCTGTCCTGCAACTCCGATCACCACAGCGTGGTGCTCGGTTTCACCGGCGGGGCGACGCTCAACCATATCGCCTTCGAGGTGCCCGATCTCGAATCGGTGATGCGCGGCGCCGGCCGCATGCGCGACGATGGCCGCGATATCGAATGGGGCCCCGGCCGCCACGGGCCCGGCAACAATGTGTTCTGCTATTTCCTCGGGCCCGAGGACATGCCGCTGGAATTGACCGCCGAGATGCAGCAGGTGGATGCGCATCACAAAGCGAAAATGCCCGAAGGTTGGAAATGGCCGCCCGGACGCCTCGACTATTGGGGCATCAGCGCGGGGCCGAGCGAGCGCATCGAGAGCGCCGGGCTGCACTATCGGTCCACCGCCGACGGCTGGCGGCTGGACGAGTGGCGATAGGAGCAGCCGCGTGGCGACAAAATCTCCTCTGCGCGTCGGACTGGCCGGGCTCGGCGCGGTCGGGCTCGACGTGGCGAAGCGGCTGATCGCCGGCGTACCGGGCCTGACGCTGGCGGCTGTATCGACGCGCGATCAAGACAAAGCCAAGCGCGCGCTGCCGGCGTTGAGCGGCATTCCCTTCCGCGCCGCCACCGACCTCGCCGACCACTGCGACATCGTGGTCGAATGCCTGCCGCCCGCCGTTTTTCGCGACGTCGCCATCTCGGCCATCGACAAAGGCAAGCTGTTCATGCCGCTGTCGGTCGCGCAATTGTTGCAGGATTGGGATCTGGTCGCGCGCGCCAAGGAGAAAGGCGCGCGCATTCTGGTGCCGACCGGAGCGCTGATCGGGCTCGACGCCGTGCGCGCGGCCGCCGAAGGCACCATCCACGCGATCAAGATGGTGACGCGCAAGCCGCCGGCCGGGCTCGAGGGCGCACCCTATTTGCGCGAGCGCAACATCTCGCTTGCCGGATTGAAAGAGCCCTTGAAGGTATTCGACGGCTCGGCACGCGAGGGCGCACGCGGTTTCCCGACCAATGTCAACGTGGCGGCGGCTTTGAGCCTCGCCGGCATCGGCCCCGACCGCACGCAGCTCGAAATCTGGGCCGATCCGAACGTCACCCGCAACACCCACAGCATCAGCGTCGATGCCGATACAACGCACTTCACAATGACCATCGAGAGCATACCGACCGACAACCCGCGCACCGGCCGGCTGGTGGCGCCATCGGTGATCGCCGCGTTGCGCGGACTGGTGTCGGAACTCAAGGTCGGGACCTGACGTCCGCAACGCTCACGCCAACGTGAAACCTTACCGGTTTGTAACGTCGATTCATCGGCCACAACGACGCGCGCATTATAGAAAATGAACGCGCATTAAGAAAATGAAATGACCTGGACAGGTCGCCGTAAGGCGGGGTCGTTATTTATGTCTGCAAGGCTTCTGCATCGCCTCATCATTTTTGAAGGAGACACAGTCATGCCTGCAGGCAACCATTCGACCAAACCGAAAATTCTCACCGCGCGCCGGGTAACGTTGATGGCGTCGGTCGCCGCGCTCGGCTTCGCCGTGCTGATCGGCGGACCGGGTTATCGCGCGCTCGACGTTCCCGCTTGGGCATCGACCGCGCACGCCGCCTACACGGCGCCGGCCCCGCAGGGCTTCGCCGATCTGGTGGCAAAGGTAAAACCGGCGGTGATCTCGGTGCGCGTCAAAGTCGAAGAGGCGGCCAATGACGGCCAAATCGGCGCGAACCAGATGCCGCCCGGCATGGAGAAATTCTTCAAGCAATTCGGTTTTCCGAACATGCCGAACGGCATGCCGCAGGGCATGCCGCACGGCAAGCAGATGATCACCGGCCTCGGCTCCGGCTTTTTCATTTCCGCCGACGGCTATGCGGTGACCAACAACCACGTGGTCGACCACGCCAAGACCGTGCAGATCAAGACCGACGACGGCACGACCTACACGGCCAAGGTGGTCGGCACCGACCCGAAGACCGACATCGCGCTGATCAAGGTCGACGCCAACAAGGCCTTCCCGTACGTGAAATTCGCCGAGCATGAGCCGCGCGTCGGCGATTGGGTGGTCGCGGTCGGCAATCCGTTCGGCCTCGGCGGCACCGTCACCGCCGGCATCATCTCGGCGCGCGGACGCGACATCGGCTCCGGCCCCTATGACGACTACATCCAGATCGACGCGCCGATCAACAAGGGCAATTCCGGCGGCCCGGCGTTCAACTCCAACGGCAATGTGATCGGCGTCAACACCGCGATCTTCTCGCCGTCGGGCGGCTCGGTCGGCATCGGCTTCGATATTCCGGCCGGCACGGT
Source organism: uncultured Alphaproteobacteria bacterium (assembly GCA_963727555.1). Taxonomy (GTDB): domain Bacteria; phylum Pseudomonadota; class Alphaproteobacteria; order Rhizobiales; family Xanthobacteraceae; genus Pseudolabrys. The sequence continues at coordinate 557,841 of CAVSGT010000003.1, read as the reverse complement.
CAAGACCGTCGTGGCTCAGCTCAAGGAGCACGGCTACGTCAACCGCGCCTACATGGGCGTGCAAGTGCAGGCGGTGACCTCAGGGATCGCCGACAGCCTCGGCCTCAAGAAGGCGGAAGGCGCGCTGGTCGATCAAGCCGAGCCGGCAAGCCCGGCCGCCAAGGCCGGCATCAAGTCCGGCGACGTGATCACCGCGGTCAACGGCAAGCCGGTGAAGGATAGCCGCGACCTCGCCCGCAAGATCGGCGCGATGGCGCCCGGCAGCGACATCAAGCTCACCTACCTGCGCAGTGGCGCGGTCAAGGAACTGTCCATGAAGCTCACTAAAATGCCGGGTGAGCGCAAGGAGGCCAAAGCCAAGACCGGCGAGCAAAACGCGCAGAGCGGCGTACCGCATCTCGGCCTCGCCGTGGCGCCGGCCAAGCAGGTCGCCGGCGCCGGCGACCAGGGCGTCGCGGTGCTCGATGTCGACCCGAGCGGCCCGGCCGCCGAGCACGGCGTCAAGACCGGCGACGTGATCTTGTCGGTCGGCGGCAAGTCGGTCGAAAGCGCGGCCGACGTGCAGCAGGCCCTGAAGGACGCCAAGGCAAAGGGTCATCACGACGTGCTGGTGCGGGTGAAGACCGCGAACGCGGCGACCCGCTTCATCGCGCTGCCGATCGGCCACGCCTGATTTTTTCAGAGGGCGCTCTGCCAGTCCGCAGTTTCCCGTAGGCAGAGCCAAATGCGGGGACGGGCTTTTTGCCCGTCCCCGTTATTGTCTGCGCGGCTCACATCTGCAGGTGCGGCCCCGCATTTTGGTGAATTGCTGCCGCACCACCGGCTTATTCCCGTGCATTGATTTAGCTCAAGGTGGTCCGTTCTGCCGGTCATAGGCTTGCAAGCAAAAGCAACAACACGGCAGGAGCCTTCGATGTTAATGACCGCGCCCAGGCTGTCGATCTCGCCCCAAAAAGTCTGCTCCTTCATCTCCAAGGCACGTGAGTTCGACGACAGGGAGCATGACGGGCACGCTCCTATCGCCCCGCAAAATCAAGCGGACGGCGTGACTTTCGAGCAGTTGACGTCATTTATCGACGGGCTCAGCGAGGACGAGAAGGTCGACATGGTGGCGTTGATGTGGGTCGGGCGCGGCGACGGCATGCTCGACGAATGGGACGATCTGCGCGAAGAAGCGACCCGCCTGCGCAACCGGCGCACCGCGACCTATCTGCTGGCGCGGCCGCAATTGGCGGACCATCTCGAGGAAGGGCTTGCCGAATTCGGCTTCTAGCAAGACGACAGGACAATCATCATGCAGACGCGCGCTCAAGTCTCATTCGAAGGCATGCCGGCAAGCGACAGCGTGCGGGGGTCGATCGCGACGCATATCGCGCAACTCGAAAAGCGCTTCGGCCGCATCACGGCTTGCCGCGTCAACGTGAAAGCGCCGAGCGAACACCACCGCAACGGCGGCCTCTATGAGGTGCACATCCGTCTCGCGCTTCCGAACAAGCGCGAGGTCAATATCGAACGCACGCCCTCGCCCGACGAGCGGCTGGCGAACCTGCGCTTCGCCATCAACGACGCCTTTCACCACGCCCGCCGCCAGTTGCAGGATCAGGTGCGCGAAATGCAAGGTGAGACCAAGACGCGTGCCGCGGCCAAGCGGGTGAAGCCGTAGCGCCGCTCGCGCCTTAACGCTTCGTTAAGCATATTTCTTATTAATCGATTAAGGCTTCCCCGCTGGCGAGGAGCATCCGCCATGATTTCCGCAGCGACAAATCTCGCTCTTGCCGACGAGCCATCGCCGCCGATGCCGATCGGCTTGGCGCGGCTCTGCAAACTGGCCTTTGATGGCCTCGATCTTGCGCCGGTCTGGAATCAACTGGTGCAGCGCGTGCGCGCCGAGCCAGGCGATGCCGCCGCGCTGCTCGATCTCTCGACCATCGCGCAACTGCAAGGCCGGCCGCAGGACTGCCAAGCATTGCAGACGGCCGCCTTGCGACTGCAGCGAATTTACCGGCAGCCGGCCGCGGTAGTGGCAAAACCGCCGCTGCGCCTGCTTGCCTTCATGGCACCCGGCAGCTTCATGGCCAACACGCCGCTGCAATTCATGCTGGAGGGCTCCGACATCACGCTCGACATGATCTATGTCGTGCCCGGCGTGCCGCTGCCGGAGCCGCCGGAGCATGACATCGCCTTTGTGGCGGTCGACGAATCCGACGAAAATCAGCCGGTGTTGCACGAAATCGCCAAGCTCGTGCGCAGCTGGCCGTGCCCCGTGCTCAACGCGCCCGACCGCATCGCGCGGCTGACACGTGCCGGCACCTGGGAGCTGTTGAAGTCCTCGCCGAATCTCGTGGTCCCGATCAACCTGCGCCTCACCCGCGAGCAGTTCGAGCGTGTCGGCTGCGGCGAGGTCGCGATCGAATCCATCCTTGACGGCAGCGGCTTTCCGATTATCGCGCGGCCGTTTTGGTCGCAGGCCGGCAACGGCTTGGTCAAGCTCGACGACGCCACCGCCATCGATGCCTATCTAACCGAATGGGGCGAGGAGGAGTTCTATATTGCTCCGTTCGTCGACTACCGCAGCGCCGACGGCCTGTTCCGCAAATACCGCATCGCTTTGATCGACGGAAAGCCCTTTGCCTGCCATATGGCGATCTCGTCGCATTGGATGATCCATTATCTCAACGCCGACATGAAGGAGAACGCCGCAAACCGCGCCGAGGAAGCGACCTTCATGGCGAATTTCGACGAGGACTTTGCCGCTCGCCATGCCGCCGCCTTCAACGAAATCGCGCAGCGTTGCGGCCTCGACTACCTGCCGATGGATTGCGGCGAGACGCCGGACGGCAAGCTGCTGTTGTTCGAGGTGGGCACCGGCATGATCGTGCATGCGATGGATCCACCCGAGCTGTTCCCCTACAAGCGGCCGCAGATGGACAAGGTGTTCTCAGCCTTCCAAGCCATGCTGCAGCGCGCCGCGCATCACGCTTTGCGCTGACGCCGGCGCTCGGCGATCACCTGCTCGGCGGCGGCAACGCCGGTGAACCAGCCGCCATGCGCGGTCGAGAAATCATGGCGCGAACAGGCCTCGCCGGCAAAAAACAGCCGTCCGTCGACCGGCGCGGCGAGCGTTGCGCGGCAATCGGCCATGCCCGGCAGCGCATAAGAGTATGAACCGCGCGCGAACGGATCGGCGCCCCAGCGGTGGACGCGCAATAGCTTGACGCGGCGGGTGAACGCGCTGCCGAGCAGCGCGCCGAGCTCGGAAGCGGCGAAGTCGAAGAAGGCGCCATCGCCGCCCGATTCCAGCTCGGCCGCCAGCGTGCCGCCGAAATAGGCCTCGATCAGCGGCCGCCCGAACGGGCGCATGTGATAGATCGCGGTGCCGACGCGGTCGGTGCGCCCGACGATGCGCGTTCCCTTGTCGAACTCTTCCGCCCCCGCAAGCGACAGGAACAGTTTGTCGTTCAAGCCGAGCGGCAGGTTGCGCGCCGCTTCGGTTTTCTCCGGCAGCGCCGGCGCGAACAGAAATTCCTTTTCGGCGATGATCGAAGTCGGCAATGTCACGATTGCCTGATCGGCGCTGATCACGCCTTTGGCGGTTTCGATCTTCAGGCGCTTGCCGCGGTGATCGATCTGCAGCACCGGGCTGTCGAGCACGACGGACAATTCGTCACCATAGGCGGCGATGGCCGCGCCATAGCCTTCGACCACGCGCCAGTTGACGCCGGTATCGGCGTAATTATCGAAATCGCGGATCGAGACGCGCTCGAGCTCGGCGCCGGTAATGTAGGTTCCGATGGCGGTGATCAGATTGTTCCAGCGCCCGTCCGGCTCGAGCGCGGCCGAGCACGGCCCGTCGCTGTCATTGCGCGCCGCCGCTTCCAGCCGCTCGTAGAAGGCATGTTGCGCCTGGGAGAATTCCTCCTGATCGGCGATTGGAAAGCCGACCGGCAGCGCGGTGCGCGACCAAGGCGGCGGCGTCTTGTCGATGTCGCGGCCTTGCGCCTCGGCAACCTTCACCCACGGATTGCGGTCGGCCGAATGCAGCCAGCCGCAGCCGAGATCGAGCGCGAACCCCGACTCATCGACGGTCCAGGCGCGGCCGCCGAGCCGCGCGCGCGCTTCGATCACGAGGCAGGAGATGGCGGCCTGGCGCAGCCGTCGGCCGGCCGCAATTCCGGCCGCGCCGCCGCCGACAATTGCAACCTCGGTGTCACTGTTGGCCATTGCAAAATTCTAGGTCACTGCCGGCAATATCTTCGCAGTTCCGCGCCGCAGATCGCAACCGATAGCGCCGGGCACGGACACCCGCTCACCAATGCACGGATTGTCGAAAGGTTCGTTGGCTCGAACGCGCGATGGGTGCCTTCCGGTTAGTGATCCCTGGGACCGAAAAACGGCGCGCCCAAAAGCACCACGATCCAGACCGCGGCGAGCAGGGCGAGCGCGACCCATAATGTTGTCAACTCAACCTCCCATTATCGTTTGTATCGTTTGTTGTGCATCCAGGCTCGTTGGCCGGATGATATCGTATCACAAGACAAGCTATCGCCACGGGCAATAGGCGACGCATTGCGGAATGATGTCGCCTTCGACGGTCTCCACTTCCTGCCAGACCAGTTGGCAGCCGTCCTCGGTCAGGCCTTCGCAGTAGAGCTCGGGCGCGTCGATATAGGCGTAGGGAAAATACTCGTAGGAGCCGATCGCGATCGCTCCCAGGAGGCTGAGCGCCATCAGGGTGCGCCAACGATTGTGGTAACGGAATCGCCGTTCGCCGCGCCAGATCGAGTAGTTGTGGCCGGCGATGACCGTGCGGTGGACGCCGTGCCGCGGTACGCCGCGGAACCTCGACGTGACCACCGCCTTCGACCTCGGCGTGAACTTGCGCGCATTGCCATGCACGACGATATTCTTCTGCACGTGAATGTTCTTGTTGTGTTGGATCGTCGTTTTCTTCTGCACGGTAAAATTCTTGGGCCGCGTCCGCGTGAATGCCTTCGGCTGGTTATGCGGGACAACGACCCGCGGCTGTACCCGTTTCACATTGAATTGCGTGGTGCCGCCGCTCTTCGGCGCGGAGTGCTGCACCGGAGTGCGGTGCTGCACGCCCTGACCGCCACCGCTCTTTTTGTTGTTGTGCTGCTGCTGTTCTGCTGCTGTTTCTGACCGCCGCCCCCGCCCCCGCCGAAGGCCTGCCCGGCGCTCGGCGTCGGTTGCGCCAGGAATGCCGTCAACGCGATCACGCCAAGCGCGCAGAGTGTCCAATTCGCCTTGCGGGTCATGATCGTTTCTCCGTAGCCGTCGGTCGTTTTGGAGATGCTAAGACCTTTTGCCCGGCAATTCCTAGCCCAAGCCGCGGCGCTTTACCGCCCGCTTTTCCAGAGCAACCCGCGCTCCTGCGCCCACAGCCAGGCGCCGCCGAACAGCAGCAGGAATCCGCCGATCAGCGCCGGCAATAGTTGCGTCGTGATCAGCAGCGCGCCGGATACCAAGAACAACGCGCGCCACAGCGCCGGCAGCGCCGTAAAGAGATACCCTTCGCTGGCGGTGACCAGCGCGATCACCGCCAGGCTTGACGCAACCACCGCCTTGGCGATGGCCGCGGTCGAGCCGATGAACAACACGCCCGGGTGATAGATGAACACGAATGGGATGAGGAAGGCGACCACCGCCAGCCGGCAGCACAAGAAACCGATGGCCATCGGATTGGCGCGCGCGATGGTGCTGGCGGCAAAGGCGGCAACCGCGACCGGCGGCGTGATCGCCGACATCGAGGCAAAATAGACGATGAACAGATGCGCCGGCAGCATCGGGACGTCGAGCGCGAGCAGCGCGGGCGCCGCCAGCACCGCAGCGAGCGCATAGACCGCCGGCGTCGGCATGCCCATGCCGAGCACGATCACCACCACCGTCGCGATCGCAAGCGTCAATATCTGGCTGTCTTTCGCGAGCGTGAACATCATCGATGAGATCTTGCCAGTGAGATCGGTCATCGCCAGCGTGCCGACCACCAGGCCGGCCACCGCGCAGGCCACGCCGATGCCGGTCATGCGGCGCAAGGAATTGTCGAAAGCGTCGAGAATGGTGAAGGCGACTTTGGTTGCGCTGCGCTGGCGCCACAGCGTGATCGGCACCAGCGCGGCGAGCGCCACCGCCGCCGAAAACACCGGCCGGTCGTAGACCAGCACGAACCAGATCAGCAGCACGATGGGCACGAAATAGTACCAGTCGCGCCGCAGCACGGCGGCAAGGCCGGGCGTGTGGGCGCCGGCGGAGGGCTGCAAGCCCTCCAGCTTGGCGCGCTCGTGCACCGCCAGGAAAATGGCGAAGTAGTAAAGCAGCGCCGGAAATATCGCGGCGACGATGATGGTGCCGTAAGGAATGCCGGTGAAGTCCGACATCAGGAATGCCGCGGTGCCCATCACCGGCGGCAGCAGCGCGCCGCCGGTCGAGGCAGCGGCCTCGATCGCGCCGGCATAAACGGGCGGCAGACCGGTGCGGATCATCATCGGGATGGTGAAGGCGCCGGTGGTCACCACATCGGCGGTGGGCGAGCCGGAGATCGAGCCGTAGAGGCCGGACGAGACCACCGCCACTTTGGCCGGTCCGCCGACCTGGCGGCCGACCAGGCTATTGGCGAGATCGAAGAAGAAATCGCCGCCGCCGCAACGGTCGAGCAGCGCGCCGAAGGTGACGAACACAAAGACGAGAAAAGCGGCAACGTGCAAAGCCGACCCGAACACGCCATTGGTGGTGAAAATGAGCTGGTCGAGCATTTCCGGCAGCGACAGCGCGCGGTGTGAGAATGGCCCCTGAATCCATTGCCCGAACACGCCATAGGCAAGGAAGATCGCCACCACCACGACCAACGTGAAGCCGATCACGCGGCGCGTCGCCTCCAGCACCAGCAAGATCACGACAATCGCCGCCACCTGGTCGGCGACGGTCAGCGGGTCGATCATCGGCAGGCGCGTCTCGTAATAAGGATCGCGCCAAATGAAATAGAGCGAGATGAGGAGCGCGAGCGCCGCCGCGCTCCAGCCGAACGGTGAGCCGCGCCGCGGCCGCGTCGGATTGCCGGTGACGGTCAGGAAAGAGACGGCCAGGATGACGCCAAGGAACCAATAGAGCAGCAGCGCGCCGTTGATGTAGTAGCCGAACGCCACCGCGATGAAGACCGCGCACGTGCCCGCCGCCAGCAGGTAGATCGCCCGCGTTTCCCAGGCGCTCAATTCGCGCGGCCGGCCGGGCGCGATTGTTTGCAACAAACTCATCCCGGCCTCCGAGCCCTTCGTCGTCATGCGCGGACTTGGCCCGCGCATCCTTGATGCAGCGCCACGAACCGGTAGCTTACGAAAGGCTTCGGCAGCCGCAACGCATCATGGATTGCCGGGTCTCCAAGCGCAAAGGCGGCGCTTTGCGCCTTTTGCTCGGCAATGACCGTGATGTGACGCGCGAGAGCTGCGCTTATTTCAAGAACCCGGCCGCCTTGTAGGCCTTGGCGGCGCCGGGATGCAGCGTCAGCGGCGCAACGTCGGGCAGCGCGTCCGGCCCCATGCGGGTGAATGGCGGATAGGCCTTCTTGAGATAGTCGTAGTGCTTGATCATGCCGGTGGCGATGGTGGCGGCTTCCTCGTCCGACATCTTGTCGGAAACGACCAGCACCACCTTGCCGGTGACCGTGTTCACCGCTTTTGCATCGAACGAGTAGGTGTTGGCCGGAATCGTGATCGGCTTCATGCCGACCTCCGTGGTGAGCTGCTGCACCTGCGGCGCATCGATGCCGATCAGCCGCAGCGACAAGTCGCGCGCCACCGCCTTCACATGCGCCGACGGGAACGCCAGCATGTTGAGCACCAGATCGGTCTGCCCGTTCTTGAGCTGCTTCAGCCCGGTGCTGTAATCGACATAGTCGATGCGGCCGCCCCATTTGGCGATGTCGTCCGTCGTGATGCCGGCGGCCTTGAACACTTCCACGCCCGCCACCGCCATCATGGTGCCGCGCTTGTTGAAGGCGACCCGTACCGCCATCTTGTCCTTCTTGATCTGATCGAGGCTTTGAATCTTGGAATCCTGGCGCACCAGGATCTGCACCGCCGCCTGCGGATCGAGCAGCGCGATCGCCTTGATGTCCGAGGTCTTGGCCTTGAACGGCGGAACGCCTTTGAGCCCGCGCAGCGCCATCTGCGCATGCGCGATGCCCAGTTGCACTTTGCCGTTGGAGACGAGCTGCACATTGGCGGCGTCGACACCCGGCTCATAGGTGAAGGACGAGCCCGGCGATTCCAGGCGGATGGTCTCGCCGATCGCCGTGCCCATGGCGCTCCAGGCACCGCCGACCGAGCCGCCGGCCAGCGTGATCTTCAAGGGCGCGGCCCAGGCCAGCCCGGCGCCGATGACAAGCGCGCCGACGATGGCGCCGCCGCGCCATCCGTTCATCCACGACATTCTCATATCTTAAGTCTCCCATTGCGACAGAATTCACCTTCGCGCGCATCCTCGCACAGCGAGGCCGCGGATGCGCCATGGCTGCGCGTATAACAGCGTTGCGTGGCGGTCAGGTGGCACGGCCGGCGTTTGACAATCTAAACCTGCGCATTATCGTTTGCGTACACACAAAAGTCGTGCCGAACGCGCGCACATGTCGCGTGTCATTCGGGAACGGCGCATGATCGGGCGTCTCATCAACCAACAAGGTTCGCAATGCTCGATCTCTTTCTAGTCAATCGCCTGATCGATCTTTGGCTTGCCGAGGACATCGGCCACGGCGACGTTACCGCGCTGACCATGATCGATGCCGACGCGGAGGGCGCCTTCGCCATGAACGCGCGCCAGCCACTGTCGCTCGCCGGCATCGAGGTGGCCGCCGCCTGCTTCCGCCGCTACGACCCGACGCTGGCCGTCGCGGTGACCGCCAAGGACGGCGACCGCGTGCAGCCAAAAACCGTGCTGATGACGGTGAAAGGCAAGGCACGCAGCGTGCTCACGGTCGAGCGTACCGCACTTAATATCGTGCAGCATCTCTCCGGCATCGCCACCGAAACCGCGCGCTGGATGGACGCGATCAAGGGCACCAAGGCGAAACTGATCGATACCCGCAAGACCACGCCCGGCCTGCGCGCGCTGGAGAAGCACGCCGTGATGTGCGGTGGCGGCGCCAATCACCGGCTCGGTCTCGACTTCAGGCGTGATGATCAAGGACAACCACATCGCCGTCTGCGGCAGCATCGCCAAGGCGGTCGCGCGCGCACGCGCCGGCGCGCCGACGCTGGTGAAGATCGAGGTCGAGTGCGACCGGCTCGAACAGGTGCGCGAAGCGATTGCCGCCGGCGCCGACGTCATCATGCTCGACAACATGTCGCTTGAGAACATGCGCGCGGCGGTGGAGCTGGTCGGCGGCAAGATTCCGTTGGAAGCCTCCGGCGGCGTGCGCTTCGACAGCGTGCGCGCCATCGCCGAGACCGGCGTCGATTTCATTTCGTCGAGCAAGATGGTGCAGGCGTCCACAGCGGTCGATATCGGCCTGGATGAGGCATGAGCCATGAAACCCGCGCCGTTCGTCCGCCATGTGCCGAAGACACTCGACGAGGCGCTGAAGATTTTAGCGGAGGTCGCGCCGCAGGACGGCCGCGTGCTGGCGGGCGGGCAAAGTTTGGTGCCGATCATGGCGTTCCGGCTGGCCAAGCCGGCGCATTTGGTCGACATCAACGAGATTGCGGGCCTCGACAAGATCGCGAGCGACGGCACGACGCTGCGCATCGGCGCCTGCGTGCGGCACGCGGCCTTCCATAAATCCGTCGTCGACAATCCGCTCGGTGCGCTGCTTGCCACCGTGGCGCGCCACATCGCGCATTATCCGATCCGCGTGCGCGGCACCTTCTGCGGCAGCCTGGCGCATGCCGATCCGGCCTCGGAATGGTGCCTGGTGGCGGCGACGCTCGATGCCACGCTGGTCGCCAAAAGCACGCGCGGCGAGCGCGAAATCGCAGCCAAAGACTTTTTCCAAGGCATCATGGCGACCGCGCTGGCCGAGAACGAATTGCTGACCGAAGCGCGGCTGCCGTTGCTCGCGCCCGACGCCAAATTCGGCTTCAACGAATTCAACCGCCGCGCCGGCGATTTCGCCATGGCGGCGTCGCTTGTCAGCTATCGCCTGCAAGGCGGCAAGATTGTCGCGCCGCGTATTGGCGTCGGCGGCGCCGAAGCCTCTCCGCGCCGCATCGCGGCCGCCGAAAGCGCGCTCGACGGCCAAACGCCCGGCGACACGGTCTTCCGGGCCGCCGCCGAGGCCGCCGCGCTTTCGATCGAGCCGTTGGTCGATCACCAGACCGATGCCGACTACCGCCGCGACCTGGTGCGCGCGGTGGTGCGCCGCGCGCTGGAGCATTCAACACAATGAACGCGCCGACCAAAGGCTCCGGCACCAAATGGGTCGGCCGCGCCATCCGCCGGCTGGAAGATCCCGCGCTGGTCGCCGGCCGCGGGCGCTTCACCGCGGACCTCAAGGCCGCGCATTGGCTGCGCTTTGTGCGCAGCCCGGTCGCCGCCGGCACCATCGTGAAAATCGACGCGCCGCAAGGCGTAACGCTCGTCATCGCCGCCGATCTCAAAGACGTCAAGGCGATCCGGCCGATGCTGCACAAGTTCAACTACAGGCCGGTTGGCCAGCCGGTGCTGGCCGACGGCCAAGTGCGCTTTGTCGGCGAGCCGGTCGCCGCGGTGGTGGCGGCGAGCGCCAGCGAAGCCGAGGACATCGCCGATGAGGTCGCGTTGTCGATCGAGGAAACCGCGCCGGCGATCGATGCGCGCGCGGCGCTGCAAGCCGGCGCGCCGCAGTTGCACGCCGAAGCGCCGGGCAATGTCATCGTCGAAGGCGTGGCCAAGACGCCGGATTTCGACAACGTCTGGAAGGGCGCGCACAAGATCGTCACCGTCGAGGCGCGCTCGCGCCGGCAGAACGCCACGCCGATGGAGGCGCGCGGCGGCCACGCCGCCTATGACACCGCGACCGGGCGCGTTACGCTCACCTGCACCACCCAGATGCCGCACTTGACGCGCACGGCCATCGCCGACCTGCTCGGCATGCCGGAGAGCGAGCTGCGCGTGATCGCGCCCGATGTCGGCGGCGGCTTCGGCCAGAAGATGTCGCTTGCCGGCGAATACGTCGTGCTGGTCTGGCTGGCGCGCAAACTCAAGAGCTCGGTGGCCTGGACCGAAGACCGGCGCGAGAACCTGATCGCCGGCTTTCATTCGCGCGACCAAGCCGTCTCGCTGCAAGCCGCCTTCGATGCCGAGGCCAAATTGATCGCGCTGCACGCCGATGTCATCGCCAATGTCGGCGCCTATTCCTGCTACCCCACCACCTGCGGCGTCGAGCCGCTGATGGCGATGGCGGAAATGCCGGGCCCGTACGATTTCCGCGCCTATCACTGCCGCGCGCGCGGCGTGCTCACCAACACCTGCACCATGGCGCCCTATCGCGGCGTGTCGCGGCCGGTGATCACTTTTGCGCTCGAGCGCGCGATGGACAAGGCGGCAGCCGCCTTCGAGATCGATCCGATCGACATCCGCCGCCGCAACTTGATCGATAAATTTCCCTACACCTCGGCGAGCGGCCTCGTTTTCGACGAGGCGAGCTACCGGCAAACGCTGGAGATGGCGGTGAAAGCGATCGACGTGCCGGCGTTCCGCGCGCGGCAGCAGACAGCGCGCGCGCAAGGCCGCCATCTCGGCATCGGCTTTGCCACTTTCTCCGAGCGCACCGGCTACGGCAGCCCCGCTTTCGCCGCGCGCGGCATGGAGATCACGCCCGGCTGGGAGACGGTGATCATCACCGTCGATCCGTCCGGTTTCGTCGAAGCGCGCATCGGCTCCTCGCCGCACGGCCAGGGTCTCGGCACCACGCTCGCGCAGATCATCGCCGACGAGATCGGCGTCACGCCCGACCTGATCAAGGTGGTGCATGGCGACACCGACAGCGCGCCTTACGGTTGGGGCACGTTCGCTTCCCGCTCGCTGGTGATCGCCGGCGGCGCCACCTTGATCGCCGCGCAAAAGGTGCGCGCCAAGCTGATCAAGATCGCCAGCCACATGCTGGAGGCGGCGCCCGGCGATATCGTGCTGGAGAACGGCGAGGCACGCGTCGCCGGCACCGATCGCGCGGTGCCGATCGCCAAGATGGCGCGCGAGGTCTATACGCAGACGCATCGCTTCAAGGGCGAGATCGAGCCCGGCCTGACCGAAAGCGGCAGCTACGATCCGCCCGGCACTTTCTCCAATGCCTGCCATGTGGCGATTGTCGAGGTCGACGTCGACACCGGGCGCACCACAATCGAGAAATATCTGGTGGCGGAAGACGCCGGCCGCATCATCAATCCGATGATCGCCGACGGCCAGGTGCACGGCGGTGTGGCGCAAGGCATCGGCAACGCGCTGCTGGAGGAAATTATTTACGACGACGGCGGCGGCATCCTCACCGCCAATCTCGCCGATTACATGCCGCCGACCGCGCGCGAAATTCCACCGATAGAATTGCATCACATGGAAACGCCGAGCGTGAATTCGATCACCAAGGCCAAGGGCCTGGGCGAAGGCGGCTGCATCGGCGCGCCGGCGGCGACGATCAATGCGATCAACGATGCGCTGGCACCGTTCGGCGTTGAGATCGACGAGATGCCGGCGACGCCGCAGCGCATCCGCGCGGCGCTAAGGAATGCTGGAGCAAAGGCATGAGCTTGCGCCAATTTCAGCCGTCGTCCCCGCATCTCCAACTGTCGTCCCCGCGCAGGCGGGGACCCAGTAAACACCGACGCCGAGATAAGGCACGGCATCGCGTCACAACACGCGCCTGTGTTTACTGGATGCCCGCCTGCGCGGGCATGACATCCGCGGGTTGGGCGCCCGCTGCGGGCTGGCAACGATGACCGACAAAACCGCCATCACGCTTCGCATCAACGGCCGCGATCACGCCATCGCCGTCGAGCCGCGGCGCACTTTGGCCGACGCCATCCGCGAGGATTGCGGGCAGACCGGCACCCATATCGGCTGCGAGCACGGCGTCTGCGGCGCCTGCACCGTCATCGTCGACGGCGAGCCGCTGCGCTCGTGCCTGATGTTCGCGGTGCAGGCGGACGGCAAGAGCATCCGCACCGTGGAGGGCCTGGCGAACGGCGACACGCTGCACCCGATGCAGCAGGCCTTCATGGATCACCACGGCCTGCAATGCGGCTTCTGCACGCCGGGCTTTTTGATGCTGGCGGTCGGCGTGCTCGAGCGCGAGCCCGATATCAGTGATGACCATTTATTGGATGTGCTGTCGTCCAATCTCTGCCGCTGCACCGGCTATCAGAACATCATCAAGGCCGTGCGCGCGGCGGCGAAGGAGATGCGCGGAAAATGACTGGCGCGGCGAAATTCGTCGGCCGTTCCGTCCCGCGTCTGGAAGATCGCCCGCTGCTGACCGGCCAAGGCCGCTTCGCCGCCGACATCAACTTTCCCGGCCAGTGGCATATGCGCGTGGTGCGCTCGCCCGTGGCGCATGGGACACTCAAATCGATCGACGCCAGTGCAGCGCGCGCGTTGCCCGGCGTGCATGCGGTCTGGAGCTATGCCGATGTGGCGCATATTCCGCCCATCGGCTTCCGGTTGACCGGGCTGACGGCGCTTGAGCCCTACCGGCAATACGCGCTGGCGTCCGACCATGTGCGCTATATCGGCGAGCCGGTCGCGGCCGTGTTTGCCGAGGATCCTTACCTCGCCGAGGACGCGGCCGATCTGGTCGCACTCGCTATCGAGCCGCTGCCGGTCGTCCTCGATGCCGCCGCGCCGCCGGGACCGTTCGATGATGAACGGTCAACCGAAGCAACGGTGATCGAGAAGAAATCCGGCGATATCGACGCCGCCTTTCGCGCCGCGGACACAATCGTCGAGCTCGATCTGTCGATCGGGCGTCACTCCGGCGTGCCGCTGGAAACGCGCGGCGCCATCGCGCGCTATGACGAGGCCAAGGACATCCTGGAAATGCACGGCGCCGCCAAGGTGCCGCATTGGAACCGGGATCGGCTGGCGCTGATGTTCGGCCGCCCGGCCGACAAGGTTCAACTTTACGAGGGCCATGTCGGCGGTGGCTTCGGCATCCGCGGCGAGATGTATCCGGAAGACGTGCTGGTCTGCGCCGCGGCGCTGACCTTCAAGCGGCCGATCAAATGGATCGAGGACCGGCGCGAGCACCTGATCGCCGCCAACCACTCGCGCCAGCAGCGCCACAAGATCAAGGCGGCGATCGACAAAGACGGCCGAATTCTCGGCATCGACAACGAATTCTTCCACGATAACGGCGCCTATATGCGCACCCACGCCGCGACGGTGCCCGATCTGGCCGCCGCCATGTTGCCGGGCCCTTATCACGTGCCGGCCTATCGCGCCGTCGGGCATATTCGCCTCACCAACAAGACGCCATGCGGCACCTACCGCTCGCCCGGGCGCTACGAAACCACCTTCGTGCGCGAGCGGTTGATCGACGCCATCGCCGCCAAGACCGGTATTGACGCCATCGACATCCGCCGCCGCAATTTCATCGACAAAAGCGCGATGCCCTACAGTCTCGGCTTCGGCACGCTGGGCACCGACATCATTTACGACTCCGGCGACTACGCCAAACTCACGGACAAGCTGCTGGCCGCGGCCGATTGGCGGGCAATGCAAGCCGCGCTCAAGCGCCGCCGCGCCGGCGGCGAAACGGTCGGCGCCGGCTTTGCCATTTTCGTCGAGAAGAGCGGGCTCGGCCCGTTCGACAAGGTGCGCATCGATATTGCGCCGAGCGGCGCGATTGAAGTGGTCACCGGTGTCGCCTCCATCGGGCAAGGTGTGGAAACCGCCATCGCGCAGATCGCCGCCGAGACGCTGGGCGTCGACTACACGGCGATCAAGGTCGTGCACGGCCAGACCGACCGCATCGACAAGGGTCTCGGCGCCTTTGCCTCGCGCGTCACGGTGATGTGCGGCGAGGCAACCCGCATGGCCGCGGTCAAGCTGCGCGACGCCGCGCTCGCCAACGCCGCCGAGCTGATGCAGACCTCGGCCGACACGCTCGACATCATCGACGGCGACATCGTGCGCACCGGCAAAGCCGGTCCCTCGATGCGGCTCGCAGCGCTCGCGGCAACCAAGCCGGAGGGCCTGAGCGCGGAGGCCGAGTTCAAGTCGAGCCAAATGGTCTACCCTTACGGCGCCCACGTCGTACAGCTCAAGCTCGATGCCGACACCGGCGGCGTTGCCATCGAGCGCTATCTGGTCGCCTTCGACATCGGCAAGGCGGTCAACCCGATGCTGGTGGAAGGCCAGATTCTCGGCGGCCTCGCGCAAGGGCTCGGCGGCGCGCTCTATGAGGAATTCCTCTATGCCGAGAACGGCGAGCCGCTCTCGGTGACTTTCGCGGATTATCTGATACCGACCGCGCACGAAGTGCCGGGCGTCGAGGTGATCGTGACCGAGGACGCGCCGTCGCCGCTCAACACCTACGGCTTCAAGGGCGCCGGCGAAGGCGGCATCACGCCGGTCGGCGCTGCCGTTGCCTCGGCCATCGACGACGCGCTGCAATGTCCCGGCGCCGTGACGCAGCTACCGATCTCGCCGCAGCGGTTGAAGACCATCCTGAAAAGAATCGCGGACTAAGCGTCGCCGTCATCGCCGTCGTCGCCAAACCGCAGCCGGTAGGCGCGGATATAGGCCTGCGCCGCCGGCTTGAGATGGCGCCGCGTCAAGGTCAGCAGGTCGCTGCGGCGGGAATTGCGCAACGCATCGATCATCTCGATGTGGTCGCGGCGGGCGTCGCTCAGTGCGCCCGGATCGGCATGCGCATAGGAGCGGATGCCCGCAACCTTTTGCGCCAGTTGCTCGATGGTCTCGATCAGACTGGCATTGCCGCACAAGCCAAACAGCGCCCGATGAAAGTGAACGTTGCTGTAATACACCGCAAGAAAGTCGCCGGCATCGACCGCCTTACTGTGCTCGCGCTGCAGCGTTTCCAACCTGGCGATGTCCGCCTTGGCCACCGGAAACGGCAGCACGCGCACCGCCATGACCTCGAGCTCCTCGCGCACGTCGTAAATCTCCCGCACCTCGCGCGGCGTCAGGTCGCGCACGATGGCGCCCCGGTTGGGGATGCGCTGGACGATGCCCTTCTTTTCCAGCTCGAACAGCGCCAGCCGGACGTCGCCGCGATGGGTGTTGAAGTCGGCGCACAGGTCCTGTTCGACCAGCCGCTCGCGCGGGTGCCGCCGGCCCAGCACGATGTCTTCTTCCAGCTTGCGCGTGATCAGGTTGACGATCGACGGCTCGCGCCCGGGAATATCGGCCGCCGGCTGTGGAATGCCGGGGGTTTTTGCGGCGTCCTTGCGCGACACCGGTTTTTTGGAAGCTCGCGCCATGGCCATGCGCGCCAATTTGCCACCGGGAGAAATAGTATACAATCATAAATACTATCTTGTGAACAAAGCGAGAGCAGCCGATAATGCTGTGGCCGGTGTCTTCGGACCGTCCGGCAAACAAGCAGCCGACAAATAAGCGGCGACAGCCACGGGAGGAGCTTCATGTCCGTTTCACGGTATCTGCCGCTCACGCGCGGCATTCTTATCGGCGTCGCCTTGGCGATGTCGTCCACCGCAGCACTCGCGCAAAAGCGCGCGTTTTCTTTCGCCTACGACCAGCCGAAGAACAGCGGTTACGGTATCGCCGCGGAACTGTTCAGCAAAAAGCTGGCCGAACTGAGCAAGGGAACGCTCTCGATCAATCAATATCCGGGCGCCCAGCTTGGCACCGAACCGCAAGCCTTGCAGAAAGTGCAGACCGGCGACATCGACTTCACAATCGTCGCCACGGCCAATGCGTCGACGGCGCAACCGGAATCCGGTGTGTTTTCGCTTCACTTCATTTTCCGGGGCGAAGCGCACGCGATCAAAGCACTGGCCGATCCGAAAGTCATCGCAGCCATGAAGGAGCTCTATGCCGCCAAGATGACGGGCGCGCATATGATCGCGCTCGGCTCGCAGGGCCTGCGCGACATCTACGGCAAGAAGCCGGTGCAGAAGGTCTCCGACCTCAAGGGCATGAAGATGCGCGTGCAGGCGACGGTGACGGAAGACACGCTGTTCCCGGCCTATGGCGCGCAGGTCGTGCACATGCCGTTCGGCGAGGTCTATACCTCGTTGCAGACCGGCGTGGTCGACATGGCCGAGAACGGCATCAACAACTACCTCGTCAACAAGCACTACGAGCCCGCACCGGTGCTGTCGATCACCGAGCACGAGGCCAACAACGCCGCGATGTTCGTCAGCGACAAGGTCTGGAAGAGCCTGACCGACCAACAGAAGAAGTGGGTGCAGGCGGCAGCCGACGAAGTCAGCCAGAAAGAACCGGCCGCGGCTTTCGAGCTCGAGCATAAGGCGCTGGCTAAACTCCAGAAGATCGGCGTCAAGGTCGTCAAGGACGTCGACAAGAGCGGCTTTCAGGCCGTCAGCAAGCCGATCCAGGACAAGCTCGCCAAACAGCTTGGCCCGCACGCCGTGAAAGTGCTCGCGCTCGTGCGCAGCGTGCAGTAAAAAAGTACAACTTGGCCGCAAGGGGGCTTCCCGCCTCCTTGCGGTCGGGTCGAGCTTCGTTTCCGATCCGGAACAGTCCGATGCGCGGCTTTAACGGCCTGGTCCTGCAGGAACAGCGCCATTTGAAGTGGCGCGCACTCGACCCGCTCGAACATGTCCTGATGATCCTGTGCGGCATTGCCATCACCGGCTTTTGCGTGCTGGTCATGTGCGACGTCGTCACCCGCACCATCGGTCACCCCTGGCTCTGGCTGCAGGAGGCGACGATGACGTTTTTCATATACGGCATCTTCATCGGCGTCGCCGCGGCAACCCGGCGTAACGATCATCTTTATCTTGCCGCGCTCGCCGAATCGATGACCGGCAACCGCCGGCTCTTCTTCGAAATGTTCAACCGCGCTGTCGTGCTCGCCGTCGCTCTTTGCATGATCTGGTTCGGCTATTTGAACTTTCTCGACGGCTTCAAAAGCGTACGGATGCCGTCGATGACGCCGATGGCGACCTACTACGCGGCCATTCCGCTGTGCGGCATTCTGGTCGCGCTTTTCACCATCGAGCAGATAGTCAATGGCTGGCGCAACGGTTTCCCCGATATCGATGTCGACGAGAAGGGGAAATCGCTGTGACTTCCAACGGCGCGCTCATCTTCTTGATGGGCTTTCTGTTCCTTTTCCTCGGCTACATGGGCGTGCCGGTGGCGTTCGCCTTGATCGCCGCCGTGCTGACGGTGACCGCGTTCACCCAGGTCAGCCTCGCCTCGATGATGGCGCAGTTGTTCAACGGCATGGACGTCGAAGCGCTGCTGGCGGTGCCGTTCTTTCTGCTGGTCGGCGATCTCATGACCTCGGCGAATGTCACCGTGCGCATGATCCGGCTGTCGCAGACCATGGTCGGCCACGTGCGCGGCGGGCTCGCCCAGGTGGTGACGGTGTTCAGCATGTTCTTTGCCGGTATCTCCGGCTCGTCGGCAGCCGACGTGGCGGTTCTGACGCGCACGCTGGGGCCGGAGATGAAGCGCGAAGGCTATGATCTTGCCTTCACGGCCGCGCTGATCGCCTCGGCCTCGACCATGGCGAACCTTATTCCGCCCAGCATCATGGCGGTGGTCTACGGGGCGACCGGCAACGTCTCGATCGGCGGGCTGTTCCTGGCCGGCGTGGTACCGGGCGTGATGGTCGGCATCGGACTGATGATCTACAGCTATTTCTTCGGACCTATCGGTCTCAAGCACCGGCGCGCGACCTTCGGCCAGTTCACGACCGCGACTAAGCAGGCCGTCATTCCGATGATGATCCCGCTCATCATCATGGGCGGTATCCTCACCGGCAAATTCACGCCGACCGAAGCCGGCGTCATTGCCGTCGCCTATATCGTTTTTTTCGCGATACCGCTGCTCAATATCCGGCACATCCGCAATCTGCCGCGCGACATGGCGCTGACCGGCCTGCTCTATTCTATTCCGCTGATCACCATCGGCGCCGCCTCGGTGTTCGGCTGGATGCTGGCCTACTTGCGCGGACCCGCGGTGGTCTCGGAGTGGATATCGTCGGCCGCCGGTGGCGATCCGATCCTGATTATGCTGCTGCTGGTCGTGCTGTTCGTGGTCGTCGGCGATTTCATCGACGCCATCCCGGCCATCATCATCTTCATGCCGATCATCACAGATCTCTCAAAGAACGCCGACATCAACCCCGTTCACATGGGCGTGGTCATCATCATTACGCTCGCGTTCGGGCTGATCACGCCGCCATACGGGTTGGCACTGCTAATGGCGTCGAAATTCGTCGGCGTGCGCTTCGGTCGGGCGATGTTCGCGTCGTTGCCGATCTATATCGTCTTTCTCACGGCCATCGCCTTCTCGATATTTTTCCCGGAAGTCGTGCTGTGGCTGCCGAAGCATCTGCTGCCGCAGTCGGTCGGCTGTTTCAAGAATCCGAGCGGCGCCGGTTACATTTGCCCGTAAATACTTTTCCGTTCGTCCGCGCGACCCGCCTACGCTCGCTTCGCGAGCTTCGGCGCGTTTTGGAGTCCGCCAAAGCGCGGAGCGCGAAGGCGCGAAGTGGGGAGCCAGCAATACTATTCTGAGCGCGAAGCAGCGGCCCTTGATTCCCGCTTACGCGGGAATGAGCGGATGGATCAACCCAACTTCTTCAACAGCATCGTCACGGCGCGCTGCTCATCCGCCGTCAGCGGCACGAGCGTGGCGGCGGTGATTTCGGCGGCGACCTTCATCGCCGCTTCGGTCACCTCGCGGCCGCGTTCGGTGAGCGTCACGGCGCGGCGGCGGCGATCCTTGGGATCGTTCAGGGCCGTGAGGAATCCGCGCAAGGCGAGCCGGTCGACCACGCCTTTGATGGTGGCGGCGTCGAGATAGATCAGCCGGCCGAGATGATTCTGCGAGCAGGGCCCGACCTCGTAGAGCTTGGCGAGCGCGGCAAACTGCGTTTGCGTCAGCGCCTCGATCATGCGCGAGGTGAAGATCGCGGTGTGCCGCTGCATGGCCACCCGCATCAGGAAGCCGACCTGATCGTCGAGCACATAGCGCCCCGGCTCGGCCGGATCGGGCACCACCTTCAATTTTTCACGCTGCATCGTCGTTCCGTTTCTGCCGGCCCATTCGGTCCCACAATTGGATCATGACCGCTCTCGCCGCCTCGCGAAAGGACATAATACCCCATTTCTCGCCTTGGTTGTATAGAGCCGCCCTGCTCTTTCAAGCGGTCGGCCGGTCGCGGAACCGGTCCATCAGCGGCTTGTCCTGGCCGCCGTCGATCTCGATCATGGTGCTGTTGACCATGGTCATCAGCGGCGAGGCCAGCATGGCGACCAGATTGGCGACCTCCTCGACCTCGGAGATGCGGCCCATGGCGATCGACGCCGGCGCCAACTTGTCGGCTTCCTCGTAAGAAACCTTCATGTCGCGCGCCATGGCGGTGACCAAACCCACCCAGCGCTCGGTGCGCACCGGGCCCGGATTGACCGCGACGAAACTGATGTTGTCCCTGCCGTATTGGCCGGCGAGCGCCAGCGTGAGGTTCTGCCCCGCCGCATTGGCCGCACCCGGGCAGATTTCCCAATAAGACGGCTTCACGCCGTCATTGCCGATCACGTTCACCACCCGGCCGCCGCCCTGCTTCACCATGATCGGCAGCACGTAACGCAGGCAACGCACGTAGCCCATGAATTTGAGCTGCATGCCGAGTTCCCATTCCTCCTCGCTCAAGTGCTCGAGCACGCCGCCGGCCGCCGAGCCGGCATTGTTGATCATGATGTCGACGCGGCCGAGCGCTTTGTGCCCCTGCTCGATGAAATTCCTGGCGTCGGCGTCCTTGCGCAGATCGGCGGCGATGGGGACGATCTTGCGGCCGGTTTCCTGCGCAATCTCGGCGGCGGCGGCTTGCAGCGGCTCCATGCGCCGCGCGCACATAGCGACGTCGACGCCCTCCTTGGCCAGCGCACGCGCGACGCCCTTGCCGATGCCTTCTGAGCCGCCGGTCACCAGCGCGGTCTTGCCGCTGAGCTTGAGGTCCATCCGATTCCTCCATTTGGAAACGTCGAAGCACCCGGGCTACGCGCAGAAATTCATGTTACCGGACCGGTGTCCGGGTTTCATTTAGCGACCGAACAACGCTGCCTTTCCTTCGGCCTCGGATCGCGCGCTGGGTTTATGCGCCAGCCAGCGGCCGGCCTCGGCCGCGGCGAACAGATCGGTGAGCGCGGCATTGAACGCGGCCGGCTCCTCCGAGGGAAGGTTGTGGCCCGAGCGCGGGATGACGAGCAGCGCCGCCGTCGGCGCGGTGCGCTTGAGGAATACGCTGCCATCGAGGCAAGGCTCATCCTCGTCGCCGACGATCACCAGCAGCGGCACCGCGAAGTGCTTGAGCGCGTCCTGCATCTCCCACAGCGTCGGGCGCTTGACCTGCAGGTTGAACATGGTCTGCGCATGGCCGAGCGCGGAATGCTCCGCCAGCATGCGGGCGAATTCGGCGTGGCCGCGCGGATCCTTGTATTTCTGCGCCAGCCGCATCGGCGATTCGGCATATTTCGCCGCCGCCGCCTCGATGCCTTCCTCGGCGAACATCTTGCCGGCTTCCCGCGCCATCGCCTTCATCGCCTCCGCGTTCCTGCGGATCGGACGTCGAACCCCAGCCGCAGCCGGCCGCCACCACCGAAATGCAACGGTCCGGGAAGTTGATGCCGACATGCAGCGCGCTATAGGCGCCCATGGAATGGCCGACCACGTGCGCCTTGTCGATCTTCAACGCATCCATCAACGCAATCACATCGTCGCGCGCGATGTCCTGGCCGTAGCGCGCAGGATCCTCCGGTATGTCGGACGGCGGATAACCGCGCTGGCTGAAGGTGACGCAGCGATGCGAGCGGGCGAAATACCGCATCTGCGCCTCCCAGGTGCGATAGTCGCCGGCATATTCATGCACGAAGACGACGGCTGTGCCCTCGCCGGCTTCCTCGTAATAAAGCCGGACGCCGTCGCGCGCGGTGATATGAGGCATCTCGTCCTCCCCTTGCCCGTGTGCAATTATTTGCACGCAAATGAAAGCGGGTAAAGCGGCCGATACCGCTAGAGTCTGATCCGTTCAGATTGAATCAGAATGCCGCCTAACATTTTGCTGGCGCATGATCTTTTCCGAAAACCGGTTCCCACTTTTCGGGATCATGCGCTAGTAGACGCTGCGCAGCGCGAGGTGAGCGCCCAGCAGCAGCAGGCCGATCAGAAAGAAGAAGCGGAAGGCTTCGGGCCGTATGCGTCCGCGCACCATCTGGCCAAGCCCCATCCCGATCAGCGCGGCGACCAACGCCAACAGCGAAATTTTCATTT
Source organism: uncultured Alphaproteobacteria bacterium (assembly GCA_963727555.1). Lineage (GTDB taxonomy): Bacteria > Pseudomonadota > Alphaproteobacteria > Rhizobiales > Xanthobacteraceae > Pseudolabrys. The sequence goes on along the minus strand of CAVSGT010000003.1, from coordinate 535,410 downwards.
CCGCAATGTGCAGCACGCCGCTATCCATCAGCGCGACGGCCAGCGCGGCGGTCGAGACGGTGAACGACAGCCCGAGCGCCTGCACGAGTTCGTCTTTGTCGAGGCCGAGCGATTGCAGATAGGGCACTGCCGGCAGCGCGAAGATCCCGGTCGCACCCGTCACCACGCCGGTCGCGATGCCGATGAGCGGTGACAGCCGGAACTCCCAGCGGGCGGCAAACTGGAAATGCACCTTGCTCAAACCGAGCGCGGCGTAGATCACCAGCGCGATGCCGAGCGCAGTGCTGGCGGCGGCGCTGTTGTTGCCGGTGAGAATGCCGGCGCTCACCCAGGTGCCGGCGCAAATGCCGAGGAACATCGGCCATAGCCGCCGCAACAAGCGAGCGAGCACCGGTCCCGCCGCCGATTGCCAGATGTTGGTCACCAGCGACGGCACGACGATCAGCGCCGCCGCCTGCGCCGGCGCCATCATCAAGCCGAGCAGGCCGATGGCCACGGTCGGCAGGCCAAGCCCGACGACACCCTTGACGAATCCCGCGACCAGAAAGATGCCGGCGATCACGGCGAGGCTTGGCAAAGAGTCCAACGGCGCTCCTTAAAGCTCGGGCCGACGAACCTTGCGTGATGCCGCGCCTTGCGACAATGCGAGAGATTGCAACCATGGCTTCAATTTTCACGAAGCCCATTGATTGCCGGACGCCGCGTTTCAATGTCATACTTTTAACGGCTCTGCTGCAATGCAGCGGCCGACCAGACATGGAAGGCGCATGGCGGAAATTTTCGTGTCCAATCTGGCGCAGTTCCCCGACGGCGAGCGCCGCATCGTCAATCATGGCGGCCGCGAAATCGGCGTGTTCCATTGGCAAGGTCAGTTTTACGCCTATGAAAATCTGTGCGTGCATCAGGGCGGGCCGGCTTGCGAAGGCTTGATCATGCACAAGGTCGAGGACCTGCTCGGGCCCGACCGCACCTGGCATGGGCAGCGCTTTTCCGATGAGGAGATCCACTTCGTCTGCCCCTGGCACGGCTATGAATACGATCTGAAAACCGGCGAATGCGCCGCCGACCGGAGCCTGAAACTGAAGAGCTTCGACGTCGTGCGGCGCGGGGAGGATGTCTATGTCGTCGCCGATTGAACCTTTGGCCCGCAGCGACACGCGGCCGAGCGATGCCGAGATTCAGAATATGCTGGCGCAAGCCGTGCGGCTCTACGCCGAGCGCGCGGCCGAGCGCGAGGGCGGCTTGTCGGCGTTTCCGCCGCAAGCGCCGATGACCGCGACAGAGGTCATGATCACGACTACTGCCATGCTCAAGGCGGTGAACTTGCATGTGTTCGAGCTCGGCATGTGGCAGACCTGGTCCGGTCGATAAGCGGTGGTCCAATGTATCCCTGGATATGGCTAAGATATTTCGCAACCTGGGAGGCCAGACGGCGCGCGCTACTTTACATCGGGCTTTTCTTTCTAGGCTTGTTGTTGCTCGGTATTCTCGTGCGTTACCTGGATGGAACGCTTTGATGACGGTCATTTCAAATCGATATCGCACTGGCAGAGGACACGCATAATCATGGACCTTCCGCTCAGCGATTTCCGCCGCATGGCATTCGAGGAATTCGACACCACGAAATTGCTGGCGCATGCGGCCAAGCAGGCGGTCGAACGCGGCTACAAGAATTTCCCGATCGTCGACGTCGATTCGCATCACTACGAGTCGGAATCGCTCGACGAAATCCTCGAATACATGGACGACCCGGTGCTGCAGCAGCTTGCCATGAGCGCCAGCCAGACCGGCATGAAACACGTCGGTATGTTCCAGGGCGGCGTCGGCTATCAGGACATGGGCGGGCGCGTCACCCGTTACGCGTTGCGCAAGATTGAGAAGACCGCCGGCGATCCGCATCGCGACATCACGCTGACCAAGCGCTGGATGGACGCCATGGGCACCGACATCGCGGTGATGTTTCCGACGCCGATGCTCACGCTCGGCCTGCATCCGCAGGTCGAGGTCGAGGTGGCGCTGGCGCGCGCCTATAACCGCTGGCTGACCGAGCGCGTGCTGGCGCACGAGGAACGCTTGCGCTCGATGCTCTATCTGCCGTTCAACGATGCCGATGCCGCCTACCGCATGGTGAAGGAATTCGGCGAGACCAAGGGCGTCGCCGGCTTCATGGTGACCGCCGCGCGCCACCGGCCGGTGCACCACAACGGCTACATGAAGACCTACGCGCTGCTCGAGGAGATGGGCCTGCCGCTCGCCTTCCACGCCGGCTACAATTGGAACGAACAGTCGATGGAGATGATGAACAAGTTCATCTCCGTGCACGCCATCGGCTTCGTGTTCTACAACATGGTGCATCTCACCAACTGGCTGATGAACGGGCTGCCGGAGCGCTTTCCCAAGCTCAAGGTGCTGTGGATCGAGAGCGGCTTGGCCTGGCTGCCGTTCATGATGCAGCGGCTCGACAACGAATACATGATGCGCTCTTCGGAAGCGCCCGCGCTCAAGCGCAAGCCGAGCGACTATATGCGCGAGATGTTCTTTGCCTCGCAGCCGATGGAGATGACCGATCCGGCGGCGATCGAGCAGACCTTCCGCATGATCAAGGCGGAAACGCAGTTGCTTTATTCGTCAGATTATCCGCACTGGGATTTCGATCTGCCGTCGACCATTTACGACCTGCCGTTCTTGAGCGAGCAGGGCAAGCGCAACATTCTCGGCGGCAATGCGATCCGCGTGTTCAATCTCAAACTGCCGGCGCAAAAGCTGGCGCGCGTGGCGTAACGCTTCACACAAAAATAAAAAGAACAATGCTCAAGGGGAGGACGTTAACATGGCTAGACTTCTGGCCCTGATCACGGCTGCGCTGATCATCCGTCGACCGCGGCATCGGCGCAAAACGCTGCGGCCAATTATCCCAACCGGCCGATCAAGATCATCGTCTGCGTGCCGGCGGGGGGCGGCGTCGATACCGTCACGCGCATGGTCGCCGACGGCATGCAGGCGCGGCTCGGCCAGCCGGTGGTGGTGGAGAACCGCGCCGGCGCCTCCGGCAATATCGGCGCCGATGTCGTGTACAAGTCCGATCCCGACGGCTACACGCTGCTCGCCGCGCAGCCGGCGCCGCTCACCGTCAATCCCCTGCTCTACAAGCACATGGCCTTCGATCCGATGAAGTTCGAGCCGGTCGCCATCATGACCTCGATCTCCAATGTGCTGCTGGTGCGGCCGGATTTCCCGGCCAAGACCGCGCAGGAGTTCATCGCCTATGCCAAGGCCAATCCCGGCAAGATCAACTACGCCTCGCAGGGCATCGGCACCACCTCGCATCTGACCACGGCGCTGTTCGAGAAAGTCACCGGCACCAAGATGGTGCACGTGCCGTTCAAGGGCACCTCGCCGGCGCTCAACGCGCTGATCGGCAGCCATGTCGACATGATCTTCATGGAACTCGCCCGCGCGATCGGCCTGCATAAAGGCGGCAAGGCGCGCATCCTGGCGGTGGCCACGACGAAGCGCATTGCCAATTTGCCGGACATTCCGACGCTGGACGAAATCGGCTTGAAGGGATTCGAGTCGGGCACCTGGAACGCCATCGCCGCGCCGCCGAAGACGCCGGCGGCGATCGTCGCCAAGCTCAACAAGGCGATCAACGAGGTGCTCAAGACGCCCGAGCTGCAGGCCAAGTTCGCCAAGATCAACCTGCACGCCGCCGGCGGATCGCCGGCGGAAGCGGCCGCCTTCATCAAGGACCAGACCAAGCTGTGGGGCGACGTGATCGAGGAAGCGCACGTCCCGATGCATTGAGATCTTTCGCGCGCAGGCGCGTCGTCGGTCTCTGTTCTGCCATTGCCGGGCTTGATCCGGCAATCCATGCGGCGGCTCCGCAACTGCGGACTCACGTAAGACCTCAGTCGTCGACATTCATCATGGATGCCCGGGTCAAGCCCGGGCATGACGCAGAATTTAAAGTCCGCGCTCGTGCTTCACCGATTCATTTGTCAAACAGCCCGCCTTCGCTTCGAGCTTCGGCGGGCAAGCCCGCGAAGCCAACGCTCCGCCGCCTCTGTTGTTTGATCGGCCCGAGGTAAGCCGCCTTCCAACCTCCCTTTCCGCCGCTCCCGAAACAGTACCGAGGGCGCGCGGGACGCCGATGGGTCCGAGTGGACCCACGGGCCTCGACGCCTCGCGACATCGAGGCTTGTCGAAGTCCGGCCCGCCTTTGCTCTGATCGAGCTACGGCGGGGTAAACCGCAAGTCCGCCAAACCCAAGGCGTCCCGCGCGCGGTGTTTGAAGGTTTGCTCCGCGAAGGTCCCCGGCAGTCGGCCGCTTAGGCGCATTGCTGCTGCTTCCTACCGTATGAGGACCGGACCATTTGGGACGGAGATTTCTGACGAATCCCGGCCGTACCGGCCGTCAGGGCCCTCGGCGCTCACGTCGAGAGCGCCGGGCGCTTCGCGGCTTGGACCGCCGGGCCCCCGCACCGCATCTCCGATGCAAGGTCATTCCCCGGCCACCGCTCTCCGCCCCATGTCCGAGATGCTGCAGACACCCCTCGGTCGCGAGGGCGGGATAGGCTGAATATAAACCTATATTAGGAATCCTGTCAAGGGGCCGTTCGCACTATTTGTAATGGTAGCGGCACTGGGCAATTTCCAGTTTCTGGTCCTCGCCTTTGCCGGAGACGCGGTAAACGAGCCGATGCTCGCCGGTTATGCGGCGCGACCACCAGCCTTTGAGGCCGAATTTGAGCGGCTCGGGCTTTCCTCGTCCCGTAAACGGCGAGGCTCTAATGTCGTTGATGAGATCGTTGATGGCGCGAAAAATCTTATCGTCGTGCGCGCGCCAGTACTGGTAGTCCTCCCATGCCTGGGCGGTCCAAGCCAGTTTCATTTGGCGTTTGCCGGCTCTTCCAATAGCTCGTGCTCAACCAGCTTGCCCTTGTCGGCATCCTCGATCGAGCGAAGTAAGCGCGCGGCGTTGGCAGGACTCTGCAACAGATGCAGCGTTTCCATGATGGCGTTGTATTCGTCCTCCGACACCATGACGACCGAGCGCGCGTTCTGGCGCGTGACATGAAGGGGCGCGCGGCTATCGCAGACGTCATCCATGTATTTCGCGAGCTTCGATCGCAATTGCGTATAGGAGACGTGGCTCATTTTCCCGGCCTCAATCTTGGTCACCTGTACATAAATATGTACGCGTACAGTAAGCTGTCAAGGTTGTTATAAGATACTATCTTTGCTATTTTAACTTTGGGCCTGATTTTTACCTCCTAGGATGAGCGCCAGCCCATGGCTCAAGCAGTTCGGCAGCCGGTTTCCATGAGCGGCGATCTGACCGCCCGCATCATGTTTGCCGGCCGCGCCTCCTCGCTGTCGGCGCAGATGGTCGCCCAGGTGCGCGACGCGCTGTTCGCCAAGCAGTTCAAGCCCGGCGACTTCCTTGGCACCGAAAAGGACCTGGCCGCGCACTTCGGCACCAGCCGCATCGTCGCGCGCGACGCGCTGCGCACGCTGGAGGCGCTCGGCATCGTGGAAATCCGCATGGGCAAAGGCGGCGGCGCGCGCATCGCGCAAGGCAATCCGCGCCTGTTCGCCGAGGCGCTCGCCGTGCAGCTCGACCTCACCGGCGTTTCCGCCGCCGAGATCATGGACGCGCAGCGCGCCATCGAGACGCTGGGCGCCGAGCTCGCCGCCGAAAACGCCTCGCCCGCCGATATCGCCAAGCTGCGCCGCCTGGTCGCCGAAGCGGAGACCGCGACCGACGATCTCGACCGCTTCACCCGGCTGTCGCGCGATTTCCATCTGGCGGTGGCGGAAGCCTCGCATAACCGCGTGGTCGTCGTGCAGCTCATCTCGCTTGAGCACGTGTCTTGGCCGAAGCGCAATCCGACCATAACGCCGTCGCTCGCCCGCTATATCCTCGATGTGCACGGCAAGCTCGCCGACCTGATCGAATGGCGCGACCCGAGCGGCGCACGCGCCTTGATGAACGACCACGTCAAGATGATCCGCGCCCGGCGCGTGGCCGAGCGCGGGCAAGCCTCCGCAGAGGGGCAAGGCTGCTGCTGAACGACCGGCAAATCTCAGGGAGAACGACAATGCCGAAATTCATCATCGAACCGCATTTCCGCCTGCAGGAATGGATCGCGCACGACAAGGGCTATTTCACCGACGAAGGCCTCGACTACGAGTTTCGCGAGCTGATCAAATCGACCGACGGCAAGCATCACGATAAAGGCGACAAGCAGGGCGCCTTCCAGTCGTTCGAGAAGGGCCGCAGCGCCGACGTAAGCTGCGCCTGCCACTGGACCATCAACGTGGCGGCCTCGCAGGGCCTCGGCCGCATGTCGGGCGAAATCTATTCAGTCGCGCCGGCCGGCATCTTCGTGCAGCCCGACTCCAAGATCAAAACGCCGGAAGATCTCGCCGGCGTGCCGATTTCGGTCGGCTACCAGTCGGGCAGCCACTACGCCACCATCCAGGCGCTCGAACAGTTCATCCCGCAGGACAAAATGAATCTCGTCTACGCCGACGGCATGCTGTTCGCGCGCATGGACCGGCTGCTCGACGGCTCGGCGCCGGCGGTGCATCTGTTCGGCGGGCCCTATTACTTTGCCGAGCAGCTCGGCTACCGCAAGATTCTCGACGCCACCTTCATGATCGGCATGATGATCCACGGCACGCCCGACCCGGAAGACCTGCGCAAATTCTATCGCGCGTTGCGCCGCGCCCAGCGCGATCTCGACCTGCGGCCGGAGCTCTACACGCACTACTACAAGAACGAATTTCCCGAGCGCTATCACGCGCGCATGGACACCCGCCGCTGGGGCCCGGGCGAGCGCCTGGTGTTCGAGCCTTATTCCAAGGGCGTGTACGAAGAATCGCGCGAGTGGATTGCTGCCCACGGCATCTTCCCGGACGGCAACATGGGCAGCGGCCAATACGAGCAGGCGACGCTCTCCATAGGCTGACAACCCGCACATTCGCCCCTTAATTGGGCTCCCAACGATCGTGCCGAGGTGCCGCGAATGATGAATTCGCGGCGCTTTTCTTTGCCGGCAAGCTCGGGCATTCTAGCGCCCAAGCAAAAAACGACGGGGAGGATACCGATGAAACGCGCATTAATGGCCGGCTGTGCCTTGTTGGCGGCCGGCCTCGTGCCCGGCGCCGCCGGCGCGCAGGACTCCATCAAGATCGGCCTCATCATGCCGTATTCCGGCCAATTCGCCGATACGGCGACACAGATGGATGACGGCCTCAAGCTTTACCTCAAGCAGCACGGCGACAAACTTGCCGGCAAGAAGGTCGAGATCGTGCGCAAGGATGTCGGCGGCATCGCCCCGCCGGTCGCCAAGCGGCTCGCGCAGGAATTGGTGACGCGCGACAAGGTCGATATCATCGCCGGTTTCGCGCTGACGCCGAACGCCCTCGGCGCCGCCGACGTCGCCACCGAAGCCAAGAAGCTGATGGTCGTGATGAACGCGGCGACCGCGATCATCACCGCCAAGTCGCCTTATATCGTGCGCACCTCGTTCACCGTGCCGCAGCTCAATCACACGCTCGGCACCTGGGCGGCAAAAGACGATCACCTCAAGAAGGCCTACACCATGGTGACCGATTACGGTCCCGGCCACGACGCCGAAGCCTCGTTCCAGAAAGGCTTCAAGGCGGCCGGCGGCGAGATCCTCGGCTCCGTGCGCATGGCGGTCGCCAATCCCGACTTCTCGGCCTATGTGCAGCGCGCCAAGGACCTCAACCCGCAGGGCATCTTCGTGATGATCCCGGGCGGCGCGCAGCCGGGCGCTTTCGGCAAAGCGCTCAGCGAGCGCGGCATCGATCCAAAGAAGACCAAGGTCATGGGCCAGATGGAGATCACCGACGAGCACGCGCTCGCCAGCCTCGGCGACACCGCGCTCGGCATGATCACCTCGGGCCACTACGACTACAATCTCGACAACAAGCTGAACAAGGAGTTCGTCAAAGCCTACAACGCCGAGTTCAAGCGCAATCCGGACTTCTTCTCGGTCGGCGGCTATGACGGCATGCACCTGATCGACGCCGCGCTGGCCAAGACCGGCGGCAAAACCGACGGCGATTCGCTGGTCAACGCCGCCAAGGGCATGAGCTGGGAAAGCCCGCGCGGGCCGATGTCGATCGATCCGCAGACGCGCGACGTCGTGCAGACCGTCTACATCCGCAAGGTGGAGAAGGTCGGCGGCAAGATGGTCAACGTGGTGATCGACAAGGTTGCGAACGTGAAGGACCCGTTCAAGGCCGCCATGAAGAAGTAAGCTGTCGCCGCCCGGCGGTTGCGCTAGTCTTTGCGACCGCACTCCGCGCGGTGGGCCGGCCATAACCGGCCCATCGTTGCATCCCTCGATATGCTGACGGTCGGCTCATAGGAGCCCATGCGCCAATGCTTCCCCCTGTGATCGGCGTTCTGTTCGACGGCTTTGCCTACGGCATGCTGCTGTTCCTGCTGTCGGTCGGCCAATCGGTGACGCTGGGCATGATGAATTTCATCAATCTGGCGCATTGCAGCTTCGCCATGGTCGGCGGCTACGTCACCGCGATCCTGATGAACCGCTACGGCTGGCCGTTCTTCGCCACGCTGCCCTTGGCTTTCGTGGTCTCCGCCGCGATCAGCGTGGTGTTCGAGCGCACGCTCTTCCGGCGGCTCTACCGCGCGACCGATCTCGACCAGGTGCTGCTCACCATCGGCATCGTCTTTATTTCGGTGGCGGCGATGGCTTATTTCTTCACCACCGCGCAACAGCCGATCCAGCTGCCGTCCTACCTGCGCGGATCGGTGCGTTTCAGGGGCATCGATTTCGCGGTCTATCGGATATTGCTGATTGTGCTGGCGCTGGCGATCACCGTCATTCTGGTCTGGTCGCTGGAGCACACGCGCTTCGGCGCCAAGGTGCGCGCGGCGGTCGACAATCAGCGCATGGCGAGCGGGCTCGGCATCAACGTCGACGGCACCTTCGCCGTCACCTTCGCGCTCGGCAGCGGCTTGGCGGGCCTCGGCGGCGCGCTGGCGATCAATATCGTCGGGCTCGATCCCTCCTTCGCGTTCGTTTATCTGGTCTATGTGCTGATCGTGGTGTCGGTCGGCGGGCTCGGCTCGATCAGCGGCTCGTTCGTCGCCGCCGCCGTGCTCGGCATCAGCGACATCGCCGGAAAATATTACGTCCCGCAAATCGGCGCCTTTCTAATTTATCTGGTGATGATCAGTCTGCTGATGTGGCGGCCGACCGGCCTGTTCGGGAGGCGCTAGCCGATGACGGTCGCCAGCGCCACCATCGATCCGCAGCAATATCTCAAGCGTCTCACGCGCTGGCGCGTCATCGAAGTCCTGTTCTGGCTGGCGCTGCTGCTGCCTTATGTGCTGTTCCCGGATTATCTGTCGCTGGCGAGCCAGATCGCCATTACCGCGCTGTTTGCGCTCTCGCTCGATTTGATCCTCGGCTATGCCGGCATCGTGTCGCTCGGCCATGCCGCCTTTTTCGGGCTCGGCGCCTATGCGGCGGGCATTCTGTCGAAATACGGCTGGGGCGAACCCATTACCGGCCTGATCGCGGCGTCGATCGTTGCCGGCGCGGTCGGCTACGCCACCAGCTTTGTCATCGCCCGCTTCCGCCATCTCGCCTTGATCATGCTGACCATGGGCTTCGGCCTGCTGCTCGGCGAATTGGCGAACAGCGCCGGTTGGCTGACCGGCGGCGTCGACGGGTTGCAAGGCATCAACACCTGGCCGCTGCTCGGCATCTTCACCTTCGGCCTGTTCGCCAAGACGGCTTACGGCTATTCGCTCTGCGTCTTGTTCCTGGTGTTTCTGTTCGCGCGCCGTCTGATCCATTCGCCGTTCGGGCTGGCGCTGCGCGGCATCCGCGAAAACGCGATCCGCATGCCGGCAATCGGCGCGCCGAGCCGCGCGCATATCCAATTGATCTACACCATCTCGGCGGCCATCGCCGGTATCGCCGGCGCGCTGCTGGCGCAAACGACCGAAACCGTGTCGCTCGAATCGCTCAGTTTCGAGCGCTCGGCCGAGCTTCTGGTCATGCTGGTGCTGGGCGGCGCCGGGCGGCTGTATGGCGGGCTGATCGGCGCCGCCATCTTCATGATCGCGCGCGACCAGTTCTCCGGCATCGCGCCGCAATACTGGTATTTCTGGATCGGCGTGCTCTTGGTGGTGGTGGTGATGGTGCTGCCGAACGGCGTGCTGGGCGGGCTCGCCAAGCTCGCCGCGCCCTGGAGGCGCAAGTGAGCGCGTCGGCTCTGTCCACCCGCGGCCTCGCCAAGAGCTTCGGCTCGCTGGTGGTCGCGCGCGACATCGAGCTCGAACTGCCGGTCGGCGCCCGCTACGCGCTGATCGGGCCGAACGGCGCCGGCAAGACCACGCTGATCAATCTGATGACCGGCATGCTCAAGCCCAACGCCGGACGGATTTTCCTCGGCAGCGAGGACATCACTTATCTCGCCCCGCAGGAGCGGGTGCGGCGCGGGCTGGCGCGCACCTTCCAGATCAACACGCTGTTTCCGAGCCTCAATGCGCTGGAAGCGGTGACGCTGGCGATCGGCGAGCGGCGGCGCATCACCGGCGAGTTCTGGCGCAATATCGCCGACCATCGCGACGCCATCGAGGAGGCCTACGAGATCCTGGTGAAGCTCAGGCTGGGCGAAGACTGCTATCAGGCGACGCGCGAACTGCCCTATGGGCGCCAGCGGCTGTTGGAGATCGCGCTGGCGCTCGCCACCAAGCCGCGCGTGCTGCTGCTCGACGAGCCGGCCGCCGGCGTGCCGCAGGAGGAATCGGGCGACATCTTCGAGGCGGTGGCCGGGCTGTCCGACGATCTCACGCTATTGTTCATCGAGCACGACATGCACGTGGTGTTCCGCTTCGCCACCCACATCATCGTGCTGGTCGGCGGATCGGTGTTCACGCAAGGCTCGCCGGCCGAGATCGCCGCCGACCCGCGCGTGCGCGAAGTCTATCTCGGGAAGCGCCGCCATGTCTGAACCGCTGCTGTCATTGGACAATGTGCGCGCCGGCTACGGCGACGCGGTGGTGTTGCACGAGGTCTCGCTCGAACTGCCCGAGCACGGCAGCCTGGCGGTGCTCGGCCGCAACGGCGTCGGCAAGTCGACGCTGCTGCTCACCATCATGGGCTACACGCAGATGCGCGGCGGCCGCCTGCTCTGGCGCGGCAAGGATTTGCGCCGCACGCCGCCGCATCGCCGCGCCGCCAACGGCATCGGCTGGGTGGCGCAGGAGCGCGAGATCTTTCCCTCGCTGACGGTGGCGGAAAACCTGACGGTGGCGAGCCGGCCCGGCCCCTGGGATCTCGGCAGCCGTGTTCAAGCTGTTCCCGCGTCTTGCCGAACGCGACCGCAACATGGGCAATCAGCTCTCCGGCGGCGAGCAGCAGATGCTGGCGATCGCGCGCGCGCTGATGACCAATCCGGCGCTGATGCTGCTGGACGAGCCGTTCGAAGGCCTGGCGCCGGTGATCGTCGATGAGCTCGCCGCGGCGATGAAGACGATGTTGGCCGACCGCACCATCGCCATCGTCCTGGTCGAGCAGCACACCGATATCGCGCTGGAGTTGACCGCCGACGCCATCGTGCTGGAGCGCGGCGCGGTGGCGCACCGCGCGCCGTCGGCCGCATTGCAGAAGGACATCGCCACGCTCGAACGGCTGGTCGGGTTGCGCGTCGACGCGACGGCGTGACAATCTTCGCGCGCCATCCTGGCGTGCGCGCCGCAAGGCGCGCCTCGAAGGATGACGGTACAACGAGGTAACGCATGCCCAACCCCATGATCCCCAAAGACCGCGCCGACTATTCGGCCATCGTCGACCGCCCGCCGCTCAAGCTGCCGGGCAACGCCCGCATCGTGTTCTGGACCATCGTCAATTACGAGGTCTGGGACATTGCCAAGCCGATGGCGCGGCAATTGCTCCCGGCGCCGACCGGCGTGCCGCTGATGCCGGACGTGGTGCATTGGGCGTTCCACGAATACGGCATGCGCGTCGGCTGCTGGCGCTTCCACGAGCTGTTCAAGCGGCTCGGCATCAAGCCGACGCTCGCCGCCAATGCGCGCATCTGCGAGGACTACCCGCGCGTCGCCGAAGCCGCGCGCGACGACGGCTGGGAGTTCATGGGGCACGCCTACGAGCAAGGACCGATCCACAAGGAGCCCGACCAGGCCGGCATGATCAACCGCACCATGGACATCTTGACCAAGTTCGCCGGCAAGCGGCCGGTCGGCTGGCTCGGGCCGGGGCTGACGCAAACGCTAGAGACACCCGACCTGCTGACCGCGGCGGGCGTGAAATATATCGGCGACTGGGTCTATGACGACGAGCCAACGGTGATCCGCACCGCCAACGGGCCGCTGGTGACGCTGCCTTACACCATCGAGTGCAACGACATTCCGGTGATGATCATCCAGCACCACAACAGCGATTACTTGCTTCAGATGGTGAAGGATCAATTCGACCGGCTCTATGCCGAGAGCGAGCAGCGCGCCAAGTTCTGCGCGCTGGCGATCCACCCCTACATCTCAGGCCAGCCGCACCGCATCAAATATCTCGAGGCGATCTACGACTACGTCAACAAGCACGAGGGCGTGCTGCACTGGAACGGGGAGCAGATTTACGATTGGTATAAGAAAGTCGCCAAGCTCGAAGCGGCGGCGTAGTCGCAGGCACGATCGAAATCGCTGCCGCTTTATCCCACGCTGCTTCGAGCCGGCGCCGGCGGCGTGAGATCGGCTTCAGTCGCGAATTCGGCGTGCTGCCTTACAAAATGATCGGCCGACGGCAGATCGACATAGAAGATCGTGCCGCCGCCAGGCGCGGCGTCGAACCCGACCTGCCCATGCATGTGCGTCACGATTTGCTGCACGATGCTCAGGCCGAGACCGGTTCCGGCTTTCTGCGAGCCATCCCCGTTTTCGGCTTGCGCGAAGCGCCCGAAAATCCGCGACTTGAACTCGGCCGGAATGCCGCGGCCGTGGTCGCGCACCGCTATCCGAACATTGTCGCAGTAATTCTCGACCGTAACGACGACCTCGCCGCCGGCCGGAGAGTATTTCAGCGCGTTTGAGAGTAGATTGGTGATGACCTGGGCAAACCGATCGGGGTCGACTTGGATATCGAAAGCCTCCACTGCGCCGTCCAGCCGGATTCGCACGCCTAAGTTCTCGGCAAAGCCACGACTGGCATCGATCGCCTGCTCCACCAGCGGGCGCGGTTCGCAGCGTTGAAAAATGAAATCCATTTGCCCGGATTCCAATTTTTTGGCGTCAAGGATCTCGTTGACCAGCCGGACCAGCCGCAAGCAATTTGCGTGGGCGATTTTGATGAGATGCGCAGCGGAAGGAGACAGGGTACCGGCGGCGCCGCCGCCGATGAGGCCAAGCGAGCCGGCAATCGAGGTCAACGGCGTGCGCAACTCGTGGCTCACCGTGGCTATGAATTCGTCTTGCAATCGCTCAAGACGCTTGCGTTCGCTGACATCGACGATAACGCAGAGCACCATGACGTCGGCGCCAATTCTCACCGGATTGAGCCCTACTTCAACGGGGAACTCGCTTCCGTCATTGTGCCGCCCAAGAAACTCGCGTCCGGCTCCCATAAGGCGGACGCCGGGGCGAAGCGTAAACCCGGCGCGTTGGTTGGCGTGCCCACCCCGGAATTTGCCGGGCAACAAGATTTCGACCGGCTGACCGAGTAATTCTTCGCGGCTATAGCCGAACAAGCGTTCGACTTCAGCATTGACCAGTAGGATGACGCCGCCACCGTTGACGACAGCCATGCCACTGGGGGAAGCCTCGACCGCAAGCCGGAAAATCTCTGGCGGCAGGTCGATGATGTCGTCGGCCTTGCCGGCTGGCATCTCTGCGGGACCCCGTTGCTCGCAGGGTTCAGGCGTTGGTGCGGATTGCTTCGCCGATCATATAGCCCGCCGCCACGCCGTTCTGATCCGCGGAAGAATTCAACGTAGGAGCGCGCAGACGTTCGAGCACGAACAGCCGAATTGCCGAAGATAGATTGCTCTGCCGACGCGACCGATCGATTTCGGAGACCAACTTCGACAGCGTTTCGCGCTGGCCATGCGCGATGTCCCGCAAGCCGCACCAGAAGGCGTCTTCGAGACTGACGCTGGTCTTATGGCCATCGATGATGATGGAGCGCTTGACGATTTGGGATTTCATGCTCGTTTCCTCTTGCGAGGCTATGCGCCCGCGAGCGCAGCCGGTTGAACGGCCGTCATCACTTGGACGCATGCTAGGTGATCATCTGACGCCAACGCACAAACGCATTTCCGAGGACCGTGACTCAAGATCGGGTGTCAATTCTCGACCGCGAGCAAGAACATTGCCCTGCGCAAATCGTTTAAGCGCGCAACGTTGACCGACCAATTTCAATTGGCGAAATGATGCCGTTAAAATAAGCATTGCGCTGTGCAAGGTTGCACAACGCAATGCTTTTTCTGCTAGGTGATATTACGGAGCCGCCAAGGCGCACCGATACGCCGATACCATCAAGACGGACCGGCATACCAGCAGCAACCGATTTCACTATTCGCGCATCGGTTTGCGGTTTACATCTTTTTGCGGATTTTCCGACAGAAACAGTTTCAAGAGAGAATTGTTGACTTCGATTCGACCGTTGTATTCGACGTACCCCAGCTTTCGAAACTTATTCATGAACCGGTTGACGCGCGAGCGCGTGGTGCCAACCATGCCCGCAAGCAAACTCTGATCGATGGCTATGGGGATTGCATTGAATCTGGACTCCGATGCGGAATTCGCTAGCGCCAAGAGAATTCGCGCCAGCCGTTTCTCACTCGAACTAAATATGTGATCGATCAAGTCCGCCTTTGTCATTTCATTCCGAACCAAGAGAAAGTGCACGAAGATTGCGACAAACGACGGATCGTTGGCGAGCGCCTGCTTGACAGCGCCGCTTTGGAACCGTGCAATCTCGCTGATGCTTGTGGTCGTTATCGTTGAAAGTCGAATCAGATGCCCATCCAGGCATCCTTCGCCAAAGAAATCGCCGTCTTTAAGAACCGCTATGACAGCTTCTCTGCCGGCCTCGGAATTGATGGTGACTTTGGCCGTTCCGCGCAGAATATAAAAAAGCGCGTCCGCCGGATCGCCCTGCGCGTAAACAACCTTCTTGTTTGGGTATTTCGCAATGGCTCCGCCGTGTTTGCGGGCGAAGCCCCGAGCGTCGAAGAAATCTTCTTCATTCGTTGCCATGACAAACAATCTTCCGCGGCGAAGATCGCTCCCAATCGCGGAACCATGATTTTTGATCGGCGGCCCCCCTTGCGATTTGGCCGGTATCCATTTTCTCCTCTGATATTCGCGACATCGCAAGTAGGGTAACGGCATGCTTGTAATTTGGACAGCCAGCAACTGTGCTTTGGTCACAAAATTTTTGGTTTGAAAAATCCACCTCATCAAAGCCGGGACGCCAAAAAATACCTCGCACTGCCAATTGTTTAGCGCGCGTCTCATCTAGTCGCGCAAATCAATGGATGGCACCTGAATACCAGCGATCATCACGGCCAGCGCGCCAGCTCTGGCCGAGGGAACATTGCTGCGCAAACGCACGTCGCTATTTGGGTGCGCGCACCGATGGCGCCGATCCACCATCGCCAGCGCGCTTTCGCTCACGGCTCTTTCTTGCGCAGAAGCCAGCGCGCAAGGCGAACTGACACGTAGATGGCCAAGCCAATTGGCGCGAGCACCAGCAGCAACTCCGCGCCCCGCATCGTCACGTCCAACCAAAATGCCGAGAAGCCTTTGGCCGCCTCGGGACCGAATACGCGTTCAACGATGACGCTGACAATTGCGAAGACGATCAGGACGGCAATGAACAAGAACACGATGACGAGGGGCGCGGCAACAAGCCAAGCGTTCGAAACAAAGCGGCATATCGCCTGGACGGATTTCATCGCAATAAATCACGTCAATTGCTGAACGCGTTTGCTTGGGAGTGCGCATCGCCAAGCTGGCACGGCCTATTGGCGTTCGCAATATCGGCGCGATTCAATATTGCTTTCGCGCAAGCCCGCATTTGGCATACACTCATCCGCTTTCATGGGGGACGAACCAAATGGCGGCACCGGCAGTTCGACGCGCCGACTTTCTCATGGCGCTCGCCTATGCGACCGACCTGGCCACCGGCCAGTCGCGCGATTTCGCGCTGCGGTCCTGCGTGCTGGCGATGCGGCTCGCCGAAGTGATGGGTCTCGACGTCGACATGCGCCGCCAAGTCTATCATCAGGCCTTGCTGCGCTACATTGGATGCAACGCCGACACCCATTTACTGTCGGCCGCATTTGGCGATGAGATCGCGCTGCGCCAGGATCTCGCCCGCATCGACATGGGCAGCCATTCGGAAATCGTCGACACCTTCGTGCGCGCCTTCACGCGCCTGTTCGCCGACGCGCCGCCCGCCGAACTGGCCGACGCCATCCAGAAGGGCCTTGCCGACGCTTTGCAGGTGAGCGTTCCCATTCTGGCCGGCCACTGCGAGGTGGCGCAGCGGATCGCGGAGCGCATCGGGCTTCCGGAAGAGGTCCGCAAGAATCTCAGCCAGCTTTACGAGCGCTGGGACGGACACGGGCTGCCGCGCGGCCTGAAAGGCGACGCCGTGACGCTGCCTGTGCGCATGGTGACGTTGGCGCAGGATGCCGTTGTTCTGAACGAGGCGCACGGCCTCGAGACCATGACCGAGATGATCGCCAAGCGCCGCGGCGGCGGCTACGAGGCGG
This sequence comes from uncultured Alphaproteobacteria bacterium, assembly GCA_963727555.1. GTDB lineage: Bacteria > Pseudomonadota > Alphaproteobacteria > Rhizobiales > Xanthobacteraceae > Pseudolabrys. The sequence goes on along the minus strand of CAVSGT010000003.1, from coordinate 518,604 downwards.
AGCTGGCCGATCTCTTCCTCGCCCATGCCGCGCGTCTGATCGAGGGACTCGACGAGCCCGTCGACCGCGAGACCATCCTGGCGCTCGAACCGCATCCGCACGCGGTGCTCGACGAGGAAGGCTGCGACGAAGCCTACCTCGCGATCGCCGACATGATCGACATGCGGATGCCGTTCACGTTCGGCCATTCGCGTGCCGTTGCGTCGTTGGCCGAAGCGGCCGGCAAACACATGGGCTTGCCAGCGTCCGACATTCGCGCCATCCGCTGGGCGGCATGCACGCATGACATCGGCGAGTTGGCGGTGCCGGTCTCGACCTGGATGAGGGCCGGCGCCTTGACACAGCGCGAGACCGATGCGGCGCGGCTGCATCCCTATCATGGCGAGCGCGCGCTGGCGTCACTGGACGGCGAAGGCAAGTCGGTCGCGGCGTTGGTGCTGCGCCATCACGAGCGTCTCGATGGCACCGGCTATCACCGCTACGCCAAGGCCCCCGACCTTTCGCCCGCCGCCCGCATCCTCGCCGCCGCCGAAGCCTTCCAGACCGCCCGGGAAGCGCGGCCCCACCGCGAAGCGTTGAGCGATACGGCCGCGGCCGCAAAGCTGCGCAGCGCGGTCAGGGACGGAAAGCTCTGCCCCGACGCCGTGGAAGCGGTGCTCGCCGTCGCCGGCCAACCCGCCCGCCGCGACGTGACCGAGCGTCTGGCCGGTCTGACGCCGCGCGAGATCGAGGTGCTGCGGCTGATCGCGGCCGGAAATACCGCGAAGGAGGCGGCCCGCCAGCTCGACATCGCACCCAAGACTGCCGACAACCACATCCAGAGCCTTTATTCCAAGATCGGCGTTTCCACCCGGGCCGGCGCCGCCCTCTATGCCCTCGAGCGCGGACTGGTTCACTAGGAATATCAGCGCTTTAGGGAGTCCGCCCCGTGTGCGGCTCGGCGGGCTGGGGCGGCTTTCCACGCCCTCGACCGGTGTCTCAGCAGGTAAATTCGGCGGCATAGGGAATTCGCCCCATGTGCGGTCCTGGCGTGGCGGGCACCTTGCCATTGTGAGCGGGCCGTGGTGGCGCCGCACGTGACAGGAGCAAAAGCCATGAGGGAATCACCCATCAAGGTCGGAGTCATCGCGGAGCAAACCGGCGCATTGTCGTTCATGGGCGGCGCCAACGCCAAGGTCGCAAAGATGGCGATCGACGACATCAACGCCAACGGCGGCCTGCTGGGGCGGCAGATCGATCTCATTCTCGAGGACGGGGCAACGACCGACAGCGTCGCCGCCGCCAAGGCGACCAAGCTCGTCGAGCAGGACAAGGTGGATGTGATCTTCGGCGGTATCTACAGCTCGACGCGGCAGGCGATCAAGGGACCCGCCGTCGTCAAGGGCCGCAGGCTCTACATCTACCCCGAGCAGTACGAGGGGCAGGAATGCGACCCGCTCATTTTCTGCACCGGCCCGGTGCCGGCGCAGCAGCTCGATCCGCTGATTCCCTGGCTGATGCAGAAAACCGGCGCGAAGAAATTCTACCTGCCGTCGGCCGACTACATCTGGCCGCACGTGATGAACAAGGTGGTGCGCCAGCTTGTCACCGCTAATGGCGGCACAATCGTCGGCGAAGAGTACTATCCGCTCGATCACCTGGAATATGGCGAGACGGTCAAGAAAATCATGGCGAGCGGTGCAGACGTGGTGTTCAACACGATCGTTCCGCCCGGCGTGGTGCCGTTCTTTCAGCAACTCCACGACGCCGGCTTCCAGAAGCGCGGCGGGCAACTGATCTGCACCTATTTCGATGAGAACCTTCTGAGCCTGCTGCCGACCGCGCACGTGGAGGGGCTCTACGGCTGCCTCGACTACTACCAGAACGTCAGCGATCCGTTCAGCAAGACGCTGCTCGATCGCTATAACGCGCGATATCCCGGCCAAGAGCAATTCACTGGCGGCAGCGCCTGTTCGGGCCTGTACCGGGGAATGAAGCTCTGGGAAGCCGCGGTGAAAGAAGCCGGCTCGTTGCGCCAAGAGGATGTCATCGCGGCGCTCGATCACGCCAAGATCGCCGAGGGGCCGGGCGGTTCGGCGGAAATGGTGCCCGGCCAGCATCACGTTCGCATGAACATGTACATCGCCCAGGCGAAGAACGGGAAGTTCGAGATCGTCAAAAGCCTCGGCGCCATCGATCCAAACGAGGCGACGGTTCCGCAAGACGTCGAACGCGGCAGAAAGGTCGCCGCGGGTTGATGATGTAGTTAGCGGCACGGGCGGCTGGATGTTTGATCCGGCCGCCCGGTTGAAAGGAGAGCCAGTCATGGCCAACGGATCGGCAATCAAAGTTGTCCGCAGGGAATCGGGCGAAAATGCCGCCATCGTTTTGCGCGCCTACGAAGCCTTCAACACGGCCGACATCGCCACGCTCACGAAACTGTTCGACAAGAACAGCTCGTGGCATACGCCCGGGCGCGGCTCCGTCGCCGGCAGCCGCAAGGGCCGCGACGCGGTCCTCACTCAGTTCGGCCGCTATGACGAAGAGACCGGCGGGACGTTCCGCGCCAATCTGCTGAACGTGCTCGAAAGCGAGGACGGCCGCGTGGTCGCCGTTCATCACAACAGCGCCGAGCGCAACGGCGAGCAGCTCGATGTTCTCTGCTGCATCGTCTTCGAGCTCGAAAACGGGCGGATCATCATCGGCCGCGAGCACTTCTACGACCTCTATGCCTGGGACGCGTTCTGGTCGTAGCGGCGATTTCAAACCCAACGACGGAAGCGGCGGTCACCGGCCTACGGTCGGCCGCCGCCCTGCCCTGTACAAGGCCCAGCGCACCTGCAAGACTTTCGGCTTCGCGAAGACCAATTCCGGGACCCGCCGCCATGAACTTCCCCAAGCCGCCCGTCGGCATGCTGCCGAACGACCGCCTCGATTATTCGGCAATCGTCAACCGCAAGCCGCTCAAGCTGCCGAAGGGCGCGCGCATGGTGGTGTGGACCATCACCAATGTCGAGGAATGGGACCCGACCCAGACCATGCCGCGCACGGTGCTGCCGCCGCCGGCCGGCGGCTCGCCGATGCCCGACATCCCGAACTGGTGCTGGCACGAATACGGCAACCGCGTCGGCTTCTGGCGGCTGCTGCAGGTCTACGACGAGTTCAAGATTCCCGGCGTGATGAACATCAACGGCGTCGCCGCGCTCGCCTTTCCCGACATCGTCAAGGCCTGCGTCGAGCGCAACTGGGAATTCCTCGGCCACGGCCACACCCAGCGCAACATGCAGAAGGTCGCCAACGAGCGCGAGGACATCCGCAATTGCGCGCTGGCGATCGAGAAGGCGAGCGGCAAGCGGCCGCGCGGCTGGCTCGGGCCCGGCCTGACCGAGACCTGGGAGACGCCCGATATTTTGGCCGAGGAAGGCTACGACTATATCGCCGACTGGGTGCTCGACGATCAGCCGGTGTGGATGAAGACGCGCGGCAAGCCGATCCTCGGCGTGCCCTACACGCAGGAATGCAACGACGTCGCCATGATCCTGGTGCAGCATCACAAGGCGAACGAGTTCTACGAGCGGGCGATGGATCAGTTCGAGCAGATCTACAGGGACGCCAAGGGCTCGGCGCGGGTGATGGCGATTTCGGTGCACCCCTACATCATGGGCGCGGCGCACCGGACGAAATATTTCCGCAAGATCTACGAGAAGATCAGGAAGAAGCGCGACGTGCTGTTCTGGACCGGCGCGCAGATCGCCGACTGGTACATCAAGACCGGGCCGAAGGCGCCCTGAGATTGTCGTCACCGGGCCGGCACGCCGGCGCCGAGTCCCGGTGATCCCGATTGCCGTGGTATGCCTTTGCGTCCCTAAGCAGGATGGCCGGGACAAGCCCGGCCATGACAAGCGAGGATAACACCGCCGCGCCGCTTGGTTTCGCCCGCGTGCTGGATTATCGGTTAGCCCATGGACACCCGCTTCCTCGACAAGAAAACCATCGCCGAATTGACGGCGCGCATGTATCTCGACACCGGCGCCGTCCGTTTCATGGAGGACAAGCCCTTCATCTTCACCTCCGGCTGGGCGAGCCCGGTCTATAACGACTCGCGCTGGCTGATGTCGTTCCCCGACGTGCGCTCGACGCTGATGGATTTCGCGGTCCACACCATCACGCGCGACATCGGGCGCGAGACAATCGAGGCGGTGGCGGGCGGCGAGACCGCCGGCATTGCGTTCGCCGCCTGGGTCGCCGACCGGCTCAATCTGCCGATGCAATATGTGCGCAAGAAGCCGAAGGGCTTCGGCCGCGGCGCGCAGATCGAAGGGCAATTGCTGCCCGGCCAGCGCGTGCTGCTGGTGGAAGACTTGGCCACCGACGGCAAGAGCAAGGTGAATTTCATCAAGGCGCTGCGCGAGGCCGACGGCGTCTGCGAGCATTGCTTCGTGCTGTTCTTCTACGACATCTATCCGACGTCCAAGAAAATCTTCGGCGACCTCGGCGTCACGCTGCACGCGCTCACCACGTGGCGCGACGTGCTTGCCGTCGCCAAGGCGAGCGGACAATTCGAGCGCAAGATGCTGGCCGAGGTCGAAAAATTTATCGACGATCCGGCCGGCTGGTCGAAGGCGCATGGCGGCGTGGCGGAGGCGGCGGAGTGAGAACGACACCGTCAAGCCCGGCCTTGTGCCGGGCATCCACGTCTTTCTTATTTTTCGACCGCCGCAAGCAAGGCGTGGATGGCCGGGACAAGCCCGGCCATGACGATTGAGAATTACTTCCGCTTCAATCGCGTCACCGCCAGATCGAGCGCCGACAGAAAGCGTGAAATGTCCTGGCGGCTGAGCGGCGGCGGCCCGCGCGTGGTGGCGCCGGCGCTGCGCAAATCTGTGAGCAGGTCGCGCGTGGCCAGTGCCATGCCGATCGAATCGTCGGTGAATGGCTTGCCGGTCGGGCCGATCACCGTCGCGCCCTTGCGCACACACCGGCCGGCCAGCGGAATATCGGCGGTGATGACGATGTCGTTTTCCGTCACGCGCTCGACGATCCAGTCATCGGCCACATCGGGACCTTCGCTCACGATCACGCGTTCGATCATGTCGCTGCGCGGCACGTTCATGAACGAATTGGCGACAATGAAGACCTTCAGCCCATAGCGCTCGGCGACGCGATAGACCTCCGTCTTCACCGGACAGGCATCGGCGTCGACGAAGATGCGAATGGCCGGCGGCGGTTTGGGCTCTTCCATGGCTTCGGCCATCGTGATCCAATCGTGGGCAAGCAAGCAGTAAGGGAGGCTTCAATGGCCAAGGCACGCAAGAAAGTCCAGCCGCGTCGCAAGACGACCCGCCGCAAGTCAACCGTGCGGCGCGCCGTAAAAGCAAAGACGCGCGCCAAGACACGTGCTAAGCCGCGGCCGAAGCACAAGTTCACCGTCAGCCACCATCGCGAAGAGGATTTCGACCAGGGGCTGCGCTCCTACGCCAAATACCGCGATCTCGGCATCGCGCCGGCGACCGGCGGCATGGTGCAGGCGCATGTCATCCGCATGCTGCCGCCGTTCCGGCCGGAGGAAGTCTCGACACCGCATTACCACGACGTCGAGTTCCAGATGATCTACGTGCTCAAGGGCTGGATGACGACCGAATTCGAAGGCGAAGGCACGCACACCTTCCATGCCGGCTCGTGCTGGATCCAGCCGCCGAAGATCAAGCACACCGTGCTCGGCTATTCCGACGACTGCGAATTGCTGGAGATCGTGCTGCCGGCGGATTTCGACACGGTGACGCTGGAGAGCTGACCGGCCGCGCGCACTTTTAACCTCTCCCATAGGGAGAGGTGAACAGCGTGTGCGGCGCGGCCTAAATCAACTGCATCAACAACAGCCCGCCGGTCACGATGACGAAGATCACCGCGGTCGAGCCGACCACGGTGGCGATGTGGCGCCAGCCGAGCCCCATGATGACCTTGATCGAGGTGCCAAGACCGAGCGCGCCGATCGCCAGCAGCAGGCCCCAGCTCGAGGCTTCCACCAGCACAGCCTTGATCGGCGTGTAGGCCGGCACCAGCGCCGGCGCCCACGGCACCGCGCTGTTCACCGCGCACAGGATCAGGAACACGATCGCGAACACCGGCACCGGCACGCGCGCCTCGCCGTGCTTGAGCCCCATGCGGGTGAAATGCCAGCCGACGCCGAGCACCACCGGCAACAGCAGGAACACCCGGAACAGCTTGACGATCACCGCGGTGTTGCCGACCGCGACCGAGACCGAATAGCCGGCGCCCACCACCTGCGCGACGTCGTGGATGGTGCCGCCCAGCATCACGCCGGTGGTCTGCGGATCGAAGTGCAGCAAAATGCAGAGCGGCGGATAAATGAGAATGGCGAGCGTCGCCAGCGCGTTCACCGCCACCACCACAAAAGCGATGTCGGGCTGCTTGCCGGTGTAATCGGGCACCACCGTCGAGCAGGCGAGCGTCGCCGAGGCGCCGCACACCGCGGTGCCGACGCCGACCAACGCGCCGAAGCCGGGCCCGCGCCCGTTCCAGCGCGCGAACATGAAGCCGGACATCAACGTCGCCAGCATCGCGACCATGATCAGGATGGCGGTCGCCGGCCCGAGCGCCGCGATGTCGCCGAGTCCGACGCGCAAGCCCAACAGCGCCACCGCCCAGCGCAGCACCGTGCGCACGCAGAACGCCATGCCGGGTTGCGTCGCCGCCCGCGCCGCATAGGGGTTGAGCACGATGCCGACGACGAGCGCGATCACCATGTTGGGGATCGGCACCACTTTGCCGACATAGGGCGCGGCGATGTAGCCGATGGCGGCGACGAAGGCCGAGACGGCGATGCCGGGCGCGTAGTCGATGGCTTTGTCGAACGCCGTCTGCCGGCTTTGCGAATTTTCTGCTGACACGCGTGCTTCCTTACTTCACTTTCGTTGGCGCATGAACTTTTCCGAAAACCGGTTCCCATCCCCGATCAAGTCGAGGACAAGCTTTTCAGATTCATGCGCTACTCATGGTGGCTGGCATGGCGGTTGGCCCGCCTGTGAGGCGCGCGGCCACCGCCGCGGCGATTTGCGAAGGCGTATCGAGGACGACAACGCCGGCGGCTTCCAGCGCGCGGCGCTTGCCGGCGTAGCTGCCGGCGCTGCCGCTGACGATGGCGCCGGCGTGCCCCATCTTCTTGCCCGGCGGCGAGGCGGCGCCGGCAATGAAGGCGACGACCGGTTTGCGCATGGCTTTGGCGTAATCGGCGGCCGCTTCTTCCATGGCGCCGCCGATCTCGCCGACGATGACGACGGCGTCGGTGCCGGCATCGGCATGGAGCGCTTGCAAGGCGTCGCGCGTGGTGGCGCCGAGCATGGGATCGCCGCCGATGCCGATGAAGGCCGATTGGCCCAAGCCCGCGCGCGTGAGATTGAGGCAGACAAGCGTGCCGAGGCTGCCGCTGCGCGAGATCACGCCGACGCGGCCGGGCGCGAACACGCTTCGAACGAAGGCCGGCATGATGCCGACGAAACATTCGCCCGGCGTCACCAGCCCGGCGGTGTTGGGACCGACCACGCGGGCGCCGTGCTTGCCGGCGGCGGCATGGATCGCCATCACGTCCTGCGCCGGGATGTGTTCGGTCAGCACCACCAGCAGCTTGATGCCGGCCTCGATCGCCGAGACGGCGGCGTCCTTGGCCATCGGCGGCGGGATGAACATCACCGCCACGTCGCCGCCGACTTCCGCCACGGCGTCGGCGGTGGTGGCGAAGATCGGCACGCCTTGATAGCGCTCGCCGGCGCGCTTGGGATTGATGCCGGCGACCACGTTGGTGCCGTAGGCCAGCATCTTCTCGGTCCAGAACATGCCCTGCTTGCCGGTGATGCCAAGCACGACGACGCGGTCTTTTTTGCGGACGATCATTGCGCCGCCTCGACCGCCGCCTGGATGGCGTCTTCCATGAGATCGTAGGGCTCGACGCCGAGCTCAGCGCGCACCAGCGCGACCGCCTCGTCCTCGCCGGTGCCGTGGATGGAGAAGAACACCGGCACGCTCGGCCGCAGTTTGTGCCAGGCGCGCACCACGCCTTCCGCCATCACATCGGTGCGGGCGAAGGCGCCGCAGAAATTGATCACCAGGCTTTTGACGCCCGGATTGGACAACACGATATCGAGCGCGATCTCCGACTTGGTATAGGCCTCGCCGCCGATCTCCAGGAAATTCGCCGGCTTGCCGCCGAAATGGCGGATCACGTCCATGGTGGTCATGGTGAGGCCGGCGCCGTTCGCCAGCACGCCGACATTGCCGTCGAGCTGGATCAGCTTGAGGCCGGCTTCGGCCCCGCGCTGCTCCAGCGCGGTCATGACGCCGGGGCTGCCGGCAGCGGCGACGTCGGACTGGCGATAGATCGCAGCATCGTCGAGCACGAATTTGCAGTCGAGCGCGACCACGCGACCGTCGGCCAGCAGCGCCAGCGGGTTGATCTCGATCAGTTCGGCGTCGCGCGCCCGGCAGGCGGCATAGAGCTGCGCGAGAATCTGCGCGACCTGCCGCTCGGCGGCGCCGAGCGCGAGCCCGTCGAGCATGTCGCCGATGTCTTGCGGCGTCGGCGCGCCGTCGATGTCGACCAGCAGCCGGCGGATCGCCTGCGGCTTCTCGGCGGCGATCTCCTCGATGTCCATGCCGCCTTCGGTGGAGAACAGGATCAGCGGCTTGCGCGCGGCAACGTCGTGCAGCACGGCGGCATAGAATTCGCGCGCGATTTTCGCCTGTTCCTCGACCAGCACGCGCTCGACCGTGTAATCGCCGATGCGCATGCCGAGGATTTGGCCGGCGACTTGCTCGGCCTCGGCCGCGTTGTTGGCGAGCTTGATACCGCCGGCCTTGCCGCGTTTGCCGGTCGGCACCTGCGCCTTGACCACGCAGGCGCCGATCTCCGCCGCCGCTCTGCCCGCTTCGCCTGCGCTCACGCACAGCACGCCGCGCGGCACCGCAATGCCGGCGGGCTTCGAGGATCAAGCGCTTTGGCGGCGTGCTCTTCGAAGTCCATTCAGCTCAGTCCATCGCTAAACACTCTGCTGTCGTCCCGGGCGAGCGGAGCGAGACCCGGGACCCAGTACGCCGTGCACTCTCGATAGGCTGCGGCGTACTGGGTCCCCGCTTTCGCGGGGACGACAGCCGAAGTTACTTTCCGTACTTCTTCCAATAGGCGCCGAACAAATCGTCTTCGCTCGGCTTGTCTTCGGGGATGGTGGTGACGAGGTGGGTGACGTTGATGAAGTTCAAGTAGTTGAGATTGTCGGTGATCGAGTTGCCGCCCCAGGTGCCGCAGCCCATGCTGAGCGTGAAGTTGAGCCCGTTGTCGAAACCGCCGCCGTTGCCGAACGTGTGCGCCTGGTTGACCAGCACGCGCACCACGTCGGAGCGCTCGGCCAGCGTCCGGCCGCGGCTCATATCCTTGGTGTGCAGCCCGACCGAGTGGCCGAGGCCCTGATGACGCAGGATGGCGTTGGCGCGCTCGACGGCCTCGTTGAAATCCTTGGCGCGATAAATGGTCAGCACCAGCGACAGCTTCTCGCTGGAGAACGGGAAATCGCGGCCGACGCCGGCCTCCTCGACCATGACGAACTTCTTGCTCTCCGCCGCCGCCGGCAAGCCGCAGCCGCGCGCCAGCACATCGGCATCGCGCGCGATCAGCGTGCGCGAGAGCTTGCCGTCCGGCCAGAGCGCGCGCTGGATCTTCTCCTTCTCCAGCGCCGAGGCGCGATAGCCGCCGGCCCGCTCGAGCGCGGCCATCATCGGCTCATAGACCGCATCGACGGCGATCACCGAATTTTCCGAGGAGCAGGAGGTGGCATTGTCGAAAATCTTGGAGGCGCAGATTTTGCGCGCCGCGTCGTCGAGATCGGCGGTCTCGTCGACGATCACCGGCACGTTGCCGGTGCCGACGCCGATCGCCGGGGTGCCACTACTGTAAGCACGGCGCACATTGTCCTGCGAGCCGGTGGCGACCACGAGGTCGGCGGCTTGCATCAGCGCCTGCGTCATGTCTTTCGAGGCCGGCGGCGGCAGGATTTGCACCAAATCCTCCGGCAGCCCGATCTTCTTCAGCTCGGCGCGCATGTAGTCGACGGTCTTGGTCGTCGTCTTCAGCCCGGCCGGCGAGGCGGCGATGACGATGGCGTTGCGGCCCTTGATCGCCATCATCGCCTTGTTCACCGGCGTGGCGCCGGGATTGGTCGACGGCGTGATGGCGCAGACCACGCCCACGGGCTTGGCGTATTTGACGATGCCGCGCTTCTTGTCCTCTTCGATGATGCCGACGGTTTTGACCCGCATCAGGTCGCGCAGCGTGCCGAAGGTCTTGCGCTGCTTCTTGACGATCTTGTCGGGCACGTTGCCGAGCTTGGTGTCGGCGACCGCGAGCGCCGCCAGCTCCTTGGCGTGCGCCGGGTTGTAGAGCGACCAGGCCAGCGCGGTGACCGCCTCGTCGACGCGCGCCTGATCGGCTTCGGCGAAAGTCGCCATCGCCGCGTGCGCGCGCCGCACCAGATCGTCGACGACCGCTTGGGTATCGGCATCCGCCGGCGCTTTAACGGCCACGGTCATGAGTCTTGAACTCCGAGATCCATCAAGCCACTTTCTGCGGCCGCATGTCCTCGCGGCGGATGCCGGCGACGACCGTGGGCTTCTTCATGGCGTCGCGGCGGAACGGTTCGCCGAGTTCCTGGTTCAGCAGCACCTCGATGAACGTCGTCACCCGCTTCTTCTGGTCTTCGCAGGATTGGCGCAGCGCCTCGGTCAATTCCGCCGGCGTTTTCACCTGCACGCCCTTGAGGCCGCAGGCCACGGCCACCTTGGCATAGCTGAGCTGCGGGTTGAGCTCGGTGCCGACGAAATTGTTGTCGAACCAGAGAATCGAATTGCGCTTTTCGGCGCCCCACTGATAGTTGCGGAAAACCACCATGGTGATGCCGGGCCATTCCTCGCGCCCGACCGAACTCATCTCGTTCATGGAAATGCCGAAGGCGCCGTCGCCGGCAAAACCGACGCATGGCGTATCCGGATTGCCGATCTTGGCGCCGATGATCGAGGGGAAGCCGTAGCCGCACGGCCCGAACAGGCCGGGCGCCAGATATTTGCGGCCCTGCTCGAAGGTCGGATAGGCGTTGCCGATGGCGCAGTTGTTGCCGATGTCGCTGGAGATGATCGCGTCGCGCGGCAACCCGGCCTGGATCGCGCGCCAGGCCTGCCGCGACGACATTTTGTCGGGCTCGCGCTTGCGGGCGTCGGCGTTCCAGGTGGTGCCGTCGTCGTCGTCCTCGTGATCCATGCTGGACAGCGTCTGCAGCCAGCGCGACTTGGTCGAGTGGATCAGCGCCTTGCGCTCCTCGCGCCCGGCATTGCCGGCGGACGGCGACAGCTGCGCCAGGATATTCCGCGCGACCAGCTTGGCGTCGCCGCAAATGCCGACGGCGACCGGCTTGGTCAGGCCGATGCGGTCGGCATTGATATCGACCTGGATGATCTTGGCGTTGTTCGGCCAGTAATCGAGGCCGTAGCCCGGCAGCGTCGAGAACGGATTGAGCCGGGTGCCGAGCGCCAGCACCACGTCGGCCTTGGCGACCAGTTCCATCGCCGCCTTCGAGCCGTTGTAACCGAGCGGGCCCACCGACAGCGGATGGCTGCCGGGGAAGCTGTCGTTATGCTGATAGTTGTTGCAGACCGGCGCATCGAGCTTTTCGGCGAGCGCAGCGCATTCAGCGATGGCGTTGCCGAGCACGACGCCGGCGCCCGACAGAATGACCGGGAATTTTGCCTCCGACAGCAACTTGGCCGCATCGGCGACGGCGTTCGCACCGCCCGCCGGCCGCTCGAATTCGATGATCGCCGGCAGATTGATGTCGATGACCTGATTCCAGAAATCGCGCGGGATGTTGATCTGCGCCGGCGCCGCCATTCGCTTGGCCTTGGTGATGACGCGGTTGAGCACTTCGGCGACGCGCGAAGGATCGCGCACCTCTTCCTGGTAACAGACCATGTCGCGGAACAGCGCCATCTGCTCGACTTCCTGGAAGCCGCCCTGCCCGATCGTCCTGTTGGCCGCTTGCGGCGTGATCAGCAGCATCGGCGTATGGTTCCAGTAGGCGGTCTTGATCGGGGTGACGAAATTGGTGATGCCCGGGCCGTTCTGCGCCACGGCCATCGCCATCTTGCCGGTCGAGCGCGTGTAGCCGTCGCAGATCAGCGCGCCGTTGCCCTCGTGCGCCACGTCCCAGAAGGTTATGCCGGCTTTCGGAAACAGATCGGAGATCGGCATGAAGGCCGATCCAATGATGCCAAAGGCATGCTCGATGCCGTGCATCTGCAAAACTTTCACAAAGGCTTCTTCGGTCGTCATTTTCATAGCACTTGTCCTTTTTTGATCTCCGGTTTGGCCGGATGTCATCAAGGTTACCGTTTACGCTTGAGACAATTGATGGGTGAGATGTGAGTTCAGACTCGATCCTGGAAGATTTCGGCGAGCTCGCTCGCCGCGCGCCGTAACGTCGGCAGATGGCCGCGCGCGGTTTCGACGTTCATGCGCGCTTGCGGCGCCTGAATGGCGAGCGCGGCCAGCATCTCGCCGTTGGTGCCGATGACCGGCACCGCCGCGCAGAGCACGCCGACCAGATATTCCTCGCGGTCGAAAGAGACCTGCTCCTTGCGGATCTGCCGCAGCTCGGCCTCCAGCCGCGCGGCGTCGACGATGGTGCGGTTGGTGTAGCGGCGCAGCTCCAGGCTCTGCAGCAGGCGGCGGCGGCGCGGCGCCGCGGCCAGCGCCAGGAACAGCTTGCCGATGGCGCTGCAATGCAGCGGCACGCGCGAGCCGCTGGTGTATTGCAGGCGCAGCGGCCAATGCTCGGCCTCCACGCGGTCGAGATAGATGACTTCGCCGTTGAGCAACGTGCCGATATTGCAGGTCTCGTTGACCGTGTGCACCAGACGCTGCAGCACGATGTGCGGCGTGTCGTTGCGCATCGATGACGACAGCGCGCCGAAGGCGAGCGTGGTGAGCCGCGGTCCCACGATCAGGCGTTTGCGCGAGGGCTCGCGCGAGATGTAGCCCTGGGTAACGAACCAGTCGACCAGCCGGTAGGCCGTCGCCTTCGGCAGCTTGAGCGTGCTGATGATGTCGAGCACGTCGACCGGCGCGCGCGCGCGCGCGACATGCTCGAGGATGGCGAAGGAGCGCGCGGTGGCGCCGAGCTTGGGCTCGCGGCTCTGCGCCGGCGGTGGGCGCACGGTGTTGGCAAGCTCCGTCGGCGTGCGCCGTGCAGCGGCCGGCGCCTGCCGAAGATCGGCATTGCGAAGTTTGAGATCGACATTGCTACGCATGAGACACCCTTGAAACGTTCCCTCCGCCGACGGCGAGCGCCACGGCGACACAGTCTCATTGTATGAGACAATTGTTCTCAATAGGGTAGCAGAGCCCCGGCGGGCCGCAACGGAAATTCGAGCCGCCGCGTCTCGCAGTTTGAGACTGTGATGGCGAACTTGGGCAATCGCTGCCGCGTCATGGCCGGGCTTGTCCCGGCCATCCACGTCTTTAGTGTTGCGCACGTGGCAAGACGTGGATGCCCGGCGCAAGGCCGGGCATGACGGTGGTAAGTCGTTGCAATGAAAGTGGCAGTTACCGCTGCCCGATCGGCACATAGGCGCGCAACTCCGGTCCGTTGTAGAGCGTGAGCGGGCGGATCAGGATGTTGTTGTCGAGTTGCTCGAGGCATTGCACCGCCCAGCCGGGCACGCGGCCGATGGCGAAAATCGGCACGAACAGATCGCGCTTGACGCCAAGCAGGTGATAGACGACGCCGGAATAGAAATCGACGTTGACGTTGACGCCGTGGCGCGCATAGGGCGCCATGGCCGCCACCACCGCCTGCAAAATCTCGTACCATTTCGGCTGGCCCATCTCCTTCGACAGCCGCTCGACGCCGGCGCGCATGTGGCGCGCGCGCGGATCCTCGGCACGATAGACGCGGTGGCCGAAGCCGGTGACCGCGACGCCGTCCTTGCGCATCTGCTTGACGTAGTCGGCGGCACGCGACGGCTCGCCGATCTCCTCGGCCATCTTCATGACGTCCTCGGCGGCACCGCCATGCGCCGGACCGGAGAGCGCGGCGATGGCCGCGGTGATCGCGGCATGCAAGTTGGCCTCGGTGCCGATCACCACGCGGGCGGCAAACGACGACGCATTGGAGCCGTGCTCGGCGTGCAAAATAAGATCGCGGTCGATCAATTGCGTGGCATCGGCGCTCGGCTTTTCGCCGCGCAACATCCACAGCAGGTTGGCGGCCTGGCCGAGCGAGGCATCCGGCGCCAGCGGCTCGCGCCCGTCGCGGATGCGCGAATGCGCGGCGACGATCATCGGCACCTGCGCGGTCAGCCGCGTCGCCTTGCGCAGCGTCGCTGCGCGCGAATTGTCGCTCGTTTCCGCATCGAAGGCGGCGAGCGCCGACGCCGCGGTGCGCAGCACGTCCATCGGATGCGCATGCTTGATCGTGCGAATGATGTCCACGACCGGCGCCGGCAATTGGCGCGCGGCTTTCAATTCGGCATCGAAGCCGGCAAGCTGTTGCGACGACGGCAATTCGCCGTGCAGCAGCAGCCAGGCGGTTTCCTCGAAGCTCGAATGTTCGGCGAGATCGTGGATCGAATAGCCGCGATAGCGCAGCTCGCCGGCGCGGCCGTCGATGAACGTGCAGGGCGAACGATCGAAATAGACGCCCTTGAGGCCGCGCTGAATCTTGATCGCTTCGGCTGTTTCGGTCATGGATGGCCTCTTGGCTTGCGCGGTCCGCTTTCGCGCTTTCTCACGCGGTGAGACGCATGGACTTGCTTGATCGGCTATTTGATATCGCACGCCAACGCGCCGGTAAAATCGTTTTGCCCGAGGGCGAGGACGCGCGCATCGTCGCCGCCGCCGCGCGGCTCAAAGCAGAGAAGATCGCGCAGCCGATTTTGCTGGGAAACGCCGACGCTATCGCCAAGGCCGCCGCCGGTGTCTCACGCGATGGGATCGAGATCGTCGATCCGCGCAGCGATGCGCGGCTGCAAAGCCTATGGCGCGGCCTGCGCGGCGACGCGCGCGGGCATGACACCGGCGATGGCGACGCGGCTGGTGGCGAAGCCGCTTTATTTCGGCGGCATGATGGTGCGGCAGGGCGACGCCGCCGCCATGGTGGCAGGCGCCGCCAATCCGACCCGGCGGGTAATCGAGGCCGGATTGATGACCGTCGGCCTGGCGCCAGGCATCGCGCTGCCGTCGAGCTATTTCCTGATGGTGGCGAAGGACTTTCTTGGGCAGGGCATCGCGTGCCTTTGTCTTTGCCGATTGCGCGGTCAACGCCGATCCGAGCGCGGCCGAGCTCGCCGATATCGCCATTGCTTCCGCGCGCAGCGCGCAGGCGTTGCTCGGCGAAGCGCCGCGCGTCGCGCTGCTGTCGTTCTCGACCAAA
Organism: uncultured Alphaproteobacteria bacterium; assembly: GCA_963727555.1. Classification (GTDB taxonomy): domain Bacteria; phylum Pseudomonadota; class Alphaproteobacteria; order Rhizobiales; family Xanthobacteraceae; genus Pseudolabrys. The sequence continues at coordinate 503,137 of CAVSGT010000003.1, read as the reverse complement.
GGCAGCGCACAACATGCGCGCGTCGATAAAGTGCGCGAAGCCTTAAGGCTGGTGCGCGCGCGCGCGCCCGGGCTTGCCGTCGACGGCGAATTGCAGGCCGATGCGGCGCTCATTCCCGAGGTCGCGCAGAACAAGCTGAAAGAGCCGAGCGGCGTCGCCGGAAAGGCCAATGTGCTGATCTTCCCCGATCTCGACTCGGGCAACATCGCCTACAAGCTGACGCAGTGGCTGGGTGGCGTGCAGGCAATCGGGCCGTTCCTGCAAGGCTTCGCCAAGCCGATCAGCGATCTGTCGCGCGGCGCCAGCGTGGACGACATTGTGACGACCTGCGCGGTGGTGCTGGCGGCCGGGGACTGATCGTCGTCCCGGCCAAGCGAGCGATGGCGAGCGCGAGCCGGGACCCAGTAACCCCGATGGCCATGATACGGCAATGCGTTGGCTACTGGGTCCCCGCCTCCGCGGGGACGACAGCAGAATTTATTTCTCGATATCGTCATCCGACAGCACGCGCAGGGCGGCGCCGTCGACGTCGCTGTACTGGCCGCTGCGCAGCGCCCACAGGAACGCTAACAAGCCGATCAGCCCGAGCCCCACCGCCATCGGCACCAGATAGACCAGCACGTTCATGGCCGCACCTTTGCGCGATGCGCGCGCAGCGCATTGAGCGTCACCGTGAGCGAGGAGCCGGACATCGCCAGCGCCGCGATCAGCGGGGTGACCGCACCGGCGATCGCCACCGGCACGGCGATGGCATTGTAGATCGCCGCGAACCACAGATTCTCGTTCATGAGGCCGCGCGCACGGCGCGCGATGACGATGCTTTCGAGCACGGGCGCCAGCTTGTCGCCGAGGAACACCGCGTCGGCTTGCGCCTGCGTCAGTTCGGCGGCGCCGATCGGCGACAGCGAGACGTGCGCGGCGGCGAGCGAGGGCGCGTCGTTAAGGCCGTCGCCGACCATCAGGATGCGACGGCCCTGCGTCTTGAGCCAATGGATGATGGCGATCTTCTCGGCCGGCTTCAATTCGCCGCGCCATTGCGGCACGCCGAGCGCCTCGGCGATGGGGCGCACCGATGCGTTGCGGTCGCCGGACAGGATGTGCAGGTCGAGCCCGAGCGCGGCGAGTTTTTTCACGACCTCCGCCGCATCCGGCCGCAGCTTCTGGCCGATCTCGATCACCGCCGAGCGCCGGCCGTAAGAGAAATAGATGTGCGAAGCGTCGGTCTCGCTCATTGATCCGCTCGTCCCCGCGCAAGCGGGAACCCAGGGCGACACATCTCCAGGGCCTGCGGTCCTGGCCCTGGATGTCCCGCTTGCGCGGGAATGAGTGGGGACCGAGATAGCCCGCAGAACGCCGCGCTGCCGAGCCGCGCCTCGGTGCCGTCGATCATGGCGCCGACGCCCTGCCCCGGCACTTCCACCACGCCGTCGAACGGCGCGCGCGCGGTCGCTTCGCGCGCCAGCGCCACGGCCAGCGGATGCCGGCTCGACAGCGCCAGCCGCGCCGCGATCTCCAGCAGATCGGGCGCGATGGCCTCGGCATTGGCGACGTGCGGCTCCGGCAGCGTCAGCGTGCCGGTCTTGTCGAAGATGACGGTGTCGGCTTCCGCCAGCCGCTCGACGGCGTCGCCGGCGTTCAGGATCACGCCGGCGCGGAACAGCGCGCCGGACGCCACCACTTGCACGGCGGGAATCGCCAGCGCCAGCGAGCACGGACAGGTGATGATCAGCACGGCGATGGCGGTCACCACGGCGTCGTGCAAACCCGCGCCCGCCAGCCACCAGCCGATAAACGTGAGCGCGGCGGTTACATGCACCACCGGCGCATAGAGGCGCGCGGCCCGGTCGGCGAGCCGCATGGTGCGCGACTTCGCGCTGGCGGCCTTTTCCAATAGCCGCTCGATCTCGTCCAGGAGCGTAGCGTTGCTAGCGGCCGTCACGCGCATGGTGAGCGCGCCGGAGAAATTCATGCTGCCGGCATAGATGGCGGCGCCGGCCTTGACCTTGCGCCGCGCGGTCTCGCCGGTGATCAGGCTTTCGTCGAGCTCGGAGGCGCCGCCGATCACCACGCCGTCGGTCGGCACGCGCTCGCCCGGCCGCACCAGCAGCCGGTCGCCCGCGTTGAGCACCGCCACCGGCACGTTGACCAATTCGTCGCCGGCAAAGCGGCGCGCGGTCTCCGACTTCAACGCCGCCAGATTGCCGGCGACCGCCCGCGTCTTGCGGCGCATGGCGTGCTCGAGCGCGCGCCCGACCAGCAGGAAGAACAGCAGCATGAGCGCGGAGTTGTAATAGGCGTCCTGGGCGTGGCGGGCGGTCTCCACCACCGACATCGCGAGCGCCAGGATGACGCCGAGCGAGATCGGCACGTCCATGTTGAGCGCAGCCGTGCGCAAGGCACGCCAGGCACTGGCGAAGAACGGCCGGCCGGCATAGGCCGCCGCCGGCAGCGCGATCAGCGCCGAGGCCCAATGGAAGAAGTCGCGCGTCTCCGGCGTGATGTCGCTCGCGTTGCCGGACCATACCGACACCGACAGCAGCATGACGTTCATGGCCGCAAAGCCGGCAACCGCGAGACAGAGCGTGAGGCGGCGCGCCTCGGCCGCCTCCTCCTCTTCGGCGCGCAGCGGCGCGAACGGATAACCGTGATAGCCGGCGTCTTCCAGCGTCTGCAGGATCTGCGCCGGCGCGATGGCGCCGTCCGCCCAGGTCACGTGCAGACGCCGGTTGGTGAAATTAAGCCGCGCCTCGGTCACGCCGGGCAGCCGCTTCACGGCGCTCTCGATGCGCGCGATGCAGGCGCCGCAGGAAATGCCCTCGACTGCCAGATCCATGCCGAGCCTGCCGTCGCCGGCCTGCTTGGCATAGAGCGAGAGATCGAGCGCCTCGGTCATTTCAAGTTCTCGTTTTGCCGCCGCATATTCCGTTCATTCCCGCGCAAGCGGGAATTCAGTGCGGCAGCGGTAAGCGCATCCGTTTCCGCCCTGGGTCCCCGCTTGCGCGGGGACGAACGGATAAATCCTCATTTCAGCGTCACGCGGCTGCGCGAGCGGAACAGCCGCCGGTCGCCGCGATAAAAGTCGACGATCAGGTCCCATTGGCCGGAATGGCCTTGCGCCTCGCCGCGGAAGGCGCCGGCGCCGATCTTGGCCAGGTGAATCACATGATCGAGCCGCTCGTCGGCCGGATGGGCGAGCGTCGCATCGGCGGTGAGCCCGGCGACCGGCACGCCGCGCGCATCGCGCACGCTGATGTCGAGCACCGCTTCGCCGTTGCGGTCGCGGCTGAGCCTGCCGTCGACCCGCCAATGCAGTTCCTGCTGCCGTTCGGCGCGGGCGACTTCGCTCTCGAACATCAGCCCGGCCTTGTAGGAGCTCTGGGTCTCCAGCCCGCCGAAGGTCGAAATGGCGGCGCGCACCATCACCGCATTGACCACGAAGACGAAGGCGAAAAAGCCGACCAGCCAAAACAGAACCGTGCGTCCGGTCAGTTCGCGCGGGCCATGGCGAGACGCGCTCATCGTCGTGCTCCCTTCACGGTCCGAAGAAATGGTCGCGCATCTCGGCGACCTCGCCGGTGTCGACGTCGATCAGCTTGAACAAGATCGAGGTGGACGGCGCCGGCGGCGTGCGGCTGTAGTCGGTCACCACCACGCGCACCTCGCGCGTCTGGTCGGGGCCGACGTCGACCAGCTGGCGGCCGTCGTCGCGCGGCGGCAGCCCGATGAAATCGACCAGCGTCGAAGGCAGGCCGGCAACGCTGACGATAAAGTCGCGATGCCGAAGCTGCTTGTTGACGATGCGGATGGTGTAGCCGTTGCGCAGCGCGCCGTCCGACAGGCGCACGAACATCGGGTTGCGGTCGTGGATGACGTTGATGCCCTCGCTGTCGCGGGTCGCCAGCGTGTAGAGCATGATGCCGCCGACTACGGCGATAATCGCGGCATAAAGCACCGTGCGAATGCGCACGAGCTTGTAGAAGGACGGCTTGCCTTCCAGCCGCTGCTTGATGTTGAGGTCGGTGTCGTAAGCGATGAGCCCGGTGGCACGGCCGAGCTTCGTCATCACGTTGTCGCAGGCGTCGATGCACAGCCCGCACTGGATGCAACCGAGATCGGCGCCGCCGCGGATGTCGACGCCCGTCGGGCAGACGTGCACGCATTGCAGGCAATCGACGCAATCGCCGGCCGGCTCGCCGGCGCTACGCAACTGCTCGGCCTTCTTCACCGAGCAGCGTGGTTCGCCGCGGTCATAGCGGTAGGTGACGTTGAGGGCGTATTCGTCGGTGAGCGCGGCCTGAATGCGCGGCCACGGACACATATAAAGACAGACCTGCTCGCGCATATGGCCGGCGAGCGTATAGGTGGTGAAGGTCAGGATGCCGATAAAGGCGTAGGCGATGAACGGCGCCTGGAAGGTGGCGAGATCCTTCACCAGCGTCGGCGCATCGGCGAAGTAGAGCACCCAGGCGCCGCCGGTCCACCACGCCACCATCAGCCAGAGGAAATGCTTGACGCCCTTGCGCGCGTAAGTCTCGACGGTCCATTTGCGCTGGTCGCGCAACATATGCTCGCGCCGGTCGCCTTCGACCAGCCGCTCGATGGCGAAGAACAGATCGGTCCACGCCGTTTGCGGGCAGAGGTAGCCGCACCAGACCCGGCCGGCGACCGCGTTCATCAGGAACAGTACAATCGACGCCAGGATCAACAGGCCGGTAAAGTAATAGACCTCCTGTGGCCAAATCTCGATGAAGAAGAAATAGAAACGTCGGTTGGGCAGATCGAGCAGCACCGCCTGATGCGGCGCGTTCAGTCCGCGATCCCAGCGCACGAAGGGCAGGATGTAGTAGACGCCGAGGGTGACCAGCAGCACCGCCCATTTGATGCGGCGGAAGGTGCCGTGCACGCTTTGCGGATAAATTTTGCGGCGCGGCGCATAGAGCGGGATGTCGTCGTCGAGTTCGGGCGCAAGCAATGGCGCGCCGGCCGACGCGACCTTCACTTCCGATTCCCGTACGAGATCATCCAGTTGACTCATATTGCGTCCATTCTCCGCTCATTCCCGCCCGCGCGGGGACGAACGGATGTCTTCATTTCTCCCCGCCGCCGAACGAGTAGACGTAGACAACGAGCGCCTTGATGATCGGCTCGCTCAACCGGCCCTGCCACGCGGGCATGGTGCCGCCGCGCCCGTTCTGCAGGCCTTGCATGATGGTTTCCTTGTCGGGGCCGTAGAGCCAGATCTTGTCGGTGAGGTTGGGTGCGCCCAGTTCGCGGTTGCCCTTGCCGTCCGGCCCGTGGCAGGTCGCGCAAATGTCGGCGAATACCTTCTTGCCGAGATTGAGATCGGCGCCTTTTTCGGTCGGCAGCCCAGCCAGCGAGCGCACATAATCGGCGGCCGCCGAAATCTCCGCCGGCTTCAGCATATTGTCGCGGCCGAAGGCCGGCATGCTGCCCTCGTGGTCGTTCGGATCGCCCGAGCGGGCGCCGTGCCGGACGGTTTGCTCGATGGCGGCAAGCTTGCCGCCCCACAGCCAGTCGTCGTCGTTGAGATTGGGATAGCCTTTGGCGCCGCCGCCGCCGGCGCCGTGACAGGGCGCGCAATTGTCGGCGAACGCCACGCGCCCGAGCGCGCGCGCAAAATCGGCGAGTTGCGGGTTGGATGCGATCTCGGCGACCGAGGCGTCGGTGAGCTTGCCCATCATCGGCCCGCGCAGCGCCTTGAGCTGCGCGATGTCGGCGACCACGGCGCTGCGGGCGTGCCAGCCGATCACGCCTTGCGTGGCGGACGAGATCAGCGGCCAAGCCGGGTAGACCACCCAATAGGCCAAGGCCCAGATGATGGTGGCGTAGAAGGTCCACAGCCACCAGCGCGGCAGCGGCGTATTGAGCTCGTGGATGCCGTCCCAATCGTGACCGGTGGTCGCGGTGCCTGTCAGCTCGTCGATTTCTTTGTGTTCTTCGGCCACCGCTCAGTCCTCCCGCAACGGAATGCGCGCAGCGTCATCGAACTGTTTCTTGCGCGACGGCCACAGCGCGTAGATCAGCACCGCCAGGAAAATGGCGACGAAATAGATGAGCCCCCAGGTCTGGGCGAACTCGGCAACGGCTTTGTAGGTCGGGTCCATCGCATGTCACCTGATGTTGGCTTTGTCGTCGTAGAGCTTGAAGTCGACCAGCGTGCCGAGCATCTGCAGATAGGCGATGAGGGCGTCGGCCTCGCTGATGCGCTTGGGGTTGCCGTCGAAATCGCGCACGCTCGCTTTCGGGTAACGCTTGGCGAGATCGGCGGCGTCGGGACTGTCGGCGGTCGCCTGCGTCACGACGTCCTTCTGCGCATCGGCGATCATCGCGGACGTGTAAGGCACGCCGAGCTCGGCCTGCACCTTCAGATCGTCGCCGATGTGCTTGTAGTCGAGCTCGGTCTGCTCAAGCCACGAATAATCCGGCATCACCGAGCCGGGCACCACCGAGCGCGGATCGCGCAAGTGATCGCGATGCCAATCGTCGGAATACTTGCCGCCGACGCGGGCAAGATCGGGACCGGTGCGCTTGGAGCCCCACTGGAACGGCTTGTCGTACATGCTCTCGGCGGCGAGCGAGTAATGGCCGTAGCGCTCGACCTCGTCGCGCAAGGGGCGGATCATCTGCGAATGGCAGAGGTAGCAGCCCTCGCGCACATAGATGTTGCGGCCGGCGAGCTCGAGCGGCGTATAGGGCCGCATGCCGTCGACCTTCTCGATGGTGTTCTTGAGATAGAACAGCGGCACGATCTCGACCAATCCGCCGATGGCGATGACGATCAGGATGCCGATCACCAAGACGATCGAGTTCTTCTCGAGGATCGCGTGTTTTTGCCAAAGCGACATAGTGGCCTCCGCCTATTCCGCCGGAGCCAGCATGGCGCCGGCGGTTTCCGCGGATTCCTCCGCCGTTACGGTCTTCCAGAGGTTCCACACCATCAGCAGCGCGCCGCACAGGAACAGGAAGCCGCCGATTGCGCGGATGACGTAGAATGGATGCATGGCCTCGACCGTCTCGACAAAGGAATATTCGAGGAAGCCGAGATTGGTGTAGGCGCGCCACATCAGGCCCTGCAGGATGCCCGATACCCACATCGCGGTGATGTAGAGCACGATGCCGATGGTCGAGATCCAGAAGTGCCAGTTGACGAGCTTGAGCGAGTACAGCCGCCGGTTCCACAGCCAGGGCACCAGGCAATAGACCGCGCCGAACGAGATATAGGCGACCCAGCCGAGCGCGCCGGAGTGCACGTGGCCGATGGTCCAGTCGGTGTAGTGCGACAGCGAGTTGACGATCTTGACCGACATCATCGGCCCTTCGAAAGTCGACATGCCGTAGAACGCCACCGACACCACCATCATGCGCAGCACCGGATCGGTGCGCAGCTTGTCCCAGGCGCCCGACAGCGTCATGATTCCGTTGATCATGCCGCCCCAGGACGGCATCCACAGCATGATCGAGAAGGTCATGCCGAGCGTCTGCGCCCAGTCCGGCAGCGCCGTGTAGTGCAGATGATGCGGGCCGGCCCAGATGTAGAGGAAAATCAGCGCCCAGAAGTGGATGATCGACAGCCGATAGGAATAGACCGGCCGCTCGGCGCGTTTCGGTATGAAGTAGTACATGATGGCGAGGAAGCCGGCGGTCAGGAAGAAACCGACCGCGTTGTGGCCGTACCACCATTGCACCATGGCATCCTGCACGCCCGACCAGACGATGTAGGACTTGGGCGAGAACATCGATACCGGAAGCGCCGCGTTATTGCCGAGATGCAGCACCGCAATGGTGAGGATGAAGGCGAGATAGAACCAGTTGGCGACATAGATGTGCGGCTCGGTCCGCCGCATGATGGTGCCGAGATAGACCAGGAAATAGGTCACCCACACCACGGTCAGCCAGAGATCGGCGTACCATTCCGGCTCGGCATATTCCTTCGACTGGGTGATGCCGAGCAGGTAGCCGGTACCGGCGATGACGATGAAGAAATTGTAGCCGAGCACGACGAACCAGGGCGCCAGATCCCCGGCGAGCCGCGCGCGTGAGGTGCGCTGCACGACGTAGAACGAGGTCGCCAGCAGCACGTTGCCGCCGAAAGCGAAGATCACCGCCGAGGTGTGCAGCGGCCGCAACCGCCCGAAGGTGATCCAGGGCAGATCGAAATTGATGAACGGAAAGGCGAGTTCGCAGGCGATGTAGAGGCCGACGGTAAAGCCGGCGATGCCCCAGATCATGGCGGCGACGGTCGCGAACTTGACCGGGCCCATGTTGTAGTTGGGCTTGCCGTCGATCGTCAGCGGCGGACGCTCGGCCGGCCGCTCATAGTACCGGTTGATGATGGCAAAGACGGCGGCCACGCTCGCGGCCGTAAAAAGATAGGCATGAAACGCGTATGCCGGCGTATAGGCCTTGGCCGCGATCAGGATGCAAAAGAACGCCAAGGCCGTGAAGACCAAGGCCAAGCCTCCCTCGCCGAGGGTCATGGTTTTCTGAGGAGCGAGCGCGTTCGCCATGCTGCTATCCCGTTGTCTTGCTGGGCTGAAAGCCGAAAAAAGGCCCGTGCGACCTGTATCGGCCAGGGCGCCAATCGCATCCTTGATGCAGGTCAAATAAGCCGCTGTTCCGCTGGGGAGATCTCCTGCAGCCGCCCCTTCACGGCATGCGGGCGAAAGCCACCTCGGATCGCAGCGCTGGAAAAGAAAAGGCGCACCCCGCGCTCAGGAACGCGGGGCACGCCCTTGTCGCCAAACCCCCTGTTTATTGGCGACAAACTTCTAGGCGGCGGCTTGCACGTCGATCTTCTTGACCTGTGCCGGCGCCGGTTTCGGCACCGTGAGCGCGCCTATCCTATGTTAGTGCTCGCCTCGATGGCGCCGAACCAACCTCCAAGTTTCTTCGGCGCCATCCTTCCATAACGTCGGAAATTTTATGCACGTTTCGCCCTGCGCGTCCTTGAGCTAAGTCAATGCAACCCTTCGCCCGCACCGGGCGTCGCCGCCGGGCCACTTTGGCGGCGTCCTAACTCGCCAGTTTCTCATCCTTCGGCTCGATGGTGAGGCCCGACGTCGGCTCGATCCAGACCAGGTGGTCTTTCACCGCCTTCACCCCCGGAATGTTCTCGGCGGCGACCTTCAACGCGTCCCGTTGCCGTTCGTCGATGATCGTGCCCCACAGTTCCACGAAGCCGTCGCGTACCACCACGTTCATGGTCGCGGCCGGCGCCCATTCCTCTTTCTGGATTTCCGCCAGCAGCTGCTCACGGATGGCGGTGTCGTCCTTGGCGGCGGGCCGCACCTCGCGCGCCATGCTGACCATGGCATGCATCAGGTTGGACCGCGTGACGATGCCGACGACCTGGCCGCCGCACAACACCGGCACCCGCTTGACGCGACGGCGCTCCATCAACTCGACGATTTCTTCGAGCGAGGTGTACTCCTCGACGCTCAGGGCCGGGGTGGTCATCACTTCGGCGACTCTGCTGCCGTGCGAATGGCTGTATTCGGCCGCGATGCGGCCGGGGCCCATCAGGAACTCGAGCCAGCGCGAGCGCCGGCGCTCGGTCTTGGTCTCACGCCGGCGCAGGAAGTCGCCTTCCGAGACGATGCCCACCAGATTGCCGTCTTTGTCGATCACCGGCAGGCCACTGATATGATGCTTGAGCATCAGCTGCGCAGCCTGCAAAACGGTCGCGCCCGGATCAATCGAGATCACGTCGCGGGTCATCACGTCTTCGGCTTTCATGGCAGCCTCCCTTCTTATTGCAGCGCCATATCACCACGAAAACCGGGCGCGGCCGTTGATTCAGGTCAACTGTAACGGCGGCCTTTTCGCCGGGCCCCGCGCGGGACAGCAATGGGACAGGCTTTATTGCGCCCATTCCGGCGGCGGAACCGGCGTCCACGCGCGCTTGAGGGCGAAATCGTCGGCAATGGCATTGGCGGCGATATAGCCGGGCGCGCCGTTGACCCCGCCACCGTTGCCCGAGGATGAGCCGCAGAGGTAGAGCCCCTCGACCGGCGTACGCGCGCCGGGCATCAGCGCATGCGGGCGGTTGATGCCAAGCTGGTCCGGGATATAGGCGCCCATGCGCACCGCGCCCTGGCGCATATTGCAGTTGAGCGCCTCGATGTCGCGCGGCGTAAACAGATAGCTGCCCAGCACGTTGTCGTCGTCGAGATTGCCGGCATATTCACGCCAGGTATTCAAAAGACGCGCAGTATAGTCGGCGCGCTGACGTTCCCAGTTGTCGGGACTGCCTTCCACCGCATAGGGCGCGAACGGCCACCAGAACGCCACATGCCGGCCGGCCGGCGCATAGGTCGGATCGAACTGACTGTTGCAGGCGCCGTTGCCGTGCAGGACGCGCGGAAACTTCTTGGCCGCGCAATCGGCGAATGTGCTGGCCACGTCGTCGATATTGTTCATGCCGAAGAACATGTTGTAGGCGCGAGCGATGTCGGGATCGAACGCGGCGGCGCGATAGGCCGGCGGGCTTTTCAACGCGAGATGAAGCGTGACCAGACTATGGTTGCCCCATAGCCAAGCCCTGGCCTTGTCGCGCACCGGCGGCGGGAACAGCTCCTCGCCGGTCATCAGCACCGTGGTCGGGAAGTCGATGGCGCTGGCGACGAATTTTCCGGCCTCGATGTTGCGTCCGTCAGCGAGCTTGACGCCGGTGGCGCGGCCACTCTTCACGACGATCTCTTTGACCTCTGCGCCGGTGATCACCTCGCCGCCGCCAGCTTCCACCACGCGCGCAAGCGCATTGACCAGCGACACCGAGCCTCCGACCGGCAGGCCAAGGCTGGCGATATTGGAGAAGATCGCGGGAAACACAATCCCGGCGCCCGGCACGTTCTCGGTGGTGATGACATGCATGAGTGACGTGAACAGCGTGCGGATGCGCTCGTCGACAAAATACTTGCGCACGACGCTGAACAGGTCGTGCTGGGCGTGCGAAAGCAATTCTTTCGCCATCGGCCCGCTCAAACGGTCAACGAGTTGCTCGCGCGGCAGCGGCGCGTTGTAAAGCAGCGACACCAGCAAGGGCCGCATAGTGATGCAATAGGTATTATAGAGTTCGCGGAAGCTTTCGGCGTCCTGCTTGGAGAAGCGGGCGAGCGAGGCACAAGTCTTGTCGATGTCCTGATGGATCACGACGCAGGTGCCGTCTTTGAATACTGCGCCCTGCTGCACCGGCGGCTCGATAAAGGAAAAGCCGAAACGGTGCAGCTCAAGATCGGCGATCAGCGGGCAGAATCTTGCCCCGATATAAAAACTCGAATGCAGATTGAGCCGGTAGCTGGGCAACATACGCTCTTCGGTGCTGCAACCGCCGCCGATGCGACCGTTGCGTTCGAGCACCGCGACGCGCAAGCCCGTGCGCGCCAGATAAGCAGCCAGCGTCAGCCCATTGTGGCCGGCGCCGATCACAACACCGTCAAAATTCGCCATGCGCATCCCCGGCTTGCAGCGCAGCAATTTGCCCACTGGCGGATTCTAGGACGATCCCCGGTGGGCAGCATAGGGGGCGTGCGTGCGTGGCAATTGCTTTCCCGAATTGCCCGGCGCTAGCGTTTGCGGCCGCGCTCACCGCGCGAAAACAAAAAGGGGGAGACCATGCGCAAGGACGAATTCAGTCGACGCACCATTTTGACCGGAACAACGGCGCTGGGCGCCGCAGGTCTGCTGCCGCGCCGCGCGCTGGCGCAAGCGGCTACGCCGGGACCGCAGGCGGCGGCCGCGCTGCCGACACGCGGCGAATTCGTGGTGCGCGGCGCCCACGTGCTGTCGATGGATGACAAGATCGGCGACCTGCCGAGCGGCGACGTGCATGTGCGCGACGGCGCTATTGTCGCGGTGGCGGCGAGCGTGAATGCGCCGGGCGCCCAGGTCATCGAGGGCAAAGGCATGATCTGCATGCCCGGTTTCGTCGATACTCATTGGCATCATTGGACCAGCTTCCTACGTCCTTTGATGCGGCAGGACGATCCCAAGAAGACCTATTTCCCGGTGACGTTCAAATGCGGGGTTCATTACGCACCGGATGACAGCTACCAGAGCGTGCGGCTCGGCGTTTCACAGGCGCTGAGCGCCGGCATCACCACCACCCATAACTGGGCGCATAATGTGCGCAGCCCCGCGCATGCCGACGCCGAAATGCGCGCCATGCACGATGTCGGCATCCGCGGCCGCTTCGCCTATGGTTGCGCGCTCGGCCTTGCCAACGACAAGCCAATGGACCTCGCCGACCTGGCGCGCGCCAAGAAGCAATGGGTCGGCAAGGACGGCATGCTCACCCTCGGCATCTGCTCGCGCAACGTAGACGGCAGTCTCGGCGGCACGCGCGGTGCCATCAATGTCGCAATGGTGAAAAAGGAATGGGGCACGGCGCGCGATCTCGGACTGCCGATCACGTTGCATACCTCGGGCAAGGGCGCGATCAAGACCCTCGACGGCGCCGGGCTGCTCGGTTCGGACCTGATCCTGGTGCATCCGCTCGGCCTCAGCGCCGAGGACATCGCCGCGCTCGCCAAGCACGGGGTGCGCTACAGCTCATCGCCGGTGGGTGAAGCGCGTCGTTCCGGCCAGATGCAGATCGCCGAATTACTGCAGGCCGGTGTCCGGCTGAGCCTGTCGGTCGATCACACGACGACTTACGACTGCGATTTCTTCAACAGCATGCGCTTCCTCTACACCATCAACAAGCACCGCATGGGTAAGAAGTTCAACATTACGATGCGCCGGGTCGTGCAGCTTGCCACCATGGACGGCGCCCGCGACCTCGGCATGGATGACAGGATCGGCTCCTTGACGCCGGGCAAACGCGCCGACCTGATCCTGATCCGCACCACCGACCACAACATGTCGCCGATCGGCGACCCCTACGACGCTCTGGTGCAACTCGCGCAGCCGAACAATGTCGATACCGTCATGGTCGACGGCCGCATCCTGCGCCGGGGCGGCAAGTTCACCGCGCTCGACTATGATCTGGTGATCCGCCAAGCCGCCGACGCACTCGCCGGTCTTAAAGTGCGCGCCAAGTGGTCTTGACGCCGCCGCAAATAAAATGCCCCGGCCCGAAGGCCGGGGCAGTGTGCCGAACATAAGATCGGGGAGAACGACGTTCGGCTTAAACGGAGGAACACACTTCGACAATTCTCAGCCTTCCAGACTCTGTCTTACGCATTCAAACGGTTGAGCGCGGCGCGGTTGCGCAGCACGATGCGGCGGGAGCTCGGCACGGCGATGGCCGCGGAATTTTCCAACTGCGTCAGCGTGCGCGACACGGTTTCAATGGTGAGGCCGAGATAGTCGGCAATGTCCTGACGCGACATCGGCAGATCGATTTCGTTGCCGGCGGGGCCGCGTGAAGCCATCTCCAGAAGGAAGCCGGCCACCCGCTCTTGCGCCGTCTTGATCAGCAGCAGGATGTGATCCTGCACGCGCTGCAATTCGCTCGCCGTCATGGTCCAGAGCTGGCGGGCGACGTCGGTGTCGCGGTCGGCCAAGGTGACCAGCGCGCTGCGCTTGATGACCAGCACCTTGGAGTCGACGACCGCTTCGGCGGAGAACGTGTGCTCGTCACCGATTTCGAGGCCGAACACGTCGCCGGGCAGATAGAAGGCGCCGATTTGGCGGCGGCCGTCGTTGAGCACCTTGTAGGTACGCACGCTGCCGCTGACGACCTTGTAGAGATATTCCGCCGGCTCGTTCTCACCGTAGATCTCGGCGTTGCGGCTGAACGGCATGGGTGCGCCCATCAACTCGATCGAGCCTTTGATGGCGTGCACAGGCGGCAGCGAACGTACCGGCTGCGCATGGCGGCTGGCGGTCGGCCGGATGGAGGGGGTCATCGACTGGCTGAGCATGGGGGGCGTCCTCAGTGAATTCGATGGTGTTAGCGATAGCCATGGAGCCGCGCGGCCGAAATTCAGATAATCTCCATAAGGGGTATCCCGGAGGCGTTTCGGGGGGCCCGAATTGAGCCGGAGCCATGTCGGAAGCCATTGTAAGTTCAAGAGATTCTGCCGCTTGGCAAGCCGGCATTTTGGTCCGCTACGGGGTCGCCGCGGTGGTCGTCGCGCTGGCTTTCGCCCTGCGTGAATTGCTGGCGCCGGTTCTGCTCGAGCGCGCGGTTTTCCTCTATTTCGTGCCCGCAATCCTGATTGCCGCCGCGGTCGGCGGGGTGGGACCCGGACTGCTGGCGACGGCACTCAGCGCCGCCCTGGTGTTTTTCATCGTGATCGGGCCGGCGGGTTATTCGCCCGCGCTGGTGCTCGATACGACCGCTTTCACCATCATCGGCATCGGCGTGTCCTTCGGCGGCGAAATGCTGCAGCGGAACCGGCAGCGCGCGGCGTCAAGCACGCGCGATGCGCTGGCGCGCGAAGCGCACCTGCAATCGATCCTCGACACCGTGCCGGAGGCGATGATCGTCATCGACGAGCACGGCGTCATGCAATATTTCAGCAGCGCCGCCGAGCGTCTGTTCGGCTACAAGGCGGCCGACGCCGTTGGGCAGAACGTCAAAGCCCTGATGCCGTCGCCGTATAGCGAAAATCATGACAGCTACCTCACGCGCTATCTCACCACCGGCGAGCGCCGCATCATCGGCATCGGCCGCGTGGTGGTGGGCCAGCGCAAGGACGGTGCCACTTTTCCGATCGAGCTTGCGGTCGGCGAGATGAAATCCGGCGAGCAGCGCTACTTCACCGGCTTCATTCGCGATCTGACCGAACGGCAGAAGACCGAGGCTCGGCTGCAGGAGCTTCAATCGGAGCTGGTGCACATCTCCCGCCTCACCGCCATGGGCGAGATGGCGTCCACCCTTGCGCACGAGCTCAACCAGCCGCTGTCTGCGATCGCCAATTATCTGCAGGGCACGCGGCGGCTGCTCGAAAAAAGCACCGACGAAAGCTCGCCCATGATGCGCGAGGCCATGAACAAGGCCGCCGACCAGGCCGTGCGCGCCGGACAGATCATCCGCCGGCTGCGCGATTTCGTGGCGCGCGGCGAGAGCGAGCGGCGGGTGGAAAACATCACCAAGCTGGTCGAGGAAGCGAGCGCGCTGGCGCTGGTCGGGGTCAAAGATCTGGGCATCCGCGTCACTTTCCAGTTCGATCCGACGGTCGATCTGGTGCTCGCCGACAGGGTGCAGATCCAGCAGGTGCTGCTCAACCTGATCCGCAACGCGATGGAAGCCATGGAAGGCGCCGACAAGCGCGATCTGTTGATCGCCGTCACCCCGGTGGAGGACAGTCACGTCAAGATCAGCGTGGAGGATACCGGCAGCGGCATCTCGCCCGACATCGCCGAGCAGCTATTTCAGCCCTTCGTCACCACCAAGCAGCAAGGCATGGGGGTCGGGCTGTCGATTTCGCGCACCATTGTGGAGGCGCATGGCGGTCGGATATGGGTGGAAAACAGACCGGAAGGCGGCACCGCATTCTATTTCACGCTGACGGCGGTGAACGATGGGGATGTGAACGATGCAGCCTGAACCGTTGATTTGCGTGATCGACGACGACGAAGCGGTTCGTCAATCGCTGGAATTTCTGCTGCGCACGGCGGGCATCCAGGTGCGGACGTTCGATTCGGCCGCCGCGTTTCTCAAGTCATTGGGGGATGAAAAAGCCAGTTGCATCATCACCGATGTGCGTATGCCCGAAATGAGCGGCATCGACCTGCTGCGCCGTCTCAACGAGATGAAAGCCGACATTCCGGTGATCGTGATCACCGGCCATGGCGATATCGCTTTGGCCGTCGACGCGATGAAGATGGGCGCGCTCGATTTCCTGGAAAAGCCGTTCGACGATGAGCTGCTGCTGAGCGCGGTGCGTTCGGCGCTCAATCGCGAGAAGGAGGCGGCCAAGCACAATGCGGAAATCAATGAAATCCGCGACAAGCTCGCCGCGCTGTCGAACCGCGAGCGGCAGGTGCTCGAGGGCCTGGTCGGCGGCAAGGCCAACAAGGTGATCGCCTTCAATCTCGGCATCAGCCCGCGCACCGTCGAAATCTACCGTGCCAACCTGATGACCAAGATGGCGGCCAACAGTCTGTCCGATTTGGTGCGCATGGCGATGATCGCCGGCATCCTGACAGAATCCAAAGGTCCCCGCTGAATTATCCGAATTAGCGGCAAGCCCGCACCAAAAGCAAAATAGGGAGAAACGCATGGCGTCCGAGTATCGGCTGGTGAGTTATGCGGATGGTGCGCCCAAGGCGGGCGTGCTGGTCGGCGAGCGGATCGTGCCGGCCACGGCGCTATTGCCGGGCCTCGACGTCGACAGCACCTCGGTGCTCGGCCTGTTGCGCGATTGGGACAAGGTGCATCCACGTTTGCACGCCGCCGCGCACAATTTAACGCCGAGCGACGGCATGGCCTTGGCGCAGGCAAAACTGCTGGCGCCGATCCTTTATCCCGGCGCGCTCTACTGCGCCGGCGCCAATTACTGGGACCATCTGGAGGAGATGGCGGAGGTCGCCAAGCGCGTCACCGGCAAAGCGCCGGCGATGACCAAGGCTAAGGACCCCTACTTCTTCCTGAAGAGCACGGCCGGCGCGATTATCGGCACCGGCACGCCGGCACGGCTGCCACCATTCTCCCAGCAGGTCGACTGGGAGGCGGAGCTCGGTGCAGTGATCGCGCGGCCGACCCGTAATATCTCCGAGGAACGCGCGCTCGATGCAGTCGCCGGCTATCTGATCGTCAACGATCTTTCCGCGCGCGACTTGATGAAGCGCGAGGGCTCGTCTTTCGGCATGGATTGGTTCGGGCAGAAGTGCTTCGAGGATGCCGCCCCGATGGGGCCTTGGTTCACGCCCGCTGCCTATATCCCCGACCCCACCGACATGCCGATCAAGCTCTGGGTCAACGGCGTGCTCAAGCAGAATTCCAACACCGGGCGCTTGGTTCACAACGTAGCCGAACAGGTCGCCTATCTCTCCCGCCACATCACCTTGCAGCCGGGCGACGTCATCGCCACCGGCACGCCTTCCGGCGTCGGCCTGCCGCGCGGCGAGTTCCTCAAAGTCGGCGACGAAGTGCGCATCGAGATCGGCGGCTGCGGCACGCTGGTGAACAAGATGGTCGCCGGCTGAGCGAAAATTGGGGTCCCAACCAATTTGCGCGGGTGACATGGCCGCCGGTCTCCGTTTAAGATCGGCGCTAGTCAACGGCTCAGCAGAAGCCGGCACCGAGAGGGAGGACATCCATGCCGCTCAACAAGTTCGCCAAGGCCTGCGCCTTGGCTGTTGCTATCGTGTTCGCCGCCGGAACGGCGCGGGCCGAAACCATCACGCTCAAGCTGTCGCATTTCGTCCCGCCGCAGCACGCCTTCCACAAATGGATCGTGAAGTGGGCCGAGAGGGTCACCAAGGAATTGGGCGGCCGGCTCAAATTCGAGATCTATCCTAGCGGCCAACTGGTCGGCCCGCCGAACCGGCAGTTCGACGCCGCGCGCAATGGCATCGTCGACATCGCCTGGTGCCTGCATGGCGTGACGCCCGGCCGCTATCCGATGACCGAGCTCGCCAACCTGCCGTTCACCTGGCCGTCCGGCCCCCTCGACCTGGCGCTGATGGGCAAGCGCATGACGGAGCTGGCGCCGAAATACCTCGCCGCCGAGCACAAGGGCCTGCACATCCTTTGGATGAACATGGCCAACCCCATCGTGCTGTGGTCGAAGTATCCGATCCAAACCATCGCCGACTACAAGGGCAAGAAGATCCGCTACGCCTCGATCACCAACAAGCAGTTGCTCGAGGCGATGGGCGCAAACCCGATGCTGATCCCGCCTCCGGAGTCGCAGGACGCGCTGGCCAAGGGCATCGCGGAAGGCGCCACCTTCCCCTATGAAGCGGGCTTCGCCTACAAGCTCGCCGCGGTCGTGCCCTACGCGATCGAACCGCCGCTCGCCTCGGCCACCTTCGCGACGGTGATGAACCCGGCCAAGTACAATTCGTTGCCGCCGGACTTGCGCGCCATCCTCGACAAGGAGTCCGGCGTCAAGGCCGCGATGGAATTCGGCAAAAATTGGCAGGACTTCGAGGCCTTCGCGCGCAATCTGTTTATCAAAAAGGGCCTGAAGATCGTCACCATGAAGCCGGAAGAAGTGGCTAAGATGAAGGAGCTGTCCAAGCCCATCATCAAGAACGCCATCGCCAAGCTCGAAAAGCAGGGCAAGCCGGCGCAGGCATTCTTCGACGCCTACACCAAGTAAGATCGACGCCGCTCTAGCCTCCCCCTAAACAGGGGGAGGCTTTCATCCCGCCCGGCCGAGGGCGGGGCCTGCTCAAGTCGCTATTCTCGCGGCTTCTTGAATTGGGCGCCGAGCCGGCGCCTAATCCAAGAACACGTTTTGAAGCCGGCATCGACGAGAACCCATGGATCGCAATGCGGCCTATATGCTGTTAGAGCGCCTGCGCGTCGCGCAGCTTCGGCTGGCGTCGGTGGCGCTCATCGTCATGATGGGCGTGACGCTCGCCGACGTCTTCCTGCGCTACGTGTTCAACAGTCCCGTCCGCGGCTCTTATGAGCTGGTCGAGGCGATGATGGTGATCTTCGTATTCCATGGCATGTCGACGGCCTTCCTGCAGCGGCGCAACATCGTCATCGACCTCATCGATTCCTTTGCGCATCGCTACATCGTCACTGCGCTGATCCGCATTTCCGACCTGCTGACGGTCGTGGCAATCGTCCTTTTCGCCTACGCCATGATCACGCCGGCCGTGCAGTCGTTCAATTACGGCGAAGTCAAAATGGAGCTGCAGATACCGATCTGGTACATGTGGGCCGCCGCCCTTCTCGGCATGGCCGGCGCCATTCTGTGCGCGCTCGGTAGATTGATCGCACCGGCCGATCCGCACGGCAACGACGAGCCGGTCTAATGGCGGCCTCGACCCTCGGCGCCCTCGGCGTTCTTGCGCTCTTTACCTTGCTGCTGCTGCGGGTGCCGGTGTGGATCGCGCTCACGCTGGTCGGCTTTATCGGCAATTCCATCATGTCCGGGGTGACGCCGACCTTCGCGCTGGCCGGCACCGTGCCGTTCGACGTGGGCTCCGGCTATAACCTGTCGGTCTTGCCGCTGTTTATTCTGATGGGCGAGGTCGCCTCGGTCACCGGTCTGTCGTCGGACCTGTTCAAGGCGGCGCGCGTCGCGTTGGCCGGCATCCGCGGCGGGCTGGCGGTGGGAGCGCTGGCGGCATCCGCCTGCTTCGGCGCGGTGTGCGGTTCCTCGCTCGCGACCGCGGCGACCATGACGCGCATCGCGTTGCCCGACATGCGCAAGGCCGGTTACGACCCTGGGCTCGCGGCCGGCGCGCTCGCGGCCGGCGGCAGCCTCGGCATTCTCATTCCGCCGTCGATCATCTTGGTCATCTACGCCGCGATCGCCGAGCAATCGGTGCCGCGCCTGTTCGCCGCCGGGCTGCTGCCCGGCGTGGTGCTGACCGCGCTTTACATGCTGGTGGTGGTCATCGTCGTCCACGTGCGAAAAGACTACGCGCCCGCCGGCGATAGCGTGACGCTGCGCGCACGCCTGCTCGCCATGAAAGACCCCTGGCAATTCCTGGCGCTGTTCGGCGTGACCATCGGCGGCATCTATGCCGGCATTTTCACCCCGACCGAAGCAGCTTCGGTCGGCGCCTCCGGCGCCATGGTGCTGGGGGCGCTCGGGGGGCGTCTCAATTGGACGATGCTTCTGCGCGCGATCGAGAACACGGTCGTCACCTGCGGCCTGCTGTTCGTGATCATCTTCGGCGCCAACCTGTTCTCGTTCTTCATGGTGCAGACCCAGTTGCCGGCGCTGCTGGCCAAGGCGGCCCATGCGGCGAACCTGTCGGGGCCGGCGGTGATGACGCTGATCGTCATCGCCTACGTCGTGTTCGGCTGCTTCCTGGAAGCCATCGGCATGATGCTGATCACGGTGCCGGTGTTCCTGCCGCTGGTGATGCAGTTCGGCTATGACCCGGTCTGGTTCGGCGTCATGGTGGTGATCGTCGCCGAGGTCGGGCTGATCCATCCGCCGGTCGGCTTGAACCTGTTCGTCATCCAGGCACATGCGCCCGACATCAAGATCACCAGCATCTACCGCGGCATCGTGCCGTTTCTGTTCGCGCCGCTGCTGCTGATCATCATGATGTTTTGGTTTCCGCAGCTGGCGCTGTGGCTGCCGAAGCTATTTTATGGATAAGGGTCCACATGCCCCGGATGCGGCGCAGCACGCAGCGTAGCGGAGTGGTGCGCCGCTGATCCGGGGCCCAGCTTTCTAAAGGTCGCAAGAGCGAGAAACCGAGGTCCCGGGTCTGCAGCGCACCACTTCGTGCTGCGCTGCGCCCGGGACACGTACCCAATTACTTCATCATCTCTTCCGGCGGACCGGGGCCCCAGAGATTGGAGGCGGACGGATCCTTCTCCCACACTTTCGGCCGCTGCGGATTGTCGCGATGCCAGGGGCGCGGCGCGAAATAACCGAGCTCCTCGTCCTGCATCTGGTCGAGCTCGGCAAACAATTCGGTGATCAGCCCGTTCGGGCTGCGGTGATAGGCGAAAAGATTGTGGCCGATGCCGTGGCGCCCGGGGCCCCACAGCGTCTTGTAGCCGTTGAGGCTGAGAAAATCGCAAGCCTCCTGAAGCTGACCCCAATTGCGCACTTCAAAGGCGGTGTGGAAATGGCGGTTGGAGCCGGTACCCATGAGGTTGATGGTGTGGTGATCGGGCCCGCAGCGCAGGAACACGAAGAAATCCGCCATCCAATCGGATTCGCGGAAGCCCAGCACGTCGATATAGAACTGCGTGACCTTCTTGACGTCCTCGCAATGAAAGGCGACATGGCCGAGTTTGTGCGGCACCACGCCCTTGCCCGCGAACTTCTGGTGGGAAAAGTCGTCGCGCTTGAACACTTCGATGGTCGTACCTTTCGGATCCTCGAATGTGAGCATGTCGGAGATCGAGGGCTCGGGGTCTTTCTTGCGCGCCGTCTTCACGCCTTGGCTTTGAGTCTGCTTCTCGAACGCATTGAGATCCTCGTTAGGTCCGATCTGGAATCCAATGCGCGTGCATTGCGCTGTGTCGCCCTTGCGCAGCACCACCGAGTGATGATCGACGGTGTTGGCGAGGAACACCGCGTCCTTTTCCTTGGCGGCGAGCGTGAGGCCCAGAATATCGGTGTAATACTCGGCCTGCTTGCCGAGATCGGGCATCTCGTAGCTGGCGTGGGCGATCTTGCGGACTCGGATCATGCGTTCCTCCTTGCAGATTTCGTTGTTCGCGCGCGCATTCGCGCAGACGATGTCGGTCTTCGGGACGGTGATTTTCTCTTCTTCTTGCTGTTCGTGCCGGCCTTTGGCTTGGCCCGCGGCAGCGAGCCGATGACGTCGACCATCACGGCGTTGTCATGGTGGCCGAGGCCCATGTCGATACAGCGGCAGTAAAGCTCGACGGCGCGGTCGAGCATCGGCGTCGCGACCCCGGCGCGCTCGGCGAAGTCGCCGATCAGATCGAAGTAATGCGACAGACCGATGGCGTCGCCCTGCGCCGGCAGGAAGCGGCGCTGCGCCATCCAGGGCGCGCGGATGCCGAACTGGGTGGAGCCGCCGCTACCGCCGGCCACCGCCTTGATCATCAGATCGATGTCGACGCCGGCTTTCAGGCCGAGCGCCATCGCCTCGGCGGCGGCCGCCATGTGCACGGTCACCAGGAGATTGTTGATGAGCTTGACTTTGCTGGCGGCGCCGAACGGCCCGAAGTAATGGCAGACGTCGGTGAAGCCGCGCACCGCCTGCTCGGCCTTCTTGGCGGCACCGGCATCGCCGGCGAGATAGACCACCGCTTTGCGGTTTGAGACCATGCCGGGCGTGCCGCCGACCTCGCCGTCGAGAAACGCCGCGCCTTTGGCGGCGAGCGGCGCGACCTGGCGCTCCTTGTCGGGTACCAGGTGCGAGCCGAGCTCGACCACGATCTGCCCGGGCCGCGCGGTGTGCACCAAGCCGTTCTTGCCCTGCACCACCTCGTCGAGCGCTTCCGCCGTCGGCAGGCAGGTGAACACGATATCGGCCTGCAGGCCGATGTCGTCGGGGCTGCGCGCCGGGATACCGCCGATCTGTTCGAACTCGGTCATCGGGCTCGAGCGGCGATAGCCGACGACGCGGTAGCCGCTTTTGATCAGGTTGTGCGCGATCGGCAGCCCGATCTTGCCCAACCCGACCATACCGATGGTCACCATGCGTCCTCCCCTGCCACTTCTTTGGGTGGCTGTTGTTGGGAGGAAGTGTAATTGAATTGAGTGGCGTTTAACAATTCACTCGTCATGGCCGTGCTTGTCCCGGCCATCCACGTCTTACCAGCGTGAAACACTAAAGACGTGGACGCCCGGCACAAGGCCGGGCATGACGGCGGAAACGCTGTTCCGGCTTGGTGGCCCTCTACCGCTTCACGCCCAGCCCGTGCATGAAGCGCGCGCGGATCTGCACCGGATCGCGGTCGGTGGCGGCGACACCCGGCTTGTCGTCGATGCGCGCGGCGATCAGGCTCGGCCCGCCCTCGGCGAGCGCCGCCGCCATCAGCCGGTCGAAGTCGTCCTCGTCGTCCGCCCAGGCGCTGTTGGCGATGCCGGCGCCGCGCGCGATGGCGACCAGATCGGCGCCCGCGCTGCTGGCGGTCGGCTGCGATCCGGTGATCTGGTAGATGCCGTTGTCCCACACCAGCATGGTCAGGTTCTTCGGCCTGAGCATGCCGACGGTGGCGAGACAGCCGAGCTGCATCAGCAGCGAGCCGTCGCCTTCCAGCGCGATCACGTGGCGGTCCGGCTGCGCGATGGCAACGCCGAGCGCGATCGGGATCGTCAGCCCCATGCTGCCGAGCATGTAATAATTCTGCGGCCGCTGACCGCTGCCCCACAGATCGAAATTGGAATTGCCAATGCCGCCGATCACCGCTTCGTCGCGCTTGAGATGCGCGACCGCGCGCTTGGTCAGTTCGAAGCGGTTCATCACCTTGGCGTTGTGGGCGGCGCCGCCTTGCGTTGACGTCATGGCGTTACGCTCCGAAAACCTTGCCGCCGGTCAACAGCGGCGAAAGAATGAACGCGACCGGCGCCTGCGTCGCCACCGCCTGCTTGATCGAGCGGTCGACGACAAAGCCGAGTTCGTCCATGCGCGTGATGGTGTGATGCTCGACCGCGAGCGCGTCGAGCACCGGCCGCATGGTCTTGCACACCATGGCCTGGCCGAGATTGAACTCGCCGAGCGTGCCGCGCTCCGAGATGAAGAGCAGCGCCGGAATCTGGCCCGGCACCACCAGCGAAGCGAGCGCGTTGGGAAGAGTGGCGAAGCCGCTCGTCTGCATCAGCAAAGCGCCGCGCATGCCGCCCATCCAGGCGCCGGTGACGATGCCGAGCGCCTCTTCCTCGCGCGTGCAGGCGAAGGTGGTGAAGAAGTCGTCCTCGTGCAGCGCCTTGATCAGCGGCGTCAGCACGCGGTCGGGCACGTAGACGACAAGCTTGACGTTGTTGGCTTTGAGCGTCGCCAGCACGGTCTCGTGCCAGGTGGCGGCGCGCGTTTGGGTATCGGTCATGGCGGAGCGGGCACTTCTTTCAACATCGGTCTGCGCGAACGGCGGGAGGCGCATCAAACGCCGTTGCCGCAACGGTCGCAATAGCTTACTTTGATATAAACGCGGCATCGATGCGGGGCAATTGACCGTGCACATCAAATCGATCGAACCGATCGCCGTCAGCCTGCCGATGCTCAAGCCCGTCGTCATGGCGGGCGAAGAAATTCGCCGCGCCGACAATGTGCTGGTGCGCATTGCGACCGACACCGGCCTCGTCGGCTGGGGCGAAGCCGCCTCGGCGCCACTGATGACCGGCGAGACGCTGGAAAGCATCGTCTCCGCCGTGCATTTTCTCGAGCCGGCGCTGCGCGGGCGGCCGGCGGCCGACATTGCCGGCGCGCTCGCCACCATGGACAGCCGCATGTACGGCAACCACGGCGCCAAGGCCGCGGTCGAAATCGCGCTCTCCGATCTCGCCGGGCAGGCGTCCGGCAAGCCGGTGCATGCATTGCTCGGCGAGAAGAAGCGTGGCCGCGTGCCGTTGCTCGCCGTGGTCGGCGGCGGCGATTTCGAGGGCGACCTGAAAGACGCCGCAAAAAAGAAGGCGGCCGGCTTCACCGCCTACAAGATCAAGGTCGGCATCGATACGCCGGCGAAGGACGCCGAGCGCACGCGCGCGATCTGCAAGATTCTGGGGTCGGGCCTGGTGATCTCGTCCGACGCCAATCAGGGCTTCAGCACCGAGGAAGCGATCGACTATGTGCGCGCGGTTAAGGGCTCGGGCCTCGATTTCTTCGAGCAGCCGATCGAAGCGAGCGATCTTGCCGGCATGGCCAAGGTCGCGGCCGCCGCGGGCGATATCGCGATCGGCGCCGACGAGGGCATCCATTCGCTCGACGACATCCGGCGGCATCACGAGCACAAGGCGGCGCGCGGCGTCAGCCTGAAGGCGATCAAGCTCGGCGGCATCGGCGCGGTGGTGGACGCCGCGCGGCTGTGCGACAGCCTCGGCATGAACGTCAATGTCTCGTGCAAGACCGGCGAGTCGAGGTCGCCTGCGCCGCCGCGCTGCATGTGGCGGCGGTCATTCCCAACATCGCCTGGGCGCTCACGCTCACCCACACGGCGCTCGCCGAAGACGTGAGCGCGCACCCGGTGCCGACCGCGAAGGGTCATGTCGATGTGCTCGACCGCCCGGGGCTTGGTATTACCGTCGACGAGGATCGCGTGCAGCGCCACCGCGTGGCGATCGCGACGCGGCAGGTGGCGTAACTCACCCATCATTTCCGCAGCGGGAATCCGACCAGTCGGTCAGTTCTTATCGCCCTGGTCCCCGCGAGCGAGCGGGGAGGAACGGGTTAAGCCGGCGGTCTCTATCGCGCCCGATCCGGGCGCAACGTTTTGACCGCGCGCACGACCGAAGCGTCGTCGGGCGACGGACTAGTCGCAAAGCCAAGATCGCTAGCGATCGCCAGCATGCGGGTGCGGTCGTCGGGGAACACCATGGCGGCACGGCGCACGCCCTGCTCGGTAATGGCGCGCAGCAGCGCCTCCAGCAATTGCCGCGCCAGGCCTTTCGCGCGCAGATCGGCGCGGATGATGACCGCACATTCCGCCACGTCGAAATTGGGATCGGCGGTCGCGCGCGCCATCCCCGCCACCCGCTCGCTTTGCCAGGCGATCAGCGTCATCTCGCGGTCGTAGTCGATCTGGCTGAGCCGCGCCGCGGTCTCATGGGTGCGGTCGCGCAGCGGCGAGAAGAACGAATGCCAGAGATCGGCGGTGTCGACCTCGTCGGCAAAGCGGCGCAGCGCCGGCTCGTCTTCCGGCTTGATCGGCCGCAAGCGATAGGTTTGGCCGTCAATGGTGCGGACCTCGCCTTCAAGCTTCTGCGGATAGGGCCGGATGGCGAGCCGCGATTTGCCGTCGGCCGCCGCCGCATGCACGCGGATGCGGGCATCGACCGCGATCACGCCGGCGGCATCGCAGAGCAGCGGGTTGAGATCGATCTCGCGAACCTCAGGGTGATCGGAAACGATCTAACTCAACTGCATCAACACATTGACGACGCCGTCGATATCGGCGGCCGGGCGGTCGCGGAAACCTTTGAGCAGCTTGGCGACGCGCGTGCGCTCGATCTGCGCGCGGGCAAGCGCGGTATTGAGCGGCGGCAATTCGAGCGACTTGTCGCCGACGATCTCGACCGCGGTGCCGCCCTGGCCGAACAGGATCACCGGACCGAAAGTAGCGTCGGTCGAAACGCCGGCGATCAACTCGTAGGCGCCGACGCGGTGGATCATCTCCTGCACGATGAAGCCCTCGCGCCGCGCCTTAGGCACGGCGCGCGCCAGCCTGTCGTTCATCTGACGGGCGGCGCTCTCGACTTCGCCGGGCGTCGCCAGGTTCAAGGCGACACCGCCGACGTCGGATTTGTGGATGATGTCGCGCGAGCGGATTTTCAGCGCCACGGGCGCCTTGATGCGGGCGGCGGCGGCGGCGGCCGACGTGGCATCGGCCACCGCCTCGGTGCGCGCGAAGGGAATGCCGTAACAGGAAAGAAAACAGGCAACTTCGGCCGGGTCGAGCCATTCGCGCTTGTCGGCGAGCGCTTGCTTGATGGTGTCGCGCGCGCGCGCGACATCGGCCTGCGGGCTGGGCGTGACCGAGGACGGCGTCTCCAGCAGCAGGTCCTGGCTCTGCCGATAGCGCACCAGGTACATGAAGGCGCGCACCGCGCGCTCCGGCGTTTCGTAGTCCGGTACTTTGGCGGCGACCAATTGGGCGCGGCCGTCGGCCACGCTGGCGTCGCCCATCCAACAGGCGAACACATTTTTCTTAGGTGCGCCACCGGCGAGCACGCTGATCAGCCCCTTGGCGGCATCGGCCGCCGAGGCCACGGCGGTCGGGCAATAGAGCACCACCGCCGCGTCGACCGTGTCGTCGTCCATGACGGCAGTAAGCGCCTTGGCGTAGCGTTCGGCGTCGGCATCGCCGATGATGTCGATCGGATTGGCGTGGCTCCAGGTCGGCGGCAGCACGGCGTTGAGCTTGTCGATGGTGGCGGGCTCGAGCGCCGCCAGATGCCCACCCTCCTCGATCAGCCGGTCGGTGGCGAGCACGCCGGCGCCGCCGCCATTGGTGACGATGGCGAGCCGGTCGCCGTGGCGCGGCGTCACGCGCGCGAGCGTGGCGGCGGCGTCGAACAGCTCCTCGACTTCGTTGACGCGCAACATGCCGGCGCGCCGGAAGGCGGCGTCATAGACGACGTCAGCGCCGGCGAGCGCGCCGGTGTGCGAGGTGGCGGCGCGCGCGCCCTCCTCCGCGCGACCGCCTTTGACCACAATCACCGGTTTGACGCGGGCGGCGCGGCGCGCGGCCGACATGAACTTGCGCGCCTGCGTCACCGCCTCGGCGTAGATCAGGATGGCGTGCGTCGCCTCGTCGAGCGCGAAGTAATCGAGCAGATCGCCGAAATCGACGTCGGCCATGTCGCCCATCGACACGATCGCCGAGAAGCCGATGCCGCGCGGCAGCGCCCAATCGAGCACGGTGGTCGCCATGGCGCCGGACTGGGTGAGGAAGGCGATATTGCCGGGCAGCAGCCCGGCCGGCGCGAAGGTGGCGTCGAGCCCGATGCCGGGCACCGCGATGCCGAGGCAGTTGGGTCCAACCACGCGCAACAGATGCGGGCGCGCGGCGGCGAGCAATTCGGCCTCGCGCGCCTTGCCGACCTTGGCCTCGCCCTCGGCAAAACCGGCGGTGAGGATGACGGCGGCGCGGGTGCCACGCGCGGCGAGCTCGCCGACAAGCGGCGCGATGGTATCGGGCGGCGTCGCGATGACCGCGAGATCGGGCGTCAGCGGCAGGCTGGCGACATCCGGGTAGGCCATGATGCCATGCAGTGCGCCGGCTTTCGGATTGACCGGCAGGATTGGGCCGTCGAAGCCGCCGCGCAGGAGATTGGTCATCAGCGCCGCGCCCACCGATTTCTCGCGCGCCGAGGCGCCGATCACGGCGATCGAGCGCGGGCGGAACATCTTGTCGAGATTGCGGATGGACATGCGGACTTGCTCGGTTGGCGGGCGGGCGGCGCGCATACTAGGCCCGCGCGGTTTCGCTGCCCTTGAGCAAGGTCAACAATTAGAAATGCAAAATTATGACAAACGCTGCCGAATCAGGTGGCACCGGCCTTGCTGTTGCGCGCGGCCAGCTTCACCGCACTCACAATTTCCGGATAGGCCGCGCAGCGGCACAGATTGCCGGCGAGATAATCTTTGATCGCCTCATCGTCCGGATCGGGATTTTCGCGCAGCAACGCCTTCGCCATCAGAACGAAGCCGGGCGTGCAATAGCCGCACTGGAAGGCGCCGCAGGCAATGAACGCCTCCTGCACCGGATCGAGTTGGCCGGCGTCCGACAGGTGCTCGACGGTGACGACCTCGGCGCCGTCGAGGAAGACCGCCAGCGTGAGGCAACCGGATACCGGCTTGCCGTCGACCAGCACGGTGCAGCAGCCGCACAGACCCTGGCCGCAGCTCTCGCGCGCGCCGAACAAGCCGAATTGCGTCTGCAGCATTTCGACCGCGTTGTGATGCGGCTTCACCTCGGCGGTGACCGGCCGGCCGTTGAGGGTGAATTGAATTGTGCGGGAACTCATATCAGTCTTTCCCGAGCGGCCGGTTGTCTTTGGCGCGCAGCGCGCGCAATACCGCTTCCGCGGTGAGCGGCAATTCGGTGAGCCGCACGCCGATGGCGTCGTCGATGGCATTGGCGATCGCCGGCGAGACGCCGAAAGTGGCGAGCTCGCCAACGCCCTTGGCGCCGAACGGACCGTTGCTCTGGGTGGTGTCGACCACCTCGTTCTCCATCACCGGCGGCACATCGTGGATGCCGGGGATCTTGTAGTCGGCGAGCGAGGCATTGACGACCTGGCCGCCGTCGAGATGAATCTTCTCGAACATCGAGAAGCCAAGCTGCATCAACGAGCCGCCGGACAATTGCGTCTCGACGATCTTGGGATTGATCGGCTTGCCGACGTCGGCGACGTTGATCAGGCGCGTGACGCGCACATAGCCGGTCTCGGTATCGACCTCGATCTCGACGCCGGCGCCCGCCACCATCCAGAACGGCGTCGCGTTGGGCGTAAGCCCTTGCGCGTCGGGCGGCACATAGTCGGGCTTGTAGGTGCCAGTGCCGACGATGTTGCCGGCCTGCATGCCGTATTTCTTACGGAACAGATCGGCGATCGGGACATTTGAGCCTTCCGGCTCGCCGACCTCGCGCGCGAGCCGCGCGAGCTTGGCGCGCGCGTCCTCGGCGGCCAGCCGCACCGCGTGCCCCATGTGGAACAGCGAGCGCGAGCCGAGCGTACCCATGTCGTAGGGCGTCACATCGGTGTCGCGCGGCACCACGCGGATGGTTTCCGCCGGCATGTTGAGCACTTCGCCGACCATCTGCGCCATGGCGGTGTCGGAGCCCTGCCCCATGTCGACGGTGCCGCAATAAAGCGTGCAACTGCCGTCGGCCGAGACGATCACGTTGGCGACCGAGGTGGTGGGCGAGATCACCGCCTTAAAGCCGAGCGCCAGCCCGCGGCCGCGTCGCACGGTGCCGCTGCCGCGGTCGAACGGCACCTGCCAGTTGAGGCGCTCGGCGATGCGGTCGAGCACCTTGTCGGTGGCGGCGTCCTTCAGGATGGTGCCGGTCGCCTGCGGGCGGCCGTCGCGCAGAAGGTTTTTCTTGCGGAACTCGACCGGATCGACATCAAGCGCACGCGCAATCATGTCGGTGTGGCTCTCATAGGCCCATACCAATTGCGGCACCCCGAAGCCACGCAGCGCGCCGGCCGGCGTCAAATTGGTGTAGAGCGCGTAGGAATCGATCGCGATGTTGTCGATGTCGTAAGGACCGGAGGCCGTGAAGCCGGACTTCTGCGTCACCCGCGGTCCGATATCGGCATAGGCACCGCCGTTCCACCACACGTCGCACTGGCGCGCAATAATGCGGCCGTCTTTGTCGACGCCGCTCTTGATGCTGAACGTGCTCGGGTGCTTGGTGATCGTATAGAAGTGCTCGTCCATCGTGAGCGCGACCTTGACCGGCCGCCGCGCCAGCATGGAGAGCGCGACCGCCAGCGCCTCCAGCTTGATGTAGAGCTTGCCGCCGTAACCGCCGCCCAAATACGGCACCTTCACCCGCACGCGGTTCTCCGGCCAGCCGAGCAGGCGCGCGATCTCGGTGCGCACGAAGGACGGGCTCTGCGAGGCGGTGTAGATCGTAACGGCATCGTCGCGGTAGTCGGCGAGCGAGACGTGCGGCTCGAGCGGCAGATGCAACACCTTCTGGGTGCGGAAAGTATGCTCGAACACATGGGCGGCCGCCGCGAAAGCCTTCTCGGTGTCGCCGCTGCGCAGGCGGAAATCGAGCGCGACATTGGTGCCTTTGCGACCTTTCAGATGCTTGAGGTCGGCGAACGTGCCGGCGGGCTTGAGCTCCTCATGCACCAGGGTCTTGCTGTCCGCCGCCTCGATCTCGTCGAACACCGCCGGCAATTCCTCGTAGTCGGCGACGATCTCCTGCATCGCCTGTTCGGCGACATGCGGATCGCTCGCCAGCACCACCGCCACCGGCTCGCCGATATAATGCACTTTGCCGACGGCGAGGATCGGCTGGTCGTGGAAGGCCGGGCCGTAATACGGATCGGCGATCACCTTCGACACGTCGTCGCTGGTGTAGACCGCATAGACGCCGGGAACTTTGCGGGCGGTTGCCGTGTCGATCGACTTGATGCGGCCGTGTGCGACGGTGCTGCGGAAAATCTTGGCATGCAGCATGCCAGGCAGCTGCATCAGATGGGTGTATTCGGCGCGGCCGGTGACCTTTTCGCGCGCTTCGATGCGGGGCAGCGAGCGGCCGACTTGCCCGCCGGTGGCAGTCGTTGCCATCACGCCGCTCCACTCATGGCGGCGCGCACCGCGCGCGCGGCATAGACGCGCAGCAATTCGCGCTTATAGGAAGCCGAGCCGCGCAGGTCGGCGAGGATGTCGGCTTCGTCAACCGCAGCGTCGCTGATCTTCTTGAGCGTGGCATCGTCGGCGGCCGATCCGACCAGAACCCGTTCCGCCGCTGTCAAGCGCGCTGGCCTTGGTCGTTGCCGCGCTCACCACGATGCGCACGGATGTGACCCGCGCGCCGTCGACGGCCAGCGAAACCGCAACGCCCAGCGCCGGCCAGTCGTCGGCCGAGCCGGCGGTGACCTTGCAATAGACCGAGCGCTTTTCGCCTTGCGAGGGGATGCGAACTGGCGGTGATCAGCTCGTTCTTGTCGAGCGCGGTTTCGTAAAAACCGGTGAGCAGGTCCTCGACCGCCAGCGTGCGCTCGCCTTTCGGGCCGGCAACGGATACCGAAGCGCCGAGCGCGATCAGCACCGGCGGCAAATCCATGTGCGGATCGCCATGCGCCAGCGCGCCGCCGACGGTCGCGACATTGCGCACGCGTACATTCGACAGCCGCCTCATCGTGCGCACGATCACCGGCGCATGGCGCGCGACCTCGGGCGAATGTTCGAGCGCCGACAGCGGCGTCATCGCGCCGATGGTGAGCTCGCCCGACGGCGCCGCTGCAATGCGCGTGAAGCCGTCGCCCAATTTGCGCAAGGAGACCAGCCGGCGCGGCCGGAACACGCCGGCCTTCATCATCAGCATCAGCGCGGTGCCGCCGGCGATCGGCCGCACGTCCGGGTCGTCGGGATCGATCGACGCGATCGCCTCCTTCAGCGAAGCGGGCTCGACCAGTTCGAATGGTGTCATGGCGCGGCCCCGCTGGCGAAGGCGGCGGCGAGTTTCTCGCTGAAGTGCTTCTCCATTACCTTCGCCTTGGCCTTGAGCACGGGCTGGCCCATGCTACCGAGTTTCCCGGTCAGCGTCGCCTCGACCGAATAGCGAATGACGGTTCCACCACCGGCCTCGCTGAGCGTGGTAGTCGCGGTCGCGGTCAGCCGCCCCACCATGCCAAGCGGCGTGCCCTCGACCTTGGCCTCGATCTGCTCCGGCGGCACCGCCTTGCTCATCTCGACGCCGACCTTGAACTTGAAGCGCATGTAGGCGATGCGCGTTTCCAGCACGGCGTCGTAGTGCGTGGCGTCGATTTCTTTCAGATCGTGAACACCGTCAATGCAGGAGGCAAAGAAAGGTGCATTGCACAATGCACCGAACACCGCCTCGCGCGGCGCGGCAACGATAATTTCCCCAGAGAAATTCAAGGCAGGACTATTCCGGCGCTGGGCGTAGCGAGGCGCCAGCTTAGTGGAGTGCCGCGAGCCGTCAAATGGGTCACGCCTTGCGGCGGCGGATTTCCTCGATGGCGATGGCGTTGTCGCGCGCGCCGTCGCCATGACGCTCGCAGGCTTCCATCACCTCGGCCAGCGTCGACATGAGCGGCAGCGCCTGGCCGCGCTTACGCGCTTCCTCAAGCGTGATGCGCACGTCTTTGAGATGCTGCGACACCGTGCTCATCGGCGAGAAGTCGCCTTTGACCATCATGTCGCCTTTCACGTCCATGATCTGCGAATAGGCCGCCGACTTCTTCGCCACATCGAGGAATGACGCGAGGTCGAGGCCGAGCCGCCCGGCGAAGGCGAGGCCCTCGGCGAGCGCCAGGCGATTGAGCCCGAGGATGTGGTTGATCGCGAGCTTGGTCTTGGTGGCGTCGCCGGCCGGCCCGATGAATTGCCGGCGCGGATAGACGACGCCGAGAATGGCATCGACCGTCTCAAGCGCCGCCTTGTCGCCCGCCAGCAGGCCGTAGCCGTCGCCGCGCAACACCTGCCAGCTGGTGCCGGACACCGGCGTGTCGAGGAAGGTCAAGCCGCGCGCGGCGGCACGGGCGGCGAGCGCCTCGATGCGGTCGGGCTCGCAGGTCGAGGTGCCCATGGCGATGGGCTTGCGCTTGGCGTCGCCGGCCGCGATCAAGCCGCCCTCGCCTTCCACCACTTCTTCGACCTGCGCCGTGGTCATGACGGCGATCAGGATATGCTGGCAGCGGCGCGCCACCTCGGCGACCAACTCCACCGGCTCGCCGCCCATCTTCTTGAATTCGGCGCGCTTGCCGGCATCGACATCGAAGCCGATCACCGTGTATCCGGCATCGATCAGGCGGCGCGACAGCGCCGTGCCCATCAAGCCGATCCCGACCAACCCTACCTCTCCGGCCATGTCCTTCTCCCCGCGTTGAACCAGCGAGAATAGGCATTTGCCATTGCGGAATGCCAATGACAAACTTGCCCGTTCAGGAGCGGTTTGTGGAGACGGCCGGTGTTCGAAACCATCCTTGACGCGCAAGGCCGCGCTTCGAAGCCCGATCCCTCCAAATGCGGCAGGTGAGCGTTGCGGCCGTTTCTGACCCTTCATCATCCGGCGCAGGCCAAGCGCTATTATGACGAAGGCCTGTGGCATCCGGAGACGTTCTATGGGCTGATGGCGCGGCACGCCGACGCGCGGCCGACCGCGATCGCGCTGAAGGACGGGCGGCGCGCGCTTAACTGGAGCGAGCTGCGCGCGGCGGTCGATGCCTTGGCCGCCGATCTGCGCACGCGCGGGCTCGCCGGCGGCGACCGCGTCTCGCTGTGGATGTCGAACCGTGCGGAAGCGGTGATCGCGTTCCTGGCCTGCGCGCGCGAGGGCTTTGCCTGCAATCCCTCGCTGCACCGCACCTTCACCTGCGCGGACATCGGCAAATTGCTCGAGCAGCTGAGCGCCAGCGCGCTCGTCACCGAGCCAGGCTGGGGTGCCGACCGCGCGCGCGTCGATCTCGATTCGGCCCTGGCGCGCATTGCCTCGCTGAAAGCGGTCTACACGCCGGAGCAGTTTCCCGACGCGGCACGCGACGAGGCGCCGCCCTGCGCCGATGCCGACGCCGTCGTCTATCTCGCCTTCACCTCGGGCACCACCGGCAAGCCGAAATGCGTCATGCATTCCAGCAACACGCTGCTCGCCAATGCGCGCGACATGGTGCGCGACTGGCACCACGGACCCGACACGGTGCTGCTCAGCCTGTCGCCGCTGTCGCACCACATCGCCTGGGTGGGCGTGGCGCAATGGCTGCTGGCCGGCTGCCGCTTCGTCACCAACGATCCGCCCGCGGGCAAGAGCGCACTCGACTGGATCGTGGAGAGCGGCGCGACTTATGTGATGGGCGTGCCGACCCACGCCATGGACGTGCTGGCCGCAGCAGAAGGCGCGCGGGTTCAAACGGCTGGGCAACGTGTCGGCGTTCTACATGGCCGGATCGCCAATCCCGCCGTCGGTTGCCGCCGCCTTCGTCGCGCAGGGCATCAAGCCGCAGAACGTCTACGGCATGACCGAGAATTCATCGCACCAGTACACGCATCCGAGCGATGACACCGACACCATCGTGACCACCTGCGGGCGCGGCGGGCCGGCCTACGAGGTGCGGCTGTTCGATCCGGGCAACCACGACCTGCCGGTCGCGCCCGGCACGGTCGGCGAAATCGGCGGACGCGGCGCCGCGCTGATGCTCGGCTATTTCGACGACCAGAGCGCGACCGAGACGAGCTTCAACCGCGACGGCTGGTTCATGTCCGGCGATCTCGGCGTGCTCGATCAACACGGCAATCTGCGGGTTGTCGGGCGGCTGAAGGACCTCATCATCCGCGGCGGCCACAATATCTATCCGGCGCATATCGAGGCGCTGGCGCTGCGCCATGTCGGCGTGCTGCGCGTCGCCTGCTTTCCGGTCGCCGACGAGCGACTGGGCGAGCGCGTCTGCATTGCGGTGACCGGCGACGTGAGCGCCGACGGCCTGCTCATGCATTTGCATGGCGAGGGTCTCTCCAAATACGACATGCCGGAATATTTCGTGCGGCTTGCCGAGTTCCCGCTCACCGCCAGCGGCAAGATCCTCAAACGTGAATTGGTCGAGATGCTCAAGCGCGGCGACTTCGCGCCCGAATTCATACGTTTCAGCGAGAAGGAAAGCGTGGCCTGATGCCGGTTGACCTGATCTACCGCGACGATTGCGCCGTGATGACCCTGAACCGCCCCGAGGCGCTCAATGCGCTGTCGCGCGAGGTGCAGCGCCAGATTGCCGCTGCGTTCGACGCAGTGGCGCAATCGAAGGCGCGCGCGCTGATCGTCACCGGCGCCGGGCCCAAGGCCTTTTGCGCCGGCGCCGACATCAAGGAATTCCGCGGCCGCAGCATGGCGCAGGAAAAGCAGGACGTCGAATTCGGCCAGAGCCTATTTGCGCGCCTCGATACCTTTCCGGTTCCTTCGGTGGCGGTGATCAATGGCTACGCCTTCGGCGGTGGGCTCGAGCTGGCGCTCGCCTGCACTTTCCGGCTGGCAACCGCCAACGCCAAGATGGCATTGCCGGAGATCAAGCTCGGGCTGATTCCCGGCTATGGCGGCACGCAACGCTCTGCCGCGGCTGATCGGTGAGGCGCGCGCGCTCGACCTAATCCTCACCGGCCGCACGGTCGAGGCCACCGAAGCCGAGCGCATCGGCCTGGTCAACCGGCTGATCGACGGCGATGCGGTCGATGCCGGCATCGCCTTCGCGCGCGGCTTCACGCAACACAGCCTGCCGGTGCTCGCCTTTGCCCGCTCGGCGGTGCTGCGCGCGCTGTCGGTGCCGTTGCGCGAGGGCTTCAAGATCGAGGCCGATCTATCGACGCTCGCCTATCGCACGCAGGATTACGCCGAGGGCGTTGCCGCTTTCGAGCAGAAGCGCAAGCCGAATTTCCGCGATGTCTGACGCAAGGCCGCGATGAAAATTTTCGAGCAGCTCGACGAGCGGCGCGCCTGGCGCGAGGAGGAAAAGCTCGTGCTCGACGCCGTGCGCCGCGTCGCGGCCGAGGTTATCGCGCCCAGTGCCGAGGCTTACGACCGCGACAGCGCCTTCCCGCAGAAAAGCGTCGACGCCATCAAGGCGCTCGGGCTCAACGGATTGTTCGTGCCCGAGGCCTATGGTGGCAGCCTTTGCGCGCTACAAGCTCTATCTCGCGGTGGTGAAAACAATCGCGGAAGCCTGCGGCTCGACCGGCGTCATCTACGCCACCAATATGCACGGCAGCTGGCCGCTGATCTTGTTCGGCAACGAGGAGCAGAAGAAGCGGCTATTGCCGCGCATGGCGGCCGGCGGCATCGGCTCGATCGCCATCACCGAGCCGAGCGCCGGCTCCGATGCCACCGGCATGACCACCAAATTCACGCCGGCCGGCGACGACGTCATTGTGGACGGCGGCAAAACCTTCATCACCAGCGGCAGCGTCTGCGATCTGATGCTGCTGTTCGGCAAATGGTCGGAGATCGCCGATGCCAAGGGCGCCATCTCCGCTTTGGTCGTGGAGAAAGGCACGCCCGGCTTTTCGGTGACGCGCATCGAGGACAAGATGGGCCACCGCGCCTCGCCGACCGCGGCGGTCGCCTTCGACAAATGCCGGGTACCGCGCACCAATCTGCTAGGCGCGCCCGGCGACGGCATCAATATCCTGCTGACGGCGCTCAACCGCTCGCGCCCGAGTATCGCCGCGCACGCGCTCGGCATCGCCACCGCCGCCTTCAAGGACATGGTCGCCTACATGAACACGCGCCGACAGTCGGGCCGCCGCATCGCCGAATTCCAGGGCAACCAGTTCATGCTTGCCGATCTCGCCAGCGAATTGGCCATGGCGGAAGCCTGGCTCGACCATGTCGCCGATCTGGTCGATTCAGGCGCCGCCGACTTCAGCGTGGAAGCCTCCATCGCCAAGCTGCGCTGCGAGCGATCTTGCCATGCGCATGACCACCGAGGCGGTGCAGATGCACGGCGGCTACGGCTATTGCCGCGACTATCGCGTCGAGCGGCTGATGCGCGACGCCAAGGTGACGCAGATATGGGAGGGCACCAATCAGGTACACCGCCAGTTGATCGGCCGGAGCTTTGTGCAACGATGACTTTAACAGCGCAAAGGCGGTGACTGATGCGCCCGCTCGCAGGCATCCGTGTGCTCGATTTCACCACGTTGCTGCCCGGGCCGCTGGCGACTCTGTTGCTGGCGGAGGCCGGCGCCGAGGTGATCAAGATCGAGCGGCCGGGCACCGGCGAGGACATGCGCCACTATGAGCCGTTCTGGGGCAAGGAGAGTGCGAACTTTGCGATGCTCAATCGCGGCAAGAAAAGCCTCGCCGCCGACCTCAAGGATCCTGCGACGCGCGACCATGTGCTCTCGCTCGCCAAGAGCGCCGATGTCGTGGTCGAGCAGTTCCGCCCCGGCGTGATGGACCGGCTCGGGCTCGGCTATGACGCCATGCGCGCGCAAAATCCGCGCATCGTCTATTGCGCCATCACCGGCTACGGCCAGAGCGGGCCGCGTCACCTGCGCGCCGGGCACGATCTCAATTATATCGGCGATTCCGGGCTGCTGGCGCTGTCCTGCGGCGCGCCGGGCAAGCGCGTGGTGCCGCCGGCGCTGATTGCCGATATCGGCGGCGGCGCTTATCCGGCGGTAATGAATATCCTGCTGGCGCTGCGCCGGCGCGACGCCAGCGGCGAAGGCGCTTTTCTCGATGTCGCCATGAGCGACAATCTGTTTCCGTTCATGTACTGGGCGCTTGGCAACGGGCTCGGCGCCGGCGATTGGCCCGGCAACGCCGACGGCCGCGTGACCGGCGGCACGCCGCGTTACTACCTTTATGAGACCAAGGACGGGCGCGTCGCCGCGGTGGCGGCGATCGAGCAGCGCTTCTGGGACGTCTTCGTCAAGGCGATCGCGCTCGAACCGGCGCTGGCGGACGATACGCGCGATCCGGCCGCCACCATCGCGCGGGTGGCCGAGATCATCGCGTCGCGCACCGCGGCCGAATGGTCGCCGGTTTTCGACCGCGCCGATTGCTGCTGCTCGATCATGCAAGACTTGCGCGCGGCGCTTGACGATCCGCACTTCCGCGCCCGCGGCCTGTTCGCCCATGTGCTGGCGAACGAAGCCGGCGCGCGCATTCCCGCTTTGCCGGTGCCGGTCGACGATCAATTTCGCGCGCCGGCCGACGAGCCCGCCAGCGCGCCGGCGCTGGGCGCGCACAATGCGGAGTTCGATACGTGAAGGCCGTGCGCGTTCGCCAGTTCGGGCCGATCGAGAACGCGCGTGTCGAGGAGTGTCCCGATCCGGCGCCGGGCGATGGCGAGGTCGTGATCGACGTCGAAGCGATCGACGTCAATTACCCCGATCTCCTGGTGATCGAAGGCCGCTACCAGGTGAAGCCGCCTTTGCCGTTCACGCCGGGCAAGGCGGCGGCCGGGCGCATTGCCGCGCTCGGCGCGGGCGTTGCGGGCTTGCGCGTCGGTAAGCGCGTGGCGGCGCAGATCGAATATGGCGCCTACGCCGGCAAGCTTCGGGTGTCGGCGGGCTGCTGTTATCCGATTCCGGATTCGATCGGCATGACGGATGCCGCCGCGCTGATCCTTGCCTATCAGACCGCATGGTGGGGACTGACCGACCGCGCCCGGCTCGAGCCCGGCGAATCGGTGCTGGTGCTCGGCGCCGGCGGCGGCGTCGGCGTTGCCTCGCTCGGCATGGCCAAGGCGCTCGGCGCCGGCTTGACGATCGGCGCGACCCGCGGCACCGGCAAAGCGGACACGATACGCAAGGCCGGCGCCGATCATCTGATCGATCTGTCGCAACCCAATCTGACCAATTCGTTGCGCGACGACGTGCGTCGATTGACCGGCGGCAAGGGCGTCGACGTGGTGATGGACTCGGTCGGCGGGCGCGTCACCGAGGCGGCGTTGCGCGCGCTCGCCTGGCGCGGGCGATTGATCGTTGTCGGCTTCACGGCCAACGAGATTCCCAACATCCGCGCGAACTACCTGCTCCTGCGCAACATCTCGGTCGTCGGGCTGCAGGCATCCGACTATCGCGACCGCCAGCCGCAACAGGCGGCGCAGGCGCAGGCCGAAATCTTCCGGCTGGCGGTGGAAGGAAAGCTGGCGCCGATCATCAGCGAGGTGCTGCCCTTGGAGTCATTTGCCGACGCGTTGGCCAAGCTGCGCGACGGCAAAGCGGTGGGCAAGATCGTGCTGCGGATTGGAGCATCGTAGCTAATTGCATAAAATTTAGGCTGATTATGCGCTATTGTATGCAATTCGTTGATCGATCTTAACCAAGGCCGGCTCGCCTTCGGAGCCGTTCTCCCTTCAAGATCAATGTATTAGGGCAAAATCGGCCGCCGGGCCGATTCTGGCACGTCCCTTGCGGGTAACTCCCCAACGCATTTGGGAGGTTTCCATG
Organism: uncultured Alphaproteobacteria bacterium; assembly: GCA_963727555.1. Lineage (GTDB taxonomy): Bacteria > Pseudomonadota > Alphaproteobacteria > Rhizobiales > Xanthobacteraceae > Pseudolabrys. The sequence goes on along the minus strand of CAVSGT010000003.1, from coordinate 464,284 downwards.
AAGCGTCGTGAATTTCTGAAGTCGATGTCTGCCCTCGCCGCCGGAACTGCGATGTCGGCACCTGCCGTCTGGTCGGCCGAGGCGGTGTCCCGCAAAGAAACCCTGCTGCTCATCACCGAGAACGGACCCAACAACCTCGATATCCACGGGCTCGGCACCAACCGCCCCGGCTATGAGGCGTCGTGGAATTGCTACGACCGCCTCATCACTCACGAGAAGAAGACGCTGTCCGACGGCTCGCTGTCCTACGACCGCGACAAGTTCAAAGGCGAGCTCGCCGAGGACATGAATATCGGCGACATGTCGGTCACCTTCAAACTGAAAAAGAAAGCCAAGTTCCAGGACGGCACCCCGGTCACCGCCAAGGACGTGAAGTGGTCGTTCGAGCGCGCCATCGGCGTCGGCGGCTTCCCGCGGGTGCAGATGAAGGCCGGCTCGCTGGTGAAGCCGGAGCAGTTCGTCGCCGTCGACGACTCCACGTTCCGCGTCGACTTCATCAAGAAGGATCGCCTGACCATTCCCGACCTCGCGGTGATCGTGCCCGGCATCTACAATTCCGGCTTGCTCAAGAAGCACGCCACGGAAAAGGATCCCTGGGCGCGCGATTTCACCAAGAGCACCACGGCCGGCAGCGGCGCCTACAAAGTGGTGAGCTGGAAGCCGGGCGTCGAGACCGTTTATGAACGCAACGACGCCTGGGTTGGCGGCAAGTTGCCCGCGCTCAAGCGCGTGATCTGGCGCACCATCCCCTCGCAAGGCAACCGCCGCGCGCTGATGGAGCGCGGCGACGCCGATATCTCCTTCGACCTGCCGAGCAAGGACGCCTCCGAGATGAAGAAGGAGGGCAAGGTTGTCGTCATCGCCAACCCGATCGGCAACGGCATGTACAGCCTCGAGCTGAATGTGGCGCACCCGCCGTTCAACAACGAGAAGGTCCGCCAGGCGATCGCCTATGCCATCCCCTATGAGAAGATCATGTGCGCGGCGACCTATGGGCTGGCCAATCCGTTGTTCGGCGGTTCGTCCAACACGGTCACCGATATCGCTTGGCCGGCCAAGACCGGCTACAAAACCGACATTGCCAAGGCCAAGGCGTTGATGAAGGAGTCCGGCTCCGGCCCCATCAGCAGCACGATCTCCTTCGACCTCGGCCAGGGCGTGATCAGCGAGCCGATCGCGGTGCTGATCCAGGAAAGCCTCAAAGAGATCGGCATCACCGTCACCATCAACAAAGTGCCGGGCTCGAATTGGCGCAGCGAGATGGCCAAGAAGTCGATGCCGATGATGGTCAACTTCTTCTCGGGCTGGCTGGACTATCCCGAATACTTCTTCTTCTGGTGCTATTCCGGCCAGAACGCGATCTTCAACACGCCGAGCTACGTCAACAAGGACATGGACGCCATGATCGACGGCGCCCGTGCCGCCGCCGCCATCGGCGACAAGGAGAAATACGCCAAGGACGTCGAGGGCTTCATCTCCAAGGCCTACATCGAAGTCCCGCGCGTTCCGCTGTTCCAGCCATTCCTGAACGTGGCGACGCAGAAGAACATCTCCGGCTACTGCTACTGGTTCCACCGTCAGGTCGACTACCGCTCGATCGTGAAGGCGTAAGGAGGCGTTCCCCGGATGCAGTGCAGCGCGTAGCCATAAGCGCGTTTACGCGCGTCTTTGACGCGCTATAGCGAAGCGGTGCACCGCTGATCCGGGGTCCAACTGAACGCAATGCAAGCTGGGTCCCGGGTCGGCAGCGCACCGCTTCGCGCTGCGCCGCGCCCGGGACACGAGACCGACGAGAGCCATGCTCGCGAAGATCGGCAAACGGCTGGTGACGGTGATCCCGACTTTGATCGGGGTCGTCATCGTCACCTTTCTGTTGACCCGCGTGCTGCCGGGCGACCCCGCGGTCTATTTCGCCGGTCCCGCCGCGACGCCTCAATCGATCGCCGAGATCCGCAAGACGCTCGGACTCGACAAGCCGCTGCCCGAGCAGTTCGTCCGCTATGTCGACGATCTCGCGCACGGCGACCTCGGCAATTCGCTTTCCACCGGCCAGCCGGTCATGACCGAGATCGAAAGCCGGCTGCCGGCCTCCGCCGAGCTCACGCTATTCGGCCTCATTCTCTCCGTACTGATCGCCGTGCCGCTCGGCATTCTGGCGGCGGTGCGGCAAGGCTCCTGGATCGACCACACATGCCGGATCGTGGCGACGGCCGGCGTCTCGCTGCCGGTGTTCTTCACCGGCCTGCTCCTGGTTTATGTGTTCTATTTCCTGCTCGGCTGGTCGCCTTCGCCGATCGGCCGTCTCGACGCCTTTGCGACCGCGCCGCCGCAGATCACCGGCTTCTTCCTGATTGACAGCCTGCTGACGGGAGATTTCGAGACCTTCCGCGCCAGCCTGAGCCAGCTCATCCTGCCGGCCTTCACCCTCGGCATCTTCTCGCTGGCGCCGATCGCGCGCATGACGCGCGCCTCCATGCTGGCGGTGCTCGCCTCCGACTTCGTGCGCACGGCGCGGGCCAGCGGCCTCGACAACCGCACGGTCATCATCACCTATGCCTTCCGCAACGCCATGCTGCCGGTCGTCACCACGCTCGGCATGGTGTTCTCCTTTCTGCTCGGCGCCAATGTGCTGGTCGAAAAGGTGTTTGCCTGGCCCGGCATCGGCTCCTATGCGGTGGAGGCGTTGATCGCCAGCGACTTCGCGCCGGTGCAAGGCTTCGTCCTCACCATGGCGATCCTCTACGTGGCGCTCAATCTGTTGATCGACATTCTCTACGGCGTCATCGACCCGCGCGTGAGGCTGGAAGGATGACCGGCACCGCAGTTCAATCCGCGCCGCCGGTTACCGAAACCGTGGCCATGACCACACCCGAAACGGCGGCGATGCCGGCGCCGGTTCCGCCGACGGCACCCAAGCCGACCAGCAATTCCCTGTGGCGCCATGCGCGCTATGTGATCTCGGAAAATCCGGTCACCGGGCTCGCTTTCGCGTTGTTCATGCTGATCGCGCTCGCCGCGCTCGTCGGACCTTACGTGGTGCCCTACGATCCGCTGGCCAGCAATACCGCGCAGGCGCTCAAGTCGCCGTCGATCGCGCACTGGTTCGGCACCGATCTGCTCGGCCGCGACGTCCTCAGCCGCGTGGTGGTGGCGACCCGGCTCGATTTCGTGATTGCGCTCACCTCGGTGGCGCTGGTGTTTGCCATGGGCGGCATCGCCGGCATTGCCGCCGGTTACTTCGGCGGCTGGACCGACCGCATCGTCAGCCGGCTGTCCGACACCATCATGGCGTTTCCGTTGTTCGTCCTTGCCATGGGCATCGTCGCCGCGCTCGGCAACACCGTCACCAACATCGTCATCGCCACCGCCATCATCAACTTCCCGCTCTATGTCCGTGTCGCCCGCGCCGAAGCCAATGTGCGGCGCGATGCCGGATTCGTGCAGGCGGCGCGGCTCTCCGGCAACGGCGAGTTTCGCATTCTGTTGATGCACATTCTGCCCAACATCATGCCGATCATGATGGTGCAGATATCGCTCACCATGGGCTACGCCATTCTCAATGCCGCGGGGCTGTCCTTCATCGGCCTCGGCGTGCGGCCGCCGACGCCGGAATGGGGAATCATGGTGGCGGAAGGCGCCGCCAACATCATCTCCGGCGAATGGTGGGTGGCGCTGTTCCCCGGCGCGGCGCTGATGCTGGCGGTGTTCTGCTTCAATCTCCTGGGCGACGGCTTGCGCGATCTGGCCGATCCGCAGCGGCGCACGTGAGGCAAGCGATGGACGCACAAGTGCAGCCATTGGATGAAGCCGGCGACGCGCTGCCGTTGCTCGACGTGCACGATCTTACCGTCGAGTTCGCCACCCGGCGCGGGGTGGTGCGCGCGGTGCAGCACGTCAACCTCAGCGTCGCCAAGGGCGAGACGCTCGCCATTGTCGGTGAGTCGGGCTCCGGCAAGTCGGTCACCTCCTATGCGGTGATGCGCATCCTCGACCGCGCCGGCCGCATCGCCGAGGGTTCGGTGACGTTTTCCGGACTCGATCTGCGCGCCGCGCCGGAAGGCGAGATGCGCGACCTGCGCGGCCGCGAGATGTCGATGATCTTCCAGTCGCCGCGGCTGGCGCTCAACCCGATCCGCAAGATCGGGCGGCAGATCGAGGACGTGCTGCTGCAACACGCGCAGGTCGACAGCGCCGCGGTCAGCGAGCGCGCGATCGAGATACTCGAGCAGGTGCGCATCGTGCGGCCGCGCGAGCGCTACCATGCCTATCCGTTCGAATTGTCGGGCGGCATGTGCCAGCGCGTGGTGATCGCGCTAGCGCTCGCCTGCCGGCCGCAACTGCTGATCGCCGACGAGCCGACCACCGGCCTCGACGTCACCACGCAGAAGGCGGTGATGGACCTGGTGGTCGAGCTCACGCGCGAGCGCGGCATGTCCACGATCCTCATCACCCACGATCTCGGACTTGCCGCCGCCTATTGCGACCGCGTGATCGTGATGGAGAAGGGTCACGTGGTGGAGACGGCCTCGTCGGAGACCATCTTCAAAGCGCCGTCGCACGGCTATACCCGCAAGCTGATGCGCGCGACCCCGCGTCCGGGCGTGACGCTGCGCGATCTGTTGCCGGAGGACGAAGCGGCGCGGCCGCTGCTGCCTGCCAGCACGCCGGCAACACAAACCGGCGAAACGCCGCTTTTAGTGGTCGAAAAACTGGTCAAGGAATATCCGCGCCAAGGCAATACCGCCTCGCTCTCCAAGCTGTTCAGCGCCAACAAACCGGTGCCGGAAAGCACAGTGTTCCGCGCGGTCGACGGCATCAGCTTCTCGATCGCGCGCGGCGAAAGCGTCGGGCTGGTCGGCGAATCCGGCTGCGGCAAATCCACCACCTCGATGATGGTGATGCGGCTGATCGACAAGACCTCCGGCCTCATCACGTTTGCCGGCGAGGACATCGGCGAAATCCCGGCGCGCCGTTTCGCGACGTTGCCGCAGCGAAAGCGCATCCAGATGGTGTTTCAGGATCCGACCGACAGTCTCAATCCGCGTTTCACCGCCGCACGCGCCATCGCCGACCCGATCCTGCGGCTCGGCGACATCGGCCGCGGCGAGGTGCGCGCGCGCTGCGAGGAACTGGCGCTGCAGGTCGGGCTGCCGCTCGAATTGCTCGACCGCTTTCCGCACCAACTCTCGGGCGGCCAGAAGGCGCGCGTCGGCATCGCCCGCGCCATCGCGCTCAAGCCCGACCTCATCATTCTCGACGAGCCGACTGCCGCGCTCGATGTGTCGGTCCAGGCCCTCGTCCTTAACCTATTGCAGGACCTGAAAGATTCGCTGGGGATGAGCTATCTCTTCGTCTCCCACGACCTCAACGTGGTGCGGCTTCTGTGCGACCGCGTCATTGTCATGCGCGCCGGCGCCATCGTCGAGCAGGGCCCGACCGAACGCATTTTGGTCGCGCCGGAAGCGGCCTATACTCGCGACCTGCTGGCGGCAATTCCGCATCCGCCGGTGTGACGCGACGTTAGCGCGCGAGGCCGGGAACCCGCATGAGCATGCTCGCCCCTGCAACTCCAGCGATAGGCTGGCCGCGCAAGACACGCGCCGAGGAATTGCGGCTGCAACTGGCCGACGAAATCGTGCGCGGACTGCTTGAGCCGGGTACGCCGCTGGACGAGACGAAGCTCGCGCGCCGCTTTCAGGTCTCGCGCACACCGGTGCGCGAGGCGATCCGCCAATTGGCGGCGAGCGGGCTGGTGGACGCGCGCGCGCACCGCGCCGCGGTGGTGGCGCGGCCCAATGCCGAGCAGCTCGAAGGCATGTTCGAGGCGATGGCCGAGCTGGAGGCGTTGTGCGCCGGTTATGCCGCCGAGCGCATGACCACACCCGAACGGCGCGCGCTCGAGGACGTTCACGAGAAACTGCGCGTGCTGATCCAGAGCGGCGACCCGCAGAGTTATCACGAAGTCAACGAGGCATTTCACGCCAGTATCTACACCGGTTCGCACAACGGCTACCTCGCCGAGCTGACCTTGGCGACGCGCGCACGCGTGCAGCCGTTCCGTCGCGCCCAGTTCCGCATTCTCGGCCGGCTCGCCAAGTCGCATGTCGAGCACAACTGCGTGGTGGAGGCGATTTTGCGCGGCGAGCGCGCGGTCGCCGCGTCCGCCATGCACACGCACATCATCACCGTGCGCGAGGAATACGAGCACTACAGCGAGACGATTTAGGCCGGCATCGACTCGCGCTTGCGAAAGGCGCGCCAGCCGCCGAAGCTGGAAATATCGCGCGCGTCGATGATGGCTGCGGCCTCGACCAGGAAGCCTTTCACCGCTCGCCCGTCGGCGAGCGTGACGGTGCCGATCGACAGCGGCGCCGGCACGGCGTCGACGAAGCGGCCGAAGGCCTCGACCGGCAGCGCCCAGACTTCGATCTCGATTGCCGCGCCCTTGCCTTGCGCGACGCGCAGCAGGCCCGGCTTGGCCGGCGTGCCGCCGTTGAGCGCATAGAGCCGGTAGTCGGGCGCAGTTCGCGTCGTCTCCAACAGCCGGCCGCCGAGCGCGCGCAATTCGCCGTTGAGCGGCAGCCCCGACAAATGCGCGCCGGCGACAGCGACAGCGACTTCGCCCGCGGCCGGCCCTGTTGCAATCGGCGTCAGCGCCGGCTGCGGCTGGCGTAACGCGCCCAACGGCAATTGGGTGTCGGCATGGAAAACGCGGCCGATCTCGGCAAGACGCGCGTCGGCGCCGCCCGGCGCCAGCAGTGTAATGCCGAATGGCGCGCCGGTGTCCGTCATCGCGGCTGGCAGCGCCAGCCCACAGAGGTCGAGCAGGTTGACGAAATTGGTGTAGCTGCCGAGCCGGCTGTTGAGCTGGATCGGATCGGCCTGCACCTGCTTGACGGTGTAGATCGTCGGCGCGGTCGGCAGCGCCAGCGCGTCGATCTGCCGGAACGTATGGTCGGCGACGCGGCGCAGTTCTTCCAGCTTGTAGAACGCCGCGAAGGCGTCGAGCGCGGTCGGGCGCAGGCCGCTGAGAATGATCTCGCGCGTCACCGGATGAATAGCGTCGGGGTCAGACGCCAACAGCGAGCGCGCAACGATGGTGCGCTCGGCCACCCAGGGACCGTCATAGAGCAGGCGGGCGGTCTCGTAGAACGGCTCGATGTCGGTCTCGACGATTTCGCAACCGAGCTTGGCCAAGCGCACGAGCGCTGCGTCATAGGCGGCTTCGTAAGCGAGGTCGCCGAAGAATAGCCGCTGGCCGGCGCGTGGCACGCCGAGCTTCACCTGCGGCAGGGCGCCGGGCGTCGCCAGTGGCCGATTACGCGAGAAAGGATCCTTGACGTCCGGCCCGCCGATTGTCGCAAGCGCCGCCCAGGCATCGTCGACGGTCAGCGCCAGCACCGAGACGCAATCGAGCGTGCGGCAAGCCGGCACCACGCCGAAGGTCGACACAAGGCCGAGGCTCGGCTTCAGCCCGACAATATTGTTGAAGCCGGCCGGCACGCGGCCGGAGCCGGCGGTGTCGGTGCCGAGCGCGAGCGGCACCAAGCCGGCGGCAACCGCCACCGCCGAGCCGGAGCTCGAGCCGCCGGGGATGAGATCGGCGTTGAACGGATTCTTCGGCACGCCATAGGGCGAGCGTACGCCAACGAGACCGGTGGCGAATTGGTCGAGATTGGTTTTGCCGACGATGAGCGCGCCCGCCGCGCGCAAGCGCGCCACTGCCGTCGCATCGTGCGTGGGCTTGTAGCTGAAAGCCGGGCAGGCCGCGGTCGTCGACAGACCGGCGACATCGATATTGTCCTTCACCGCGACCGGCACGCCATAGAGCGGTTGGTCGGCGCCGCCGCTTTCGACCAATGTCCGCGCTTCGGACAACACATCGGCTTCTTCGCGCAGGCTGATGAAGATGGCGGGATCGTCGTGCGCGCGGATGCGCGCAAAGCTGCGGGCCACCGTCTGCTCAGGCATCAGCGTACCCGCCCGGTGTGCGGCCACAATCGAGGCGATAGTCTCCACAAATCCCCCACTTCCGATACACCGGCCGTTCATTGGTGACATGAAGATAGCATCCGCTCAAGCGGCAGATGCATGGCTGGGATTACTTCGCGATTGACTCGGTGACGTTACGGCGGACGCCGTGATAAGACACCGGCCCCTCCAGCAATTTCCGCCGGTGCAACCATGGATACGATGAAGAGTGAAGTCCGCGATGGCATGCAAATCGATTGGGACGCGCCCATCCGCATGGGTGACGGTCTCGTCCTGCGCGCCGATGTCTTTCGGCCAACCGGCGACGGCAAATATCCGGTCATTCTGAGCTACGGTCCCTACGCCAAGGGGCAGTCATTCCAGGAAGGCTACAAGGGCAACTGGATGCGGCTGATCAAGGCCGCGCCCAACGTGCTCGAAGGCTCGAGCAACAAGTATCAGAACTGGGAATTGGTCGACCCGGAGAAATGGGTGCCGGACGGCTATATCTGCGTGCGCGTCGACTCGCGCGGCGCCGGCCGCTCGCCCGGCTATCTCGACACCTGGTCGCCGCGCGAGACGCGGGACCTCTACGAGTGCATCGAATGGGCGGGCACGCAAGGCTGGAGCAACGGCAAGGTCGGCATCAACGGCATTTCCTATTACGCCATGAACCAATGGGATGTCGGCCCGCTGAAGCCGCCGCATCTCGCCGCGCTGTGCATATGGGAAGGCTCGTCGGATTATTATCGCGAGCTCAGCCGGCACGGCGGCATCCTGTGCAATTTCTATGACAGCTGGTTCGGCCGGCAGGTGCTGCGCGTGCAATACGGCGTCGGCGAGCGCGGCTGCAAGAATCCGGTGACCGGCGAATTGGCGGCCGGTCCCGAGACGCTCTCGGAAGAACAACTCGCCAAGAACCGCGCCGATTGTCCCGGCGAGATTAAGCAACGGCGCTTTACCGACGACTATTATGCAGCGCGCACCGGCAAGTTCGAAGACATCGAGGCGCCGCTGCTGTCGGCGGGCAATTGGGGCGGCGTCGGCTTGCACACGCGCGGCAATTTCGAAGCCTGGCTGCGCGCCGGCTCCAAGCAGAAATGGCTGGAAGTGCACGGCGACACGCACTTCACGCATTTCTACAGCAGCTACGGCGAGGAACTGCAGAAGCGCTTCTTCGGCCATTTCCTCAAAGGCGAGGACACCGGCTGGGACAAGCAGCCGCGCGTCGCTCTCAACATCCGGCACCCGGGTGAGAAATTCGTGCTGCGCGCGGAGAAAGAATGGCCGCTCGCACGCACGCAATGGACCAAATATTTCCTGCAGCCGAAGAGTCAGGAACTCGGCACCACCGCACCCGCGGGCGCGACCACGCTGAGCTATGACACGACCGGCGACGGCATCACCTTCCGCACGCCGAAGTCCGACAAAGCCCTTGAGATCACCGGACCGGTCGCGGCCAAGCTATGGGTGTCGTCGGAGACGACCGATGCCGACCTCTTCCTGGTGCTGCGATTGTTCGATCCCGCCGGCAAGGAGGTCACGTTCATCGGCTCCAACGACCCGCGCACGCCGATCGGTATCGGCTGGCTGCGCGCCTCGGCGCGCAAGCTCGACGCGAAAAAATCGCTGCCCTATCGTCCCTGGCACAGCCACGACGAAGCCTGGCCGCTCAAGCCGGGAGAGCCGGTGGAACTCGACATCGAGATCTGGCCGACCTGCATCGTGGTGCCGCCCGGCTATCAGCTGGCACTCACCGTGCGCGGCAAGGACTACGAAGTCGACGGTACCGATGCCGCGTTACCCAACGCGGCCTATGCGATGAAGGGTGTCGGGCCCTTCCTGCACACCGATCCGGACGATCGGCCGGCGAAGATTTTCAACTGCAAGAACACCCTGCACTTTGCCGCCGACAAGGCGCCATACCTCTTGTTGCCGGTGATCCCCGCCTCGTAAGCTTGCGTTCTTCCGGCGCGCCGATTGTCAGCGCGCCGGCTGCAACACCTGCTCAAGCCAGTCCCACATATAGGCCGAGCAGATGCTCTGGTTGTCGATCTGGCAGTGGTGGTAGCCGCCTTCCTCGCGCGTGAACACCTTCAGCGTCTTGTTCTTGGCGCCGACGGCGTCGAAGCATTGCTGCGCCTCGGGCAAGGGAATCTGCTCGTCGCCCTCCCCGTGCAGCATCAGGAACGGACAGGTGATTTTCTGCACCGCGCCGTCGAGCTTGAACGGCTCCAGCCGCTTGAGCACATCGTCCTGTGAGGTCGCGTTCAGCACCCACAAGATGTGCTGCGCGGCAACCGACAGCGACGGCGTATCGGCGCGCGCCAGCCGCTCGAAACGCTCACGCCAGACTTTGTGATAGTCCCACTGGGCGCCCCAGGCGAGGCAGCAGGCAAAGCGCTGCTCGAAGGCCGCCGCACGCGGCGCGTAATAGCCGCCGAGGCTGATGGCCATGACGCCGATGCGCTTTTCGTCGATTTCCGGACGCGCCGCCAGCCAGTCGAACACCGGCGTGGCGTAGTGCTCGGTGTCGTGGCGCAGATAGAAATTGCGAAAGCGGATGCTTTCGCCGTTGCCCGGACCGTCGACGATCAGGCAGGCGATGCCGCGGGCGACCAGATCGGCCACACCCTTGAAGTATTGAATCTCCTTGGTGATATCGAGACCGTCGAAGAACACCACGGCGGGCATCTTGCCGCTTTTGTTGGCTGGCTCGGCGTGCACATAAATCGCCGGCAGGCTCGCGCCCTCGTAGGGAATTTCGACATGCTCCAGGCGCGGCCGCTTCATGAACTTGGCGGCATCGCGCAGGCAATGCACGCCGCGCATATAGGCGTCGTTGCCTTCCTTGCTCTTGGGCTGTAGGAAGCGCTCGCCGACATGATAATAGGCACTGGCGCGCTGCAGGTATTGACCGCCGCTGATGCCGTGGCCTTGCGCGATCAGCGCGCGCCCGCGGTCCTCGACAGTGCGCGCCTCGCGCGCCCATTCGCGGAACCAGGCGTCGTCGTCGCCGACGTGATTTTTCAGCCGCAGCCCGATGCGGTTGACCTCGCCGATCTCGGCACCGCCCCACGGCGCCATGTTGAGCCCGATCAGCAGGCCATGCGACCAGCGATAGTTCTCGGGAAAATAGGTGAAGGATAATTCTTCAAGTCTTGCGTCCATGCGCTTCCTCCGAAATTGGCGAACAGGGATATCACCGCGACAAGCCGCGCGCACTATCGCATTCTCATGGCCGATGGTAGATGAATGGACCTCATTCGCCGCACGCATGAGAAGGAGCGCTCATGGCCCTGCATGAGATTTCGCCGTCCGCCGCCACCGTTCATTGGGGCCATTTCGACGGCACCCTCGCGCCGATTCTGACCGTCGCGCCGGGCGACACGATCACCATCAACACCTTGAGCGGCTCACCGGAGGATTTGCCACCGGCGGAATTCAAGGCCACCGTCAGCCCCAACCATCATGACGTGCACGCGCACGCAACGCGCGGGCCGGGCGCCCACGTGATGACCGGACCGGTCGCGGTGACCGGGGCCATGCCGGGCGACGCCTTGCGCGTCGAGATCGTCGATGTGCGGCTGCGCGACGATTGGGCCTACAACACGCTCAAGCCGTTGCTCGGCGCCCTGCCCGACGCGGTGAGCGAAACGCGCCGCATGCATTTAGAGATCGACAAGGCGGCCAAAGTCATCCGCACGCCCTGGGGCCTGGATATTCCGGCAGCGCCGTTTTTCGGCGTGATGGGCACCGCACCGCCGCGCGCCTGGGGACGGCTGACCTCGGTTATTCCACGCGCGTTCGGCGGCAATATCGACAACAAATTGCTCGGCGCCGGCGCCGTTCTTTACCTGCCGGTGTTCGAGCCGGGCGGATTGTTCTCAGTCGGCGACGGACATGGCGTGCAAGGCGACGGCGAAGTCTGCCTGACGGCGGTAGAGACCGGCCTCACCGGCGTGTTCAAGATCGATCTCGTCAAGAATGCGAAGCTGTCGCTGCCACGCGCCGAAACACCGACCCATCACATCACCATGGGATTTAACGAAGATCTCGACGACGCGGCGACCACCGCCTTGCGCCAGATGATCGATTGGATCGATCGCCGGCAGCAACCTGTCGTTCGACGACGCCTATCGCCTGTGCAGCCTGGTGGCCGATCTGCACGTCACGCAAGTGGTGAACAGCACAAAGGCGTGCACGTGACGCTGCCGAAGTGGACCGGGCTGATCAAGCAGTAGCTTGACGGGCGGCACGCGGTCAGCGCGCCGCCCGGTTCTGTTGCTACTTGTGCCAGCCTTTCATCGGGTATTCGAGCTTGTTGGTGGCGCGATCCTCCGGCCACACCGAGACATACTCCTTGCCCTGCAGCTGGATCAGATAGGTCGACGACAAGATGTTCTGTCCGGTCTGGTCGAACTTCACGCCCTTGTAGCCGATCATCAACTGGCCGGTGTTGAGATTGGTCGCCTTCAACGCCGCCTGGATTTTGGCGGGCTCGGTCGAGCCGGCGCGGTTGATGGCGTCGCACAGCACGAACAGGCCCTCCATCCAGCGCGCGCTGGTGTCGTCCAGACCGCGGTGATACTTGGCCTTGAACATCTGGTCGACGAGGTAGCTGTTGGTGCCGGGCTTGCCGGACGCGAAGGCGCTGCGGTCGACGGCGCCCTGCGAAATATCGCCGACGTTCGGGATGAACGACGGATCCGAGAAGCCGGCGTCGTCACCGATGATGATCGGCGGCAGGTAGTCGAGGTTCTTCATCGTCTTCATGTAGAGAATGGCATCGGAGGTGTAGCTGACAAAGATCACCGCGTCGGGCTTGAGCGTCTTGAGTTGCAACACCTGCGCGGAAACGTCCGAGCTATTGGCGTTGTAGGGAATGCGCGCCGCCACTTTGATCTTGGCGGTTTTGGCGGCTTCCTCGATGCTATTGCCGACCGAGGTACCGTAGTCGGTGTTCTCACTGACGATGGCGATGCTGTCGACCTTCTTGCCCGATTTCTTCAGGTCATTGAGAAATTCGGTATAGGCCTTGGCGAAGTCGGGCGCGATCGGCGTGGTGCGGAAAGTCCACTTGAAGCCGCGGCCGGTGATGTTCTTGGCCACCGAGTCGGCGACCAGGATACGGAATGCCCTGCCGTTCGGCAACGGCGGTCGCAACCAGCGTCACCGAGGAGTGATACGAGCCGAGCATGGCGACGACGTGGTCCTGGGTGATCAGGCGCAGCGTCTGTTGCTGGCCGACCTGCGGATTGCCCTGATGATCGGCGCCGTCGAGCACGACCTTGGCGCCGCCGAGATTGGGCAGTCCGGCGGTGGCGCCGAGCGGCATGGCCTTGAGATCGGGATACGCGGTGTTGATGATTTCGACGCCCAATTCGATGGCTTGCTTGGCCGACTGGCCGGCGCTCGCGGCATTGCCGGTGAGCGGATAGATGACGCCGATCTTCACGTCGGCGGCCTGCGCCTGAATTCCCATGGCTGACGCCATCAGCACCGTGGCCACGATCCAGCAGGTTTTTCTCATTGGAGCCTCCCTATTTTCTCAGTGTTGTCAGTTCCTTCGCTTGCTCGTTCGAAACTTTGGAAGACGACGGAGCAAATCAGCCCCCGCTTTGCTCCCGGCCTTTCCCGGCCGAGCACAACTTTAGCGCTTTCGCTATTGCCCCGTCTCTACTCGTTTAGGTTGGGGCGCCCGCGGCGGGCGTGCTGATGCCGAGATAGATTTCGCGCACCTGCTCGTTGGTTTCCAGATCGTCAGCCTTGCCTTCGATGGCGATGCGGCCGGTTTGCAGCACATAGGCGTAATCCGCGATCCCCAACGCCAGCGGAATCGATTGCTCGGCCAACAACAGCGTGAGCCCCTCTTCGTGCAGCCGCTGCAGCGTCTCGTAGAGCGCCTCGACGACGGCGGGCGCCAAACCCAAGCTCGGCTCGTCGAGCATGAGCAGTTTCGGCTCGCTCATCAGCGCACGGCCGAGCGCCAGCATCTGCCGCTCGCCACCGGACAAGGTGCGCGCCAGTTGGCGGCGGCGCTCGCGCAGCCGCGGGAACAAAGTATAGACGCGGTCGAACAGAGCATCGATGCGCGTGCGGTCGGCCAGCGCGGTGGCGCCGAGCCGCAGATTTTGCTCGACGGTTTGCGACACGAACAGCCGCCAGCCTTCCGGCGACAGCGCCAGACCTTTGCTCACAATACGATAGGCCGGCAGCCCCGAAATGACCTCGCCTTGCCATTCGATGCGGCCGTGCGAGGGCCGCACCAGACCGGCGATGGCGTTGAGCGTCGTGGTCTTGCCGGCACCGTTGGAGCCGAGCAAGGCGACGATGCCGCCGGCCTCGATGCGCAGCGAGATGTCGGTGACGCCGACCAGGTCGCCGTAGCGCACTTCGAGATGCTCGACGACAAGATTGCTCACCGTGTCACTTCCGCCGTTTGTGATGGCCGTGCCCGAGATAGGCCTCGATCACCGCTTCGTCCTTGACCACGTCTTCCGGCTTGCCGCTCGCGATCACGTGGCCCTGATTGAACACCAGCACGCGCTTGGTCAGCGTCATGATCACTTCCATGATGTGCTCGACGATCACGATGGTGATGCCCATCTCGTGGATCTTGCGCACCAGCGCGATCGCTTCCTGCAATTCGGTCGGCGTCAGGCCGGCGAGCGATTCATCGAGCAGCATCAGCCGCGGATTGGTCGCCAGCACACGCGCGATCTCGAGCCGCTTGCGGCCCGGCGTGCCGAGCGAATGCGCCATCAGATCGGCCTGCGCCTTCAGCCCGGTCAATTCGAGGATCTGGCGGGCATGCTCGCGCGCGTCATTGCGATGCGGATGGCGCAAATAGGCACCCACCATCACGTTATCGAGCACGGTCATGGTTTCGAAGGTCGCCGGCACCTGGAAGGTACGGCCGACGCCGAGGGCGGCGTGCGCTTCCGGCGATGCGCGCGTCACGTCCTTGCCGTCGAACACAATGCGCCCGGCGGTCGGCACCGTATCGCCGGCAAGGCAATTGAAGAAGGTGGACTTGCCGGCGCCGTTCGGGCCGATCAGGCCGACGATCTCGTTTTCATCGACCGCGAGATCGGCGTCGCGCACCGCCAGGAAGCTGCCGAAGGCCTTGGAGACCGCTTGCGCTTCAAGCAGCATGCTGACGCCTCCAGCGCTTTGGCGCGATGCGGTCCCACAATTCGAACACGCCGCCGGGCTCGAAGCGCGCGATCACGACGATGATGCCGCCGTAAAGAATATAGGTGAGCCCGGAGCCGCCGCCGCCGAACCAGGTATTGGTCACGGTCTGCAGCGGAATCAGAATGAGCGCGCCGACTAGCGGCCCGTAAAGCGTGCCGGCGCCGCCGAGCGCCGCGATGATGACCATCTGCACCGAGATGAGAATGCCGAAGCCGCTATCCGGATCGATAAAGCCGGTCTTGATCGAGTAAAGCGAGCCGGCGATCGAGGTGAACACCGCGCTGAGGATCAGCGCTTTCATCTTCATTTGCTGAACGGGAACGCCGAGGCTGCGCGCGGCGCGCGCGCCGGCCTTGATCGCGCCCAGGTAATAGCCAAAGCGCCGCCGCTCGATGGCGTAAGTGAGAAAGAGCAGCACGGCCAGCACCGCCAGAAAGATGTAGTAGTAAGGCATTTCACTGCGGAACGTGAGATCCCACCAGCCGCGCGCGACCGCCGGCCCCTGCAGCCCAATGGCGGCGCCGACCAGCTCCCAGGTGCCGAAGAAGATGCGGATCAATTCGGCGACGGCGATGGTCGCCATGCTGAAATAGTGGCCGGTGAGCCGGAGGGTCGGAACGCCGATCACCACCGCCAACAAGACGCTGACCGCGACGCCGATCGGAATGCCGAACATCGGCGGCCAACCGAACAATGTGTAGAACAACAGCGGCGCATAGGCGCCCAGCCCGTAGAACATGGCGTGGCCGACCGAAACCTGGCCGCCATAGCCGCCGACGATATTCCAGGCGGAGGCCGAGATCGCCGCCAGCAGGAAGGTCACGCCAATGTCGAGATAGAAAGCGCCGGAGAAGATGAGCGGGTAGACCAGCAAGCCTGCCGCGAGCAGGATGACGGGCAGCCTTGCTGCGAAATTCGTCTTCACGCTTTGCCCATCAGACCTTGCGGACGCAGCCAGAGCAACGCCACGAACAACGCATAGACGATGATGTCCTTGTAGATCGGGCCGAACCAATAGGCGGAGACGGCCTGGATGAGGCCGATGATCAGGCCGGCGAACATGGCGCCGGGAACGCTGCCGAAACCGCCGAGCGCCACGACGACGAACGCGGTCAATCCGAAGGTCTCGCCGACCGAAGGCGACCACGGATAGGAGGTCGCCATCAGCGCGCCGGCGATACCGGCCGCGCCCGCCGACAAGCCCCAGGCCAACGCCTGCATGCGGTCAGGCCGAATACCCATCAGCATGGCTGCGTGACGGTCCTCCGACACCGCCAGCAATTGGCTGCCGATTGTCGTGCGGGTGAGCATGAGGTGCAGGCCGACGGTCAAGACGATGGCGGTAACGCCGGCAACCAGTTGCGCCACCGGCATCAAAATGCCGCCGACATTGAGCGTGCCGGAAAGCGCGGTCTGCGGCAGCGACACGAAATTCGCCGAGAAAATCCAGAATGCCGTGTACCGCAGCAGCAACGCGAGTCCGAAGGTCGACAAGATCTGCGCCAGCATCGGCCCGCGCAGCACCTCGCGGATGAGCGACAGGTAGATAACGACGCCGAGGACAAAGAGCGCAAAGGCGGCGGCAAAGCCGAACGCCGCCGGGCCGCCGCCGATCCACGTGACCGTGAGCAGCGCGACGTACATGCCCAACATGACGAATTCGCCGTGGGCGAAATTGATAAAATTCATCATGCCCCAGATCAACGTGAGACCCGAGGAAAACAGCGCGTAGATGGCCCCCAGCAGGAGGCCACCCACGATCACTTGCAATAACAGCATCGACTATTTGGTCCAGCCCGCCATGGGCCATTGTAGTTTGGCTGTGGCGGCCTTGTCAGGCCACACCAGCTCATATTTCTTGCCGTGCAGCTGGATCAGATAAGTCGCCGCCAAGATGTTCTGACCGGTCTTGTCGAACTTGACCCCCTGATAACCCATCATGAGTTGGTCGGGCTTGAGGTCGGTCTGGGTGAGCGCCACCCGGATTTTTTCCGGATCGGTCGATCCGGCCCGGTTGAGCGCATCGGCCAGCGCGAAGAAGCTCTGCATATTGCGCGCGCTGGTATCGTCGAGATCGCGGCCGGTCTTGGCCTTGTACATCTCGTTGATCTTGGCGGTGACGGAACCCGGCTTGCCGATCGCCCAGGCGCTGCGGTTCATGGCGCCTTGCGCGATGTCGGCGACCGCCGGAATGAACGACGGATCGGAAAATCCGGTATCGTCGCCGATCACCATCGCCGGCTTGTAGTCGAGATTCTTCATCGTCTTCATGTAGAGGATCGCATCCGCAGTATAGCTGATGAAGATCACGACATCCGGCTTCTTCTGCTTCAGTTCCAGAACCTGCGCGGTGACGTCGGTCGATTTGGCGCTGTAGGGGATACGGATGGCAACCGGGATTTTGGCCTTGCCTGCTTCCGCGACGATGGCGTTGGCAACGGAAGTGCCGTAGTCGGTGTTCTCGTTGACGACGGCGATCGAGCCGATCGTCTTGCCGGCCTTCTTCATGTCGGCGAAGAACCGCATATAGGTGCGGGCATAGTCGGACGCGATCGGCGTGCCGCGGAATGTCCACTTGAAGCCGCGGCCGGTGATGTTGCCGGCGGCCGATTCACCCACCATGAAGGGGATGCCGTGGCGCTCGGCTACCGCGGTCGCGGTGAAGCTGCACGATGAATGATAGGCCCCCATCAGCACATTGACCTTGTCTTGCGTGATCAGCCGCGTCGCCAATTGCTGGGCGAGTGCGGGATTGCCCTGATGATCGGTGAAGACAAGCTCAAGTTTGGCGCCGCCCATATTGGGCAGTCCGGCGCCCTTGGCGAGCGGCAGATTGCCAAGCTCCGGATGTGCATTGTTGACGATCTCCGCGGCGAGTTCCGCGCCGGCTTTGGATGCCGCGCCGGCCGCCGCGGCATTGCCGGTGAGCGGCCAGATGATGCCGATCTTCACGGCGTCCGCCGCGCTCGCTGAATGGATTCCGAGCGCGAGCGTAGCCGCAGCGATAACGGACAATAGCAGCGATGTCTTTTTCATGTTTTCCTCCCGTCCTCATTTTTTGGTTGGACGATTTTTTATAGGCGCGAGCGGGTCGCGCAACCCGGCATTGTATCGATATTTTTCCTCTACTAACGTGGTGAGGGACTTTGAAACGTTAGGTTTGGCGTATATGGCTGTCAAATATACGGACGGTGACGGGCGCTGCGCGGGAGGCACGGTTGCAACAGCAATATGACGTAACGATCATCACGGTGCGTCCGGCGACGACTCCGGACGCGCTCAAGGCCATCGAACGCTCGACAGCAAGCGACCCTGCCCTGCTCGCCTGCTGGTATTCGGACATCGGCGCGCTTAATCAAATCCTGATCATGCGCAGCATCGCCGATCCGGCGGCGGCGATCGATGGCCGCATGGCCTCGCTCAATTCCAATAATCCATTCGGCATCGGTGAATTCTTGACCGGCATCACCATGGACACCTATGTCGCCTTCGATTTCCTGCCGCCGATGCAGCCGGGGGAATTCGGCCCCTGTTACGAGGTGCGCACCTATATGCTCAAAGCCGGTGGCCTGGCGCCGACCGTCGAGTTGTGGCGCAAGGCGATGCCGGCACGCAGCAACGTGTCGCCGCTGCTGACCGCGATGACCTCGGTCACCGGTGCGGTCACGCGTTTCATGCATATCTGGCCGTACAAATCGGTGGAGGAACGCGGTCGCCTGCGCGCCAAATCTGTCGCCGACGGCGTGTGGCCGCCGCCAGGCGGGCCCGGTCATATCGCGGCGCAACAAAGCGATATCTTTTTGCCGGCGCCGTTCTCGCCAATCCGCTGATTGTGAGCTGAGGATCAGTTCAGGACGATCTGAGGCGCTCGGTCGCGGCGACGTCGAGCCCGCCTTGCGCGTCGATGACCACCCCGTAATTGTGCCGCGCTTCCTCCACCGTGATGAAGCCGTCGAGCACGTCATCGCGCACGCGCTGCGGATCGCGCGTGCGCGGATCGCCGAAGCCGCCGCCGCCCGGCAGCCCCAGTCGGATGGCATCGCGCGGCGGCACGGTCTGCCGTCCCTTGGGCCGGATGGGACGCCCCGAACGTAACGTCACAGTGCCCGCTCCGCCCAGTCCGCCGCCGTCTCGTCCGCGCGCGGGATTGTGCACGCGCTCGAAATTGCACAGAAGCGCAATCGGCGCAGCGCCGGCGCCGCCCAACTCGATCACCTGGCCGAGCCCGCCACGCTGCTTGCCCGCGCCGCCGGAGCTCTCGCGGAACTCGCGGCGATAGAACACCACCGGCGCGACGCTCTCGGTCGCCTCGATCGGAATCGTGCGCACGCCGGACGGAAAGGCGGTGGCGCTCAGCCCGTCCTTGCCGGGGCGCGCGCCGGCACCGCCGCAGTGGAAGATGACGGTGCTGAAGGCCTCAAGCGCGTTGGCGTCGGTGCCCTCCTCGACTTCATCGACCAGCGAGCCACCGCCGAAAATCTGCGGGTTCCACAGAGACGAGGCGCCTTCGGCCGGCACGCCGCCCGGGATAACCTGATGCAGACAGCCGAACACCACATCGGGCAGCATGTGGCCGACGGTGTGACGCGCCGCGACCGGCCACGGACGCTTGGCGTTGAGCACGCAGCCTTCCGGGGCGTCGACCGTGATCGGCGCCAGCGAGCCGGCATTGTTCGGCACCTCAGGCGCCACCAGGCATTTGACGCCGAAGGCGGTGTAGGCGAGGCAATAATTATAGACGACATTGATGCCGTGGCTCGACGCTGCCGTCGTGCCGTCGAAATCGACGTGAATGCCGTCATCGGAGATGGTCAAGGCGGCATTGAGCGTGAGCGCCTTGTCGTAGCCGTCCATGGTCAGGCTGTTGCGATAGGTGCCTTTCGGCAAAGCGCGGATGCGGGCGAGCGTCGCCTCGCGCGAGGCTTCGATGATGGTGTCGCCGAGCCGGTCGAGATTGGCGATCTCGAACTCGTCCATCATGTCGATCAACCGGCGGCTGCCCTCGTCGTTGCATGCGGCGCAGGCGTAGATGTCGCCCTCGACCTGCAGCGGTTCGCGCACATTGGCGCGCACGACATTGAGCAAGTCCTCATTCATCACGCCCTCACGGGCGAGCGGCATGATCGGGATCGACAGCCCCTCCTCGAACACCTGGCGTCCGTCCGGTCCCATGCCCAGCCCGCCAATGTCGACGACATGGATGGTGTTGGCGAACAGGGCGACTGGCTGGCCGCGATAAAAGGTCGGCGACACCACCGTGATGTCGTGCAAATGACCGGAGGTGAGCCAGGGATCGTTGGTGATGTAGTGATCGCCCGGCTTCATGGTCGCGAGCGGATAGACGGCGAGGAAATGCTTCACCGCATTGGCCATCGAGTTGACATGGCCCGGCGTGCCGGTGACGGCTTGCGCCAGCATGCGGCCGTGGCGGTCGAACACGCCGGCCGACAAATCGCCGGCCTCGCGCACCGAGGTGCTGAAGGCCGTGCGCAACATGGTCTGCGCCTGCTCCTCGACCACGGCGATCAGCCGGTTCCACATGATCTGGGTGTGGATCTGGGCGAGCGCGGCGTTGGGACGTGCGACCATGGTTCAAGCCTCGCGGCGGGTGAGCGCAATATAGCCGAATTGGTCGATCGTGGCGTCGAACAGCGAGCTGACGACGGTTGAAGTCTCGTCCTCGGCGATCACGGCCGGCCCTTTGATGCGCGCGCCGGGCTTAAGGTCCGGCCGCCAATAGATCGGCACCTCCTGGAACTCACCACTATCCGGATCGAAGACCGGCCGGTGCGCGTGCGGCTTCGGCTCGCTCGGCAACGTCGGAACCGCCTTGGCCAGTTCGCCTTCCGACGGCGCGTTTACCGAAACGACCCAGCTCAGAATCTCGATCTCGACGCCGGGGATCGGGCGGCTGTAGAGCCGGCGATAGGCCTCCTCGAACCGCTCTTTGATCATCGCTCGATCGGCGGCGGTGAAATCGCGCACCGGAAGCTGCACGGCGATCTCGTGGCCTTGGCCGCGATAGCGCATAAACGCCGAACGCTGCTCGGCGAGCGCGCCACCCGGCGCACCGCGCCGCACGATGGCTTCCGCCTCCGCGCGCATCTCGGCGAGCAGGCGGTTGACCGCCGCGGCGTCGAAGCTGGAGAGGCGGATCAGGCGGCCGCGCACGACCTCGTAGGCGACTGGCGCGCGCAACAGCCCGACCGCCGAGCCGACGCCGGCATTGGCCGGCACCAGCACGCGGCCGATGCCCAGCTTCTCGGCCACGCGCGCGGCATGCAGCGGCGCGGCGCCGCCGAAAGCGATCATGGTGCGCGGGCGCAAATCTTTGCCGCTTTCGATGGCGTGCACGCGCGCCGCGCTTGCCATGTTCTCGTCGACGATCTCGCTGATACCGAGCGCCGCATGCTCGGCAGACAGCTTCAGCGGCGACGCGATGCACTCGGCCGCCGCGCGCTTGGCGCCGGCGACGTCGAGCGCCATCTTGCCGCCGGAAAAGGTCGTCGGATCGATGCGGCCGAGCACAACATCGGCATCGGTCACCGTCGGTTCGAGGCCGCCGCGGCCATAGCACACCGGCCCCGGCTCCGAACCGGCGCTGTCGGGACCGACGACGATGCGCCCGAGCGCATCGACGCGGGCGATCGAGCCGCCGCCGGCGCCGATCTCGACCATCTCGATCACCGGAATGCGCAATGGCAATCCGCTGCCTTTGAGGAAGCGGTAGATGCGCGCGACCTCGAAGGCGCGCGCGGTCTGCGGCTGCGCCTGGTCGATGAGGCAGATCTTAGCGGTGGTGCCGCCCATGTCGAACGACACGACGTGATCGAGTCCGTGCTGGCGCGCGATGCAGGCGGCGAAGATCGCGCCACCCGCCGGCCCGGATTCGACCAGGCGGACGGGAAAACGAATGGCGGTCTCAATCGCCGTGATGCCGCCGCCCGAGGTCATCAGCAACAAGGGACAACGAAAGCCGGCGCGCGTCAGCTCGCTTTCGAGTTTGCCGAGATAGCGGCCGATCAGCGGCTGCAGATACGCATTGGCGCAGGCGGTCGAGAAGCGTTCATATTCGCGCATCTCCGGCGAGACATCGCTTGAGAGACTCACCGGGACGTCAGGCAGCCGACGCGCAATCGCTTCCCCGACGCGGCGCTCGTGATCGGGATTGGTGAAGCTGTGCAGCAGCCCGACCGCGACCGCTTCGACCTGTTGGGCGGCGAGATTGTCGATCGCGGCATCGACGCTCGCTTCATCCAAAGGCACCAGCACCTCGCCTTGCGCATCGATGCGCTCGCGGATCGGCAGGCGCAGCCGGCGGGGAACCAAAGGCGGCGGCAGATCGATATTGACGTCGTATTGCTCGAAGCGATTCTCGTGGCGGATCTCGATGACGTCGCGAAAGCCTTCCGTGGTGAGCAGCGCGGTCTTGGCGCCCTTGCGTTCGATCAATGCATTGGTGGCGAGCGTTGTGCCATGGATAATCAGGCGCACCTCGCCGGGCGCAACACCCGCCTCGCTCATGACCGACCGCAAGGCTGACAGCACGCCTTCTTCGGGCGTGCGCGAGGTGGTGAGCGTTTTCGCCGTGAAACGCCGGTCGCCGATTTCGAGGGCAACGTCGGTGAAGGTGCCGCCAATATCGGCGCCGATGCGAACTGCAGGAGAAGTGGTCACGCGCGCGTACTCAAACCGTCATTCCGTGTGGCGCCGCCACAGTATCGCGGCCGAAGGTGCGGGGCAAAGAGGCATAGCGGTGCCGATTCGCGCTTCGTTTGCCCTAGAATTTACGCTGGCCAAGGGGCGAACCAGCGGGTTACGCTGCCTTCAGTTGCATAAAGTGGAGGTAGATCAATGAACCACAAGAAACTGCTCTATACGATTGCGACCGCATTTTCCGCTCTGACGATAGTGGCGATTGCGCCCGCTTACGCCGTGGACATGCCGTGCAGCACGGCCAAGCTGATCGTGCCGTGGGGCGCGGGCGGCGACACCGACATCATCTTCCGTCTAACGGTCGACGAAGCCAACAAGGAAGGCGCCAAGCCGCGATTGCAGGTCGTCAACGTCGGCGGCCAGGGTGGCAACAAGGGCGCGAAAGACGCCAAGGCCGCGGCGCCGGACGGCTGCACTTTGTTCGCGATGCACGACAGCGCGATCATCAGTTACCTGGCCGGTCGCGTGAACTTCACGTGGGACGCGTTTGAGCCGATCGCCAGCGTTTCCTACACGCCCTCGGTCATCGGCGCCAATGCCGGCACATCGTACAGCAACATGAAGGAATTCGTGGCCGCCGCCAAAAAAGCGCCCGGCACGATAACGACCGGCGTGACGCTCGGCTCCACCAGCCAGTTCGTGTTCCTGCTGATCGAGGATGCGGCCAATATCAAACTGAAATACGTGCCCTATGAGGGCACGCGTCAGCGCCTGACCGCCCTGCTCGCCAAGAATATCCAGATCGGCGAGATGAACATCCTGACCGCCAAGCAATACATGAAGGAAGGCTCGCTGAAGGGGCTGGGCATCGCCGCGGAGAAACGCGATCCGCTGGCGCCCGATTTGCCGACGCTCAAGGAACAGGGGGTCGACGTCGTCTACGGGCTGACGCGCGGCATCGTGGCGCCGAAAGGCACCAAGCCCGATGTCATCAGCTATTGGGAGGGCGTCATCAGCAAAGCCGCCCACAGCAAGGCGGTCGAAGGGGCGCTAGCCGCCAAGGGAACGTCGGTCGTGTTCAAGGGCCCGGCCGATTACACCAGCTACCTCAAGAAGTCGTACGCCCAATACGAGAAGCTCGCGATCGCAATCGGCATGTACAAGAAGAAATAGCGCGAGTACGGGTCGTGCAAGCGGCGTGGCGCAGGAGCTCTGGGCTGCGCATGCCGCTTCGCCGACCGGCGGGAGGAACCGGGCGTGCGCCGTCTTAGTCTCGATACGATGGTCGCGACGGCATTGGTGATCATGGGCGGTGTCCTGTTCTGGGATACCTTCCAATGGCGGCGCACACCCTATGCGACCATGGCCTCAAGCGTGTGGCCGCGGTTTGTCCTGGTCGTGTTCTTTGTGCTTTGCGCCATTTACCTCATCAGATCGCTTTACAAAGGACCGGCCGGCGAAACGAGAAGAACTTTTCTCGAATGGGTCGCCTACTACCGGAATCCCTTGACGTGTTATGGGCTGTTCTTTCTCTTTCTCGTGACCCTGCCCTATCTCGGCATGCTCATCGGCGGCACACTGTTCGTGTGGGGCGTGCAAGCCGCCGTCGGCGAGCGGACCGCCCGCGCGCAATTGCGTCACGCGACGATCGCGATCGCTTCGGTCGGCGCCATGTGGCTGATCTTCACCTATGCCATCGGGGTCATCTTGCCCGAGAGCAGTTTGCTGCATCTCTAACGGGCGAAACGCGCGATGCCGATGTGGGATCATCTATTTGCGGCGTTTGGGGCGGTCTTTGCGCTCAAGACCTTGATCTTGATGACGGTCGGCGTGGTCGCCGGCTTGATCGCCGGCGCGATTCCCGGCTTCACGATCGCGATGGCGATCGTGCTCACGCTGCCCTTCACTTTCGGCATGCCCCCGGAGCAGGGGCTGGCGACCATGCTGGGCGTCTTTGTCGGCGGGCTCTCGGGCGGCCTGATGTCGGCCGTCCTCACCGGCATTCCGGGCACGCCATCGGCGGTCGCCACCACATTCGACGGCTTTACCATGGCGCGCAACGGCAAGCCCGGCTTGGCGCTGGGGATCGGCGTGTGGTCGTCTTTCTTCGGCGGGTTGCTGAGCGCCATTCTGCTGTCCTTCTTGGCACCGCAACTCGCCCGCATCGGGCTTGAATTCGGACCTTGGGACTTCTTTTCGCTGGTCGCCTTCGCGCTGACCATCGCCGCCAGTCTGTCCGACAAGGATTTGCTCAAAGGCCTGATTTCAGGCGTGTTCGGAATTCTGGTCGCCAGCTTTGGCGAGGACCAGGTCAATGGCGTGGCCCGATTCACTTTCGGCATCGACGCGCTCGAGCAAGGCTTCTCCTTTCTCCCCGTCCTGGTCGGTCTCTTCGCCTTCAGCCAATTGATGTCCGACGTGCGCGATCCGGGCACGGCCACCGAGGCGCTGGCGGCGCGCGGCGCGGCCGGCGTCAAGATCGAGCACCTGAAAGCGATCAAGGCCATCGTCGAACGCTGGGGGATCTGGCTGCGCTCTTCCTTGATCGGCGTTTTTGTCGGCGTGCTGCCGGCCGCCGGCTCTTCGATCTCAAACATTCTCGCCTACGATCAGGCCAAGAAATCCTCCAAACATCCGGAGAAATTCGGCACCGGCATCCCCGACGGCATCGTCGCATCCGAATCGGCCAACAACGCAACCGCCGGCGGCGCGCTCATCACCATGATGGCGCTCGGCATCCCGGGCGACGCCGTCACCGCGGTAATGCTGGGGGCGCTGCTCATCCACGATATCGCGCCAAGCCCGACCTTTATCAGCACGCAGCCGCGTTTGGCCTACAGCATCATCGTCGCCTTCTTCCTCGCGCATTTCATCATGGTGGCATGCCAATCGTTTTGCCTGCGGCTGTTCGTGCTCATCATGCGGGTACCGCTTTTCGTGCTGGCTGCGGTGATCCTCGCCTACTGCGCCATCGGCGTCTTTTCGCTCAACAACGTCGAGTTCGACCTGTGGACGCTGCTGATTTTCGGGGTGATCGGCTACGTGATGGTGCGGCTGGGATTTCCGTTGACGCCGATGATCCTCGGCGTCGTGCTCGGACCGGTGGCCGAGGTTAACCTCTCGCGCTCGCTCGCCACCAGCAACGACCTGACCTTGTTCGCGACGCGGCACTGGTCGCTGTTCTTCATCATCCTCGCGGTATTCTCGTTGATCTATCCGTGGTTCCAGCGCGCGCGCGGCAGCCAGAAATGGACGCTTGCCTATGCGCCCGCGCTTACCATTGCGCTCGCACTGCCGCTTTTTCTAATGGGCGGCTGGGTCAGGCCGATCGCGGCCGCCGGCTTGGTGGTTTTCGGGCTTCACCTGATCTGGCGGCGCTGGCGCGCCGGCTGGCGGCTCGAAGGCGGCAATCTGGAATCCGCGCAACTTCACCAAGGCTGAATACGCTTTGCCACCTGCCAGCGTCGAACGATTCAGAGATTGGCCAGTTCAGCCATGCCGTCTCTGAAATCGACCTTTGGCAGCCAGTCCAGTTCGGCGCGCAGCCGCGATGAATCGGCCGTGATGTGGCGAACGTCGCCCAGCCGATATTGCCCCGTCACCACCGGCCGCGGTCCTTTCAACGCGTCGGCCAACGCGACCGCCATGTCGCCGACCGTGCGTGGCGTGCCCGATCCGACATTAAATGCTCTGACTCCGTCGATGTGTCTCTCGCAGGCGACCGCCGTCGCAGCGGCAACATCGCGACGTGAATGAAATCCCGCTGCTGTCGGCCGTCCTCGAACACCGTCGGCGCTTCCCCGCGGCGCAACGCGGAGGTGAAGATCGCCGCCACCCCGGCATAGGGCGTATTCCGCGGCATGCCCGGACCGTACACATTGTGGTAGCGCAGGGCCGCAACCGCGCCGCCGGAGATGCGCGCCCAGTTGGCGGCATAGAATTCCTGCGCGACTTTGCTGCTCGCATAGGCATTGCGAGGATCGAACGGCGTCGCCTCGTCCACGAGCGCGGGCGTGAGTGGACGGCCGCAAATCGGGCACGGCGGCTCAAACCGGCCGGCGGCCAACGCCGCTTCGGCCCGCGGAGCGGGCGTCACGGCGCCGTGCTCGGAGCAATACGCAAAGCCTTCGCCATAGACGACCATCGAGCTTGCCAAGGTCAATCGCGATAACTCCGGCGCGCGCCATGCCCGCCAACAGCACAGCCGTTCCGCAATCATTCGACCCGGCGTAGTCCGGCAGATCGTACACGTCGACACCGAGCCCGACCTTCGCCGCGAGATGAACCACCGCGTCAACGCCTATCAGCGCCCGGTCGACGGCGTCGGCATCGCGCACATCCGCGATCTGCAGCTCCGCGCCTTCAAACGACCTTGCGCTATCGGCGGCGTGCACGTCGGGCCGCAGCGAATTGAGAATCCGCACCTCGTGGCCGCGCGTCAGAAGTTCACGCAATACATGCTGGCCGATGAATCCAGCGCCGCCCGTGAGCAAGACCCGCATGCGTCACCGTCTCCCGTGCAATCGGTCCAGCGCTCGAACGATCATGCCGTCCGCTGCGTCATAGCGAGCCGCAGGAACGTCGTCACGATCTTCCACCCAGCATGCAGACCCGCAATCATATTGCCCGACACTTTCGAGACCCCGCCGCACCGGCACCGGTGGTCCACCGGGATTTCCACGATGCGGCATCGCGAGGCGGCAGCGCGCATTTGCATCTCGAGGTTCCAGCCGTATGTCGTTTCGCTCATTTTGAGGGACCGCAGTCGGTCGATGTACAGCGCCCGGAACGGCGACATGTCGGTGAAACGCACGCCGTAAGTCAGCCGCAGCAGCGCGCCGGCAAGCCAGCCGGCCACGATCTGCTGTGGCGTCATGCTTCCCACCTCACGGCTGCCGCGCAGCCGCGAGCCCATGACGAAATCTGCCTGGCCGTCGGCAAGCGGCCGAACGATCGCCGGCAAAAAATCGGGAACGTCGCTGCCGTCGCCATCAAGAAAGCACACGATCTCCGCGTCGGGCCGGAGCGCATTCACTCCCGCCGCACATGCCCGGCCATACCCGCGGTTCGGCTCACTTACGACCCGGGCGCCTGCTTCGGCCGCCCGCTCCGCGGTCTTGTCGGTTGAGCCGTTGTCGACGACAATTACCTCATCGACGTTCTGCGCCAGGACCTCGCGAACCACATTCGCGATCGGCGCCTCTTCGTTGAGACACGGAATGACAACGGAGACGACTTTGTCTCCCGTCGGAAATTGCATGGTCACGCCACCGTCGCGGCCCGCCGCTCATGCATGAATTGCCGCGTCGCCGGCGCGTCGGCTGCAATCAAATTTGCGGCCGCGAAAGAAGGCCGTTTCCCATCCAATTCATCTTCCAGCATGCGCAAGGAGGTTTCGTCGTCCACATCGTACCAGCCAGGCACGTCGACCACCGGCACGCCGATCTCGCGCGCGCGTTCCAGCGTGAGCCGGTACACGTCGCTGGTGCTCCAGGGGATATCCGCAAACAGATGTGCATGCGGCTCGGACAGACCGATCAACGTGTAGCCCCCGTCAAAGGCAGGGCTCAGGACGACGTTGCGACCGCGACGCACCGCATCCACGGCCTGACGTAAAATCGTCTCCGGCAAAGTCGGCGAGTCTGAATTGACCATGATCGCGCCCGCGTGGCCGGCGCCAAGAAGGTCGGCGGCACCCTTGAGCAGGCGATCGCCGAGGTTGCCGTCGCCTTGCGACACGAGCCGAAAGTCGTTCGGCAACAAGCACCGCAGAGCGATCTCGGACCCGCGCGGCGTATAGACCGCGTAACCGGTGACGCCGCCCTCTTCGGCCAAGCTCTGAATAGTCTTCGAGACGTCTCGAATGAAGCAAGCCGAAATCGCCGCGCATTCGTCGACACGCAAGGGAGGCGACAACCGCGTCTTCGATGACCCCCTTATCGGCGTCTTGCAAATGATCGCTACGGCGACGGTGCTCAAGATGACGATCCTTCAATTCTGTCCAACATCAGCAATCCGTCCCAGGCAGGAAGATGGCAACACTAGCATCCAGCCGGATCAACTAAGGTTCAATAAAAAGTGAGCGATTCCGGGCCGTTAGCCGGCAAAATACTTTGTAGTTTGGCGCGATCGCCGCTTGCATTAGCCGCGCGCCTTCCGCATCGCTATAGGCGAACGTGTCGCGCAGCCAACGAATCATGACCGTCATCGACCGATGATGCCTTCGGCAATTCACGTTTTCCTCAGCGCTGCCGGCGCTCTCGCATTTTGGGGCCTGACCGGCTTCGTCATCGGGCGCCGGCTGCTACCGGCCCCGTTGGTGGTGCCGCTCGCGCCGGCGCTCGGATGGGCATTTCACAATGCGCTCGCCCTGCCGCTCTTTCGTCTGATCGGATTCACACCTTGGACGGTTACGATAGGCTCCCTGGCGATCCTGGCGGCCGCCTGTCTGTGTCTTCGACTGCCCGCTTCCGGTGAAGAACGCGAAGGCGAGGTCCGGGTTCCGCTCTGGGCCTATGGCTTAGCGGCGCTGCTCGCCGGCGTGCCCGTCCTGGCGTTGTTCCCGAAATTCTCAGGCGACGCTGTGGTGCTCGCCGGGCCGATCTTCGATCACTCCAAAGTAGCGATCATCAACGAAATGACGCGGCTGGGTCTGCCGCCGGGCAATCCGTTTTTCGGGGAGGCCGGGCACGACGTTCCGCTCGCTTATTACTATCTCTGGCATTTCGGCGCCGCCGAGCTGTCCTTGGCTTTCGGCGTGAGCGGCTGGGAAGCCGATATCGCGTCATCGGCGTTCACGGACTTTTCCTCGTTGGCGCTCATGATGGGTTTTGCGACCTGGATCGGCGGTCGTCGCGCGGCCGGCATCTGGGTCGTGCCGCTCGCTTTTGCCGCGTCACTGCACCCCGTGCTCGAAGCTTTGCTCGGAAATGAAACTTTCTACACGATCTTTCTACCGCCTTCGGGATTCGCGGGATGGCTGTTTCAAACGACGTGGGCGCCGCAACATATCGCCTCTACCTCATGCGTCCTTCTGTCCAGCTTTCTTGTCGTGCGGCTGGCGCAGCGGCCGTCCCTACCGACACTCATTATTCTCGCACTCACGACCGTTGCCGGATATGAAAGTTCGACCTGGGTGGGCGGCATCGTGTTCGCCGCGGCGTCGCTCATCCTGGCGATCGTCTTGCTGGCGCATTCGCCGGCGAGCGCGCGAATGCGCTTTGTGGCGTACGCGATTACGGCCGCGATTCTTGCGGCAGTACTCGCCTATCCATTCCTGCACGATCAATTCCTCAATGCCGCCGGGCGCGGCGTCGGCAGTCCAATCGCCTTTTTCCCCTATACGGTGTTCAGCATCGGGGTTCCCGATAGCCTGCGCCGGATACTGGACATCCCCGGCTACTGGCTGGCGCTGCTGGTGATCGAATTTCCGGCCATCTACATTCCGGGCGCGATCGCGCTCGTCAACAGCGTGCGCGCAAAATTCAACTCCGGACCGGAGCTGTTGACGACGAGAGCGTTCGCCGGCTTGGCGCTCACGAGCCTGTTCATTGCCGGGAATCTCACCTTCACCTTCTCGAACAACAACGACCTCGGCTGGCGGGCCGTACTGCCCGCTGTGTTTATCTTAACGATCTTTGCGGCGACTGGCCTGTCGCGCTGGCTGTCCGCGCCGGCGCCCTTCGCGGCGGCCGGAGCGCTCATTCTTCTTTTGCTCGCGCTGCCCAGATCATTCCAGCTCGCGGCCGGCTACCTGCACGGCGATCCTGATGAATCGGGGCGAGCCTTTGCCGCGACGCCGGCGATGTGGGAAGCCGTCCGCCGCCACACCGGGCCGGCCGAGCGCATCGCGAACAATCCGGGCTTCATGGAAGACATAACGCCGTGGGCCGTGAATATCTCGTGGGCGCTTTTTTCCAATCGCCGGTCGTGCTTCGCGGGCCAAGATCTGGTGCGGCCCTACACATCGTTGCCGCGCGACCAGGTGGACGGCATTGACGTCCAATTCCGTCGTCTGTTTGACGGCGAGGGACGCCCCGGCGATGTGAGGGATTTGGCGAAGCGTTACGAATGCCACGTGGCGGTGCTTACCTCGCAGGACGGCGCGTGGGAGCGTGACCCGTTTGCCGGCAGCGGATATTACACACTGGTCGACGAGAAGACGGGCGAATGGAAGATATACCGCGCCATTGACGCTCCCGCGCCGACGGCGACGCGGCATCAATCCTTGATGCGATTCGAACCTAGCGGCGCCCGATCGCAATACGGATGATCTCGTTGTCGGGGATGGTCTGGTCTTTTCCCGGCGTCCAGGTCGGCGCCTCTTCATAGTCCTCCGGCTCCCATTCCAGCGAATCGATCTGGCGGCCAAGAATGACGATAACCTCGATCGGCACCGCGACCGGCCGGCCGAACCAGCCGAACCATTTGCTGTAGGAAACGATCAATTTGATCTTGCCTTCCGGCGTGCGGACGACCTTCTGTACGTCGCCAAGCGTCACGTCGTCTCCGTCGAGCACCGGCAATCCGATCAGGTCGCCGACCCTCACCTTCTGAGGAAAGCGGCGCGCCATTATCGCTTCCGGCGAATCGTCTTCCTTGGCGGCCTTGGAATCCTCCTCGGCGGGCGCGCCCTGCTGCTGCGCCAGAACCAGAAAATCATCGTACGGTCGGGCATGCGGTGCACCCCACAGGGGGAGCAGCAATAGCCCCGAGGTTGAAAACACAATCGCCGTCCACCTGAGCATGAAGGTCACCTTGCGCAGCACAAGCTCAATCGATCATCGCATGAATTCGGGCGCTAGCGCGCGTCCGCACGCACATTTTACATCTTTTCACCAGACCACCACGAGAAGTTTACCGGAGGACCATTGCAACAGCAGTGACGCAACAATACGCTAGCGTTGCGCTAGCATTGCGGCGCCTAACGCTGCCAAGCTTCCCGATGCAAGCCGGCGCTCATCCGATGGCAACACAACCGAAAAAGCTCCATCCCGCCCCGATCCGCGCCATGCATTGGATCAATGCGGTGGCCATGTTCATCATGATCGGCAGCGGCTGGAAAATCTACAACGACGAGGTCATTTTCGGCTGGCTGCATTTCCCGGAATTCCTCACCCTCGGCAAGTGGGCGCAGCACGGCTTGCAATGGCATTTCTTCGGGATGTGGATCATCGGCCTCAACGGCATCGCCTACATATCCTATGGGCTTGCGACCGGGCGCTTCCGGCGCATGCTGCTTCCGATCCGGTGGAGCGAATTGATCGCCACCATCAAGGACGCCTTGCACCTGCGCCTGTCCCATGAGGACCCGACCCGCTACAACACGGTGCAGAAGCTGCTCTATGTCGGCGTCATCTGCGTCGGCATATTGACCGTGATTTCGGGTCTCGCCATCTGGAAGCCCATTCAGTTTTCGGAACTGCTCGCGCTGTTCGGCAGTTTCCAAAATGCGCGCCTCGTGCATTTCCTGTGCATGTCGGCGATCGTGGCGTTCGTCGTCGTACACGTCGCCCTCGCCTTGCTGGTCCCACATACGCTCGTTTCCATGTTCACCGGCGGCGCCACCGTCGATGCCGGGCCACGCGCGCGACAGCAATCGGAGCCGGCAGAATAGCAGCCCGGAGTTTGCCATGGCCATCCGCACGCCTTCACGCTCGCTCTTCCGGCCAACACAAGGGGTCAGGCAGGATATTCTGAAGGATAACAAACGCCTGATCGAGCAGGTCGACCGCCGCAAGGTGCTGCGCGGTGCGGTCAGTCTGGGTGCACTGACGTTCCTCACCGGCTGCGATGTCGGTTCGGAAGGGCAAGTGCAAAGCGCGCTGCGCGCCGTGTCGGCCTGGAACGACAAGGTCCAGAGCTGGATTTTCCGGCCCGATCATCTGGCCCCAACCTATTCGGAGTCGCAGGTGGTGAAGCCGCCGCGCTTTAATGCTCACTACGGCATCGAGGATGTGAAGCCGGTCGATGGCGCAACCTGGAAGCTCGAGCTTGCTGGCCGCATCGAGAACAAGAAGCCGTGGACCCTGCAGGACGTCTACGCGCTGCCGGAGCAGGAACTGATCATCCGGCACATTTGCGTCGAGGGCTGGGACTATATCGGGCAATGGTCGGGCCCGAACCTGCGTGCCTTCCTGGAGCGGATCGGCGCCGATCTGACGGCAAAATATATCGCGTTCCGCTGTGCCGACGGCTACACCGAGAGCATCGACATGCCGAGCGCGCTGCATCCGCAGACGATTCTCGCCACGAAATACGCCAAGGAGCCGATCACCGACCCGTACGGCTTCCCGATGCGCTTGCGCACCGCGACCAAGCTCGGGTTCAAGAACGCCAAATGGCTTGTGGCGATGGAAGTGACCAATGTGTTTCCCGACACCTATTACAATAAAGAAGGATTCAATTGGTTCAGCGGAATCTGAACGCGCCTAGGCTTCCAGAGCCCGTATCAGATCGAAAAAGAGATCATCGGGGTCCTCGATGCCGACCGACAGCCGCAACAAATCGCGGGGGCATGGCGTGCCGGCGCCCTCGATCGAAGCGCGATGCTCGATCAGACTTTCAACGCCGCCCAGCGACGTCGCCCGTCTCCAAACCTTGACGCGTGCGGCCGTCGCTACCGCTGCCGCTTCTCCGCCTTTGAGACGGATCGAGAGCATGCCGCCGAAGCCGCCGGCCATCTGCCGCGCCGCCACGTCGTAACCGGGATGCGTTGCGAGGCCGGGATAGAGCACGCAGGAAAGCGCCGGATGATCGGCGAGCCGGCTGGCAAGCAGCGCCGCCGTGCGGGCCTGTTCGCGCACCCGCACGTCGAGCGTGCGCATGCCGCGCATCAGCAGCCAGGCATCGAACGGCGCGAGCAAGGCGCCGGTCTCGGCCCGCACCGCCCGAATTCGCTCCCAGAATTCGCCGATTTGCGCCGTCGCCAGCGCGCCCGCGACAACGTCCGAATGGCCGTTGAGATATTTGGTTGCGGAATGAACGACAATATCCGCGCCATGCGCAATCGGATGCGTGAACACCGGCGTGGCGACGGTTGAGTCCACGCACAACAATGCGCCGGCGTCATGGGCAATCTCCGAAACCGCCGCTATGTCGGTGATCCTCCAAAGCGGGTTGCTCGGGGTCTCGATCCAGATCAGCCCGGTTTCGCCGGGCCGTACCGCCTCGCGCACCTTCTGCAGCTCCGAGGTTTCGACGAATGTGACGCTGTGGCCGTAACGTTCGATTTTTTGCAGCCAAGACCGGAAGCCCCAATACATCACCTGCGACGCCACGATATGGGTCGGCATTTCAAGCGCGCGGAACACCGCCGTGGCGGCCGCCATGCCAGAGGCGAACGTTATGGCCTCCGGGGCGCCTTCGAGCGCGGCCAGCAACGCTTCCACCTGCTGCACCGAAACATTATCGGAGCGGCCGTAGACGTAGCCGGAACTGTATCCGTTGTCGGCGTCGCGCAAATAGGTCGCCGACATGTGGATCGGCGGAACCAACGCCTTCGTGGTGGGCTCGCCGGCGCCTAAAGCTTGTGCAGCTAAGGTGCGCGCTTTCAGTGGCGGCTTTGACTGATCGTCCATGGACATTCCTCGAGCGCGACAACCGGCCAAGCGCCTTTGTTCCATACGCAGCAACTCGGAGGATGGCCACTCACAGTGCGATCACCGCCCAATCAATGTCGCGTGATCGCTATCGCGGTTTAGGCAGCCACCTGTCACTCCAGCGCGCGCGCAAGCGGCCCAGCGACGATCTGTGTCGCCAAAGCGAGCAACTTACAGCGGCCCCTCGCAGAAGAAAGCCGCAGCGCCTCAACATGTGACCAAGATGGAAGCGGGCGCGCGCTTTTGGTCTGGTCGCGCCTTAGTTCGTTTTGCTCAACTGCGCCGGGGCATTTGTGAGTTCGGACCGTGGCCGCACCATCAACGGCCTCAGTCATGCTCAATCCGGTGTCGCGATGCCGATTGCATGCAGCTACGGTTCTGGTTGGGTCGTGTCCGCATGTCCGGGTCGCACCAAATCGCGAGCATCAGGCCATGTGCAAAAATTCAGATCGCGCTCGCCAACGATCAGCAATCGCGGCTCTCGCGAATAAATGTAAACCGCTGCCCTGGTTCCGACAACTTATAGGACCCGACCATGAGCCCGCATAAACGACAGACCACAATGCAGCCGGACTATGGCGGAGGGAGTGCAACACATTTCAAAACTTCTCCGGCAGCGGGCGAAAGGCGGTCACCAGCGTCGTTGGTGCGATGGTCAGCACGCCCTCAGAATATTAGCTGCCGGATATTGTTGAGCTGAAAATTCAGACTAACGCCCATCGCGGCGCACAAAAGCGTATGAGGCCGCTGCGCTCGGCGATCATTTCCGCGTGACGTTGTCCCTCCTCCAGGACCTGTTCCTCGTCCAATGTAAGGACATGACCAGCGGACATCAGCGTCCGACCGTCTACAATAACCGTATGCGCGCCACCTCGTGAGCTGAACACCAAATTAGCGATCGGGTTGATCACTGGAGCCCAATCCGCAGAGTGCATATTGAAAAGCGTAACATCGGCCTTTTTTCCAGCTGCGAGGGCCCCTATCTCGTCGGCGAGGCCGAGCGCGGCGGCGGCACGGACGGTCGCCATCTCGAGTGCCTCTTCGGGATGCACAATCGTCGCGTCGAGGCGGTAGCTCTTGCTACCACCAGCAAACAAATAGAGCTGACGCGCGACGTCAATATAGTTGCTCGCCATCGCCGAACCCGAGCCTAGGGTCACATTGACATCGAAAGCCAACAATTCCGGATAGCGCCCCAGCTCAAGGGCGCCCGTTCCTAGTCGTTGCGATGCCGATGGACAACAGGCAACGTGGGCGCCGCTAGCCTTGATATCGGCAAGATCGTCCGGGCTTGTCCATCCGGCGTGGGTCACGATGGCCGTCGGTGCCAAGATGCCCGCATTCAATAGGCGGCTGACCTCGGTACCCATATATTGCCGCCGTGCCGCAACCGCTTCGTCGCGGGATCGCGCCGCCGCCGCTATCACACGAACATGCTTGGATTGGGCTAGCGCGGCCACTTCTTGGAGAAGCTGTTCGCTGGCTGCCGCCAGCCATGGCAATGCCACAGCGGCTTTGATGCGGCTATTGGCGAGCCTTAGGATCGCATCGATAGCATCGGCGGCGCGACCAACAGCCTCGCGAGTCGATTCCCTCGGCCATTCTTTTGGGAATGTTCCCAAAAACGTGTCGAAAAAATCGTAACACCCGCGTGGTACCGTAGCGCGCAAGCCTGTTTCTATTGCCACGCTCGCGACCGCCTCCGGATGCAGGCTGCCACTGTCAACAAAACACGTTGTGCCCGAGCGGATCATTTCGAGCTGACAGACCCGGCTCGCAACTATCGCGTCATCCGCTGACAATGACGCCTCGTAGGGCAGCGTCCGCTGCAGCATGAAATTTTGCAAATCGCAGAAATCCGCGGCGCCGCGGGCGAGTTGCTGCACAGTTGCGACATTGGAGTCGATGAGGCCTGGGATCGCAATGAGACCGCGGCCATCGATAATGTCGTCTGCCACAAAGCGTCGTTCCAGGAGATCGGACTTTTCGACCGCCTCAATACGATCGTCGACAATTGCAATTGCGCCGTTCGAGATCATCCGCCGCTCATCGTCGACGGTTATCACCCAGTCAATATTCTTGATAAGCCGTTTCGACATTGACAGGCTCAAAATTGCGGCCAATGGGACTGGGTGATGCGGTCGAGTCCGGATCGGTTTGCGATGGCGAGCCCCCGGCGCTGGCACTCCTTCAGGGTCTCCTGCTCATCGACTGTGAGTATCTGCCCAGCCGACATCAACACTTTGCCGTTCACGATCACGGTGTGTGCGCCGCCACGCGAACTATGCACCAGGTTTGATATTGGATTGAGAATTGGCCGCCAATCGGCGCGGTTGGTGTCGAATAGGGCAAGATCGGCTTTTTTGCCAACCTCGATCGAACCCAATTCGTCCTCAGCACCGAGCGCGATAGCGCCGTTGATCGTCGCCATTTCGATCATTTCTTCCGGAGGAAATATGAAAGCACTCAATCGCGCGGAACGCATTGAACCGGCGCCGAGGCCCATCAGACGGACCATATCGAGGAAATTGCTGGACATCGCCGAGTTGCAACTCAGCGAAACGGTAATCCCAATGGCAGCCATTTCGGGAAAAAGGCCGTAAGTGGAATCGCCCATCCCGAGCCGAAAGCCTGTCGACGGGGTGTAGGAAATCTTGAAACCGAATTTCTGAGCGAGATGGATTTCTCGAGGGCTAGCCCAGCCCATATGGATCATAACCATGTCTGGGCCGAGAACGCCCAATTGCTCCAGCCGTTCGACATCGCTCGCCCCCGAAGAGAGCCGCGAACCGACGATTTCGTCACGCGACTTGGAGGCATGCATGACGATCGGCACATGGTGCTTGTCGGCAAGCTTGCGGATGCCGCGACAAAGATCATCCGAGCAACCGGCCAAAATACGCAAAGCAAACCATGCACGAACGCGTCCGTCGTAGGTGTTATTGTGCCGGATGACGGCCTCTTCCGCGCGATCAAGCGCTTCGGTGAGCGTTTCGCGAAACATGTTCTTCGACGGCATCTTGCCGATCGTCGTATTTTGGACATCGAAGGCCGTGCGAGAGACGATACCGCGCATACCGGTCTCGCCCGCTGCTTTGGCAGTTTCGTTTGGATAGTAGCTACTTGGATCCAGAAAACAGGTTGTGCCGGCGCGAATCAATTCGACCTGGCACATCTTGGCGGCACAATAGGCGTCGTCGGCCGTCATTTCCGATTCGTACCGGTACAATCGCTCAAGCAATTGGACCGGAACATCGCATTCGTCGGCAAGACCTCGCCCCAGATGCTGAGTGTTGTGGACATGGGTATCGACGAAGCCGGGCAACACCAACATATTCTTGGCATCGATCGCCGCCGTTTCGGAAAAGCTCGCGGGGAGATCGGCCGATTTCCCGACGAAAGCAATTCGGTCATCGGCGATTGCGATGGCCCCGTCTTTGATGATCCGACGGTTCCGATCGACGGTGACGATCCAGCTAGCGTTCTTTACAACCAAGTTGGTCAACTCAAACCCCCGGGCCGTTCGACGGAGTCATGCGTGCCCTCACTGGAACGTCCTGCCGCCGTCAACCGGCAGAGCAATGCCGGTGACGAATTCAGATTCCGGCCCAGTTAGGAACAAGGCCACATCGGCAATCTCCGACGGCATCGCTAGGCGCCCGAGCGCATAGTTGGCAGCCGCCGCGGCACGCTGCGCAGCATCCTGAAGCAGCGGCGCGGTCATCGGAGTTTCCGCTGCGCCCGGACAGAGCGCGTTGACACGAATATTGGGAGCCAATTCCATCGCCAGCGCTTTGGTCAGGGCAATCAGCCCGCCCTTCGATGCCGCGTAAGCCGAATAGCGCGGCGACGGCCGCAAGCCGAGCCCTGACGCCATGTTGACGATTGTGGCGAAGCGCGCCTGGCGCAGATGCGGCAGCGCCGCGCGGCAGACGACCCAAGCGCCCGTGAGGTTGACCTCAAGCGTCCTTTGCCACTCGGCCAAGCTCGTGTCTTCGAACAACGCGTAATGCATAGTGCCTGCGGCATTCACGATTCCATCAATGCCGCCAATTGCTCGCGCCGCGTGCGTTGCCGCATCCACCACGGCGTCGAAGCTCGTCACCTCGACGCCGGCGGCAAACGCCGACAGAGCTTTTGCTTTGGCCTGAACTCCGTCGCCGTCACGATCGAGCAAAGCAAGCTTTGCACCTTCCGCGGCAAACAGCGTCGCGATCGCGGCGCCGATTCCCGACGCCGCGCCGGTAATGAGAATTCGACGATTGTTGAGCCGCTTCATCAACCGCTCTGGTACTCGCCCGGACGATCGCCGGACGAACATTCCAGTCTCACTTTTTCACATGCGGCTTTGGATTCTTGATCTTCCAGAGCCTAGCCGTGTTCTTCCACATGATCTTTTCCATGTCGTCGTCCGAAATGGGCGCATCGCCGAGCTTCCGAGCAACGTCGCCAAAGCTCAAGAACATGTCCTTTGCCATGTGGGTGTGCGAGTTCTCCGAGCCGTACAACGTGCGCTCATACCCGCAGAATTCCCCAATTCGCTTGACCGTACGGTAGGTGAACTCGGCGCCGAACCAGCCCCAATAAGCAAAGTCCACATGGATGTTCGGCCACTTGGCCACCAACGCAATGCACTCCTCGATCCACGGCCAGCCGACATGGGCCACCACAATTCTCAGGTCTGGGAATTTTTCCGCCACGTCATCGAGCAGATAGGGCTGTTGGTACTTCATCGGCGCATTCTTGCAGGGCGTCCACCCCATGTGAATCTGCATCGTCACATCGAGTTCAATGAGCTTCTTGTAAATTGGGTCAAGACGTTCGTCGCGCGGATCGAAGTGATCATAGGACGGATAGAGCTTGATCGCGTCGAAGCCCAAATCCTTGATGCATCGCTCGATCTCCTTGACGGCTTCCGGAATACCGCGGAAGGGATCGACGCTGCCGGTCAGCGCAAACCGCTCCGGTGCATGTTTGCGCACCTCGAGCAAGTAGTCGTTGGGCGTATAGGGCCCGCTGTCGTTTGGATAGACCCGCCGATGGTCGGACGTCATGATGCACATCATGTCCACGCCGGCTTGATCCATTTGAGAGACCAGCCGCTCACCGACCGACATGTTCGGGCGATCGTACGTCCACTGGTGGATTCCGCCCCACGGCGTATACAATTCTTCGATCCACCACACCGGATAGTGCGTGTTCAATTCGCCCGCATGGACATGACAGTCGATGATCATTTTCGTCTCCTTTTCTTTGTCGTTCTTCGTTACGAATCCGTCCTGAAAAAACCGATTCAGATAGCGCCGAGATAAGAGCGCTCGACCATCGGGTCTGATCGAAGGACGGAGCTCTTGCCCTGCAGCAC
Organism: uncultured Alphaproteobacteria bacterium; assembly: GCA_963727555.1. Classification (GTDB taxonomy): domain Bacteria; phylum Pseudomonadota; class Alphaproteobacteria; order Rhizobiales; family Xanthobacteraceae; genus Pseudolabrys. The sequence goes on along the minus strand of CAVSGT010000003.1, from coordinate 424,492 downwards.
GATCCGCCCGTTCTCCAGAATGTAGGCGTCCTCGGACAGCTTTAGCGCTTGGTTCGCGTTCTGCTCGATAAGAACGATGGTCATGCCTTCATCGTTTAGCCGCTTCAGGATATCGAAGATCTGCTTGACGATGAGCGGCGCGAGACCGAGCGTCGGCTCATCGAGCAACAGCAGCCGCGGCTGCGACATCAATGCGCGGCCGATCGCCAGCATCTGTTGCTGGCCGCCGCTCAGGGCACTGGCGCGCTGCTTGCGCCGTTCGGCGAGCACCGGGAAAAGCGCGTAGATCTTCTCGAGGTCACCACGCGTGTCGCTCGACCGCGGCCGCGAATAAGCGCCCAATTCCAAGTTGTCGGTGACGCTCATTTCGGGGAACAATTCCCGGCGCTCGGGCACCATCGCGATGCCTAGCCGCACGATTTGGTGCGGCGGAACCTTTCCGATCGGCCGGCCTTCAAAGCGAATGTCGTTATCCGCTGAGCGATTTAATCCGACAACGGTGCGGACCGTGGTCGTCTTTCCGGCACCGTTGCCGCCAAGCAGGCTCACAATCTTGCCGGCGTCAACGCGCATGCTTACGTCTTTGAGCGCTTGTATCTTACCGTAAAACGCGTTGATCTGGTTGAGCTCAAGCATCTTCGGCACCAAGATACGCCTCGATGACGCGCGGATTACGCTGAATATCGGCGGGCAATCCTTGCGCAAGCGATTCACCATGATCGAGCACGAGAACGCGGTCCGATAACGACATCACCAGCCGCATCGTATGGCCGATCAACAGCACAGAAATTCCAAAGTCACTGCGGATTTTTCGAATGAGCTCCATCAAGAATTCCATCTCGGACGAGCTCAATCCGGCGGCCGGCTCATCAAGAAGCAACACTTTTGGTGCAACCGCCAAAGCCCGCGCAATCTCAAGCAGGCGCTGCAGTCCGAAAGGCAAGCTCTTCGCCTGCTGGTTGGCGTAAGGCTCCAAGCCGACAAAGCGCAGAATATCCGAGGCCATCTCGCAAAATTTGCGTTCCTCGGCGCGCTCGGCCGCAGTCCGCAACGTGGCTTGCAGCAGGCTGCTCCGCATTCGCGTATGCGCGCCGACCCGCACGTTGTCGAACACAGTCATTTCGCCGAAGAGATCGAGGTTTTGGTAAGTGCGGGAGATTCCGAGCTTTGCCCTTGAATGCGCCGGCAGCGTCGTGATGTTGCTTCCTTCGAAATGGATTTGGCCTGCGTTCGGCCGGTAAATGCCGGAAATAATATTGAACAGCGTGGTCTTGCCGGCCCCGTTTGGCCCAATGACCGCAAGTATTTCATTGGACCCCAACGTCAGACTTACATCTTGCAAAGCCCGCACGCCGCCGAAATTGATGCTCAAGGACTTTATTTCAAGAAGGTCCTTACGCCGTGACTGTTGGCGGGTCGGCAGTGTCGCCGCTCTAAGATCGTTTGAGACGACACTCGTCGGTTGAGCGGCTGCGGTAACGAGCTTCCCATTTCTTGAAAACTGTTGGCGGAGAAGTCCCACAAGACCATTGGGCAAAAAAACCAGCAGGAGCAGCAACAGAAGCCCCGTGAGAAAATCCTTGTACTGTGCCGCCCCCCTGAGAAATTCCGGCAGCAAGGTCAACATCAAACCGCCGACGGCAGCGCCGATTAGAGTGTCTATGCCACCAAGGATCGCCATCGTGACATAGATGATCGACACCTGAAACACGAACGAATCCGGGTTTACGAATTGCGCCAGCCCGGCGAACAATCCGCCGGAAACGCCGGCGTAGATTGCGCCAATTGCAAATGCCGTTGTCTTGTAGTGAGCGAGATTGACGCCCATTCCGCGCGCCGCCAATTCGCTTTCACGCAGCGCGATAAAGGCGCGACCGTGCTTTGAATTGACGATGTTGCGCGCGAGGACGAACAGACCGGCGGTTATTATGACGATCGGTATGTGAAATTCCTGCGGAGATAATTCGCGGCCAAAAATCGACGGCGGCGGCACGACCATCCCGTTCGGGCCGTTTGCAAGATCGTACCAATTCTGCAGGATGATAACGACGATGAGGCCGAATCCGAATGTGACCATCGAAACGTAAAGGGGCCCGAGCCGCAAAGCCGGCAAACCCAATACGTAGCCCACGACACCCGCCAAGATCGCCCCGACGGCGATTGCCGCCCAGAACGAAATGCCGAAATTCACCATGAGGAGTGCTGTCGTGTAGGCGCCGATAGCTGCAAATCCCGCCTGTCCGAGCGAAATCTGACCGGCATGCCCCATGACAAGGTTCACCCCGAGCACCGCAACGACATTGACGATCGCGAGACTGAGGACGAATAGCGGATATGTCTGCAGCAGATACGGCGCCAGAACGCAGGCGACAAACACGGTGGCATATACGATGGTGCGCGTACGACGAGCGTAAATTGTATTCATGCTCGCTTTTTGACCTCGGAAACAAAGAGGCCCTGTGGCCTGACAATCAAAATGGCGAGCAGCGCACAAAAAGAGATGACATCCTTCATTGAGCTCGCGATGTAGACTCCGCCAAGGTTCTCAATAATCCCAAGGACAAAGCAGCCGGCGATCGCTCCCGGGATGCTGCTAAATCCGCCGAGAATAGCGCCGATAAATCCCTTGATGCCGATAGAACCCATCTCCGGCGTAATGATGATGAGCGGCGCCAGCAGCACGCCGGCCGCAGCGGCAAGCCCTGAGCTAATCGCCCATACCAGCGAAAAAGTCCGGTTGACGCTGATGCCAACAAGAAGCGCAGCATCCCTGTTCTCCGAAGTGGCCTCCATTCCCTTTCCAAGCTTGGTCTTTCTGAAGAACAGCATGAACACGCAGACGAGCAGGATCGATATCGAGATGATGCTCAAGCTGAGCGGCGTGAGGGAAACACCGGCAATCTTGAAGGGCGTTGCGGGCAGAATGGACGGAAAGCGGCTGACTTCCGTTCCCCACAGTATGCGGACGCCGGCCCTGATCATCTGACCGACCGCAACGGTCGCCAGAATGAGCGTGACGACGGGTGCGTTCAGAATTGACCGATACGCGACCCGCTCGATCGCCGCTCCCAACACGCCGCAAGCGACAACGGCGATCAGGAACGACAAAGGATACGATAGATGCAGAGTGGCGTAACAGTACAAAGCCAGCATCGCGCCCAGCATCATCATCTCGCCCTGAGCGAAATTCACGACTTTGGTGGCGCGGTAAATCACGACAAAGCCCAGCCCGACGAGGGCGTAGAGGCTGCCAAGCGTGATGCCGGTGATCAGAACCTGTAGAAATAGCTCCATTCGAGCTTCTCCGGCCCGACCACAAAAGGTGCACCGCCGGTGCCGCGAAGCACCGGCGGCCTATTTAGGTTCCGGCTCAGTTTCCGCCGCCGCCCGAGGCTACGCTGTGCCACTTGAGGTCGGGACCGACCTGGACAATCTCGATCTGCGTGGTGCCTTCGTGATTGGTCTTGGTGAAGGTGATCGGGAAGGTGAGGCCGATGTCGAAGTCCTTCATTGACTCAAGCGCGTCGACGAAGGCTTCGCGCGTCAGGTTGTGGCCGACCTTCTTCATGGCGGCTTCCGAGATTTTCGCCGCCGCATAGGCGGCTGAGTCGTATTCGGAAGGCCGCCCGGGCGGGAAACCATTCGGGTAGAGAGTGGCTTTCAATTTGTTGCGATATTCCACCACGGCAGGCTTGGTCGACGCCTCGGGGATTTCCGGCACAACGAGAATCGAGGTGAATCCGATCGCGGCCTTTCCGGCGCCGCGTTGCAGCAGCGGTGTAGATGTTCCGCCGCCGCCGAACAACTTACCGGGGAGACCAAGTTCATTGGCCTGGCGCACAATGATCCCGGCGTCCGCGGCAAATGCGTAGGTCAAAATGCCGTCCGGTTTTGCCGCTTTAATGCGGAGCAATTGAGCGCTGAAGTCTTGGTCACCCGGATTATAGCGTTCAGCGGCGACGGCGGCGGTCTTGTACTTCTCCTTTAGGCGCGCTTCAAAGATCTTATAGCCGCCAACACCATAGTCGTTGCTGTTGTAGATGATGGCCGGCCGCTTGACGCCGCCCTTGCCCATCATCCAATCGACAATGCCGATGGCCTGGCTGTCCTCGTTCGCGTAGACGCGGAAGATGTAGCGCGAGAACGGCTTCATCAGATTGACGTTCGAGGAGATCGACGAAACGAACGGCACCTTATCCCGGGTAATAATGTGCCGAACCGGCAGCGTCGATCCGCTGCCCGATCCGGTGAGCAGCATGAACACCTTGTCCTGATCGATCAAACGGCGAATGGCCGTCTGCGCCTCCTGCGGCGACCCGGCATCGTCATAGACGATGAATTTGATCTTGCGACCGTCGATGCCGCCCTTGTCGTTGACTTCTTTCACCCAGACTTGAACCGCGTCACGCGCCGAAGTTCCAAGCAGTGCGAGTGGACCGCTGAGCGGGGTCCACATGCCGATCTTGATTTCAGTGTCCGTGACGCCCGTCTCAGCGCGAACAACGCCTCCACACGCCACAGATGCAACCAGAGCAAGCGCCGCAATGAGCAGTTTGGATATTTTCATCGTAGCTCTCCCAACTTCATCCCACCGGCAAGTTCGCGCAACCAACGTAATCCCGACGTTGCAAAATCGATGCCATTGATCACGATAAGTTCCAGATGTGCGCGAGTGTCTGCGCGCTCAATAAGCGCAGTGATCGCGAAAGAACGCTGAGGTTGATGAGGACATCGGTATCGTCTGTGTCGCGGCAAATGCAGCCTGTAAGCGTTGTTTTTAATTGGCTGCCGCATTTGAATCGATGCCTCTAAAACATCGGCCACTTCGGCCTAATGCGATCCCACAACCCGGAATCGGTCGCGATCCGTTCGCCGCGCGTTTTCGCCTCGGCCAGAGCGCGTTTTTCGTCGATACTGAGAACGACTCCGTCCTCCATCAAAATCCTGCCGTTGCACAGCACGGTGTCCGCGCCGCCGCGCGCCGAATAGACCAGATTGGCGAGTGGATTGAGGACCGGCATCCATTCCGGTTTGCGGGTATCAAAAATCGCAATGTCGGCTTTCTTGCCAACTTCAAGGGAACCGATTTCATCGGACCAGAGCGCCGCTTTGGCCCCGTTGAGGGTCGCCATTTCCATAATGGTTTCGGGCGGCATGATGCTCGGATCAAGACGTTGTGCCTTGGCGCCGCCGGATGCCAAAAACATTTCACGGACAATGTCCAAATAGTTGCTCGACATTGCCGCGTCGGATCCAAGAGCGACAGTGATCCCCAGCTCGATCATTTCCGGGAAACGGCCGAACTCCATGCTCGCCAGTCCAAGGCGATAGCCGGTCGACGGTGTGCAGGAAATCTTCAGATCGTGCTTCATACTGAGCACAATCTCTCTCGGCGAAGCCCAGCCCATATGAATGAGGACCATGTTCGGGCCGAGCGCATCGAGCTTTGCCATACGCTCCACATCGGACACGCCGTACTGCGCGCGTGAGGCAGCGACTTCTCCGAACGATTCGGAGGCATGCATCACAAGCCCGACGCCGTTTTCGTCCGCTTTCTTCTTGATGCGTTGAATCAATTCGTCGGAGCAGCCGGACAGGATGCGCAGCGCGAACCAGCAGCGAATGCGCCCGTCATGCTGGCCGTTGAGCTGCGTCACCATCTGTTGCGCACGCTCGATGGCTTCTTCCGTGGACTCGCGGAAACGTCCCTTGGGCAATTCGCCGATCGGGGTAGTATGCAAATCAAAGGCGGTTCGCGCGATTATCCCGCGCAGCCCGCTTTCCCCCACAGCCTTAGCCGTTTCCTGCGGAAAATAGCTGCCGGGATCAATGAAACAGGTCGTGCCCGCGCGAATGAGCTCGAGCTGACAGCAGAGCGCCGCCCAATAGGCGTCGTCGCCCATCATGGCCGTTTCGTAGCCGTAGAGCCGCTCCAACAAATGGACGTTAATTTCACAGCCGTCCGCGAGACCTCGACCAAGCTGCTGGGTATTGTGGACATGAGTGTCGATGAGGCCCGGCAAAACCAGTTTGCCTTCGGCATCGATCACTTTTTCGGCTTTGAATCGGCTCGCGATTTTGTCGCTCTTGCCGACTTCGACAATGCGGTCGCCATCAATTGCAATGGCGCCGTCAGTAAAAATGCGTCGCTCGGGGTCCATCGTGACCACCCAACCCGCATTCTTCACCAGTATCGTGCCCATCGATTTTGGCCCGTACTCAACGATAACCGGCAGTAGGCCTAAGGTACTATCATTAGGTCCACCCCCATGCAATGCTAAATTAAGGGCGCCGCGCAGATTCTATGATTCGGGTGGCGCAACGCTCGGGAGACAGAAGTGGCGAATGACGTAACTCAACCGGAACCCATGGACCGCCAAAGTGGCGTTCCGCTCTACCTTCAACTCGCGGCTATAATTCGACATCGGATCGAAAGAGGTGTGCTTGCCGAAGGGAACAAAGTTCCGTCGCTTCATGACCTGCAGAACGATTATGGCGTAGCGCGGATCACAGCGCGTCAGGCGATGGATCGACTGGAGCGCGACGGTCTCATCAGCCGCCAGAAAGGCAAAGGCACCTTTGTCAAATCAAACGGTACGGAGCGCCACTGGCTACATTTAACGACGCGATGGAAAGCATTGCTGCGCGAGCTAGCGCAAAACTCGCCGACGCAAATACCGGTCGATAACCCGCCGCCTTTGCCGACGCTCGACAAGGACATCAAACCGGCCAAGGGCTACGTCTACCTCAGAAGCGTGCAAAGTCGGGACGGCGACCCCTATGCGGTCGTCAATGTCCATCTCGCAAAGGACCTGTTCCGACACAATCGAAAGAACTTTCTCTCGCACCCAATTCTACCGACGCTTGCCGACATGGCTGGGGTTCACGTAACGCGCGCGCGCCAAACGCTGTTTATCGGATCCGCCGATCCGTATGTTGCCTCGCTGCTTCGCATTCCACTCGACACGCCGATCGCCGAAGCGCATTGGATCGTGGTAGATGACAAGAACGTCGCCATTTATGTCGCCGAAGTTATCTATCGCGGCGATTGCATAAAGATGATGATCGACTTTCTATGAAGACTGCAAATGTCCGAATCGCCACCCGGCGGCAAAGGCCCAAAGCTTAAACTCCAAGATGGCACTCACGCCGCGCTTTTGCGTCACATTCGGCGGGCCCGAGAACACTCTGCAATGGATGGTGGCGGAGGGAGTGGGACTGGAAACCAACATTCTCTAAGTAAGCCAACGTACTCTAGCGCATGATCCCGAAAAGCATGTCCTCGACCCCGATCGGGGATGGGAATCGGTTTTCGGAAAAGATCATGCGCCAGCAAAATGTTAGGCGGCATTCTGATTCAATCTGAATGGATCAGACTCTAGTGAACTCAGACGCAAGGCTGCGCAGCGCAATACAGTAGTTATTCAAGTGGAATGACGGCCGTCGCTTCGATTTCAACTTTCGCCCCCTCTTCCAACAGGCCGGCCACCACCAAGAGCGACATCGCGGGATAATGCTTGCCAACGACGCGGCGGTAAGACGCGCCGATTTCCTTGCGCTGCGCGATGTAATCTGTCTTGTCGATAATGTACCAGTTCATGCGCGTTAAATGATGTGGCGCGCCGCCGGCTTCCGCCAACACCGTCAAGATGTTTCTCAGCGCCTGCTCGGTCTGCGCGACCAGATCGTCGTCGACCATGCACGCCTCGGCGTCCCAGCCGACTTGGCCGGCAATAAATACCTGACGGCCCTGGGCGGCGATGCCGTTGGAATAGCCCTGCGGACTCGCCCATGCTTGCGGCTGCAGGATTCCAAAATCGGTGGCGCTCATAGGCAGCTCACTGCTGGCGCAGACGGAAGCGCTGGACCTTGCCAGTCTGCGTCTTCGGCAAAGTCTCGATGAAATTCACCACGCGCGGATATTTGTAGGGCGCTATCGTTGCTTTGACGTGATCCTGAAGCCGTTTCGCGCAATCCGCGTCACCGGCGATGCCGGCCTTTAAAACCACAAAGGCAGCGACGATCTGGCCGCGCTCGCTGTCCATGGCCCCGACGACGGCGCATTCAGCCACGTCGGCATGCTGCAACAGCGCCGCCTCCACTTCGGGGCCGGCGATGTTGTAGCCCCCCGACACGATCATGTCGTCGGCGCGCGCGACGAAATGGAAGCGGTCCTCTTCGTCCTGCATGAAGGTGTCGCCGGTCAGGTTCCATCCGTCGCGCACATATTTCTTCTGCCGCTTGTCGGCGAGATAGCGGCAGCCGGTCGGTCCGCGCACGACGAGCCGGCCGATCTCGCCGCGCGTAACCTCTTTCATCTTATCGTCGACCACCTTGGCCTCGTAGCCGGTGACCGGCCGGCCGGTCGAGCCGGGATGGGCGTCGCCGATGCGGTTGGTGATGAAGATGTGCAGCATCTCGGTCGAGCCGATGCCGTCGAGGATTGGCTTGCTGGTCTTGCGTGTCCAATCTTCGAAAACAGGGCCCGGCAGCGTCTCGCCGGCGGAGACCGCGAGCCTGAGCGAGGAAAGATCGGCACCCTTGTCCATCGCCGCCATCATGGCGCGGTAGGCGGTGGGCGCGGTGAAGCAGATGGTCGCCTTATAAGTCTCGATGATCTGGACCATGTTGGCGGGCGAAGCGTTCTCAAGCAGCGTCGCCGTAGCGCCGAAGCGCAGGGGAAAGATCGCCAGCCCTCCAAGGCCGAAGGTGAAGGCGAGCGGCGGCGAGCCGACGAATACATCGTCCGGCGTGACGTTCAAGACCTCGCGCGCATAGCCGTCCGCGATGATCAACAGATCACGGTGGAAGTGCATGGTGGCCTTGGGCTCGCCGGTGGTGCCGGAGGTGAAGCCGAGCAACGCCACGTCGTCGCGGCCGGTATCGACCGCGTCAAACTTGACCGGCTTGTCGAGGGCGATGCGGTCGAGTTCCGAATCGTGGTTGGCGGTGCCGTCGAAATTGACCACCTGCTTGAGGAACTTGCTGGTCTTGGCGCAGGCCACTAATTCGTCGGCCATGCGGCTATCGGTGAGCGCCAGCGCGATCTCGGCTTTGTCGACGATCTTGGCAAGCTCGCCGGCCCGCAGCAGCGGCATGGTGTTGACCACGATGGCCCCGGCCTTGGTGGCGGCAAGCCAAGCCGCAACCAGCGCTGGGTTGTTGCCGGAGCGGATCAGCACACGGTTGCCCGGCTTGACGCCGTAGTGTTTCACCAGCGCATGCGCCAGCCGGTTCGACCAGTCGGCGAGCTCTTTATAAGTGCGCCGGCGTCCGTTGCCGATCAGCGCGGTGTGGTCACCGAATCCCTTCTCCACCATACGGTCGGTCAGTTCGACCCCGACATTGAGCCGCTCGGGGTACTGAAATTCCGGCCGGCCGAGCAAGATATCCGGCCACTGCTCGAAGGGCGGAAGATTGTCGCGCGCGAAGGTGTCGACATGCGCGGACGGACCCAGGTTGATGGCTTTATTCATGACGCGGCTCCCGCAATCTCCGACAACATGGCCCGAGCGAAAATCACTTTCTGGAGGGCGGAGGCGTCTTCGTAAATACGCAGCGCCTCGACCGGCTGGCCCGAGTGCACACCGTGCACGTCGCCGCCGGAACAGAAATTTCCCTGGTTGGAGCCGAATAACACCGCCTTCACGTCATCTGCGTGAACGAGCTTGCGGAAGATCTCGCCGCGCTCGGCATGGGAATCGAGTGCAACCGGGTTCTTGCGCTCCGGCCGGTTGAAGATGATGACGAGGACGTCGCCTTCCATGCGTCGAATGAAATGCTGCGGCTTGAAATCCTTCATGCTCACGACCGTGCTCCCCCGTTGCGGACGCGGCCGGCGAGGCCGTCGAGGTGCTGGATGATGGCTTCGGCTTCTTCGCCGTCGAATTCCGACAGCATCTTGTCGATCCACTGCTCGTGCGCGCGTGCGACCTCGGCGAATTGCGCCTGCCCCTTCGGCGTCAGTCGCACCAGAAACGAGCGCCGATCGTTCGGCGCTAGCTGGCGCGCCACCAATCGATCGGTCACCAGCCGATCGACAATGCCCGTAACATTGCCGTTGGAGACGATCAGCATGCGCGATAATTTGGTCATGGTAATGCCGTCCGGCTTGCGCACCAGCGCGGCCAGCACGTCGAACTGCGGCAGGGTCAGCGAGAACTGCCGGCGCAGGCGCTCGCGCAATTCCGCCTCGATGGCGCGCGCCGCCCGTACCAACCGAAGCCACAGACGCAGCCGCTGCTTGCTCAAGGAATGGGCAGTGGCGCGCGGGCGCGCCTTGGTCGCGACGCTCACGGCTGCCCCCCGGCGATGGCGATGGCTTGACCGTTGACGGAGCCGGCCGCCGGCGAACACAGCCACAGCACGGCTCCGGCGATTTCCTCAGGCGCGATCAGCCGGCCGTGCGAGTTGTCCTTGGCGAGCGTGGTGCGCGCGTCGGCCACCGCGCGGCCGGTCTTGGCGGCGATATTGTCCACGGCCGCATCGAGCAGCGGAGTCTCGGTGTAGCCGGGACAGACCGCGTTGACGGTGACGCCCTTGCCCGCGAGCTCCACGCTGAGCGCCCGCATCAGCCCGACGACGCCGTGCTTGGCCGCGCAGTAGGCGGCGACGTAGGAGTATCCCTTCAAGCCGGCGGTCGACGCCACGAAGACGATGCGGCGCGCGCCCTTCGCTTCGGCGCGCGTGACGTCGGCGAGCGCGGCCCTCACCGTTAGAAAGGCGCCGGTGAGGTTGACGTCAAGCGCACGCTGCCAATGACCGAGATCGATTTTGCTGGCGGGGGCGCTTTCTGCGAGGCCGGCATTCGCGATCACGATATCAAGCGGGCCGTGCGCCGCTCGCGCGGCCTCGACCATGGCGGCGCAATCGGCTTCACTAGTCACATCGGCGACCGCCGCCTTGCCCTTCGGCAGGCTTGCCGCGACCTCGTCGAGCGGCGCCTGTCGGCGGCCCGCGACGGTCACCGCCGCGCCCGCCGCACCAAGCGCGCGCGCAATCGCCGCGCCAATGCCGGTGCCGCCTCCGGTGACGAGCGCGTGATGGTTCGCAAGCGCTGCCATCACACCTTCCCCGTCATCGCCTCGGCACGCTCCTTCAGCCGATAGAGCTGGTCGCGCCCCGCCCGATAGGGCTTCGGCCAGGTCACTCCCTTGTAAAGCAGGTCGGCGGCGGCATGCAGCGTCCAATAGGGATCGGCAAGATGCGGCCGCGCGAGGCAAACGAGATCGGCGCGACCGGCCATCAGGATCGAATTGACGTGGTCGGCCTCATAGATATTGCCGACCGCGAGTGTTGCGATGCCGATCTCGTTGCGGATGCGGTCGGAGAACGGCGTCTGGAACATGCGGCCGTAAACCGGCTTGGCCTCGACCGAGGTCTGGCCGGCAGAGACGTCGATCAGATCGACGCCGCGCTCAGCCAGCATGCGCGAGATTAAGACCGCGTCCTGCGGCTGGATGCCGTCCGGCCCAACCCAGTCATGCGCCGAGATGCGCACCGAAATCGGCTTATCGTCCGGCCATACTTTGCGTACCGCATGAAACACTTCGAGCGGAAAGCGCATGCGGTTTTCCAGGCTGCCGCCATATTCATCGGTGCGTTGGTTGGTCAGCGGCGTGATGAAGGACGACATCAGATAGCCGTGCGCGTAATGTAACTCGAGCCAGTCAAAGCCGGCGCGCACCGCCATTTCGGCCGCGCGTACAAACTCGTCACGCACCGTCTCCATGTCGGCGCGCGTCATTTCGCGCGGCGGCGGATTGTCGGAGCTCCAGGCGACGCATGAGGGGCCGATGGTCTCCCAATTGCCGTCGAGCAATGGCATGTCCGGCGTCTCCCAGCCGAGCTGGGTCGAGCCCTTAAGGCCGGAATGGCCGAGCTGAATGGCTATCTTGGCGTCGGTCTCGGCATGCACGAAATCGACCAGCTTCTTCCAGGCCTGTTCGTGCTCATCGTTGTAGAGACCGGTGCAGCCCCGGGAGATGCGTCCCTGCGGCGAAACGCAGGTCATCTCGGTGAACACCATGCCGGCGCCGCCCTTGGCGCGCTCGGCGTAATGCACGAAGTGCCAGTCGTTGGGGGTGCCGTCGATCGCACGGTACTGCGCCATCGGCGAGACGCAGACGCGGTTAGCAAGCTCGAGCCCGCGCACGCGGAACGGAACGAACATAGGCGGGCGCGCCGCATTCGGGCGCGTGCCCGTTGCCTGCTGTTCGAACCATTTCTCGGCGCCGGCGAGCCAGGCTGGATCGCGCTGGCGCAGGTTCTCGTGGCTGATGCGCTGCGAGCGCGTCAGCAGCGAATAGTTGAACTGCACGGGATCGAGCTGGAAGTAGCGCTCGACGTCCTCGAACCATTCGGTGGAATTGCGCGCGGCGTTCTGCAGCCGCAAGACTTCCAGTCGTCGCTCGTCCTCATAGCGGCGAAACGCCGATTCGAGATCGGGCTCACTGTGGATGTAGTTGGCGAGCGCAATCGCGCTTTCCATCGCCAGCTTGGAGCCGGAGCCGACCGAGAAATGCGCGGTAGCGGCGGCGTCGCCCAGCAGCACGATGTTGCGATAACTCCAGCGCTCGCACAGCACACGGTTGAAATTGAGCCACGCTGAACCGCGCAGGTGCTTCGCATTCGACATCAATTTGTTGCCGCCGAGATTGCGGGCGAACACTTTTTCGCAAACTTCGATGGTCTCCTCGACCAACATGCGGTCGAAGCCGAAATTGCGCCAGGTCTGCTCCGAGCATTCGACGATGAACGTCGCGGTGTCGGCATCGAACTGATAGGCGTGCACCCAGATCCAACCGTGCGGCGTCTTCTCGAAGATGAAGGTGAAAGCGTCGTCGAACTTCTGGTGGGTGCCGAGCCAGATGTATTTGCAGGCGCGCACGTCGATGTCGGGCTTGAACACGTCGGCGTGGGCAGCGCGCACGCGCGAGTTCACGCCGTCGGCGCCGACGATCAGGTCGTAGTCGGCGAATTCGGCGGGATCGTTGACCTCGGTCTCGAAACGCAACTCGACGCCGAGCGCAGCGGCACGCTCCTGCAGGATATTGAGCAGCCGCTTGCGCGCGATGCCGCAAAAACCATGGCCGCCTGAGCGGACCAGCGTGCCGCGGTAATAGACCGCGATGTCGTCCCAATAGGCAAAGGATTGGCGGATCGTCTCGGCGCTTACCGGATCGTTGGCGAAAAGGTTGTCACGTGTCTCATCGGACAACACCACGCCCCAGCCGAAGGTATCGCCCGGCAGGTTGCGCTCGACGACGACGATCTCGTGGGCCGGATCGCGCAGCTTCAGCGAGATCGCGAAATAAAGCCCGCCCGGGCCTCCCCCGAGTACTGCCGCCCGCATGCGCCGGCTCCGCCTGATTACCTGCCTTGCAAAGCATGGCGCAAACAGCAAGATATTACAAATATAAAATATCTGAGTTTAAAGCAGTTTCCCGGTATGATGCCGGGAAGCCGCATTTTGACCCAATTGGCGGGCCTGAAAGCCGCCCCAATCGGTGATCTCAAGCAGGAATGGCGCGAATTATTCGAGCGGGAGCCGCCACAACCGGCGCCGATGGACCGCAAGAGCGGCGTCACGCTCTATCTGCAACTGGCGCCTGTAATTCGACGCCAAGTCGAAAGGCGCGCGCTCGCCGAAGGAAGCGAGGTGCCGTCACTGCATGACTTACAGAACGAACTCGACGTAGCGCGGATTGCGGCGCGTCAGGCGATGGATCGACTTGAGCGAGACGGTCTGATCAGCCGCCACAAAGGTAAAGGCACTTTCGTCAAATCAAACGGCACAGAACGCCACTGGCTGCATTTGACGACGCGATGGAAAGCGCTGATGCGCGAACTTGCGCAAAATTCGCCGGCACAATTACTGGTCTATAACCCGCCGCCTTTGCCGCCGCTCGACAAAGACATTATCCCGGCCATCTGTTGTCTCAGCATCAGAACTTCGGCTTCCAGCGCGGCGCGTGGCCGGAACAGATCAGCGACAATCCAAACGATTATCCTGCATGGATCAAACATCCCGCAGAGTATCGTACGATTCTGCCATTCACCCCAACCGGATGAAATCGGCGGCAGGGGCAGGGCTTATCGTGGCCTTTATCTTATTGTGGCAGCCGAACCAGAATGTTGTTGCACTACCGCGCTTACGAGTCATGATTGCTGTTCTTGAACGACGGCCTCAGTATTGCATCAGAGTGACTGTTCGACCCGTCTCAGGTGTCGGTCCACGAGAATCCTCGGCCGCAAGGGAGAACACGGCATGGTCTGGCGGATCGGCATCGACATCGGCGGGACATTTACTGATGTCGCCCTGGTCGAAGAAACCAGTGGGCGCATCGGTGTGGCGAAAGTGCCGACGACACAAACAAACCTCGCCGAAGGCGTGTTGCGTGCGCTCGAATTGGCGATGAGCCGCTACGCAGTCGCTCCCGCCGACGTCGGACTTCTGTCACACGCGACCACCGTCGTGACCAACGCCATACTCGAGGAAAAGGGTGCACGCGCCGCGCTGATTACGACGCGTGGCTTCCGAGATATATTGGAGCTTCGGCGTTCGGCGCGCTCGAACCTTTATGACTTGTTCCAGGACGCGCCCTCTGTCCTCATTCCACGCCGTCGCCGGTTCGAAATCAGCGAGCGTATCGGTGCAGACGGCGCGGTCGTCATGCCGCTCGCTGAAAACGAAATCGATGAACTGATCGTGTCGCTAAAGACGGCGCGAGTCGACGCTATCGCTGTGTCGCTGGTGTTCAGTTTCCTCAATCCGGAACACGAGCAACGGCTGGGAGCGCGTCTCCGAGCGGCGCTGCCGGACGTACCGGTTTATCTGTCGTCGGAAGTCTTGCCCGAGATCAAGGAGTACGAACGCACCAGCACGACGGCGGTTTGTGCCTATGTCGGGCCGATTTTTCTTCCTATCTCGCGCGACTGGAAGCGCTCACGCGCAATCGAGCGCTGCCCCGACTCTATCTGATGGGCTCCAACGGCGGCATCCTCGAAGCGGCCGAGGCCACTGCCATGCCGGCCGTGGCGGTCGAGTTGGGTCCGGCGGCCGGAGTCGTTGCAGCCGCGCTGGTCGCAAAGCAAACCGGGCGTCAAAATCTCCTCTCGTTCGACATGGGTGGCACCACCGCGAAAGCGAGCCTGATCCGGGAAGGCCGCTACGAAACCACACCGGAATACGAGGTCGGAGGCGGATCAAGCATGAATTGGTGGATGCATGGCTCAGGTCATCCGATTCGGGTGCCGGTCATCGATCTTGCCGAAGTATCCGCAGGAGGCGGATCGATTGCATGGGTCGACAAGGCGGGGGCATTGCGCGTCGGCCCGAAGAGCGCCGGCGCAAACCCCGGTCCCGCGTGCTATGCGCGCGGCGGCACCGAACCCACCGTCACCGACTGTGATCTCTTGCTCGGCTACCTGGACGCAGGATCGCTGCTCGACGGCGACCTTCCGATCGATCACGCGGCAGCGGAGGCCGCCGTCCGTACCCGTCTCGCCGAACCGCTTGGCCTCGATGTGCGTACGGCTGCGGCCGCTGTCATCGACATCGTCAATCACGCGATGGCAGAAGTCCTCAAGATTGTCTCCGTCCAACGCGGCCATGATCCGCGCGATTTCGTCCTTGCCGCCTTCGGCGGAGCTGGGCCTCTGCACGCTGCCGCGCTCGCAAGCGAATTGGGGATCTCCGAGGTGATTTGCCCGCCGATCCCCGGCGCTTTCTCGGCGCTCGGACTTGTCGGCACGGACTTGAAGCGCGACTACGTGCAAACGCTTTACGCTACAACTGACACTGTTGATCCCGCAGCCGTCGAAGCGGCCTTTGCTGCTCTGGAGAGCAAGGGGAGCGAGATGCTCGATCGAGCCGGCATTGCGCCCGAACGTCGGCGCATCGAGCGCTCCGTCGATGCGCGCTATCCGCGGCAATCGTATGAACTCCAAGTGCCAGTGCCACATCGCGCCATTGACCGCGCGCTGCTGGAAAATATCGCTGAGACTTTTCACGATCGCCATCGGCAGACCTATGGCCACGACAATCGCAGCGAGCCGGTCCAGATCGTCAGCGTTCGCCTCGCCGCGATCGGCACGATCCCGCCGCTGATGGTCCGCGATGCGCCCGCGAGGCCCGGTACGGACGCGATCAAGTCCAAGCGCCAACTCTGGTTCCAAAAAACGGGTGCGGTCGATGCCGCGATCTATGAGCGCAGTCGGATGCCGTCCGGACAAGAAGTGCTGGGGCCCGCCGTGATTGAATCGCTCGAACTCCACCATCCTTGCGCCGCTTGGATGGAAAGCGCTGATGAACGAGGACGGTTTCGTGGTGCTAACCCAACAGCTCACGGCGTGAGGCAACGATGACGGACCCGGTGCAGAAGGCCGATCCCGCAACCTTCGAAATTGTCAAGAACAGTCTCTACAAGATCGCCGAGGAGATGCGGGTCGTCCTCGCTAAGACCGCCTATTCGCCGATATTGAAATCGGCTGGCGATTTTTCCTGTGGTGTGTTCGATGCGCGCGGCGAGATGGTGGCGCAGGGACCCGATCTGCCCATCCACCTTGGCTCGATGCCCGATGCGGTCCGCGCTGTCGTGGCCGTGTTTGGATCGGACGTGCACGACGGCGATGTTTTTGTCCACAACGATCCCTACTTCGGCGGCAGCCACTTGCCGGACGTTAATGTGGTGCGGCCTGCGTTCTACGGCGGAGAACTGCTCGGTTATGTCTGCGTGCGCGCGCATTGGCCGGATGTTGGTTCCGCCACGCCTGGCAGCTACGGCGCCGTCACCCAGATATTCGGTGAAGGGCTTCGGATCCCGCCGCTGCGCCTCATCAACCGCGGCGCGCTCAATGTGGACCTCGAAAAGCTTATTTTAGCGAACGTCCGCACCCCCGACGAGCGGAAGGGCGATCTCGGCGCACAGCTCGCTGCGACACTGCGTGCAACCGAACGTCTCAACGCGCTGGCGCTGCGCTATGGCACGGCCGAGCTCGTCGGGTACATGGCGCAAGTTCTGGACTATTCGGAACGGCTAGTGCGCGCGACGCTGATCGATTTGCCCGACGGCGAGGGGATTTTCGAGGATTTTTGCGATGGTGATGGCATTTCAGATGATCCCTCGGGAGCGGATGCGCGGTTCCGCATCCGCCTGTCGGTGAAGAAGACCGCGGACCGGCTGATTGTGGACTTCGCCGGCACCGATCCGCAGGTCAAAGGTCCTATGAACGCGCCGCTTTCGGTCACCGCGTCCGGTGTCTATTGCGGGCTGAAGACCGCAGTCGACCCGAACAACCATATCCCTCCTAATTCCGGCTGCTGGCGAACTATCGAAGTTAGAGCTCCCAAAGGTTCGGTCGTGAACGCGGAGTTTCCGTCTCCGGTCGTCTACGCCAACCACGAGATATCGCATCGAGTGGCCGACATGGTGATGGGTGCCCTGGTAAACTTCATGCCGGAGCAAGTGATGGCCTGCAGCCAGGGCACGTCAGCGATCTTGACCCTGGGAGGCGTCGATCCGCGCAATGGCCGTCACTACGTTTCCTACGAGACGATCAAGGGTGGATTCGGGGCACGACCAAACAAGGACGGCATCAACTGCATTTCTAGCGGCATCTCCAACACGATGAACACGCCGGTGGAAGTTCTGGAGATGGCATTTCCAGTGCGCGTCGAACGCTACGAGGTCAACCCGGACTCGGGTGGCGCCGGGCGCTACCGCGGCGGCTGCGGCGCAAGACGCGTTTGGCGCATGTTGGAAGGCGCCGACGCAGTCGGCGCATTGTGTATGGAGCGCATGACCTCGCCACCGTTCGGCCTGCGCGGCGGCAGCGCTGGCGCTGCAGCCGTTGTTACGCTCACGACGCGGGATGGGGCGACGCGTCATCTGCCGAGCAAAGGAGCCTTTGCCGCGCCGGCCGGTTCCGTCATCGACATGATCACGCCCGCATCGGGTGGTTTTGGGCCCGTCGCAGAGCGCGATCCGGCGGCCATTGGCCGTGACCTTCTCGACGGCTATGTTAGCGCCTCCGCAGCAGAGCGCGATTATTGCGTTTCGGACCCAGAAAATTTGCGCGCAATTGCTGCGTCGGAGGACAAGGCGTGACCTATATTGCAAATTCGATCGAAGCGCGCGACGTCGCGAGCCTCGTGCACATGCAAACCAATCTGCGCAAGCACCAGCAAGACGGTCCGCTGGTCATCGAACGTGGCGAAGGCTGCCGTGTGTTCGATAATTCCGGCCGTGAGTACTTTGAATCGGTGGCGGGGCTGTGGTGCGCGTCACTGGGCTTCAGCTCCGAGCGGCTCGCCAAGGTCGCCTACGAGCAGATGCGCAAGCTTGGCTACTACCACCTTTATCGGCATCGCTCGACTGAACCGGCCATCGAGCTGGCAGAAGAGCTTCTCAAGATCGCGCCGGTGCCGATGGCGCGCGTGGTCTTTCAGTGCTCCGGCTCGGAGGCGAACGACACCGCCATCAAGCTCGCGTGGTATTATTGGAACGCGCTCGGTCAGCCGCAACGAACCAAAATCATTGCGCGCCAGATGGCGTATCACGGCAACACCTGTGCCGCCGTCAGTCTTTCCGGAAAACCGGACATGCACGCAGGGTTCGGGTTGCCGCTCGCGAACTTCAAGCATACCGAGTTTCCCCACTACTACCGCCGCCACGAACCGGGCGAAAGCGAGCTTGAGTTTTCGACCCGAATGGCCGAGGCGCTCGAAACGTTGATCGAAGCCGAAGGGCCCGACACTATTGCGGCGTTTTTCGCGGAGCCGGTCATGGGCGCCGGCGGGGCAATCCTTCCACCGCAGGGTTATTTCGAGAAGGTCCAAGAGGTATTACGCAAGTACGACATTTTGTTCGTCGCCGACGAAGTGATCTGCGGTTTTGCGCGCACCGGCGAAATGTGGGGCAGCCAGACTTTCAACATTCGGCCCGACATGCTGACGTCGGCCAAAGCGCTATCCGCCGCAATGCAGCCGATTTCGGCTGTTTTGATCAACAATCGCATCCACGAGGCGATGCTGACGCAGTCGGACAAATTCGGCAATTTTGCGCACGGGTTCACTTACGCTGGCCATCCGGTGGCGGCCGCCGTCGCACTCGAGGTGCAGAAGATTTATTCCGAGATGGACATTGTTAGCCGTGCCAAGCGCCTTGGCGCGGTTCTACAATCAACACTCGGCGAGTTAAAGGCACATCCACTCGTCGGCGATGTGCGGGGCGTAGGGCTGATTCTCGGTATGGAATTGATGCAGGACAGCGAGAAACGCGTGCCATTCGACAGCGCCCTCAAGGTTGGAGCAAGAGTTGACGCTGCGGCGACGCGCCATGGATTGATTTTGCGTGTGGTTGGCGACCGTCTGGTGTTTGCTCCATCGCTCGTCATCGAGGAGCACGAAATCGATGAAATCGGCCGGCGACTTCAGCGTGCATTAGATGATGTAGCCAAAGATATTGCCAATTGAGATTGAGCGCGAGGTACTGAGCTTGCACCGGTTGGCACGATCGACGGGACGCGGACGATCATGACGCACGTATTGCACCGAACCATCGCTCATCAATATCCGATCGCCGTTTCTGGCAAGGGCATCTACGTCCGCGACGAGACCGGCAAGGAATATATCGACGCCTCTAGCGGCGCAGCGGTGTCTTGCCTCGGCCACTCGCACCCCGATGTGCTCAACGCCATGCGTGCGCAGCTCGACCGATTGGAATACGCGCACACCAGCTTTTTTACGACCCAAGCCGCCGAAGAGCTCGCCGACGATCTTACCGCGCATGCTCCAAATGGACTCGGCCGTGTATTCTACGTCAGCGGTGGCTCCGAAGCGATCGAAGCCGCGCTGAAGCTAGCGCGACAATATTTTGTCGAGCGCGGCGAGCCGCAGCGGCGCTATCTGATCGCGCGACGCCAGAGCTACCATGGCATCACCCTTGGCGCGCTCGCCGTCGGCGGCAGGCAGCGACAGCGCAAGGAATTTGCGCCGTTGCTGATCGAGACCCATCATGTCTCGCCGGTCTATGAGTATCGTGAGCGGCACGCCAACGAGACCCCACAAGCCTACGGCGAGCGACTTGCGCGCGAACTCGAGGCCAAGATCGACAAATTGGGCGGCGAGAACGTCATCGCCTTCGTCGCCGAAACGGTCGTAGGCGCGACCCTGGGCGCGGTGCCGGCTGTCCCCGGCTATTTCAGGCGCGTGCGCGAAATCTGCGACCGGCACGGCATTCTGCTTATTCTCGATGAAGTCATGTGTGGCATGGGCCGTACGGGGACGCTGCATGCCTGCGAACAGGAAGGCGTTAGTCCCGATATCCTTGCGATTGCCAAGGGGCTGGGCGGCGGCTACGTCCCGATCGGCGCGCTGCTGCTTCACGAGAAACTCTTTAAGACGCTCGCGGAAGGCTCAGGCGCTTTTCAGCACAGCCACACCTATACCGGCCATCCGCTGGCCTGTACCACCGCGCTTGCCATCCAGCGCATCATTCGCCGCGACAACCTGCTCGCCAATGTTCGCGATCAAGGCAGCCACCTCGCCCGCCGTCTGCAAGAGCGGTTCGGCAATCACCCTTTTGTCGGCGATACGCGCGGCCGCGGCTTGTTTCAGGGCGTTGAAATTGTGGCGGACCGCGGAACTAAGGAGCCGTTTGATCCGGCACGCAAGCTGCATGCGCACATCAAGCAGGAGGCAATGGCGCGCGGCCTGATGGTATATCCGATGGGCGGAACCGTCGACGGCACGCGCGGTGACCACGTGCTATTGGCGCCGCCGTTCATCGTTGATAACGCGGCGATCGATGCCATCGTGGAACGGCTGGGAGATGCCATCGATGCTGCCGTCGGGGCATGAGTCTCTGGGAATCGGGTGGCAGGAATCGTCGCCAGCATCAAATTAGCATCGTTGACCGGATGGCTTGTCGTTGTCAGACTAAATCATACGGATGATGACGGGGCGAACGGCCGAAGTTTCTAAGCGGTCAATTGATGCCATTCGGCAAGCGCCGCAGCGCGGTTGTGTTTGAAGATATCGCGGCGGTTGAGATGACGGTCGTGGTTGAAGTGGTTGTAGACAGCGGCATGGACTGAGGCGAACTTTTGCAAGGTCTTGATGTCTCGAAACCGCGCCATCGCCCCTTCCCGTCTTCGAAACGGCTGATGTGAAGTTTCCGCCCGGTTGTTGAGCCACCGGCCACATTCCTGACGGTCGATGATGCCTAGCGTCTTGATAGCCGCTCGATACGACCGAAGCCGGTCCGTGACCAGCGATCGCGGTCGGCCGTAGCGCTTCATCGCCCGCTTCAGAAACTTCAGCGCAGCCCTGCGATCCCGCCGTTTCGTCGCGAAAACTTCCAATACCTCGCCTTCGTGATCAACCGCCCGCCATAGATAGTGCGTTTCGCCGTTTATCCGAACGAACACCTCGTCGACGTGCCAGCGCCACTGCGAATAACAGCGGCTTTGAATACGCCGCCTGCGGATCTCTGCCGCAAACATCGGACCGAACCGGTTCCACCAGAACCGTACTGTTTCGTGGCAGATGTCGATGCCGCGTTCGAACAACAAATCCTCGACCTGGCGCAGCGACAGCGGATACCGCACGTACATCATCACCGTGAGGCGGATGACCTCGGGTGAGCTGTTAAAACACCGAAAGGGATTTTGCATCCGCCGAGGCTACGGACTACCCTTCCTCGCCTCAAGCCGATTTAGTCTGACAATGCCCCGGCGCGTTTCGCGCTTACAATCCAGACCCAGAGAACTATCCCCAAGCGAGGCTGGCGGAGGGAGTGGGATTCGAACCCACGTTACGGTTTCCCGTAAACACGCTTTCCAAGCGTGCGCCTTCAGCCACTCGGCCACCCCTCCAAACTCGTAGCGCACGCCTTCTTACATGAAGACGCGCGCGAAGCGCGTTTTTGCGCCTTCAGCCACCCCTCCAGTTCACAATTTGCCTGCCGTTTGTGTCACGGCCGCATTTTGCCCGGCTCAGATAGCTCATGCCGGTGCAGGCCGCCATTTTCAAGTCGGCCACCGTGCCCACCCGGCAGTGGTCTAACCCCCCGTCAGGCCCAAAAGACCCAGCGAGAGCGATCCTGCGTTTTCATGCGTTAGAACGCGTCCATTTCTACAATTGACCAGTACCGTAGCAAGTGCGCAAGATAGGAGGTAGAAGCCAAAACGCCGGAGTTAGACGGCGTCAGGCGGTCCGAGACACCGGAAGCCGGCATGTCGGGTGACGTTTCTGCACTTCATCTCGTCCTCAGTGGCGATCCCGAGTTGTTCGCCATCGTCTGGCTGTCGCTCGAGGTCAGCCTGAGCGCGGTGCTGCTGTCAGCCGTGATTGGCGTGCCGATCGGCGCCTTCATCGCGCTCAACCGCTTTCCCGGCCGCGAGGCCTTCATCGTCGTGCTCAACGCCCTGATGGGCCTGCCGCCGGTGGTGGTGGGGTTGGCGATCTATTTGCTGCTGTCGCGGTCGGGGCCGCTCGGCGCTTTCGGCCTGTTGTTCACGCCGCAGGCCATGGTGATTGCCCAGACCGTGCTAGTCGCGCCGATCATCGCCGCGCTCAGCCGGCAGACCATCGAAGACCTGTGGGTCGAATACCGCGACGAGCTGGCGGCCATGAATATCGGGCCCATCGGTCGCATCGCCACCCTGATCTGGGATGCCCGCTTCAGTCTGGTCACCGCCCTGCTCGCCGGCTTCGGCCGGGCGGCGGCAGAGGTCGGCGCCATCCTCATCGTCGGCGGCAATATCCAGGATTTCACCCGCACCATGACCACAACGATCGCGCTGGAGACCTCCAAGGGCGACCTGCCGTTGGCGATCGGCCTCGGCGTGGTGCTGATCACCATCGTGATCCTGATCAACGCGCTGGCCTGGGGCGCGCGGCGCGCCGGCGAACTTTACGCGGGATGATGGCCATGCGCGCACCCGCCGCCGATCTGCCGGTCATGCTCGAAGACGTATCGATCCTCGCCCGCGGGGTGACGATCCTCGACCGTATGCGGCTCACGTTCGCTGCCGGCCCGCCCACTGTACTCATCGGACCGAATGGTTCCGGCAAGACCACGCTGTTGCGCGTCGCCATGGGGCTGCTGGCGCCGACGCGCGGCCGTGTCACCTGGGGCGGGCGCGAGCACATGACGCCGACCCGGCGCGCCATCCTGTTCCAGCGCCCGGTGATGCTCAGACGCAGCACCGCCGGCAATATTCGTTATGCGCTCGCCGCAGCCGATATGCCGCGCGTCGAACGGCCCGAGCGGATCGATGCCCTGTTAGCGGAAGTCGGCCTTGCCGGCCTTGCGCGGCGGCCGGCGCGCCGGCTGTCCGGCGGCGAGCAGCAGCGGCTCGCGCTCGCCCGGGCGCTCGCACTCGATCCCGCCGTGCTGTTCCTCGACGAACCGGCCGCCAGCCTCGATCCCGCCGCCACCAAGGCGATCGAGGACATCGTGCGCAACGTCACCACACGCGGCGTCAAAGTGGTGATGTCAACCCACGATCTCGGCCAGGCCCGGCGGCTCGCCGGCGAAATCGTGTTCCTGCATCGCGGCCGGCTGATCGAGCATAGCCCTGCCGAACAATTCTTCGCCGCACCGCAAAGCGAGGAAGCCCGCAAGTTCATCGCCGGAGAACTGCTGGTGTGAGTTCTAGAAAACCAAGAAGGAGGACGTTTGATGCTTAACCGTCGCTATTTCATTGCCGCCGCCGCGCTCGGCGCCGTCGTCATGGCCGCTCCGCCGAGCTTTGCGCAGGACAAGTCGATCGTGGTGGCATCGACCACCTCGACGCGCGATTCCGGCCTGTTCGATTACCTGCTGCCCAAGTTCAAGACCAAGACCGGCATCACCGTGAAGGTGGTGGCGCAGGG
This sequence comes from uncultured Alphaproteobacteria bacterium, assembly GCA_963727555.1. Classification (GTDB taxonomy): domain Bacteria; phylum Pseudomonadota; class Alphaproteobacteria; order Rhizobiales; family Xanthobacteraceae; genus Pseudolabrys. The sequence continues at coordinate 400,608 of CAVSGT010000003.1, read as the reverse complement.
CACCGGCAAGGCGCTCGACACCGGCCGGCGCGGCGACGCCGACGTGCTGTTCGTGCACGCCAAGGCGGCGGAGGTGAAGTTCATCAAGGAAGGCTACGGCGTGAAGCGCTACCCTGTCATGTACAACGACTTCGTTGTGGTCGGCCCCAAGAGCGACCCCGCCGGCATCAAGGGCATGAAAGACGTCGGCAAGGCGCTCACCACCATCATGAACAAGAAGGTCGATTTCATCTCACGCGGCGACAACTCTGGTACCAACAAGGCCGAGCTCAGGCTCTGGAAGGCGTCCGGCATCGACATCGACAAGAAAAAGGGGCCCTGGTACAAGGCCATCGGCCAGGGCATGGGCGCCACGCTCAACACCGCCGCCGCCTCGAACGCCTACACGCTGACCGACCGCGCCACCTGGATCAACTTCAAGAACAAGCGCGACCTAGTGATCGAGGTGGAAGGCGACAAGCGCCTGTTCAACCAATACGGCATCTTCCTGGTAAACCCGAAGAAACACCCGCACGTGAAGGTCAAGCTCGGCCAGGCATTCATCGACTACGTCACCTCGCCGGAAGGCCAGGCCGTGATCAAGAGCTACAAGGTGAACGGCCAGCAGCTGTTCTACCCGGACGCCAACGATCCGAATGCGTGATTGGCGCGCCGCTAAAACAAATCTGTCATCGCCCGCGAAAGCGGGCGATCCGGTAACCCCTGCGTTGTTTTGATGCACGACAGAGTGTCGATGATGCGTCGGTGGTTACTCGATGCCCCGCTTGCGCGTGGCATGACAGCGGGTGTTACGGCAATTGCATTCGCCATTACCGTCGACGTCACCATGGTTGCCACGGCCAACGCCGAAACTATCCAGCTCTACGCCGCCGGCAGCCTGAAGGCGGCGCTAAGCGATATCGCAAAGGTATTCGCGGCCAAGTCCGGACACAGGATCGAAATGAAGTTCGGTCCTTCCGGCCTGCTCAAGAAAGAAATCGCCGGCGGCGCCCCGGTCGACGTGTTCGCTTCGGCCAATATGGAGCATCCGCAGGCGCTCTTCGATGACGGCACCAGCGGCCCGGTGGCGCGCTTTGCCCGCAACAAATTGTGCGCGCTGGTCAAGCCCGGGCTCGACGTCACGACGGACAATTTACTCGCGCGGATGCTCGACGCAAAGGTGAAGCTCGCCACCTCGACACCGAGAGCGGACCCGTCCGGCGATTATGCGCTTGAAAGCTTCACCAAAGCCGAGGCATTCAAGCGGGGCGCGCAGGACGCGCTGGAGAACAAGGCTTTGAAACTGACCGGTGCCAAGGACAGCGCCGTGCCGCCGGCCGGCCGCATCGTCTATGGCTGGCACGTGGCGGAAGGTCGTGCCGACATCTTCCTCACCTATTGCACCAATGCGCTGGCCGCGCGCAAACAATATCCCGACCAGCAGATGGTCGAATTGCCTGAGGCGCTTTCGGTCGCCGCCGACTACGGCTTGACCGTGATCAGCGGCGCGCCGGTGGCAGCGCAGGACTTCGCCGAATTCATCTTGTCGCCGGAGGGACAGAAGATCCTCGCCGGCTACGGCTTTGCGCCGGGAAAGTAGTTTGCTGTCATCGTCCGCGAAAGCGGATGGTCCAGTCATCACGGCGTTGTGGCGGGCACTGGATGCCCCGCCTTCGCGCGGCATGACAGCCCGCGATGCCGATGTCAGTGTATGATTAGAGCCATGTCCCTCACCCGCCGCAGCCTGCTCGCCACCGCCGCCGCCGCGCTGATCGCGCCACGGCTGGCGCGTGCCGAAACTGTCACCGACGCCGCCGGCCGCAACGTGCCCGTGTCCGGCAAAGTTGCCCGCGTCTTCCCGGCCGGGCCGCCGGCCGCCATCCTGCTCTACACGCTGGCGCCCGATCTGCTGCTCGGCTGGCCGCGCGCCAACCGGCCGGAAGAATGCGTCTACATGCTACCCGACGTCTGCCGTCGGCCGGAGGTTGGCCGCCTCACCGGGCGCGGCAACACCGCCAACCTGGAAACCGTGATCGCGCTCAAGCCCGATCTCATTCTCGACGTCGGCTCGATCCGCGACATCTATGTGTCGCTCGCCAACCGCACGCAGCAACAAACCGGCATTCCCTATGCGCTGCTCGACGGGCGCTTCGACGCTATCCCCGCGACCTACCGCAAGCTCGGAGAACTAGTGGGCCGAGCGGACGACGCCAAGACGCTCGTGGACTATTCCGATCGCACCTTGCAGACGATTCAGGCGCGCGTCGCCGGCGTCTTGCCCGACAAGCGGCCGCGCGTCTATTACGCGCGCGGGCCGCGCGGGCTGGTGACGGGGCTTGGCGGGTCGATCAATGTCGAGACCATCGAGCTAATGGCGCGCAATGTCGCCGGCCGCACCCATGGCGGGCTCGCCAATGTCTCGCTCGAGCAAGCGCTGCTGTGGAATCCGGATGTCATCGTCACCATCGACCAGGACTTTGCCGCCAACGTCACCAGCGATCCGGCCTGGGCCTCGGTTGCCGCGGTGAAAAACCGGCGCGTGCATCTGTCGCCGAAAATGCCGTTCGGCTGGGTCGATTTTCCGCCTTCGGTCAACCGGCTGATCGGGCTGTGGTGGCTGGGCAAGATTCTCTATCCCGACTTGTTCAAGGAGAACATGCGCGCGCTCACGCGCGACTTCTACTCCAAATTCTATCACGTGACGCCGACGACTGAGCAGATCGACCATGTGCTGGCGGGGCGAGGTTGATGGCGTCGGCTAGTTAAGCGAGCGGCGCGATGGCTACTCTTCCCCTCTCCCCTGGGGAGAGGGGAAGCGAGATTGCGGCTCGCTCCGTCTTTACTGATGATGAGCTGAAACGAGACGCAATCAGATGACCCGCTCCGCCCTGCCCGGCTTTGCCATTGCGACCGCGGTGCTGATCGCCGGGCTGCTGTTCGCCTTCACGGTCGGGCGCTATCCGGTTTCGCTCGGCGATCTCGCCACCGTGCTTGCGGCCAAAGCGACCGGCCACGCGCCGCAGGTGTCGCAAGCGGTGCAAAGCGTCATCCTCGACGTGCGCGGACCGCGCGTGCTGGCCGCGGTGATGGTCGGCTCGGCGCTTGCCGTCGCCGGCACCGCGTTCCAGGGACTGTTCCGCAATCCGCTGGTGTCGCCGGATATTCTCGGCGCGTCATCGGGCGCCGCGCTCGGCGCGGTGCTCGGCATCTATCTGTCGCTCGGCGTGCTCATCATCCAGGGCTTCGCCTTTATCGGCGGGCTGATCGCCGTCGCCATGGTTTATGTCATCGGCTCGATGGTGCGCTCGCGCGATCCGATCCTGGTGCTGGTGCTGACCGGCGTGGTGGTCGGCTCGCTGCTCGGCGCCGGCGTCGGCCTGGTGAAATATCTCGCCGATCCCTACAATCAGCTTCCCGCCATGACGTTCTGGCTGCTCGGCAGCCTCGCCGCAACCACCGTTTCCGATCTCATCCCGCTGTTCGGCCCGGTCGCGATCGGCGCTACCGTACTGATCGCGCTGCGCTGGCGCATGAACGTGATGTCGCTGCCGGAGGAGGAAGCGCGTGCGCTCGGCGTCGCCACCGGGCCGCTGCGCATCGTGATCGTGGCGGCGGCGACGCTGGTGACGTCGGCGAGCGTCGCCACCGCCGGCATCATCGGCTGGGTCGGGCTGGTGGTGCCGCATCTGGCACGCTCGCTGGTCGGGCCGGACTTCGCGCGACTGCTACCGGCGGCGGCGATCTTGGGCGGCGGCTATCTGCTGCTGATCGACACGCTGGCGCGCACCGCCGCGGAGGTGGAAATCCCGCTCGGCATTCTAACCGCGGTGGTGGGGACGCCGTTTTTCATCTGGCTCTTGGCGAGCGTCCAGAGGACATGGTCATGACGCGAGTGCTCACTGTCGTCCCCGCGAAGGCGGGGACCCAGTAACCCCGGCGTATCAGCGATGGACGGGCATACGACACGCTTGCGTTTACTGGATCACCCGCTTTCGCGGGTGATAACAGTCGCATGTGTGGCGGCGGTTTCACTATGATCCTCTCCGGCCACTCCCTCACCATCGGCTATGCCGACCACACCGTCGGGCGCGGGCTCGACGTGACGCTTGCCAAGAGCGAAGTGCTGGCGTTGCTCGGGCCAAACGGCGGCGGCAAGACCACGCTCTTGAAGACGCTGCTCGGGCTGATCAAACCGAAGGCCGGCGAGGTACAGCTCGGCGGCAAGCCGCTCGGCGCTATTTCGATCCGCGACCGCGCGCGCCTAATAGCCTATGTGCCGCAGGTGCATATCGGCACCTTCGCCTTCACGGTCGAGACGGTGGTGCTGATGGGCCGCACCGCGCACGGCAATCTGTTCAGCCGGCCGAGCGCGCATGACCGTGCCGTGGCGGCGGCCGTGCTCGAGCGTTTCGGCATCGAGAAGCTGTCGCAACGGCCCTACACCATGATCTCCGGCGGCGAGCGGCAATTGGTCTTGCTTGCCCGCGCGCTGGCGCAGGAACCGCAATTCATCGTGCTCGACGAGCCGACGGCCAGCCTCGATTTCGGCAACCAGGGCAAGGTGATGGCCGAGATCAAGGCGCTGGCGGCGTCGGGCCACGGCGTGCTGTTCACCACCCACGACCCCAATCACGCGCTGCGCGCCGCCGACCGTGCTTTTCTCTTGCGCGAGGGCACGCGCATCGCCGAGGGGCCGGTGGCGAGCGTGCTTAATCAGGCGCAATTGCAGGAGCTTTATCGCGCGCCGGTGGAGCGGCTGGTCGACCCCAAAACCGGCGCGGTGGCGTTTCTGCCAGGTTGACTATTCGGTGCAGTTCACATCGCCGGCGCGGCGGAAAAGGCCAAGCGTCTTTCGCCGGACTGCCGGAGCTGCTCCAGCGCGTCGTGCGCCTGCCGATGCAGTGCGTCGAAATCGATTGGCGCGGCAGCAACCTGCGGCTCGGCCGGCGCCGGCAGGCGCACCAGCGCGGAAATGCCCATGGCGCAAGCAACCAGAATAAACGGCATCAGCCGCAAGATATAAAGTCGCATCGGTGAGCCCCCCGGCTCAATTCGGGGCCACCCTACACAACACCAATTTAAATCGCGCGAAAGTAAGCCAGCGTTTTTGCAAATACCGATTCAGCTTCCGTTAACGCTGCCCGTCACTTCGCCGGCACGATCAGCGAATAGCGCGGATCGGCAGCGAGCACTTCCGCCTCCGGCAGACCGAGCTCCTTGCGCACGATGTTGGTGCCGAGCACCAGCGCGACAGTCTTGTAGTAAGCGTGGCGGCGGCTCATGCCTTCGCGGCCCATGCCGCAGTCCGACGAGATCACCAGCCGTTCGGCCGGAATATATTTGAGCGCGCGGCGGATGTGGTCGGCGATCTCATCCGGCCGCTCGACCTGCAGCGAATGGTGGTCGATGACGCCAATGCAGATCTTCTTGTCGGTACTGATGATCTTGCCGAAGGCTTCAAGATCCATTCCGCCGGCGCTGACCGACTCGAAGGTGAGGACGTCGGCATCGACATTGTTGAGCACCTCCAACGCCGGCTTGTAGCTCATCACGTCCTTGAACATTCGTTGCTGGGACGGATTGCCCCAGCAGGTATGGCACCAGACTTCAGTCTTGGCACGCAGCCCCTTCACGGTGCGATTGAACACTTCGACGCTGAAGGCGGGATTGATCACGTCGTCGACGATCTTGCGCGCCGCCAGCATGTGGGCTTGCGGCTCCTCATATTGGATGACCGGGCAGCCGGCATCGGCGAGATCGTTGAGCTCGGCATTGAGCGCGTCGCTAATCGCCAGGATGCGGTCCTTCTGACTCTTGTAGTGCCTGTCCTGCACCGCGAAGGCGACCAGCTCGGGGCCGATGGTGCCGAACTTGACCGGCCTCTTGGTCATGCGCTGCGCCACCTTCCACATGGCGGCATATTGCAGGTCGCCGGGTGTGACCGGACCGGAAATGCCCGGCATCACGCGCGCTTCCAGATAATCGTGCAGGATGTGACCGGGCGGAAAGGCGACCCCACCCTTGCCGGCCGGCGTCGGCTGCGGATTCTTGTCGAAGCCGCCCATGTGGCGCGGCGGATAATTTGTCCAGCTCTGGCCGCCGACGTCGGAATCGAAATGCGCGTCGCCGTCGGTGACGATGTCGAGCCCGGCCATTTCCTGCTCGTGCAGATAGACCGAGACCGTATCGACATATTGCTCGCGGAAATGGTTGTTCACCATGGCGTCGAGAAAGCTGCGCCCGCCAAGGTTTTCTGTGTACCAGCTCGGCCGCGGCAGCGAGCCGGTGATGGTGGTCGGCAGCATGACGTCTTTGGTGGCGCGAAGCATGGATGGCGTCTCCCGGGTTCTTTTGTCGGCGCCATCATAGTTCGCCGGCGCGCGGTTTGGGAACCATGATCGCTATTTTTGCACGCCGCACATGGACAAATACGCGGTCATTGCCCACCTTAAGTGGGCAGTTTCAGGTGGCGACAAAATCTCTGCTATATTTGCTGCATGGACAAGAAAACCGACAGCTACATCATCCGGCCCAACCCGCTCGATCCGCGGCTGACCGAGCGCGTGACCGGCGTCGACCAGACCGGCGCCAAGATCGAAACCTCGGTGACGGTCGAGCGCGCGCTGACGATCTTCCTGAACGGGCAGGAAATCGTCACCGCCATGACCATCGGCGACTACCCGGAATATCTGGGGCTTGGCTATCTGCTCAACCAGAACATGCTGCTGCCCGACGACGTGGTCACGGGCATCGACTACGACGAGGAATTGGTGGTGGTGGTGGTGCGCACCAAGCGCAAGACCAATTACGAGAAAAAACTGAAGAAAAAGGTGCAGACCTCCGGCTGCGCGCAGGGCACCGTGTTCGGCGACTTGATGGAGGCGCTGGAGAACGTCTCACTGCCGAAGGCCAAGCTGCGCACGTCTTGGCTCTATGCGCTGACCAACAAGATCAACACTACGCCTTCGCTTTATCTGGAAGCCGGCGCCATCCACGGCTGCGTGCTGGCGAAGGAAGACCAGCCGCTGGTCTATATGGAGGACGTCGGCCGTCACAACGCGGTCGACAAGATCGCCGGCTGGATGTTCAAGGAGAAGGTAAAGGCCGCCGACAAGATCTTCTACACCACCGGGCGGCTCACCTCGGAAATGGTGATCAAGACCGTGCGCATGGGCATTCCGATCCTGATCTCGCGCTCGGGCTTCACCGCCTGGGGCGTCGAGTTGGCGCGCAAAGCCAATCTGACGTTGATCGGGCGCGCGCGTGGCAAGCGTTTCGTGGCGCTCGCCGGCGAAGACCGCATCGTGTTCGACCAGGACCTCAGCTTTGTCGAGGAAGAAAGTGCAAAGCACCGGCGCAAAGCCGCGGTGCATGATGAGTGATGTCTGAATTTCCAATTCCCCCCACCCTCGGCCTCGTGCTCGCTGGCGGCCTCGCGCGTCGCATGGGCGGCGGCGACAAGGCGCGTCTCACCATCGGCGGCAGCAGCATTCTCGACCGCGTGCTGGCGACGCTGTCGGGGCAATGCACCGACATCATCATCAACGCCAATGGCGATCCCAAGCGCTTTGCCGACACCGGCTGCACCGTCGTCCCCGACAATGTACCAGGCCACCCGGGTCCGCTCGCCGGTATCCTCGCCGGTCTCGACTGGCTGGCCGCGCAAAACAACGGCATCGAATGGATCGTGAGCGTGCCGGGCGATTGCCCGTTCCTGCCCGACGATCTGGTGGAGAAGCTGCATCAGGCGCGTCGCAGACAAGGCGCCGGTGCGCCGCTTGCCTGCGCCCGCTCCGGCGAATGGCGTCACCCGGTGGTGGGCCTGTGGCCGCTGGCGCTGCGCAGCGACTTGCGCAAGGCGCTGGTCGAGGAAGACTTGCGCAAGATCGAGATTTGGACGGCGCGACATGGCGTCGCCATCGCCGACTGGTCGGCCGAGCCGATCGACCCGTTCTTCAACGTCAACACGCCGGAAGACGCCGCCCGCGCCGAACACATTGCGCTGCAACATTAGCGCGACGGAAGTTTATTCCTTTGATTCTTGACGTGTCGCACGGCTCGTTTCTATCTATAGTCCGAGACTATAAGTCTGGGAGAGGAGCCTAGTCATGCGGACATTCATCGTCGCTTGCGCGGCCGCCATCATCATCGCGGTGATCGGCGGGGTCGTGCTCAGCAACGTTCAGGACAACGCCTCTACGGCGTACAGCACGCCGTATGTGCGGTTGGGGGCGTAACCTTTTATTCGGGTGCGCCCGCCTTGCGGGCGCCCCGGAACGGCCGTTAGCCCATCAATGCCGCATAAGACAAAAACCCGACGCGGCTGCCGGGCTCGATCGTCGTCACCGCTTCCGGTAATTCCAGCAAGCCATCGGTTTCGGTCAGCGAGGTCAGGATGCCGGCGCCATCCTGCGGGTGCTTGACCGCCTCGATCTCGCCGTCACTGGCACGCCGGAGCGCCACCCGCACGTATTCGCGGCGATCCTTCTTCTTTTTGTAGGCGAAGGCAACGCGTACCGGCAGCGGCACCAAGCGCTCACGGCGCGCGCCGGCCAACCGCCGCAACAGCGGCTTGACCACCCGCACGAAGGTCACGAACACCGCCACCGGATTGCCCGGCAGCCCGACAAAGGCAGCGCCGCTGTGGGCCGCGCGGTCCTTGCGCGGAGCGGCGCGAATCACGCCCATGGCCACCGGCCGCCCCGGCTTGATGGCGACGCGCCAGAACACCAGGCTGCCGATGCGCTCGACGGCGCCGCGCACGTGATCGGCCTCGCCGGTGGAAACGCCGCCCGAGGTGATCACCAGATCGTGCCAGGCCGCCGCCTTGGCGAGCGCGCGCGCAAGCTCGGCCGGATCGTCGGCGAGAATGCCGAGGTCGGTAACGACGGCGCCGAGTCGTTCCAACATTTCGACCAGCAAATAGCGATTGGCGTCGTAGATGGCGGCGGCGCCGCGTTTGCTGCCCGGCTCGACCACCTCGTCGCCGGTGGAGAAGATCGCGACCTTCAGCCGCCGCCGCACCTCGATGTCGGTGATGCCGAGCGCGGCGGTGAGCGCGATGTGCTGCGCCTCCAGCACCGTGCCGGCCGGCAGCACGACGGCGCCGGCGGCCACGTCTTCGCCGGCGAGCCGCCGGTTGGAGCCAAGCTTCAAACCGCTCGGCACGATCACACTGTCGCGTTCGAGCTTCACGTCCTCCTGCATGAATACCGTATCGGCACCCGCCGGCATCGCCGCACCGGTGAAGATGCGGATAGCCTGGCCGGGATCGAGCGCGATATCGGCGCGCGCGCCGGCGGTCAGTCGCCCGGCGATGACGAGCTTAGTGTCGCCGTCATGCGCAAGATCGGCATGGCGCACGGCGTAGCCGTCGACCGCCGAATTATCGAACGGCGGCAGGTTGGTCGGCGCGATCACATCGGTCGCGACCACCCGCTCGCGCGCGCCGTGCAGCGGCACCCGCTCGGTCTCGGCAACCGGCGTGATGCGCTCGCCGATCAGCCGCTCCATGTCCTCAAGCGGCAGCAGCGGGCCGGAAAACGCGAAGCAGTCGTCGGTCAGTTGCGCCATTATGCGCTCTCTATGGGTTCGCGCATGATCTTATCCGAAAACCGGTTGCCATCCCCGATCAAGCCGGGGACAGGCTTTTTCGCGATCATGCGCGGGCTTCCGCTGCACCGATCGTCACCGCATGCTTGAGCAGCAGATCGGCAATCGCCTCGACGTCGTTGAGACCGATCACCGGAACCTTCGCCTGCGGCAATGCGACATCTGTGGCAATGGCGACGATACGCGGGTCTTCCGGATGGATCAGCGGCTTGCCGTTGGCGGCGCGATGAATCTCGAGCTTAGGGAAGGCGTCGCGCTTGAAGCCTTCGACCAGCACCAGATCGACCGGCGACATTTTGGCCACGAGGTCGCGCATGTCCCATTCCGACTCCTGACGCAGCTCATGCAGGATCGCGAAGCGCTTGGATGACGAGATGATTACCTCGGTGGCGCCGGCGGCGCGATGGAAGAAGGAATCCTTGCCCGGCTGATCGAGATCGAAGCCGTGATGGGCATGCTTGAGCGTCGAGACGCGCAAGCCGCGCGCGATCAGGCGCGGGATGAGCTTGGCGATCAGTGTGGTTTTGCCCGACCCACTCCAACCGGCAAGTCCGATGATACGCATGGTGTTCATATAGACCCGACACTCCCCAGCTTGAACCGCTACCTATAGCACGGACCGGGGTTGCGCCTCAGGCACGGATACGATCCGCTTCCCCCAGCGGAAACCGGCGGTAGCCGGCCTTTCGCTCGGCCTGTCAGTTAGCGCCCCCCACGCAGGTGAAGTCATGAAATGCAGAAACGCCCGGCCTACTGGCCGGGCGTTCCGTGTTGCGATCGCGGTTGACGCTTATTCGGCGGGCTGGGTGTGCCCTGCGCCCGCGCCCTGCGACATCTCCTCGTCGTACCAGAGCGAATGGTGCTCCTTCGCCCAGTTGACGTCGACCTCGCCGCTGCCCATCGCCTCAAAGGCGCCGTCCATGCCGAGCGTGCCGAGATAGATGTGCGCGATGATCAGCGCCACGAACAGCATGGCGATGATGCCGTGCAGGATCGTGACGACCTCCATGTCGCCGACACCCATGCCATTGAAGAACGGGAACATCAGCAGATAGCCGGTGACGATCATGATCGCGCCGCCGAGCACGACGCACCAATAGAGTGCCTTCTGCCCGCCGTTGAACTTCCAGGCCGGCGCGTCGGCGTGACCTTTGCTGAATAGGTTGCCGCCCTTCGCAAACCAGGCCACGTCGGCGGCGTTGGGAATGTTGTGTCCGATCCAGATCAGGAAGGACAGCACCACGCCTAGGGTGAAGGCGAAGCTCATATAGTTATGGGTGAATTTCGCCAATTCCGACCAGGCGCTGAAGGCATCCGGCCCCATCCAGGGCAACAGCAGCGCGCGGCCGAAGGAGACGTTCAGGCCGGTCAAACCGAGCACAACGAAGCTCGCCGCGGTGAGCCAGTGCACGAAGCGCTCGAAACCGGAAAAGCGCGTGATGGTGCGGCCGCTGCGGCCGCCTTCGATCTCGATCTTGCCGCGCCACAGATAGAAGACGACCAGCACCACCAGCATGCCGATAATGGCGATGCCGCCGACCCATACCAGCGTGACGGTGCGGAATTCGCGCCAGTTGCGCCCGGCGGGATGAATCAGATTCGCCGCCTTCTGGTCGGGAATGCTCACGGTGCCGGCGATCACGCCGCCCTTGAGCTGCTGCAACAACTGTTGCTCGCTGGTAGCCGCGGTCGGCCCGCCCTGCGCGGCGGCAGGCGCCGGCACGGCGGTTGCGACGATGAACGCGAGCGCTAGCGCGCCGGCGATGAAGCGGATCGTAGCGAAGAGCTTCGCCATGATGTCCTCTCCCTTCCTTACCCCAATGTTCTTGTTATCGAAGACGGCGGCGCGTGTTGATACGCGCCGCCATCGTGAATCAGCTTGCGATCAACTCGTGGTAGGCGGTCTGCCAACCCCAAGCGCCGGAGCCGTAGCCACGCTTGGCCACGCGCTCTTTGTAGATCTTGGCGATGACGTCGCCGTCGCCCGCCAGCAGCGACTTGGTCGAGCACATCTCGGCGCACAGCGGCAACTTGCCTTCGGCCAAACGGTTGGCGCCGTATTTCTCGTACTCTTCCTTGCTGCCGTCGGCTTCCGGTCCGCCGGCGCAGAAGGTGCACTTGTCCATCTTGCCGCGCGAGCCGAAGTTGCCAACCTTGGGATATTGCGGCGCGCCGAACGGACAGGCGTAGAAGCAATAGCCGCAGCCGATGCAAATGTCCTTGGAGTGCAGAACGACGGCGTCGGCGGTGGTGTAGAACGCATCCACCGGACACACCGCCGCGCAAGGCGCGTCGGTGCAGTGCATGCAGGCCATGGAAACCGACCGTTCGCCCGGCTTGCCGTCATTGAGCGTGACGACGCGCCGGCGGTTGATGCCCCAAGGCACCTCGTTCTCGTTCTTGCAGGCAGTGACGCAGGCGTTGCACTCGATGCAACGGTCGGCGTCGCAAAGGAATTTCATGCGTGCCATGTCAAATCTCCTTCAACCGATCCGTTGACCCTTACGCCGCCTCGATGCGGCAGAGCGTGACCTTCGACTCCTGCATCTGGGTGACGACGTCGTAGCCGTAGGTGCCGTCCATGTTGGAGGCCTCGCCCAGCACATAGGGGTCGCTGCCCTTCGGATACTTGCCGCGCAGGTCCTTGCCCTGCCAGTAGCCGCCGAAGTGGAACGGCATGAACGCAACGCCGGCGGCGACCCGCTCGGTGACCATGGCGGCCACCAAAACCTTGCCGCCTTCCGGTGAGTGCACCCAGACCTTGCCGCCTTCCTTGACGCCGAGCTTGCCGGCATCGGCTGGATTGATCTCGCAGAACATCTCTTGCTGCAGCTCGGCGAGCCACTTGTTGGAGCGCGACTCGGCGCCGCCACCCTCGTATTCGACCAGGCGGCCGGAGGTGAGGATGATCGGGAACTGCTTGGAGTGATCGTTCTTTTGGATCGAGGCGTAGAGCGTCGGCAGCCGGTAGGACTTACGATCGTTGTAGGTCTGGTACTTCGGCAGCAGATCGCGCCGCGGGGTGTAAAGCGGCTCGCGGTGCAGCGGCACCGGATCCGGGAAGGTCCACACCACGGTGCGGGCCTTGGCGTTGCCGAACGGCGCGCAGCCGTGCTTGATCGCGACGCGCTGGATACCGCCGGAGAGGTCGACCTTCCAGTTGGTCTTGTCGCCGGCGACCTTCTCGATCGCCGCCGTCTCTTCGGGCGTCAGGTCGGTCTCCCAGCCAAGCTTCTTCAGCATGGCCATGGTGAATTCGGGATAGCCGTCCTTGAGCTCGGAGCCGACCGAATAGGAGCCTTCCGCCAGCAGGTTCTCGCCCTTGTGCTCGACGCCGAAGCGGGCGCGGAAGGTGAGGCCACCTTCTGCGACAGGCTTGGAGGTGTCGTACAGGATCGGCGTGCCGGGATGCTTCATCTCCGGCGTGCCCCAGCTCGGCCACGGCAGACCGTAGTAGTCGCCGTCGACCGGCCCGCCCTTGCCCTTCAGCGTGGTCCGGTCGAACTTGTCCTGGTTGGCCATGTGCGCCTTCAGCCGCTCCGGCGACTGGCCGGTGTAGCCGATGGTCCACATGCCCTTGTTGAACTCGCGGGTGATGTCCTCGATCACCGGTTCGTTTTTCTTGACCGCGATGTGCTTGAACAGCTCCTTGTCGAAGCCGAGCTTCTTGGCGAACAAGTACATGATCTCGTGGTCGGTCTTGCACTCGAACCACGGATTGAACACCTTGTCGCGCCATTGCAGCGAGCGGTTGGAGGCGGTGACCGAGCCGTAGGTCTCGAACTGGGTCGAGGCCGGCAGCACGTAAACGCCGTCCTTGCGGTCGGGGATGACGGAGGCGAAGGTCGGCACCGGGTCGATCACGACCATCAGGTCGAGCTTCTCCATCGCCTTCTTGATGTCGGGCAAACGGGTCTGCGAGTTGACCGCGTGGCCCCAGAACACCATGGCGCGGACATTGTCCGGCTGATCCATATTCTTCTTGTTCTCGAGCACGCCGTCGACCCAGCGCGACACCGGAATGCCGGCCGATTGCATTAGCTTCTGGCTGGCGAAGCGGCCCTTGACCCATTCGTAATCGAGGTCCCAGACCCGCGACCAGTGGTGCCAAGCGCCGGCCGACAGGCCGTAATAGCCGGGCAGGCTGTGCGACAGTACGCAGAAGTCGGTGGCGCCCTGCACGTTGTCGTGGCCGCGGAAGATGTTGGCGCCGCCGCCGGAGACGCCGACGTTGCCGAGCGCGAGCTGCAGGATGCAGTAGGCGCGGGTGTTGCTGCTGCCGGTGGTGTGCTGGGTGCCGCCCATGCACCACACGATGGTGCCGGGGCGGTTTTCATGCAGCATCTTGGCGACGCGCTCGACTTGCGCGCCCGGCACGCCTGTGACGTGCTCGGTCTCTTCCGGCGTCCACTTCATGACCTCTTTCTTGACCTGATCGAGGCCCCAGACGCGCTGCTTGACGTATTCCTTCTCTTCCCAGCCGTTTTTGAAGACGTGGTAGAGGATGCCCCAGACCAGCGCGACGTCGGTACCGGGACGGAAACGCACGAATTCGTCGGCGTGTGCGGCGGTACGGGTGAAGCGCGGATCGCACACGATCAGCTTTGCCTTGTTCAATTCCTTCGCCCGCAGAATGTGCTGCACCGCGACCGGATGCGCCTCCGCCGGGTTCGAGCCGAACAAGATCATCGACTTCGAATTGTGCATGTCGTTGAAGGAATTGGTCATGGCGCCGTAGCCCCATGTGTTGGCGACGCCCGCGACCGTGGTGGAATGGCAGATGCGCGCCTGGTGGTCGCCGTTGTTGGAGCCCCAGAGCGCGTAGAACTTGCGGAACAGGTAGGACTGTTCGTTGTTGAACTTGGCGGAGCCGAGCCAGTAGACCGAGTCCGGACCCGACTTCTTCCGGATCTCCAGCATCTTGTCGCCGATCTCGTTGATCGCCTGCTCCCACTTCACGCGCTTCCACTGGCCGCCTTCGAGCTTGAGCGGATATTTCAGCCGGCGATCGTTATGCGCATGCTCGCGCACCGAGGCGCCCTTGGCGCAGTGCGAGCCGAGGTTGATCGGGCTGTCATAGCCGGGCTCCTGGCCGACCCAGACGCCGTTCTTGACTTCGGCGATCACCGTGCAGCCGACGGCGCAGTGAGTGCACACCGACTTGATGCGGGTGGCGCCGGCGGTCAGCGGACCGGCTACGGCGGCCTCCACCTTCTTCACGGTGCCGACCGGCAGGACGCTGGCCAGCGCCACGCCACCGGTGAGCAGACCGGAGCGCGCCAGGAATTTGCGGCGGTCGAGTGCACCGCCGGCATTGGCGGCCAGCGCTTGCTGCAGCGTTGCGGACTTAGCGGAGCCGCTGGACTTTTTCCTGAGCATGATCTTCCTCCTGAAGTCGGATCGGCGCGGGCCTCGCGCGTCAGGCGCGGGCGGCTGAATAACGAATGGCGATCAGAAGCTGGCGAGGCGGTAGTAGGTTTTGACCTCTTCGGTCTCGCGATAGCCGTTGTGCTGCGGCTTTGCCGGTTCGCCGGCGGTTGCCGGCGCAGCTGTCGAAACCGTGGCTGCACCGGCGGCGCCGATGGCGAAGCCCGCTCCGGTCAGAAGACGACGGCGGTCGATCTTGGGCGATCGTTCGTTGTCTTTGCGCATTGTCAGTCCTCCGGTGAAACGTGAAGCGTCATCGCAGACGCCGCGGCGATAACCCGCATCGTGGGATAGCGCGCGCAGACGGCCGCCATCGCGCGCGAGAGCTCATCGCAGACCGCAGCTATGGAAGTCATCGTCTCCCGTCCCCTTTGGCTCTTCAGGAGCCTTTTTCTCGTTGGGGCACCACCCAGCATTAGAATAATGAAAAGCTATAGTCTTGAGCTATGGTTGACAAACAATTTCCTGCCCACCAAGACTTGTGCGTTCGCAATCGCAGCATATTCCTGCTGCGGTGCGCCATCAGCGGAGTCGGCCTATTCGCTGCTGTCTTTGCGCGGGTGGGCAAGCTTGGCGTCGGTCGCGGCGGCCGCGACCTGCCGCGGCGCATCAGCCGAATTATCCCCGGCTTCCTCGCTTTCGCCCAGCGCATCACAGTCTTGTGACACGCGCGCCGTCTCGGATGCCGCTTGCAATTCGTCTTGTTGCAGTTCCGCTTGCTGCGGTTCCTCTTGCGAACCGCTGGACGTGTCGAGCGCTTCGTCGACCCGGTCGAGCTTTTCTTCGACCTCATCGGCATAGCCGCGCCCTGCCTGCCAGGCGCTCTGCACCGCGCCGATCACGATCGTCGTCAGATTGTAGTCTTCGTCGTAGTCGTTGAGGCCGTCGAGATTGGCAAGCACCGGATCGCTGGTCCACAGCTTGCGCAGCGCCGCACGCCGCAACTGTTCCGGCACCTTCTCGCCGAGGAACACGGTGTAGTCCGATTCCGCGTTGAGCTCGTCGATGGACGGTAGCGCCGGCATGTCGTCATCCGTCGCCGGCGTAGCGTCAGCGGGCAACGCCTTTTCCAGCCCGGCAGCATTGTCGCTCGCTTCTTGCGGCGCCGGCGGAATGTCGGCAACGGCACGCGCCTCATCGACCGGCTCGGGTGGCGCCTCGCCGCGCCGCATGGCGGCCTTGCGCTCGGACCAGCGTGACAGCGTGCTGCGTTCCTCGCTCACGAGAGATCCTGTCGCGGCCCCTGCCCCGGCGGGCGGCCACCGTTGTCGTCCTTGCGCCGGTTCTTGCGCTTCACGAACGGGACCTCGACGTGATGGACGGTCACGAACTCCCGCAGCCAGGCCAAGATATGCGGCGGCATCGGCACGCCCTCGACCACGTCGTCATTGTCCTCGTTGTAGTTCATAGCCTCGTAGGGGCAGACGGTGGCCATAAACGGCTCGAATTCCAGACCCTCGGCGCCCTCGTTCCGCCGCAGCACGATGAACACCACCGGCGGCTCCTGCGAGAGGTTGGTGAGGTAGCCTTCGGTCTCGCGCTTGAACAGTTCGATATCGAGCTTGCCGCCCTGGTATTGCGCCCAGCCCTCGCCGTGCGCCAGCAGCTTGCCGGATTCGGCGGCGGCGACGGCCGGAAGCACGCCGAGCGGCCGCCACAGGTGACCGCCCCATGGGTTCTTGCTGTCGCGCCGTTCAACGACGACGCTGATCGGCATTACCGCGTCGGCAGTCATGTTGCGGTCCCTCTACGCTTGCAGCGGCTTACGGCAGCGGTCACGCCGCGCGTCGGCGCGTCGGTTCGCCCGCTCAGTAGCCGTTGACCCGATAGTAGTTCTTCACGTCTTCGGATTTCGGGTTATAGCGCGCCTTCTTCTTTTCAGCGTCGGATTCGGTCGCCTGCGCCTCGGTGGCGAGCGAAACTGCTGCTGTCGCGGCCAAACCGGCACCGATACCCATCACGCGCAGGAAGTCGCGACGGCCGAGCTTTGCCTTGTCTTGTTTCTTCATCGCCAGTCCTCCTTGAAATGTTCGTTGTCGTCGCTCATCCGGGCAGTTCGAACGCTTGCGCCTCGATGTCCATGAACGCACGGCCGAGCGCGCCCAGCCGCCGATAGAAATCAGCGCCTTGGGCATTTTCCAAATCGACAAAGAAGCGGTCGACCCACGGCGCCATGTGCTTCTCGAAGATCATGCGATCGGAGCCGGCCGGCGCCGGCAGGGCGCCGCTCGCCAGCCCTGCCATGATCTCGCATAGAATCCCGATATGGTCCTCCGGCTCGACCATGCCTTCGGTGCGCTCAACACCGATGCCGGCGAGATCGTCGCGCAGCCGCGCCAGCGGCCGCTCATGCAGGAATCCGGTGAGATAATAGGAGCCGTAGGGTAACAGCTCGCCGCGGCCGATGCCGATGAACAGATCGAAGAACTCGCGTTCGACCTTGCTGGCGTCGGTCTGGCTCGCTGCATCCGCCAGCGCAATATGGGCAAGACCAAGCGGCGTCGGATCGCCGCGTAGCCCGGCGATTTCCTGCAGCATCGCCTGGTCCGGCGCACGCAGCAGCAAGACCGACAGCAGCCCGTATTCGCGCGCGCGCGCAAGATCGACTTCGTCGACGTTAGCCGCGTTCTCGCCATAGAGATCGGGGCGCAGGATGGTGCGCGCGACACCGGTCACCGCCTCGACCGAGAGCACGCGCTCGGCCGGAACGCGCGCCCAGTTGGACACCGACGGCTGCGAGATACCGATGCGGCGCGCAAGCTCGGTGACGCCGCCGGCGGCGCGAATCGCTTCCTGCAAACCTCGGTCGGTCACGGCTTTTCGATTTCCTCGATCGTCACGTTATTCTTGGTTTTCAGGCTCGACTGCTGCGAAACGAGCCAGTTCTGAACAATTCGAAGCTATCGCCGCATGGAAGACGGGGTCAATAGCGGCCGGCTATCGCTCGCTCACGATCTCAGGAGCGCATCGCCACGACTGCGCCGATCCGAAGGTGGGCACTCGTTGTCCGCACTCCCCATTGTGCGACGCAGCATGCGAACTCTCGCAGCATCGGCCTGCCTGCGCGGCGAAGCCGCCGCACATCAACGACGATATTCGACTGTGGAAGAACGCTCAGCCGACCGCTTCCAGATGCCGGATCGGCAGGCCGGTGACCAGGTTCTGCGGCTTCATGCGGATCAATTTGTCCGGCGTCATGGCCAGGATCAGGTAGACCGGCTCGCCCTTGACCCTATCGAGCATGATCGACGGATCGTTGAAGGTAAGACGGAACAAGCCGACCACACGCGACATGGCCGCCTCGTCAATGTCCTCGCCGTTCCAAAGCTGGTCGCCGATCTTGGTCGCGTCGGCATCGAGCCCGACATACCAGGCGAGACTGACCTCGCGCAGTTCCTTGAGCGGCTCGATTGCCGTTTCGACCCCGATGGTATGCGCAATCCAACGCCGCATCGCCTCGGCGAGCGCAGTCAGGCCGGTGCGCCCGGCGGTCAGGTCAATGGCCATGTCGAACTGATCGCTGCGCTCCCAGTAACTCTCGGCGTTCTCGTCGCTGATCACGTCGATTTCGGCCTGCGCCGGAATGCCGAGCATCGATACCAGCGGCGTGACGGAAGCCGGATTGGCGCCGCCGATGGTTTCCTCGTCGGCGGCAATCAGCGAGCCCTCGTGCAAGGTGACGCGTTGGGTGCGGAAAAACAGCTCGCCGGCGCGCACCACCTGCGCATCGGTAACGCCGTCAAGCGCATTGCGCATGATCACGTGCACCAACTGGTTGACGAACAAAAGCGGCGTATTGCCGAGCCCGTGCCGCACCAGATCGGCGTATGCCGCTTCCAGCGTCTTGTGGCGCAGCAAGTGGTCGCGGAAGGCGATCAGCAGTTGCCAGTTCTCGCGCGCGTCGGCGTCGACGATCGCTGCAACGTCCGAAGCAGAAATCGGTAACCGTGGATCAGCGAGCAGCGCGCCGTGCAGCGTGCGCTCAACCGCGCAAGCTTCCGGCGGCGGGATCAACTCGGGCCGCGCCAGATAGACTTTGAGGAAATCGTCGGTTGCCAGCAGCCCACCGCCCTCGTCGCGGTCGAGCAGATGATGGCCGCAAGAAATCCAGAAGTCGTTCATTTGCGCTCCCGGCCCGCCATGCCGATCAGGTCGATCTGCTCGCCAGGCTCGGGCTCTTCGTCCTCACCTTCCACCTCCAAAAACGAGAACGCGCGCGCCGGCTTTGGGCCATTGCGCGGCTTTAGCGTGCGGAATGCCTCACGCACCTCGCCATTCTCATAGCTGCGATGCACGGCGATCAGCGTATCCTGCGGCTCGCTGCACAGCGAAGCGGCGAACGCCACTTCTTCCTCGGCGGCGGCACGCGCGGACGCAATATCCGGCGCGCCGAAGCGCTCGACCAACCGCAGCGCCAAGAGCTCCACCAGTCTGGCGCGGTCGGCTTCGCTCGCCTCGACGATCTGCACCAGCGTCGACCAGCCGAGCGATTGCACGCCGAGAAAGCCGCCGCGGAATGCCGAGCGCGCCTTGCCTTGCAGCGCCGCCGGATCGCCGTTCCAGAACGCGAAAGCGCCGGACACCGCCCATTCGCCGGGCTCGGCCGCCGGCTCGAAGATGAATGTGTCGGATGGATCGAGCCTTATGGTGCGCAGCAATTTCATCGCCGCGGCCCTCGCGTCGCCGGGTCGAGCCAGGACGGCGCTGCAAGCCGCGGCAGCAGCGGCCGCCGCTCGACGTCGTCATTGCCGATACGTCGCACCAGAAGATCGCCGTTGTCGTCAATGTCGCGCCGCGTGCCCGTCTCCTTCGCGAGGTACGGCAGATAGGCCTTCGCCACAGCGGCAAAGCCCTGCTCTTGCCAAGCGTCGAGGGCAACCATGAAATTGCGAGCAAAGCTCTCGACCACCTGACTGGACAGCACGTCGGTAAAGCCTTCTTCCGTCAGGTCGGTCACCAGCGGATTGAGCCCGGGTTCGTCGTCGGTCATCGACGCGGTGCGGATCGTGGCGCCGAACACCAGCCACGGCGGCTCTGCGTCCTCGCTCACGCCTTGCGGCCAACCGAGACGGCCGCCACCGACCAGACCGCCGTTGACGTAAACCGAGTCCGGCCAGTCGACGGCGATAGCGGTTTCCGGCTGCGCAAGCGCGGCGAGCGCGTCGGCCAGCGCCGTCATGCCGGCGTAGAAGACGCGGCGCGCCTGCGCGAGCGGCTCCTCAGGTTCCAGCACCAGTGCGAATTCGGCGAGGTCGAAGCGCCCGACATGCACCAGCGTGCCGGCGCCCTGCTCTTCTGCAATCGATGTTGCATGCGCGAAGGCGTCGCCCATCTCCCGCAAGCTCACCGGCGTGAACGGCGGCGGCAGCGTGAGTTCCGGCTTTAGCGGCGTCTTCAGGCGCGCTCCCTGCGGCATTGCTGCTCACTCTTACTTTCTTGTTTGAATAACTATAATTATAGACTGGAAGGTCCCGAGGCCAGTCCCGCGGCTTCCTGGGATCGAAGCGACGGCGACGCCGCATGCGGCCAATCGCTGTGGTCCGGCGGGCCAACGACAAAGGTTAATGAGCCCGATGGCCGATCGGCCGCGCAAAATCTTGATCTGTTCCTGCGAAGACACCATGCCGCTCGACGGCAAGGCAGTGGCGCGCGTCTGCCGCGGCGCCGAAGTGCTGGAAGGCCGCCAGCTCTGCCGCGCCGAGCTTGAGCGCGTGCGCGCGGCCGCCGCCGGCGGCGAGCCGGTCACCATCGCCTGCACCCAAGAAGCGCCGCTGTTCAGCGAGCTCGCCGGTGAGATCGCAGGCAGCGAGGTCAGCTTCGTCAATATTCGCGAGACCGCCGGCTGGTCGAAGGACGCCAAAGCGGCGGGGCCGAAAATGGCGGCGCTGATCGCGGCGAGCGCGGAGCCGGCGCCCGAGATTCCCTTCGTGCAGCTCAACAGCGAAGGCGTGACGCTCGTCTATGGCAAGGACGAACAGGCGATCGAAGCCGCCAAACTGCTGAAAGACCATCTCGACGTCACTTTGCTGATCATGCCGAATGCCGGGGTCTTGCCGCCGCGGGTGACCGAGTTTCCGGCGGCGAAGGGCGCCATCAAATCGGCCAAGGGTTTTCTCGGCGCTTTCGAAGTGACGATCGACGGTTATGCCGACGCCGAGCCCGTCCTCGCGCGAGGCGCTGACATTCGGGCCGGCGCGCAATGACGCAGTGTCGCGCTGCGACATCTTGATCGATCTGTCCGGCGGCGCGCCGCTGTTTCCAGCGGCCGACCTGCGCGATGGATACTTGCGCGCCGATCCGGGCGATCCGGCGGCGGTCTTGCGCGCGGTGCTGAAGGCGCGCGACCTCACCGGCAGTTTCGAAAAGCCGCGATACGTCACTTTCACCGCCGATCTCTGCGCCCATTCGCGCTCAAAGATCGTCGGTTGTCGCCGCTGCCTCGACCTTTGTCCGACCGGCGCGATCACGCCGAACGGTGACCATGTCGCGATCGACGCCAAGATTTGCGCCGGCTGCGGTCAATGCGCCGCCGCCTGCCCGACAGGCGCCGCCGCCTATGCCTTGCCGGCGTCCGATGTCTTGCTGCGCAAGTTGCGCACGCTGCTCGCCGCCTATCGCGAGGCCGGCGGCAAGCAGGCCGCCGTCATGTTCCATGACGCCGAGCACGGCGGCGCACTGATCGACGCGCTGGCGCGTTACGGCGATGGTCTGCCGGCCAACGTGCTGCCGGTCGAAGTCAACGAAATCACGCAAGTCGGGTTGGAATCGATCGCGGCGGCTTTCGCCTATGGCGCTTCGGCGGTGCGCTTCCTCATTCGCGCCAAGCCGCGCCACGACACGGCGGGCCTCGCCAAGACCATTGCGCTGGCGGAGCCGATCCTCGCCGGGCTTGGCTTTGCCGGTAGCCGCGTTGCCGCAATCGAAACCGACGATCCCGACGCGCTGGGCAGCGCTTTGCGCGCGATTGCGCCGATGGACGGTGCGGTGAAGCCGGCGAGCTTCGCCGCCGTCGGCGGCAAGCGCGAC
This sequence comes from uncultured Alphaproteobacteria bacterium, assembly GCA_963727555.1. Taxonomy (GTDB): domain Bacteria; phylum Pseudomonadota; class Alphaproteobacteria; order Rhizobiales; family Xanthobacteraceae; genus Pseudolabrys. The sequence goes on along the minus strand of CAVSGT010000003.1, from coordinate 378,564 downwards.
GTGGTGCGACACAGCCTGCGCGAGCTGCACGCCGTCGCGCACACGCCGGTCGACGTCATAGCGCTGCCGCCGGATGCGCCGTTCGGCAGCATCGAAGTCAACGTCGAAGGCTGCACGCTTTGCCTTTCCTGCGTGCCGGCCTGCCCGACCGGCGCGCTCAGCGACGACCCCGAGCGTCCGATTCTGCGCTTCGCCGAAGATGCCTGCGTGCAATGCGGATTGTGCAAGGCGATCTGCCCGGAAAAGGTGATCAGCCTCAAGCCGCAAATCGACTTCCGCGCCGCCACCGCGGCAAGCCGCATCGTCAAGCAGGAAGAGCCCTACCACTGCATCCGCTGCGGCAAGCCTTTCGGCGTGAAAAGTTCGGTCGAGCGCGTGGTGGCCAAGCTCGAAGGCCAGCATTGGATGTTCAAGGACTCCAAGAAACGGCTCGACGTCATCAAGATGTGCGCCGACTGCCGCGTCAGCGCCATGGCGGAAGAGAATTTCGATCCCTTCGGCGCGCCACAGCGCCCGAAAGTGCGCACCACCGACGACTATCTGCGCGAGCGCGAGCAGGAACAAAAGGGTGAGACCTGAGACGGACGATACCGGGCCCTCGGTCGGCGTCAGGGTTCAAGCGCTTCGCGACCGACGGAGCCGACCGGAAACGTCCTCGTAAACACCCTCTCGCCCATTGGTGAAAAGCGTACGATCCGCGTCCCGCGTTCTCGGCGGGCCCAGCCCTTCTCCTCAAAGCGGCTGAGGAATGCGCGCCCGAGGCTGCCCGCCAAGTGTGAGCGGCGCTCGCTCCAGTCGAGACACTCGCGGCAGAGGGGTGTCATCTGCGACGTGAGACGGTCGATCTCGATGCCGAAGCCGCGCACGAGCGCGCGGCCTTCTTCGGACAGGTCGAGGGTTGTCTCCTTCCTTCGTAGCAAGCGACGGCCGAGGAGGCTGTCGAACAGCTGAATGCCCATGTCGCCGGCAAGGTGATTGTAGCAGACGCGCGCTTTGCGAAGCGCAGGGTCCTTTGGCCCCGTCTTGCAGCGCAAATGTCCGGCCCCCGCCGCGAGGCCCATCAATCCTTCCAGCACGCGGGCAACGTCGTCGCTGGCGAGCGAGAAATACTTATGCCGTCCTTGCTTGCGCAGACGAAGTAGGCCGCCCTGATCGAGCTTGGATAGATGCGCGCTGGCGGTCTGCAGGGTGACGCCGGCCTCTTCCGCCAATTCAGTGGCGGTCACCGCCTTTCCGCTCATCAACGCGGTCAACATGTTCGCCCGCGCAGGATCGCCGATCAGCGCGGCGACACGGGCAATATTGGGGCCTTCTTTCATAGTTCGATGTTAGTCGAAGCATTCGACCCGGGCAATCTTATAGCGTTGAGGTTCAAGAACCCGGGATTCATCCGATGCTCACAGGTTTGGAACGACCAAAGCCCCAGCCGCGACCGGGTGCTTCAGCTGAGACGGACGGCGCGCGCGCGATACCGGCGCGACCCAATCTCAAGACGGAACTGCCTCTTCTGGCGCTGCTCGCGCTGCTCTGGGGATCGTCTTATCTGTTCATCAAGATTGCGGTGACCGAGATCCCGCCGATCACGCTCATTGTCATGCGGGTCACCGGCGCCGCAGGCTTCCTGCTCGCCGTCATGTGGCTGCGAAGCGAAAAGCTGCCGCAAGACTGGCGCACGTGGCGAATGCTCTACCTGCAAGCCATCTTCAACAGCATCGGCGCATGGACCGTGCTCGCCTGGGGTCAGCAATTCGTGGACGCCGGCCTCGCCAGCGTACTCAACTCGACCTCGCCGATCTTCGTGTTCTTCTTCACGGCAATTGTCACCCGCCACGAAATGCTGGGCGGGCGAAAATTGCTCGGCGCGCTGGTGGGATTTCTCGGCGTTGTTCTCATCGTCGGACTCGACGCGTTGCGGGGTCTCGGCACACAGGTTTCGGGACAGCTGGCCTGCCTGACCGGCGCCGCGCTTTATGCCTGCGCCGCGATTTACGGCAAGCGCTTCAGTCACTTATCTGCCGTCGCCACCGCCACCGGCACGATGCTCTGCGCAACCGCGACTCTGCTTCCCCTCGCTATTGTCGTCGAACGGCCCTGGGCGATGAATCCGTCGGTGAAAGCCATCGCCGCGACAATCATCCTGTCCGTCATCTGCACGGGCGTTGCCTTGTTGCTCTACTTCCGCCTCGTCCGCACGATCGGATCGATGGGTGTCGCAAGTCAGAGCTACCTGCGCGCCGGGATCGGCGTCATCCTCGGAATGGTGTTCCTGGGCGAAACGATGGCCGCGCCGGTCGCGCTCGGGATCGCGGCGGCGATTTTCGGCGTCGCCCTCATCATCTGGCCGGCGTCCCGCCGCAAGGCATGACGCCGTCAGGGGCTCTTCATCGCCGCGCGGCCGAGAAACTCCACCAGCGCCTTGCGGTCTTCGGCCGAGCCGATCGTCTGCTCCGGCATCTTGGTGCCGGGCGTGTATTTCATAGGGCCAACCTCGAACATTTTCGACACCGTCTTCGGCGTCCATACGATGTTCATGTGCTTGAGCGCCTCGGAATAGTGGTAGCCGGGCAGGGTCGCGATCTTGCGGCCGAAAATGCCGTGCAGGCTGGGACCGGCCTTGTTGCCTTCGCCGGGCGAGAGCGTGTGACAGGCGACGCAATGGCGGAACACCTGGGCGCCGTGATCGCCGGCATAGGCCTTGAGCGGATCGTCCGGCGCGCCGACCACCACGGTATCGATCGGCTCACCCTTGACCGCGTCCCAGCGCCGGATCATGCGGTCGGTGCCGCCGGTCAACAGCGTGCGGTTGTCGGGAAAGAACGCCACCGACCACACCGGCAGGCCGGGACCGATCAGCGTGCGCAGGAGCATGCGCCCCTTGCGGTCGATCACCGCTACCGAGCCGCGCACGCCAGCGGCGGCGACCAGCTTGCCGTCGGGCGAAATGGCGATTTGAATGACCGGCGTCGGCGAGGCCTCGACCTCGGCGCGCATCTCGCCCTTGGGCGACAGGAAAAACACCTTGCCGGTGGCGCCGGCCGCCACGATCTCGCCGTCGGACGCCACCGTCACCGAATTGAGTGGGCTCGGCAGCCGGCGCACGATCACGCCGTCGCCGTCCAGCGACCAGATGCGCAACGTGGTGTCATAGCCGGCGCTGATCAGCTGCTTGCCGTCGGGCGTGAAGGCGACGCCGTTGACGTTCTGCGCATTGCCTTTGAGCACGCGGTGCGCGCCGCCGGCGGCGAGCGGCCACAGCCGGGCGGTATGGTCCCACGACGCCGAAGCCAAGGTCTTGCCGTCGGGCGACACCGCGAGATCGACGATCGGCCCGGTGTGGCCGTTGAGGACTTTGTCGGGCGTTTGTTTGCCGGGCGTCCAGATCGCGATATGCGCGTCGGCACCGCCGGTGGCGATGCGGCCGTCCTTGAGCCAGACGACCGCGTTCACCGCGTCGTCGTGGAAGCGCATCACCTGTTCGGCGACGTTGCGCTTGAGCGACCAGCGGATCGCCGAGGTGTCGAAGCTGCCGGAGATCGGCCTCGCTGCCGTCGGGCGATATCGCGACCGCGCGCACCGGGCCGCCATGACCGCGCAATTGCGCCTGCGCCGCCGGCAAGCCGAGCGGCAACAGCAACAGTGCGAGACATAAGGGTTTGATCCAACGGGTCATGGCGATATTGAAGGCGTGAAATTAGTCATCAGCAGGGCGCATGCCGAGCGCAGCGATGCGCTCGCGCGTCGCTTCTTCGCGCAAAGCCGCGAGGAAGGCTTGCACCGCCGGACGGTCCTTTCGACTTTCAACTAGCAGGAAATCGTAGTGTTCCGGCGCGACGGGGAGGAATCCGAGCCCGTAAAGCTTGGCCACCGGCTCGATGGCAACGCCCCAGTCGGCGCGGCCTTGCGCGATCGCCGCAGCCACCGCGTTGTGCGACTTCGGCTGATTGGCGTAGCCGGGCGGGCGCCCGCCGTCGAGCAGTCTGTCGATCAGCACGCGCGTCCCGGAGCCGGCATTGCGGTTGACCATCAGCGCGGACTTGTCGGCGAGCACGGATTGAAGCGCATCCGCGGCGCTGCGGGCCTCGAAGCGCTTGTCGCCGGGGCGGAACAACAGGCCCTGCATGCGCTGCCAGCCGTGCACCAGGCTCAGGCCCGGTGCCACCAAGTGCACATTATATGTCCCGGTCTTCGGATCGATCAGGTGCACCGGCGCGATATCGCATTGGCCGCGGCTCGCCGCCGCCACGCCGCCGAGACTGCCGACCGCAAGCGTGCGCGCTGAGAAGCCGCGCTCGGCGAGCGCGCCCACCACCACGTCGAGCGCAACATCGTGGCTGCCCATGATGACCAGATCGGGTGCATGCGCGGCGCTGCCGATCAAGGTCACCCGCGTGTCGCTGTCGGCATCGAGCGCGGAAGCAAGCGCGTCGATTTCGAGGAAGCCGTCCGCTTGCGAGAAGCTGGTGACCGAGCCGGAGCTTTTGGCGGTCGGGAACGCGAGCGCGCCGTCTCCGCTTTCGATCAGCGACACCAGTACGAATTCCTTGCGGCCAAGCTCGGAAGCGATGCGCACCGGCACGCGCGCGGCAATCGTTTCCGCCGCTTCCGGCGGCAGCCCGGCGCGGGCGCGGATCACCGGCGCCACATAGGCATGGAAAGTGAAAATCGCCGAGGTCGGGAAGCCGGGCAACACCACGATCGGCATGTCGCCGACGACGCCGAGGCAAAGCGGTTTACCGGGCTTGAGCGCGACGCCGTGCACCAGGATGCCGGGCGATCCGAGCCGCGACACGATCGCGTGCGACAGATCGCCGGCGCCCTTCGAGGTGCCGCCCGAAAGCACCACCATGTCGCAGCTGGCAAGCGCTTCGCGCACGGCTTTTTCCAGCGCCAATGCGTCATCGGGGAAGGCACCCATGGCGACCGGTTCACCGCCTGCTTCGCGCACCGCGGCGGCGATGATGGCGCCGTTGCTGTCATAGACGCCCGCGGGTTTGAGCGGCTCGCCCGGCGGCACCAATTCGTCGCCGGTTGACAGCACGGCCACTTTCGGCCGCCGCACCACCTCCACGTTTGCCAGCCCGCAGGCCGCCAGCATGCCGATCTCGCGCGAACCGATGCGCGTGCCGCGCCGCAGCAAGGTCTCGCCGCGCGCGATGTCGGAGCCGGCATAGGAGATGAATTGCCCGGCGGCGGCGGCACGGCGCAACTCGATGGCCGGCGCGCCGGACTCGATCAGCTCGGTCTGCTCGATCATGATGACGACAATCCGCGCCGCGCGGGATGACGCCGCCGGTGGCGATAGTCGTGGCCGTGCCAGGCGCCACTTCGATTTCCGGCGCATCGCCGCAGGCGATCACTTCGGCGTTGAGCACCAATCGCTTCGGCGCGCTATCGCTGGCGCCGGCGGTGTCGGCCGAACGCAGCGCGAAGCCGTCGACATTGGAGCGGTCGAACGGCGGCGCGTCGACTGCGGCAACCACATCATGCGCGAGCACACGCGTGAGCGCAGCCGAAAGCGGCACGGTCTCTGGTGCGAGCGGCTTGAGATCGAGATGCCGCTCGAAGCGCACACGCGCTTCCTCTGCCGAAACGACTTCGAGGAACTGCTCCTGTTGCGCCGCCATCCGCACGCGCGCGATGAGATCGGCTTGCGGGCTCGCCTGCACCTTGGGTTGCTCGCTCACGGCCAGGACCTCACCGCCACGCTGGTGCCGGCCGGATAGCCTTCGCTTTCCGCCGGCACCAAAATCCAGCCATCGGCGCGCGTCAGCGCCGACAGCGGCAGATATTTCGTTGCCAGCGGCTCGACGCCCTCGCCGCTCCGGCGCACCGGAATGACTTCGGCCATACCGACGGTGGACGCGACTTTGCGCGTCAGTGCTGCAGGCGACGTCGGCTCGCTGCCACCACCGCCGGCGAGCCGCGCCAACAGGCGGCGGCCGATCACGAGCCACACGGCGAGCGCCGCGTCGAGCCGGCCCGGCACGATCAGCACCGGACGTCCCTTGGCTTCGCCCAAGGCGGTTGTTTCGCCCGGACTCAATCCAATTCCATGCACGATGACTCGGCCATGCTCGCCATGCGCCGCCACGCTGCGGTCGCGTGCGCCGACGCCGCTGCCTCCGACAATAATCAGCGCGTCATCGCTGCCGCTTAGAGCGTCATCGATATCGGCGCCATTCAGAACGATCGCGTGCGCTCCTTGCGCCGCGCAGTCGTGCGCTATCAATTGCACCGCGGGCAGAAGCCGCAAGTCTTCGCGCGCCGCGACGATGTGAACGCGCGGCGCGCGCACGCTGATGCGCACGATGTCAGCGGCCATGAATGTTGCAATGTCAGTCTCACGAATACGCTCGCCCGCCAGACGGAGTGGTTTCGATGGAACGACGTCGCCGCCGGAAGGCAATACGCCTTCCCCCGGCGCGACCGCGCTCACAGCTTCCGCGATGCCGCCGCGCACCGTCACGATGTCGAGCGGAGCGACCGCGTCCGTATCGGGTGGCATTTTGTCGCCGCTCTCGACGCGTGCCGGTATCTTTGCAAGGCGCGCCGGCGCGTAGGCCCCGGCGTCAGCCACCTCCTCCGCGCTCACGGCAAAGCCGTCTTGCAGTGCAATGGCGCTCGCCGGCCGCAGCGCCGCGCCCACGTCATGCGCAAGGACGCAATGCGCGGCCTCTTCGACGTCGATCTCCGTCGCAGCCACCGGCTTCGCCAGCGCGTCGATCGCCGCCAGCACGTCGGCAAGCGGCGTGAGCCGCGCAATCATCTGGTTGGTCTCACCCGTCGCGGCCATTTTCACGCGCTTGACGTTGGCACCCATGGACTGTCCATTCTACCCCATTCGAACCGCTCTAGGCGGCATTTTCTGCCCGTGAAATCAAGGGGTTTTGCATGTTCACCGCCACCCAAGGCAAAGCTTTGCTGACCACCACCACCGGCGCCCTGCCGCGGCCAAGCTGGTACACCGAGAACCTGCGCGGCATTCCGCTGTCGCAAGGGTTTTCCCGCCTGGCCTATCGCGAACAGCATTTCGATTGTCTGGCCTGCCACGTGGCGGCCCAGCACCGCGCCGGTATCGACATCTTCGTCGACGGCGACACGCGGCTCGACGACGACGTCGCCGGGCGGGCCTGGGTGAGCTACGCGACCGAGCGTATCGAAGGCATCGGCGCGCCCCGCGTCGAAGTGCCGCCGGCCGGCTTCATGGCCGACAAGGGACCCGGCGACCTGATGTGGGAAGTGATCGAAACCCGCATGACGCCGCCCGTGGTGGGCAAGATTGGCGCCACCACATTGCAACTCGACCGGGCCTACAAAGCGGTCGCCGGCATGACCGACAAGCCGGTAAAGATCGGTTCGATCTCGGCGCAGATCCTGGCGCTGATGCTCACCGACGAATATTACAAAGACCGGCTGGCGTTGCTCATGGACCTTTCCGCCGCGCTCAACCGCGAATATCACGCGCTGGCCGATGCCGGCGCACCGCTGGTGCAGATCGAAGAGCCGGCCATCCATCAAATCGTCGCCGACCCGAACCAGAAGATCAAACCGCAGCAATGGGTCGATGCCTTCAATGTCGAGGTGAAAGGCCTGCGCGATAAATGCGAAGTCTGGTGCCACACCTGCTGGGGCTCGCCGGCGGCGCAACGGGTCGCGAGCAAGGACCAGTCTTACAAGGCGGCGTTGGCGTTTCTCGATCAGATCGACTGCGATGTGCTCACCGTCGAGGGCGCCTTCAACCGCGGCATGGATATGGAGCATTTCGGCGCGATGATCTCAAAGGACAAGAAGATCGCGCTCGGTGTCATCAGCCACCGCACGCTGCAAGTGGAGCGGCCGGAAGAGGTCGCCGACCTCATTCGCCGCGCGCTGAAATTCATCGAGCCCGAGCGGCTTATCCTGACCAGCGATTGCGGCTTCGGGCGACAGTCGATGAGCCGCATGCACGCCTTCTACAAGATGGTGGCGCTGGTGCGGGGCAGCAATATCGTGCGCAAGGAACTCGGGATCGAGGAAGCCTATATCCCGGCGGCCGACCGGCAATTATCCATGGTGCCTTTGCCGTCATGACCGAAAAGACCATGAACCTGCGCGGCCTCAAATGTCCGCTGCCGGCGCTGCGGGTGCGCAAGATGCTGTCGTCGTTGAAGTCCGGCGATTTGATCGTGGCCGAATGCACCGACCCGCTGGCGGCGATCGACATCCCCAACCTGCTGCGGCAGACCGGCGACACGCTGGATGGCAAGAGCGAGGCCGACGGCGTACTGACCTTCAAGATCAGAAAAAAGTAAGTGCCCACTCCCACTTCGTTCTGCCGAATGACGATCTAAACAAAATCCGCTATGAAGAGCCCATAACCCTCGCGGGAGACGCCTCATGACGCTCGTGGCCGAAAAGCCTGTTACCGACACCATCAAGGCCAAGATGAACTACATCATCGACACCGGCACGCCGCCGGTGAACTACATCGACTGGCCGGAGATGGAGCACCAGGCCAACCCGCCGCAGTACAAGCAGCACGTTATGGAAATCCGCAACGGCCGGCCGTTGCGCGATACGTTCGCGCTCGACACCCACGGCTTTGTGTTCGTCACCCACGAGACGCAGGTAAAGGACTTTGCCAACGAGGACGAGCGCAAGCGCGTCTACGATCCCGAATGCGAGGCGCTGATCAAGAAATATTCCGGCGCCAGCAAGGTGCATGTGTTCGACCACACCATTCGCATTGGCGACGAACAGGGCCGCATGGCCGCCAATGCACGCCCGCCGGTCAAGGGCGTGCACAACGACTACACCGAGCGCTCGGCACCGCAGCGCTTGCGTGACATCCTTGGCGATGAGGAAGCGGAAAAGCGCATGCGCAATCGCTGGGCCATCGTGCAGGTGTGGCGGCCGATCCGCCGCACGGTGGTGATCGACCCGCTCGGCATCTGCGATGCGCGCTCGATCCCGCAGACCGGCTTCATCCGCGTCGAGCGCCGCTATCGCAACCGCACGGCCGAGGTCTACCACATCGCCTATAACCCGGCGCATGTGTGGTACTGGTTCCCGCGCATGGAGCGCAACGAGGCGCTGGTGTTCAAGGTGTTCGATTCCGACGCGAGCAAGACCGCGCGCTTCACCGCGCACTCGGCATTCGACGACCCCAACACCCCGGCCGACGCCTGGCCGCGAGAAAGCATCGAGACGCGGACGTTCGCCTTCTGGGATTGAATTCGTGGCGCCCGAGTACGGCAGCGCGCGTCTGCGGTGCGATTCTAGCGCGGCCGCAGCAACTCCGGCAAATTCCACGTCATGATCTGCTTGCCGTTCTTGAAGGCTGCCACCGGCTGCGCGATCTCCGCCACCGCCTGTTCGGGCGTGCGGGCGTTGATGATGACGACGTCGGCGGGATTGCCGATGGCAAAGCCATAGTCCTTGAGATTGAGCAGATGTGCCGAGCTTGTCGTCAGCATGTCGAAGCATTCGCGCAATTGCGCCGGACGGTCGACCTGCAACACATTGGCGTAGAGATTGGCCATGCGGATCAGCGAGCAGTCGCCATAAGGCGTCGCCGGGTTGAGCACGTTGTTGCTCGACAGCGAGCAGGTCACGCCATGGGCGGCGAGCACAGTTGGCATCGGCCACGCCGCGGCGGACGCTGTGATCCTGGTCGCGGCCCATCAGAAACAAGTCGGTCGCCGGCAGAACGGTTACCGCGATGCCACTGTCGGCGAGGTGCTTCGCCATCGCCGCCAACTCGCTCGGCGGCAACAATGAAAGCTTCGCCATGTGGCCGACCACCACGCGGCCGCCGCGCTTGTATTTGTCGGTGAGCGCCCGCACCTGGTGGATGTTCATGTCGTTCGGCGTGTGGCCGACGTCGAGATGCATATCGATGTCGACGTCGAATTCGCGCGCCAGTTCGAAAATGCGCTCAATTTGGCCGGCCGGATCCTTGTCGTAGCGCGGCGCGCCGCCGATCACCTTGGCGCCGCGCTTCAAACCCTCGACCAGCAATTCGTCGGTGCCCGGATAGCTGATCAAGCCTTCCTGCGGGAACACGCAAATCTCGATGTCGATCGCCCATTTATATTCGGCGATCAGCGCCTCGACGCCGTCGAAGCCGCGCATGCCGATGCCGGGATCGACCTCGACCTGCGTGCGCATGCGTGTGGTGCCATGCAGGATGCATTGCTCGAGCGTCTGCGCCGCGCGCGCGTGCACGTCCTCGACCGTCATGTGTTTCTTGACCGGCGTGACGCCGAACACCGGACTGAGCGTCGCGCGCTCTTGCGGCGCGCAGCGGTCGATGATGCGCGATTTGTCGAGATGGATGTGCGTTTCGATCAGGCCCGGGCAGGCAAGCCGGCCGGCCGCGTCATAGATAGCGCCATCGGCGGCAAGATTGCGCTCGATCGCCGCGATGCGGCCGCCTGCGATGCCGATGTCGCGCGGCTCGCCGTCTGCATCGCCGGCCAGGCGCGCGTTGCGGATGATCAGGTCCACGGTTTGCCCCCCTTAAGCGACGCGCAGCGCCGCCCGCCCAGTGACCTCGCCCTTCTCGACGCGCTCATGCACGGCTTCGGCCTCCTGCAGCGGCCTCACGTCGGTCACCATCGGCCAGACCTCGCCGCGCGCCACCAGATCGCAGGTTTCCAGCACTTCGACGCGGGTGACATAGCGGCTCCCGAGGATCGCCTGTTCTTTCTGCAGCATGGCGTGCGCCGGCGCCTGGAACGGCTGCGAGGCGCCGCTGAGAATGACCAGCCGGCCGCGTCGCCCGAGTGATTTGACGCCGGCCTCCAGTGTCGCCGTGGCGCCGACATAATCGATTGCCACGTCGACGCCGGCGCCATGTGTGAGGTCGCGCAAGGCCTCGACCACGTCGCCGTCGCGCGGATTGACCACCTCGTCGGCGCCGGCCTTGCGGCAGGCCTCGAACTTGTTGGCGGCGACGTCGACTGCGATCACGCGCGCCTTCGCCCACTTCGCCATCATCAATTGGTGAATGCCGAGACCGCCGCCGCCACCGAACACCGCCACCGTCTCGCCGGCCTTGACCGAGGCGCGCCGCAGCACCTTGTAGGGCGTCGCCAGCGCATCGGTGATGACGCCCATTTCGGCGGGATGGGCTTTGTAGTCGAGACCTTCCGGATACTTGATGAAGACGTGCGCCGGCAATTTCATGTACTCGGCATAGCCGCCGTCGCAGTCCATGCCGACTTGACCGCCGGCGTTGAGGCAAAGCGGCTCCAGATTGGCGAGACAGTAACGGCAGTGGCCGCAGCAGAGATAAAAGTAGGCGCTGACGCCATCGCCGACTTTGAGCGAAGACACGCCGGCGCCGATCGCGACGATCTCGCCGGTGATCTCATGGCCGATAATGCGCGGAAACTTGATCTTCCGGCGGCCGGCCTTGGCGTGCTGGATGGTCAGCCCCGAGCCACAGGTGATGACGCGGGCGACCGCCTCGCCGGGGCCGGGCACCGGATCGGGCACTTGCGTCAACTCGAACGGGGTGTTCGGTCCCCGCAACACCATTGCTTTCATCGGCATGCCCCCTGTTTTGCTTGCGCATGATCTTTGTCCGAAAACCGGTGCCCCCTTTTCGGGATCATGCGCTTGTCATGACACCGCGATTGCACGAGATTGACAAGACACATCGCGACGTCGGGGTAATCATGATCAATGCAGCCATGGTCGGTCTGGGCCGCTGGGGCCAGACCCATCTCAATTCGATTCAAGGCAAAAGCGACCGCCTGCGCATCGTGCACGGCGTGACCAAGGAGCCCGAACTCGCGCGCGAATTGGCGGCGCAACATGGCTTCCGGTTGTCCACCGACCTCAAGGACGCCATCGCCGACCCGGAGGTGCAGGCCATTATCCTGGCCACGCCGCATTCCCTGCACGTCCAGCAGATCGAAATGGTGACCGCCGCCGGCAAGCCGGTCTGGTGCGAGAAGCCGCTGGCGCTAACGCGCGCCGAGGCCGAGCGGGCGGTCGCCGCGGTGCGCAAGGCCGGCGTGCCGCTCGGCAGCGGCAACAACAAGCGCTGCTTCGCCTCCATGCGCGAGCTCAAGCGCGTGGTGGAAAGCGGCGAGATCGGCGAGGTGCTGCATATCGAAGGCCATCTCTCCAACGAGCACTCGACCCGCGTGCGCGGCGGCTGGCGCGACGATCCGCGCGAATCGCCGGGTGCCGGCATGACCGGCGCCGGGCTGCACGTGCTCGATGCCTTCGTCAATCTTGTCGGCCCGATCAGCTACGTCGACGCGCGTACCGTTTCCAAGAAGCCGCCGCCCGATCCGCGCGACGTGATCGCCATACTGTGCGAGTTTGCGAGCGGCGCCACCGGCGTCATGGCGACCGTGCGCGCGGCGCCGCTGTTCTGGCGCTGCCATGTGTTCGGGACCAATGGCTCGGCGGAAGCGCGTGGCGAGGATACGCTGATCGTCGCCAAGATCGGCGGCGCGCCCGAAGAGCGGACTTTTCCGCACGTCAATTCGCTGCGCGTGCTGCTCGAGGCCTTCGCCGACGCGGTCGAAGGCAAGGCGCCGTTTCCCGTGAAACCCGAGCAAATGCTGAACGTTATCGGCGCCTTCGAGGCGACGATTACCTCGCTGGAAAAAGGCGCGCCGGTGAAGCTGGCGTAATTGGTCATGGCCGGGCTTGTCCCGGCCATCCACGTCTTGCTTCGCGGCCAAGAAATACGTGGATGCCCGGCACAAGGCCGGGCATGACGGATGTGGCTAAGCCGCCAGCCGACGTGCCACTTTCATGCGTTGCACGCTGTCGCCGGCGAGATGACTCCAGATGATGGCGTCGCGCACCAGCTTGTCGGTGTGCGCGTCCATATGGCAGCCGTCGGCGCCGCGGATTTCCATGTAGAGCTCGGTCACGTCCTGCACCACGTCGGTCGAATAGTTCATCGCCAGCCCGGCGTTGCAGGTGTGGATCTTCTTGTCATGCTCCCAGGCGACCCGCAGGACGAAAGAGCGCAGCGCCTCCGTCATCGCATACATCCTGTCGATCTTTAGCTGCACGTTCTGCTGCGCGAACAGCAGCTGGCCGCCCTGCTGCGCGGTCTTGGCGTATTTCAACGCCGTCTCGCAGGCGTCGTCGCAGATGCCGAGCGCGTTGGCACACAATTCAAGATCGCCGAAAATGTCGCCGCCGGTGGTGTCGCCGCCGCGGCCGCCGGTTTTCTTCACTGCGCCGCCGATGTCGCCGACGACGTTGGCGTGCGGGATGCGCGCGTTCTCGAAGATCATTTCGCCGTTCTGATAGAAGCGCCAGCCGCTCTTGTTGAACACCTTGCCGATGCGGAAGCCGGGCGTGTCGCGCGGCACCAGGAACATGGTGGTGCCCTGCTTGAGCGGCACGGTCGAATCGGTGCGTGCGTCGATGAAGAACAGCTTGCCGACAGGCGCGTTGGCGATGAACGCCTTCTCGCCGTTGAGCACCCATTCGTCGCCGTCGCGTTCGGCCTTCAGCCTCAGCCCGGCCTTGACGTCGTCCGGAGGCAGGCGGTTGTCGGAGCCGGCGGTCGGCTCGGTGATGCCCTTGCCGAGCACGAACGTGTCGTCGGCGACGAAGGGCGGCAGGAAGCGCTTCTTCTGCTCTTCGGTGCAGACCTGCGAGATCAGATGGCTCCATTTCCAGTTCTGGCTGAAGGCCTTGGACATCGCGCTATCGGCCTTGGCGAGCTCGGCCATGACAACGGCTTGCGTGACGAAATCGGTGCCGTGGCCGCCCCACTCCTTCGGCACCGCCAGCGTGCGGAAGCCGAGCTTGGAGCCCTTCTTGATGATGTCCCAGTCCCAGGTTTCGCGCGCGGTCGGGATGGCGTCGCGCCGCAGCGAGATCGGTCTGATCTCTTCGTCGGCAAACTTGCGCGCCTTCATCTGCCAATCGCGCTGTTCGTCGCTCAAATTGAAGTCCATGGGAGCACCCTCACGTGAATTGGTTCATTCGCCGGCCAGCGCCATCGCCGCGGGCGTGCGCCGGTAGCCGGCGAGTTCCTCGGCAATGCGCAGCTTGGCGTCGGTCGCGCCGTCACCCGAGTGCAGGCAGACACGGGCATCGTGCACATATTTCTGTAGCGGCATGTCACGCATCACGCCCATGGCGCCGAAGATTTCAGCCGCATCCTTGACCGCTTTCAGCATCGTCTCGCCGGTGAATACCTGCGCCATGGTGGTGAGCGGCAAGTCGGGAAGGCTGCGGTCGGCGACGGCCTCGGGATGATCGGAGACCCACGCCGCCTGCCAGACGGCGGCGCGCGCGATCTCAAGCTTGATGGCGATCTCGGCGAGCTTGTTGGCAATCGCCTGATGCTCGATCAGGGGGCGCGCGCCCTGCACGCGCAAATGCGCGTAATCGAGCGCGGTTTCATAGGCGGCGCGGCCGACGCCGATATTGAGCGCCTGCGCGAGCGGGTTGCCGCGGCCGGGCGCAGCCGTGCCGGTCAGCAAAGGCGCGGCATCGTCGCCGAGCAGGTTGTCGGCGGGCACGCGGCAGTCCTTGAACGTGACCGAGCCGCAGGAGCCGTGCTGCCAGGCATTCTCGTGCGCCTGCACCGTCACGCCCGGCGCGTCCGCCGGCACCAGCAGCACATTCGTTGTCGGCCGGCCGGCGATCTGCACCTCGACGGCAAACAGCCCGGCAACCGGCGCATTGGCGACGCAGTCCTTTGTACCGTTGACGACCCAGCCACCGTCGTTCGCTTTGACGGCAGCGGTCTTCAACGGCGGCTCGTTGGCCACGATGCGATGATAGTTGACGCCAAGCCGCGTATCGCTGCCGGGTTCACGGCCGGCGAAGGCGAGATGACAGCGGTCGTCGCCCAAGAGCTTCGGCAGGAAGCGCTCGCGCTGGGCGTCATTCATGACCTGATCGAACAAGATATGCGAAAGCCGCGAGGTCTCCGTCAGCACGGCGGCAATATCGGCATCGCCCGCCGCCAACTCCTCGGTCACGATGCATGAGGTGAGTGCATCGGCGCCGGCGCCGCCGCGATCCTCCGACAGCGCCAGCGTGCGCAGGCCCAGCTGCGAGGCCGCATCGATCTGCTCCGTCAGCAGGCTGCGGTCGCAGACATCGAGCCGATCCGCTTTCAAGGCGACCGGCTTGATTTCGGCCGTGACGAAGTCGCGCACCGTGTCGCGGATTTCCAATTGCTCGGCGCTGAGTTGAAGACTGTACATGGCGTTGCCCGTTCCAAGTTTTGCGCAGCCGGTGCTATTGCAGCACGGCCGCCGCGATAGCGTCTCCCATGTCCTGGGTGCTGGCTTTGCCGCCCAGGTCCTTGGTCAAAGTCTTTCCGTCGGTGACCACTTTGTCGATGGCTTTCTTCATCAGGTCGGCAGCCGCCACCGCCTTCGGTTCGCTATGCTTGCGGCCAAGCCAGCCCATTAGCATCTGCCCGGAAGTAATCATCGCGTAAGGATTGGCGATGTTCTGCCCAGCGATGTCGGGCGCCGAACCATGCGTCGCTTGCGCCATGGCCTGATGCTCGCCGACGCAGAGCCCGGGCGCGAGTCCCAGCCCACCGACCAGGCCGGCGCCGATATCGGTGAGAATATCGCCGAACTGGTTGGTGGTGACGATGACATCGAAGCGCTGCGGGTTGGTGACCAGCTTCATCGAGATCGAGTCGATCAGCATCTCGTCGAATTCCACATCCGGGTATTCGCGCGCGACCTTGCGGCATTCCTCGGCGAACATGCCGCAGGCCAACCGATAGACCGGCTCCTTATGCGCGGCGGTGACCTTTTTGCGCTTGCGCGTGCGCGCAACCTCGAAGGCCTCGCGCGCGACCCTGTTCGCATCCCTTACGTGTGATCACGCGCATCGCGACGGTGATATCGTCGTTCGGGCGGAATTCCCCCGCGCCCGCCACCACGGTTTCCGAATAAAGCATGCCTTCGGTGAGCTCGCGCACAAACACGATATCCACGTCCTTGTGGATCGAGGCGATGTTCGGATAGGAGCGCGAGGGACGGAGGGCGGCGAACAGTTCGAATTTCTTGCGCACCGCCGGCATGACCCAAGTCGGGTCATTGCGCGGATAAGCCGCATGCCCGATCGGACCCATGATCCAGCCGTCGAGTTCCCGCAACGCCGCCTCGGTCGGGGCCGGAAGCGTATTTCCATGTCGCTCGTGACCGTCCTTGCCGATCGGCAAAGGGTGCCAATCGATGGCGAGGCCGGACCGAGATGCCGCGGCTTTCATCACTTTGACGGCCTCGGGGACGACTTCGAGGCCGATATCGTCACCGAGCAAAATTCCAATTTTCAAGCCGGCGTCTCCCCGGAGGCGCTATGAGGTGAGTTTTGATCGAATGAAACCAAGGCGGGTGCGCATCGCCCACATTTTGCGCAGCCGGAAGCTAGCGCCATCATAGTCCCCCGTGCAACGGCTGCCGGGTGCCGCAGTTTCACAGCATGAGAATCGGCAAAGACAGAATAAAGACAGAAATTGCCTTTGCCCCGTGACTTGCGGTTATAATGGGTGCCGGCCCACCTTTGCTGCAATACTCATATGCGCCCTGGGCAGGCCGAATGATAACAAGATTCGACGCCGGTTCTTTCAGGCCGGTGAAGTCGAATTCAGAGGGCGACGACAACGGGAGGAACGACATGCTCACGCGCCACTCGGCTCTGCGACTATTCTCGGCCGCACTGCTCGCGGCACCTTTTACGCTCGCGACGTTATTGACGACGACCACTGGCGTCCGCGCGGCGGACTTGACACCGCATGAGAAGGAATTGGCGGCGGCGGCCAAAAAAGAAGGCGCCGTCACCATCATTAATCCGATCTTCAGCGACCGCACCGCGCAGCGCATGAGCGCCGCGTTTATCAAGCGCTACAATCTCGGCCCCGATTTCAAGTTCAACAATCTACGCAAGGGCACCGGCGCGACCGTCGCCCAGGTTCGCCAGGAGATCCGGGCCAACAAGTTCACCGTCGACGTTCACCTGGTGAGCGCGCCGGGATTCTTCGACGCCGGCGTCAAGCACGGCGCCTTCCTCAAGCTCGACAGCGATTATTGGAAGGACAGCGAGGAACTGGCGAAGAAAGCCCACCAGTATTCCAATTATCCTTATGTGGTGGTTCCGCTCGCCTACGCGTTCCAGCCAGTATGGAACACGTCCTGCCCCGGCATGAAGGACTTTAATGCGACGTCCTACGCCGACGTCGTCAAGCCGTCGCTGAAGGGCAAGACCATCGTCTCGGACATCACCAAGAGCTTCACCTACACCAACACCGCGATCTCGCTCGCGGAGAACGGCGCGGTCAAGCTGGCGGACCTTTGGAAGGAGATCAAGGCAACCGATCCGATCGTCGAATTCCGCACCGAGCCGAAGATGGCGATGGTCATTTCCTGCCAGCGGCCGCTCGACATGTGGAATCTTTCCGGCCGCGTCTATCAGAACGTGATCAAGAAGCCCGAACTCGCCAAGGTACTGAAGATCGGCTACTATAAGGAAGGCTTGGTCATGCTCGGCAACCAAGCGGCGGTGCTTAAGGGCGCGCCGCATCCGAACGCCGGCAAATTGCTGCTCGAGTTCCTGTTGAGCAAGGAGGGCACCGACGTCTTCGTCGAGGGCGAAGCGCTTTACAGCTTCCGCAAGGGCTACAAGTCGCCGGCGGCGGCCAAGCCTTACCTGCTCGACCTCAGCGAGCACAAGCTGCTCGGCCTAAAGGATTGGGTCGGGGCGCAGAAGGAGTTCAAGCCTGTGCGCAGCGCCTGGCAGGCCGTGTTCCAGTAAGCCCGGTAACGGGGACCAATGGGCGGGGCCATGCCACCAGTGGCGAGGCCCCGCTCGCGACGTGAACCGCGTTAGACGCACCGCGTTGCACATGATGGACAAAACATGAGCACACTTTCGTTGCCGCGCACGGCATCGTGGGCGCCGCTGGCAAGCCGGCTGCGCGCCATGCTCACTCAGGAAACCATCGCCACACTGCTGGTCAGCGTGGTCGTCGGGGCGGCGGTGCTCCTGCCGCTGTTCACGTTGATCGTCTCCAGCTTCCAGGTGATGGACGCCGACGGCTTCGACACCACCTGGGGCTTCGCCAACTACACATCTGTGCTCAACGATCGCGTCATCCGCCAAGCCTTCATCAACACGCTGCTGATCAGCAGCGGCACCACCGTGCTGGCGACGTTCCTCGGCGTGTCGCTCGCCTGGGTCAACGCCCGCACCAACTGTCCGTGGCGCGACCGGCTCGAGCCCTATAACCTCATTCCGTTTTTCTTGAGCCCCTTCGTCGGCGCCATCGCCTGGCACAACCTGGCCTCGCCGCGCATCGGGCTGCTCAATGCCTGGATGCGCGATTATCTCGGCATCCCGGGCTTCATCAACGTCGACAATATTTACGGCGTCATCTGGGTGACGGCGATCTTCTTCACGCCGCTCGTCTACCTGTTCGTGGTCGGCTCGCTGCGCCGCATGGACCCCTCGCTCGAGGACTCCGCGCGCACCACCGGTGCCGGCCTTTTGCGCACCACCATGACGGTGACCTTGCCGCTGGTGGCGCCGGCGATCTTGTCGGGCGCCATCATCGTTTTCGTCACCAGCGCCGGCGAGTTCGGCGTGCCGTTCAAGCTCGGCGCGCCTTACGGCTGGCAGACGCTGACCACGCAGATTTTCTCCAAGGCGGTCGGCGACGACGCCAATTATTATCTCGGCTCCGCCATGAGCATGTCGCTCGGCGTCATCACCGCCTTTTTCATCTATATCCAGCAGCGCTACATTGCGCCGCGCTCGTTCACCACCGTAACCGGCAAGGGCTTCCGCCCCAACGTCATCGACCTCGGGCGCTGGCGCTGGGCCGCCTTCGGCTTCAACATCGTCTACATCGTGGTGGCGGTGGTCCTGCCGATCTTCTGCCTTTTTATCGTCAGCTTGCATCCGGTGTGGGAAGGCAGAATCATCTTCAGCGACATGTCGCTGCACAATTACGTCAAGACGCTGTTCTTCTGGCGCCCGGACAGCATCAAGGCCGCGACCAACGGCATCTATAACAGCTTCATCCTGGCCTTCCTCGGCGCCAGTATCGCTATGGTGCTGTCGCTCGTCGTCAGCCACATGGTTCACCGCACCAAGGGTTTCGGCGCCCGGCTGCTCGATCTGCTCTGCGTGGTACCGATTGGAATTCCTGGCATCGTGCTGGCGATGGGCGTGCTGGTCACCTACATCAGGACGCCGATCTACGCCACGATCTGGATCATCCTGCTCGGCTACATCACGCGCTTTTTCCCCTACGGCCAGCGCAACATCTCCTCGGTGATGCTGGCGATTTCGGAAGAGCTCGACCAGAGCTCGCGCATGTCCGGCGCCTCCTGGTTCACCACCCTGCGACGCATCACCATTCCGCTGTTGAAGCCGGGCATCTTCGCCGGCTGGGTGCTGCTGTTCATCATCTTCCTGCGCGAATTGTCGATCTCGATCATCCTGTACAGTTCGGGCACCGAGACGCTGTCGGTCGGCGTCTACTATCTCACCAACTACGAGAACGATACGCTTACCGCGGCGCTGTCGATGACGCAGACCGCGATCTTGCTGGTCTGCGTGTACTTGTTCCGACGCGCCGCCGGCCGTGAAGCGCTGACGGCATGACCACGGGGAGTTCCGCCAGCGTCATGGACAACAAGAACGCGTCCGGCCACTACGTCGAAGTCCAGAATCTGGTGAAAATCTACGGCAACGACCGCGCCGTCGACGACGTGTCGTTCAGCGTGCCGAAAGGTGCGTTTCTGACTTTGCTCGGCCCCTCCGGCTGCGGCAAGACCACGACGCTGATGAGCATCGCCGGGCTGCACACGATCGAAGGCGGTCGGATCAGCGTCGGCGACACGGTCTACACGTCGCCAAGCGAGGGCATCTTTCTCCCCCCGGAAAAACGCGACATCGGCATGGTGTTCCAGAGCTACGCGATCTGGCCGCACATGACGATCACCCAGAACGTCGCCTACCCGCTGGAGATCCGCAAGGTCGAGCGCGCGGAGATCGATGCCCGCGTCGCAGACGTGCTCAAGCTCGTCGGCCTGACCACTATGGCCGATAAGCTCGCGACCCAACTCTCCGGCGGCCAGCAGCAGCGCGCGGCGCTGGCGCGCGCCATCGTCTCGAAGCCCCGCCTGCTGCTGTTCGACGAACCCTTGTCCAATCTCGATTTGAAGCTGCGCGAGCAGATGCGCGTCGAGCTCAAGCGCATCCAGCACGAAGTCGGCATTACCTCGATCTACGTTACCCACGATCAGGCCGAAGCCCTGGTGATGAGCGACGAGATCATCGTGATGAGCAAAGGCCGCATCCAACAGCGCGGCGGCCCGCGCGAGATCTACGGCCAGCCGGCCAATGCTTATGTCAGCAATTTCATCGGTGTCGCCAATCTGCTCAAGGCGCGCGTGGTGGCGGCCACCGCGCCGGGGCGCGGCGAGGTCGAAATCGAGACCGGCGGCCGCAAGGTGCGGCTCCCCTGCCTGCTAGCCGCCGGCATGGAGCCGGGCGCTGAAGTGGTGCTCTCGGTGCGGCCGGAGAACGTCGCCGCCTCGCGCCAGAACGGTGCCGGCACCTGTCTCGAAGGCGAGGTCATCCAGGCCATATTCCTCGGCAACAGCGTCGATTGCCGCGTGCGCTCGGGCGATTTCGAATGGAAGGTCCTGGCGCATCCGCGCGCGGGCCTGAAGTCGGGCGAGAAGGTCTATCTGCGGCTCGATCCCGAGCACACGTTGGCGGTGCAACCATGAGCGAACGACCGCGCCACATGGTCGAGCTCGACCATCTGAGCAAGCATTTCGGCTCAGAGCTGGCGGTGAACGACGTCAATCTTGCCGTCGCGGAAGGCGAATTCGTCACACTGCTCGGCCCCTCAGGTTGCGGCAAGACCACGACGCTGCGCTGCATCGCCGGGCTGGAGCGGCCCGACGGCGGCGAGATCCGCATCGGCGATGACGTCGTCGCCGCGCCCGGGCGGGGCATCTATCTCGACCCCGAGGATCGCAATATCGGCATGGTGTTCCAGAGCTACGCGGTCTGGCCGCACATGACGGTGTTCGACAATGTCGCCTACGGGTTACGCGTGCGCCATGCGCCGGCCGCCGTCATCAAGGAGCGCACCACACGCGCGCTCGAACTGGTCGGGCTGCCGCATCTTGCCGACCGCTACGCCACCAAACTGTCCGGCGGCCAGCGCCAGCGCGTGGCGCTCGCGCGCGCCATCGTCTACGAGCCGCGCGTTATCTTGTTTGACGAACCACTATCCAATCTCGACGCCAAGCTCCGCGAGCAGATGCGGGTCGAGTTGGTGCGACTGCAGAAGGAGGTCGGCATCACCTCGATCTACGTCACCCACGACCAGGCCGAGGCGCTGGTGATGAGCGATCGCGTGGTGGTGATGAACCAAGGCGTGATCCAGCAGATCGGCGATCCACAGACCATCTACGCGCAGCCAGCCAATACCTTCGTTGCCAATTTCATCGGCGTCGCCAATTTGATGCCGGGCGTGGTGGTCGGCCGCAGCGGCGAATTTTGCAACGTGGAAATCGCGCCCGGCGAAGGGCACCCGCTGTTGCATCTGCAAGCTTTGGGCGGCGAAGGCGCCGCGACCGGACAGAAGGTGACGCTCAGCCTGCGGCCGGAAGACATCGCCATCCACTTCGAGCGGCCGAGTGGCGTCGCCAACGGCAATTTGTTCGAGGGCGAAGTGGTCGAAACCATTTATCTCGGCAACGTGCTGGAATGCCGGGTCAAGGTCGGAGGCTTCGAGGTCGGCATCCAGATCGACCATTACGAGCAGATCGCGCCGCAGCAGAAAGTGTTCTTGTCGTTCAGCCCCGATCACGGGCTGTGTCTGACCGAGTAGCGATATGCGTGCCCGCCGATCACTGACGGAACGTCAGTGGCCGTGCAGGTAAATCGCGTAGGCGCTGAATAGATAGACCGCCAGCAGCGCGAGGCTGACCCAACCGATGGTGCCGCGCAGGCGCGTCTCCGGCTTATAGAGCATGGCGACGATGAAGATGCCCGACATGATGACGGCGGCGAACGCCGTGACCGCGTGCGCGGGCGAGACAGAGTGCAACAGCGGACCTTTGGTATAGGCGATATCGTCAGCCGCCAGAATCAGAATATCGAACAGGTTGCTGCCCAAGAGATTGCCAATCGCCATGTCGACCGCGCCCAGGCGCAGCGCACTCACCGACACCACAAATTCCGGTACCGAGGTTGCGCCGGCGATCAGCAGCGTGCCGACGAAGGACGTCTTCCAGCCCATCACCTCGGCGAGATCGCGCCCGATGAACGGCAGCCATGAGCCGGCCACGACCACCACCATCGCCGCCGCGCCATAGCGGATAAGCGCCGCCCGCAACGTGATATCGGTGTCCATCTTGATGATCTGCGGCGGCGGTCTGGTCCGGCGTTCGTAGTCGTGCGCCGCGCGCATCGCGACCAAATACAGCAAGATGATAAGGGGCGTGTAGCCGCTGATGTGCAGCCATTGCACGCTCAGCGCATTCTGGCTGAGCAGCAAGAAGGCGCCGGCCGATCCGATCAGGATGACGCCGAAGCCCGCGGTCAGGATGTGGCCCTGGTCGATGCGGCGATACATCGGCTCGTCGCGGCTTAATTCGTCGAGCAGAACCAGCATCACCAGATTGAACACGCAGCTGCCCAAGGCGTCGCCGACGGCAATATTGGGCGCGTCGGCGGCCGTCACCGAGCTGATCCCGGTGAACAGCTCCGGCAACGATGTGGCGGTGGCGAGCAGAACAAGCCCGATCCATGAGCGCGACAGGCCGGTCAGCCGCGCGATCATGTCGCCGTATTGCGTGAGCACCGGTCCGGCGATGCCGATCAGCGCGACGCAAAGCGCAAATTCCAGCCATGGAATAAGAACCGCCGGCATGGGCCTAGGACCTCGCTCGCGCGGATACCAGCATGAGCGTCACGGCTTGCGTCACGACCAGCGGCGCCGCGCTGAGCGCAAGGATGATAGCCCACATCGTCGCCGTCGGCGGAGCGAGGTGAAGGACATGCGCTACCGGCGCGAGGTAGGGCGGCACGGCCAACAGCGTCGTACAGAGCACGAGCGATCCCCACAGCCACGGATTGCGGGTGACCTCATTGCGCAGCAGGCGCGACCGCGGGTGACGCATATTGAAGGCGTGCCAGAGCTGCGCAAACGCCAGCGTCAAGAAGGTGACTGTCACGACCGACTTGGCGTCGAGATCCAGCCACAGGCGCGCCGCTGCCAGCGCGCCGAAGGTGCCGGCCGTCAGCGCCAAACTCTGCAAGACAATGGTGATCCATTGCGGACGCCCGAGAATGGGCTCCTGCGGGTTGCGCGGCGGACGCTTGAGAATGCCCGGGTCGCCCTCGCCCATCGCGAGCGCGAACGCCGGAAACACGTCGGTGACGAGGTTGAGATAGAGGATCTGCAAAGGCATC
Organism: uncultured Alphaproteobacteria bacterium; assembly: GCA_963727555.1. GTDB lineage: Bacteria > Pseudomonadota > Alphaproteobacteria > Rhizobiales > Xanthobacteraceae > Pseudolabrys. Next base: position 355,119 of record CAVSGT010000003.1, on the reverse strand, counting down.
ACCGGCAGCGGCAATGTGGACAGCACCGCCAAGCCGACCACCAGCACCTCGCTCAAATTGCAGGACAGCAGATAGGCCACGAAGCGGCGGATGTTTCCGAAAATGACACGCCCTTCGCGGATCGCCTTCACAATGGTGGGGAAGGCGTCATCGAGCAGGATCATGGCGGCCGCCTCGCGCGCCACGTCGGTGCCGCGCAGGCCCATGGCGACGCCGATATCGGCTTGCCGCAGCGCCGGCGCGTCGTTGACGCCGTCGCCGGTCATGGCGACGATCTCGCCGGCGGACTGATAGGCGCGCACCAGATCAAGTTTCTCCGCTGGGCTCACGCGCGCGAAGATACCGACGTCGAACAGCTCGCCGCCCTTGCCCTTGGCGAGTTGCCCGATCCGTTTTCCTTCCACGACGTTGGCCGCCGCCTGCCCCAGGCCGACGGCGCGGCCGATGCTGCGCGCCGTCACCGCGTGGTCGCCGGTGACCATGATTACCCGGATGCCGGCCTGCCGGCAGTCCTGGATGGCATGCGGTACATCGGCGCGGGCCGGGTCCTCCAGCCCGATGAGCCCGACGAAGGTCAAATCCTCGTACGGCGTGGCGTCGGCCTGCGTGCCCGTCTTCGTGGCGCAGGCCAATACACGCAGTCCATGATGGCCGAGATGCTCCACACGGCTAAGCCATTCGGCCCGCGTGTCCGAATCCATGGCGATGTCGCCGTCGGTCGAAATCACCCGCTCGGCGGCGGCCAGCACCGCTTCCGGCGCGCCCTTGACGGCGAACAGAAGCCGATCGCCACGCCGGTGCACCGTCGCCATCATCTTGGTCGACGTATCGAAGGCGTGTTTGGAGACGACCGGGCTGCCGTGCAGGAGCATCGCGCGATTGAGTCCGGCGCGAAGCCCCACACGCAGCAACGCAAGCTCCATCGGGTCGCCGCTGCCCTGCTCGTGCGCGCTTTCCAGCGAGGCGTCGTTGCAGAGGACAGCGATATCCAACAGCGTTGCGAGTTGAGCATCGTCGCGCACCTTCAGGTGCCCGCCGCCGGCTTTGCCGGGCTCGGCGTCGATTTCAACTTCGCCCGAGGGCACCCAAAGCCGGCGCACCGTCATGCGATTTTCCGTGAGCGTGCCGGTCTTGTCGGTGAGGATGACGGTCGTCGCGCCCAGCGTCTCCACCGCGGACAGCCGCTCGATCAGAGCGTTTTGGCGCGCCATGCGCCACATACCGCGCGCCAGCGCTAAGGTCGCGACGATCGGCAGGCCTTCCGGGATCGCCGCCACGGCGAGCGCAATCGCCGCCTCGACCATCAGAAAAGGATCCTTGCCGGTGGTGAGGCCGACGCCCGCGATCATCGCGGTCAAGATCAGCGTGGCCCACACCAATTGCGCGGAAAGTCGCGCCAGCTTCTTTTCCAACGGCGAGCTGCCCGGCTCGGCTTCCTCGACCAGTTGCGACACTTGGCCAAGCTCGGTTTGCAGACCGGTCGAAACGACCACGCCGATACCGCTGCCACGAGTAACGGCCGTGCCTTTGAACAGCATCGAAGCGCGGTCGGCCAGGCGCGCGTCGGCGGCGACCGGGCGCGTGCGCTTGTCGACGGAGATGGATTTGCCGGTCAGCGTCGATTTGTCGGCGGCGATGTTGGAGCCTTCGACCAAACGCAGGTCGGCGGAGATCGAGTCGCCGGCCTCCAGCACAACGATATCGCCGGGCACGATCTCCTCGGCCGGAATGAGCCGCACATGACCGTCCCGTCGCACGCGGGCGGAGCGCGTGCCGAGCGCGCGCAGCGCTTCGATGGAACGCGCCGCCTTCAGTTCGGTCAGGAAACCGATCAGCGCGTTGACCGCCAAGACCACCGCGATCGCAGCACCTTCCTCCAGCTCGCCGAAATAGAACGCCAACGCGGCGGCGGCGCTGAGCAGGTAAACGACCGGACTTTGAAATTGGTGCAGCAGCAGAATCAGCGCGTTAGCTTTGCGCCGCGACACGATGGTGTTCGGCCCGAACGAATTGTGCCGGCGCTTGACCTCTTCGTCGGAAAGGCCGTGAGCGAGCGAGACCCCAAGGCGGGCGAGCACGTCGGCCGCCGGCAACGCATGCGGTTTGTCCGGCAAGGCCTCGCGCATCGCGGCGGATGGTTTGCTCGGCGGTCGAATCCAGGAATCTCCTGTATTTCTCCAGCGCCCAGACGACGTTATTGCAATGACCTGTCGAAAAGTTGACTCAGGTCAAGGTCTCCGGCCGCGTCGAAAAGTCCTTGTCGGCCATTCATGGCCACAGCGACCGCCAATTCGGTGAACAATTTTTGAATCGATTTGCTCCGATCTTGGGCTATGATTGCGCAATACAATAACGGTAAAGTGAACGCCGTCGCCGTTGGCGCAGGCCCGCGACCGGCCTCAAACTAACCACGGTGCGCGACAATTTGGCACCGAAGCTGCAATCGCTCTGACGAAAGTACCGGCTCATGGCGTTCAAGCACGGTATTGTGGCGCTGGCTCTGATCGCATCGGCGGTGACCCCGGCTTCCGCTCAAACGCTGAAAACCGTGCAAGAGCGCGGCTACCTGATCTGCGGCGTGAGCGAAGGTCTCGATGGCTTCTCCACCGTGGACGAGAAGGGCCAGTGGACGGGCCTCGACGTCGACTTCTGCCGGGCGCTCGCCGCCGCAATTTTCAATGACGCGGCCAAGGTCCGGTTTGTGCCGCTATCGGCGAACAATCGCTTCACGGCCCTTGAGACGAAAAAGATCGACGTGCTGTCGCGCAATTCGTCGTGGACCATGGGCCGCGAGACCGGACTCGGATTGATGTTTGCGGCCGTCGACTATTATGACGGCCAAGGCTTCATGGTGCGCAAGTCGCTCAACATCAAATCGGCGCTTGAACTGGCCGGCAAGCCGATTTGCACAAAGTCGGGAACGACGACAGAGCTCAACCTCGGCGATTTTGCCCGCAACAACCGCGTGACCTACAAGATTATGGCGCTTTCGTCAGCCCTGGGGGCGTTGAAGGCCTACGATAGCGGACTCTGTCAGGCGCTGACCTCGGACGTGTCGCAGCTTTATGCGCAGCGCATCAAACTCACCACACCGAGCGACCACATTATCCTGCCCGAGATCATTTCGAAGGAAGCGCTTGGGCCGGCAGTCCGAAATGACGACGTGCAATGGTTCAATATCGTCAAGTGGAGCCATTTTGCCATGGTCAACGCCGATGAACTCGGCGTCAGCCGCCAGAGCCTCGATGAGTCACTGAAGTCCCGCACGCCGTCTATCCGGCGGCTGCTTGGGCTGGAAGGGAAGTTCGGCGAGCAAATAGGCCTCAGCAAGGACTGGGCGGCGCGCATCATTCGGCTGGTCGGCAATTACGGCGAGGCCTACGAGCGCAACGTCGGAGCGGGTTCAAAGCTTGGCATCCCGCGCGGCATCAACAGCCTGTGGAGCAAAGGCGGCATTCAATACGCGCCGCCGATCCGCTGAGAGCAAAAAACAAGTCCGGGGTACCTCAACCCCCGGACATTTCGCCGTTTGTTTTTCAAGAGCCAATAGCGGCGAGACATTCGTTTTCTGTTCCCGACTATCGAGCCGCCGCAAGCGCCGCCCGACCGCCCAGCCACGCCAACGCACCGAGTCCAATGAAGGGGAAGAAGACGACATAGGCGAGCCCGATGAACGGCGCAGCGATCGCAAGTCCACCATCCTTCAACACGCGGCCGACTGCATTCATCGCCGCGAATTTGGCGACGACACGCCCCGCCAGCATCGCAAGAACGGCAAGCCCGACGAACGGAAGCGTGACGGCGTAGACCAGGCCGATGAACGGAGCGACGAGGAACAGGGCGATGTTTTTCAGTCCGTTACCGGTTTCCTCGAGAACGGTTGCGCGGGTTTCTTTCTGCGCATTGCCGGTCACGACATAAAGCTTGGTCACAGGGGCCTGGGTGACCGTCGTGGCGACCACAGGCTCTTCCTCGATGAGGATTTTGCGTAATGCGGTCATGGCTCACTCCTATTTTTCATTGGCCTAATCGGTTTGGCCGTTTGTTTCTTTAGTCGTTTTAGTAATGGCAAAGACCGTGCCAACAGGCAGCCAAACGCCATATTATCTTGTTATATCAAATACTTATGGCTATACCCAAAACCGTCCGCGCTCACCGTATAGGCAGTCGAAGTATAGTTTTCACATACAGATTCCTCGTCATCGCAAGAAAACGCATGCGATTTCAAAGAGTTCTGTAATTTCCGGGGTGCCTGGTTTCGCTATACAGCGCGCGCCGACAATTTCAGATGGCCGTCAGTCCGCCATCGACCGCGAGCGTCTGGCCGGTGAGCGAGGCCGCGCCGGGACCGGCAAGGAAGACCACCGCGGCGACGATTTCCTCCGGCGTGATGAAACGGCCGATCGGGATGCGGGCGAGCATGCGCTCGCGTGCGGCAGCGTCGAGCATCTTCTCACGCGAGGCGGTGAGCGCGGTAGCCGGCGCGACGGCATTGACGCGGATGTTATTGTCGGCCCATTCGATTGCCAGCATCCGCGTCATCTGGATCAGCCCGCCTTTCGACGTTCCATAAACCGTGCGGCCGGCAAAACCGGTGAGGCCGTGGGTCGACGCGATATTGATGACGCAGCCTGGGCGGCCACGCGCCATGCAATGCGCGGCGAATGTCCGCGACATGAAATAGGCGCCCTTGAGATTGGTATTGACGACGTCGTCCCATTCCTCCCAGGTCACGTCGACGGCGCGCTTGAGCAAAGGGCGGCCGGCATTGTTGACCAGAACGTCGATGTCGCCGAAGGCCTCGACCGCGGCTGCGAAGGCTTGCTCGATATCGGATTCGATCCGCAGATCGAGCCGCAGCGGAACGACTTTGCGGCCCTGCACCGCCGCATCGGCCAACAACGCGTCGAGTCTTCCGATCTCGCGGCTCGTGACCGCAAGATCGAAGCCGGCTTGCGCCAGGCCGCAGGCGGTCGCGTAGCCGAGCCCCATCGAGGCGCCTGTGATGAAGGCCGTGCCGTTAGCCGATGATGTCATCGAGAGAAATCCATTTCTGCTGTGCGACGCTGCGATAGCAGGCTTCCGCCAGGTGCACGTCGCGGATGCCGCCGGCAAGATCGCAGAGCGGCGGCGCGCCCGCAACAACGTGGCGCAGATAAGCTTCCCAGCCGACCCGATAGGGATTGGTGTAAGGGCCGCCGCCTGCAACCTCTTGCCATTCACTGCGATAGTCGGCGTTGATGTCGAGATCGGGATTGAAGCGCCGGATGGTGGGCGTGTCGGTTGCGCTTTGCGTCCAGCAGCGATGCAGACCGGCGAGCGCCGAGCCGCCGGTGCCGTCGATCTGCAAGGTCATGAGGTCGTCGCGACGCACACGCGTCGCCCAGGAACATTGGATCGCACCTACCGCGCCGCTCGCCAATTCGGCCAGCATCAGCGACGTATCGTCGACGTCGGGGCGGTAGCGCTTGCCCTCCTCGTCCACGCGCTCCGGAATGGCGGTGGCGGTCGCGGCTACCACCCGGCGGATCGGACCGAGAATGGTTTCGATCACATAGCGCCAATGTGGAATCATATCCGAGGTCAGCCCGCCGCCACCGCTGCGCCGATAATTCCAACTTGGGCGCTGGCTCGGGCGCTCGGCGCCGTCGAATACCCACCAGCCGAACTCGAGCTTGAACCCGGTGATGCGGCCGAAAAAGCCGGAGCGCGCAAGCGTGAGCAACTTCTGCATGCCGGCCAGATGGATCTTGTCCTCAACCGCGCCGGTTTTCAGCCCGCGCGCCTGCGCCGCGCGTAGCAGGGAGAGCCCCTGCTCCACCGTCGGCGCCACCGGCTTCTCGCTATAGATGTGCTTGCCGGCGGCGATCGCCTTGGTCAGCGTTGCGACGCGCTGGCTGGTCGCCGCCGCGTCAAAGAAGACCAGAAAATCCGGCCGCGCCAGCGCGGCGTCGAGATCGGTGGTGCACTCGTCAACGCCGAAGCTTTGCGCAATCCCGGCGAGCCGCTCGGCGTCGCGGCCAACCAGCAATAGGCGCGGCATGATGCGGTCCTCGCCCGCCGGCAACCCACCTTCGGCGCGGATAGGCGCCAGCGCGTTGGCGAGATGCTGGGTCGAGCCGATGCGCCCGGTGGCGCCGTTGAGAATGATGCCGATGTCCTTGACTGCCATAGTCTCGCTTGCCCGTCATGGCTGGGCCTGGCCGGGCCTGTCCCGGCCATCCACGCCTTATTCCCACGCCAAAGCTTGTAGAAAGACGTGGATGCCCGGCACAAGGCCGGGCATGACGGAGTATGATGCGGCGGCTTAGTCCAACGCAATGCAGGTGTTTTAGTGCCCCGTCACATCGTCTGCCTCACCTTCGATTTCGACACCCAATCCGGCTTCATCGCGCGCGGCATGACCACGCCGACGCCGCTGTCGCGCGGCGAATTCGGCGCGGTCGGAGCGCGGCGCATTCTCGATTTCCTGAAAACGCGTGACATCAAGGCGACCTGGTTCATCGCCGGCTTCACCATCGAGAGCTGGCCGCGCGAAAGCGAGGCGGTGGTAGCTGGCGGCCACGAGGTCGCGCATCACAGTTGGGCGCATATCCCGCCGGCGAACCAGAGCCGCGACGAGGAGGAGGCCGATTTGGTGCGCGCCAACGACGCCGTCGCGCGCTTGAGCGGGCGCAAGGCGCGCGGCTATCGCTCACCGTCCTGGGATCTGAGCGAGCACACCGTCGACCTACTGCTCAAGCACGGCATCCAATACGACTCGAGCCAGATGGGCGCCGACTATGCGCCCTATTGGGCGCGGCGCGGCGATGTGGCCAAGCTCGGCGAGCCATTCCATTTCGGCGAGGAGACATCACTGATTGAAATGCCGATCAGTTGGTCGCTCGACGACTTTCCGCATTTCGAATTTGTGCGCACGGCAACGACGGTCACGCCTGGCCTGCAGCCGGCGCGCGCGGTCATGCAGAGTTGGCTCGACGAATTCCTCTATATGAAAAAGAGCGTCGACTGGGGCGTGCTGACCTACACCATGCACCCTTACGTCATCGGCCGCGGCTACCGCATGCTGGCGCTGGAGGAACTGGTCGACCGCCTGCGTGGCGAAGGCGCGGTGTTCATGACCATGGAAGAGGCCGCGCGCGAGGCTCGCGAGCGCCTTCGCTAGGCGCGCACCTTATCGGCGTCGCGCAGCACCACGTAGATTGCCGGGATCACCAGCACGGTCAACAACGTGGACGAGGCCAAGCCGAACAGCAGCGAGATCGCCAGCCCCTGGAAGATCGGGTCGACCAGGATGGTCGCCGCGCCAATCATGGCGGCGAGCGCGGTCAACAGGATGGGCTTGAAGCGCACCGCGCCCGCTTCCAGCAGCACGTCGCGCAAGGTCTTGCCCTCGCCCGCGCCGTGGCGGATGAAATCGACCAGCAGGATCGAGTTGCGCACGATGATGCCGGCCAGCGCGATGAAGCCTATCATCGAGGTGGCGGTAAACGGCGCGCCGAATAGCCAATGCCCAAGCACGATGCCGATCAGCGTGAGCGGGATCGGCGTCAGGATCACCAGCGGCAGCTTGAAGCTGCCGAATTGCGCGACGACGAGAATATAGATGCCGACGATGGCGACCATGAAGGCGGCGCCCATGTCGCGGAAGGTGACATAAGTGATCTCCCATTCGCCGTCCCACAACAGCGCCGGTCTGCTTTCGTCCTCGGGCTGGCCGTGAAAGCGGACCGTCGGCGTGCCGAGCTTGCCCCAATCATGGGCTTGCACCAGCTTGTCGACGGCAAGGATGCCGTAGATCGGCGCCTCATAGGCACCGGCCAATTCCGCCATGACCATGTCGGCAAAGCGTCCGTCGCGCCGGAAAATCGTCGGCGAGCCAACTTCGTTGCTGACGCGCACCACGTCGCCGAGCTCGACCACGGTCTTGTTCCCCGGCACGCTGTTGGCCGGCACCGGCGTCGAGGCCAGAAGCTCGCTCCAGGACAGATTGCTTTTCGGCAGCCGCACCACGATCTCGATCGGATTGCGGCCTTCGCCGCGATGCGAATAGCCGACGGTGGTGCCGCCGAACAAAGCCTGGATAGTGTCGTAGACGTCGCTTTGCTCGACGCCGAAGTACTCCAGCCGATCCTGGTCGATCGAAATGCGCAGGCGCGGACGCGGCTGGCCGATCGAGTCGTCGATGTCGACGATATACGGCACCGACGCGAAGATCTTCTTGAGTTCGCCGACGGCGGCGCGGCGGGTCTTGGAATCGGGTCCGTAGACTTCGGCCAACAGAGTCGCCAGCACCGGCGGCCCCGGCGGCACTTCGACCACACGGGCCACCGTGCCGGCCGGCAATTTCACCTGCTTCAGGCGCGCGCGCAGATCGAGCGCGATGGCATGGCTTGCGCGCTCGCGCTCGCCGCGCGGCGCAAGGTTGAGATGCAATTCGCCCAACTCGGGCAACTCACGCACGTAATAGTGCCGCACCAGCCCGTTGAAATTGAATGGCGCCGGCGTGCCGGCATAGGTCTCGATCGAGCGGATTTCCGGCAATTGCCGGGCGACAGTGGCAATTGAGAACAACGTGCGCTCGGTGTCCTCGAGCGTCGCGCCTTCCGGCAGATCGACCACCACCGACATTTCCGACTTGTTGTCGAACGGCAAGAGCTTGACCGTGACGTTCTCGGTGTAAAACAGCACGCAGACCGCGACGGTCGCCACGCCGACGCCAATCAAAAATATCCACGCCCGCCGGCGCGTGCGCAGGATCGGCGTGGCGAAGCGGCGGTACAGCCGGCCGAGAAAGCCCTCGCCATGCGCGGCCTCGTGCTCATGCACCGGCTGCCCTTCCGGATGCAGGCGCAGCATCAGCCAGGGCGCGATCACCATGGCGACGAAGAACGAGAACAGCATGGCCGCCGAGGCGTTGGCCGGGATCGGCGCCATGTAGGGGCCCATCAGGCCGGAGACGAACAGCATCGGCAGCAAGCGCCGCCACCACGGTCAGCGTCGCGACAATGGTCGGATTGCCGACCTCCGCCACCGCCTCGACCGCGCCTTGCAGGCGCGAACGGCCGTCCTTCATCGCCCAGTGGCGGGCGATGTTCTCGACCACCACGATGGCGTCGTCGACCAGGATACCGATGGCGAAGATCAGCGCGAACAGGCTGACGCGGTTGATGGTGTAGCCCATCAGCTTGGAGGCGAAGAGCGTGAGCAAAATGGTGGTCGGGATGACGACCAGCGTGACCAGCGCCTCGCGCCAGCCGATGGCGAAGGCGATCAGCACCACGATCGACACGGTGGCGAGCCCGAGGTGGAACAGCAGCTCGTTCGCCTTGTCGTTGGCGGTTTCGCCGTAATCGCGCGTCACCGTCACCTTGACGTCGGGCGGCACCAGCCGTCCCTCGACGCTTTGCAGCCGCGCCAGCAGGTCCTCGGCGACAACCACGGCATTGGCGCCGGCGCGCTTGGCGAAGGCGACGCTGACCGCCGGCACGCGATCCCAATGGCCGCCCTTCTCCGGCGTGTCCATCCAGACCCGATGCTCGAGCGGGCTCGGGCCGATCACCACCTTGGCGACGTCGCGCACATAGACCGGACGGTTGTCGCGCGTGGTGACGAGCAGCATGCCGATGTCGGGAATGCCGGTGAGCGTCTGCCCGGCCGCCACGTCGCGCATGGTGCCGTTGTCGCGCACGCTGCCGGCCTGGAACGAGCGGTTGGCCTCGCGCACCTTGGCAACCAGCTGCTGCAGCGTGACGCCGAACAGCGCAAGCTTCTCCGGATCGGGCTCGACCCTGATCTGCTGCGCGTTGCCGCCGGAAATATAGGTCAGCCCGATATTGTTCGTCTTCACCAGCTCGGAGCGCAATTCTTCGGCGAGTTGATAGAGGTCCTTGTCGGTCCAGCGGTTGGCGGCGTCCGGCTTCGGCGACAGCGTCAGCACCACCACGGCGACGTCATTGATGCCGCGGCCGACGATCAGCGGCTCCGGGATGCCGACCGGGATGCGGTCGATATTGGCGCGGATTTTCTCGTGCACGCGCAGAATGGCGTCGTCGGACTTGGTGCCGACCAGGAAGCGCGCCGTCACCATGACGCGGTCGTCCACCGTCTGGCTGTAGACGTGCTCGACGCCGTCGATACCCTTGATAATGGCTTCCAGCGGCTTGGTGACCAATTCGACCGCGTCCGGCGCCTTCAAGCCGTCGGCGTTGACGCGGATGTCGACCATCGGCACGCTGATCTGCGGCTCCTCCTCGCGCGCGATTGTGAGCAGCGCGAGCAGGCCGACCGCCAGCGCCGCCATCAAAAACAGCGGCGTCAGCGGCGAGCGGATCGTCGCTTGGGTGAGGCGCCCCGACAGCCCGAGTTTCACGGCCGCACCAACATGTCGCCCGCTTGCAGCCCGGACAGGATTTCGAGCGCGTCAGGCAGGTTCGGACGCGGCATTTCGCGGCCGCGCTGCACCGGCACGTCGATCGACTTCGTTGCCTTTGCGGACGCGGGCATAGTCGATGCCGAAACGGGTGATGATGAACGAGGCCGGTACGATGACGCTTTCGCGCTTGCCGGCGGACACCCAGACGCGGATGCGCTCGCCGACGAAATAGTCGCCGAGCCCCGAGACATTGGCATCGGCGATCACACGGCCGTCTTCGATCTGCGGATAGACCAGCTTGATGGTGCCGAATTTCGCACCGTTGGCGCCGAGCTCCTCGCTGTCGATGCGCACCGAATCGCCCGCTTTCAGAAAGCGCGCATGGCGTTCCGGCACGCGCAGCCGCAACACGAAATGCTGCTCGGCGATGCTGGCGACGGCCTCGCCAGGCAGGATCACGGTACCCGCCGTCACCGGGACCTTGAGCACGCGCCCGGCGGTCGGCGCCAGCACCTTGCCTTCGCTGACCTGCTGCTGGATGACCGAGCGTTCGGCGGTACGCGACTTCAGCGTATTGGAGGCGACGTTGAAGGCGGTGCGCGCCTGATCGAGCGTCGTCTTCGGAACGGTGCCGCGCGCGAACAATTCCTCGGCGCGGTTGAGATCGGTCTGGGCCTGGGCAAACTGGGCTTCGAGGCCGGAGATCTGCGCATCGAGCGACTGCATCTGCAAAGCGAGCTTTTCGTCGCCCACCGTCGCCACGACCTGTCCCTGCTTGACCTCGTCGCCCTCCTTGACCGCGAGCTCGACCACGGTACCGCCGATGCGTGCGCGCGCCGGCACCACATTGGCGCTTTCGACGGTGGCAAACACCGCTTTTTCGTCGGCTACCGCCTTCGGCGCGACCGTGAATGTTTCCTGGGCGAGCGCCCGCTGCGCGAACAGCGCAAGCAGGGCAAATGAGATGGCGGCAGTACGCATCGTCTTTGTCCTTCGGTCGCTTCGATCCGCGTGCGGATCGGCCAGTATCATGTCGCGTCGGCGACGCTCACCGTCATTGATTTGGCGCAAGTGAGCGGCCGCGCGTCGCTTGGCGCGTCTTCTTGCGTAATTCGGACACGCTAGCCGCACCGGGTGCGCAGTAGCATTGGTAAAGCGTGCGCACGAGTTCGCGGGCCGGCGCGCTGCCGATCGAATACCAGACCGTTTGTCCGTCGCGCCGCGCGGTGACCAGCCCGTCCTTGCGCAACAGCGCGAGATGTTGCGACACCGTCGAGTTGCGGATTTGCAAAAGCGCGGCCAGTTCCCCGACCGAGCGCTCTTTCTCGATGAGCTGGCATATGATGATCAGCCGGTGCCGGTTGGCCAGCGCCTTCAGCAAGGCGCTCGCCTCATCCGCGGCGGCGAGCATGTCAGCGACCTTTATTTTCATACTTGCGTATATACGAATGTTTGTATATATTGTCAATACCGCCGGCAGGCCGGCTCAAGAAATCAGGAGGTCCGTCATGAATGTCGATCGCGCCGTGTTCGCGCTTGCCGGCACTATGGTGCTGGTGAGCCTCGCGCTGGGCTATTGGGTGAGCCCCTATTGGCTGCTGCTCGCCGCCTTTGTCGGGCTCAATATGCTGCAAGCCGCATTCACCGGTTTCTGCCCGGCCGCCATGATCTTCAGCAAGTTGGGCCTGAAGACCGGTTGCGCGTTTACGTCTTCCGCCGCCGCACAATAAGTCGCGCGGTCCGAAGCGGGAGCGATGCTCGGCGCGCCGATGGTGCGCTGGCGGTCCCGAGAGGAGTCGAACCTCCGACCTTCGGTTTAGGAAACCGCTGCTCTATCCTGCTGAGCTACGGGACCGTGTGCCGCGATTTAACATATTAGGGCGCGCCGCGCACGGCGCCCGGTTGACCGCCATGCCCGCTTGTCCCGACACTGCGGCGTCATGACACCATTGCATCGCACCCGCGGCCTGGTCCTCGCGATCTGCGCGCTGAGCATCGCCCAAGCCGCGTCAGCACAGGAAGCCTGCCGGTTGCAGCCGAGCGGCAGCGTCGCGGTCGCTGCCGTGCGCGACGGGCGCACGCTGGCGTTGCGCGATGGTCGTGAGCTGCGCCTTGCGGCGATCGAGACGCCGGGCGGCCATCATGCCGCCGCCGCCAAATCCGCGCTGCAGGCGCTTGCCGGCGGACAATCTCTCGACCTCAAACGGCTTGGGCCCGACACCGACCGTTACGGCCGTCTCTATGCCTTCGCCTTCCTGCCAAGTGGTGAGCAATCGCTGCAACAAATACTGCTGGCGCAGGGTCAGGCGCGCGTTGCCGCGCGCGTCGGCGCCAAACCTTGCGCCGACCTCCTGCTTTCGTCCGAGCGAGCCGCGCGCGCCGCCCGTCGCGGGCTTTGGGCCGATCCAATTTTCGCCCCTTTGCCGGCCGACGATCCTGACCGGATTGCGGCAAAACGGGGCCAATTCGCGCTCGTCGAAGGCAAAGTCCTATCGGTGCACGTGAGTGGGGCCACAATTTATGTTAACTTCGGACGGCGCTGGACCCGGGGGTTTACCGCGATCATCTTGAGACGCCGGCAGCGGGCCTTCGCCGCCGCCGGTGTGGTGCCGAAAGACCTCGAAGGCCGGCGCATCCGGGTGCGCGGATGGATTGAGCAGCGCAGCGGCCCGATCATCGAGGCCGATGCGCCGGAGCAGATCGAGTTCGCCGACCGGCATTGAGCAGAGCGTATGGCTGCGGAACTGAAGATGGCAACGGCTGGTAGAAAGCATAGCGTCATAGTGGCGTTCGCGCTGCTGCTTGCCGGCTGCGCCGTCACGCCCGACCACTCGGTATTGCTGACGCAAGCGCCGAAGCAGGCGGAACTCCAAACGCCGGCGCAGCGCGAGCATCTGCGTATCCTGGCCTCCTATGGCGGCGTCTACGACAACCCGGCCCTGCACGCGATGGTCAGCAAGACCGTGGCGCGGCTGGTGGCGGCGTCGGAGCGGCCGGACCTCAAATACGAAGTGACCGTTCTCAATTCGCCCGCGATCAACGCCTTCGCGCTGCCCAATGGCCATCTCTACGTCACGCGCGGGCTGATTGCGCTCGCCAACGACAAGGCCGAGTTGGCTTCCGTGCTGGCGCACGAGATGGGCCATGTGATCGCGCACCATGCGCGCATCCGCGAGGAGCAGGCCAAACAGGCCGCCATCATCAGCCATGTGGTCAATGACGTGCTGAGCGACCCGCAGGCCGGTGCCTTGGCGCTGGCGAAGTCGAAACTGGCGCTCGCCAGCTTCTCGCGCGCGCAGGAATTCGAGGCCGACGGCATCGGTGTCGGCATTTCGGCGCGCGCCGGCTTCGATCCCTTCGGGGCCACGCGCTTCTTGACCGACATGGAGCGCAACGCCGCGCTCAAAGCGACGGCCGGCGGCGGCAATCCGGAATCGCCGGCGGTCGACTTCCTCTCCACGCATCCCTCGACGCCCGACCGGGTGAGAAACGCCATGGCCAATGCGCGCCAGTTCAGCGCGCCCGGCGCCGGCGAGCGCGACAGAACCGAATATTTTGCCGACATCAACGGCATGGTCTACGGCGACGATCCGAGCGAGGGCTTCGTGCGCGGGCGCCGCTTCCTGCATCCCAAGCTCGGCTTCACCTTCCTGGCGCCGCCCGGTTTCAGCCTCGACAACACCGCGCAGGCGGTGCTCGGCCTCAAAGAAGGCGGCGGCGAGGCCCTGCGTCTCGACGTCGTGAGCGTGCCGGCCGAGCAGTCGCTCACCGACTACCTGAAATCCGGCTGGATCGAGAACGTCGACCCGGCAAGCCTACATGCGATCACCGTCAGCGGCTTCCCGGCGGCGACCGGCACCGCCAGCGGCGATACCTGGTCGTTCCGTATCTACGCCATCCGTTTCGGCAGCGACGTCTATCGCTTCATCTACGCCAGCAAGGTCAAGAGCGCGGCGATCGATCGTTCGTTCCGCGATTCGGTCATGAGCTTCCGTCGCATGAGCCTGAAGGAGAGCAGCGAGGTCAAGCCGCTGCACCTGAAGATCGTCACCGTCGGCCCGTCGGATACGGTGAGACGACTCGCCCATCGCATGGCGACGCCCGATCACAAGCTCGACCGCTTCCGCGTGCTCAACGGCCTCGGTGCGCATGACGGCGTGCGGCCGGGCGAGAAGGTGAAGCTGGTCGTCGAATAGCGGCGCTGCGTCGTCAGGCAGCGCGGGCGAAGGTGTGGCTGGCGATCTGCAACGCGGCGGGCACCGGCACACGAAACAATACGGCTATCGAGCGGTTATCGACGCAAGATGCAAAGACAATCCCTCAAAGCGGCAATATTGCTGCTTGCGACGGCCGCCGCGATCTTGCTGATGGGCGACGCATCGGCGGTTGCGGCTTCGGCTGTCCCCAAGTCCTCTGCCGCGAAACAAACAGTCGCCCCAAGCACGGACGGCGCGGCGCCGACCCCATCGCCGAGCCCGCGGCACAAGCTTCGGCGATCGGATAAAGGCAAACTCATACTCAAGCCGCAACCCACGCGGCCCGGCCTCGACCACTGCGGCATATCGGCGGTGGCCGTCTGCCCCTGGTGACGGCAAGCCGCGGGCAGGCTCAAAAAGAAACCGCCTCGACCAGCTCGCGCTGTCGAGGCGGGATCGGTTCATATCGCTACCGGCCGGTCAGTTAGATCCCCACCGGTACGAGGCCTGCAGGAAACCGCCGTAGCGTTCCGCCCGGTAGGTGTCGTCGCGATTGATAAGCACGCCATTGAAGGCATCCGAGCCGGTGGTCGTCCAGACCGCCCAGTAGCGGCCGCCGACGCCGATGGTGAAGTGCGGCGTCACCTCATAAGACAGCACCGCCTCGACTTGCACGCCGTGCCCGTGACCGCTCTCGTCGATCACCAGCGCGCGCAGCCAGTGATTATCGACGCCGGTGAACTTGACGTACGGCAGGTAAGCCGCCTCGCCGCTCAACCGCAGCCCGGGCATAAGCGTCACTTCCGCGGACGAACCGAGGCGCAGGGATTGCCAGGTGTCGGTTTCCGTGATGACCGACACGCCGGTGATCGCCGGCGAACAGATGCCGGAACCAGGCGAGGCAAGCTGCGAGCACGTATTTGCCGCCATCTGCTCGTGCCAGTAATTGTAACCGATGAAGGGGCCGACCTTGTAGGTCATGCCACGCAGCAGGTTGAAACCGAGGTCGATCGTGGCGTAGTTCAAGTTGGTCGTGGTCAGATCGGAAATCGTATTCGAGTAGGCGGTAAATGGCGGTCCGCCCAGACCCCAGTCCTCGTCGTTCATATGACCGTCGACGATGCGGCCAAGGCCGGCATTGCCCTTGACGAAGACGTTGATCGGCGTGTCGACACGGCCGAAGATTTCGCCTGCGTGAGCGGTCAAGCCGTCATAGGTCAGCCGCGAGACGAGGCTGACATTCGACGCAGCTCCGGCTGGCAGGTCCTTCTGAAAGCGGCCGGAGCTGTACCAATAACGCAGCCCACCCTCGAATTCCCAACCGGCCCACATTGGAGCGTTGGGGAACGTTGCGTTCCATGGTTGACCGATGTGGTAGTTCACACCGAGCTTCACCACGTGAAATTTCTCGTGGATCGACGTCGCTTGACCAGGAACGACAACAAAAAAACCACCCGGAGCGATAAGGTAGCTGGCCGGTGAGGTCACATCGATATCGGGAAAGCTCATGTAGTCGTATTCGAGCTTCCAGGACCACGCCGGCGTCATGGCATGCTCGATGCCGGCGCCGACCGTGTAGCCCCACAGCGTCTTGGCATAAGTCGTCTGCGCCAACGCCAAGCCGAACGCATTGTTATCCGTCAGATCGCCATGCGTATGAGTTGCCGCGGCACCACCCTTGGCAAAAAGCAACGTGTGTCCTTGCGGACCGACGGCAACGCCTAACCGGGCCGTGAATGTGGCGAACCAATCGTTCTCATTGCGGCAATTGGCCGAGGTGAAGATGCCGGAGAAGGCAAAGCACGTGTTAGTGCCCTGCACATCGGCCCAGCTACCGTCGAGCTCGACGCCCAGCACAATATTGCCGAATTGCTTGTTGTAACCGGCCTGCAAGCCGGCCAGGTAGCCCGGCAGGATGACCTTGTCGCCGAAGATCGAAGGTCCGTAGGGATCGTCGACGGTGGCACTACCGTGCACAAAACCGCTATGCGTACCGACGTAGAACCCCGTCCAATCCCACACGAACGGCACCGGCGGAGGTGCTTTGACCGGCAGATCGGCCGCCAGAACGGAATGGCTGGCACCCGCCAGCGCCAGTATGCCAACGCTTGCGGCAATAAAACGGTTCATAGGAATCCCCCACAGTGCCTCGTGAGGAAAAATTCAATTCTCCTGCGCGCCAAAGTCAATCGATAGAACAACCTTCAAGCGAGAAATCGCTCTGGGTGTGACTCCTTGGCCACTACAACCGATGCGTTGGCCTCATTGTTCGGTAGGTCGATACCCTTTCGACTGCGAAGATTGGTGGCGTTGACGACCTGGCGAGCTTAGCCCTCGCCGCCCTCGTAATTGATGGTGAATTCAGGCGGCACATCCGGGCCCCACAGATAAAACGAATCTTCCGGCTTATGGTCGGCCGACGGCCAGCGCATGTCTTTCGGGATGTAGTCGATATCGCAGGCATATTCGGCGAAGCTGCCCCACGGATCGCGCACATAGTGGAAATAGTTCGAGCCGAGCACGTGGCGGCCGAGGCCCCAGCCCTTGGTGTAACCCTTGTCGTGCATACGCATTGCGCCGAGCCCGATGTCGCCGATGCTGGCGACATCCCAGCTGCAATGATGGAAGCCGGGCGCGGATGATTTCACCAGCGCCAGCATATGATGATCGCTGCCGTGGATGCCGTGCATGAACGCCACCAGGTCGGAGGCGCGGTCGGATAGCCGCAAGCCCAGCGTGCGCTCGTAGAAATTGATCGAGGCATCGACATCGGCGGTGAAGGTCAAGACATGCGACAGCCGGCGCGGCCGCACCGGCGGGTTGTTGGCGCGGATGGCGGCGCCGGCAACGCCGGCCGGCGCGGTCGTCCATTGGCTTTCCGATTTCCGGTCGGGCGAAACTTTGGGCGCGACCTTGATCTCGATCAGCACACCTTCGTGATTGCGGAACCAGAAGCCGTTGCTTTCGAAGCCGGGCGGCGGATCGATCAGCTTGACGCCTTCGCCCTCGATACGGGCCTTCAGGCGCGGCAAATCGTCGGCGTAACAGCCGAACGAAAGATGATGCAGCGCCTTGGTCTTGCCTTCCACCACCGAGCCCCAGCGATGTTCATGACCGAAGGTCATGAGCGAAAGCGTATTGCCCTTGGCTTCAACATCGAGGCCAAAATTGCCGTAGAAGTCTTGCGCCACATTGGCGTCAGGCACCGCCAGCACAAACTGGTCGAGTGAATGAACGCCAAGCGCATCCGCCTCGGCGGTCGGCGCCACATAGCCGCGAATGGCGGTCATCGTTGTTCCCCTCTCCAGCGCGCAAGCGGGCTGCCCGGCATTCTATCGCGCCGGGCGGTCGGGGCAACAATTCGAGCGATATGTCAGGGCCGCAGGTAGACGTAGCCCATCGCCTGAAGTTCCGCGATGCGCACCACGCCGCCTTGCTCGGCCGCAATGAAGCCGGGCAACAGGTCTTTGAGGGTGATTTTCTGCGCCTTCATGGTGTTGCCGCAGGCATTGAGCTCCAGCCCGGTCTTGCTGAATTCACCGACGCGATGCTTGAGATCGGGCGACGCCGAGGCGATTTGGAATGCCTTGAGCGCGGGACCGTGCACGACCAGGGAAATCGTCACCTTATCCGGTCCGCCGACGCCCGCGTAGTGGTTGCGGATATTGCCCAACACGAAACTGACTTTGTCGAGATCGGACAAATGGTAAACCACCTTCGATTTGTCCGGGCCCTTATGCGGCGTGTCGGCCTTCGCACGCGCGGTCGCCATCAGCCCGCCGATACCGGCTAGCACGCCGGCAATGATATTGCGTCGATGCATTGGATTCCCCCGTTAGGTTTTCAGCGCCGTCACTTCTGCTGCACGGCCGCGAATTCCTCGCTGCTCGGCATCAGCGAATGGCAATCGTCCAAGCTGACCCGGTCGAGCCGGAACACATGATCGTCAGGGCCGGCCTCGAAGCCGTCCCTTTCGTCGTCCGGCTTGGCACTGTTCCAAAGCGCAATCTGCTCAAGCCGCACCAGCACCGACTTGCCGGCATTCGCCATTTCGACCGAAAGGCCGCCACCGTCGCAGTCGACGCCGCAGCCGAGCCTTAGTCTGTCGGCGGACTCTTGTGAGGCCACCGGATGGCCGCAGTCGCCGCTGGAATCGAATTTGCCCTTGCGGTCGCGGAATTTGACGCCGAGCGCGAACGTGTAATTCAGCGCCTTGTCCTCCGGCACCAATTCCGCCGTGACCAGCAGCTTCATCGCGGTGGTTTTCTGTTTGGGATGTTTGGCGAGATGGGCGCGGTCGTAATGGCGCGCGAAGCACGCATAGGACTTGCCGCCGGTCGCAAAATTCTCTGCGAACAGCCGCTTGGCAAATCCGTTGCCTGCGTCGTCAGCCTGGGCATTGCCGGCAAAGGCCACGACCGCAAGCAGCGCAAAAACGGCTATCGACCGGTACCGCATGACACCCCCTCCACGCTCGTCACGGCCCGCTTCCGTCGCACAACGCACTGAGCCGTATGATCTTTGTCGCCGCAAGGGTGCAATTGGTTCAACGCGAATGGCAGTCGATACAAAACAAAAGCCCGGCATTGCTGCCGGGCTCTTGGATCTCGCTTGCAAGGCTTTTCGCCGGTCAGGCCGCCTCTTCCTCGACCGCCTCGTCGCCTGCGGCCTCGTCGGCCCCCTTGGGACCGCGGCGCGGGCCCTTGGCCAGCGCTCCTTCGATCTCCTTGATCGCCTCGGTCTCGGTGATGCGCTGCACCGCCGCGATCTCGCGCGACAGACGGTCGACCGCCGCCTCATAGAGCTGGCGCTCGGAATAAGACTGCTCCGGCTGAGTATCCGACCGGTACAAGTCGCGCACCACCTCGGCGATGGCGACGATGTCGCCCGAGTTGATCTTGGCCTCGTATTCCTGCGCCCGGCGCGACCACATGGTGCGCTTGATGCGCGCGCGGCCTTTAAGCGTCTCGAGCGCGCGCTTGACCAGCGGGCCTTCCGCCAGCTTGCGCATGCCGACCGACGCGATTTTGGCGGTCGGAACCCGCAACGTCATCTTGTCCTTGATGAAGTTGATCACGAACAGCTCAAGCTTAGCCCCGGCGATCTCCTGCTCCTCAATGGCCATGATTTGCCCGACCCCATGGGCCGGATAGACGATGAATTCGTTAGTCTTGAAGCCTTGTCGTTGGGTAGTCTTCTTATTGCTGGTCATTCCGGGGACGACTCCTTCAGCGGCCGCCTTGCGGCTGCCGGCCATCTTGGCTGCGGGAGCCCCGCGGGCGGCGCCGCGCGAGGCCTGCGAGGTCCGCCGCGTTTCGGCAGACTTTTTCGTTCTCCGGCGCATACCGGTGGAACCCTTCTTTGACTTATGACGCGGTTTTCCTGCCACTGCTCACGCGTGGAACTTCACGCCCTCTTGCCGGATCCTTGGGACGCCGCGAAAAAATAGGCTCCCCAGGGGGAGCGCTTCGTTCGGCGGCGGGCGGTGTTTCATGATTTTCACTATATATAGCACATTTTTCGCTGAAATCAAAGCCTTATGCCGACGTAAATGTGCAATATCGCCGCCACAAAGCTGCAAATTTGCCGGATCGGTTAACGGCCGCTCTTTGAAATGCGGCTTAGTTGCGGGCTTGTGGTGTTCCAATGCTGCTTTGGCGGCTTAGTTGCGCAAATCGCTTGTTCCAAGCCGGAGACGTACCAGAAGAATGCAATCTTCGCCCGTTAGTCACCGGCGCCGGTATTGGCCGAAAAGAACTTCTTGAACTTGTCGGGCACGCCGTCCCAGTCCTTGGCGTCGGGCGGCGGTTCCTTTTTGATCGTGATATTCGCCCAAGATTTCGCGTATTCCGCGTTCATTTCCAACCACTTCTCGAGCCCGGGCTCGGTATCCGGCTTGATCGCCTCGGCCGGGCATTCCGGCTCGCAGACGCCGCAATCGATGCATTCGTCCGGATGGATGACGAGCATGTTTTCGCCTTCGTAAAAGCAGTCCACCGGACACACTTCCACGCAGTCCATGTATTTGCACTTGATGCAGTTTTCGACGACGACGTAGGTCATCCCGGGCTCCGGACGCAAATAACAATCGGCCACGCTGCCTAGCGTAACGACAAATAGGCCGCAAGCGCTGCCGCCGCCACCCGTGCAGGCCCGCGGGCGCGAAACCTTAGGCGAATCACTTGGCGCGCTGCAGGCCTAAGCGCCGGAACTCGTAGCCAAATCCCGGTAAAGCGCGCGCGCGGCGGAAGCCTGGCCACGCCGCTCGCAGAAGCCCTCAACCTGAACCACCCGCACCGAACGGTCGAGCGCAAGCGTCACCACGTCGCCGATCTGCACCGTGCGGCTTGCGGCCATGATGCGCTTGCCGTTGAGCCGCACAAAGCCTGCTTGCGCGAGCGCGGCGGCGTCGCTGCGGGTGCGCACCATGCGCGCGTGCCAGAGCCATTTATCGATGCGTTGGCGATCCACGAAGCGTCTAGGGCCGCTCTTTGGTGTCCTGCTCGAGTTGCTGCTTGAGCGCGGCAAGCTTGGCGAAAGGCGAATTGGGATCCGGCTCCTTGTCACGCCGATTCCCGCGGTCCCCGAACGGCTTCGCGTAATACTGCTCGCGCTCTGCGCGATCGACTTGCTCGCCTTTGTCGCGGCGCGGACCGCGCGGACGGCCCTTGCGTTCGGACCGCTGATCGCGGCGCTCGGCGCGCTGCTGCCGCTCGCGGTGCTCATGGCGGGCCTGGCGGTCGCGTCGCGGCCGGTCCGGTTCGCTTGGATTTTTAACGGTTTCCGCAGGCGCAGTCAGCACCAGCAGCACCAGCAGGCACCAGCAGCATCAGCAGCAGCAGTCGTTGCCGCTGCTTCGGGCGCGGCTGCTGTGGCGGCCTGCGGGCGGCGGGGCGGACGGCGCGGCTTGTGCGGACGGCGCTCGGCGCGCCCGGCCGGGCGCCAGACCTCGATCGTCTCCGGCTCCGCCGGCGCGGCAGAAGATGTCGGAACTTCTCCGTTCGCCTGAGCGACATGTTCGGGAGCAGTCGCGGAATCGGACCCGGATGTCTGTTCTGCCGATTGCTCCGGCGGTTGCTCTTCTCCGACGGCAGCGAGAGCAACCTCCTCGGCCGGCGCCGGCTCGCCGACTGCCTCGGCCACCTCGACCGGCGCAGTTGCCGGTGCGGCCGGCTCGCTCGGCATCGGCATCAGCTCGGAGTCGGGGAGCGGCGCAGCATCCGGTTCGGCAACGGCCGGCGCCTCTGCGACGATTTCGGGTGTTGGATCTGGCGATGTGACCTCGGCCGCAGCGGCTTCGGTGGTTGGCGGCGCGCCCTCGGCAACGGATGCTTCCGTGGACTGCGCTGCGGTTTCGCCAACCGCAGCTTCGGCGGTTGGCGGCGCGCCTTCGACCGCCGGTGCGTCGCCGGATGGCGCAGGCGTTTCGGCCGCTGCCGGCTCCGGCGGTTTCGGCCGCCGGTCCATACGATAGCCGAGCGAGCGCAGGATCGAGGCAAAGTCTTCGCCCGATGCGCCGGTCAGCGAGGTCATCGCGCCGGTGACCGTGAAGCCGCGGCCGTCGAAGGCGCCGGCCGGCTTCGGCAGGCTCGAGCCTTCGCGCCAGGACAGCGCCGGGCGAATGAGGTCGGCGAGCCGCTCCAAGATGTCGACGCGCACCGCGCGCTCGCCGGCGACGCGATAGCCGGCGGTGCGGTAAAGCGCCTTCGGCGTCTCCTTGTCGAGCGGGATCGACGTGCGTCCCGAGGCGGCGAGATGCAGCAATTCGGGAACGCCCTTGGCGTCCGGGCTCTCGTGCTTGAGCGCCCACAATTGCGTCGCCAGCGCGCGCGGCGCCGGCTTGAGCAGCAGCGGCAGATAGATGTGATAGGCGCCGAAGCGCACGCCGTATTTGCGCAACGTGGCGCGCGACGGCTGGTCGAGACCCTTGACCTCCTCCGCCACCTTCTGCCGCTCCAGCACGCCGAGCGCTTCGACGAGTTGGAAAGCGACGCCGCGCGCCATGCCGGTCACGTCATCGGCGGCGGTGAGCGAGAACAGCGGCGCCAGCAATTTCTCGATATGGGTCTTGAGCCAGAGATCGAGCCGCGTCTGCACCAATTCGCGCGCCGGCCCGGTGAGATGCTCGTCGGCGACGATGCGCACGCGCGGGCGCAACACGTCATCGCCGGCGACCAGCTTACCGACCGGATCGCCGATCCAGCGCAGCGCGCCGTCGTTTGCCAGCACGATCTGCTCGGTCGAGGCGTGCGATAATTTGGTGGCGCGCGCCTCGATCTCGCCGGCGAGCGCCTTTTGCGCGGCGGCATTGAGCGCCTTGGCGTCCGAGGCATCGGCCGATGCGGCGGGCGCAAACATGAATCCGTCGAGCCGGCCGATCACGTGGCCCTCGACCGTCACCTCGCCAGACTTGCCGATCTCCGTTTCCAGCATCGCGTTCTCGCGCAGACGCCGCATCAACACACTGGTGCGGCGGTCCACGAAGCGTTCGGCCAGACGCTCATGCAGGGCGTCCGACAATTTATCTTCGACGGCACGGGTGACCCCCTGCCAATGCTCCGGGTCGGCCAGCCAATCCGGACGGTTGGCAACGTAAGTCCAGGTCCTGACATGCGCGATCCGGTTGGAGAGGGTATCGATGTCGCCGTCGGTTCGGTCGGCTTGCGCGACGTGTTGCGCAAACCAATCGACCGGGATGTTACCGTCTCGCAGCAGGAATCCATAGAGGGTCACCACCAGCTCGGCATGCGTGGCGGGCGCGATCTTGCGGTAGTCGGGGACCTGGCAGACATCCCACAACCGCGCGATGGCGGCCTGGTCGCGCGCGAGCGCGCGCACGTCCTCGTCGCGCGCGGCGTGATCGAGCACCAGAATGTCCTCGGCGACCGGCGCGCGGGTGAGCCCCTGCTCGCGCGGCGCGGTCGCCAACGACGCCTGCAAGGCGCCGATCGACGCGAAGTCGAGATCGGTGTTGCGCCATTGCAGCATGCGCACCGGCTCGAAGTTGTGGCTCTCCAGCGCCTGCACCAGCTCGGGTTCGAACGGGTCGCAGCGTCCGGTGGTGCCGAAGCTGCCGTCGCGCGTGGCACGGCCGGCGCGGCCGGCGATCTGCGCGAGCTCGGACGGGTTGAGCTTGCGGAACTGATAGCCGTCGAACTTACGATCGGACGCGAAGGCGACGTGATCGACGTCGAGATTGAGCCCCATGCCGATGGCATCGGTGGCGACCAGGTATTCGACGTCGCCGGACTGATAGAGCGCGACCTGCGCGTTGCGGGTGCGTGGGCTGAGCGCGCCCAGCACCACCGCCGCGCCGCCACGCTGGCGGCGGATCAATTCGGCGATGGCGTAAACTTCCTCCGCCGAGAAGGCGACAATGGCCGAGCGGCGCGGCAGCCGGGTGAGCTTCTTCTCGCCGGCGTAGCTCAAGACCGACAGACGCGGGCGGCTGACGATGTTGGCGCCTGGCAGCAGCTTCTCGACCATCGGCCGCATGGTGGCGGCGCCCAGCACCAAGGTTTCCTCGCGCGCGCGGGCGTTGAGCATGCGGTCGGTGAAGACGTGGCCGCGCTCGAAGTCGGCGCCGAGCTGGACCTCGTCAATCGCCATGAAGGCGACGTCGATGTCGCGCGGCATGGCTTCGACGGTGCAAACCCAGAAGCGCGGGTTGGCCGGCTTGATCTTCTCTTCGCCGGTGATCAGCGCCACCGCGCCGGCGCCCACCCGGTCGACGCATTTGTTGTAGACCTCGCGCGCCAGCAGGCGCAGCGGCAGGCCGATCATGCCGGAGGAATGCGCCAGCATGCGCTCGATGGCGAGATGGGTTTTGCCGGTATTGGTCGGCCCGAGCACGGCGGTGACGCCGGCGCCACGCGCACGCGCATCACGGCTGGGAGGGGAGGAAAACGAGAGGGACATTACGCATCCGCTGGCGGCGGACAACTTGCTAGCCCCGCCAAGCGTCTCCTGTATCACAATGCGACGGTCGAACGCCGCGCAATTAAGTTTTGGAACGAGTTTGGAACGAATCGCGCCCGAATCGCTGACTCGTGGGCTGTATGACTTCGTTCACGGCGACATCTGGGAACCTTTCCGACCTGTCCCACAAGATCGAGTAGCCGGAGGCCGTTTTGCGGCCCGCTCGCTGCTCGAAAACGTTAACGCGCGGTTGGACTCATGTCCCGTCAAGAGTTCAAGCCCGCTTGTCGCCCTCATCGTGACTTCACGCCGTTGGCGGAAGCCCGTTTCGGGCCCGCCACCGAGACGAATTGCGTGGCTTGCATCACCGCCCGGCCGATCGGCGTCGGCCCCTGAATGCGGTAAGGCACCAGCACGCGGGTGCCGGCGATCGGCGCCAGCCAAGCTTCGACATCGCGCAGCTTGGCGATGTATTTAATCGCCGAGCGCGAGGGAATGTAGCCCGCGATCGGCACAAAATAGACCGTACAGACCACGACCGGGCCCTCATAGCCCTTGTCGGTTTTGACGTGGTCCATGCGCTTGAAGGCGAACTTCAGGTCGTAGCGCAGCCGCCCGTCGAAAATCGACACCGTGCGATGGCAGGCTTGCGCGGCGACCGAATCGCCATGGCCCGGAGTGCGCAGCAGGGTGGCGGTCATCGGGTCGAGGATGCCGCGCTTGTGCTCGTCGGTGAGCGGCACCCGTTCCTTGGCTTTGTCTTGTGGCGGCGTGATCGTCATTTCCGTGACGGCGCCGTCATCGGTCTTGAGCTTGACCGTGTCGGTTTTGTCGCCGGAGGAAATGGACGAGAAGAACTCCGAAGAATTGGGCTTGCCGCCGTTGAGCTTGCCCTGTGCGAAGCTCGCGCCGTGCCCGCCGGTAAAAAACTTCACTAAACCGATGGTGGTACCGCTCGCCGCCGCCTTGTACTGGGTAGCGCCGATATCGATCACCCAGGTGCCCTTGCCGATCGGGATGCCGGCAAGGCTGGCGGTGTAATGGGCTTCCAGCTTGCCTTGCGCGAGGACGGGCGTCGGGGCGAGGAGAAGCGCACCGGCAAGCATCAGGATGAGGCTGAGTAGGCGCAGGATTGCACGCACGAAAAACGTCATCCTCTCTACACCGGGGCGAAGATGTCACCCGGGTGCCGGCCGGCGCCAGTATACCGCCGGCCGCAGCGATTGCCATCCGCGGGCCGGAACCGCCCGGGCAACCTGAACCGTGCCACAAGGCGGCAAAATCCCGGGTTTCAGCGCCGTTAGGTCGGGATCGATTAAGTCGAATCCGTGTTCGGCGACGCCCGCCGGCGCGCCTTGACGGTTTTTGCCATGCTCTCTATACGTCCCGCCGTCTTCCAATGAAGCGGGATTTAAGACCGGCGCGGGGTTTGGCGCCGGCAGATTTTGAAGGATTAACGCTCATGTCCTGGCGCTGCGAGCTGACCGGCAAGGGGCCCATGGTCGGCCAC
The DNA here is from genome assembly GCA_963727555.1 of uncultured Alphaproteobacteria bacterium. Lineage (GTDB taxonomy): Bacteria > Pseudomonadota > Alphaproteobacteria > Rhizobiales > Xanthobacteraceae > Pseudolabrys. Next base: position 329,120 of record CAVSGT010000003.1, on the reverse strand, counting down.
AAAGTGAGCCATTCCAATATCAAGACCAAGCGCCGGTTCCTGCCGAATTTGGTCAATGTCACGCTCATGTCCGATGCACTAAACCGCAAGGTGCGGGTGCGGGTGTCGGCCAATGCACTCAAGACCGTCGACCATCGCGGCGGGCTCGACGCCTTCCTGCTCAAGGCGCGGGACGCGGAGCTCGCTCCGCGCATACTCGATCTCAAGCGCCAGATCGCGAAGAAGAAGGCCGCCGCCACCGCGGGCTGAGCCTCTCGACAGCAGAAAACTCTCCGGTGTCGTGCCCCGCGAAAGCGGGGCATCCAGTATTCACAGCGTCGACTGTAAGTACTGGATCGTCCGCTTTTGCGGACGATGACAGCCGCGCGTCAAGCAACGCGCCTCCTGCGCGCGCCGCGTCGGGCGCTCGGCCGGCGCGGTCTCCTCGAACAGCTCGGCGAGCTTGTCGGTCATGGCGCCGCCGAGTTCCTCGGCGTCGACGATGGTGACGGCGCGGCGATAGTAGCGCGTGACGTCATGGCCGATGCCGATGGCGATCAATTCGACCGGCGAGCGGGTCTCGATCTCCTCGATCACCCAGCGCAGATGGCGCTCGAGATAATTGCCGGGATTGACCGAGAGCGTGGAATCGTCGACCGGCGCGCCGTCGGAGATCATCATCAGGATCTTGCGCTGCTCGGAACGCCCCAACAGCCGCTTGTGCGCCCAGTCGAGCGCCTCGCCGTCGATGTTCTCCTTGAGCAGGCCCTCGCGCATCATCAGGCCGAGATTCTTGCGCGCGCGCCGCCAGGGCGCGTCGGCCGACTTGTAGACGATGTGGCGCAGGTCGTTGAGGCGGCCGGGATTGGCCGGCTTGCCGGCGGTGAGCCATTGCTCGCGCGACTGCCCGCCCTTCCAGGCGCGCGTGGTGAAGCCGAGGATCTCGACCTTGACGCCGCAGCGCTCGAGCGTGCGCGCCAGGATGTCGGCGCAGGTGGCGGCGACCGTGATCGGACGGCCGCGCATGGAGCCGGAATTGTCGAGCAGCAGCGTCACCACGGTGTCGCGGAACTGCATGTCCTTCTCGGCCTTGAACGAGAGCGGATGCAGCGGATCGACGACGATGCGGGACAGCCGCGCCGGATCGAGCTGGCCCTCCTCCAGGTCGAATTCCCAGGAGCGGTTCTGCTGCGCCATCAGCCGGCGCTGCAGACGGTTGGCGAGGCGCGCGACCACGCCCTGCAGATGCGAGAGCTGCTTGTCGAGATAGCCGCGCAGCCGATCGAGCTCCTCCGGCTCGCACAGTTCCTCGGCCGCGATCATCTCGTCGAACTTGGTGGTGAAGGCGCGATAGTCCGGCCCGCGCGGCTCGTTGGCGCCGAACTGGCGCGGCCGCTGCGGCTCGCCCGGCGTTTCGGCGTCGCCCATGTCGGTGTCGTCGGCCATGTCGGCGGTCGGCGCATCGACCGCTTCGGCGGCGGCGTCGGGCATGTCCTCGGCGGACACCTGCGTAGTCCTCCATGCTCATGCGCTGCATCTCGTCGGAGTCGGCGGCCTCGCCGTCCTCGCCGGATTCCTGCTTGCGGCGATCCTCCTCGCCTTCCTCGTCCTCCTCGTCGGAATCGCGGCAGCGGTCGTCGCCCATTTCGAGCGCGTCGAGCAGGTCGTGCACGGCGTCGCCGAACTGGCGCTGGTCCTCGAGCAGCGTCTTCCAGCCGGTCGAGATCGCGGCCGGCGCGCTCCTCGATCAGCGGGCGCCAGAGTTCGACCAGCTTGCGTGGCCGCCGCCGGCGGCGCCAGCCCGGTCAGCCGCTCGCGCACCATCAGCGCCAGCGCTTCCTCGATCGGCGCGTCGGCGCGCTCGGTGATCTCGTCGAACTTGCCGCGGTGGAAGCGGTCGTCGAGCATGGCGGTGAGGTTCTTGGCGACGCCGTCCATGCGCCGCGCGCCGATCGCCTCGACGCGCGCCTGCTCGACCGCCTCGAACACCGCGCGCGCCTGCTGGCCGGCCGGCTGCAGGCGGCGATGCACCGCCGGATCGTGGCAGGCGAGGCGCAGTCGCGATGAAGTCGGCATGGCCGCGCACGATGGCCGCTTCCGCCTTGCCGAGCTTGCGCGGCGGCTCCGGCAGCCGCACCTTGCCGCCCATCAGGCCGGGGCGCTCGGCGGCGAAGGAGACCTCCAGCTCCGGCTTGCGCGCGATCGCGCGCAGGCAGCCGGTGACCGCCCGCTTGAACGGCTCGGTCGGGCTTTCCTTCGCCGAGCGGTCTGGTTTTGATGTTGGAGGCCATGGGCCGTCTTACCTCTCCGCCTCACGCTGGGGCGGGACGGCATCAACGACAGCGCCACGTTGACCGCGACTTCCGGCAGTTCCGACGCCGAAGCAGCGCTGATAGAACTCGGCGACGATCGGGCGCTCCAGCTCGTCGCACTTGTTGAGGAAGGTGAGCCGGAAGGCGAAGCCGATATCGTTGAAGATCTCGGCGTTCTCCGCCCAGGTGATCACCGTGCGCGGGCTCATCACGGTCGAGATGTCGCCGTTCATGAAGGCGTTGCGCGTCAAGTCGGCGACGCGCACCATCTTGTTGACGATGTCGCGGCCCTGCTCGTTGCGATAGTGCTTGGCCTTGGCCAGCACGATCTCGACCTCGTTGTCGTGCGGCAGATAGTTGAGCGTGGTGACGATCGACCAGCGGTCCATCTGGCCCTGGTTGATCTGCTGGGTGCCGTGATAGAGGCCGGAGGTGTCGCCCAGGCCGACCGTATTGGCGGTGGCGAACAGGCGGAAGCACGGATGCGGCTTGATCACCTTGTTCTGGTCGAGCAGCGTCAGGCGGCCGGAGGCTTCCAGCACGCGCTGGATCACGAACATCACGTCCGGGCGGCCGGCGTCGTATTCGTCGAAGCAGAGCGCGACGTTGTTCTGCAGCGCCCACGGCAGAATGCCTTCGCGGAATTCGGTGATCTGCTGGCCGTCCTTGATGACGATGGCGTCCTTGCCGACCAGATCGATACGGCTGATGTGGCTGTCGAGATTGACGCGCACGCAGGGCCAGTTGAGCCGCGCCGCCACCTGCTCGATATGGGTCGACTTGCCGGTGCCGTGATAGCCGGTGACGATGACGCGGCGGTTCTTGGCGAAGCCGGCGAGAATGGCGAGCGTGGTCGGCCGGTCGAACCGGTAATCCGGATCGAGTTCGGGCACGTGCTCGTCGGCCTTCGGAATAGGCCGGCACTTCCATGTCGCTGTCGATGCCGAACACCTGCCGGATCGACACTTTCATGTCGGGCAGGCCGGCTGACTTCTTCAACTGCGGCAGTCATTGATCCTCCGTGGCTTCGCATCGCCCGAAGCCCTGTTTACGCCCCGACTCGTATCGTCCGGCTGAAGGGGCGGCAACTTAGCAGACGGCAACGCGCCGAAAAACCCGGCCGTCGCGAATAGCCCCATCAATGTTTTCAATAAGATAGGTACGGCCGCCCCTGCGCGGAAGGCGGGTCTGGGTTGCTCGGCGGCTATTCCGCGATCAGCCTAAACCTGCGGATTTCAAGGGGTTGTAGGACAGGATAGCGTAGATCGGCGGGTCTTTGCTGGAACGGTCGCCGGCGTTGGCGTCGGGATGGTGGCGCGGGACCAGTTGCTTGAAGCTCACCGTCAAACGCGCGCGGCGCGAATTCGGCCAACGCCCTCGAGCGAGAAAGGCGGGTTTGAATGCGAAGGTCCTGCGGGTCGTTCGCATGGTAATTGGGTTTGGGTAATCTTATGAGAGCGCGATGACTCATCGTCGATGCATCTAAGCGTTGATTCCGTCAGCACGCCTTCTGCCCAGCGGGGATAGGGCGCGCGTTGTATCTGCTTCTGCCAATTTTAGCCTAAAACGACCTCGCTCTCGGCCGAATTCATTCGATCGGCAGGGAACAATAACCGCCTTTGTGCGTTATCATATATCCAGCCCCAGATGGTTGGAGAACCCAACAATATGAGCACACATAATTCCTTTGATTGCACCACGACCGCTTTGCGCCACTAGCCGACGCGATGGCATGTAACCATCGGGCCCGTTTGCCGCGCGCGAAGCGCGCGCAGGCGCCACACGCGTCCATCGCGCTATCGTGGCAACATCCGCTCACCGACATTCGTCGGCCCACCCTTGCGTCGGGCGCCGCGCTTTCGCGAATATGTCGTGCACGAGCGGCACCCGTCTTATCGCTATGAACATGATTTCCGTGTCGTCGCCGCGCTGCCGCAAAGCGGCGTCACCTATTACGAAATTCCCGGCGAGTACCACGTGGTCTGTTATCGCTACGCTTACGTGAACGATCATGCCGTGCTGGTCTACCCGCGCACGCGGCGCATCGTGCAGATTATTGATTAAGAGCCGACCGGCTTTGCGTCACCCACACGTGCGCATTGTCGCTCGACCATCTTGATGGGGCCTTCGTGCCCCAGTTTCCCAAACTCAACCCCGCCGCGAGGCGCGCTTTTTTTGTTGTGAAATCGATTTCCGCTAACGGCCAGACGCGGGAAAATGGCCATATGTCCAGCCGGGTCAAGCCGTCACCGTATTTGAATCCTTTTCAGAATCTCCCACACCGGCACCGCCGTAACGCCGCCAACAATCCCGCTCAGATAACTCGGAATGTCTGTGTTGAATAGCCAGCGCCACAAAAGTCCGGCGACGAGACTCGTCAGCAGCATGGTCACGAGCGTGATCAACAACCTCTGCCATAGTGGCACTTCATATCTCCCTAGACTCTCGAGGATTTGTCATTGACGAAGACGAACCTTGTCTTTGCATCTCTTACGTCGCGCCCAACCTTCAGACAACCGTGCCCAACAATTTTCCCGATACCGGCGGTCAGAGCCATTGCCAACGCGCCCCAGAATGTCACCCGGGCCGTGGCGCGCAGAATGTTTGCACCACCTGCTTTTGCCCCGATCGCACCCAGAAGAGCGAGAAAGCCCAAAGACGCAGCCGACACGATGGGGACAAGCGCGCCGGCGGGCGATACGATAACCATCAGCAAGGGCATGGCCGCGCCCACAGAAAACGTTGCCGCCGACGTCAGTGCAGCTTGCACGGGACGCGCGGTGGTGATTTCCGAAATCCCCAGCTCATCGCGCGCGTGCGCCGTCAAGGCATCCTTCGCCATCAGCTGCTTGGCACCTGCCGTGCAAGAGCCTGATCGACACCGCGTTTGACGTAAATTTCGTCTAGCTCATCAAGCTCCTAATCGGGATTCTCGCTCAACTCCTTGCGTTCGCGCGCGAGATCCGCCTGTTCGGTGTCGGATTGCGAACTGACCGACACGTATTCGCCGGCCGCCATCGACATGGCGCCGGCCACCAGGCCTGCGATTCCCGCGATCAAGACATCGCTCTGCGTCGCAGCTGCCGCGGCAACACCGACGATCAAGCTCGCAGTCGAGATGATGCCGTCGTTGGCCCCGAGCACCGCGGCTCTCAACCACCCGATGCGGCCGACGAAGTGGTTTTCCGGATGCAGGCGAAGGCGGCTCATCCGACATCCCGCCTATCAGATCATAGCCGCCCCATACAGCATCAGAATGACGACGATGATCAGGATGATGCCGATGACACCGACACCGCCGTGACCGTAACCGTAGCCGTAGCCGCCGAAGCGGCCACTGAAGCCGCCAAGCAAGAAGATGATAAGAATGATGACGAGAATAAGTCCCAGTGACATGGTCTTTATCTCCTCTGGCAGGACCCAACTGAAAATTGGACCTCTTCGTAATTCACGCCTTGAAAGTCTTCATTGTTTACCCTGGCTGAAGGCCTGTCGAGCGCGCCGCCCGCGAATTTCCGAGCTGCTTTTTACTCATCGAAATACCACTAAACGCGGGTCTCGTGAGGTCGGCTGTTGCCCGCTTGCAATCTGATATCGAAAGAACCTCAGCCGCAACACTCAACCAACAACTTTAATAAATAACCTCGCGGACGTAGATAATTTATAAAAAAAAATTTTTTTTTTTTTTTTTTTTTTTTTTTTTTTTTTTTTTTTTTTTTTTTTTTTTTTTTTTTTTTTTTTTAAACGCTACTTACCCTAGTACCGGCGGCCTTGTTTGCATTGAGCTTAGCGCCAATTGCGAACATAGCATCAGCGACACCGCCAGCGGTGCTCTCGCTATGAAGGACGCTGTCTCAATAATATCGAGACCGTGCAGTGGCGCGGCAGAGCATATCGCGGCTTATTTTTTTTTTATAGCTACCGTCATCTGTGTCCATAGCAGATAAAGCAGCACATTTATATTATTGGATAGATCGTAGTTTGCTTCATCCTCTTAGCCGCTTTGCCTAGCCGCGCAGACATGGCGCGTCTCATCACCACAACTATCGCCGCCACACTTAATAACCGACGAGCATAAATAATATTTTTGCTCATTCGAACCGTACCGAGCGCGGTAGCGCGCAGCTAACGCGTATCATCTTAACAAACATTCAACTAATCCATGTTGCCCTCACGCTCCAAAATCCCAGCAACAAAATATTCAAACAATCATCAATTACCACCACCACCCTTATGCAGCTTATCACCTTCACCATAACCATCGCACCACAGCAACACCACAAACCATACAAACAACCCTCCGCAAAGCATCACCTTCCGCTTACCTAAAACACTGCTCTCAGCACAGCTACCAACTTCAGCAGCATATCAATTCATTTCAAACCCACCATAAAGCGCAACCTTCTTATCTCTATTAGCTATTCTATTCAACAAATATATTAACGCTAATATTTCCACCACTAATATAACAATAATTATACATCTATAATAACACATCACATCCACCACACCTTAGCGCAAATAACATCACTAATTTTCTTTCTACTGCTTTGCTTCACCTCCTCCTCACAAACAATAATTTCCATCTCTCTCTTCTTTTATCTTCATATTTACCTAATTATTTCTTACATACACCTCTTCACATTCTATCATATCCCTGCTAAACATCCATCCCCCTATTTCTCTTACAACTCCACCAAAATACACCTTCTCAACACCTAATCACCGGGAAACGCTGCTTCAGTTTGCGCCTTCGCCGCGGCATCCTTGCTCGTTTCGTAGCGCGCCTTCAGCTTGCCATCCACCGTCAGCACATAGCCTTCGTCGGCCTCGCGTTGGCACGCATGTTTACCGGTTTCTTTGATCTTCAGCTTCATAGCTCGTTCCTTTGTTGTCTTTTCCTTCTTCGTGACGCGTCCGCGCCATCAAACATCGGCCGCGACGAGATCGTAGGAGCCGCGGCGCCCACGCGCGTAGACCTTGGCGGCGATCGCGTAGATGCGGTCGCGGTTGTTGTCGAACGCCCGCAGCAGATCGACCGCGTCGGGCCGCAAGTTCGGCTGCATCTGGTTGAGGGCGTCCGCCGTCACGAAGAACGAGCTCTCCATGGAGCGGTCGTAGTCCCCAGAAGTGGACCGCGCGCCGCGTCGCATCGTAGCTGCGGCTGCTGTTGGGAAAATTGATCGCCATATTCGTGGCCTTTCGGTTTTGCGGCAGCCATGGGAACCACATCACTGCACCTTTGCCGGGCACGCGCCGGTCTTGTCGGGGTGGCCGCTGCGTCGCGCTCTATGGCCGCCGCGAGGCTGGGCGGATCGACGGTCAGCATTTCGACCGAGCCCGGGCAAGACTGCGCCGGCACCAGCATCGTCGTCGCGACACGGCGATAGACGGGAAACGACAATCCCTCGATCAGCTCTTCGTCGGTCACGACTTCATAACTGCCGGCGGGCAACAGCCGGCCGACACCTTCGAGCGAGAAAGGGCTATTGAAATGTTACGGTTTCGCGGTGCGTTCGCGTGAGCATCGGGGTTCTTTCCAGGCTGCCGCGTTCAGGCCGGCAGCATTGCGTCCGCCTTGGACGGTTTCGCTTTGAAGGTCGCGTGCGTGATGGATACGGCCGTGCCGCGTGATCGCTGGCGATCTCCACGACAGCGTCAAGCTGTCTCGTCAGTGCCTTGACAAGACTGGTGCCGAGCCCGGGCTTGGTGTCGCCGGCGCTCACGTCGGGCTTGCCGATCCCGTTGTCGGAAACCGTCAGCTTCCAGTCGGTTCCCGCGACTTTATAGGAAACGACGATCGCCGCGTCCGGCTTCTCGTCGGGGAATGCATGCTTCAATGCGTTCATCACCAATTCGGTGACGATCAGTCCGATGCTCACGGCGTCGCGCGAGACGCGGTGCCGGCATCGGCCTCGACCTTGAGCGAGATCGGCCGGCTGTCGCCGATCATCGATTGCGCCAATGTTTCGCACAGCTTGGTCAGGTAATTGCCGATCTCGATCGGCTTGTTTCCAGCCGGAGACATGCAGATGCTGTTGAACGGCGGCGACCGACAAAACCCGCTGATGCGCGTCCTCCAATTGCAGCCGCGTCTCTTCCGACTGCACGGTTCGCGCCTTGATGAGGAGGATGCTGGCGATGATCTGCAGGCTGTTGGCGACACGGTGCTGCCATCTCCTCCAACAGCATGTCCTTTTCCCGCAGCAACTCCTGCACCTGCCGCTCTATGGCGCGCCGGTCGGTAATGTCCTCGAATGCCAGCAGGATGGTGGTGTGGGTGCCCTTCTCGTAGAAAACCTTGCGCGCGTTGAGCAGCATGACGCGATGCCCGATCGCGGGGAACTCGCGCTCGACCTCATATCCTTCGATCGTCGCCTGATCTTTTGCGATCGTTTCCAAAAGATCGCGAAGCTCCGGGATGTCCCATTGACCGCCGTCGATCTCATAAAGCAGTTGGCCGCGAACATCTTCGCGCACGAGCCGAAAGGTCTTGTAGAAGGACCGGCTCGGCGGCGATGACGCGGAAATCCTGGTCGAGCACCACCAGCGGATCGCGCACGGTATCGACGATGGCCTGCGCGAGTTCAATTCCGTCTTGGATATCGACGAACGGTGCTTCCTTCGACAGCGTCGAAGTTAACATGTGAACCTTTCGCCCCGCTTTCGAGCAGGGGCAAGGCAGCGCAAATTTTCATTAAGTTGGCGCGAACGCCGAGACGCCTTAGCCACGGCGTCTTGTAGGCGCAACCATGCGCCTTTATTTGCGAAAAGTCGAGGATATTGCGATCACGATCAAGGGACGGACGGGGCTGGCGCTTCCCGTTCAGGCACCGATGAATTGCCGGTAGAACGTCAGCGCGACAAGCAATACCGCCATCGCGATCGTCACGACGGTCGGTGGCACGAACCATTGCGTCATTTTAGGCCCTCCAGAAAAACTACGGAAAACGACGAGGCCGCCAATGGGCGGCCTCGCGCTCGTTGCGTCCAGATCAGATCTGGCGGCCCTTCATCACGGCATCGACATCGCGCTGCGCCTGCGTCTTGTCCATGCTGTACTTGGCGACGACCTGGGTGACGAGGTCGTCCCGGTTCTTGAGCGCGCCGAGCTCCTGCTCGGAGAACTTGCTCCACTTGGCGCCGATGTCCTTGAGAAGGATCTGCTTGTTCTCGGCGGAATTTCCGGTGCCTGCCGGAGCGGTATTCGTGGTTTGAGCGTTCATGAGCGTAATCTCCAAAATATCGATGAAACATCATTTGAATGTGCATCATTCAAACTATCAACCTTACATGGTGATGAATTGCGGTAACCACAGGGGCAGGCGATCGTCTGTCTTGAAATAAAGATCGGCTACGTCGCGCCCGGGCGAGCAAATCAGCCGCAAATCGGCCGATGACCGGCCAATTCCGGGAAGATCGCGTAATAGTCGTCGCAATTCGACTTGATCGTCGCCATATACGGTCAGCACGTCCAACAAGCAGACATTACGGCACCGTCGAGCGGGAGATCGCTCGCGGCGTGTCACGGAGGGAGCTTCCCATGTTCACGGCAGAGCAATTTCGCGCAAAAGCGGCGGAAAGCGCCGAATCGCTCAAACATACCGACGTGCCGAGCGAAATCCGCGAGCTTCAGCGATCGGAGGAAAGCTTCAGCCCGTTGGCGCAAAACGAAGACTGGCTTGCGGCCAATTTCGATAAAATCATCAAGTCGCAAGACATCCGCGCCGCAGGACGAAGTCGCCGGAAACAGCAGTCTCCGGTCGACCGCAGAACGGTCGCGGAGATCGAGGAGCATATCCTTCGATGTCTCGGGGCGGCCGTCATCATGCAGTGGAACACGATCCCGACGAAGCTGCAGCGCGAGCTGTTCGATACCGCAGGATCGCTGGGGGACGTGCTGCAAACGGCCGCGTTGCGAGGACAGATTGCCCGCTTCCTGCATGACCACAAGGACGAAGAGAACCCCGCCGGCGGCGTTTCCAAACCCAATATGACGAAAGGAGAGTCTCGTGGCTCATAAGTTCAATATCGGCCAGCTCGTCGAGCTCGAAGCCGAGGGTGCTTCGAGCGTCTGCCCCGGGCCCCTACGAAATTCGTCATCTCGTTCCTGCCTCGGACCGAGATCCCGGCGACCCGTGCTACCGCATCAAGAGCATCGCCGAAAAGCACGAGCGGGTCGCTCCCGAAAGCGAGCTCACGCTCTCGCATAGACGTTTTCGCCTGAAGCCATAGCTGCGCCGCCATCGATCTCAGTCTATCGTGCTGGCCGACGCACGACGTGTTGGGGTTCGCGCCAGGATCGGACGGGCCCACACGCCTGCCTGTTGGAACTGCCGATGAGCGCACTTAAAATCCAGCACAAGACCGTCTACCGCTTCCGTCAACCGGTGAGCCTCGGGCCACACCGCTTGATGCTGCGCCCGCGCGAGAGCCGCGACCTTCGGCTGATGTCGCACACTTTGGCGATCACGCCAGTCGCGGCAGTGACTTGGGCACATGATGTCTTCGGCAATGCCGTCGCCATGGCTACGTTTGCGAGCATGACCGACATGCTTGTGGTCGATAGCGTAGCGGATATCCTGCTCAACGCCGAGCCTTGGCCGATATTCGACGTTGCCGCATCGGCCATTTCGTACCCGTTCCGCTATTCCGACGACGAGTGGACCGACCTCGGCGCACTGACGATCCAGCAATATCCGGATCAGGCAGGGCGATTGCGTGACCTGGGCGCGAGGCTTCATCCGCAGCAACCCGACCGATACGCTGTCTCTGCTCAAGGATTTCAGCTTCGGCGTCGCGGGGCGGATCAGCTATCAGAGCCGCGAGGTCGAGGGCACCCAGTCGCCGATCCAGACGCTCGATCGCGGCTGGGGCTCGTGCCGGGATTTTGCCGTGCTGTTTGCCGAAGCGGCGCGCAGTCTTGGTTTCGGCGCGCGGGTCGTCTCCGGCTATCTCCACAATCCGAACCAGGATCGTGTGGGTTCGACCGGCGCAGGCTCGACCCATGCCTGGGCGGAAGTCTACGTTCCGGGCGCCGGCTGGATCACCTTCGATCCGACAAATCGCAGTGTCGGCGGCATCAACTTGATCCCCGTTGCGGTTGCACGCGATATCCATCAGGCCATACCGGTGTCTGGCAGCTTTGTCGGCATGACCGATGCCTTTCAGGGGATGGGGGTAGAGGTGTCCGTCATAGACACGGCGGTCTAATTGGCAAGCGTTTACGTCCGCAGAGACTTGCGGCGTTCAGGAATTGCGTTTTCGCCTGCGTTCTTCAAGCCAGCCTTGACCGTGCAAATTAATCCAGTTTGACGCTTCTTCCTGAGAAGCCCCCTCGAAAATTTCTTCGGATGGGGTGCCTTCAAAAATCGCCCATGCGGACCAGTACGGGTGCGCACGGTGCTTTCCTAACAATCAATCTTGGTTCTTCTGCGCTCATTTACCTCATATGGCTATTGGAGATCCGCCGCGCTAGGGGCAACCTCCGCCCAATTTTAACTCGCCCAATGGTCTGAAGTTAACAGACGAGTTCTTAACATGTGACGTGCGATGCTATTTGGGACGTTATGCAGTTGAACGGCGAAACGCGCATCGTTCAACAACACATCCGCTCAAACAGGCAAGGGATCTCCGCTGTGAGAAAAGCATTGCCGGAAAAGTTGTTCATCGACGCCGAGCAATCCAGGTTAAGCATGCTCCGTAATTGGGTTCTCGACAACGAAGTAACAGAAATTGAGATGAGCGAGCGACAGTTCTGGAATTTCGCTCAGCTTCAGCCGGCTGCCGAGAAGCCCTGGGTCACGTTCATGGGCCGGTCGGTGCACGTGCCGAACATGCCCGAGGATGCGCAAAAGTGCCTCGGGATTATCGATAAAGACCGTCCGGGCGCATTTGATCCGGCGCGCGATCGATTGCTCTAAGCATCCCGATACGACTGGAACCGTCGGCGAAACGCAAATTTTATGGCGCTGCTACGGCTTCGGGTACTTGCCGACACGATGGCGTGTGAGCAGCACGTGCGAATAGCCGTGCGTCTCAAGCAAACCCGACCGACTTCAAATAATTATACGATTGAATGATCTCGACCAGACGGTCCTCGGTCGAGCGGTCGCCGCCATTGGCGTCGGGATGGTGGCGCTTGACCAGCTCCTTGAAGCGCATCTTCACCTGGTGCGCGGTGGCGCCGACCTCGAGGCCGAGCGTATCGAGCGCCTTGCGTTCGGCGTTGCGCACCGGGCGCGTTTCCGCGCGCGCCTTCTGCTCGGCGCGGACGCCCTCACCGAACAAATCGAACGGGTCGCCACCCGAGCCGAAAGCGCGGAAATCCGAGCGCGGCGTGCTTTTGCCGGTGCCCATCTTCCAGGTCGGGCGATGGCCGGTGAGCGCATCCTTCTGGAAGGCCATCACCGCGGCGTCGTTCATGCCGGCGAAAAAATTGTAGGACTGATTGTATTCGCGCACGTGGGCGAGACAGAAGCGCCAGTATTCCTTCTCGTGCTGGCGGCCCTTGGGCGCGCGATGGGTGGCCTGCTCCTGGCAGCCGGCCCATTGGCAAGCCGGACCGGGCGTCTTCGGTCGGCGGTCCTTCTCCGGCTTGACCCGGATGCGATCAAAAAGGGGCGAGTTGAATTTCATGACCGAACATTATGCGCTTGTGCCGATGACGCCTTCAAGACTTGACTTTGTTGCGCGAGCGCGATTCCGCCACGAAGCAACCATTGACCCGCGCACCGCCGTTGCCTAATTGGCACGGCATGGAAACCGCCGATCTCATCACGAAGAAGTTGACCGAGGCTTTCGCGCCGCAAAGCCTCAAGGTGGTCGACGAATTGCACCAGCACGAAGGCCATGCCGGACACCGCCCGGGCGGGCAAACCCATTTCAGGGTCTATATCGTGTCGGAGGCGTTCAAAGGAAAGACCCGGCTGGAGCGGCACCGCATGATTAACGGAAAACTATCGGACCAATTGGCCGGCGGCGTGCACGCGCTCGCCATCCATGCATCGGCGCCGGACGAAAGCGCCTAGTCTGGTGGTGCATCATGGCCGGGCTTTTCCGGCCATGACGGCATTGTAATCCTGCTCCCTACCCGGCCTTCGCCTTGCGCGGTAGCGGCTGGATGCGCAGCGCGGTGATGCGGTTGCGCGCGCGCCGCAGCACGCGGAAGCGGAAGCCGTGGAAGGTGAAGCTCTGCCCCACTTCGGGAATCGAGCGCGCCTCGTGGATCACCAGGCCGGCGATGGTGGTCGCCTCCTCGTCCGGCAAATTCCAGTCCATGACGCGGTTGAGATCGCGGATCGACACCGCGCCGTCGACATTGACCGAGCCGTCGGGCTGGCGCCGCACGCCCGGAATGGCGACGTCGTGCTCGTCGGTGATATCGCCGACGATCTCCTCGAGAATGTCTTCCAGCGTCACCAGGCCTTCGACCTCGCCGTATTCGTCGACCACCAGCGCGAACGGCGTCTTGCGGCGGCGGAAGGCCTTGAGCTGCTCCGACACCGGTCGCGTGTCGGGCACGAACCACGGCGGCGACAACAGGGCAACGATGTCGACCTTGGCGGCGGCGCCGTCGACGGCGTGCAGCGCGCGCAGCAGATCCTTGACGTGCAGGATGCCGATGATGTTCTCCGGGTTGCCGCGCCAGAGCGGAATGCGGGTCACCGGCGAGGCGATCACCGCGTTGACCACCTCCTCCGGCTTATCGTCGGCGTCGAGCGTGATCATGTTGGTGCGGTGGATCATCACGTCGGACACCGCCAGATCGCGCAGATCGAGCACGCCGCCAAACATAGCAACGTCGAGCTTCTCCACGCCGCCCTCGCGATGCAGCAGATCGACGGCGCCGCGCAATTCCTCGCGCGCCGACAAGACGTCGTGATCCTCGCCGACATGCATGCCGAAGAGCTTGAGCAGCCAGCGCACCAGCGCCTCGATGCCCATCAGCACCGGGCCGAGCAGCTTGACGATCACCGACATCGGCCGCGCCACGATGAGCGCGAAGCGGTCGGGCGCGTTGAACGCGGCGGTCTTCGGCAGCACTTCGGAGAACACCACCACCACGACGGTCATGACGATGGTGGCATAAACGACGCCGGCCTTGCCGAACCAGGCGAGCAGCACGCCGGTCGCCAGCGCCGAGGCGGCGATGTTGACCGCGTTGTTGCCGAGCAGCAGCGCGCCGATCAGCCGCTCGCGGCTGGCCAGCAGGCGATTGACGAGGGCCGCGCGCATGCTGCCCTGCTTCTCCAGCCGCGCCATGCTGGCGCGCGACGACGCCGTGAGCGCCGTTTCGCTGCCGGCGAAGAACGCCGAGAGCAAGAGGCAGATCAGCACAATGATCAGAGACAGCCAGTCGTTCGCAGTCATCGGCTATTCCGGGCGCGTAACTTTATCCGAAATCCGGTGCCCACTTTTCGGGATCACGCGCTAGCGAGTTTTTCGGCAAGAAACGCGCGCACTTCGGCGGCGTCGACGTCATGCTCGATGAACGCCTGACCGATGCCGCGCACGAGAATGAAGGTGAGCTTGCCGCGTTTCACTTTCTTGTCCTGGGCGATCAGGCCCATCAGTTGATCGACGGGCGGAGCGCCTCCGGGGACGTCTTTCATGTGGGTAGGCAGGCCGACCGCCGCAAGATGCGCGCGCGCGCGCGCCGCCTCGCCGGCGCCGGCGAGGCCTTTGCGGGCGGAGAACTCGAAAGCCAGCACCATGCCGAGCGATATCGCCTCGCCGTGCTTGAGCCGCTCGGAGAAGCCGCAAGCGGCTTCCAGCGCGTGGCCGAAAGTGTGGCCGAGATTGAGCAGCGCGCGCTCGCCGGTCTCGCGCTCGTCGCGCGCGACGATTGCCGCCTTGGCGCGGCAGCAGACGGCGATGGCGTGCTCGCGCGCGCGGCCGCCGGAAAACATGTCCTGCCAATTCGCCTCCAGCCAGGCGAAGAAGGCGGCGTCGCCGAGCAAGCCGTATTTGGCGACTTCGGCATAGCCGGCGCGAAATTCGCGTTTCGACAACGTGTCGAGCAGCGCGGTGTCGGCAACAACCAGGATCGGCTGGTGGAAGGCGCCGATCAGGTTCTTGCCTTGCGGCGAATCGATGCCGGTCTTGCCGCCGACCGAGGAGTCGACTTGCGCCAGCAGCGTGGTCGGCGCCTGCACGAAGTCGATGCCGCGCCGCACGCAAGCCGCCGCGAAGCCGGCGAGATCGCCGATCACGCCGCCGCCGAGCGCGAGCACAAGATCGCCGCGCTCGATGCGCGCCGCGATCACCTGTTCGCACACGGTCTCGAAGGTGGCGTAGCACTTGGACGCCTCGCCCGGCGGCACAACGATGGCCGCGCTCTCGATGCCGGCCGACTTGAGCGCGGCCTCGGTGGCAGAGAGATGATGCTGAGCGACGGTCGCGTCGCTGACGATCGCGATCTTGGCGCCCGCGCGCAGTGCCTTAACGCGCGTGCCGAGCGAGGCGAGCAATCCGCGGCCAATGACGATGTCGTAAGCGCGCGCGCCCAGCGCCACCGGCACCACGATCGGCTCGGAGATGCGCGGCTGCGCGGTCATGACGGTTTCTCCGCCGCGACCTCGAGATGCTGCGGCAGCGCGGCGACGATCTCATCGACGATGATGTCGTGCGGCTCGTCGCGCGACTGCACCACGATGTCAGCTTGCGCATAGAGCGGCTCGCGCAACGGCATCAGGTCCTTGATCTTCTCGGCCAGCGGACGGTCGTTGCGCCGCTTGGTACGGCGCAGCAGCACCTCGACATCGGCCTTCAGCCAGACCGAAATGCCTTTGATGCGGATCAAGTCGCGGGTTTGCTGGTTCATGACGGAGCCGCCGCCGGTCGCCAGCACCTGCGGACCGCCGTCGAGCAACCGCGCGATCACCCGCGCCTCGCCGGCGCGGAAATAGGGCTCGCCGTGGGTCTCGAAAATCTCCGGAATGGTCATGCCAGCGGCGGCTTCGATCTCGCTGTCGGCGTCGACGAAGGGGATGCCGAGCCGGCTCGACAGCCGGCGGCCGACCGACGACTTGCCGGCCCCCATCATGCCGACCAGCACGATGGAGCGCCGGCCCAGCGCGCGCACCAGCGCCGGCGCGTTGGCCGGGTCTTGCCCGCTTTCGGTAGTCTTTTGAATGGCGCTGCCGGCCATGGTAATCTCATCCAAACGACGCAGTGGTTCCTTATACCAGCAATCGCGCGCCGCGCGATGGCGGGCCTTGTCAGCGGTTAAGGAACGTGGTCGTTGTCGCGGTCATCGCGCCCCAGCACGCGGGATTTAGGCGGATTTCGACGATGCCGAGCCTGTTTCGATTCCTGATCACCGTCGGCCTGCTCGGCGTGCTGGGCTATGGCGCCGTGTTCTCGCTCGCGAATTTCGTGCGCTATTCGCCGCGCGAGATCGTCGTGACCGTTCCGCCCGACCGTTTCGTCAAGCAACAGCCGTAACGCCGAAACGGGCATGCCGATGGCCCGCCGGGCAGCCTCAGCGAAACCAGCCGGCGCACGCGGCGACGCCGCGCTGATCGCCTTGTTCCTCGACATGCTGGCGGCCGAGCGCGGCGCCGGCGCGAACACGCTCGAGGCTTACGGGCGCGACCTCGCCGATCTGACCGAGCATCTCGGGTCCCGCGGCATCGCCAAGGCGACGACCGACGACCTGCGCCGCTATCTTGCCTCGCTCGCCAAACGCGGCTTCAAGCCCAGTTCGGTGGCGCGGCGGCTGTCGGCGCTGCGCCAGCTTTATCGTTTCCTCTACGCGGAAGGAAAACGCAGCGACGATCCCGCCGCCGTGCTGGAAGGGCCCAAGCGCGGGCGCACGCTGCCCAAGGTCTTGTCGATCGCCGAGGTCGACAAGCTGCTCGCCGCGGCGCGGCGCGCCGCCGAGGATGTCAAGTTGCCGCACGCCGCTCGTCTGCGCGCGGCGCGTCTCAATTGCCTGATCGAAGTCGTCTACGCCACCGGCTTGCGCGTGTCCGAACTGGTGGCGCTGCCGGCCTCCGCCGCGCGGCGCGATCAACGCATGCTGGTGGTGCGCGGCAAAGGCGGCAAGGAACGGCTGGTGCCGCTCAACAAATCGGCCAAGACCGCCATGGCCGATTATCTCGCGCTCATCGGCAAGGCGCCCGGCGCGGCGCCCCCGAAGTGGCTTTACCCTTCCTTCGGCGAGCAGGGCCATCTCACGCGCCAGCACTTCGCGCGCGAATTAAAGACACTGGGCGCGGCCTGCGGCATTGCGCCTGCGCGTCTCTCGCCGCATGTGCTGCGCCACGCCTTCGCCAGCCATCTGTTGCACAACGGCGCCGACCTGCGCGTCGTGCAGACGCTGCTCGGCCACGCCGATATTTCCACCACGCAAATCTACACGCATGTGCTGGAGGAGCGGCTGAAGGCGCTGGTGCGCGACCTGCATCCACTGGGGGATAGCTAGAAGGGCCGCGTTCGACGTTAACCGTTGCATGATGCACAAAGCAACGATTTCTGGTAGCTTAGCGTCATGAAAAGCGAAGATGCCATCGCCATTTTGCGACAGAATGCGGACACCCTTCGCGCTCGCGGAGTGCGCCATGCCGCGCTGTTCGGATCGCTCGCGCGCGGCGAAGCAAAGCCAGACAGTGACGTGGATATTCTGATTGAACTCGCTCCAGATAACACGCTGGACCTTTTCGCCTATTCCGGATTGATGCACTACATCGAAAGTCTGTTTCCCGTCCCGGTCGATGTGGTCGATCGAGACGCGCTGAAGCCCTATATTCGCGCACCTGCCGCACGTGACGCGATCTATGCGTTCTAATTCGGATCTCGGTCCATTGTCCGACATTGCGCGCAACATTGCGCTGGCCCGGAAGTTCGTAGGCGGGCTCTCGTTCCCGGAATTTCAAGCTGACCTTAAAACGGTCTATGCGGTGACGCGCAGTCTTGAAATTATCTCCGAAGCTTCGCGCCGCCTTTCAGACGATATTAAGAGCCGGCACCCAGAGATCAAATGGAGCCAGATGGCAGGTGCCGGAAACATTTACCGCCACGACTATCTTGACGTTCGCGTGGATGTTCTTTGGCGGACGGTTCATGAGTTCTTGGGAACGCTGCTCACAGCCGTCGAGCAAGAATTAGAGAGGCTGAAGGCCGCCCGATAAGGAAGCTCCCGCTTTCTTGACTTATGGGCCACGCCACGTCAGGTCATTTCGATACGCACGCGACCAGGACACCATGCGCAGCTATCTCGACTTCGAAAAGCCGGTGGCCGAATTGGAGGCCAAGGTCGAAGAACTGCGCGCCATGGGCGAGAGCGGCGACGCGGTCGCCATCGGCGAGGAGATTTCCCGGCTCGAGGTCAAGGCGGCGCTGGCGCTGCAGGAACTCTACGCCGACCTCACGCCGTGGCAGAAGACGCAAGTCGCGCGCCATCCGCAGCGGCCGCATTGCCTCGATACCATCGCCGGGCTGATCACCGAGTTCGTGCCGCTCGCCGGCGACCGCAAGTTCGGCGAGGACGCGGCCATCGTCGGCGGCTTCGGCCGTTTCCGCGGCGACAGCGTTTGCGTCATCGGCCACGAGAAAGGCTCCGACACCGAAAGCCGGCTCAAGCACAATTTCGGCATGGCCATGCCGGAAGGCTACCGCAAGGCGGTGCGGCTGATGGAGATGGCCGACCGCTTCGACATCCCCGTCGTCACGCTGGTCGACACCGCCGGGGCCTATCCCGGCATCGGCGCCGAGGAGCGCGGCCAGGCCGAAGCGATCGCGCGCTCGACCGACGTCTGCCTCTCGCTCGGGGTGCCGAACGTGGCGGTGATTCTCGGCGAAGGCGGCTCGGGCGGCGCCATCGCGATCGCCACCGCCAACCGCGTCCTGATGCTGGAGCACGCGATCTACAGCGTGATCTCGCCGGAAGGCGCCGCCTCCATCCTGTGGCGCGATACCACCAAGGCGCAGGAGGCGGCGACCAACATGAAGATCACCGCCCAGGACATGGTGCGATTCGGCGTGATCGACACCGTGGTGGGGGAGCCGACGGGGGGCGCGCATCGTGATGCCGCCGCCGCCATCGCCGCCATCGGCGACGCCGTCGCCGGCGCGCTGGCCGAACTGGGCGCCCTCGACCGCGATACCGTGCGCCGCCAGCGCCGCGAAAAGTTCCTGAAAATGGGCCGCGCGCTCGATTAAGCGCGCAATCCTGCCCCTTGCGCCACCCCGGCCAGCGCCGCCGGCAGGCAAGGTTTACGCGCGGTTTACCATGGGGTTAGCACTATCACCGGTGAGTCGCGATTGCCTTGCAGATGCCACATCTTATGGATAACGATGTATCAATTGAGGGTTCCCACCCTCGTCGGGGAGTTAAGGGTTTGAGCCGCCGTCCCTTGGTACGCGCGCTGCTGGCGCCCGCGGCCGTTGCCGCCGGGCTTGCGCTTGCCGCCTGCAATCCCGACACCATCCCGACCACCGGCCGCGCGATGGCGCCCTTGTCCGACAAGATGGTGGAGGAGATCGCCAATAAGCAAATGGACAAGGATTCGCCGATCCTCGTCCGCATCTTCAAGGAAGAAGCCGAGCTGGAGGTCTGGAAGAAGAATCAATCCGGGCAATTCGCGCTGCTGAAGACCTATCCGGTCTGCCGCTGGTCGGGCGATCTTGGCCCGAAGAAGAAGCAAGGCGACCGTCAGGCGCCCGAGGGCTTCTACACCATCACCCGCGGGCAGATGAATCCGAATTCCGATTACTACTTGGCCTTCAACACCGGCTATCCCAATGCCTATGACCGCGCCTGGGGCCGCACCGGCTCCGAGCTGATGGTGCACGGCGACTGCTCTTCGCGCGGCTGCTACGCCATGACCGACGAGCAGATCCAGGAAATCTACGCGCTGGCGCGCGACGCCTTCTTCGGCGGACAGAGAGAATTCCAGTTCGAGGCCTTTCCGTTCCGCATGACCGCGCTGAACATGGCCAAGCATCGCAACAATCCGAACTTCGCGTTCTGGAAGATGCTGAAGGAAGGCTACGACAGTTTCGAGGCGACCCATCAGGAGCCCAAGGTCGCGGTGTGCGAGAAGCGCTATGTGTTCGATGCCGCCGCCCCGGAAGGTTCGTCTCAGCCGCTGAATTTCAGCCCGAGCGGCAAGTGCCCGGTCTACCGGCTCGACCCGGCGGTGGCCGACGCGGTGCTCGATCACCGGCGGCATGAGCAGGTCAGGATGGCCGAATATATCGCCGACGGCGTCAGGACGGCGTCGCCCCATGTCGGCGACGGCGGCATGAACCCGGTGTTCGCGTCGCGCCTCACGCTGGCGACGCGGCAGGTGTCCGACGGCAAAGGTCATGTCATCGAAGTCGCGGTCGCACCCGGCTCGCTGCCGCGCACACCCAACGGCCGCGCCCCCCGCAGCACCGTCGTGATGCCGGCCGCGGCCAGCCAGCCAACGGCGGTCGCGAGCGCCCCGAAGGCAAGGACCAGCAGGCCGGTGCGGTTGGCGCGGGTGCCGATGCCCGAGCCGGCGCCGCAGTCGAAGGAAGGTGCGGCATCCCATCCGATCAACATTGCGAGCCTGTTTGGCAATCTGTTCAACGGCTCGAAGTCGGAAGACGAGCCGGCCCGCACCGGTACCGTAGGCTCGCGCAGCACCGGGGCATCCGCCTCCGCCAGGCCGCGACACGCGAGCTATCGCGCCGCGTCCGTGCGGGCGACGGCGCATCCGCAGCCGCGCCACCCGGCTGCGCCGGTGGCGACCGCGAGCCATGCCGCCAAGCCGAAGCCGGCAAAGCAAGCCGCCAAGCACGCGCCGCCGCACGCGCCGGCACCCAAAACAATGACCGCCTCTGCGGCACCGCCGGCAAGCCCCAAACATCTGCTCACCGGCGCCGCGCCGGTTGTGCCGGTCGGTTCGTTCGCAAGCCGCTGAGCTTGCGCGGCGCCGATTTCCCGCCCGTCAATGCAACGTTAGCGCTTGCCCGCTAAAAGCGGCGCATGGACTGCTTCGTCTACGTTCTCGGCACCCGCACGAAGACGCGCCATCTGACCTATGTCGGCTGGACCAACGACGTCGCGCGGCGTCTGCGCCAGCACAATTCAGGCAACGGCGCGCGCACGACGCGCGGGCGCTCGTGGGTGCTGTTGCATTCGGAATGGTTCGCGACGCGGCGGGAAGCCATGAGCCGCGAATGGCATTTGAAGCGGGACCGGAAGCTTCGCAAGAGGCTGGCGCAGCAATTAATCCGCCCGAAGTAACGGCGCGACAGCGCGCAGATCTCTTCGCTGTCATTGCCGGGCTTGACGACGGGTGTGTTGCGACGCCTACGCGAACTTGCCGTGGCAGTGCTTGAACTTCTTGCCGGAGCCGCAGGGGCACGGCTCGTTGCGGCCGACTTTGCCCCAGGTCGTCGGATCGCTCGGATTGCGCTCGGCCTGCGCGCCGCTGCCGTTGCCGACCAGGGCCGGCGCCAGCGGCGCCGGCGCCAACGCCATCTCGTCCTCGCCGGTGAGCGGATCGACCTTGTGCGCTTCCATGTAGGGTAGCTGCTCGGGCGGCGGCTCCTCAGGCGGCTGCTGCACGATCTCGACGCGCATCAACTGCGCGGTGACCGCCTCGCGCAGTTGCGCCACCATCGCCTCGAACAGGCTGAAGGCTTCCGCCTTGTATTCGTTGAGCGGATCGCGCTGGCCGTAACCGCGCAGGCCGATCACCTGACGCAGATGCTCGAGCATGACCAGATGCTCGCGCCAGAGATGGTCGAGCGTCTGCAGCAGGAGCGACTTCTCGACATAGCGCATGACGTCGGGGCCCCATTTGGCCACCTTGCCCGCCATGAACTCGTCGGCGCGGCGCTCGATGCGCTCGCGCATTTCCTCGTCCGCGATGCCTTCTTCCTTGGCCCAGTCCTGCACCGGCAGTTCGAGCGTGAGCGCCTCGCGCAGTGCCTTGTCGAGGCCGGCGATGTCCCATTGCTCGGCATAGGCATTGGGCGGAATGTGCTTGGTGACCAGTTCCTCGATCATCGCATGGCGCATGTCGGCGATCGTTTCGTCGACCGCTTCGTCCTGCATCAATTCGAGCCGCTGCTCGAAGATGACCTTGCGCTGGTCGTTCATCACGTCGTCGTATTTGAGCAGGTTCTTGCGGATGTCGAAGTTGCGCGCCTCGACCTTCTGCTGCGCCTTCTCCAGCGCCTTGTTGATCCAGGGATGGACGATCGCCTCGTTCTCCTTGAGACCGAGCTTCTGCAGCATGCCGTCGAGCTTGTCGGTGCCGAAGATGCGCATCAAATCGTCTTCCAGCGACAGGAAGAACTTGGAATGGCCGGGGTCGCCCTGGCGGCCGGAACGGCCGCGCAACTGGTTGTCGATGCGCCGGCTCTCGTGCCGCTCGGTGCCGAGCACGAACAGCCCGCCGGCGCCGAGCGCCTTTTCCTTCAGCCGCGCGACCTGGGAGCGAATGGTATCGGCGCGCGGATCCTTCTCCCGCGCGCGCGGATCCTCGATGTCGGCGAGCTCCTGGCGGATGCGCATGTCGGCATTGCCGCCAAGCTGAATGTCGGTGCCGCGGCCGGCCATGTTGGTGGCGATGGTGATGGCGCCGGGCACGCCCGCTTGGCTGACGATGAAGGCTTCCTGCTCGTGATAACGGGCGTTCAAAATCGCGAACACCTTGGTCTTGGTGGCGCCGTCGTCGCCCGAGTAGAGCGCGGCGAAGGCATTGGGATCGGAAAAATCGTGCGATTCCCAACCGGCGTCGCGCAGCATGTCGGCGAGCTGCTCGGATTTCTCGATCGAGGTGGTGCCGACCAGCACCGGCTGGCCGCGCTTCTTGCAGTCCTCGATCAAGGTGATGATCGAACGGTACTTCTCCTTGGCGGTGCGATAGACCTCGTCGTCGTCATCGGCGCGGATGAGCGGCATGTTGGTCGGCACTTCCAGCACTTCGAGCTTGTAGATGTCGAAGAATTCGTCGGCTTCCGTCACCGCCGTGCCGGTCATGCCGGCGAGCTTCTCGTACATGCGGAAGTAGTTCTGGAAGGTGATGGAGGCGAGCGTCTGGTTCTCCGGCTGGATCGGCTGGTGCTCTTTGGCCTCGAGCGCCTGATGCAGCCCTTCCGAATAGCGCCGGCCCGGCATCATGCGGCCGGTGAATTCGTCGATGATCACCACCTCGCCGTTGCGCACGATGTAGTCCTTGTCGCGCTGGAACAGCTTGTGGGCGCGCAGCGCCTGGTTGACGTGGTGCACGACCGAGACGTTCTCGACGTCGTAGAGCGATTGGCCCTTGAGCTCGTTGGCGGCGCGTAGCCGCTGCTCGAGCTTCTCCATGCCGGCTTCGGTCAGCGTCACCGTGCGCTGCTTCTCGTCGACCTCGTAGTCGGTCTTGTCGAGCAGCGGGATGTAGCTATCGATGGTGTTGTAGAATTCGGAGCGGTCGTCGAGCGGACCGGAGATGATCAGCGGCGTGCGCGCTTCGTCGACCAGGATGCTGTCGACCTCGTCGACGATGGCGTAGATGTGACCGCGCTGGACCATGTCCTCCATGCGGTACTTCATGTTGTCGCGCAGATAGTCGAAGCCGAGCTCGTTGTTGGTGCCGTAGGTGACGTCGCAGTCGTAAGCCTTCTTGCGCTCCTCGTCGTCGAGCCCGTGCACGATGGTGCCGACGGTGAGCCCGAGGAAGCCATAGATCTGGCCCATCCATTCGGCGTCGCGGCTGGCCAGGTAGTCGTTGACGGTGACCACGTGCACGCCGCGACCGGCCAGCGCATTGAGATAGACCGCCAGGGTGGCGACCAGGGTCTTGCCTTCGCCGGTCTTCATCTCGGCGATCCGGCCTTCGTGCAGGATCATGCCGCCGATCAACTGCACGTCGAAATGGCGCTGGCCGAGCGTGCGCTTGGCAGCCTCGCGGCAGGTGGCGAAGGCCGGCACCAGGATGTCGTCGAGCGAAGCGCCCTCGGCGATCTGCTTCTTGAACTCGGCGGAGCGCGCCTTGAGGTCCTCGTCGGACAGCGCCTCCAGCTCCTTCTCGATGGCGTTGATTTGCGCCACCCGCGGCAGATAGCTGCGAATCCGCCGTTCATTGGCGGAGCCGAACAGCTTGCGGGCAACGGCACCGATCATGGGAAGCTCCTAGACAGAGGCAAGGCGTTTGTATCATTCCACCGCCGGCCGGTTCACCCTCCGGCGCTCCGGAAAACGGCACTTTTCGGGCAAATTCGACGCGGACCGGCGCGGCAACGACGCAAACGGCCGAGATATTCGAGACATAGGAGTGGGTCGGAATGTTGTCAATCGGCGGCCCGCAAACGGGCTTGCCGGCTTACGAACGTCGTTAGTCGTTCCAAATCAGTGCCTTCCCGATGGCGCACGTGCACGCGATCCGATCGAAAAAACCGGCTCCACCATTCGGGACGATGCGTCCTCACGCCAACGTTAAACCTACGCGATAGTCCGCCATTGCAAAGCCATGGTTGTTGGGTGACAAGTCCGCGCCGTTCGCCCGCTGGCGGACCATCTCTTTCCAAGGACAGCGTCATGATGACTTCTCATTTCGCCGGCCGCCCGGCCCTCGCGCGTCGGGCCGGCATTGTCGCCGCCGCGTTGGCGCTGCTGCTGGCCGCGGCGGGACCGCTGCGCGCGCAGGACAAGGATCCGGTGGTGGCCAAGGTCAACGGCACCGAAATCCACCAAAGCGACCTCGCCGTCGCCGAGGAGGAGGCCGGGCAGATTCCGCCGATGACGCCGGAGGCCAAACGCGACTATCTGGTGCAGTTCATGGCCGACTTGATCCTGGTGTCGAAGGCGGCCGAAGACAAAAAGATTGCCGATGGGGACGATTTCAAACGCCGGCTCGCCTTCATCCGCAACAAGCTTCTGATGGAAGACCTGCTGCAATCGGTCGGCAAGCAGGCGCTCACCGACGAGGCCATGCACAAGGTCTATGACGACGCCGTCAAGCAGATGAAGCCGGAGGAGGAAGTACACGCCCGCCACATCCTGATCCGTGCGCCGGCCGGCGACGAGAAGGCGGGCGCGGCGGCCAAGGCCAAAATCGAGGCGGTGATCGCGCGGCTGAAGAAGGGCGAGGATTTTGTCGTGGTCGCCAAAGAGGTGACCGAAGACCCGTCCGGCAAGGCCAATGGCGGCGATCTCGGCTATTTCACCAAGACGCAGATGGTGCCGGAATTCTCCACGGTCGCCTTCAAGCTCGACAAGGGTCAGATCTCCGATCCGGTGAAGACCCAGTTCGGCTGGCACGTGATCAAGGTCGAGGACAAGCGCACCAAGCCGCTGCCCAAGTTCGACGATGTGAAGGGGCAGATCGAGCAATTTCTGGCGCGCAAGGCGCAGGCCGAGCTGGTGACCAAGCTGCGCACCGAGGCCAAGATCGAGAAGATGTACAAGACCGAGGCGCCGGCCAAGCCCGCCGATGCGGCAAAACCGCCCGATACCGCGAAACCTGCCGAGCCGGAGAAGAAATAGCAATTTGTTCGCTTGGTTCGCGCCATTCTCCGCGTCATGCCCGGCCAACCGGGTCCGGCCTTTGGCCGGCCCGGCTGCAAACTTGTGCCGGGCATCCACGTCTTCTAAGTATCGGCGCCAATCGATTCAGTCGTGGATGGCCGGGACAAGCCCGGCCATGACGTTGTGGCAGACGCCGTGACAACAGCAATCTCTCCCCTCGCCCCCAAGCATGTGCCGGACATGCCGGCGATCGCCGGCGTGCGGCTGGCAACCGCCGCGGCCGGCATCCGCTATGCCGGGCGCACCGACGTGCTGCTGGCGCTGTTCGATGCCGGCACCACCGCGGCCGGCGTATTCACCCGCTCGAAATGCCCGTCGGCGCCGGTCGAATGGTGCCGCGCGCATCTGAAGAACGGCAAATCTGCGAAGAATTTGGCGCGCGCGCTGGTGGTTAATTCCGGCAACGCCAATGCCTTCACCGGCAAGAGCGGGCGCGCCGCCACCAAGCTCACCGCCGAGATCGCGGCCAAAGCCGCCGGCTGCAAACCGGCCGACATTTTCCTCGCCTCCACCGGCGTGATCGGTGAGCCGCTCGATGCCAAGAAATTTGCGCCGGTGATGGCGGGGCTCGCCGCAAACGCGCGCGCGGGCGATTTCCTCGCCGCCGCGCAAGCGATCATGACCACCGACACGTTTCCCAAAGTGGCGACGGCGACGGCAACGATCGGCAAGGCGACGGTGACCGTCAACGGCATCGCCAAAGGCGCCGGCATGATCGCGCCCGATATGGCGACCATGCTCTCCTTCGTCTTCACCGACGCGGCGCTGTCCGCCGCCGCGCTGCAGGCTTTGCTGAAGGACGGCGTCGCCGATACCTTCAATGCGGTGACCATCGACGGCGACACGTCGACATCCGACACGCTGATGTTGTTCGCGACCGGCAAGGCGCAAAGCTGCCCGCGCATCGCGCGCGCCGGCGACCCGCGCCTGAAAGCGTTCAAACGCGCGCTGCACCAAGTGCTGGCAAATTTGTCCGAGCAGGTGGCGCGCGACGGCGAAGGCGCGCGCAAGCTGGTGGAGATCGTGGTGGAAGGCGCGGTGTCGAAGCCGTCGGCGCGCCGCATCGCGTTCTCCATTGCCAATTCGCCGCTGGTGAAAACGGCGATCGCCGGCGAGGACGCCAATTGGGGCCGCGTGGTGATGGCGGTCGGCAAAGCCGGCGAGCCGGCCAACCGCGACAAGTTGTCGATCTGGTTCGGCGGCATTCGCGTCGCGCACAAAGGCGAGCGCGATCCCGGCTACGACGAAGCGGCGGTCGGCGCGCTGATGAAGAAGCCGGAAATCAGCCTGAAGGTCGCGCTCGGTCTGGGCAAGGGCCGCGACCGCGTGCTCACTTGCGACCTCACCAAAGAGTACATCGCGATCAACGGCGATTATCGCTCGTAGTGTTTATTACGCTTAATACTCCGTTTACCGTCGTGCCAAAGGTGTAGGCAGTCTACGAACGGTGGAAGGCACCCTTAACCAACCCCTGATTACCGTCGAGGCAGAACGGCCGTGAGCGTCAAGCTTGTTCTCGTTGCCGCCTGCGCCCTCGTCGATGCCGACGGGCGCGTTCTCATCGCGCAGCGCCCGCCAGGCAAGGCGATGGCGGGGTTGTGGGAGTTTCCGGGCGGCAAGGTCGAAGACGGCGAACGGCCGGAAGAGACTCTGATTCGCGAGCTCAAGGAGGAACTGGGAATCGACGTCAGCGAGCCGTGCCTCGCACCGCTCACTTTCGCGAGCCACAGCTACTCCGACTTTCACCTTCTGATGCCGCTCTATGTCTGCCGGCGCTGGGAGGGGATGGTCACCGCCCAGGAAGGTCAACAGCTCAAATGGGCAAAGCCGAACCGGCTGCGAGACTACCCGATGCCGCCCGCGGACGAGCCGCTGGTGTCACACTTGATGGCGCTGTTGTGAAGAAAAGGGCGAAACTCCGTTGCGCACTCGCTTGAAACATAGGCTTCGCCGTTTCCGACGCAGCAGCGCGGGAACGACCGCGATCGAATACGCGCTGATCGCGGCCGGCATCAGTATCGCGATCATCGGCGGCGTATCGGCCGTCGGCAACGGCATCATGGTCACCTTCTACAATAAGATCGCAGCACTGATTTAGGCGCGCTGCCGCTGCGCGCCGGAAGCTGCGGTCAACCTGACAGGACGCGTCGATGAAAAGACCACTTTCGCTGCGCAGTGTTCACGCGTTTTTCCGCGACGACGGCGGCACCACCGCCATCGAATATGCGCTCATTGCCTCGGGCATCGCCGGCGCCATCATCGCCATCGTCCTGACCACGGGCACCGCGGTGAAGACCAACTATCAGAGCGTCAACGACGCGATGAAATAGGCGATCAGCGGTCCGGCTTCTCGCCGGTCGGTATTTCCTTTGTGCCAAGCGCGTCGGCGAGACGGTGTGTGGCCGAGCCCGGCCTGAGCGGCTGCTGCTGACTTTCGTGCGGCGCCCATCCCGACAACCAAACGATATCGAAGCTGGCGCGCAGCCGTCCATCCGGATCGGCAAAGCGCGCGCCGTAGATGTCCGCCATCCGCGCCAAAGTGGCGCGCTTGAGCGGCATGCGGCGGCGCTCAGCCAGCACATTGGTCGCGCCCATGCGACGCAGATCGCGCATCAGCGCAAAGACCGAATCGTAGCGCACGGTGAGCCGGTCGGTATCGACTACCGGCAGCGCGAAACCGGCGCGTTGCAGCAGCGCGCCGATATCGCGCACGTCGGCAAACGGCGCAACGCGCGGCGATACGCCGCCCTCGATCTCGCTCTCGGCGGCGGCGAAAGCCTCGCGCAATTCGCTCAGCGACTCGCCGCCGATCAGCGCCGCCAGCAACAGTCCGTCGGCTTTGAGCGCGCGGCGAATCTGGATCAGCGTGCCGGGCAGATCGTTGACGAATTGCAATGCCAAGCCCGACACCACCAGGTCGAGCGAAGCGTCGGCGAAAGGCAGCGCCTCCTCGTCGGCGGCAACGCGCGGGAATACCGCATCGAGTTGCTCGGCGTCGGGCGTCGCGACGACGATCGTGCCGATGTTTTCATTGCCGGCGAGCGCACGCCGCACCGCGTCGGTCGGCGTGCCGAGATCGACGGCGCGCTCGAATTGGCGCAGCACCGTCGTCAGCCGCTCGGCCAATTCCTCGGCGACCCGATCGATCAGGAACGTCTCGGCCCCGAGCGCGTGCGCACGCCGGCGGCGCGCGCGCAGCAGATAGCGGTCGAAGATGGTGGGGCCAGACGGCATCTGATAGAGTTGCAGCATGAACGAGCTTGTCTCGGCAAGCCAAGAGCGGACGCCCTCGCCGGCCGTGCGGTTCCGCCATGGCGTGCGTAGCGCGCTGCGGCTGGCGCTCGATCTCGCGCTGCCGCCGCTCTGCTCGGCCTGCCGCGAGCCGCTCGGCGACGGTATCGGCCTGTGCGCCTCCTGCTGGTCGAAACTGTCGCTGATCGAGCCGCCCTACTGCGCGCGGCTCGGCATTCCCTTCACCTACGATCCCGGCCCCGGCCTGTTGTCGATGGAGGCGATCGCCGATCCGCCGGCCTATGACCGCGCGCGCGCCGCGGTGCGCTACGACGATATCGCCCGCGCGCTGGTGCACGGTTTCAAATACGGCGACCGGCTCGACCTGGCGCCGCTGATGGGGCGCTGGATGGCGCGCGCCGGGGCCGAATTGCTGAAAGATGCCGACGCGCTGATCCCGGTGCCGCTGCACTGGCGTAGGCTTTGGGCGCGCCGCTTCAACCAGTCGGCCGCCCTTGCCGGCGCCATCGCGCAAGGTTCCGGCGTGCCGGTGATCCATGACGCGCTCAAGCGCGTGCGCGCGACGCCGCAGCAAGTCGGGCTGTCGAAGACCGCGCGGGCGGAAAACATGCAAGGCGCCTTCCGCGTGCCGGCCGAACAGAAGGCCCAGGTCAGCGGCCGCCGCCTGGTGCTGATAGACGACGTGCTCACCTCCGGCGCGACGGTCGACACTTGCGCGCGCGCTTTGCTGCGAGCGGGGGCCGCCCATGTCGACGCGCTGGTCTTCGCGCGGGTTGTGGCGGGCGCGCGTGCCACCATATAACCTAGGCAATTCAGCGTCATAGGCGACAAACAGTCATGCCCCCGGTCGACATCTACACCACCCGGTATTGCCCCTATTGCACGATGGCAAAGGCTTTGCTTAGCCGGAAGGGCGTTTCCTTCACGGAGGTCGACGTCTCCGGCGGGTGGGACAAGCGCGGCCAAATGATCGAGCGGGCGAACGGACAAATGACGGTGCCGCAGATTTTCATCGGCGAGGTGCACGTCGGCGGTTGCGACGAGTTGCACGCGCTGGAGCGCGCCGGCAGGCTCGATCCCCTGCTCGCGGGCGAAGGTCAGCCGGCATGAGCGCGAGCACCTTCAAGGCGGCCATGATCCAGATGCGCACGGGGCTCACCCCGAGCGCCAATATCGAGGCGGCGGCGCGCATGATCGGCGAGGCCAAATCGGCCGGCGCCGACTACGTGCAGACGCCGGAAATGACCAACGTGCTGGCGGGCAACCGCGAACAGCTCTTTTCCGTCATCGTCGATGAAGAGGCCGATACCTCGCTCGCCACTTTGCGCGAGCTGGCGCGCAAGCTCGGTATCACCGTCCATGTCGGGTCGCTGGCGATCAAGGTGTCGCCGGACCGCGCCGCCAACCGCGGCTTCCTGATCACGCCCAAGGGCGACATCGCCGCGCGCTACGACAAGATCCACATGTTCGACGTCGATCTCGCCGGCGGCGAGAGCTACCGCGAAGTCACGCACCTACCAGCCGGGCGACCGGGCGGTGCTGTGCGACCTGCCCTGGGGCCGGCTGGGCGTGACCATCTGCTACGACCTGCGTTTCCCGGCGCTCTACCGCGCGTTGGCCGAGGCCGGCGCCACCATGCTGGCGATCCCGTCGGCCTTCACCCGGCAAACCGGCGAGGCGCATTGGCACGTGCTGTTGCGCGCGCGCGCGATCGAGAACGGCTGCTTCCTGTTCGCGGCGGCGCAAGCCGGTAAGCACGAAAGCGGGCGTGAAACCTTCGGGCATTCACTGATTGTCGACCCTTGGGGCGTTATCCTGGCGGAAGGCGGCAGCGAGCCGGGCGTGGTGATGGCCGAAATCGACCCCGGGGAGATCGCCAAGGCGCGCGGGCGCATTCCCTCGCTCGAGCACGGCCGGCGCTTCGAGGTGGTCGAGCCCATGGCGGAGCCGACGCATCTGCACATGGTGCGGGGGGCGGAATGATCAAATACGCGCTCATCTGCGACGAGCACCACGAATTCGAGAGCTGGTTCCCGGATTCGGCGGCTTACGACAAGCAGGCCAAGCGCAAGCTGATCGCCTGCCCGCAGTGCGGCTCGACCGCGGTGGACAAGGCGATCATGGCGCCGCGCATTTCCGGCGCGCGCAAGCGGGCAACGCCTTCCGAGACGCCGACGAAAACGTCCGCCCCCGAGCCGACCCAAACCAGTCAACCCGAGAAGGCGCCGGTCGCCATGCTGTCGCCGCAGGAGCAAGAATTTCGCGCCAAGCTCAAGGAGCTGCGCGACCATCTCACCAAGAACGCCGACAATGTCGGTCCTAAGTTTCCCGAGCAGGCGCGCAAGATGCATTACGGCGAGATCGAGCACCGCTCGATCTACGGCGAGGCTTCGCCGCAGGAGGCCAAGGATCTCGCCGAGGAAGGCATCGAATTCCATCCGCTGCCGATTCTGCCGGAAGAGAGGAACTAACTCTCAAATGTCGTCCCCGCGAAGGCGGGGACCCATACGCCGCGCTCCATCGATAAGCTGCGGACTATGGGTCCCAGGCCTCGCGGAGTTTATCATCGGGCCGCGCTTTGCGCGGACCCGTTGGCTCGCCCGGGACGACAGCAGCTAATACGCCCACACCAAGAGCGCGACGCCGATCACCACCAGCACAATCCCTAAGCGCTCGCGCGCCGTGGTCGGCTGCTTGAAGACGAAGTGTGTGACGCCTTGCGCGAACAGCACCTCGACCAGCGCCAGCGTGCGCACGTTGGCGGCGGTGGTGATGGCAAAGCCGAGGAACCAGAATTCCGAGGCAAAGGCGCCCATGAAACCGGCGAACAACGACGGCTTCCAGGCCTTGGCGATGGCTTTGAGCACCTTGGGATCGCGCAGCGCGAGATAGGCGGTCAGCACTACCGCCTGGATCACCAATCCGACCGCGAGCGTGAAGGTCGCCGCCATCACGAAATGCGGCAGGTGCAGCGCCAGGATGGCGCCGCGATAGCCGATGGCGGAGAGCGCAAATAGCGCGCCGGACACGAGCCCGACCGCGGTCGACGCCTTGGTGCTGACATGGGCGGCGCCCGGCTTCAGCGAGATGACGATCACGCCGACGGTCGCGATAAGAATCGCCACGGCCGACAGCGGCGTGATCTTGTCGCCGAGGAAGATGAGCCCGAACAGCGCGACCTGCACCGGCTCGGTCTTGATATAGGCATAGGCCACCACGAAGGAGCGCTTGTCCATCACCGCCAGCATGGTGGCGGTGGCGGCGATCTGGGTGAAGGCGCCGGCGATGACCCAGGGCCAGAAATTGAGCGGTGGATGCGGCAGTTCGTAGCCGGCGAAAAACATCACGCCCGGCAGGAACACCAGCAGCGCGAAGGGAAAGCCGAACAGAAAGCGCACATGGGTGGCGCCCACCGTGCCGAGCGTGGCGGTCAGCTCGCGCTGCATGGCGTTGCGCGCGGTCTGGGCCGCCGCGGCGATGATCGTGAAGACGGCCCAGAGCATCAGGCTTCCATCGTCATGTGCGGGCAGGATGTTTCCGATGTCATCCCGGCCGACCCCCGACTTGATCGGGGGGAGAGCCGGGATCCGGTACGCCGCAACCTATCGATCCACTGCGGCGTACTGGGTTCCCGCTTTCGCGGGAACGACACCAGCGCATGGACGCGAAGGGTTTCTCAGAGTCAGGCTGCCGCCGGCTGGATTTCCGCGGCTTGCGGGAATTCGCTCACCTGCCCGTGTTCGTTGTCGATCAGCAGGAACAGATCGAAATAACGGATGGTCGGCGCGCCGCCGGAGCGCTTGATGATCGACTGGCACCATTCCTCGTCATGCGCGCGCTTGGCCGCCTCCACCGACGGCCAGATGTAGACGCCGGCGCCGGTCTTGCCGTCAAGCTCGAGTAGGAAATGCTTGCGCAGCAGTTCCTTGTTGGCCTGCCATTTCGGAATCACGTGACGGGCTTCCTCGGCCACCTGTTGCCGACTCCAGCCCTTGGGCGAATTGAATTCCACCAGTTCGAGGATCATGACTCGCTTCCTCCGTGTTTGGCCGCCACCAACATGTAGTTCACATCCATGTCGGATGACAATTGCCAGCGATCGGCAAACAGATTGTAGATCACGCCGCGCTCGCCGATCACGTCGAGGCCGGCGCGCTCGAAGGCGCTTTCGAGTTCGTCGGGGGTGATGAACTTGTCCCATTGATGGGTGCCGCGCGGCAGCCAGCGCAGCACATATTCGGCGCCGACAATGGCGAGCGCGAAGCTCTTGAGCGTGCGGTTGAGCGTGGCGGCGATCATCAGCCCGCCCGGCTTGACCATCGCGGCGCAGGTCGTAACGAACGATTTAACGTCGGCGACGTGCTCGACCACCTCCATCGCCAGCACCACGTCGAACGCCTCGCCGGCTTCGGCCAGTTCCTCCGCGGTGGTGGCGCGATAGTCGACCGCGACGCCCGCCTCCTCGGCATGCTCGCGCGCCACCGCGATGTTTTCTTCCGCCGGATCGGCGCCGACCATTTGCGCGCCGAGGCGCGCCAGCGGCTCCGACAGGATGCCGCCGCCGCAGCCGATATCGAGCATGCGCAACCCTTTAAGGCAGTCGAGCTTCTTGGGATCGCGATCGAATTGTTCCGCCGCCCGGTCGCGGATATAGCCGAGCCGCACCGGGTTGAATTTGTGCAGCGCCGCCATCGGCCCGCGCGCGTCCCACCAGTCGGCGGCATGACGCGAGAAGCGCTCGACCTCGGCTTGGTCGATCGAGGAATGCTGTCGCTGCATTGCCTGCCTTTTCCTGCGAGCCATGGTCAGCGTGCCGTGACACGGTTGCGGAGTTCGAGCGGGGCGCGGATACGGCGCAGCTTCTCCAGGCCGGCACCAACGCCGTGGATTCTGACGGCACCGTAATCCAACAGATGGCCTAAAATCGATTGGTCGACGTCCACGCTCTCGACTTTGTCCATGTTCATCTCGACGGTATGCCGCCAGATCAAACCGCGCTTATAGACAATGCGCCGATCGGTCACGTCAATCTCGGTGGTCCAGCGCTCGAACCAGGCCTTGAGAATGCCGAAGCCGCCGATGAAGCCGCAGGCCACGGCGACGAATAGCAAGCCCATTTGAATTGGATTGTGTTTGATCTGGGTGAACGCGATCAATGCCGCCAGCGCGGTCAGCAACAAGATAATGGCCGGAATGTAGACGATCCAATGAAGCTTGCCGCGAAAAACCACTGTTTCGCCCGGCTGTAGAATTCGCTCGATATAGCGCATCGCCAGCACCACAATGATTAACGCTGGGCCCCGTTTCCGGTGCAGGGCCTGAAGTTGCAGTCTCGCAACGCCGCCGGTATGTATACGCGCCTTTTCGGGCCGGCGCCGGGGGCAAATCACACGCGCCGGCCGCTTGTTAGCGCGTTTTGGCGCGTCCGGGAATGTCATGGCTCGCCTGGTGATGAAATTCGGCGGAACGTCGGTCGCCGATCTCGACCGCATCCGCAACGTGGCGCGCCACGTCAAGCGCGAGGTCGATGCCGGCAACGACGTTGCCGTCGTGGTCTCGGCCATGGCCGGCGTCACCAATCAGCTGGTCGAATGGTGCCGGCAGGCCGCCGGACTGCACGACGCGCGCGAATACGACGCGGTGGTGGCGACCGGCGAGGAGGTCACCGCCGGGCTGCTCGCCATCGTGCTGGAGGGCATGGACGTCAACGCCCGCTCCTGGCAGGGCTGGCAATTGCCGATCCTGACCGACGACGCGCACGGCGCCGCCCGCATCGTCGATATCAACGGCGCCGAGCTGATCAAGCGCTTCAAGGAGCGCAGCCAGGTGGCGGTGATCGCCGGCTTCCAGGGCCTGCACAAGGAGACCGGCCGCATCACCACGTTCGGCCGCGGCGGCTCCGACACCTCGGCGGTGGCGATCGCCGCCGCCATCGGCGCCGAGCGTTGCGACATCTACACCGACGTGGACGGGGTCTACACCAGCGATCCGCGCGTGGTGCCGAAGGCGCACCGCTTGAACAAGATCGCCTACGAGGAAATGCTCGAGCTCGCCTCGCTCGGCGCCAAGGTGATGCAGGTGCGCTCGGTCGAGCTCGGCATGGTGCACAACGTGCCCATCTTCGTGCGCTCGAGCTTCGAGAAGCCCGAAGACATCGATCCCAAGAAGCCGCCGTCCGGCACGCTCATTTGCGACGAGGGAGACATCGTGGAACAGCAAGTCGTCACCGGCATCGCCTTCTCCAAGGACGAGGCGCAGATCTCGATCCGGCAGGTGCAGGACAAGCCGGGCGTCGCCGCCTCGATCTTCGGGCCGCTCGCCGACGCCAACATCAATGTCGACATGATCGTGCAGAACGTCTCCGCCGACGGCCTGACCACCGATTTGACCTTCACCGTGCCGTCGGTCGATTACGAGCGCGCGCGCGCGACCATCGAAAAGGCCAAGCGCGCGATCGGCTATGAGCGGCTCGATTGGGCGACCGACGTGGCCAAGGTGTCGGTGATCGGCATCGGCATGCGCAGCCATGCCGGCGTCGCCGCCCAGGCGTTCAAGGCGCTGTCGGAGCGCAACATCAATATCCGCGCCATCACCACCTCGGAGATCAAGTTCTCGGTGCTGATCGACGCCGCCTATACCGAGCTTGCGGTGCGCACGCTGCACACCCTGTACGGGCTGGACAAGCCGTAGCCGGGGGTCGTGGATTGCGGGCTGCGGCCGCCGGCCGGGCCCGAAATGACGGGAAAAGGCGCGGGGGATAACGCACGCTACTTTGGCTTGCCCCTTGCATGGGCCATTGGTTATAGCCTGACCTGTGACGGCCGCGGACGCCGAAGCCGCGGTCGTTATTCGTACAAGTTTAGGCCGTAAGCCGGCCGTGGCCGTAGGCCGCGGCCGCAAAAGGACCCCGATAATGCGTGGCGCGCTCGGCGGTCCGCGCGTGCTGTTGCGCCGGCTTCGCGAAGTGATGGCGGAGCCGGTCAGCGCGCAGGATCGCCTCGACAAGGTGGTGGTGCTGATCGCCGCCAACATGGTCGCGGAGGTGTGCTCCGTCTACGTCTTGCGCGTGGACGGAACCCTCGAGCTATACGCCACCGAGGGCCTCAAGCGCGAAGCCGTCCACCAGACCGTGCTGCAGGCCGACGAAGGCCTGGTCGGCCTGGTGGCGAGCGAAGCCAACCCCATCAACTTGTCGGACGCGCAGGCGCATCCGGCCTACTCGTTCCGGCCGGAAACCGGCGAAGAAATCTACCACTCCTTCCTCGGCGTACCGATCCTGCGCGCCGGCAATACGCTCGGCGTGCTGGTGGTGCAGAACCGCGCGCGCCGCACCTATACCGAGGAGGAAGAGGAAGCGCTGCAGACCACGGCGATGGTGCTCGCCGAGATGATCGCCTCGGGCGAGTTGTCCGCGCTCGCGCGCCCCGGCGCCGAGCCGGCCGCGCACCACACGATGCACCTTGCCGGCACCTCGCTGTCGGACGGCATCGCGCTTGGCCATGTGGTGCTGCACGAGCCGCGCGTCGTCATCACCAATGTCATCGCCGACGACGTGCCGCGCGAGCTTAAGCGGCTCGACGCCGCCATCGCGACCTTGCGCGCCGATCTCGACCGCCTGGTCGAGCATCGCGACGTCGCCGACGACGGCGAGCATCGCGACGTGCTCGAAGCCTACCGCATGTTCTCCTACGACCAGGGCTGGCTGCACAAGATCCGCGAGGCGGTGTCGACCGGCCTCACCGCCGAGGCCGGCGTCGAGCGCGTGCAATCCGATACGCGCGCGCGCATGCTGCGCGTCTCCGATCATTATCTGCGCGACCGCCTGCACGATCTCGACGATCTGGCCAACCGGCTGATGCGCGTGCTGATGGGCAAGGATCACGCGCCGGGGCGCGAACAATTGCCGGAAAACGCCATTCTCGTTGCGCGCTCGATGGGTCCGGCCGCGCTGCTCGATTACGACCGCAAACGGTTGCGCGGCCTGGTGCTGGAGGAAGGCGGCCCGACCTCGCACGTGTCGATCGTGGCGCGCGCGCTCGGCATTCCCGCCGTCGGCGAGATCGACAATGCCACCGGCCTGGTCGAGTCGGGCGATGCCATCATCGTCGATGGCTCGACCGGCGACGTGCATATGCGCCCGCCGCCCGATATCGAAGCGGCCTATGCCGAACGCGTAAAGCTGCGCGCGCGGCGGCAGGCGCAATATCGCGCCTTGCGCGAGCGGCCCTGCGTCACCAAGGACGGCGAGACGGTCGCGCTGATGATCAATGCCGGCTTGGCCATCGATCTTCCACATATCGAGGACACCGGCGCCGCCGGCATCGGCCTGTTCCGCACCGAATTGCAGTTCATGGTCGCCAACAGCCTGCCGCGCACCGGCGACCAACTCTCGCTTTACCGCACGGTGCTCGACGCCGCCGACAACTTACCGGTGACCTTCCGCACCCTCGACATCGGCGGCGACAAAGTGTTGCCCTATCTGCGCAACGTCGAAGAGGAAAACCCGGCGCTCGGCTGGCGCGCCATCAGGCTCGGGCTCGACCGCCCCGGCCTGCTGCGCGCGCAGGTGCGCGCGCTACTGCGCGCCGCCGGCGGGCGTGAATTGAAGCTGATGTTCCCGATGATCGCCATGGTCGAGGAGTTCGACAAGGCCAAGTCGCTGGTCGAGGTCGAGCTGACGCATCTGCGCCGGCACGGGCACGAGCTGCCCGAGCGGGTGCAGATCGGCACCATGCTTGAAGTGCCCTCGCTGCTGTTCCAGCTCGACGAATTGCTGGAACGCGTCGATTTCCTGTCGGTCGGCTCCAACGATCTGATGCAGTTCCTTTATGCCGCCGATCGCGGCAATCCGCGGGTGTCG
The DNA here is from genome assembly GCA_963727555.1 of uncultured Alphaproteobacteria bacterium. Classification (GTDB taxonomy): domain Bacteria; phylum Pseudomonadota; class Alphaproteobacteria; order Rhizobiales; family Xanthobacteraceae; genus Pseudolabrys. The sequence goes on along the minus strand of CAVSGT010000003.1, from coordinate 291,217 downwards.
GGACGCTTCGATCCCTTGTCGGCGCCGGTGCTGCGCGCGCTCAAAGACATCGCCGACAAGGGCCGCCAGCACAACAAGCCGGTAACCTTGTGCGGTGAACTTGCCTCGCAGCCGATCGGGGCGCTGGCGCTCGCCATCCTCGGCTATCGCACGCTGTCGCTGTCGCCGTCGGCGGTCGGCCCGGTGAAGGCGACGCTGATCGAGCTCGACTGCAAGAAGGGCGAGGAAGCGATTTTGCCGTTCCTGGATAAGCCGGTCGGCAGCGTCTCCATCCGCAGCAAGCTTGAGAATTTCGCCGCGGCCGAGGGGCTCCAATTGTAAAAGACGTCATGGCCGGGCTTGTCCCGGCCATCCACGTCTTCTACCTAGCGTAAACAACAGACGTGGATGACCGGCACAAAGCCGGGCATGACGAACAAATGATGCTGCCGCAACAGAAGTTGGATGCCTTGCTCAACCGCCACGAAATGGTGCAAAGCGAGCTCGCCACCATTTTGCCGCCGGAGACCTACGTCAAGCTGTCGCGCGAATTCGCCGAGCTTGCGCCGGTGGTCGGCGCCATCAAGGCCTATCGCGCGGTGGTCGACGAGATCGCCGAGCTCGACGCGATGATCGCCGACGCCTCGACCGACTCCGAGATGCGCCGCATGGCGGAAGCCGAAAAGCCGGCGCTGCAGGAGCGTCGTGAAAGGCTCGAACATCAGATCCGGCTGGCGCTGATCCCGAAAGACGCCATGGATGAGCGCAGCGTCATCCTGGAAATCCGCGCCGGCACCGGCGGCGACGAAGCCGCACTTGTTCGCCGGCGACCTGTTCCGCATGTACGAGCGCTACGCCGCCACGCAGGGCTGGAAGGTGGAAATCCTCTCGATGAGCGAAGGCAGCAAAGGCGGCTTCAAGGAGATCATCGCCGAGATCCAGGGCCGCGGCGCCTATGCCAAGCTGAAATTCGAATCGGGCGTGCACCGCGTGCAGCGCGTGCCCGACACCGAGGCTTCCGGCCGCATCCATACCTCGGCGGCGACCGTCGCCGTGCTGCCCAAAGTCGAGGACGTCGACGTCGACGTCAACGAGACCGACCTGAAAGTCGACACCATGCGGGCGAGCGGCGCCGGCGGTCAGCACGTCAACAAGACCGAGTCCGCCATCCGCATCACCCACATGCCGAGCGGTATCGTGGTCTACGTGCAGGAGGAGCGCTCGCAGCATAAGAACCGCGCCAAGGCGATGACCATGTTGCGCGCCAAACTCTACGATGCCGAGAAGACCAAGCGCGACAGCGAGCGCGCGGCCGACCGGCGCGGACAGGTCGGCTCGGGCGACCGCTCGGAGCGCATCCGCACCTATAATTTTCCGCAAGGCCGCGTCACCGACCACCGCATCAATCTCACGCTCCATAAATTGCCGCAGGTGATGGAGGGCGAAGCGCTCAACGAGGTCATCGACGCGCTGGTCGCCGAGCATCAGGCCGAGTTGTTGGCGGCGGAAAGCGCGGCGCAGTGAGACTCATTCCCGGGCTGAAGGACGGCGCCTCGATTGCCGAGGCGCTGCGTTTCATCGCGCAATTTCTCCGGCTCATCGGCATCGAAGAGCCGGAGGCGGACGCGCGCATCCTGCTTGCGCACGCGTTGCATCTCGACCGCACCCAATCGGTCTCGCAAAGCGACCGCGTTCTGGAGGCGCGCGAGATCAACGCGATTTCGGTGCTGGCCGCGCGCCGCTGCCGGCGCGAGCCGGTGGCGCGCATTCTCGGCGTCAAGGAGTTCTGGAGCCTCGCGCTTCACGTCACGCCGGATGTGCTGGTGCCGCGGCCGGAAACCGAAACGCTGGTCGAAGCCGCGCTCGACGTCGTCGTGCGCGGCGGCTTGCGCAATGAGAAGCTGCGCATTCTCGACATCGGCACCGGCACGGGCGCACTGCTGTTGGCGCTGCTCGCCGAACTGCCCAACGCCGCCGGCATCGGCACCGATATCAGCGCCGCCGCGCTAAACATTGCGCGCGACAACGCCGCGCGCCATCGATTGACCGCGCGCGCGGATTTCGTGCGCTGCGACGGCGCCGACGCGTTGAATGCGCCGTTCGATTTCATAGTGTCAAACCCGCCTTATGTGGCGAGCGGCGAGATCGCCGCGCTGCCGCCCGAGGTGCGGGATCATGACCCTGTGGTTGCACTCGACGGCGGCGCCGATGGGCTCGACGCTTATCGTGCCATTGCCGCAGATGCCCGCCGCCTATTGGCGCCGGGCGGTCGGCTGATCGTCGAATTGGGGGCGGGTCAGGAACCGGCGGTGGCCGCGCTGTTTACCAAGAACGGATTGACCGTGGGCCCCGCACGCAAGGATTTGGCCGGTATTGCCCGCGCACTTGCTGCCACCGCGGCGCCATGATTGGCGCGCATTGCAACCTCGCAGAAAGCGCAGGGCTCCAGTGCGGGCGAAAAAACCGCTTGGATTATGGCGCGGAACCGACTAGCTTCCGCTCACGGAATCGACCCGAGAAGGTTGTATCGCCACAAAGCCCGGAGCCAGTGGCTCTGCGAGGCGGCGGTACTGGGCGGATCACGAAGAGCCGATTTAGCGGCGGTATCAGAGACGGCACACGAATTCGCCACTGACGGGTCCGGATGCTTCACCGGTTGGGCGCATCATTTTCGCAATCTAGAGCGATGCGCGTAACAAGAGGTTGGCAACGTCGCGGCAAGACCGCGACCAAGGGGTTGCTGTAGCTATCGCGATAAAGATCGCAATCGTTCGAACATTTGCGCGGCGTAACGGCACGCCTTAAGCCGCGCAGGTTTCGGCGTGTGACTGATGGGTCTCGTACTGATTCGAGATTCGAGGTGCAGGTTTACTAAGGCGACGAGCGGCGCGTGCCGCGATCAAGCGAAAGGTCAGCGGATAGGCACACCATGAGAAACGGTCAAAAGCGCATGCGGGGACGCAACAACAACCAACACCGCAAAAGCCAGAATCCGCTGACGCGGGTCTACGAGTCGAACGGGCCCGACGTGAAAATTCGTGGCACCGCCTCGCATATCGCGGAGAAATACATTCAGCTCGCGCGCGACGCGCAAGGCTCCGGCGATCCGGTCGCGGCCGAGAATTACTATCAGCACGCCGAGCATTATTTCCGCCTGATCGCCGCCGCGCAGGAGCAATTCCGCCAGCAGAACCCCTATTACAATCAACAGCCGCAGCAGGGTCAGGGCGCCCCGCAAGGCGCCGCCGACGACAATTACGACGGCGACGACGACGAGCAACCTTTCGCCGGCCAGAACGAGCCGAACTATGCGCCGCAACCGCAGGCGCAGCCCTATCTGCCGCGCGACGCACAGCCGTTCCCGCCGCGCGACCAGCAGGTCGCGCGTCCGCAGCCGCAGCCCGGCGGCGAAGGCGGACAGGAGGTCGGCGGCTTGCCGTCATTCATCACAGGCGGCGGCGGCAACCAGCCGCAGCCGGACATCCCGCAGAACGGTCACGATCAGGGCGAGCAGCGCCAGGAGCGATTTGGCGCGGCGGCGGCATGCATCGCCGGCGGCGGCGCCATCGCGGCGGCGGTTTCCGCCCCGAGCGCCCCGATTATAACAATCCGCAAGGCGCTTCGCCGCAGAGCGAAGGCGGCGACCAGCCGGAATAGACTAAACCGTTATCCGCCCGGCGACGGCGCCAAGGCCGGCTCCAGCGCCGGCACCAGTCGGCGTTTCTCGCGCCGCGCCGGTATCGCGCGATAGACCTGCTTGGTCGCCTCCACCAGATGCACGCCGGCGAACGGCGCCGACAACGTGGCGCCGGTGCGCTCCCAGGCGCCCGCCGAGCGCAAGAACAAGCCGCGCTCGATCGGCGGCACATAGAGCGCCTCGCTCCATCCGGTCGGCGTGAACCAAGTCTCGCGCAGCAGCTGATTGATTTGCGAGCGCGAATAAGGCCGGCCGTGTCCGAACGGCGTCGTATCCATGCGCGCCCACAGCCCGCGCCGGTTCGGCACCACCACCAGAAGCCGCCCGCCGGAAGCCAGCACGCGCCACACTTCGCGCAGCAGCGCGGCTGGATCGTTGGTCATTTCCAAGCCATGCACGACCATCACGCGGTCGACCGCGCTGTCGGGCAGCGGCAGCTCGTTTTCATCGACCAGCGCCGAAAGCGCCGGCCGCGCCGTCGGCCATTTCATCACGCCTTGGGCGGCGGGCATGAAAGCCAAGCAGCGCTCGGCCTCCTCGCGAAACAGGCCGAGATAAGGCGTCGCGTAGCCGATGCCGAGCACCCGTTGCGCCTTGGCATCCCGCCACAGCGCGCGAACGCTACGGCCGATGAAGCGGCGGGCCACCACGCCCAGCCGCTGGCCATAGAAGTTGCGCAGGTCTACGACGTCGATCGACATGCGGCGAAATTAGCACGAAGGGCGCGGCAAATCGCGCACAGCCTGGAAACTGGAAGCGTGCACGCCATTTCCCCCGCATGCTACGGTTAACGCCGCCCGACAGCCGAAGAGGAGCGCCATGCCCGCCGAAATCCGCCTTTTTCTTTGCCTCAAGGACAATTACGGGGTGCTGCTGCATGACCCGGACAGCGGGGCAACGGCCTCGATCGATGCGCCGGAGGCGGCGCCCGTGGAGGCCGCGCTGAAGGCGACCGGCTGGAAGCTCACCGATATTTTGGTCACCCATCATCACGCCGATCACACCGACGGCATCCGGGCGCTCAAGGCCAAATACAAATGCCGCGTGGTGGCGCCGGCGAAAGGCACGGACATCCCGGGCGTCGACGAGACCGTGCGCGAGGGCGACGAGGTCAAGGTCGGCAATCTCACCGCCAAGGTGCTCGATACGCCCGGCCATACGCTCGACCACATCGCCTATTGGTTGCCCGAGGAGAACCTCGCCTTCGTCGGCGACACGCTGTTCTCCATCGGCTGCGGCCGCGTGATCGAGGGTACGCCGGCGATGATGTGGGATTCGCTCAAGAAGCTGCGCGAGCTGCCGAACGAGACGCAGATCTATTGCGGTCACGAATACACCGTCGCCAATATCAAGTTTGCGCTCTCGATTGACGCCGACAATCCGGTGCTGGAGGCGCGCGCGGCGCAAGTCGAACGGCTGATCGACGAAGGCGAACCGACAATTCCGGTCACCATCGGCGACGAGAAGCTGGCCAACCCGTTCCTGCGCGCGGACGTACCCGATCTCGCGGTCGATATCGGCATGGCCGGCAAGCCCGGCGAGGAAGTGTTCGCGGAGATCAGGGCGCGGAAGAACAAATTCTAGCGATGCCCTCCCCCACCGCCGCCGACATCATCCGCAAGCTCGATCTCAAGCCGCATCCGGAAGGCGGCCACTACCGCGAGACCTTTCGCGATTCGCATCAGATCGACGGCCGCGCCGCCTCGACCGCGATCCTGTTCCTCTTGGCGCGCGGCGAACGCTCGCACTGGCATCGCGTCGACGCCGTCGAGATCTGGCACTACTACGCCGGTGCGCCGCTCAAGCTCGAAGTGGTCGACGGCGCCAAGGAGGAAATCCTCCGGCTCGGCGCCGATGTCCACGCCGACGAGGTGCCGCAGGTAACGGTGCCGGCGCGCGCCTGGCAGGCGGCGGAAAGTCTCGGCGACTGGACGCTGGTGGGTTGCACCGTCGCGCCCGGCTTCAGCTTCGAAGGCTTCGAGCTCGCGCCGGCGGACTGGTCGCCGGCCAAGCAAACGCGATAAAAGCGTTCGTACATCGCAAGGGGGAAATGTTCGTGCCGAACAAACTCGACGAGGCGCGCGAGCAACTCGCACGCGCCAACCGCATGATCGCCAACGAAGGCGTGCTCGATGCCTTCGGCCACGTCACCATGCGCCATCCCACCGATCCGCGGCGCTATCTGATGTCGCGCTCGCGCGGACCGGAGCTGGTGCAGCCGGAGGACATCCTCGAGTTCACGCTCGACTCCGAGCCGGTGAAGCCGCCGACCGCGCGGCTTTACGGCGAGCGCGTCATCCACGGCGAAATCTACAAGGCGCGGCCGGAGGTCAACGCGGTGTGCCATCATCACGCATCGTCGATCCTGCCGTTCTGCATTTCCGGCATGGCGCTCAAGCCGGTTTATCATCTCGGCGCCACGATGGGCGAAGCGGTGCCGTTCTGGGATTCGCGCGACGAATTCGGCGACACCAATCTGATCGTGGCCAAGCCCGAGGAAGGCGCCTCGCTGGCGCGCGCCTTGGGCCGCCATTGGACCGTGCTGATGCGCCGGCACGGCGCCACCGTTGCCGGCAAGACGCTCGAGGAACTCGCCTTTCGTACCATCTACACCACCCGCAACGCCGCGCTGCAGATCCAGGCGCATACGCTCGGTCACGTGTCGCCGCTCAACGCCGCGGAGACCGAGCTTGCCGGCGAATACAATCTGCAGCCGGGCCCAATCGCGCGCGCCTGGGAATATTGGTCGGTGCGGCTCGACAAGGCGGAAGGCACGCACGGCGTAAATCAGGCGCCAAAGCCGGCCAAGCGCGCTCAGGCAGCCGGCAAGACGCGCAAGTCGACGGTGAAGAAGAAGCGTAAGCGGTGAATCTTTGTCGTCACCGGGCTTGTCCCGGTGACCCCGCTTAGGATGGCGAGGCGTTGCCACACGAATCGAGATGGCCGGGACAAGCCCGGCCATGATGAGACATCGATTGCCGCAAGCGCAGCGAAAACCTTACGCGAAATACTGCCCGCCGTTGGCCGAGAGCGTCGCGCCGGTGATCAGACCGGCATCGTCGGAGGCGAGGAACACCACGCAACGTCCGATTTCCTCCGGCTCGCCCAAGCGGCCGATCGGGATCAGCGGCAGGATCGATTTTTCCAGCACGTCCTTCGGCACCGCCTGCACCATTTCGGTGTTGATGTAGCCAGGGCAGATGGCGTTCACGGTAATGCCGACGCGCGCGCCTTCCTGCGCCAGCGATTTGGTGAAGCCGATCTCGCCGGCCTTGGCGGCGGAATAATTGGTCTGACCGAACTGACCCTTCTGCCCGTTGATCGAGGAAATGTTGATGACGCGGCCGAATTTGCGCTCGCGCATGCCCTCGATGACCTGGCGGGTCACATTGAACAGCGAGCCGAGATTGGTGTTGATCACCGCCGTCCATTGCTCAGGCTTCATGCGGTGAAGCTGGGTATCGCGGGTGATGCCGGCATTGTTGACCAGCACCTCGACCGGGCCGACCTCGGCCTCGACCTTTTTGACGCCCTCGGCGCAAGCCTCGAACGACGAGACGTCCCACTTGAACACCGGAATGCCGGTCTCCGCGTTGAACTTCTTTGCGGCTTCGTCGTTGCCGCCATAATTCGCCGCGACTTTGTAGCCTGCAGCTTTCAATGCCTTGCAGATGGCGGCTCCGATACCACGGGTGCCGCCCGTAACCAGCGCAACGCGAGCCATGATGTTTCCTCCCGGCAACTTTCCTTAAAAGTCATGGCCGGTTCGAGCCGGCCATGACGTAGATCAAAATTTGTGCGGCGCCTTGGCGCCCGATGCAAGTGGCACGTGTTCGCGCTTTCAGCGATCCACGCACATTTCCCCGGCGCGTCTTCGCTACCGCTCGACGCACATGGCGATACCCATGCCGCCGCCGATGCAGAGCGTGGCGAGGCCCTTCTTCGCGTTGCGCTTCTGCATCTCGTAGAGCAGCGTGGTCAGTATGCGCGCGCCGGAGGCGCCGATCGGATGGCCGAGCGCGATGGCGCCGCCATTGACGTTGACCTTGGAGGTATCCCAGCCGAGATCCTTGTTGACCGCGCAGGCTTGCGCGGCGAAGGCCTCGTTGGCCTCGATCAGGTCGAGGTCTTCCTTCTTCCAGCCGGCTTTCTTGAGCGCGGCGCGCGAGGCGGGGATCGGTCCCGTTCCCATGATCGCCGGATCGACGCCGGCGTGCGCCCACGACACGATGCGGGCCAGCGGCGTCTTGCCGAGCTTGGCGGCCTCGCTTGCCTTCATCAAAACCACGGCGGCGGCGCCATCATTGATGCCGGAGGCGCTGGCCGCGGTCACCGTGCCTTCCTTGTCGAAGGCGGGCTTGAGCTTGGCGATCGATTTCGAGCGTGACGCCCTTCTTGGGATACTCGTCGGTGTCGACGACGATGTCGCCTTTGCGCGACTTGATGGTGACCGGGATGATCTCGTCCTTGAACTTGCCGGCGGCCATCGCGGCTTCGGCCTTGTTCTGCGACGCGACGGCGAATTCATCCTGCTGCTGGCGGGTGATCTGCCATTGCCGGGCCACGTTCTCGGCGGTGTTGCCCATGTGATAGCCGTTGAAGGCATCCCACAGCCCGTCCTTGATCATGGTGTCGATCATCTTGAAGTCGCCCATCTTCACGCCGCCGCGCAGATGCGCACAGTGCGGCGCCATGCTCATCGACTCCTGGCCGCCGGCGACCACGATTTCGGCGTCGCCGTTGGCGATCTGCTGGAAGCCGAGCGCGACGGTGCGCAGACCGGAACCGCATAGCTGATTTACGCCCCAGGCGGGGCTCTCCACCGGAATGCCGGCGGCGATGGAGGCTTGCCGGGCGGGATTCTGGCCCTCACCGGCGCTGAGGATCTGGCCCATGATCACTTCGGAGACGCGGGCGCCTTCGACACCGGCGCGCTCCATCGCGGCCTGAATCGCGGCTTTCCCGAGCTCATGGGCCGGCAAATTGGCGAATGCCCCGTTAAAGGCGCCGACTGGGGTACGGGCGGCGCTCACAATGACGATATCGTCTTTCATCCGAAGCTCCTGGTGCGGTCAGTTAAGGGGCGAAAGGCCATTTTGGCGCTGCCACATCCTCGGCAGCCCAGCCGGCCCTGTCAACAACGGGCAACTCGTAAGATATCCCCGACAATTGGCGCTTTTTTGACCTATCGCAAGGCTTGCCGCATTGCCCACCTGGTCCTACCGCGCCGCCACAAAACGACTGGCCGCGGCCCGAGAAAACCGGTTATGCTCAAGCTCTGGGCAGGGGGAAGCGTGATCGCCATGGCCGACCAAAAAGAACCCATCACAATCAAGAAATACGCTAACCGGCGGCTCTATAACACCGGCACGAGCACCTACGTCACGCTTGAGGACCTCGCCACCATGGTCAAGAACGGCGAGGATTTCGTCGTGTTCGACGCCAAGTCCGGCGAGGACATCACCCGCTCGGTGCTGGCGCAGATCATCTTCGAGCAGGAGAACAAGGAAGGGCAGAGCCTGCTGCCGATCACCTTCCTGCGCCAATTGATTCGATTCTACGGCGACAGCATGCAGATGCTGGTGCCGCGCTTCCTCGAACAGTCGATGCAATCGCTCACCAGCCAGCAGGGCAAGTTCCGCGAGCAGATGGCGCAGGCCTTCGGCGGCGTCGGCTTCGGCCCGCTCGAGGATCAGGTGCGGCGGAACATGGAGATGTTCGAGAAGACCTTCGCCATGTTCGCGCCCTTCGCGCGCGGTCAATCGAAGCCGGCCGACGAAAAGCCGCAGGGCTCCCCGAGCGAGATGGACGACCTCAAGCGCCAACTCGACGAGATGCAGAAGCGGCTGGATAGACTGGGCAACAAGGAATAGCCGCACAGCCGGCCGCTTTGGATGCAAAGTCACACTCCCGTCCTGATCGTCGGCGGTGGACCGGTCGGCTTGGCGGTCGCGGCTGATCTCGGCTGGCGCGGGATTGCCTGCACGCTCGTTGAACAAGGCGACGGCACAATTGCCACGCCAAAAATGAACGAGGTGAACACCCGCACAATGGAATTTTGCCGTCGTTGGGGAATTGCCGACGAGGTAATGAACTGCCCATTTCCCGGCGATCATCCGCTTGACGCCGTGTTCGTCACAAATTTATTCGGCTACGAGCTTGGCCGCGTGGTGCGGCCGGCGCGCGATCACCAGATACCGGACCCCGCCAGCCCCTACCGGCTGCAGGCCTGCTCGCAGATTTGGTTCGATCCAATATTGCAAAAGCTCGCCCGCTCCTTTCCGAGCGTGACGATCAAGCATTTGCATCGCCTCGACTCGTTCGAGCAGACGCCCGATGGCGTCACCGCCGAGATCGCCAATGTCGTGGAAGGCTCGCGTCATTCGTTGTCCTGCGACTACCTCATCGGCTGCGACGGCGCCGCCAGCCTTGTCCGCCGCAGCCTCGGCGTCGCGCTCAGCGGCAAGGGCACCATCGGCTATCCGCTCAATCTGTTTTTCCGCGCGCCGGAGTTGCTGGCGCAGAGCGGCCGCAAGCCCGGCACCTTTTTCATTCCGGTTGATCGCGGCGGCGTCTGGGCCAATTTGCGCATCATCGATCCCGTGCGCGGCATCTGGCGACTGATGGTGGATCAGGCTGGCGAGGAGGTGGCGCCGGAGAGCGCCGACCGCGCGGGCTATCTGCGGCGGGCGCTTGGGCGCGACGTCGAGGTGGAGTGGATGGACGTCAATGTCTGGCGCCGGCGCAGCCTGGTGGCCGAGCACTATGGCGCCGGCCGCGTGTTGCTCGCCGGCGATGCCGTGCATCAACTTTCACCTACCGGCGCGCTGGGGATGAACTCGGGCGTCGGCGACGCGGTTGACCTCGGCTGGAAGCTGGCCGCCGTGCTGCAAGGCTGGGGCGGAGCGCACCTGGTTGCGAGTTACGACGCGGAGCGCCGCCCAACCGGCCAGCGCAATGTGCAGATTGCGACGAGCTTCTACCAGCACAACGAAGCCTTCTCGCACTGGTCGCCGAAGCTCGAGCAAGCCGGCGCCGAGGGTGACCGCGCGCGCCGTGAATTCGGCGCGATGCTGGAACGCACGGTCGGCGGCGAGTTTCGCACCCTCGGCCTGCAGATCGGCTATTGCTACGAAGACTCGCCGATCTGCGTGGCCGACGGCACGCCGCCGCCGCCCGACGATCCGGCAAACTATGTGGCGAACGCGCGGCCGGGCGCGCGGGCGCCCCATGTCTGGCTGGCGGACAATAGGTCCACGCTTGACTTGTTTGGCCGCGGCTTTGTGCTGCTGCGCTTTGCCGGCGCGCCGGAGGCAACGGCGTTTCTCCGTGTCGCTGCGGCACGCGGCATGCCACTGGTGGTCGCCGATATCGATTTGGACGAAGCGGCAGCGATCTACCAAAAACGGCTTGTACTGGTGCGGCCAGACGGACACGTGGCATGGCGCGCCGACGTCTTACCGCCGGATGTCGGCGCCTTACTCGATCGGGTGCGTGGCGCGATTAATTAGGCACTGGCGGCTTGGCCGACCGAACGGGTCCACGGCCGCTCATCGCTGGCAAGCCCGATCAGGGCACCTTGCAGAAAGTCGCAGTCCCAGCCGGCAAGCAGCGCGGCGGCTTCCTCGTCCTGCACCCATTCGGCCACGGTCTTGAGGCCGAGCCGGCGCGCCAGATCGATCAGCGTATGCACGAAGGCGCGGTCGTCGTCCGAGCGGATGATGTTCTGCACAAAGGCGCCGTCGACCTTGACGATATCCACGCCGAGCTTGCGCAAACTGCGGAACGAGGTGTAGCCGGCGCCGAAATCGTCGATCGCGATGCGGCAGCCGAGATCCTTGACCCGGGTGACGAAGCCGCGCGTGTCGTCGACGTCGTGGATCGCCGCGGTCTCGGTGATTTCGATGATCAGCCGTTCGGCGGCGCTCGCGTGCGCCCGCAGCAGCGTATCGAGTTCCGCCCACCAGTCCGGATCCATGGTCGATGCGGGCGATACGTTGACGCTGGCATGCAGCCCCGGCGTCTCCGCCAGGTCCTTCACCACCAGCTCCAGCACGCGATAGTCGAGCATGCGCACCAGCCCGACCCGCTCGGCCACCGGGATGATCTCGTTGGCATGGGCGATGCGGCCGTCGGGACGGCGCACGCGCATGAGGCATTCGTAAAATGCGATGCGGCGGCTTTTGGCTTCCACCACCGGCTCATAGGCGAGCGTGATGCGCCGCTCGTTGAGCGCGGTCACGATCTCGTCGGTGGCGCGCGCGCTATCCTTACGCAGCGCGTCGCGCTCCACGCTCGGGCGGTAGGCGGCGAATGAGCCGTGCCGCTTGGCGCGCGCGGCATTGAGCGCGTCCTGCGCGCGGTTCAAGATTTCCGCAACGGTACGGGCGTGGCGCGGCGCGTTGACGCCGCCGATGGTCACCGTCACCGCCACCGGGCCGGCGTCGGTGTGCATCGGCTGTTCGCGCACGCCGGCCAGCAGACGCTCGGCGGCGACCGGCAGCTCTTCAGGCGTGCAACTGGTCAGGATCACGCCGAACTTGTTGCCGGAGAAGCGGCCGAGATGATCCTTGCCGCGCAGCAGCGGGCGCATGCGCTTGGCGAGCAGCGCAATCGCCTGCTCGGAGATCTCGTAGCCATAGGATTCGTTGAGCCTGCCGAGGTGGTCGATCGAAATCAAAAGGAAGGCGCACGACGAGCGGAAGCGCACCGCCTCGTCGAGCGTGGCGCCGAGCACCTCGGTGAGGCAGGCGCGGTTCATCTCGCCGGTGAGCGGATCGAAATGGGCAAGCTGCACCAGCTTGCGCTCGCGCTCGTGCCGCGCCGTGATGTCCCGCACGACGCCGTGCGCGCGCAACGGCTTGCCGTCGGGGCCGGCGAACCAGCGGCCGTTGTCCTCAAGCCAGATGCTGTCGCCGTTGCAGCGGAAGCCATATTGCAGTTCGTAAGCGACGCCGGAACCCTTGTCTTTTTGCTCGGTGTGCGCCACCGCCTCGAAACGGTTCTGGCCGGGCTGCGCCTCGACTCTTTGCGCGAAGGCGCGGCCGCTGGCGATCTCGGTCGGGTCGGTGACGCCGAGCACGTCGGCCGCGTTGCCGCTCCAGATCAGCGCGTCGGTATCGAGATGCCACTCGTAGGCAACCTCACCGACGGCGGTGAGAATTTCTGCCGCGTTCGGTGAATTGGCCGGTTGATCGATACGGATCACGGTCGCCCCTTTTTGGGAACGCACCGCGGCGGCGGGCGTTGGATGGATGCGCCGACGCTATAGGAAATCGTTAAAGAATTAGGAAAAGCCCGCAATTCCACGGATTCCCAAAGGCCGCCGCAACATGCGACCAAACGGCACGTCGCTTGCCACTCGCACGGTGAACCGCAGCTCCTTGTCCCGGATTGAGACAGACGAATGCGACTGAGCGAGACCAGACCCGTTGTTGCCAAACCCGCGAGCGTGCCGCGGCACGCCGCCGATGAGCCGGCGGCCGCAGCGGCGAGCGAGAGCCGCGCGCTGGCCTTGGTGACGCCGGTTGTCGCGCGCGAGCACGACGCCGCTACCCGCTATCGGCCGGCTGAATTCCTGGCCCATCTCATTGCGATGAAAGAGCAGCATCCGCAGACCCGCGAGCGTCGGCGCGTCGCGCCGCGCGAGGCCATCGCCGCCTATCGGGCGGTGGCGGCGATGACGCGGCGCTAGCCTAATAGCCCAGCGCGCAGCCGTCCTTGCGCGGCTCGGAGCCGGCGATCAGCACGCCGCGGTCCCAATCGATCTTGATGGTCTGCGCGCCGCCCCAGGGCGTCGGCGCGAAGGCGACGTCATGACCGCGCGCGGTCAGGCCCTCGATGGTCGCGACCGGCGTGCCATGTTCGACAATCGTCTGCTCACCCTCGAAGAAGAAGCGCGGCGCGTCGATCGCGCGCTGCACGTCCATGCGATAGTCGAGCATGTTGGTGACGATCTGCACGTGGCCCATGGGCTGATAGTGCGCGCCCATGACGCCGAAGCTCATGTCGCAGCGGCCGTCGCGCATGGCGAGCGCGGGAATGATGGTGTGCAGCGTGCGCTTGTCCGGGCCGAAAACGTTGGGATGGTCCGGGTCCAGCGTGAAACACGAGCCGCGATTGGTCAGCATGATGCCGGTCTGCTCGGTGCAGATGCCGACGCCGAAGTTCGAATAGAGCGAATTGATGAACGACACCGCCATGCGGTCGCGGTCGACCACGGTGAGATAGACGGTGTCGCTGCCGGGCGTTGGCGCGCTCGGCAGCCTGGCGCGTTTGGTCGGGTCGATCTTGGCGGCGAGCTTCTTGGCAAACGCCTTGTCGAGCAGGTCGGGGACTGAAACCCGCATATGCGCCGCGTCGGCGATATGGCTGTCGCGCACGGCAAAGCCAAGACGCGCGGCCTCCAGCACCAGATGAAAGCGCTCGGGACCGAGCGGATCGAGCGCGGCGAGATCGAAGTTCTCCAGGATATTGAGCATCACCAGCGCGGTGAGCCCCTGCCCGTTGGGCGGAATCTCGACCAAATCGAGCCCGCGATAGTTGGTGGCGATCGGCGTCACCGCATCGCCGTGGTGACGCGCGAAGTCGTCACCGGTCAGGAACGAGCCGCGCGCGCAAATGGTTTTCACCATGTCGTCGGCGATCGCGCCTTCGTAGAACGCGCGCGCGCCCTTGGCGGCAATGGTCTTCAAGGTTTCGGCCAACGCCGGAAAACGGATCACGTCGCCTTCGCGCGGCGGCGCGCCGTGGAAAAGATAATGCCGCGCGGCGCCGGGATCGGCCTTGAGCTTGTCGACATAGCGCTGCCAATCCCAGGCCACACGTTGCGCCACCGGGAAGCCGCCCTCGGCATATCGAATTGCCGGCGCCAATGCGCGGTCGAGACCGAAGCGGCCGCGCTCTTTCAGGATTGCTTCCCAGGCCTCAACCGAACCCGGCACGGTGACCGCGTGGATCGAATTGCCGATCTCGCGCATGCCTTGGCCGCGCAGCGCGTCAAGCGATGCCTTGGCGGCGGCGCGGCCGGAGCCGTTATAGCCCCACACCGGCTTGCCCGGCTGCGATATCAGACAGAAGCAATCGCCGCCGATGCCGGTCATATGCGGCTCGACCACGCAGAGCACGGCGCACGCGGTCACCGCAGCGTCGGCCGCGCTGCCGCCCGCGCGCAACACGTCGACGGCGGCCAGCGTTGCCAGCGGATGCGAGGTCGCCGCCATGCCGTCACAAGCGATGACGGGCGAGCGGCCGGGCAATTGGAAATCACGGGTCATGACGCACTTTTCGAAAGTGACTGACGATCAGGAGGAAGCTTGCTCAGCGCCTTCGATCGCCAGATCGTTCTGCGGCGCGCGCGCACGCACGGTAAATCCGCCGAGCACGTCGAAGAAGCTGGTAACCAGCAGCAGAAAGAAAGTTGCGCTTGCCGCCTGCGTCACCAAAACGAATTCCGCCACCATGCCGAGAAACAGCAGCAGCGCCAGCCCGTGATCGACGATATTGCGCCCGCCCATGCGGGCCGCTTTCGTCATCTCGCCGAACAGCAGCAGGATCGCCAAGGCAAGCAGCATATCGCCGGCCGACAGCATCCAGTCGGCGCCGGACATCAGGTGCACGGTGATGAGAACGCCGCTCCAGCCGACGCCCGGCATCAGAAAGGCGACGATGTTGTAGATCGCGAACGGGATCAGCAGCAGCGGAAAGCCGATGAGGAACATGCGCTGCCCTCCCTCCGCTCAAAGCGCGGCCCCGCATTTTGCTTGGCGCATGATCTGTTCCGA
Source organism: uncultured Alphaproteobacteria bacterium (assembly GCA_963727555.1). GTDB lineage: Bacteria > Pseudomonadota > Alphaproteobacteria > Rhizobiales > Xanthobacteraceae > Pseudolabrys. The sequence goes on along the minus strand of CAVSGT010000003.1, from coordinate 275,758 downwards.
AACCAGTTCCATCGCTTCGGGATCATGCGCCGGCGGCGCTTAGGCTTCCGTCTTCGCTTTCAGCACCTGGCGGCCTTTGTACATGCCGGTCTTCAGGTCGATGTGGTGCGGCCGGCGCAGTTCGCCGGAATCCTTGTCCTCGACATAGGTCGGCCGCTTCAGCGCGTCGGCGGAGCGGCGCATGCCGCGACGGGACGGCGAGACTTTACTTTTCGGCACAGCCATGGACGAGAACTCCTGAAAATCGTCAATGTCGGTTTGAAGCCGGGCTTATAGAGGATGGTTCCGGCCAAGGCTAGTGGGTGCGGACGCAGGCCGCCACCTCCGGCGAGCGCGCGGCGCGGCGCTCATAAAGGCCCGCCAGCCGCCGTAATCCGGGCCCCGGCCGGTGCGCATTGCGGTCGTGCGGATTGGGCAGCACCGCGGCCAGCAGCGCCGCCTGGTAACGGGAAAGATCGTGGGCCGATTTGCCGAAGGCATAGCGGCTGCCGGCCTCGACGCCGAATTCCCCGTTCGGACCCCATTCCGCGATGTTGAGGTAAATTTCCAGAATCCGCCGCTTTGACAGGATGAGGTCGATCCACAGCGCCAGCGGGAACTCGAGCCCCTTGCGCACGAAGCTGCGGCTTTGCCAGAGGAACAGGTTCTTGGCCACCTGCTGGGTGATGGTCGAGCCGCCACGCATGTCCCCGAGGTCGTCGGCCTCGGCGATGGCATCGCGGATTTCCGTAAAGTCGACGCCGTAATGGCTGCAAAAGCGGCCGTCCTCGGCGATGAGGACGGCAAGCGACAGCGCCGGCGAAATGCGCGCGAGCGGCCGGTAATCGCGCTGTACCCGCTCGCCCAGCAGCCAGCGCCACATCATCCCCGTCGAAAGCGGCCGGCCATAGGAATAAAATGGCGTCACCATATAAGGCAGCAGCAGCAAAACCAGCAGGACCAGCGCGACGTAGCGCAGCGGCCGCGGCAGGCGCGGCAACCGCAGAATATCGTGGGCGAAGCTGAGCCGTCGCACGCGTCGGGCCATGGCGGGCCGACATTAGCCCATCTCCGGCGGCATTTGCCGCAGTGCGGCGCTGTTGCACGGCGCGCACGATCTTAACCGAAAATGGCTTCCGCACCGGATCAGGTCGGCCGGCAGACTTTCCGCGAGCGCCGGCTGCCGCTATCAATGGCCGCCATGGACGCCGACCCCAAACGCGCCTTCACCGACCGCCTCAACGCGGTCGCCACCGAAACCGAGGCGCTGCTCGAGCGCCTGCTCGGCAGCGAACCGGTCGCCGGCGAAATCGCGCGGCCCGAGCGCCTGCTCAACGCCATGCGTCATGCCGCGCTCGGCGGTGGCAAACGGCTGCGTCCGTTCCTGGTGGTGGAATGCGCGGCCTTGTTCGGGGCGTCGCGCGCCGGCGCGCTGCTTGCCGGCGCCGCGCTCGAATGCGTGCATTGCTATTCGCTGGTGCATGACGACCTGCCGGCGATGGACAATGACGACCTGCGCCGCGGGCGCCCGACCGTGCACAAGGCCTTCGACGAGGCGACCGCGATCCTGGCCGGCGACGGATTGCTCACCTTCGCCTTCGACGCCATGGCGCGCGAAGAGGTGCATCCCGATCCGGCGGTGCGCATCGAACTGGTGCTGGAGCTTGCGCGTGCAGCCGGGCTCGGCGGCATGGCCGGCGGACAGATGCTCGACCTCGCCGCCGAAGGCCGCTTCGAGCAACGCCACCCGCAGAGCCAGCAAGACGTCGTCACCTTGCAGGCGATGAAGACCGGCGCGCTGATCCGCTTCGCCTGCCGCGCCGGCGCCATCCTCGGACAAGCCGACGCCAAGGCGCGCGAATGCGTAGACCGTTACGGCAAGACCGTCGGCCAGGCGTTCCAGATCGCCGACGATCTGCTTGACGTCGAAGGCAGCACCGAAGACCTCGGCAAGGCCGCCGGCAAGGACGCCGCCGCCGGCAAGGCGACGCTGGTCGACCTGCTCGGCGTCAAAGGCGCCCACGCCAAGCTCGATGCGCTGGTGGCCGAAGCCGTCGACGCGCTGGCGCCATTCGGCGCAAAAGCCGATACTCTGCGCGCCGCCGCCCGTTTCATCGCCGAACGACGCGCCTGAGCCCGCGCGAGGAGCGCGAACATGGCACCGGAAGCCATTCGGCCGTCGCGCCGATTGCCTTACTTCATCCGCGTCATCCGCGCGCGGCCGCGCCTGTTCGTTTCGGCGGCGATCGGCGCCGGCGTGATGATATTAGCGCCGAGACATTGGTGGCTGTCGACGCGTCTGCTGGTTGGATGGGATGTCGGCTTGGTGCTTTATCTTGCCGCGGTCTATCAACTGGTTGCGACTGCCGATCAGACGCGCATCCGACGTTGGGCGTCGATCGAGGATGAAGGCCGTGTCGGCATTTTGGTTTTGACGGTCGCGGCGGCGATCGCCAGCCTCGGCGCGATCATCGCGCTGCTCGGCACCGTACAAGGCACCCATCGCGACGCGCTGCAGCTAAGCCTTGCCACCATCACCATTCTGCTGTCATGGGGCTTCATTCACACCATCTTTGCGCTGCATTACGCACATGAATATTACGGCGAGCGCGGCAGCAAGAAGAGCGGCCTGTCGTTCCCCAATGACGACAACCCGGACTATTGGGACTTCGTCTATTTCTCCTTCGTCATCGGCATGACGTCACAGGTGTCGGATGTGGCGGTGGCATCGAAACCGATCCGCCGCACCGTCGCCGCCCACGGCATCGTCTCGTTCCTGTTCAACGCCGCGCTGCTGGCGCTGACCGTCAACATCGCGGCGAGCGCGATATAGCGCATGATCCCGAAAAGTGGGAACCGGTTTTCGGTTAAGATCATGCGCAGACAAAAAAAGCGCTTACCTCCGGCGGAGACCGCATGACCGCCATCTTCCAAACCGTGCTGTTCATGATGGCGGTGCTGGCCGCGGTCGCGATCGCGGCCAGACGGCTCAACACCGCGCCGTCGATCCTGCTGGTGATCGCCGGTATCGGCATGGCGCTGATCCCGGGCTTGCCCAAAGTGCGGCTGGCGCCGGAACTGGTGTTGTTGGTGATCCTGCCGCCGCTGATTTACTCCGCCGGCGTTTCCATGAGTTGGCGCGAGTTCCGCTTCAACTTGCGGCCGATTGGGCTGCTCGCCTTCGGCTGCGTGGTGTTCACCACCTGCGCGGTGGCGGCGGCCGCGCATTATCTGCTGAAATTCGATTGGCCGGTCGGCTTTGTGCTCGGCGCCATCATCGCGCCGCCCGACGTGGTGGCGCCGCTCGCGATTGCGCGCCGGCTCGGGCTGCCGCGCCGCCTTTTGGTGGTGCTGGAAGGCGAAGGCCTCGCCAACGACGCCACCGCGCTCATCCTCTACCGCTTCGCGGTCGCGGCGGTGTCGACCGGCGCGTTCTCGCCCGGCGTCGCCGCCGGCGAATTCGCGCTGATCGTGGTCGGCGAGATCGCCTACGGCATCGGCGTCGGCTGGCTCAGTCTTCGTCTCAGACAATGGGCGCGCGACCCGCGCGTGGAGATCACGCTGTCGCTGATGACGCCTTATCTGTCGTTCTGGGTGCCGGCGCATCTCGGCGGCTCCGGCGTGTTGGCGACGGTTGCCTGCGGGCTCTATGTGAGCTGGATCGGTCCGCGCCTGATCGGCTCGGCCACGCGGTTGCAGGGCATCTTCTTCTGGGACCTGATCGTCTACCTTATCGAGGGCATGGTGTTCTTGCTCACCGGCCTGCAGGCGCGCACGCTGCTCGACGGTGCGCAAACCTTCTCGATGCTCGATCTGCTGACGGCGACCGCCTGCACCACGCTGATCGTGATCGCTGCGCGCTTCATCTGGGTTTTCCCGGCGACCTATATTCCGCGCTGGATCTATCCGCCGCTGGCGCGGCGCGATCCGTCGCCGCCGTGGCAAGGACCGTTTTTGCTCTCCTTTACCGGCATACGCGGCGTGGTCTCGCTTGCCGCCGCGCTCGCGCTTCCCTATGCGCTCGACAATGGCCAGCCGTTTCCGCACCGCGAGCTGATCCTGTTCGTGACCTTCGGCGTCATCATCGTCACCCTGGTCGGGCAAGGCCTGATGTTGCCGAGCGTGGTGCGCTGGCTCGGGCTTAGCAGTCTCGGCCAGGAAGAGCGCGCCGGCGAAATCCAGGCCGAGCTCGATGCGCGCGTGGCCGCGCTCAACGAGGTGGAAAAGCGGCTTGAGCAATTCGTCGAGCAGCGCGAGCTGCCGCAGGAAGTGATCGAGCTGTTGCGCACGCGCAATGCCAGTCGCTTACAGATCCTGCCCAAGGATATGAAGGACGGGCTCAACTACATGCGGCTGTCGGCGCAGGTGAAGAAAGAGCTGATCGATGCCGAGCGCGATTTCATCTACGAGCTGCTGCGCGACGGCAAGATCACCGACGAGGCGCGCCGGCGCATCGAATACGAGCTCGACCTCGAGGAGGCGAGCGTCGCCAATCGCGGCGCCGGCGGCGGCGGGTGGATGTAGCGCTATTGACGGGACAACCTCTCGTCTAGACACTCTATAATACTCGTAATTATGGCGGAGGGGCTCGCATGCTGACGGCGGCGGTGTTGCAACAGCTCTGGCCGCACGGCGATTCCAACGTTCCCGGCCTGCGCAATGGAATCGTCTCGGCTGCGCCGGAGCTTTTTCAGAAATACGGAATAAGCGACGACCTCACGATCGTGCATTTGATGGCGCAATTTACCGTGGAGTGCGGCGGCGGTAATGAGATGGTCGAGAATCTGAATTATTCGGCGCAAGGACTCTTGAAAACCTGGCCGTCCCGATTTGATGCCGCAAAAGCTGCGGCGTTCGCGCATCAGCCGCAAAAAATTGCCAACGAAGTCTACAATGGTCGCCTCGGCAACGCGCCTAACAGTAATGACGGCTGGACCTATCGCGGACGCGGGCTGGCGCAAACAACCGGCAAGAATGCATACGGAGAACTGGACAACCTCCTGCATCTCGGTCTCGTCGCCAATCCCGACCTGGTCAACGCGCCCGCCAATGCACTGGAATGTGGACTGGTGGATTTCGTGACGATCTGCGATTGTCTCCCAGTCGCCCGTGCTGACAACGTGATTGAAGTTTCATTTCGTCTCAATGGCGGCTTCATCGGCTTTGCCGAACGCACCATTTGGCTCAAGCGCTGGAAAACGGCGCTTGGCGTACACGAGACGGAAGCGAATGGCATGTATTGGGTGCAACGATCGCTCAACCTGCTAGGCGCTCTTCCGCAGCTCGAGGTCGACGGCATCTATGGTGACAACTCCAAAAGGGCATTGCGGGATTTTCAGGCCCAACACAGCTTGAAGCGGACGGGCACGCCCAATCGCGCAACGGTAGCCGCGATCAGGGCCGCGCTTCCGTCCGCTTAGCGCGGAGCGTCACGCCCGGCACCCGCGTCAAATCGGCCGCTCGCCCTTGATCGTCACGCGGTTGCCCGAGCGCGTGTGCGGCCAGTAGTCCCACATGGCGCGGTGCTGCGCGCAGCGATTGTCCCAGAAGGCGACGGCATTCTCGCTCCAGCGGAAGCGGCACTGGAACAGCGGATTTTCCGCGTGGCGGAAGAGATAGGCCAGCACCGCATCGCCTTCGTCGCGCGGGACGCCGACGATGTGCGTGGTGAAGATACGGTTCACATAGAGCGCCTTCTTTCCCGTCAGCGGATGGGTGCGAACCACCGGGTGCTCGGCGCGCGGATAGACCGGCTTGTCGCCGACGCCGGCATGCGCGTAGCGGCCGCGATAGACGTGCTCGCCGTCATGCACGGCGGTGAGGCCGTCGAGATAGGCCTTCATGCGGTCCGACAGCGCCTCGTAGGCGGCATACATGCTGGCAAACAGCGTGTCGCCGCCGCTCGGCGGGCATTGCTTGATGTAGAGGATCGAGCCCATCGGCGGCTCTTCATCGCAGGACACGTCCGAATGCCACTCCTCGCCGTTGGCGGCGGGCGAATCCTTGTCGGCGTGGATCTTCATCAGCGCCGGCTCGCCTTCTTCGTGTGGCGCGTTGGGATGGATGTGCAATTCGCCGAACAGGCGGCCGAAGCCGAGATGCTGGGCCGGCGTGAGGTGCTGGTCGCGGAAGAAGATGACCAGGTTCTCCGCCAGCGCGCGGTGCAACTCGTCCACCGTCCGGTTGGACAGCGGCTTGGCGAGATCGATGCCGCTGATCTGCGCGCCGATGATGGGCGTGAGCTTGTCCACCGCCATGGTTTCATAGGCTTGCGTCGCCGCGGCGGCCTGGCGATAGCGCGGACCTTGATTGACGAGCAGGGTACTCATGCAACACCTCCGGCACCGCACCCATTATCGCGCTTGCGGGCGCCGGCACAATCGGCAATTGGGAGCTTTTTCGACACGCGCGATGCGGCGCAAAGACCGGCCGCTACTTCGCCACTTTATTGTAGATCCAGGCGATGACGAGACCGGCGACGAAGCCGTCGATGAAGGCCCAGATCGCACCGATGACGGCGCCGACGATCGAGGCGCTGTAGCCGATGTACAATGAGGCGAGCGCACCCACCAGCGCGGCGCCCCAGCCGAACATCGCGGTGATGCCGACGCAAAAGACATAGAGCGCCCACAGCACGCCGATAGCGACGCCGAGCGCCAGAGGCTGACATTTGTTCATGATGACCTCCGCTTGATGCAAAGCCGATCGAGAAGCGGTCGGTTAGCCTGATGTAACAACGAATGCGCGAAATCCAAGATGGCTTATTACCGCACCAATGCTTGTTGACGGATGCGTTTGGCAAATAGCCAACGCTCCGCCGCCCCTATTCTTGACGGCGTCGGCGCCGGCGCGAGAGGGGATGAGTTTTCGTTGCAAATTTTCCGCGTTTCACGCGGTGGACACAGGGAAGTGAGTCTCTTGCTTGCTCACAGACCGGCTAGTATCCGAACAATGGACGTATCCGCCTCGACCGACGATTTCTACGCCACCCTGCCGGTCTTCCGCGACTTCACGCAGGTGATGGATGAAGCATTGTTCCGGCCGCTGCCGGACGGCTGGCTGGTCGGCGTGGCCGACGTGGTGCAGTCGACCAAGGCGATCCACGAGCACCGCTACAAGTCCGTGAACATGGCTGGGGCCGCGGTGATCGTTGCCATCACCAACGCACTGCAGGGCCGCGATTTCCCCTTCGTCTTCGGCGGCGACGGCGCGAGCTTTGCGGTGCCGCCCGGCGACGCAAAGTTGGCGCGGCAAGCGCTCGCCGAAACCGCGACCTGGGTCAAGGAGGATCTCTATCTCACCCTGCGGATCGGCATAGTCCCGGTCGCCGAAATCCGCGCGCGCGGCCACGATGTTCGGGTTGCCCGCTACGCGCCGTCGCCAAGCATCGCCATCGCAATGTTTTCAGGCGGCGGCCTGGCGTGGGCCGATGCCGCGATGAAGCGCGGCGAGATCGCGCTGCCGCAGGCGCCACTCGGCGCGCATCCCGATCTATCCGGCCTGTCCTGCCGCTATGAACTCATTCAATCGCAGCGCGGGCAAGTGTTCTCGCTGGTGGTGATGCCGGGCGCCCGCGCCCGCCCGGACGATTTCCGCACCGCGATCGAGACCATCGCCCGCATTGTCGAGAAGACGCCGGACGCCTCGCGGCCCATTCCCGGTCGGGGGTTGCGGCTGAAATGGCCGCCGCAGGGCGTCGATCTCGAGGCGCGCGCATCGCGCCGCGTGGGAGAATCGATCGGCATGCGCAAGATCAAGGTGCTGGCGCTGACGTTTCTTTATTTCCTCATCATGCGGCTTGGCCTGCGCATGGGCCGCTTCATCCCGCAGAAATATGAAAGCGAGCTTGTTGCAAATTCTGATTTCCGCAAGTTCGACGACTCGCTGCGCATGGTGCTCGATTGCACGCCGGAACTGGCAGCTGAGATCGAGACGTATTTGAAGGGGGCGGCGGCCGACGGCGTGGTGCGCTACGGCACCCACCGCCAGGAGGCGGCGATGATGACCTGCTTTGCGCCCTCGCCGGCCAACCCCAACCATGTGCATTTCATTGACGGCGCCGACGGCGGCTATGCGCTGGCGGCGGCGGCGATGAAGGGGAGCGGTTAGCGCCTCGCGTAAGGCACCGGCTACCTATTCCGCCGATACAAACGTCACATGCACGAAATTCGAGGCGTCGATGGGCTTCATAAGTGGCTGCTTCGTATCGGCCGCGGCCGCATCGGGCGCGTAGGTAATTTGCACTGCCGAATTCGACAGCCATTCGATTTTCGGCAGTGTCGCCCGCTTGGCCGGCGCGGCGCAGGGCGCGCGGTAGACCTCATAGGCCTTCTCGCTCTCGGCGAAGCTGTCGGGATAGACGGTCAGAAAAACCGCAACGATGTCGAAGCAGAAAGGCTTCGAGCCGCCTCGCGCAAAGGTGACCCTGACGGCCTTGTATTTTCCGTTCGGCGAGGCGACCGCGACGACCGATTTTTGCGGTCTGTCGATCGTCACACTCATATAAATCGAGTAAGCGATGACGCCGACGATGCCGGCCATCAGCCCGATCAGAAACGGCTTGGTTTTCACTCCGCCGCGGTCCGCGTCCCGCCCGCGCCGAAGCGCCGATCGATGTAATCGATCACCATCTGCTTGAAATCGGCGCTCAAGGTTGCGCCGCGCAAGGTGGCGGCCTTCTTGCCGTCGATGAACACCGGCGCGGTCGGCTGCTCGCCGGTGCCGGGCAGCGAGATGCCGATGTCGGCGTGCTTCGATTCGCCCGGGCCGTTGACGATGCAGCCCATCACCGCGACGTTGAGCGTTTCGACGCCCGGATAGCGCGTCTTCCATCCCGGCATCGAGTTCGCGGATGAAGCCTTGAATATCCTGGGCCAGTTCCTGGAACGTGGTCGAGGTGGTGCGGCCGCAACCGGGACAGGCCGCGACCAGCGGCACGAAGGTGCGCAGGCCCATGGTCTGCAACAATTCCTGCGCCACTTGCACTTCGCGCGTGCGATCGCCGCCCGGCTCGGGCGTCAGCGAAATGCGCACGGTGTCGCCGATGCCTTGCTGCAGCAGCACGCCCATGGCGGCCGATGACGCGACGATGCCCTTGGTGCCCATGCCGGCTTCGGTGAGGCCGAGATGCAGCGCGTAGTCGCAGCGGCGCGCCAGCTCGGCATAGACCGCGATCAGATCCTGCACCGCGGAGACTTTCGCCGACAGGATGATGCGGTTCTTCGGCAGGCCGAGTTCCTCGGCGCGCTTGGCCGACAGCGTCGCCGACTGCACCATGGCTTCGTGCATCACTTCGCGCGCGTCGCGCGGGGTCGGCGACTTGGCGTTCTCGTCCATCAGCGTGGTGAGCAGTTCCTGGTCGAGCGAGCCCCAATTGGCGCCGATGCGCACCGGCTTGTTGTGCTTGATCGCCATCTCGATGATGGCGGAGAACTGGCGGTCCTTCTTGTCCTTGAAGCCGACATTGCCGGGATTGATGCGGTACTTGTCGAGCGCCTCGGCGCAGCCGGGATAATCGGCCAGCAGCTTGTGGCCGATGTAATGGAAGTCGCCGACGATGGGCACGTTGACGCCCATCTTCAGAAGCCGCTCCTTGATATGCGGCACGGCTTCCGCCGCCTCGTCGCGGTCGACGGTGATGCGCACCAGCTCGGAGCCGGCGCGCGCGAGCGCGGCCACCTGGCGGGCGGTTCCCTCGACGTCGGCGGTATCGGTATTGGTCATCGACTGCACGACGATGGGCGCAGCCCCGCCGACGGTTACGCCGCCGACGTCGACAGCGACCGATTTATGACGTTCCTTGGCGGCTGTGCTCATCGCAAAGTTCCCAAATACTTGGACTGCCAGACAAATATGACCCGGTCAACGCAAAGGAAAGCCCTGCTAGCGCGTCCTGTTTACCAAAATCAGCCCCCCGGCGACCAGCGCCACGGCGGCGGCAAAAGCCGGGGTCAAAGGCTCGCCCAGCACCAAGTGCCCAGCGGCCACGCCGAATAAAGGCGCCAGAAATGTGAAGGCAGAAAGACGGCTGGCCGAATAGCGCACGATCAGCGCATACCAGATCACGAAGGTGACGCTGACCACCCAGAAGGTCTGGTAGGCCAGCGCGCCGATCGCGACCGCCGACGGTGCATGCGGGATGTGCTGGCCGAGCAGATAGGCCGCCAGCGCCATCATCGGCGCCGAGACCACGAGCTGGTACAGCATCGTTTTCTCCGCCGACACGCGGTTGAGCGCGCTCGCCTTGATGATCAGCGTCGTGGACGCCCACAGCAGCGCGGCACCCACGATCATCACGTCGCCGAGCGTCTGACGCGGGTCGAGCGCCGGCGTCGGCAGACCGAAGGCGACGATCATCCCAGCGAAGGACAAGAGCAAGCCCAGCCATTGCGGCAGCCGGAAGCGATCGGCCGGCAGAAAGACGCGGGCGCCGAGCACGACGAAAAACGGCGCGAGATAGATGAACAGCGTCCCGCGCGTGGCCGTCGTGTAGACGAGCCCCTGATAGATCAGGATGAACTCGGCGCCGAACAGCGCGCCGGCGATGAGGCCGGGCACGAGCGAGCCGTCGCTCGCGAACAGGCGAATGCCACGCAGCCTGCACCAGCCGGCGACGATCAGCGACGCGCCAACCGAACGAATGGTCGCCTGGATGAGCGGCGGAATGTCATGGATAGCGAGCTTCATCGATACCTGGTTGAAGCCCCAGGAAAAGCACAGCATCACCACGGCCGCCGCGGCCAGCGCGTCGAGCGGGCGGGTGACGTGATGATGAGCGGATGACGATGCGGACACTGCGAATTCCCGGCGGCAGAACGTTTTAGCGCGTGAGCATTCCGGACGCCATGCGCCGACTCGCGCCTCTGTCATGGCCGGCCTTGTCCCGGCCATCCCGCTTAGGGATGCAAAGTGCCAACCTGATCGGGAACACCGGGACTCGCGCCGGAGCCTGCCATCGGGCCGCGCTTCGCGCGGACCCGTTGGGCGCGGCCCGGCGATGACAAGTCAGGCAGCTTTGCAATGCGCGCAGATGCCGGAGATCTCGATCACCGGCGTCTTGGGCGTGAAGCCGGCGGCGCGCGAGGCGTTGCGGATGGTGTCGGCGACCGCGGCGGAAGCCGCCTCGCCGACCGCGCCGCACTTCTCACAGATGAAGAACACCACCGGATCGCCGCTGGCGTGATTGTGCACGCAGGCAATGAAAGCGTTGCGGCTTTCGATCCTGTGCACGAGCCCCTGCTCGCGCAGGAAATCGAGCGCGCGATAGATGGTGATCGGCGCCGGCCGCCCGCCGGGCGCCGCCAGCCGGTCGATCAACTCATAGGCGCCGAGCGGTGTGTGGCTCGCGAGCAGCGCCTCCAGCACCTGCCGCCGCATGGGCGTGAGCCGCTCCTTGCGGGCAGCGCAGATGGTCTCGGCATGGGCGATGGCGTCGCTGGCACAGCGATCGTGGTCGTGATTGGGCGCCGGAAAGATGGCGCGCAGCGATGCTTTTTTTGCCACGTGAAGTTCCGCCTTCCGACTCAAGTTTAACCCGCCATGGCCCAAATCGCGAAAAGGTGAGGCCGCCGGCCGACATATATATTGCACTGCAACAAAAATAAGGGCACTTTCCCGCCCTCGCCACCACAAGGTATTCGCGGCCCCAGGCCGCCGGGCGCATCGCGCCCTTTTCAGCGACGAGGATGTTCCATGCTCAAAGGCAAGACCGCGCTGGTCACCGGCTCGACTTCAGGGATCGGCCTCGCCACCGCCCGCGCGCTCGCCGCGGACGGCGCCAACATCATGCTCAACGGCTTCGGCGATGCCGCCGCTATCGAGAAGGAGCGCGCCGGGCTGGAGAAAGAGTTCGGCGTCAAGGCGCTCTACTCGGGCGCCGACATGACCAAGCCGGCGGAAATCGCCGAGATGATCGAGACGACCGAGCGGAAATTCGGTTCGCTCGACGTGCTGGTGAACAATGCCGGCATCCAGCACGTGGCCAACATCGAAGATTTTCCCGCCGAGAAATGGGACGCCATCATCGCGATCAATCTGTCGTCGTCGTTTCACACCATCCGCGCCACGGTGCCCGGCATGAAGAAGCGCGGCTGGGGCCGCATCATCAACATCGCCTCGGCGCACGGGCTGGTGGCGAGCGGGCAGAAGGTCGCCTACGTGTCGGCCAAGCACGGACTGGTCGGCATGACCAAAGTGGTGGCGATCGAGACCGCCAATGCCGGCATCACCTGCAACGCCATCTGTCCGGGCTGGGTGCTGACGCCGCTGGTGCAGGCGCAGATCGATGCGCGCGCCAAGGCCACCGGCGAGACGGTGCGCGCGGCGGAGATCGCCCTGCTGTCGGAGAAGCAGCCGATGCACAAGTTCACCACGCCGGAAAATATCGGCGCGCTCGCGGTGTTCCTGGCGAGCGACGCCGCCGCCAGCATCACCGGCTCGGCCTATTCGATCGACGGCGGCTGGGTCGCGCAGTGAGTCTTCTCGCGCGTGCCTTCGGCGGCGACAAATCCGGCAAGCCGCAAGGCAAGAAGCTGATCAATCTGGCGCTGCAAGGCGGCGGCACGCACGGCGCCTTCACCTGGGGCGTGATCGAGCATCTGCTGGCCGACGGCCGGCTGACGGTGGAAGGCATCTCCGGCACCTCGGCCGGCGCGGTCAACGCCGTGATGCTGGCCGACGGGCTCAAGCGCGGCGGCGCCGATGAAGCGCGCAAGCGGCTGGCCGATTTCTGGCGCGCGGCGAGCCTCGGCGGCGACCTTCCGCCCGTGCAGCGCGCGGTGCTCGCCCCGCTGTTTTCGCTGCTGCCTAACGCCGGATCGCCGACCTTCGACTGGCTGAACGCCTGGTCGAAGTATCTGTCGCCCTATGACGTCAATCCACTCAACATCAATCCGCTCAAGGATCTGATCGAACGCTTTGTCGATTTCGAAGGCTTGCGCGCCGACACGCGGCAGATCTTCATCGCCGCCACCAATGTGCAGACCGGCCGGCTGCACATCTTTCCGCACGAGAAGATTTCCGCCGAAGCGGTGATGGCCTCGGCCTGCCTGCCGGCGGTGTTCCGCGCGGTGGAGATCGACGGCGTGCCCTATTGGGACGGCGGCTATCTCGGCAATCCGGTGCTCTATCCGTTCTTCCGCTCGACCGACACCGAGGACGTGCTGGTGGTGCAGATCAACCCGCTGGTGCGCAAGAAGCTGCCGACCTCGACACGCGAAATCTTGGGCCGCGTCAACGAGATCACCTTCAATTCCTCGCTGCTGTCGGAACTGCGCGCCATCGAATTCGTCAACCGGCTGATCGATCAGGGCCGCGTGCCGCACGGCACCGGGCCGAACGAATACCGCAAGATCAAGGTGCACCGCATCGTGCTGGAAGGCCTGGGCGAGCGTTTCTCCTCGGCGACCAAGTTGCGCAACGACTATCAATCGTTCGAGTTGCTGCGCAAGCTCGGCCAGCGCTCGGCGCGCCGCTTCCTCGATGCGCATTACGACGACATCGGCGTGCGGAGCAGCATCGATCTCAAGGCCGAGGTCTATGCGGAGCGGGGGTAAGTCGTGTTGTGCGGCTTTCGACTGTCGTCCCCGCGAAAGCGGGGACCCAGTAACACCGGTGAACTTACCGCAACGTGAATATCGGGGTTACTGGGTCGCCGGCTCGCGCTCCCCCGGATCAAGTCCGGGCAGTCGCTTGGCCGGGACGACAGCAGAGAGCTATGTTCCGCCCATGATCCCTCACCGCCGAAATCGGAAATACCCGGCTCGACATCATCGTCGCCGACATCACCACGCTTGGCGTCGATGCCATCGTCAATGCGGCGAACCGCACGCTGCTCGGCGGCGGCGGCGTGGACGGCGCCATCCATCGTGCCGCCGGCCCCGAGCTGCTCGCCGAATGCGAGACGCTGGGCGGCTGCGACACCGGCTCGGCCAAGATCACCAAAGGCTATCGGCTCAAAGCGCGGCACGTGATCCATGCCGTCGGGCCGGTGTGGGGCGGCGGCGCCAACAACGAAGACGAGCTGCTCGCCGGCTGCTATCGCACGGCGCTCGATCTGGCGGCGGCGAATGCGCTCACGTCCCTCGCCTATCCGGCGATCTCCACCGGCATCTACCGCTTTCCGGCCGATCTTGCCGCGCGCATCGCGGTCGGCACGGTGGCGGCGGAAATAGCGGCGCAGCCGCGCGGGCTTAGCCAAGTGATCTTCTGCTGCTTCGCGCCGGAAAGCGCGGAGCATCACGGTAATGCATTCGCGGAATTGGGGTTGGTGTAAGCCTTCTTCTGTCGTCGCCGGGCTTGTCCCGGCGACCCCGCTTAGGAAGGCAGTGCGTCCCTAAACGAGATGGCCGGGACGAGCCCGGCCATGACAAGTCAACTCTTCGGCGCCACGTCCAGCCGGCAGATCCAGCTCTCCAGGCCCGGTTTTGCCGCGGGATAAATCTCCATCACCGTCGGATCGTGGCCCGGCACGATGTGCTGGCGCGAGCTCGCAAGCTTCTGAATGGTCTTGTAGCCCTCGAGCGTGTCGCCGACGCTGTAGGTGATCGGGAACACGCGGCCTTCGTCGATGTGCGAATAAAGGTGGATGCAGTCGGAGGCGACGACGACATAGCCGCGCTGTGTCTTCACGCGCACGCATTGCAGGCCCTTGGAGTGGCCGCCGATCTTGTGCGCGACGATGCCGGGCGCCAGTTCCTCGACGCCGTCGTGGAATTCGACGCGATAGGCGAACACCTTCTTCACCATCGCATGCACGTCGTCCTCGCTGAACGGGATGCGCAGCGTCTGGTGACACATGCAGCGCCCGGTGCAATAGGCCATCTCGGTGTCCTGCACGTGATAGCGCGCGTTCGGGAACATGTCGTAATTGCCGGCGTGGTCCCAATGCATGTGGGTGGCGACGACGTGGTCGACGTGATCGGGCTCGATGCCGAGCGCCTTCAGCCCCTGGTCCACCGGCTTGATGATCTTGCGCCCGCGTTCCTTGGCGGCGGTTTCGTCGAAGCCGGTGTCGCACACGAACACGCCGTGCGGGCCCTTGATCACCCAGACGTAATAGGCGATCGAGGTCATCTCGTCGTGCGGATCGCCGAAGATATAGTTCTCCGAGCGCAAGCGCGCGTGGCTGGCGTAGCGGATGGCGTAGACTTCGTGGATGTCGTCGCTCATGTTTTTTTGCCTCCCACGGTAACCCCGGCGCGCTTCTCGATCATTCTGACGATGACGGTGAAATCGCTATCGCCGCCGAATTCGGTATTGGTCGTTTCCCATTGATCGAGGACGGCGCTCATCACGGCATTGGGGACGTCCAGGTTCCTGGATTCTTCGACGCAGAGCCGCACGTCCTTGAGCATCAGCGCGGTGGTGAAACCGTAATTGAACGTGCGCGGCAGGATCGATTGCGGGAATTTCTGGTCCGATGCGCGGGAGCGGCCGGAGCCGGCATTGATGACGTCGATCATCACCGCCGCATCGAGGCCCGCCTTCACGCCCATCGCAACCGCTTCGGCGGTCGCAGCCATCGCATTGGCCGAAAGGAAATTGTTGGCGAGCTTCATCGTTTGCGCCATGCCGGGCTTTTCGCCGATGATGAAGACCGTGCCGAACACCGCCAGCACGTCCTTCACCTGATCGATTTCGGCCTTCGGCCCCGAGACCATCACCGCCAGCGTGCCTTTGGCCGCGCCGCCGACACCGCCACTTACCGGGCTGTCGATCTGCACGATGTTTTTCTTCGCCAATTCCATCGCGATCTCGGCCGCCACCCGCGCGCCGGTGGTGGAGAGGTCGATGAGGCGCTTGACGCGCTTGCCGTGAATGACGCCGCCTTCGCCGAGTCGCGACCTTTTCGGAAATCTGCAGCGACGGCAGGCTCGCCATCACGGTCTCGACCCGGTCGGCGACGTCTTGCGGCGAGGAGGCAAGCTGCGCGCCCAGCGCCACAAAGGGCGCGACCGCGTCGTTGCGTGTGTCGTAGACGACGAGCTTATGGCCGGCCTCGATCAGCCGCCGCGCCATCGGCGCGCCCATGTTGCCCAACCCGATGAAGCCGATGTCCATGGCGTGTCCGTCCCTTGAGTTTCTTAGGGGACGACTTTGCCCGACACCGGCCGCGATGGGAAGGTTATTGCGCCTGGGCGGACGCCGCCGCCGCGGCCAGCTTGCGGTTGCGGCGTCCGCGCCGCAAGCCTTCGATGAAGACGAGGGCAATGACCACGACGAGGACGTGGCCGATATATTGCTTGGCGAAGAAGCCGAAGCCGTTGTTGTCGAACAGCAGCAGCGCGCGGCGCAGGTTCTCGTCGGCCAGCGGCGCCAGGATGACGCCGAGCACGACCGGCGCGGCCGGCAGCTTGAACACATAGAAGGCGTAGCCGATGAAGCCGCCCGCCACCATGATCCAGACGTCGAACATGTTGGTGCGCACGGCGAAGGCGCCGATGATGCAGATCGGGATGATCAACGTCATCAGCAGGCCGCGCGGCAACGAGAACAATTTCACGCAAGGCTTGATCAGCGCCAGCGCCGCGCCGAACATGAGAAAATTCGCGACGACCAGCAGCGCGTAGATCAACTCGATCAGCCCGGGCTGGTCGATAGCGATGGTGGGGCCAAGCTGCACGTTCTTGAGCTGCAACGCCGCCATCAGCGCGGCGGCCGGCGCGCTGCCGGGGATGCCGAGCGTCAGCGTGGGCAGCATGGAGCCGCCGACACAGGCGTTGTTGGCGACCTCGGCGCAGACGATGCCCTGGAAACTGCCCTTGCCCCATTTTGCCTTTTCTTCGGGACTGGCGCGGCGGCGGCCGACATCATAGGCGAGGAACGCGGCGATGTTGGCGCCGGCGCCGGGGATGGCGCCGATCACGGTGCCGATCAGGCCGGAGCGCAGCGCCGCCGGCATGTGCTTGATCAACAAGCCGACCGAGGGAATGGCGCGGCCGACGTTTTCCGGCATCGCCGTGTGCTCGCGTTGCGGCAGCACTTTCAGAATCTCGGCCAGGCCGAACAGACCGATCAGGATGGCGACGTAGCTGATGCCGTCGTAGAGCGCGGGGATATCGAAGGTGAAGCGGGGCACGCCGTGGATCGTGTCATAGCCCACGAAGGCCAGCAGCATGCCGAGCCAGCCGGTTATCCAGCCCTTGAGCGGCATGGTGCCCGAGGTCATCGTGCCGCAGATCGAAATGCCGATGACCGCCAGCAGAAACATCTCCCAAGAACGGAACTGCAGCGCGATGGCGAGAATGATCGGCATGCAGGCCACCAGCAGCAGGATGCCGACCCAGTTGCCGAGGAACGATGCGGTGATCGAGAGCCCGAGCGCCTGGCCGCCCTGCCCGCGCTTGGCGAGCGTATGGCCCTCGATCATGGTCGGCACCGAGTCCGGCGTGCCGGGAATGTTGATCAGCACCGCCGAGATGGCGCCGCCGAAAGTGCTCGCCGTATAGACGCCGAGCATGAAGGCGAGCGCGACCTCCTGCTTCATGCCGACCGACAGGCCGATCAGCAGCATCATCGCCATGGTGGTCGAGAGGCCCGGCATGGCGCCCCAGAAAATGCCGAGGACGACGCCGCCAAGCGTGACCATCAGCAAATAGGGTGACAGCGCCTGCAGGAATGCGTCGATCACGGGGTGGATCTCACGGCAAGGGCGTTTGGAACAGCATGCGGAACACGATCGAGAGAAAGGCGATCCACGCGACGGTGACCGCCAAGCAGGCCCACAGCGGCGCCTTCCAATAGAGCCGCAACAGGCCGGTCACGAACACGATCGACACCGGCTCGAAGGCGCCGATATAGAAATGCAGCGAGCCGACGTTGAAGCTCGCCTCGAACGGCACGACCTGCAGCGCCAGGACATAGAGCACGACGATGCCGCCGAGCGTGAGCGAACGCATGGCATCGGCCGGGATATCGAAACGGTCGAGCGCGCGCGGCGTGGTGCGCCGGCGGGTGACCGCCGAAAGGCCGAGCAGCACCGCCATCACCACCAAACTCGCCGCGGTGAGGAACGGCAACAGGCCGGGCGCGGTGAAAACGACGCCTCCCGGCACCGGCAGGCGCAGCGATTCGACCGCTACGACGATCGCGATGACCGCGATGACGACGGCCGCCGACAAATCCATGATCGGGGTGGCGAGACCCGCATTGGCGTCTTCCGATATGACGCGCTTTTCGTCAGCCGTTTCGTCGCTGGCCATTACGTCGACCTCGCCATCGCGCCGGCGTCAATGTTGGGAGAAATACGGCGAGCGGCGCGGCAGCGCGCCCCGCTCGCCGATGCTGACGTCAGGCGCCGACCGGCTTGTAACCCTTCGGCGGCCACCACTTATCGAAGTCGTCCGGAGCGGGCAGGCCGAGCTCCTTGGCCGACTTCACCTTGCCGCCGACCTTGTCGCGGTACTTGTTGAACAGGAAGGCGGTGCTGGCCTCGAGCTGCGCAGCGCGTTTATCGGCGGCCTCACCGGTGAGGATCTGCTGCTCGAAGAACTTCTTCTTGCAGACGGCGCTGAACGCGGCCGATTTGGCGGCCGTGACGAAGGCTTCGGTGATCTCCTTCTGCACCGCGACCGGCACCGAGCGGCGCATCATCAGATTGTAGGTGCCGCCCATCGGCAGCAACGGCTTGGTCGCCGGACGCAGCGTGCCGATCGAGGGCAGCACCTTGCCGTCGGCGAGCTTGATGTCGGCGGTGCCGCACTGGAACAAGTTGCGCAGCTTGCCGGCGCGGATGAGCTCGATGTGCTCGTGCACGCCGCCGCCGGCGATCATGGTCTCGCCCTGCAGACCGGCCAAGGTCGCCGGCTTGCCACCCTTGTAGGGCACGAATTGCACGGTGATGCCGAGCTGCAGCGCGATCTGCATGGCGACTTCGTGCCAGATGCCGCCGGTGCCCGAGGTCGAGATGGTCAGCCTGCCGGGGTTGGCCTTGCCGAACTTGACCACGTCGTCGACGGTCTTGAATTCGGAACCGTCGCGCACCGACCACGACGCGAGCGAGGCGGCCGCCTGCATGATGGTCCAGTCTTCCCAGCTCTTGCTGTTGGTGTGGCTCATGACGCGCACGAACTTGTTGAAGTTGGCGGCGCCGAGCAAGGTGTAGCCGTCGTCCGCTTGCTGCAGCACGTAATTGGTGGCGATGCCGCCGACCGCGCCGGGCTTGTTGATCGGCTCGATGCTCCAGCCCTTGGCCGCAGCCATCTCCTTGGCGAGCAGGCGCATGACGGTGTCGGTGCCGCCGCCGGCCGCGTACATGATGACCAAGGTGATCGGCTTGTCCGGCCACTTGGCGGCCATGGCCGTGCCCGGCCGGATGACCAGGACGGTGGCAGCGCCGAGCGCGCCGGTGAGCACGTCGCGACGCCGGATAAGTTTCGTATTCCCACTTTCGTCGGGCTTCTTCATTGTCGATTCCTCCACTGGTGCCTGCGCATTTTTTTGAGCGAGCGCTTGCTTGCAGTCTACGTGCGCCGACGGCACTTGTCCCACTCATCCCAAGCCGAGGTTCACAGCCGCATCGCCGCAGCGCCGGCGCACCGGGCAGGCGCGAGACATCCCCCAAAAGGTCTATTGACCTTATTATAAGCTTGCTTATTATAAGCCTATAAGCAGACTGAGCCGGATATGCCGCAACGCCCGATCCAACGCGAAATTGCCTTTTCAATCATGGACGTAGCGCGCCTGCTGCGGACCTACGCCGACCAGCGCGCCCGCCAATATGGCATGACCCGCGCGCAGTGGGCGGTGCTGTTCCGCCTCGACCGCTCCGAGGGCCTCAAGCAATCGGAGCTCGCCGAAATCCTCGATCTGCAGCCGATCACGCTCACGCGTCTGCTTGATCGCTTGGCGGAGAATGGATTGATCGAGCGCCGCCCCGATCCGAACGATCGCCGCGCCAACCGGTTGTTCCTGACCCCGGCGGCGCGGCCGCTGCTCGAGCGGCTCACCGCTCTCGGCGAGGACATGATGGAGACGGTGCTCGCCGGGCTCGACGCCAAGTCGGTCGAACGTTTGCTCGGCGACCTCGGCACGCTGCGGGAAAATTTGCGCGGCGCCATCAATCGCAACGGATCGCATCATCAAGAGGCCGCCGCCGGTTAAGTAGCAATGAGTGAAAAGCCCCTCAAAATCGTTCCCGCTCCCGAAGCGAAAACGGCAGCGGAAGCCCCCGCGGCCGAGACGACAGCGGCGCCGCGTACCGGGCGCAAGCGCCTGCGCATGGTGCTGCTGGTGGTGATCCCGCTGATCGCGGCGTTGGCCGGTGGCGCCTTCTATCTCATGGGCGGCCGCTACATCTCCACCGACAACGCCTATGTCGGCGCGCAGAAAGTGCTGATCACGCCGGACGTGTCCGGCAAGATCATCCATGTCGCGATCGTCGAAGGCCAGCACGTGAAACCCGGCGACGAGCTGTTCACGCTCGATCCGGAACCCTACCGCCTGGCGCTGGCGCAGGCGAAAGCCAAGCTCGATATCGCGCGCGTCGACTACGACAAGCTGAAGAGCAATCTAAAATCGCTCAACACCCTCGTCGATCTGGCGGCGAAGAACGTCGAGCTCAAGCGGCACGACGTCGAGCGCAAGCGCAAGCTTTTGAGCAGCCAGTCGGGCTCGGTAGCCGACGTCGACACCGCCGGCTCCAATATGCTGACTGCGGAATTGCAGGCGCGCTACGGCAGGCAGCAGCGCGACACGGCGCTCGCTCAACTGCTTGGCAATCCTGATCTGCCGCTGGCCGAGTTTCCCGAATATGCCCAGGCCAAGGCCGCGGTCGACGACGCCGAGCGCAATCTGAGACTGACCGTGCTGCGCGCGCCGATCTCCGGCACCGCGACGCAGGTCGACAACATCCAGCTCGGCCGCTTTGTCGCCGCCGGCACGCCGATCCTGAGCGTGATCGACGACCGGAATCCCTGGGTCGACGCCAATCCGAAAGAAACCGACATCACCTATCTGCGCCTCGGCCAGAAGGCGACGCTGACGGTCGACAGTTTCCCCGACCATGCCTTCCACGGCACCGTGGTGGCGGTCAGCCCCGGCACCGGCGCGCAGTTCTCGATTCTGCCGCCGCAGAACGCCACCGGCAACTGGGTGAAGGTGGTGCAACGCGTTCCCGTGCGCATCGCCTTCGACAAGGACGCCGACACCAAGCTGCTGCGCTCCGGCATGAGCGTGGTGGTCGACATCGACACCCACCACAGCCGCCTGCCGTCCTTCCTCACCGCCTGGGCCAAGGGCGAAAAATGAGCCCGGCGCCGATCGCGTCGATGTCGCCGAAAGTCCGGCGCATGCTGGTGACGGTCTGCGCCATGACCGCCACCATCATGCAGGCGCTCGACACCACGATCGCCAACGTGGCGCTGCCCTACATGCAAGGCTCGCTGTCGGCCTCGCTCGACCAGATCAACTGGGTGCTCACCTCCTACATCGTCGCCGCCGCCATCATGACCGCGCCGATCGGCTGGCTCGCCGACCGCTTCGGCCGCAAGAAGCTGTTCGTCACCTGCGTCGCCGGTTTCACGCTCGCCTCTTTCTTCTGCGCGCTGGCGCAGAACATCGAGCAGATCGTGCTGTTCCGCCTGCTGCAGGGCATGGCCGGCGCCGCGCTGGTACCGCTGTCGCAATCGGTGCTGCTCGACGCCTACTCGGTCGAGGAGCGTGGGCAGGCCATGGCGATCTGGGGCATCGGCGTGATGCTGGGGCCGATCATGGG
The DNA here is from genome assembly GCA_963727555.1 of uncultured Alphaproteobacteria bacterium. Classification (GTDB taxonomy): domain Bacteria; phylum Pseudomonadota; class Alphaproteobacteria; order Rhizobiales; family Xanthobacteraceae; genus Pseudolabrys. The sequence continues at coordinate 254,067 of CAVSGT010000003.1, read as the reverse complement.
GCCGACGCTGGGCGCCTGGCTCACCGATAATTATTCCTGGCACTGGGTGTTCCTGATCAACCTGCCGATCGGCATCGGCACCGCATTCGGCATGCTGGTGTTCATGGAAGAGACGCCCCGCCACGAGCATCTGCGTTTCGACTGGTACGGCTTCATCGCGCTCGCCATCGGCATCGGCGCGCTGCAACTCATGCTCGACCGCGGCGAGCAGGTCGGCTGGTTCGACGCGAGCGAGATCTGGATCGAGACGATCATCTCAATTGTCGGCTTCTATTATTTCTTCGCCCATTCGCTGACGACGCGCGAGCCGTTCGTGCGTTTCGAGCTGTTCAAGGACCGCAATTTCATCAGCGGCTGCGTGTTCATGGTGGTGATCGGCGTGGTGCTGTTCGGCACCATGGCGCTGGTGACGCCGTTCATGCAGAATCTGCTCGGTTTCCCGATCCAGACCGCCGGCTTCCTGCTCGGCTCGCGCGGCGTCGGCACGCTGCTGACCATGATGGTGGCGCCGCGGCTGATGCGGCTGTTGGAGACGCGCTACCTGATCACGATCGGCCTGCTGCTCACCGGCGGCACGCTTTACGTCATGACCGGGTTTTCGCTCGACACCACGCAAAAGACCATCGTGATCGTCAGCATCATCCAGGGCGTCGGCCTCGGTCTGTTATTCGTGCCGATCACCACGGCGGCGTTCTTGACGCTGCCCGGGCATCTGCGCAACAGCGGCACCTCGATCCTGACGCTGGTGCGCAATATCGGATCCTCGATCGGCATTTCGATGATGATCGCCAATCTGACCGACAAGACGATCGAGATGCACGCGCGTCTCACCGAATCCGTTACGCCATTCAATAACGCGCTGCAGATGCCGGACGTGGCGGCGCATCTCGACGTGCACAGCCAGACCGGACTTGCGATGCTCGACGCGATCGTCACCCAGCAGGCGACGCTGATCGCCTATCTCAACGACTACAAGCTGTTGATGATCCTGACGCTGGCGATGATCCCGCTGACGCTGATCATCCGCACCGCCGTAAAAATGCCGAGCCCGGCGCAGAAGGCGGAAGCGGTGATGGATTAGCGAAGCGCTGCAGCGTTCAGCGCTTGGCAAACTCCTTCCGCACCATCTCCGTATGCTCGCCCAAAGCCGGGATCGCGCCGTAATGGCGCTCATCGCCGGCGCGGATCGGCGCCGGCGCCGGCATCGACACCGGACCCGTGGGCGAGCCCACGGTGATGCGCCGCAGATGCGGGTGTTCCGCCAGGAGCGCGGTGTCGTTGACGCGCGCGAAGGCGATGTCGGCGGCGGCGAGCTTCGCTTCAAGATCGGCAACGTCCATGGCGCCGAAGACAGCCTGCACGCGACCGTCGGTTTCCGAGCGGCGCTTCATCCGCTCAACATTGGTGGCGAAATCGGGATCGGCGGCAAGCGCTGCGTCGCCCATGACCTTGTCCGCCAGCACGCGCCATTCGCGGTCGTTCTGGATCGAGATCAGGATGTCGGCGCCGTCGCGGCTCTTGAACACGCCATAAGGCGAAATCGACGGATGCGCGAGCCCGATGCGTTGCGGCGGCTTGCCGCCTTCGGTGTGCAGGAGCGGCACCGTCATCCAGTCGGCCATGGCGTCGAACAGCGACACGCCGATGGCGGCGCCCTCGCCGCTGCGCTCACGCCCGATCAACGCTTCCAGGATCGCCTGATAGGCGTTCATGCCGGTCGCCACGTCGACCACCGAGACGCCGACCCGCGCCGGCGCCTCCGGCCCGCCGGTGACGGAGGAGAGCCCGCTGTCGGCCTGGATCAACAGGTCATAGGCCTTGCGCTGGGCGTAAGGGCCGCTCTCGCCATAGCCGGAGATCGAGCAGCAGATCAGCCGCGGATAGTCTTGGCGCAGCCGCGCGACGGCAAAGCCGAGCTTGCCGATGGTGCCGGGCTTGAGGTTCTGCACGAACACGTCGGCCTTGGCGAGCATGGCTTCGAGCAGCGCCTTGTCCTCGGCCTTGCCGAGGTCGAGCACCACCGACTCCTTGCCGCGGTTGAGCCAGACGAAATAGGCGCTCTCGCCGTGCACCAGCGCATCGTAGCCGCGCGCGAAATCGCCCTCCGGCCGCTCGATCTTGATGACGCGCGCGCCGGCATCGGCCAGCCGGCAGGTGCAGGTCGGCGCCGCCACCGCTTGCTCGACCGAGACGACGAGAAGGCCTTCAAGCGGCAGCACGGCGGGCTCCACTCGGAATGCTTCGACCTGCATGGCAAAAAGCTGCACCCGAACTTTTAGCTAACAGCTTGAAACTCCTCAGCATTCTCACCACTTTGGCGACCGAACTGTATACGACATTTATACTTCAGCCGCAGCCTATTGCCCAAGAAATAGCCGCCTTGGCGCGCCGGATCTAGCATAAGCCATTGAGATAGAAAGGTTATTTAGACAGCACAAAATTCTTGGCACGGCCTTTGCTTTTCTAAGAGCAAGCAGAAGGCGAGAACAAAGCCTCGCCGGCAAGACGAAAAAAAATAGGAGTGTGCCATGACCGCCCTTCGCAAGATCATCGTTGAAGAAGAAGCCCCTGCCGTTAGCGCTCCTCGGCTTTATGTCGTGAACAGTGAAGCGCCGGCGGAAACCGAAGCGACCGGGAGCGTCCTGAAGAACATCGCGCTGTTCCTGCTCGCGCCCTTCTTCGGATTGGCTTACATCGTTGCCCTGCCGTTCGTCGGGATCGCAGTTCTCGCGGTTCTCGCGGCCCGTGCCGCCGCCAAGTACAACACGGCGAGGGTGGCCGGCCAGGTCCTGAAAGCGGCTGGCGCAGTGGTCGGCGGCCCGGTGATCGGCTTGGCCTATGTCGTGTTCTTCCCCTTCATCGGGCTCGGCGCGCTGGTCTGGCTGGCGGGCAAAGCGGCGACGACAAAGATTTAGGTTGTGGAATGGCCAACTCGGCCTTGCTTGAGGCAAGGCCGCAGCCGGGGAAAATGCCCCCGGCTTTTTTTATGTCCGCGCGCGCCGCGCGGCTCAATAGGAGCGGGGCAGGCCGAGCACGTGCTCGGCCAAGTACGACAGGATCAAGTTGGTGGAAATCGGCGCCACCTGGTAGAGCCGCGCCTCGCGGAACTTGCGCTCGACATCGTATTCCTCCGCAAAGCCGAAGCCGCCGTGGGTCTGCACACACATGTCGGCGGCGGCCCAGGAGGCGTCGGCGGCCAGGAGCTTGGCCAGATTGGCCTCGGGGCCGATGTCGGCGCCGTCTTCGTATTTGCGCGCCGCCTCATGCACCATCAACTCGGCCGCGCGCATCTGCGCATAGGCGCGCGCGATCGGAAACTGCACGCCTTGGTTCTGCCCGATCGGCCGGTCGAACAGCACGCGTTCTTTGGCGTAGGCGGTGGCCTTGTTGATGAACCATTTGCAATCGCCGATGCATTCGGCCGCGATCAAGATGCGCTCGGCGTTCATGCCGCCGAGGATGTAGCGAAAGCCCTGGCCCTCCTCGCCGATCAGGTTTTCCGCCGGCACCCGCAGATCGTCGAAGAACACCTGCGTGGTGGCGTGATTCATCATGGTGCGGATCGGATTGATGGCGATGCTGGTGCCTTGCGCCAGCCGCATGTCGACCAGAAACACCGACAGGCCTTCGGTGCGCGTCTTGGCTTCGTCCTTCGGCGTGGTGCGCGCGAGCAGCAGCATCAGGTCGGAATGCTCGGCGCGCGACGTCCAGATCTTCTGGCCGTTGATGATGTAGTGATCGTTGCCCTCGCGCTTGGCGCTTGTGCGCAGCGAGAGCGTGTCGGTGCCGGAAGTCGGCTCGGTGACGCCGAACGCCTGCAGCCGCAATTCGCCGCCGGCGATCTTGGGCAGGTACTCCTGCTTCTGCGCGGCGCTGCCGTGCCGCAGGATGGTGCCCATGGTGTACATCTGCGCGTGGCAGGCGGCGCCGTTGCAGCCGGCGGCATGCACTTCTTCCAGGATCGCCGCGGCGGCGCTGATGCCGAGCCCGCTGCCGCCGTATTCCTCCGGGATCAGGGCGGCGAGATAACCGGCTTCGGTCAGCGCGTCGACGAAGTCCTTCGGATAGGCGCGCTCGCGGTCGAGCGCACGCCAATATTCGCCCGGGAACTTGGCGCAGAGCGCGCGCACTGCCTCGCGGATGTCGGGAAAGTTTTCATCTTCGGCCGGCTTGCTCATGGCTCTTTCACTTCCGCACGTCCGTTGTTGATCGCCACCACGTCGCGCGCAACCGCGCGGGCGCGGAAGCTTAGCACGGCGCCGTCGCGCCAGATCTCGGTGCGGATTGTCTCACCCGGATAGACCGGCGCCGAGAAGCGCCCGGCCATGGCGGTGAGCCGCGCCGGGTCGTAGCCGCACATGGTCTTGAGCAGCGCGTGCCCGGCGACGCCGAAAGTGGCGAGCCCATGCAAGATCGGGCGCGGATAGCCGGCGGCCTTGGCGAATTCCGGGTCGACGTGCAGCGCGTTGACGTCGCCCGACAGTCGGTAGATCAGCGCCATTTCCGGCCGCGTCGGCAGGTCGCAGACGATATCGGGCGCGCGCTCGGGGATCGGATGCGGCGCCGGCGCTTCGCGATTGCCCCCGCCGAAGCCGCCGTCGCCGCGGCAGAACGTCGTTTGCCTGAGCGTCACCAGCAGCGCGCCGCTCGCCTTGTCGGTGATCTCGCGCTCGGAATAGATCAGCGCGCCCCTGCCCTCGCCTTTGTCGATGATGTCGAGGATGCGCGTGCGGCCGATCACGGTGCCGTGCGGCGCGAGCGGCGCATGCAGCGTCATGCCATGCTCGCCGTGCACCACCTTCTCCCAGGTGACGCCGATCTCCGGACGGCGCAGCCAATAGGCGGCATAGCCCATCATCACGGCGAAGGTCGGCAGGACTTTGAGATTCTTCTCGTAGACGAAGGCAAGCTCGTCCTTGTTGAGCGGGTCCTGGCCGAGCCCGAGCCCGAGCGCATAGAGCATGCAATCCTTCGGGCCGTAGCTGTGCTCGACCGGAGGAATTTCGAGCGCGAGGAGTTTGTCGGGGTTGAGGGGCATTGTCTTTGGCTGTCGTCCCCGCGAATGCGGGGACCCAGTAAACACCAACGTTGCGGCTAAATCGATATGCAGGGATTACTGGATCGTCCGCCTGCGCGGACGATGACAGCAGCATATTACAGCTAACCCCACACTTCCTCGGCAACCTCCACAATCATGCGCAGCTTCGCCCATTGCTCGTCCTCGGCCAAGGTATTGCCCTCCTCGGTGGAGGCAAAGCCGCATTGCGGCGACAGGCAGAGCTGGTCGAGCGAAATATATTTCGTGGCTTCCTCGATGCGGCGCTTGATCTCGTCTTTGGCTTCCAGCCGCCCGGTCTTGGTGGTGACCAGACCGAGCACGACCTGGCGGTCCTTCGGCACCAGTTTGAGCGGCTCGAAACCGCCGGCGCGCGCGGTGTCGTATTCCATGAAATAGCCGTGCACCTTGATGCGGTTGAACAGAATTTCCTGCTCGGCCTCGTAGCCGCCGGTGCCCATGAAGGTCGATTTGTAGTTGCCGCGGCACAGATGCATGGTGATGGTCATGTCCGAGGGGATATCCGACATCGCCATGTTGATGAGGTCGCCGTAGAGCGGCCCCATCTTGTCCGGATCGTCGCCGCGCGCCGTAATCTGCGCGCGGTACTTCTCGTCGCACAACATGGCGATGAACACTTCGTCGAGCTGCAGATAGCGGCAGCCGGCATCGCCGAAGGCGCGCACGGCCTTTTTGTAGGCCTGGCCGAGATCGTCGAAGAAGGCGTCGAGCTTGGGATAGACCTTGGTATCGATCGGCGTCGGCACCGGCCGGCCATAGGCCGCCGACGGCGCAGGGATCGTGATCTTGGGCGTAGCGCTCGTGTGGGCGGCGACGAATTTGAAATGCTCGATCATCGGATGGTCGGAGAAGCCGAGCTTGCCGGTGACCTTCAGCCCCTCGTTGCGCGTGTTGACGCCAGCAAAGGCGATGCCGGTGTCCATCACGTGCTTGTCGATGCCGTCGAGCCCCCAGAGGAAATCGAGATGCCACCAGGAGCGGCGGAATTCGCCGTCGGTGATCGATTGCAGGCCGACCTCTTCCTGTTTCTTGATGGCGCGCTCGATCTCGCGGTCTTCGACCGCCTTGAGCGCCGCCGCGTCGATCTCGCCCTTGGCGAATTGCGCGCGCGCGTCTTTCAGCGCCGCCGGCCGCAGCAGGCTGCCGACGTGATCGGCGCGGAAGGGTGGTTTGGTTCTTTGGGTCATCGTTGATTCGCTCCCTATGCCTTTGTTCTCGTCATGGCCGGGCTTGTCCCGGCCATCCCGATTAGAGTCGCAGTGCCTTCCTAAGCGGGATCACCGGGTCACGGCGCTTCGCGCCGGCCCGGTGATGACAATCATCATTTTCCCCAAACCTCTTCGGCCAGTTCCACGATCATGCGCAGCTTCGCCCACTGCTCGTCCTCGGCCAGGATATTGCCTTCCTCGGTCGAGGCGAAGCCGCATTGCGGCGACAGACACAGTCGATCGAGGTCGATGAACTTCGCGGCCTGCTCGATGCGCCGCTTGATCTCATCCTTGGATTCCAGCCGCCCGCTTTTGGAGGTGACGAGACCGAGCACCACGGTCTTGCCCTTGGGCACCAGGCGCAGCGGCTCGAAGCCGCCGGCGCGATCGCTGTCGTATTCCATGAAATAGCCGTGCACGTTGATCGTATTGAACAGGATGTCGGCCACCGGCTCATAGCCGCCACTCGCCACAAAGGTCGATTGGAAATTGCCGCGGCACAGATGCATGGTGACGGTCATGTCGAGCGGGATGCCGGCAATCGCGGCGTTGATCATGGACGCATAGATCGCCGGCAATGCTTCCGGGTCGTCGCCACGGTTGGCGACCTGCGCGCGCAAGTTTCGATCGCAGAGATAAGTGAAGTTGACCTCGTCGAGCTGCAGGTAGCGGCAGCCGGCATCGGCGAAAGCGCGCACGGCTTGTGCATAGGTCTGGCCGAGGTCGCGGTAGAAGACGTTCATGTCCGGGTAGATCGTTTCCGGCACGGCGTCGCGGCCGTAGCGGAAATGCAAGCTGGACGGCGAGGGAATCGTCATCTTCGGCACGACGCGCGTGTGGTCTTTGACGAACTTGAAATGCTCGAGCATCGGGTGACCGGAAAAGGTGCCGAGCTTGGCCGTGACGCGCAACATCATCGGCTTCGGTTGGATACCCTGAAACTTGATCGTGCGCTCGCCGAGATAGGCCTCAACGCCGTCGAGGCGCCCAAGGAAATCGTAGTTCCAGAAGGCGCGGCGGAATTCGCCGTCGGTGACGGCTTTCAAGCCGATGTCTTCCTGGCGCTTGATGATCTTTTCGATTTCTTGGTCTTCCACAGCCTTGAGCGCGGCAGCGTCGATCTCGCCGCGCTCGCGTCTTGCCCGCGCGTCTTTCAGCGGCAAGGGGCGCAGCAGTGAGCCGACGTGGTCGGCGCGGAAGGGGGGTGTAGTGCGTTGCATAACTATCCGGCCGTCATGCCCGCGAAAGCGGGCATCCAGTAAACGCCGGCCTCGCGATTCGGAAATACTGTGATTACTGGGTCCCCGCCTTCGCGGGGACGACGGTGGCTACTTCCCCCACACTTCTTCCGCCAGCTCGACGATCATCCTGAGCTTCGCCCACTGCTCCTCCTCGGCCAGCACGTTGCCCTCTTCGGTCGAGGCAAAGCCGCATTGCGGCGACAGGCACAGCTGCTCGAGCGCGACATATTTGGTGGCTTCGTCGATGCGGCGCTTGATGTCGTCCTTGGGCTCCAGCCGTCCGCTCTTGGAGGTCACTAAGCCAAGCACGAGTTGCTTGTTGCCTTTGGGGAAGTGGCGCAGCGGCTCGAAGCCACCGGCGCGGTCGGAGTCGTATTCCAGGAAATAGCCGTCGAAATTGGTGTTGCCGAGCAACTGCTCGGCGACGAATTCATAGCCGCCGGAGGCGATAAAGGTCGAACGGAAATTGCCGCGGCAGGAATGCATGGTGATCGCCATATCGGCGGGCTTGTCCTTAAGCGCTTCATTGGTCATGCGCGCGTAGATCGCCGGCAACTTGTCGGGGTCGTCGCCTCTGCCTTTCGACTGCTCGCGCTCGTTCGGATCGCACATCATCGCCCAGGCGGTGTCGTCGAGCTGCAGATAGCGGCAGCCGGCGTCGTAGAAGGCGCGGATCGCCTTGCGCCAGGCGGCGGCAACGTCGGCGAAGAACTCGTCATAGCCGGGATAGACTTCCTTGCTCACCATCGCGCGGCCCTGCCGGAAGTGGAAAGTGCTCGGCGCCGGGATGCACATTTTCGGCGTGGTCTTGCAGACACTCTTGAGGAACTTGAAGTGCTCGATCTGCGGATGGCCGGTGAAATCGACCTTGCCGTTGATCTTGAGCGCCTCGGCTTTGGTATTGACGCCGTGGAATTTGATCGGCGGCGCGCTGATCCTCTCGACGCCCTGCAAGCCCCAGAAAAAATCGAAATGCCACCAGGAGCGACGGAACTCGCCGTCGGTCGCGAGCTTGAGGCCCACCTCCTCCTGCTTCTTGACGAGCTTCGCGATCTCGCGGTCTTCGACCGCTTTCAGCGCGGCGGCATCGATCTGGCCTTCGGCGAATTTGGCGCGCGCTTCCTTCAGCGGCGCCGTGCGCAGCAGGCTGCCGACCATGTCGGCGCGGAACGGCGGTGTGGTGCGTTGGGTCATGGTTGTTTCGCTCCCTACCCGCGACTGTCATGCCCGCGCAGGCGGGCATCCAGTAAACGCAGGCTTTTCTTATAATGATGGACAAGGGTTACTGGGTCCCCGCTTTCGCGGGGACGACAGCAACTACTTGCCCCAAACTTCCTCGGCCAGCTCCACGATCATGCGCAGCTTGGCCCATTGCTCGTCCTCGGCCAGCACGTTGCCTTCCTCGGTCGAGGCAAAGCCGCATTGCGGCGACAGGCACAACTGGTCGAGCGCGACGTATTTGGTCGCTTCCTCGATGCGCTTCTTGACGTCGGCGCGCGGCTCCAGCCGGCCCGACTTCGAGGTGACGAGACCGAGCACGACGATCTTGTTGCCCTTGGGCAGGAACCGCAGCGGCTCGAAACCGCCGGCACGGTCGGTGTCGTATTCCAGGAAATAGCCGTCGTAGTTCAATTTGCCGAACAGAACCTCGGCGACCGGCTCGTAGCCGCCCGACGAAATCCAGGTCGAACGGAAATTGCCGCGGCAGATGTGCGACGTGATGGTCATGTCGGCGGGCTTGGCCGCCATCGCCTTGTTGGTGCAGGCGGCATAAGTGTCCTGCAGATGATCGATGTCGATGCCGCGGTCGCGCGCCTTCTTCAGTTCCTCCTGCGAGCACAGATAGGCCCAGGCGATGTCGTCGAGCTGCAGATAGCGGCAGCCGGCGTCGTAGAACGCCTTGATCGCCTTCTGATAGGCGGTCGCCAGATCGTCGAAAATGGCGTCGCGGCTGGCATAGGCGTCCCTGCTCACCGCCTTGGGCTCGAGCCGGAAATGCACCATGGCCGGCGACGGGATCGTCATCTTTGGCATGACCTTGGTGTGCTTTTTCAGGAACTTGAAATGCTCGATCATCGGATGATTGGAGAAACCGATCTTGCCCGAGATCTTGAGAACTTTCGGCTTTGTCTGCACGCCCTGGAACTGGATGCCGTGGTCGCTTTCGACGACGTCGATACCGTCGAGCCCGCCGATGAAATCGAAATGCCACCAGGCACGGCGGAACTCGCCATCGGTGGCGAGCTTCAGTCCGATCTCCTCCTGCTTTTTGATGATCTTGATGATTTCGGCGTCTTCGACCTCCTTCAATTGCGCGGCCGTGATCTCGCCCTTCGCGCGCTTTTCACGTGCCGCCTTGATCGGCGCGGTGCGTAATATGCTGCCGACATGATCGGCGCTAAAGGGTGGCTTGGTCCGTTGCATGATCGTTTCCTCCGCGAACGACCCGCCGGCCCGGCAGCCGCGGGTCTTTATTGCCGGCGCATGGTCTTAACCGAAATCCGGTGCCCGCCCCGGGTCAAGGCCGGGCAGGCTTTTCGGATCACGCGCGTTTCGAGCGTGCCACAGCACGACTGGCGCCGTGCCGTCCCCCAGCGGCTTCGCATGCGTAGCGCGCGGTTTCAATAGTGCCGCCGAAGGAAAAATAGTGCGGCGTAGCATTGAGGTCGCCGGCGCCAGCCAGCGCATCGAGAATAAGGTCGGGTCCGACATGGCCGATCAGCGAGGTCGCCGCCCCCGACATCAGGCCGCGCAGCGAGGCATTGACGCCGCAGCGCTTGGCGTAGCGCAACAGCGCGGTCAGGCTGGCGGGTCCGGCGATGCCGACCTTGACCGGGATGGCGATGCCGCAGGCGCGCAGCCGCGTGAGCCAGGCAAGGATGCGCTCGGGCGCGAACGAGAACTGGCTGACGATGTGCAGCTTTAGCCCCAACGCGGTGGCGGCGGCGATCTTGGCGTCGAGCGCGGCCTCGATGCGGTCGGCTTCGATGTGCGGATGGCCTTCCGGATAGCCGGCAATGCCGATCTCCTCGATACCGGCTTCGCGCAAGCGGCCTTTCTGGATCACCGCGAGCGCGTCCGGAAAGGGACCGCCATCGTCGACGTCGCCGCCGATCACCAAGAGCCGGCGCACATCGGCTTCGCCGTGCAGACTGGCGAGCAAGTCCTGCAAGTCGGCGGTGGCGCCAAAGCGCCGCGCGGCGATATGGATCACCGGCTCCAGCCCGGACTTGCGCAGCAGGGCCGCGCCGGCAATCAGCTCGTGCGGCTGGATGGTCGGCACCGCCGAGAAATAGACCGGCGTTGCCGGCGGCAGCAATTCCGCCAGCGCGGCAATCTCGGCGGCGTTCGGCCGTGTCGTCTCAAGCGAAAACCGCGGTGCGATATCCTGGGGCATCGGCGCTCACTCGCGCCGATGCGAGATCACGAAGGATTCGTCGTAGAACCACAGCCCGCCGTTCTTCTGCAGCGCTTCGCGCGTCGCCTCGATATAGCGGCGGTCGCTGTGCACGTCGGACAGACGGTCGTCCTCGATCTGCGCCACATAGATCGCCGCGTTCCAGGCGGCGAGCAGCGTGGAGGTGCCGATCGAGGAGGAAATTTCCGACGGCAGCGTATGCATCTCGTAACGGAACAGCGAGCGCTGGTCGGAATAGGCGTTGAAGTTGAGATCGCGGCCGGCGGTGCCCAGTTCCTGCTTCACTTGCTTGAGCAGATCGTGGCGGCTGTGGGTGAACGGATTGTCGTCCGGCCAGACGCGGTGAATGATCTCCATGCCCGGATCGTGGCCATAGGAATGGATGGCGATCATGCGGCCGCCCGCGCCGAGCGCGCGGGCGAGCGGCGCCAGCACGCGCTTGGCCTTGAATTCGAGCGAGGCGCGCGCGCGATATGGCTGCGAGGCGATGACCAAGTCATAGTCGGCAACGGTGCCGCCGGGCTTGGGCACGATCTGGTCGAGCAGGAATTTGTGGTCGTTGCGGTAGATCACCAAGATGACCGGACGCTCATAGACCGGATTGCCGCTTTTCGACGAAACGCGTGCCTTCCAGTTCTCCGACAAAAACGGCTCGAGCGCGGTGATCTGCTGCTCGAATGAATGCGCGCTGTTGCCATCCATCGCCAGCTCTTTCCACACCAGGCTGGTGGCGGCGGAGAACGACTTCACGGCGAGCCAGGGCGCCTCGGAATAAGCGAGATTGGTCAGCACCAGCACGGTGGAAGGGTGCTCGACAAACCGGTCCGCCATCTTGTGCAGCGTGAGGCGGATATCCTCCAGGCTGATCTCCTTGCCGACGATGTAGAACGGCATGGTCGGGAAGCGGTCGTGCATCGTGCGCATCACGCGCGCCAGCACGGTGCCGTCACCAACACCAGCATCAAAAACACGCACCGCCGGCGGCCGCGGATGGATATTGGCGAGCTCCATGCCGACGCGATTGGCGATTTCCCATTTCTCGCTGCAGGTATTCACGAACAGCAGATATTTCTGGCGGTTGTCGAAGAAACGGAAGTTGCGCTGCGGATCGTCGTCGGCGCGGCCGGAGGCGACCGGCGGCGCCGGCGGCGCAACGATCGGGAGCTGGCTCGGCGCCGGCGCATCGAACAGCACGCGGCGGCGCGACGGCGCGGCATCGACATTGCGCGCCATGAAGTTGCGGATGCGATCGAGCGTATCGGTGGTGATGCGTCCGCCGTTGCGCAGGCGGCTGGCAAGCTTGCCGTCGTTGACCGCGCGGCGGCCGAAGGTCGATTCCGCCAAGCCGCGCTGCCGGCAGAATTCGCTGATCTCCTGGAGGATTTGTTCGTTCATGGCGGCGTTTCCCGGGCCGGCTCTGAACCGGCCGGTGTATCGGATAGCGAACCAATTCCGGACCGGGCCGTCAACAATAAAAGCGGTATTGGGAAAGATGGGCAGCGTGGGTGGGCAATACGAGAATTGAAAATAGACGTGGTTATGGACGTTTTGCGATAATGAAAACGCACTGCCAACAAAGCGGCGTCCTGAGAATGGGCATATTCCCGCCAATAACGCACTAGGGTGGGCGCTAGTGGGCAATACCCACCCGCAGCTAACGCTTTCAGATGTCGAAGAAAACCGTCTCGGCCTCGCCCTGGACGCGAATGTCGAAGCGGTAGACGGCCTGTGGCCCGCTGCCCTCCTTGTGGGCAATCAGCGTCCCACGGCGGTCGGCCGGCACCAGGTTCAAAATCGCATCGTTCGCATTGGCCGCTTCGTCGGAGAAATAAGCGCGCGTGTAGATCTGGCGCAGCATGCCGCGCGAGAAGATGCAGAACACGATGTGCGGCGCCTGCGGCTTGCCATCGGGGCCGGGCACCGCGCCCGGCTTGATGCTGTCGAAGCTATAGACGCCGTCTTTGTCGGTGGCGGAGCGGCCGAAGCCCGTAAACATGACGTTCGGTCGTGAACGGGCATCGCGCGGCGAGGCATAACGGCCCTGGGCATCGGCCTGCCAGATCTCGAGCATGGCGTCGTTGATCGGCATGCCGTCGCCGTCGAGCACGCGGCCTTCGATGCGGATCTTGCTGCCGGAGGCATCCGGCGTGATCAGATTGGCGCCGACCGTCTCCTTCCAGTCGTAGATATCGCTCGGCTGCCAGTGGCAGCGGTTATGCGGCGCCAAGCCATAGGCGAAGAACGGGCCGACGGTTTGCGAGGGCGTGATCTCGGACATGGTCAATGCTCCATCGGGGTCTGCTCGCGACCGCGCAGCACGATGTCGAAGCGGAAGCAGAGCGCCCAGTCGGGGATCGTATTGTCGAGATCGAAGGTCGAGATCATGCGCGCCCGCGCCTTCTCGTCGGTGACCGAATTGAAGATCGGGTCGAAGGGAAACAGATAGTCGCCGGGGAAATACATCTGCGTCACCAGCCGGGTCAGGAACGATTGCCCGAACACCGAGAAGTGGATGTGGTTCGGCCGCCAGGCATTGGGGTGATTGCCCCACGGATAGGCGCCCGGCTTCACGGTGATGAAACGATAGTAGCCGTTCTTGTCGGTGATGGTGCGGCCGGCGCCGGTAAAATTGGGATCGAGTGGCGCCGGATGCTGATCGACATTGTGCACATAGCGGCCGCAGGCATTGGCCTGCCAGATTTCCACCAGCGTCTCCGGCACCGGGCGCTTGTCCTCGTCGAGCACATGGCCGTGCACGATGATGCGCTCGCCGAGCGGCTCGCCTTTGTGCTGCTTGGTGAGGTCGCTGTCGCCTTCCTGCACCGCGTTGTGGCCGAAAGCCGGCCCGGTGAGCTCCGACAAAGTATGCGGCACGACGATCAGCGGCTTCGACGGCGAGCGCTTTGCCGTGCTGCGGTATTCCGGCGAGAGATGCTTGGGATAAACGCTGAGACTTTCCCTAGGATAAACGAGCGTCATTGTTGTTATCCTTTGTTGGCGCTTCAGGAGACCCGTTCGAGGGCAAGCGATACGCCTTGACCGACGCCGACGCACAAGGTGGCAAGCCCGAGCTTGCCGCCGTTCTTTTGCAACGCATGCGTGGCCGTGAGCGCAAGGCGCGCACCCGACATGCCGAGCGGATGACCGAGCGCGATCGCCCCGCCGTGCGGATTGACCGTCTCGCTATCGTCCGCCAAGCCCAACTGCCGCACGCAGGCGAGCGACTGCGAGGCAAAGGCTTCGTTGAGCTCGACCACATCGTAGTCGCCAATCTTGTGGCCGAGCCGCGCCATTAGCTTGCGCGTGGCCGGCACTGGGCCGATGCCCATGATGCGCGGCGGCACCGCCGCCGACGCCATGCCGAGGACGCGCGCGCGCGGCGTCAGCCCATGCGCCTTCACCGCCGCTTCCGAGGCGACGATCATGGCGGCGGCACCGTCATTGACGCCGGAAGCGTTGCCCGCCGTCACGGTGCCGGGATTGCGGAACGGCGTCTTCAGCTTAGCGAGCTGCTCCAGCGAGGTCTCGCGCGGATGTTCGTCCTTGTCGACCTTGACGGTCTCCTTGCGGCCGGCGATCTCGACCGGCACGATCTCCTCGGCGAAAAAGCCCGACGCGACCGCCTTGGCGGCGCGCTGCTGCGAGCGCAGGGCAAAGGCGTCCTGATCGGCGCGCGTGACCTGGAATTCCTCCGCCACGTTCTCGGCCGTGTCCGGCATGGCATCGACGCCGTATTGGCTCTTCATCAGCGGATTGATGAAGCGCCAGCCGATGGTGGTGTCGAACACCTCCACCTTGCGGGAGAACGCATCCTCGGCCTTGCCCTGCACGAAGGGCGCGCGCGTCATCGATTCGACGCCGCCGGCGATGGCGAACTCCATCTCGCCGGCGCGGATCGCGCGCGCGGCGGTGCCGACGGCTTCGAGCCCGGAGGCGCACAGCCGGTTGAGCGTCACGCCCGGCACGCTTGCCGGCAAACCGGCCAGCAGCAGCGCCATGCGCGCGACGTTGCGGTTGTCCTCGCCGGACTGGTTGGCGCAGCCGTAATAGACTTCCTCGAGCTGCTCCCAATCGATCTTGGGATGGCGCGCCATCAGCGCCTTGATCGGGATGGCGGCGAGATCGTCGGCGCGCACTTTGGCGAGCGAGCCGCCATAGCGCCCGATCGGGGTGCGCACCGCGTCGCAGATGAAAACGTCACGCATGGTGTCCTACCTTGTTCGGTTACGCCGCCTCGGCATGGGCGCGATTGGTGCGCGCGTGCAGCTCGCGCAAGACCTCGAGTTCGCGCGCCGTCGGCGGCGGCGTCTCCGCCACTTGCGCGGCGAATTTGACCGGCCAGCCGGTGTTTTCCTGGATCTGCGCGCGCGTCACGCCGGGATGGATGGAGACGACGGTCATCTCCTTACTGTCCGGGTCGGGCGCAAACAACGCCAGATCGGTGATCAGCTTGGTCGGTCCCTTCGTCTTCACGCCGAGCTTGGCGCGGCTGTCGCCGCCCGTGACATGGCCGATCGAGGTGACGAAATCGAGCTTGTCGACAAAGCTGCGCTTGCCCTGCGCCATGATGATGAAGATTTCGCCGCAGGAGGTGGCGATCTCGGGCGCGCCGCCGCCGCCGGGCAGCCGCACCTTCGGCTTGTCGTAAGAGCCGACCACGGTGGTGTTGAGATTGGCGTATTTGTCGATCTGCGCACCGCCTAGGAAGCCAACCTTGATACGGCCGCCTTGCAGCCAGTAGCGGAACATCTCCGGCACCGACACCGTGGTGAGCGCGGTCTCGCACAATTCGCCGTCGCCGATGGAGAGCGGCAGCACGTTCGGTTTGGTGGCGAGCGTGCCAGACTCGTAAATTAGCACGATGTTCGGCGCGTGCGTGAGGCGGGCGAGATTGGCCGCCGCCGACGGCATGCCGATGCCGACGAAGCAGACGTCGTCGTTCTTCAACGCGCGCGCCGCCGCGATGGTCATCATTTCATTCGGCTTGTAGTCCGCCATCGCCGTTACTCCGCCGCCGCGCGATGCTTGCGCGCATATTGCGCGAAAGCCTCGGGGCCTTTCTCCAGCACATTGGTCTTCATCCAAGCGAGGAACGTGTCGCGATCGCGCGAAATCGCGTCCCATTGCTTGTAATAGGCATTGTTGCGCTGATAGTAGCCCTGCGCATAGGACGGGAACGCGCCACCCGGCACCTCGGCCACATGGCCGACCGTCCAGTGCGGCAACACCACCGCGTTGAGGCTGCGATCCGACGGAAGCTCGTCGACCACTTCCTCGACCGTCACGATCGAGCGCTTCGACGCCAGCACCGCTTCCTTCTGCACGCCGAGCACGCCTTCGATCATCACGTTGCCGGCTCTGTCGGCGCGCTGGGCATGGATGACCGCAACGTCCGGCCGGTGCGCCGGAATGGCGGCCAATTCCTCGCCGGTGAAGGGGCAGGTGATCCGCTTGATCTTGGCGTTCACCGTCGGCAGGTCGCCGCCGATATAGCCGCGGAAAATGGCGCAGGGCAGCCCGGCGGCGCCGGCCTCATAGGCATTGGCCATGGCGGCATGGGAATGCTCTTCGATCGCCAGCGGCTGCGGCCAGCCGTTCTCAACCGCATCGCGGAAGCGGTGTATCGAGCCCACGCCCGGATTTCCGCCCCATGAAAAGATCAATTTGTCGACGCAGCCCATGCCGATGAGCTGGTCGTAGATCAGGTCCGGCGTCATGCGGATCAGCGTAAGACGCTTGCGGCCCTGGCGGATGATCTCATGGCCCGCGGCATGCGGGATGAGGTGGGTGAAGCCCTCCAACGCCACCGTGTCGCCGTCCTTGACGGTCGCTTGCACGGCCTCGGCGAGAGACGAAATGCGCGCCATTGAGAAATGCATCCCGGTTGCGGTTCCGTATTTACGGCGACACTCCGACAGGGTCAAATAGGGCGACGCGGACAAGTTGGAGTCCCAACGAACCCATGCTGGGCACGCAACCGATCTTCACGATTGACGCCGAACTCGAGGCCATCACGGACCTGGGCCGCACGCCCTATGGCGGGCGCCGCGTGATCGGCATTCTCGGCGGAACCGTGCGCGGTCCCAAACTCAATGGCCGCATCCTGCCCGGCGGTACCGACTGGCAGATCATCCGCAGCGACGGCGCAGCCGACATCAGCGCGCGCTACATGATCGAAACCGATGCCGGCGCCCGCATCTTGGTAGCCAGCGACGGGCTGCGCCACGGGCCGCCGGAGGTGCTGGCGGCGCTGGCGCGGGGCGACAGCGTCGACCCGTCGCTTTATTATTTCCGCACCGCGATGCGGTTCGAGACCGCCGATCCGGCGGTCGATTGGCTCAACCGCATCCTCGCCGTGGCGCGCGGCCAGCGCGAGGCCCGCAGCGTACGGCTGGATGTCTATGCGGTGGAGTGAATTGCACCGCCGTCGTCGTTGCGCGTGTACGGAGAGGCGTTCATGAAGATCAGCCCGGCAATCGGCGAGCACGACGTCCTGCTGGCGGTCGACGTGCAGAACGATTTCTGTCCGGGCGGAGCGCTCGCCGTGCCGCAGGGCGACCAGGTCGTGCCGGCGATCAACCGCCTGGCGCAATGTTTCCCGCACGTGGTGCTGACGCAGGATTGGCACCCGAGCGGGCACGAATCGTTTGCCTCAAGGCATCCGGGCAAGCAGCTGTTCGAGGCGATTAACGTCGCCTATGGCCCGCAGATACTGTGGCCGGATCACTGCGTGCAGGGCAGTCCGGGTGCCGAATTTCGCGCCGATCTCGATATTCCGCACGCCGAGCTCGTGCTACGAAAGGGTTTCCGCCGCGCCATCGATTCCTATTCGGCCTTCTATGAGAACGACCACACGACCGCGACCGGGCTCGGCGGCTATCTGCGCGAGCGCGGATTGCGGCGCGTCGTGCTCGCCGGCCTCGCCTTCGATTTCTGCGTGCGCTATTCCACCGAGGATGCGCGCCGCGAGGGATTCGAGGTCGTGGTCGTCGAGGATGCCTGCCGCGGCATTGACATCAACGGCTCGGTGGCGGAAACCCGTGAAAGCTTCGCGCGCGCAGGTGTTGCGCTGGTAACGGCCGATGCGATCGTCTCTGCATGACCAATAGCATTTCTCCCGAATTGCCCGCCTCACTCAAAGCCGAGCAGCAAGGCGCCGTTGCGATCCTGCGGCTCAACCGGCCGCAAAAGCGCAACGCATTCGACGATGAAACCATCCTCGGCATCGAAACCTTTTTCACGTCGCTGCCGGGCGATATCGGCGCCGTATTGCTCGCCGGCGAGGGCGAGCATTTCTCGGCCGGCCTCGACCTGAGCGAGCTGGAAGAGCGCGACATAACGCAGGGCATCGCCCATTCCGGGCTGTGGCACCGCACTTTCGAGAAGATCCAGTTCGGCAAGGTGCCTGTGGTCGCCGTGTTGCATGGTGCCGTGGTCGGCGGCGGACTGGAGCTTGCCGCCGCCACCCATGTGCGCGTCGCCGAACGCTCGGCCTATTACGCGCTGCCGGAGGGCAGCCGCGGCATCTATGTCGGCGGCGGCGGCTCGGTGCGGCTGCCGCGGCTGATCGGGGTGGCGCGCATGATGGACATGATGCTGACCGGCCGCACCTATTCGGCCGAGGAAGGCCAGGCCATGGGCCTGTCCACCTATCTGGTCGAGCCGGGCAAGGGCTTTGCCAAGGGCCTGGAACTGGCGCAGCGCATCGCCGCCAATGCGCCGCTCACCAATTTCGCGGTCATGCAGGCGCTGCCGCGCATCGCCGAGAGCGATCCGGCGAGCGGCTACGCCATGGAGGCGCTGATGTCGGCCATCGCCCAGGCCGATCCAGTGGCCAAGGCGCGACTGCGCGACTTCTTGGAGAAGCGCGCGCCCAAGGTGACGCGCAGCTAATGCCTGTCATCACCGGGCCGCGCCGCCGGCGCGAATCTCGGCGATCCCGCTCGGGAAGGCACTGCGTCCCCGAGCGAGATGGCCGGGACAAGCCCGGCCATGACAATGGAAGGGCGCTCTTGAGGCGGCCGGCCCCCGCGCGCTATCGTTGTCCAGGACAACAATAATAAGCTTTAGGGATGAGATGCCGAGTGTGACCAAGATGGCCGATGCGGCCGTTGCCGCGCCTTTGCGTACGGTGCGGCTGGGCGCGTTCGATGCCGTGCTCGAGCGCCAGCCGGACGGCGTCATCCACCTGCGCGTCAAGCAGGTGCTGGCGCCCTATTACGCCAATCTGAGCGAGCCGCTGGAGCATTGGGCCATGGCCGCGCCCGAGCGGGTGTTCCTGGGCCAGCGCGACGCCAACGGGAACTGGCGCACGCTCAGCTACGCGCAAGTGCTCGACGATGTGAAACGCATCGGCGCGGCACTGGTGCGCCGCGGGCTTTCGCCCGAGCGGCCGATCGCGATTATTTCGGGCAACGATATCGAGCACGCACTGCTCGGCATGGCGGCGATGTATGTCGGCATTCCCTATGCGCCGGTCTCGCCGGCCTATTCGCTGATGTCGACCGACTTCGGCAAGCTGCGCATGATGATGGATCTGCTCACCCCCGGCCTGGTATTCGCCAATGACGGCGGCGCCTTTGCGCGCGCGGTCGCCACCGCCGTGCCGCAGGATGCCGAGCTGGTGGTGACGCGCAATCCGCCGCCCAACCGCAAAGCGACGCCGTTCGCCGACCTGCTCGGCGCCGAAGACCAGACAAGCGTCGACGCCGCGCACGCCAAGGTCACGCCCGATACCATCGCCAAGTTCCTGTTCACCTCCGGCTCCACCGGCCAGCCGAAGGCGGTGATCAACACCCACCGCATGCTGTGCTCCAACCAGGCGATGATCGGCGCCGGCTTTGCCTTCGTCACCGACGAGCCGCCGGTGGTGATCGACTGGCTGCCCTGGAGCCACACCTTCGGCAGCAACCACAACTTCAACATGGTGCTGGTCAACGGCGGCTCGCTCTATATCGACGACGGCAACCCGACGCCGCCGGGCGTGCCCAAGACCGTGCGCAATCTGCACGACATCGCGCCCACCATCTATTTTAACGTGCCGAAGGGCTACGAGGCGCTGGTGCCGCATTTGCACGCCGACAAGCAGTTGCGCGAGACCTTCTTCAGCCGGCTGAAAGTGCTGTTCTATGCCGGCGCCGGCCTCAACCAGGCGACCTGGGATGAACTCACCAAGCTCGCCATCGAAACCACCGGCGAGCGCATCATCTTCCTGTCCTCGCTCGGTTCGACCGAGACCTCGCCGCTGGCGCTCGCTTGCACGATCGATTTCGACCGGGCGGGCAATATCGGATTGCCGGCGCCCGGCGTCGAACTCAAGCTGGTGCCGAACGAGGGCAAGCTGGAAGCGCGCCTGCGCGGGCCGCACATCACGCCCGGCTATTGGCGGCAGGACGAGATCACGCGCGCCGCCTTCGACGACGAAGGCTTCTACAAGATCGGCGACGCCCTGAAGTTCGCCGATCCCGACGAGCCGAGCAAAGGGCTGCTGTTCGACGGCCGTATCGCCGAGGATTTCAAGCTGTCGACCGGCACCTGGGTCAGCGTCGGACCGTTGCGCGCGCGCTTCATCCACCATTTCGCGCCCTATGTGCGCGACGTGGTGTTCGCCGGGCCCGACCGCGACGACATCGTGGCGCTGGTGTTTCCCGATATCGAGGCCTGCCGCAAGCTCGCCGGGCTTGCCGCCGATGCCGCACCGGCGGCGGTGGTCGACGCGCCGCACGTGCGCGCGAAATTCGCCGAACTCATCGCCACGCTCGCCGCCATCAGCCCCGGCTCGTCGACCCGCATCGAGCGCGCTATCGTGATGGCCGAGCCGCCATCGATGGACAAAAGCGAGATGACCGACAAAGGCTCGATCAACCAACGCGCGGTCTTGAAAAACCGCGGCGCGCTGGTGGACGAGCTTTATGCGAGCCCGCTATCCTCGCGCGCCATCGCCGTCGGCGGCGCGTAGGGGATCGAGCGCATGGAGATCAAAGGACAGGCGGCCATCGTCACCGGCGGCGCATCGGGCCTGGGCGCCGCCACCGCGCGCGCCTTGGCGGCCGCCGGCGCCAAGGTCGCGGTCCTCGATGTCAATGCCACGGCCGCCGCCGACGTGGCGGTCGACATCAACGGCATCGCCGTCACCTGCGACGTCGCCGACAGCGCCGCCGCCGAAGCCGCCGTCAAGAAAGCCGCGGCCGATCACGGGCCGGCGCGTATCCTGATCAATTGTGCCGGCGTCGGGCCGGCCAAGCGCATCGTCGGGCGCGACGGCCCGATGCCGCTGGCCGATTTCGAGCGCGTCATCCGCATCAATCTGATCGGCTCCTTCAACATGATGCGGCTCGCCGCCGCCGCCATGCAGCCGCTCGAGCCGTTCGCCGACGGCGAGCGCGGGGTCATCGTCTCCACCGCGTCGGTCGCCGCCTTCGAGGGCCAGATCGGCCAGGCCGCCTATGCCTCCTCGAAGGGCGGCGTCGCCGCGCTCACGCTGCCGGCGGCGCGCGAATTTGCCCAGTTCGGCATCCGCGTGCTCGCCATCGCGCCCGGCATTTTCGGCACGCCGATGCTGCGCGCGCTGCCGCAGGAGGCGCAAGAATCGCTCGGCGCTTCGGTGCCGTTTCCCAAGCGCCTGGGCGAGCCGCGCGAATTCGCCGCGCTGGCGATGCATTGCATCCGCAACAGCTATCTCAACGGCGAGGTGATCCGCCTCGACGGCGCGCTGCGCATGGCGCCGCGCTGAGCGGCACTTGTCCGTGACCGGTTTCAGCAACAGCTATAAAGTGCGCGTCGAGTGGAGCGATTGCGATCCCGCCGGCATCATCTTCTATCCGCGCTATTTCGAGATTTTCGATGCGGCCACCTCGGCGCTGTTCGAGCGCGCGCTCGGCATGACCAAATTGCAGTTGCTCAAGACCTTCGCCATCGCCGACTTTCCGCTGGCGAACACGCGCGCGCGTTTCCTCAGGCCGACGCGCTACGGCGACGACGTGGTGGTCAACACCACCGCCACGATGGGGCATGCCAGCTTCGAGATCGAGCATCGCTTGAGTCTCAACGGCCTGGTTTGCGTCGAGTGCTCGGAGACGCGGGTGTGGGTGGTGCGCGATCCGGCGACCGGCCGACTCAGGTCGCATGCGGTGCCGGAGGAGGTGCGCGAGAAGTTCGGGACTATTTCGTCACCCCGAGGTGCAAGCGGCGAAGCCGCGAGCCTCGAAGAGTGACCGCGAATCACTCGATCTGCGCGGCGATCCGCTTCAAGATTTGGATAAATCTCGCCCGGTCGCGCCGGCCGATGATGCCGTCGAGCGCGCGTTCGTGCTGGCGCGCGCAGCGCGTCAGCAAAGTCAGCACTTTCTTGCCCGCCGGCGTCACCTTGAGCCGATAGGTGCGGCGATCGCTGTTCATGCGCTTGCGCTCGACCAGCCCGCGCCGCACCAGGTCCTCGACGACCGGCGTCAGGCTCGACTTGTCGCGGCCGTTGGCGTGCGAAAGCTCGGTCTGGCTGATGCCGGGATTGCGCGCGATGATGGTCAAGGTGGCGAAACGACCGGGGCTCTCGCCCACCTCTTGCGAACGGCGTGAGAACGCCTGGAAGGTCGCTTCTTGCGCCATGCGCAAATTGAAGCCGACCCAATAGGCGAGCGGTCCGAAATTGATCGGCCCGGCAATGGCTTCGCCGTTCTTGCCGCGGCGGGCGCGGCCCGTGCCATTGCTCGTCCCTGCCATAGATTTTTCCCCCCGCCGGATGCGCGGGCCTGCCGCCGAAGGTGCGATATAGTTTGATGTCAAACGATCTACTTTACAATGCATCCAACATGCGGCTGAATATAGAAAAAGTTGGCGTCGTAACCAACCCCTAACCGAGGGAGGAACCTCATGCAATCCCGTCTCGCTGGGTGCGTCGCAGCACTCGCTCTGACCCTGGCCGTTGGCGGCGCGTCAACGGCGCTCGCCCAGGAAAAGACCTTCGATCTGAAGATTTCCCATTGGGTGCCCCCGTCCCACCCGCTGCAAAAGGCGCTGGAGGAATGGGGCGCCTCGGTGGAAAAGGAATCGGGCGGCACCATCCACTACAAAGTCTACCCGTCGCAGCAACTCGGCAAAGCCTTCGACCATTATGACATGGCGCGCGACGGCATCGCCGACCTGACCTACATCAATCCCGGCTATACGCCCGGCCGCTTCCCGATCATCGCCGCCGGTGAGTTGCCGTTCCTGATGTCGAACGGCAAAGGCGGCACGGTGGCGCTCGACGAGTGGTACCGCAAATACGCCGCCAAGGAGATGAAGGACGTCAAGTTCTGCCTTGCCTTCGTGCACGATCCGGGTGCGCTGCACATGGTCGACAAAAAGGTCGAGGTGCCGAGCGACATCAAGGGTCTGAAGATCCGCCCGGCGCAGGGCACCATCGCCGAATTCGTGCGGCTCTTGGGCGGCACCAATGTGCGGGCCTCGGCGCCGGAAGTGCGCGACGTCTTGGCGCGTCATGTCGCCGACGGCGTGACCTTCCCCTGGGGCTCGATCATCCTGTTCGGCATCGACAAGGTGACCAAGTATCACATGGAGCTGCCGTTCTACACCACGACCTTCGCGCTGGTGTTCAACAAGGCCAAGTACGACGCGATGGACGCCAAGCAGAAGAAGGCGATCGACGACCATTGCACCAGCGAATGGGCGTTGAAGGTCGCCGGCCCGTGGGCCGACTTCGAGCATAACGGCATCGCCAAGATCAAGGCCGAGGCGGGCCAGAACGTCTACACGATCACGCCGGCGCAAGCCGCGCTCTGGCAAAAGGCCGCCGCGCCGCTCGAAGCCAAATGGGCCGCGGGCGCCAAGAAGGCCGGCGTCGATCCGGCCAAGGTGCTCGCCGAGCTGAGGGCGGACCTGAAGAAAGAGAACGCGGCCTATTGATGGACGATGCATCGCCTGGGCGCAGCCCCGTCGATAGATTCATCGACCTGACGGAGTTGACGGCGGCGGGATTTCTCGCCGTCGTCACCTTGCTGACTTTCGTATCGGTGATCCTGCGCTATTTCTTCTCCTGGGCAATCCCCGATGCCTACGACGTCACCCGCCTGCTGCTCGGCATCTTGATCTTCTGGGGCATGGCGGTGGCGAGCTATCGCGGCGACCACATCACCGTCGACCTGGTCTGGACCGCGGTGCCGCCTTGGGCGCAGCGCGCGCTCGATGTGTTTTCCGCGCTCGTCACCTTGGTCGCCATGATCGCCTTCACCTGGATGTTCGCCGGAAAGGTGATCGACATCCGCGCCGCCAATATCGGCACCTACGACCTGCGCGAGCCGCTCTGGCCCTATTATTTCGTCGCCTGGATCGGGTTGGCCGCCGCGGTGCTGCTGCTGATGCTGCGTACGCTGCGGCTGGTGTTCTGGCCGCAAAAGCTGGTGCGCTATCCGCAAACCCAGTCGTTGGATTGAGGGACGGATGAGCACCGACGCCGTCGCCTTGATCGGATTCCTTTCGCTGTTCAGCTTGATGCTGCTGCGGGTGCCGGTCGGCATCGCCATGGGCTCGGTCGGCGTGCTCGGCTTCGGCTACATGCTCGGCGACATCACGCCGGCACTCAAGCTGTTGGCGCAATCGCCGATCCGCACCGCCACCGAGCCCGAATTCGCGGTGATCCCGCTGTTCCTGTTGATGGGCGCCTTCGCCTCGGCCTCCGGCATGAGCAGCGAGCTGTTCCGCGCCTCCAACACCTTTCTCGGCCATTTGCGCGGCGGCTTGGGCGTCGCCACCATCGCCGCCTGCGGCGGCTTTGCCGCGATCTGCGGCTCGTCGGTCGCCACCGCCGCCACCTTCTCCAAGGTCGCCTATCCGGAGATGCGCCAGTTCGGCTATCCGCAGAGCTTCGCCACCGGCGTGATCGCGGCCGGCGGCTCGCTCGGCATCATGATCCCGCCATCTACGGTGTTCGCGGTCTATGGGCTGATCACCGAGCAGGACATCGGCAAACTGTTCATCGCCGGCATCATCCCCGGCTTCATCGCGGTCGGCATGTATGTCGGCACCATCAACCTGATCGCCTTCTTCCGTCCCGGCTTCCTGCCCAAGACGCCGCGCCATAGCTGGGCCGAGCGCCTGGCGGCGCTGCGCGATGTCTGGGCGGTGATCCTGCTGTTCATCTTCATCATCGGCGGTCTCTATGCCGGCATGTTCACCGCCACCGAGGCGGCCGGCATGGGCGCTTCCGGCGCGCTCATCATCGCGATGGTGCGGCGCAAGCTGTCGCGCGCCGATTTCTGGCGCTGCCTGGTGGAAAGCCTGCGCACCACCGCCGCGGTGTTCACCATCCTGATCGGCGCGCTGATCTTCGGCTATTTCCTCACCATCACCCAGGTGCCGCAGAAGCTCACCGTCTTCCTCACCGGGTTGGGCATCGGCCCATACGGGGTGCTAGTGCTGATCATGCTGATGTATCTGGTGCTCGGCTGCATCATGGACGCCATGGCCATGATCATCCTGACGGTGCCGATCGTATTCCCGGTGATCCAGACGCTCGGCTTCGACCCGATCTGGTTTGGCGTCATCATCGTGATGACGGTGGAACTCGGGCTGATTCATCCGCCGGTCGGCATGAACGTGTTCGTGATCAAGAGCGTGATCAAGGACGTCAAGCTGTCGACGGTGTTCTACGGGGTGATGCCGTTCGTGCTGACCGACATTGTGCGGCTGGCGGTGCTGATCGCTTTCCCGATCTTGGCGACCTGGCTACCATCGCATATGTAGAGTGGTATATTAGTTTGACTACAAACTATTTGGGCAAGGCCTGAGGCATGGAACGCTCGTTCAAGAAAGAAGTGCAGGCGCTGAAATTGGGCGACGGCGAGACCTTCCGCGGCGAAGGCATCCTGGCCGTTACCAAGGCGCTG
Source organism: uncultured Alphaproteobacteria bacterium (assembly GCA_963727555.1). Classification (GTDB taxonomy): domain Bacteria; phylum Pseudomonadota; class Alphaproteobacteria; order Rhizobiales; family Xanthobacteraceae; genus Pseudolabrys. The sequence goes on along the minus strand of CAVSGT010000003.1, from coordinate 228,241 downwards.
CTGCAATCGGGCGTGTCCTACGTCGGCGGCTACCAGGGCGCGCCGGTCTCGCACCTGCTCGACGTGCTGGTGGACGCCGAGGACATCATGGGCGAGCTCGGCGTGCACCTGGAGACCTGCTCGAACGAGGCTAGCGCCGCCGCCATGCTCGGCGCCTCGATCAATTACCCCTTACGCGGGGCGGTGACCTGGAAATCGATCGTCGGCACCAATGTGGCGGCCGACGCGCTGTCCAACCTCGCCTCGCCCGGCGTGGTCGGCGGCGCCATGATCATTCTGGGCGAAGATTATGGCGAAGGCGCCAGCGTCATCCAGGAGCGCTCCTATGCCTATGCGCTGAAGTCCTCGATGTGGCTGCTCGATCCGCGCCCCGATCTGCCGTCGATCGTGCGCACGGTGGAGAAAGGCTTCGAGCTGTCGGAGGCGAGCCACGCGCCGGTCATGCTGGAACTGCGCATCCGCGCCTGCCACGCCACCGGCGAATTCGCGGCACGCGATAATCGCAAGGGCGTGGTCTCCGGCCTCGCCAAACTGCATGGGCCGGCGAAGTTCAACTATGCGCGGCTCTCGCATCCGCCGGTGACGTTCGCGCAGGAGAAGCTGAAGGTCGAGGAGCGGCTGCCGGCCGCCCGCGCCTTCATCGCCGAGCACAAGCTCAATGAAACCATCGCCGGCGATCTTTCCGATATCGGCATCATCGTCATGGGCGGACTGACCAACAGCGTGCTGCGCGCGCTCGAGCGTATGGGGCTGGCCGACGTGTTCGGCGCTTCGCGCGTCCCCATGCTGGTGCTCAACGTGGTCTATCCGCTGGTGCCGGAAGAGATCCGCGGCTTCTGCGCCGGCAAGCGCGCCGTTCTCATCGTCGAGGAAGGTCATCCCGACTACATCGAGCAGGCGGTCAACGTCGAACTGCGGCGCGCCGATATCCAGACTCGCGTACTGGGCAAGGGGCCGCTGCCGCAAGCCGGCGAATACACCTCCGATGTGCTGCTGGAGGGGCTCGCCGCGTTCCTGCAGGACGCCAAGCCGAAGGGTCTCGACGCCGAGACGGTGGCCGAAAAGGCGCGCGGCCTGATCGCGCACAGAGCGAAAGCCGCCGCCGCGCTCGGGCCGTTACCGCCGCGCCCGCCCGCCTTCTGCACCGGCTGCCCGGAGCGTCCGGTGTTCTCCGCCATCAAATTGATGCAGCGCGAATTGGGGCCCACCCACATCAGCACCGACATCGGCTGCCACTCGTTTGCGACCTTCGCGCCGTTCTCGCTCGGCAATTCCATCCTCGGCTACGGCATGTCGCTGGCGAGCGCCGCCGGCGTCACCCCCAATATGGACAAGCGACCGATCGCGATCATGGGCGACGGCGGCTTCTGGCATAACGGGCTGATCACCGGCGTCGCCTCCAATCTGTTCAACAAAGGCGACGGCGTGTTGATCGTCATGCAAAACGGCTATGCCTCCGCCACCGGCCAGCAATACATTCCGTCGAGCGCGGCGAGCAATGACGGCAAGACCGCCGGCATGGATATCGAAAAGACTTTGCGCACCATGGGCGTGACCTGGCTGCGCACGGTGCGCAGCTATTCCGTTGCGCTGATGGCCAAGACGCTGAAAGACGCGATGCGCACCGCCGAGCGCGGCTTGAAGGTGATCATCGCCGACGGCGAATGTCAGCTCGCCCGCCAGCGCCGGGTGCGCGCCGAAGACGCCATCAAGCTCGAGCGCGGGATGCGTGTCACGCGCGCGCGCTTCGGCGTCGACGACGAGATCTGCACCGGCGATCACTCTTGCATCCGATTGTCCGGCTGCCCGTCGCTGACGGTGAAGCCGTCATCCGATCCGCTGCGCACCGACCCGGTGGCGACGGTGATCGATAGTTGCGTGGGCTGCGGGCTGTGCGGCGAGGTCGCGCATGCCGCGGTGTTGTGCCCGTCGTTCTACCGCGCCGAGATCGTACGCAATCCGAGCTGGCGCGACCGCGCGCTGCATCGCGTGCGGCAGACGGTGATCGGCTGGCTCGGCGGCTACAACGGCAAGGTCGCAGCAAAGGCTGCAACATGAGCGCCACGCGCCCCATCACGTTACTGATCGCCGCGCTCGGCGGCGAAGGCGGCGGCGTGCTGACGAACTGGATCGTGTCGGCGGCGGCCGAGGCAGGCTTCCCGGTACAGTCGACCTCGATCCCCGGCGTCGCCCAGCGCACCGGCGCCACCACCTATTACATCGAGATTTTTCCGGTGCACGCGCGCGATCTCGCCGGCAAGCGCCCGGTGCTGGCGCTGACGCCCGGCGTCGGCGATATCGACATCGCGGTGGCGAGCGAGTTGCTGGAAGCCGGCCGCACGGTGGCGGGCGGCTTCGTCACGCCCGATCGTACCGCCGTGATCGCCTCGCTCAGCCGCTTCTATGCCATGGACGAGAAGATCGCCATGGGCGACGGCCGCTTCGACCAGGACGCGCTCGTCAAGGTCATCAACGAGCATGCGCGCGACGCGCTGCTGATCGACATGGATGCGCTCGCCAAGCAAAGCGGCTCGATCATCAATGCGGTGATGCTCGGGGCGATTGCCGGCTGCGGGCGCTTGCCTATCGCCGTCGAATTGCTGGAAGCCGCCATTCGCGAGGACGGCAAGGCGGTCGAGAGCAATCTGCGCGGCTTCCGCGCCGGACTTGAGGCGGCGCAGGCGAAAGTGCAGCCCGCCAAGCTGCCGGAGAATAAGAAAAACGCCGCCGCCACCCTCGCCGCGCTCGAGCAAGAGGTTGCGCGCACATTCCCCGCCGGCGCGCAGCCGATCGTGCTGGAAGGCGTGCGGCGGCTGGTTCCCTATCAGAGCGTTGCCTATGCGCGGCTCTATCTCGACCGTCTCGCGCCGATCCGCGCCGACGACGAGGCGAGCGGCGCGCAAGGCAAGCTCGTCAAGGAGGTGGCGCGCCATCTCGCGGTGCGCATGTCCTACGAGGACGTGGTGCGGGTGGCGCAGGCCAAGATCGCGCCTGCGCGCATGCAGCGCATCGCGCGCGAGGAATTGCGCGCCGAGGACGAGCCTTATTCGGTGCACGATTTCCTCAAGCCCGGCATCGAGGAGCTGACGCAGCTTCTGCCGCCATTGCTGGCGCGACCGATTCTGTCGCTGGCGGAGCGCAAAGGCTGGCTCGGCCGCGTCTATTTCGGCATGGAGATCAACACCACGTCGGTCAGCGGTTACTTGCGCTTTCTGCTGCTGGCGAAGCTGCGCGGCTTGCGCCCCTTCGGCGTCCGCTATCGGCAAGAGCAGGAGCAGATCGAATCCTGGCTCGGCCTGATCGTTGAGGCGGCGGCGCGCTCGGGCACGCTGGCGCTGGAGATCGCCGAATGCGCGCGGCTGATCAAGGGCTACGGCGACACGCATGCGCGCGGGCTCGCCAATTACCGCGCCATCGAGAGCAAGCTGATGCGGCCGGCGCTGGCGGGCCACATCCCACTGCATCGCGCCGCCGACGCCATTGCCAGCGCGCGCACCGCCGCTTTGGTCGATCCCGAGGGCGAAAGCCTCGCCAAATGCCTTGCCGAGATCGAAAGCCAGCCGGCGCTGCGCATGGCGGCGGAATAAGCCTCCGTTGTCAGCCCCCTCCCCCGTCGAGTAAAACCGGAGCCCAACAACAAGCGTCCGAATGAAGCGGACGCCTTACCGGGGCGAAACGCATGGCCGTCACACCGACCGGGCAACGGCCTATCGCCGCGGAAGCCTTCCTGCGCGCGCTCGCCGACCACGGCGTCGATTATTTCTTCTGTAATCCCGGCACCGATTTCGCGCCGATCGTGGAAGCCTTCAGCCGCGCCAGTAAGACCAACGCCAAGGTTCCCAAGCCGGTGCTGGTCCCGCACGAGAACCTGGCGGTCGGCATGGCGCACGGCGCCTATTTGATGACCGGCAAGCCGCAGGCCGTGATGGTGCACACCAACGTCGGCACCGCCAACGCCATCAACAACCTGATCAACCTGTCGCGCGACCGCGTGCCGCTGATCCTTGCCGCCGGCCGCAATCCGATTACCGAGAAAGGCGCCTTCGGCACGCGCAACCGGCCGATCCATTGGGCGCAGGAGATGTTCGACCAGGCCGGTATGGTGCGCGAGCTGGTCAAATGGGACTACGAATTGCGCCAGCCCGATCAGGTCGGCGACATGGTCGCGCGCGGCGTGGAAGTCGCCATGGCGCATCCGCGCGGGCCCGCCTATCTGGTGCTGCCGCGCGAGCCGCTCGCCGCCGCGCTGACGGAGCCGGTCGCCCCGCTGAAGCCGCGCGCGCAGGCGGCGGCGGCGCATCCCGATCCGAAATCGATCGCCACGCTGGCGGAGTGGATCGTGGCGGCCGAGCGGCCGCTGATCGTCACCGCCGCCCTGCCCGGCTCGGCAGTCGCGAAGCTCGCGCATTTGGCCGAGCGCGGCGCGATTCCCGTCGTCATGCACGGCGCGCGCAGCGTCTGCCTGCCGTCGAGCCACCCGATGAATTTCGGATTTGAGCCGGGCGCGATGATTGCCGATGCCGATTTGGTGATCGCGCTCGAGGCCGACGTGCCGTGGATTCCGAGCCTGCAGCATCCCTCGGCCGGCTGCCGCGTCGCGCATGTCGGCGAAGAACCGTTCTATGTGCGCTACCCGATGCGCTCTTTCCCCTGCGATCTCGCGGTGCAGGCCGGCGCGACCAACGCGCTGGAGGCGCTCACCGCCGCGGTCGAGCAACGCCTGCAGATGGCGGAGGCCCGCATCGCCGCGCGGCGCGCGCGCCTCACCGAACGCATGCGCACGCGGCGCGCCCAGCTCGCCAAGGATTCGGCTACGGGCGAGCGCATCTCGCCGGAATATTTGTCGCGCCTCATTGGCGAGACGATCGGAACGGACGCCGTCATCATCAACGACTATACGCTGCGGCCGGATCATTGCGCGCGCGAAAAGCCGGGCACGTTTTATTCGATCGGGCCGGCCGGCGGGCTTGGCTGGGGCTTTGGCGCCGCGCTCGGCGCCAAGCTCGCTTCGCCCAACGCATTCGTGGTGTCGACGCAGGGCGACGGCTCCTACATGTTCGCCAATCCGACGGTCGGGCATTGGGTCGCCGCCAAGCACGCGCTGCCGATCCTGACCATCATCTTCAACAACAGCCGCTACGGCGCGGTGCGCCGCGCGACGATGTCGATGTTCAAGGAGGGCGCTGCCGGTGAGAACGACGGCCGCACGCTTGCCGATCTCGATCCGGCGCCGCCCTACGAGGCGATGGCGCAGGCGCAAGGCGCCCATGCCGAGCGCGTGGAAAAGCCCGCCGACTTGCCCGATGCGCTGGCGCGCGCGCGCGACGCCGTGCTCAATGAGCGCCGCCAGGCGCTGCTCAACGTCATCACGCCTTATTGAGCCGGCAATATCGCCATAGAAAAACGGTCACTCACGGGGGGACAGTTCATGCGCATCGACGCCTATACCCATTTCATTCCGGAAAAATTCTTCGCCAAGATCGTGGAAAGCGGCCACGCCGATATCGGCAAGCGCGTGCGCGAAATCCCCTGCATCCACGATCTCGACGTCCGCAAGAAGGTGGTCGATCAGTTCCCCGACTACGCGCAGATCCTGTCCTATCCGATGCCGCCGGTCGAACTGCTGGCCAAGGGCGAGCAGGTCAACGAATACGCTAAGCTGATCAATGACGGCTTTGCCGAGATCTGCGCCAAGAATTCCGACCGTTTCCCCGGCTGGGTGGCGGAAGCGCCGATCGCGGCGCCCGACGCCGGCGCCGCCGAATGCGAGCGCGCCGTCAAGAACGGTGCGCTCGGCGTGCAAATTCACACCAATATCGTCGGCCGCCCGCTCGACGAGCCTGAATTCGAGCCGTTCTTCGAGACCATGAACCGGCTCGGCAAGCCGGTCTGGCTGCATCCGGCGCGCGCCGCCAATTTCCCCGACTATCTCACCGAGAAGAAATCGAAATTCGAAATCTGGTGGACCTTCGGCTGGTCGTACGAGACCGCGGCGGCGATGGCGCGGCTGGTGTTCTCCAAGATCATGGACAAGTACCCGAACCTGAAGATCATCACCCACCATTTCGGCGGTATCGTGCCGATGCTGGAAGGCCGCATCGGACCGGGCTGGGACCAGCTCGGCGCGCGCACCTCGGACGAGGACCTGCACGCGCTGCTCGGCGAATTGAAGAAACGCCCGCTCGATTATTTCAAGCACGACTTCTACGCCGACACCGCGGTGTTCGGCGGCGAGCCGGCGACCGTCGCGGGGCTCGCCTTCTACGATCTCGACAAGATCGTGTTCGCCTCCGACTGCCCGTTCGATCCCGAGAAGGGCACCATGTACACGCGCGAGACGCTGCGCATCCTGGATGGCATCGAGATGCCGAAGGCCGACAAGGAGAAGATCTGGCACGGCAATCTGGAGCGGATTACCGGGGCGAAGCTGTCGAAGTAATTTGCAAGAGCGCCACCCATTCAAGCTGTCATGCCCCGCGAAAGCGGGGCATCCAGTAATCGTAGGCTTTTCCGAACCATAACCACCGTGAATACTGGATCATCCGCTTTCGCGGATGATGACACGTGGAGGACGTGGCCTGCGCGGTGGAAACGCTGCCCACATCTGCTAACCTCACGACCCATGGCGCTCACGCAACCCGCCGGCCTGTCCGAGCCCGAGCCGCCGTCGTCCAGCGACGGCAACGGCCGCGTGACGCCCATAGCGGCCGGCGAAGCCGGGCGCGTGACACCCATGATGGAGCAATATATCGAGATCAAGACCGCCAATCCGGACTGCCTGCTGTTCTACCGGATGGGCGATTTCTACGAGATGTTCTTCGCGGACGCCGAAGTCGCCTCGCGCGCGCTCGGCATCATGCTCACCAAGCGCGGCAAGCATCTGGGCGCCGACATCCCGATGTGCGGCGTACCGGTCGAGCGCGCCGACGAATATCTGCACCGGCTGATCGCGCTCGGCCATCGCGTGGCGGTGTGCGAGCAGCTCGAGGACCCGGCGGAGGCCAAGAAGCGCGGCGCCAAGAGCGTGGTCAAGCGCGACGTGGTGCGGCTGGTCACGCCCGGCACGCTCACCGAAGACTCGCTGCTCGACGCCAAGCGCAACAATTATCTGCTGGCGATCGCGCGCGCGCGATTGTCGTCGGTCGGCGAGGAGGCGCGCTTTGCGCTCGCCTGGATCGACATTTCGACCGGCGAATTCCGCATCACCGAATGCAACCGTAATTCTTTGCCGGCTGAGATCGCACGGCTGGAGCCGAGCGAGATCATCGTGTCCGATGCGCTCTATGGCGACGCGGAACTGGCCCCGTTCTGGCGCGAATTGCCGGCGGTGGCGCCGCTCGCCCGCGATGTGTTCGACGGCGCCACCGCCGAGCGGCGGCTGACGTCGTTCTTCGCGGTGGCGACCAGCGAGGCGTTCGGCAGTCTGTCGCGGCTGGAGCTGACGGCCGCTGCGGCCTGCGTCACTTATGTCGAGCGCACGCAGATCGGTCACCGCCCGCCGCTGTCGCCGCCGGTGCATGAAAGCGTCGGCGCCACCATGGCGATCGACCAGGCCACCCGCGGCAATCTCGAACTGATGCGCACGCTCGCCGGCGAGCGGCGCGGCTCGCTGTTGGAGGCGATCGACCGCACCGTGACCGCCGCCGGCTCGCGGCTGCTGGCGCAACGCCTGTCGGCGCCGCTCACCGATCCGGCGGCGATCAATGCGCGGCTCGATGCGGTGACGGTGTTTGCCGGCGATGCCGCCGCGCGCGCCGACACGCGCTCGCGGCTTGCGGCGGCGCCCGATTTGGCCCGCGCGCTGGCGCGCCTGGTGGTCGGGCGCGGCGGCCCGCGCGATCTCGCCGCCATCCGCGACGGCATCCTGGCCGCCGCCGATCTCGCGCGTGCGCTGAGCGCGCTGAGCGACCTGCCGGCCGAAATCGCCGATGCGCTGCAGGCTTGCCGGCGCCCGGACGGCATGCTCGCCGCCGAATTGTCGGCTGCTTTGGCCGCCGAGCTTCCCGCCTTCAAGCGCGACGGCGGATTTGTGCGCGAGGGCTATGACCGCCCGCTCGATGAAACGCGCGCGCTGCGCGACGAATCGCGCCGCGTGGTCGCCGCGCTGCAGGCGCGCTATGCCGAGCAGACCGGCATCCGCGCGCTCAAGATCCGCCACAACAACGTGCTCGGCTATTTTGTCGAGGTCACCGCCCAGCACGGCGATAAGCTGCTGACGGCGCCGCTGAACGCGACTTTCATTCATCGCCAGACGCTCGCCGGCCAAGTGCGCTTCACCACCACCGAGCTCGGCGAGTTGGAAGCCAAGATCGCCAGCGCGGCCGAGCGCGCGCTTGGGCTGGAGCTTGAGATTTTCGAGCGGCTGTCGACCGCGGTGACGGCCGAGAGCGCGGCGATCAAGCAATGCGCCGAGGCGCTGGCCGCGCTCGATGTGGCCAGCGCGCTTGCTGCGCTGGCGGCCGAGCGCGACTACGTGCGTCCGCATGTCGACGATGGGCTCGAATTCGTCGTCGAAGGCGGCCGCCACGCCGTGGTCGAACAGGCGCTGGCGCGCGACGGAACGCCCTTTGTCGCCAACGATTGCGATCTGTCGCCGCCGAAAGACACGGACGCCGGCCGCATCTGGCTGATCACCGGACCGAACATGGCCGGCAAGTCGACCTTCCTGCGCCAGAACGCATTGATCGCCATCCTCGCGCAGATGGGCTCGTTCGTGCCGGCGAAGGCCGCAGCGCTGGGCGCGGTCGACCGGCTGTTCTCGCGCGTCGGCGCCGCCGACGATCTGGCGCGCGGGCGCTCGACTTTCATGGTCGAGATGGTGGAGACCGCCGCCATCCTCAATCAGGCCGGCGCGCGCTCGCTGGTGATACTCGATGAGATCGGCCGCGGTACCGCCACCTTCGACGGGCTGTCGATCGCCTGGGCGACGGTCGAGCATCTGCACGACGTCAACAAATGCCGCGCGTTGTTCGCGACGCACTTCCACGAATTGACCGCGCTCGCCGCCCGCCTCGACCGGCTGCACAACGCCACGGTGCGGGTGAAGGAATGGCAGGGCGACGTCGTGTTCCTGCACGAAGTGGTCGCGGGCTCGGCCGACCGCTCCTACGGCATCCAGGTCGCCAAGCTCGCCGGCCTGCCCGCGAGCGTGATCGAGCGCGCCAAGTTGGTGCTGGCGACGCTCGAACAGGAAGACCGCGCGGCGCCCAAGGGCTTCGAGGATCTGCCGCTGTTCGCCGCGCCCTATAAACCGCCGCAGGAATTGCAGGATAATGCCTACGATCTGATGCTCGCCGCCATGGCCGCGCTCAATCCGGACGAGATGTCGCCGCGCGAGGCGATGGAAGCGCTCTATAAGTTGAAGGAAAAGCTCAAGGAGACGGAGAAGCGCTGATCCTCGCGCGCCGTCTCTGGTTCAACAGCCACAGCATCGCGTTCCAACCGATGCCGACGCTCAAGCCGACCGCGTAGGACCACCACACCCCGATCGGCTCGGCCAACAAATGCACCGCCAGCAGGCCCAAGCCCAGTCCGATTAGTGGGGTGAGCACATGCGCCGCCACGCTCGCGGCCGCCGGGCCGCCGATGCGCGGATGCAAGATGACGAAGAACGAGCCCATCGCCACCGGGAAGAAGGCGAACACGCCGGAGAAGTAGGAGCCGATCGAGCTCGAGGCGGCGGTGACGACGATCACGCAAAGCGTCACCACGCCGGCGCGCCAAGCAAGGTCGCCGGCGGTCAGCGTCACGCGCCTGACCGCGCCCTCGGCGCGGAAGCGATGGCCGGCGAGGATTGCGATCGGATAGACGACCGCATTGAGCAGCGTGGCCGTGACCGCATTCCACTCCACCAGGCGCGACAAAAATGCGGCCGCGAGCCAGACCAGGAAAGCGGCGCCGAGGCTGAGCGCCAACGAACGCCGCTGCGCCAGCGCCGCATAAGTGAGCGCGAACACCGCACAGGCGGCGTTCGCGATCATGCTGCCGACCGCGCTTTGCGCGATGAAGGCCGGCGGATGCTCGATAGCCAGAATGATCATGGCGGCGCCGCCCGCGGTCGGCAGCGCGGCGATCAACGCGCCGATAAAGGGGCCGCTGCGCTCCACCACCACCGACGCGGCCACCACAATGGTCGCGGTCATCACGATCTTGAGCAGCAGGCCGATGAGCAGCATCGTCATGCGCGCGCCTCAGACGGCAATGCCTTGGCGGCGCGCGGCGATCACGATCAGGCTCCAGCCGATCGAGGTCGCCAGCGCCAGGCTCAACCCGATGGCGGAGCCGAACGGCACGGCGGTGTAGTGCAGCACCACGCAGGCCAAAGCGAAACCGACCAGACCGAGCACGGCATTCGCCATCACCGCGGCGGTCGGTGCGCCACCCACGCGCCGGTGCAAAATGAGAATGATGCTGATCAAGATGACGGGGAATACCGCAAAGATGCCGCTGGCCGCCGCGCCGATGTGGAAGCTCAACGTCACCGTCACGCCGACCAGCATCGCCACCAACAGCGCGCGCAGCGCGAGATCGTACCAGTAGGTGCGCAGCCGCGGCATGCGCACATGGCGCAATGGCCGCGCCAAGGCATAGCACACGCCGAACACGACGATATTGCTCACGACGGCGCTCACGATCGTCCATTGAACCTTATGCACGACCCAGGCGAGCGCGAACCACAGCAACATGTCGAGCGACAGGCTGACGGTGAGCGAGCGCTTTTGCGCAAGCAGCACGTAGACCAGCGCAAAGATGATGTTGGCGTTGTTGATGGCGAGGCTGTTGAGCGCGCTGGTGGCGATGAAATCCGAGCCGTGATCGATGGCGTAGAACACATAGACCGGCCCGCCGCCGAGCGGCAGCGTCGCCACCAGGCCGCCGACCAGCGGCCCGACGCGCTCGGCGGCGACCGTCGCCACCAGCACAAAGCCGGCGGTGATAGCCATCCTTATGATGAGGATGAGGGTAAAGTGGAGATCGACGGGCATGAAGGCTCAAATGCGTGTCCCGGACGCGGTGCACCGCAGATCCGGGACCCAGCTTTCTTCTATAGACTAAACCGGGGTCCTGGGCGCAACGCAGCATTGCAATGCTGCGCTGCGCCCAGGACACGCAGCCGTTCAGGCCCTCACCACCTTCACATCAACCGGCGGCCCCGCCTTGATGGTCTGGTAGACCACGCAATAGCGCTCGGTGAGCTTGAGCAATTGGTCGAGCTTGTCCTGCGGCGCGTCGGTGTCGAGAGCAAAGCGCAGGCGAATCTCGCGGAAGCCGACCGGCGCGTCCTTGGCGACGCCGAGCGTGCCGCGGAAATCGAGCTCGCCCTCCGCCGCCACGGTTCCCGACGTGAGCGGAATGTCGAGCGCGGTCGCCACCGCCTTGACGGTGACGCCGGCGCAGGCGACCAGCGCTTCCAGCAACATGTCGCCGGAGCACAGCTCCATTCCCGAGCCGCCGGTCGCCGGATGCAAGCCGGCGGCATGCAGCGCGCGCCCGGTCTCCACCTTGCAGGCAATGTTCGTGTCGTCGAGCGTGCCCTTGGCCTTCAGCGTCACCACGGCGGCTTCGGGATCGCTCTTGTAGCGTTCCTTGATCGGCGCCTGCATGGCGCGCAACGCATTGGCGTCCATTCAATTCTCCGTTTCTTCTCGGTCGTTGCGGGGCGGCGTGCATAGCATGCGAAACCGGGGCCCGGACATCACTTCAATGTGTGCGCATTTTGATTTCCGGGTTCGCGCTTTCGGCGTGTCCCGGAATGACAGCGGTTACGCCGGCGTCAACACCACGCGGCCGACCACCTTGCCGGCACGCAATTCATCGTGCACGGCGTTGACGTCGTCGAGCGGACGCGTGGTCACCGGTACGTCCGGCATCCCGGTGCGGCGAACGAGCTCCATCAATTCGGTCATTTCCGGCACGCTGCCGACATACGAGCCTTGAATGGTCAGTGCCCGCATCGGGATCGGTGGCAGCGAGACCGTGAGGTCGCCGCCATAGAGTCCGACGATGATATATTTGCCGCCCTTGGTCAGGCTGTCGTAGCCGAGCCGCGCGGAATCCGACGATCCAACGAGATCGACGGCCGCCCAAGCGCCGCCATTGGTCAGCGCTTTGATCTGATCGACCGCGTCGCTCGCCTTGCCATCGACCACCGCCGCAGCGCCGGCCTTCTTGGCGGCGTCACGCTTGGCCGCATCGACATCCACCACGATGGCGCTGTGGCCGCCCATCTTCCGATGCAGAGCAAGGCACATCAGCCCCAGGCCGCCGGCGCCGATGATGACGGTCGGCTCCCGCTTCAAAGTCGTCACCTTCTTCAAGGCGCCATAGGTGGTCACGCCCGAGCAGGCGAGCGGCGCCGCGCGCGCAGGATCGAGGTCGCCGATATCGAACAGGTAACGGGGATGCGGCACCATCATGTAGTCGGCATAGCCGCCGTTTGAGAACACGCCGAGGCTGCGCATGGCCATGCAGAGATTATCCTCGTTGCGCAGGCAGGCCGCGCAGGTGCCGCAGCCAATCCATGGATCGGCGAGCATGCGGGCGCCGACCTTGACGCCCTTGGCGTCGGGCCCGAGCGCAACGACTTCGCCGACGTTTTCGTGGCCGAGCGTCACCGGCAGTTTCATGCCGCGTTCTTCCAGGCTTAGCCGGTTGCCGCCGCCCAGATCGAAATACCCGTCGGCGAGATGCAGATCGCTATGGCAAACGCCGGCGGCCAGCACCTTGAGCAGCACCTCGGTGCCGGCCGGCTTTGGCGTCGGCTGCTCGTTGAGCTTGAGCGGTTGGCCGCAAACGCAGACCTGGAACATGCGCATGTCGTTTCACTCCCGGCTTTGCTCGTGGCCGTCGCCGGGCTTGTGCCGGTGACCCCGCTGAGCAGGCGCTCTGGCTATCGAAGCGGGATGACCGGGACAAGCCCGGCCATGACGAGGAACCATGGAACCACACTCGTGACCGTGCGTCACGGCGAACCCCGCCGGCCCTCTTCGCAACTGCAATATGCCGAAAAATTAGTCGCCGCACCTGCGAAAGACGGCGCGGGCCAATATCTTTGCCGGGACAGGATGACTTGAGTCGCGTCCTCCGCTATCCCGTTTGGCCTATGGCGTCACTTGCCCTCGAAACCGACCCGCGTCCCGCGCCCGCGCACCCGACCCGGCATTCGGGCGATCTGATCGACGTGCGCGCCGTTGCCGCCGACCTGGAGAAGCTCGCCGAGGGCCATAGCGGCGGCGAGCGCGAATTGCGCAGCGCGGTGGCGCAGCGGCTGAAGACCGCGCTCATCGAAGGCCGCGCCAAGGCCGAGCAGCTACTGCTCAAGGACCGCCATGGCCGCCGCTGCGCCGAGCGGCTGTGCCGGCTGGAAGACGAGATCATCCGGCTGCTGTTCGAGTTCGCGCGCAAGCATCTCTATCCGTCGCAAAATCCGTCCGAGGCCGAGCACATGGCGGTGATCGCGACCGGCGGCTATGGCCGCGGCCTGCAGGCGCCCGGCTCCGACATCGATCTGTTGTTTCTGCTGCCCTACAAGCAGACCGCCTGGGGCGAGTTGATCGCGGAATCGATCCTCTATTGCCTATGGGATACCGGGCTGAAAGTCGGCCACGCCACCCGCTCCGTCGACGAATGCGTCCGCCAGGCCAAGGCGGACATGACCATCCGCACGGCGATCCTAGAAGCGCGCTTCCTGCTCGGCGACAAGACGCTGTTCGAAGAACTGCAGACGCGCTTCGACAACGTGGTGGTGCGCAACACCGCCGCGCAATTCGTCGCCGCCAAGCTCACCGAGCGCGAGGAACGCCACCGCCGCGCCGGACAGTCGCGCTACCTGGTCGAACCGAACGTCAAAGACGGCAAAGGCGGCCTGCGCGATCTGCACACGTTGTTCTGGATCGCCAAATACGTCTATCGCGTGCGCGAGCCGGACGAATTGCTCAAACGCGGCGTGTTCGACAAGCGTGAGTATCAAACGTTCCGAAGCTGCGAGGATTTCCTCTGGTCGGTGCGCTGCCACATGCACTTCATCACTGGGCGCGCCGAGGAACGGCTGTCGTTCGACATCCAGCGCGAGATTGCGGTGCGGCTTGGCTATACCGCGCACCCCGGCCTCAGAGACGTCGAGCGCTTCATGAAGCACTACTTCCTGATCGCCAAGGAGGTCGGCGACCTGACCGCCATCCTGTGCTCGGAGCTTGAGGACAGCCACGCCAAGAGCGTGCCGGTCTTGAGCCGCGTGATGGCGAAGTTCCGGCCGGTGAAGCGGCGCAAGCTCAGCGAGAGCGACGATTTCATCGTCGACTACAACCGCATCACCGTCGCCAATGCCAACGTCTTCAAGCGCGATCCGGTCAACCTGATCCGCGTCTTCCATCTGGCGCAGAAGCACAACCTCGCCTTCCACCCCGATGCACTGCACGCGATCACGCGCTCGCTCAAGCTGGTCGACGCCAAGCTGCGCGAGAACGCGGAAGCCAACAAGCTGTTCCTGGAGATCCTCACCTCCAAGAACGACCCCGAGACGGTGCTGCGCCGCATGAACGAGTTCGGCGTACTCGGCCATTTCGTGCCGGCTTTCGGCAAGATCGTCGCGATGATGCAGTTCAACATGTATCACCACTACACCGTAGACGAGCATCTGTTGCGTTGCATCGGCGTGCTGACGGAGATCGAGCGCGGCAACAATCCCGAGATGCTGCTCGCCAACGAGCTGATCCACAAGATCAATCCCGCCAACCGCAAGGTGCTCTATGTCGCGCTGTTCCTGCACGACATCGCCAAAGGCCGCATCGAGGATCACTCGATCGCCGGCGCGCGGGTGGCGCGTCGCTTTTGCCCGCGGCTCGGCTTCTCCGCCAAAGACACCGAAACCATCGCTTGGCTGATCGAGAACCATCTGGTGATGTCGAGCGTGGCGCAGTCGCGCGATTTGTCCGACCGCAAGACCATCGAGAACTTCGCCGCCGTGGCGCAATCGGCCGAGCGGCTCAAGCTGCTCTGCATCCTCACCACCGCCGATATCCGCGCGGTCGGCCCCGGCGTGTGGAACGGCTGGAAGGCGCAGCTCCTGCGCACGCTTTATTACGAAACCGAACCGGTGCTGACCGGCGGCTTCTCGGAGGTCAACCGTGCCCAGCGCGTCGCCATGGCGCAGACCGAATTCCGCGAGGCGATGACGGACTGGCCGGCCGAGCGGCTGGAGACCTATATCGCCAAGCACTATCCGGCCTATTGGCTAAAGGTCGATTTGCCGCACAAGATCGTGCACGCCAATTTCGTGCGCGCCGCCGAGGATGCCGATCAGTCGCTGTCGACCTTCATCGGCTTCGACGGCGGCGCGGTCACCGAGATCACGGTGCTGGCGCCCGATCACCCTTGGCTTTTGTCGATCATCGCCGGCGCTTGCGCCATGGCCGGCGCCAACATTGTCGACGCGCAGATCTACACCACCACCGACGGGCGCGCGCTCGACACCATCTCGGTGTCGCGCGAATTCGAGCGCAACGAGGACGAAGAACGGCGCGCCAAGCGCATCACCGATTCGATCGAAAAGGCGCTGCGCGGCGATTTGCGGCTGCCCGACGCGGTGGGCAAGCGCGCCCCGCCGAAGGGCCGCATCAAGGCCTTCGCGCTCGAACCGACGGTCACCATCAACAACCAGTGGTCCCACCGCTTCACCATGGTGGAAATCACCGGACTCGACCGTACCGGCCTGCTGTTCGATCTGACCGCGACGCTATCCAAGCTCAATCTCAACATCGCCTCGGCGCACGTCGCCACGTTCGGCGAGCGCGTGGTGGACGTGTTCTACGTCACCGACCTGATGGGCGCGCAGATCACCTCGCCCACCCGCCAAGCCGCGATCAAGCGGGCGTTGATCGGGCTGTTCGCCAAGCCGGAGACGGACGGCAAGGCGGGGAAGTGAGCAGGCTATAGCCGTCATCCTGTGGTGCGCCGCCGATCCGGGGCACCGGTTGTTTCGGAAAGAAAGCTGGGTCCCGGTTCTGCAGCGCACCGCCATGGCGTGTCGAAGACGCGCGTGAACGCGCTTGTGGCGCTGCGCTGCGCCGGGGACACGAAACGATTTATCCGCCCAGGAACAGCCGGCTCACGTCCGGGTTGGCGAGCAGATCGTCGGCCTTGCCGGCAAGCGCCAGCCGGCCGGACACCAGCACATAGCCGATGTCGGCGAACTCGAGGCCCTTCTTGGCGTTCTGCTCGACGATCACGATGGTCTTGCCTTCACGATGCTGCAGGTCGTGCAGGATCTCGAACACCGCGTCGATGAAGCGCGGCTCCAGGCCGATCGAGGGCTCGTCCACCAGCAGGATCTGCGGGTCCATCACCAGCGCGCGGCTGATCTCGAGCAGGCGCCGCTCGCCGCCCGAGAGCACCTTGGCCGGGTGCTTGCGGCGCGCGGCCAGCCGTGGATATTTGTCGAACACCTTCTCGGCCGCCTGCTTGGCTTGCGCGGTGTGGTCCATCAGATAGCCGCCCATCCACAAATTCTCTTCCACGGTCATGCCGGGAAACACCGACTTGTCCTGCAGGATGTAGGCGATGCCGCCGGAGCGCAGCTTCTCGTTCGAGGTGAGGCCCGTCACGTCGACGCGATTGCCGTTGCGCTCGGTCGAAATGGTGCCGGAATAGATGTCGGTGAAGCCGAAGATGGAATGCAGCACCGTCGACTTGCCGGCGCCATTCGGCCCGATCAGGCACAACGATTGCTTGTGACCGACCCTGAGACTGAGCCCGTGCAGGATTTCCATCTGGCCGTAGCCGGCGTGCAGATCGTCGATGCGCAGATGCGGGTTGTCGCCGACCAGCGCGTCGAGCTGCTCGACGCTGACGTCCTGCGCAATCGCCTCGGCCTGACGCGCCACCTCCTCGACCGAGATCGCCGGCGCGACGCCACCATGATAGCCACTGGCCTGCTCGATATTGGCCATCAATTGGCTCCCAGATAGGCGTCGATCACGCGCCGGTCGCGCTGGATTTCGCCCGGCTCGCCCTCGGCCAGCATTTCGCCATGCGCCATGCAGTAGATCTTGCTGGCGGTGTTCATGATCACGCGCATGTTGTGCTCGATGATGAACAGCGTGATGCCGAATTCGGTATTGGCGCGTTTCAACCGGTCGAGCAGTCCGTTGATCAGCGTCGGGTTGATGCCGGCGGTCGGTTCGTCGAGCAGCAGCACCGTCGGCTCGTTCATCAGCGCCATGGCGAATTCCAGCAGCTTCTGCTGGCCGAACGACAGACTGCCCGAGCGCAGGAAGCGCTTCTCGTAGAGCCCGACGAAAGCGAGCAGATGCTCGGCCTTCTCGGCCACCGCGCCGTCCTCGCGCGCGAACATGTCGAACAAGCCCGCCTTGCGGTGCGGGATCGAGATCAGCATGTTCTGCATGCAGTCCATCTTGCTGTAGATGCGCGTGGCCTGGAACGTGCGCAGCATGCCGAGCCGCGCGATCTCCTGGACCTTGAGTTGCGAGATTTCCTGGCCCTCGAAGCGGATCGAGCCGGAGTCGATCGGGTGATAGCCGACGATGGAATTGAACAGCGTGGTCTTGCCGGAGCCATTGGGCCCGATCAGCCCGGTGATGCCGCCGCGATCGACCGTCAACGACACCGCATGGTTGGCGATGACGCCGCCGTAGGATTTGGTCACGTCCTTGAGCTCGATGATCGCGCTGCTCATTCGGCGCCCTCGGGGTGCGGCTCTAGCCCGACGTTGGCCGCGGTTTCCGACGCGCGTTTGGCGCCGCGGCGCGGCATGAACAATTGTGGATATTTTTCGGCGATCCAGCCGACAATACCTTGCTGGAAGTAGACGATGGTGACGACGATGAGCACGCCGAGCGCGATGAACTGCCAACCCAGGAAATAGGTCCAGGTCACTTCCTTGACGGTGTGGAAAATCACCGCACCGATCACCGGTCCCCACAGCGTCCCCTTGCCGCCCAAAAGCACCATCACCACCATGAACAGATTGAAGGTGGCGACGGGAAAGGCGATGTCGCGCGGCTCGATGAAGCCGTTCATGTTGCCGAAGATGGCGCCGGCGATGCCGAGGAAGACCGCCGAAAGCGCCCAGGCCGTCCGCTTGTAGCGGCGGGTATGCAGTCCCATGGCTTCCGCTTTTTCCTCGTCGTCACGGATGGCGTTGAGCGCCAGCCCGAAATTGGTGGAATAGAGCCAGCGCACGAACACCAGCACCGCGAAGGCCAGCGCGAACAGCAGGAAATAGAAGAATTGCCTCTGCACACCCGGCCCGCCCGGAAACACCGGCATCGAAATGCCGCTGGCGGCGCCGACCCAGTTCCAGGAGGCGACCATCTCGCCCGAGGCGACGGCAAGGCCGAGCGTGCCGATCGCGAAATAAGGCCCGCGCAGGCCGAAGACGATCCAGCCGGCGATGATGGCGATCACCGCGGCGCCGATGCCGGCCACGACCAAGCCGAACGCGAAACCGGTGAAATATTGCGAGCTGGTGAAAACGATATGGGTGGTGCGGGCGCCCGACGTGTACATGCCCACGTTGTAGTAGAGGCCGATCTGAACGACGGCGCAGATATACATCCCCGCGCCGAAGAACACGATGTTGCCGAGCGAGTTGTAGCCCATCTGGCCGCCCAGGATGTCCCAGGTCGAGGCAAACACGATCATCAGCCAGAGAATGGCGATTTCGTTCATATAATCGGGGAACAGAAACGGCGCCGCGATGCCGACCACCAGAATGAGTGCGAACGGCAGATTCTGTCGGGACACGAGGTTCATTGCACAGCCTGCCGCACGCGCAGATATTGAATTTGTCGGTAGGACAGCACCGCCAGCAGCAGCAGCACGATCAGCGCCTGCTGGAATTCGGCACCGAGCAGAAAGCCGCCGAACTGCTCGACCACACCCATGCCGAAGCCGGCGGCGATGACGCCCGGCAGATTGCCGAAGCCGGCCGCCGTGACGATGACGAACAGGCGGATCGAATAGGTGGTGCCGTAGAACGGCTGGATGTTCCAGACCAGCGCCACCAGGCCGCCGGCCGCCGCGCAGATCGCCGCGTTCAAGCAGAAGGTGAATGAGTAGACTTTCTCGGTGTCAATGCCGAGCACGCGGGCGGCACGCGCGTCCTGCGCGGTGGCGCGGATCGCCTGCCCCATGCGGCTGTTCTTCATGAATACGATCACCGCCAGCGCCAGCAGGACCGCAAGCCCGAAGCCAAGAACCCGGGTGGAAGGAATGGTGATCAATCCGCTGGCAAGCTGCCAGGTCGGCAAGCCGGAATGCGCCGATTCGGTATCGGACCCGAACGCCAGGTTCAGACTCTGCTGAATAATGATGGCGATGCCGAAGGTCGCCAGCAGCGACGTGAATAGGTCGCGCGTGATGACCTTGCAGATCACCAGCCGATAGATGACCCAGCCGATCCCCCACAGCATCACGAAGGCGACCGGAATGCCGAGCAGCGGGCTGATACCATGGCGGCCGAGGCTCCAGGTGATGTAGCCGCCCAGCATGATGAAATCGCCCTGCGCCAGGTTCTTCACGTTCATCACGCCCCAGACCAGCGCGAGGCCGTAGGCGGCGAGCGCGAAGATCGCGCCGATCAAGACGCCGTCGATCAGCAGCCCGACGTTGAGCACCGGCGCCGCCTTGAGGATCGAGATATTGCTTAGGATCGTTTCCATCGTGGACGACCTCGACCGTGCCGAATCACAGTAGCGGGCGGTCTGGCCGCACCGCGATCGGACCTTGTCCGGCTAATGGAGAGAAACGGGCGGCAGTGCCGCCCGTTTCCACTCATTATGCTCAATATTGCGCTTCGCGCGGATATTGAATCTTGGCCGCAGCGACCTCGGTCGGCCACACGAGATTGTATTTGCCGTTCTGAATCTGGCGCAGCAGGATTTCCTTGCCGGGATTACTGCCGTCCGGGGCAAATTTGATGTTGCCGTAGAAGGTCTTGAGATTGGTCTTTATCAAAGCGTCGCGCAGCTTTCCCTTGTCGAGCGAGTTCGCCCGCGCGAACGCGTCCTTCCACACGTAAACCGCCGCAGAGGCCTGCGCCGTCTGGTAAGGCACGACCTTATAGCCGGAAAACGCCTTCATCTCCTTGTTGTAGTTGGCGCCGGTGCCGAACAGCGGGTCGCTTGCCTTCATGGTCTCGTCCCACTGCGTGGGGCAGACGAAATCTTCGGCGACCTTCGGGAAATCCTGTGTCACTTTGCCGGCTTCACAATGCGTGAGACCGACCAGCGGCACCTGCACCTTCAATTCGCCCATCTGGCGGGCGGTCGTGACCGCACCCTTTGAGTGGCCCGACACGATCAGCACGTCGGCCTTGATCGCCTTCACCTTGGTCAGGAAGCCGGTGATGTCGTTCAAGTCCGGCGGCATGCGGTCGTCGATGGCCGCTTTCATCTTGTATTTCTTCATCGTGTCGACGACGCCCTGGCGCACGTCGAGCGAGAACGGATCGTCCTGGAAGATCATGGCGACCTTCAGGCTCGATGGATTCTTGCCGTTCTTCTTGGCGAGATGGGCGGCGAGATCAACGACCGGCGAGAGATATTTCTCGGAGGTCGCGATGATGCCGAAATGCCATTTGTAGCCTTGCGTAAACAGCGAACGCGAGGCTGCCTCGGCCTGCACGATCGGGATCTTGTTCTTCTCGATGACCGGCAGGATCGCCTTGGTCATGCCCGAGCTGTAGGGACCGAGGATGTATTGGATCTTGTCCTGGTTGATCAGGCGATCGATCAACTGCGCGCCGCGCGCCGGCGTCGATTTGTCGTCGTAGTACTTGACCTTGAAGTGATAGCACTTGCCGCCGACCTTCACGCCGCCGGCGTCGTTGAGCTTCTTGACCGCGAACTCATAGCCGTTCTGGGTATTCTTGCCGTTCGAGGCATATTTGCCCGTCAACGACAACGAGGCGCCGAGTTCGATGGTGCCGCAGTTCTGTGCCTGCGCGGTGATCGGTGCGAGGGCGAATGCCGCCGCTGCCGTCATTAATCCTGCCCGGTAGAGCATGTTGTATTCCTCCCATTAAAATCCTCGTCGCCGCTCGGGTTGGCTCCCGCGCTGGCCGGATGACAAAGCATAGCCCGGAGACATGCGCAGTTGCAACGAACCGTGATGTCGCGGGCCGGGCGCTTTGGCGAATTGGCTAATGGGCGCGGCTTAGCCAAAAGACGTAAGCGAGCCGCCGAAATTGACCGCTCTTACGGCTGATTCCTGGCTGCGGTCACGCCTTCGTGCGCGGCTTATCCACCGCGCCTACGGCGTAGGCAGCCCTTAACGGCCCCTTAAATCGGCGCCCGTAGCGTGGCCCGCGGGAACCGGCGGCATGCCGCCGAGAGCGCGATTGGGACGTTCGATGGCGTCGGGACGGGGACATTCGCACGGACGTCGGGAGCCGGTGTTCGATTCCGCGCCGGCCTTGCGCGTCGGCGCCGGCGATCGCCCGGCAGGCGGCGGCGGCCGCGCGAGTTCGCCGCGTCCGGCGCGCCGCAAACGCAAACGCCGCGGCGGCGGTCGCCGCAAGCGTTCGCTGCCCGCACGCATTCTCTATTGGGGCCTGGTGGCATGCCTCTGGCTCGCGATCGGCGGCGTCGGCACGATCGTATATGTCGGCGCGCATCTGCCGCCGATCCAGTCGCTGGAAATTCCCAAACGGCCGCCGTCGATCCAGATCGTCGGCATCGACGGCCACGTGCTCGCGACGCGCGGCGACAACGGCGGCGCGGTGCTGCCGCTGAAGGAATTGCCGGGCTATCTGCCGAAAGCCTTCATCGCCATCGAGGACCGCCGCTTCTACCAGCATTACGGCGTCGATCCGTTCGGCATCGGGCGCGCCGTCGTCGCCAATATTATGCACCGCGGCGTCGCCCAGGGCGCCTCCACCATCACGCAGCAACTCGCCAAGAACCTGTTCTTGACGCAGGAGCGCACCATCACGCGCAAGCTGCAGGAAGTGCTGCTGGCGCTGTGGCTGGAGCGTAAATTCTCCAAGAATCAGATTCTCGCGCTCTATCTCAATCGCGTTTATTTCGGCTCCGGCGCCTACGGCGTCGAGCAGGCCGCGCAACGCTATTTCGGAAAATCCGCGCGCAACGTCACGCTCGCCGAAGCCGCCCTGCTCGCCGGCCTGGTGAAATCGCCGTCGCGGCTGGCGCCGACGCGCAATTTCGACGGCGCCGAGAAGCGCGCCAAGGTCGTGCTCGCCGCCATGAACGACCTCGGCTTCATCAGCAAGACCAAAGAAAGAGTGGCGCTCGCCCATCCGCCGCAGATCGCCGCGCAGCCCGGCAACGGCTCGATCAACTACGTCGCCGATTGGGTGATGGACGGCATCAACGACGTGCTCGGTCATGTCGATGAGGACATCGTGGTGCGCACCACCATCGACTCAAGCCTGCAGGCGGAGGCGGAAACGGCGCTCACCGAGGAGTTGGCGCAAAAGGGCGCCAAGAGCGGCGTCAGCCAGGGCGCGCTGGTGGCGATGACGCCGAACGGCGCGGTGCGCGCCATGGTCGGCGGGCGCAATTACGCCGACAGCCAATTCAACCGCGCGGTCGCCGCCAAGCGCCAACCCGGCTCGGCGTTCAAGCCGTTCGTCTATCTCACCGCGCTGGAACATGGCTTGACGCCCGACAGCGTGCGCATGGACGCGCCGATCAATGTCAGCGGCTGGAAGCCGGAGAACTACGGCCACAAATATGATGGCCCGGTAACGCTGACCAAGGCGCTGGCGCAGTCTCTCAATACCGTGTCGGTGCGCCTCACCTTGGAGCTCGGCCCGCAGGCGGTGATCCGCACCGCCCACCGGCTCGGCATCGTCTCGCATTTGGAGCCGAATGCCTCGATCGCGCTCGGCACCTCGGAAGTCTCGATGCTCGAACTGGTCGGCGCCTATGCGCCCTTCGCCAATGGCGGCATGGCGGACACGCCGCATGTCATCCAGCGCATTTCTACGCCCAAAGGCCGGCTGCTCTATGCCCGCACCGATCGGCCGGTCGGCCGCATCGTCGACGCGCGCGATGTGGCGATGATGAACGACATGTTGCGCGAGACGCTGACCATCGGCACCGCGCACAAGGCTTCGCTGCCCGGCTGGCAGGCGGCCGGCAAAACCGGCACATCGCAGGATTTCCGCGACGCCTGGTTCATCGGCTACACCGCGCGCCTGGTGACCGGCGTGTGGCTCGGCAATGACGACGGCGCGCCGACCAAGCACGTGACCGGCGGCGGGCTGCCGGTGGAAATCTGGAGCCGCTTCATGCGCGAGGCGCTGCAAGGCGTGCCGGTCGCCGCGCTGCCTGGCACCACGCGCAGCGGCGATCTGTTGTCCGGCCTGTTCGGCGGCACCGCGCCGGTGCGCGCGACCGACGGCTCCGCACCGCTGCCGCCGGCCGCAATCCCACCGGTCGCGGCCAACGCGCCGCAGAGTCACAGCGGCGGGCTCGACAACTGGTTCCTCAACAATCTGTTCAGCCGGCGCTGACCCGCGATCATGCGCTAGCCGCATGATCCCGAAAAGTGGGAACCGGTTTTCGGAAAAGATCATGCGCCAGCAAAATGTTAGGCTGGCATTCTGATTCAATCTGAACGGATCAGACTCTAATGCGTCGCGGCACGCGCCCGCACCGAGCGGGTGACGATCCACAACAGCAGCGTTGTGCAGGCCATGGCCGCGACCGCCGCCGCCAGCGGCCAGGCGCTCTGGCCGAGCAGCGAGCCGACCACGGCGCCTAAGATCGCCGACACGCTTTGCTGCACGAAGCCGAGCAACGCGGAGGCCGAGCCGGCGCGCTGCGGAAACGGCGTCATCGCCCCGGCAATCGACTGCGCCAGCACCATGCCGAGGCCGGCGAGATAGATCGCCATGGGAAACACCAGCGACATCGCCGAGGTGAGGCCGAGCGCGAGC
This sequence comes from uncultured Alphaproteobacteria bacterium, assembly GCA_963727555.1. Taxonomy (GTDB): domain Bacteria; phylum Pseudomonadota; class Alphaproteobacteria; order Rhizobiales; family Xanthobacteraceae; genus Pseudolabrys. The sequence goes on along the minus strand of CAVSGT010000003.1, from coordinate 204,318 downwards.
GAGGCCACCATGGCAAGCCCGCCGACGGTCAAAGTGGCGCCGCCGATTCCGATGATGCCGTCGAGCCCGACCCGCACCACCAGCCGCGCGGCGAAGGTCGAGCCGACCATGTAGCCAACCGAGCCGGCGGCAAAGGCGACGCCGAAGCTGAGCGGCGAGAGCCCGTAGAGATCCTGCAAGACAAAGGAGGCGGCGGAAATCCAGGCGAACAAGCCGGCATAGCTGGTGGTGGCAAGGCCGAGATAGGCGCGATAGGCCGGATCGCGCGCGACCTCGCGAAAGGAAGCGAGCATCGAGCCGAGCGACACCGGCTCGGCCGCGCGCGTCTTCAAGGTTTCCGGCAGCAGCATCCAAATGACGACGATGCCGACGATTCCTGCGACGACCAGCACCAGAAAGCTCGAGCGCCAGCCGAAGGCGGTCTGCAAGGCGCCGCCGGCAATCGGCGCCAGCACCGGCGCGAGCGCCATCACCGACGCCATCAAGGACAATTCGCGGCCCGCGCGCGCGCCGGAATAAAGATCGCGCACCACGGCGCGCGCCAGCACGATGCCGCCGCAACCGCCGAGCGCCTGCAAGGCGCGCGCGCCGATCAGCATCTCGATCGAGGTGGAAAACGCGCAGGTCAGGCTCGCCAGGCAATAGAGCACGATGGCGCCGATCAGCACCGGCTTGCGGCCATGCCGGTCGGACACCGGGCCGTAGACGATCTGCCCGACCGCGAAGCCGATGAGATAGGCCGAGATGGTGAGCTGGCCTCGCGACGTCGTGGTATCGAGCAGCCGCACGATATCCGGCAGCGACGGCAGATAGAGGTCGGTGGTGAGCGGCCCAACCGCGCTCAAGGCCGCCAGCAGGGCCGTGAGCGCGAAAGTGCCGGGACGCAACATGGGATGAAAATTCCGTTTCGTCGTCATGGCCGGGCTTGTCCCGGCCATCCCGACTAGGAACGCATTGCGTCCCTAAGCGAGATGCCCGGCACAAGGCCGGGCATGACAAGTAATTAGCGTAGTCGGCATCACAACGCTAGCGCAGAGCGTCCTGCGCACCGTAGCGATGCAAATCTGGCCCATGCACGTCGAGCCAGGCCTTGGCGCGCGGATAATACGGGCAGATCTTTTCCACCAGCCGCCAGAACCGGCGCGAATGGTTCATCTCGATGAGATGCGCGGCCTCGTGGGCGGCGAGATAATCGAGCACAAAAGGCGGCGCGAAGATCAGCCGCCACGAATAGGACAAGACGCCGGTCGACGAGCACGAGCCCCAGCGGCTGGCCTGATCGCGCACCGCGACGCGCTTGATCTTGACGCCGAGCTCGGCGGCGGCGCGGCGGCTCGCCGCTTCCAAGTCGCGCCTGGCCTCGCGCTTGAGAAAGTCGCCGATGCGGCGCGCGATGTGCGGCGCCTCGCCGGCGACGCAGAGCATGTGCGCCCCATCATTGCCGAGCTCGGTCCATACCGTGCCGCGATGGCCGCGCCGGTGCTCGATGCGGGTATCGACGCCGCGCAACGGCAGCACGGTGCCATGGGCGAACGGCGTCGGCTGCGGCAGCCGGCTGAGCCGGGCGGCGATCCAGGCACCGTGCTTCTGGGCGAAAGCGCGCGCCTCCTTCACGCTGCCGCGCGGCGGCATGGTGAGCAGCACCTCGCGGCTGGCGGTCTGGATGCGCAACGTGTAGCGGCGCGCCCGCCGGTGCCGGCGCAGGCGCACCGAATAGCTGTGCTGCTCGAATTCAACGTCGATGGTCGGCGGCTCGGCCGGACGGCGATAAAGCAAAGCGCGCAGTGACATTTGGATCGCCCGCGGGGAACTAAACTGCGCGGCGATAATGCCAGATTCGACCTTTAGAGTCTGATCCGTTCAGATTGAATCAGAATGCCGCCTAACATTTTGTTAGCGCATGATCTTTTCCGAAAACCGGTTCCCACTTTTCGGGATCATGCGCTAGCTGGGAAGCTCAGCGATCGCCGCCCACGGCCCGTAATGGGCCGGGATGGGAGCCGTTTCCGCGTCCGCGCCCGCCATTATGCGACAGCACGAAGTCGGCAATGCGCGGGGCGATCTCGGCGCGGAAGCGCGAGCCGTTGAACACGCCGTAGTGACCGACCGCCGACTGCACGTAATGCGCCTTGTTGTCGTCCGGGATGTTGACGCACAGCCGGTGCGCCGCCTCGGTCTGGCCGACGCTGGAAATATCGTCGTTCTCGCCTTCCACCGTCATCAAGGCGACGCGCTTGATCTTGCCGGGATCGATGGGGCGGCCGCGATGGGTCATCTCGCCCTTGGGCAGCGCGTGACGGATGAACACGGTATCGACGGTCTGCAGATAGAACTCGGCGGCGAGATCCATGACCGCGAGATATTCGTCGTAGAACTCGCGGTGCTTCTGCGCCGAGTCGCCGTCGCCTTTGATCAGATGCATGAACAGACTGTGGTGCGCCTCGATGTGGCGGTCGAGGTTCATGCTGACGAAGCCGTGCAGCTGCAGGAAGCCGGGATAGACGTCGCGCATGAAGCCGGGATGCGGGAACGGCACCTTGGTGATGACGTGGCTGCGGAACCAGTCGAGCCCGCGCGTCTCCGCCAGCTTGTTGACCTCGTTGGAATTGATGCGGGTATCGATCGGGCCGCCCATCAACACCATGGAATGCGGCACGTAAGGGTCGTTCTCGCTCTCCATCATCGCCACCGCGCCCATCACCGGCACCGACGGCTGGCACACCGCGATCACGTGCGCGTCGCCGCCGAGCACGTGCAGCATGGAGATGATGTAGTCGATGTAGTCGTCGAGATCGAAGCGGCCTTCCGCGACCGGCACCATGCGCGCGTCGGCCCATTCCGTCATGTAGACGTCGTGGTTGGGCAAGAAGGTCTGCACCGTGCCGCGCAGCAGCGTCGGATAGTGGCCGGACATCGGCGCCACGATCAGCAATTTCGGTTGCGGCCGGCGCGGCACGCGCGAGAAGGCGCGCTCGAAATGCAACAGCCGGCAGAACGGCCGCTCCCACACCGGCGTGATATGCACCGGCACGCGCTCGCCGCCGACGACGGTGTGATCGATGTCCCATTCCGGACGGCGGTAGCGGCGCGTGGAGCGCTCGAACACTTCCATCGCCGCGGCCACCGACTTGCCGTAGGTGGTGTGGGCGAGCGGATTGGCGGGATTCTTGAAGAACAGGCGCGTGGCGTCGGCGACGGCGCGCGACGGATTGAGCGCGGCCTGGCTCATCTCGTAGAACCAGTACATCGGGGTGGCGAGCAATGCACCGCTGTCGCCGGGCAGCGTTGCTGCGCCGTCGAACTCGCCGATCGGCATCGACTCTTTCCCCGGCCCCTGCTGCACCGCAGCAGACTGTCGTTTTTCTGTCATGGCGTCAACATACAGATAGGTTGTTTGCGCCCGGTTTACAGCGCAAATCTCGCAAAAATCACAGTAAATAGACTAATAGACGGGCGATCGACCTATTCGCCGGTTTGCAGCAGCGATCCCTGCACGCGCGCGCTTTGCAGCAATTTCATAAAGGCCAAGGACGCGGCCGCAAACAGCACGACGTTGAAGGCGAAGGCCTCCAGCATGAGGTCCGCTCGAAACACATGATCGATCAGCAGCGCACGCATGCCTTCGAACACGTAGGTCGGCGGCAGCGACCAGGCGACATATTGCAGCCAGTGCGGCAACACGGTCACCGGGTAGTAAACGCAGGTGAGCGGCAGAAACAGAAACATGATGGTCCAGGCCATGCTCTCGGCGCCCATGCCGTTGCGCAGCAACAGCCCGGCGACGAAGATTCCGATCGCCCAGCTGGTCAGGATCAAATTGACGAAGAAGGCGGCGAGCGCCAGTCCCAGCCCCCACAGATTGAAGCCGAAGAAGGCCATGGCGAGCAGCGTCACCGGGATCATGCCGATCAGGAGCCGCACGACGCTCATGATCATCAAGGCGGCGATGAATTCGACCGGCCGCAGCGGCGACATCATCAGGTTGCCGAGGTTGCGCGACCACATTTCCTCCAGAAACGAGATCGAGAAGCCGAGCTGGCCGCGGAACAGAATGTCCCACAACAACACCGCGCCGATGAACACGCCGCCGGCGCGCGCGAACATACTGTTGTGCTGCGAGACGTAGAGCTGCAGGAAGCCCCACATCAGCATCTGCACGGTCGGCCAATAGATCAGGTCGAGCACGCGCGGCCAGGACGAGCGCAACAGATACCAGTAGCGCCGCACCATGGCGGCGACGCGGTTGAAGGAGAATTCGATGCCGGTGTCGCTGTCGGTCATGGCGTTTTATTGGCTCGCGTCTACGGCGCAACGCAGCATCTCGAGTGTCGTCCCCGCGAAGGCGGGGACCCAGTACTCCGCAGACCATCGATAGGCTGCGGCGTACTGGGTCCCGGCTCTCGCTGCGCTCGGCCGGGACGACAGCAACAATTTGCCGTTTCGCGCGGTGACCAACGTCGTCATTGCGCGGCCTCGCGCTGCTCGGAGCGGCCGCGCGCGACATCGAGGAAGACCTCCTCCAGCGTCTCGCGGCCGTAGCGCGCGAGCAGATGCGCCGGCGTGCCGTCGTCCTCGATGCGGCCCTTCTTCATGATGATGACGCGCTCGCACAGCCGCTCCACCTCGCTCATGTTGTGGGAGGCAAGCAGCACGGTGGCGTTGCGCTCACGGCGATAATTTTCCAACCTTGCGCGCACCCAGTCGGCGGTGTCGGGATCGAGCGACGCGGTCGGCTCGTCGAGCAGCAGCACCTCGGGCCGGTTGAGCAGCGACTTGGCGAGCGAGACGCGGGTCTTTTGCCCGGCCGACAGCTTGCCGGTCGGCCGGTCGAGAAATTCCGTCAGATCGAGATCGGCGGCAAGGCTGGCGATGCGTTGGTCGATATCGGGCACCGCGTAAAGCTGGGCGAACACCGACAGATTTTGCCGCACGGTCAGCCGCATCGGCATGTCGACATAAGGGCTTTCGAAATTCATCCGGTGCAGCACACGATAGCGCTGCTCCGGCATCTGCTCGCCCAGCACGCGCACGCTGCCGGCGGTCGGCGTGACCAGCCCCATGATCATGGCGATGGTCGTGGTCTTGCCGGCGCCGTTGCCGCCGAGCAGGCCGGTGATCGAGCCGGTCGGCAGGCTGAACGAAATACCGTCCACCGCCACGGTGCCCTTGTAGAGCTTGACCAGGCGATCGACGGCGATGGCGGATGTGACGCTGGCGTCCATGTACGGCTTCCAATCGAAGGCAGATGTGACGCCGGGCGGCGCCGAACGCAAGCCCCGCGGCAGCGATTGGTGCTGGCGGCGCAAGGCATTACATTGCGCCCATGCCGTCGATCGATTTCGCCCAAAGCCACCCGCGCCGCAATGTACGGCTCGACACCTTGGTGCGGCTGCGCTGGCTCGCCATCATCGGCCAGACCACCACGGTGCTGGTGGTCTATGCCGGACTGGATTTCGAGCTGCCGATCTGGGCTTGTCTGGCGGTGATCGCATTGTCGGCCTGGCTCAACATCGCGCTGCGCCTGCGTTTCCACATGACGCAGCGGCTCGATCCCGACCGCGCCGCTTGGCTGCTCGCTTTCGATATCGCCGAGCTCGCGGTGCTGTTGTTCCTGACCGGCGGCTTGCAGAACCCCTTCGCCTTCCTGTTCCTCGGTCCGGTGTTGTTGTCGGCAACCGCGCTGCCGCCGCGCTTCACCATCATGCTCGGCGCCTTCGCGGTGCTGAGCGCGACCGTGCTGATGTTCACGCACTATCCATTGCCGTGGGACAATGACGATCCGCTGCGACTGCCGCCGATCTACATGATCGGCGTCTGGCTCTCGATCCTGCTCGGCATGGGATTTATCGGCGTCTACACCTGGCAGATCGCCGAAGAGTTGCGCCAACTCGCCGACGCGCTGGCCGCCACCGAATTGGTGCTGGCGCGCGAGCAGCACCTCTCGCAACTCGACGGGCTCGCCGCCGCCGCCGCGCACGAGCTCGGCACGCCGCTGTCGACCATCTCGGTGATCGCCAAAGAACTGGAGAACGCGATCGCCGCCAATGCGCCGCACGGCGACGACGTGCGCCTGTTGCGCGAACAGGCGACGCGCTGCCGCGACATCCTCGCCAAGCTCACCGAATTGTCGTCGGGCGGCGCGCCGTTCGACCGCATGCCGCTCACCGCGCTGATCGAGGAAGTGGTAGCGCCGCACCGCAATTTCGGCGTCGCCATCGACGTCAGCGTGCCGCCCGAGCGCGGCGCCGAGCCGGTCGGCGCGCGCAATCCGGCGATCCTCTATGGGCTCGGCAATCTGTTGGAGAACGCCGTCGACTTCGCGCGCGGGCGCGTGATGGTCGACGCGCAATGGAACGAAGACGCCGTCGACGTCGTCATCAGCGACGACGGGCCCGGCTTTGCGCCCGACATCATGGACCGCATCGGCGAACCCTATGTCACGACGCGCCGCAGCAACGGTAAAGATGAATTGGCGGGATTAGGCTTGGGCTTTTTCATCGCCAAGACATTGCTCGAACGCTCCGGCGCTTCGTTGCAATTCGAGAATCGACGCCTTCCGGAACGCGGTGCAACAATCAAATTGCGTTGGAGCCGCAGCGATTTCGAGCGGCCTTTAACTTTTTCCGCGTCTTGAGATCGATACACGCAATAGTTATCTGAGACTCTATATTTTCGCGTCTGCGTGGGATAAAATAAATTTGCAGCATGGGTGACGAAATGGATATGGCCACTGGCGATGTCGCGAACGCGGCGAAGGACAAAGTTCCGGGCGAACGAACGCTGCTGATCGTCGAGGACGACCGCTCGTTCCTGCAACGCCTGGCGAAGGCGCTCGAGCAGCGCGGCTTTACCGTCGCCACCGCGGAATCGGTGGCGGAAGGCTTGCTGCAAGTGGAGCAGGCGGCGCCCGCCTTCGCGATCGTCGACATGCGGCTCGGCGACGGCAACGGGCTCGACGTGATCTCGGCCCTGAAGCGCCGCCGGCCCGACGCGCGCGGCATCATCCTCACCGGCTACGGCAATATCGCCACCGCGGTGAACGCGGTGAAGCTCGGCGCGGTCGACTATCTCGCCAAGCCGGTCGATGCCGACGATGTGGTGGCGGCTCTGCTCGCGCTCGACAACAGGAAGATCGAGCCGCCGGAAAATCCGATGTCGGCCGACCGCGTGCGCTGGGAGCACATCCAGCGCATCTACGAACTGTGCGGCCGTAACGTCTCGGAAACCGCGCGCCGGCTCAACATGCACCGCCGCACGCTGCAGCGGATTTTGGCCAAACGCGCGCCAAGGTGATTCTCATGACAGTGGGAAGTGTTTGATTGACCTCACGGCACCGCCCGCCAGTTTATCTAATCTTAGGCGCTTTAATGCGTCTTTTGCTTCCGCGTCGGTGTTGTTGATCAAAAAATCAAAATCGTCCCTAAGCTCGGCAACAAACGCTTCCATAGCGGCCGCTTGAACTACATCAATAAAACAATATGGCATCCGATAGACAGGATTACGCCACGTAATTACCGTTCGATCTATCGATTTCAATTGTGGCTCGTTCTGCTCTGTCAACCAGCATTCAAATAGCGGAGCCTCTGTCACTACTATCGGAAACCAAACAGAGATGTGAGGTTTCCGTTTGTTGGTTTCGTCCACTTCCGCATTCCAGCGCTAGCAGCAGTCATAAGTGCAATGTAGGGAATATCGAGCTTTTCTGTGAATGCCGCTGTGATCCCATAACCTGCACGTTGAGGCAGCTTAAATATTTGCCGATCACACACATCCTCGCGCAGGCTTACACTTTCCAGCCAATATCGCCCCAATCTTGTTGCAGCCCTTTGTACAATTCGGGCGCGATCTGCCAATCGGATCTGCTCACTGGCAAAGACGATCCAAGGTTTAGCCTCTCCAGCCTTACACTCAACAACTGCGCCGAGCCTGAAAAGTGTATTGCCCATCAGCTTTTGAACATGCGCATTAATGTCAATTTCGCGTGGCAAGTCGGATCGAGGGTCCGTGTAGTAGTCAGATTGAGTAACAGAAAATCCAGCGCGGACGAATTTTGCTGCCACCCGCATCTCCAAGGGATATCCTTGACTTAAGAGCCATTTCTTAACTCGTTGTTCGAGTGTCTCATCTGTCATCCCTAGAGCCTCATCGCAGTTCCCCATACGGCCCGTTCGGATCGGCGAGCGCCTGCAGGCGCAGCGCGGCGGCGCGGGCAAAAGCCAGCATCATCGACTTGCGCGTGGCCGCCGCCAGCCGGTGCTCGGGCGCCTCGCACACGAATTGCGCGCCGAAAGCGTCGGCCACGATCAGCCCGGTGTCGGGCGGAAAAATATCGCACGGCACTTCCATGCAGGTCGCGAAGAACAGCCGGTCGCAATGCATCCGGTAGTCCTGCCATTTCTGATCGGCGCGGAAGTCGGCGACCGAGGATTTGATCTCGACGATCCAGATTTCGCCGGAAGCATGGAGCGCCACCAGATCGGCGCGGCGGCCGGAGGCGAGCGGCAATTCGCTCACGCAGGAAAACCCATGCGACAGCAACAGCCGCGCGGTGCCGCGCGCGACGGCGAGCGCGGTCTCCGACTGGCGGCCGTCGACCGGCATCTGCAGCGGCTGTTTGGCGGCGAGGTTCATGAGGCAACCTTAGCAGCTTTTTGGGCTCGCTCGGGAAACGCCGCAGCCAGCGCGGCGCGATTGGCGGCCAACACGCCGCGCTCGGTGATCAGCCCGCTGATGAGCCGCGCCGGCGTGACGTCGAAGGCGTAATTGGCGACGTCGGAGCCGTCCGGCACGATCTGCACGGTCTCGATGCGGCCGTCCTTGGTCTTGCCGGTCATCATCGTCACTTCGTCGGCGCTGCGCTGCTCGATCGGGATTTCGGCGACGCCGTCGCCGACGCGTGAAATCGATGGTCGGCGACGGCAGCGCCACGTAGAACGGCACGTCGTTGTCGCGCGCGGCCAGCGCCTTCAGGTAAGTGCCGATCTTGTTGCAGACGTCGCCTTGCGCTGTGACGCGGTCGGTGCCGACGATCACCAGATCGACCAGGCCATGCTGCATCAGATGGCCGCCGGTATTGTCGGGAATCACGGTATGCGGCACGCCGTGATGCCCAAGCTCCCAGGCGGTGAGCGAGGCGCCCTGGTTGCGCGGCCGCGTCTCGTCGGCGAACACATGCACGGCCACGCCGGCATCGTGCGCGGTATAGACCGGCGCCAGCGCGGTGCCAAAATCCACCGCCGCCAGCCAGCCGGCATTGCAATGGGTGAGCACGTTGACGCGCTCGCCGTTCTTTTTCGCCGCAATGTCCTCGATGATCTTCAGACCGTGGCGGCCGAGCGCCTTGTTGATGGCGACATCTTCCTCGGCGATCTCGCCGGCGCGGCGCAGGGCGACGTCGGCACGCTCGGCGCGCGGCCGGTTGCGTACCGCGGCGACCATCTCGTCGAGCGCCCATTTGAGATTGATCGCGGTCGGCCGCGTCGCCAGCAGCGCGCCATAGGCGCGCTCGAGATTTTCGTCGGAGGCATCCTCGCGCAGCGCCAGCCACACGCCATAGGCCGCCGCCGCCCCGATCAGCGGCGCGCCGCGCACCTGCATCGATTGGATGGCGTGGGCGGCCTCGGCGAGCGTTTTAAGCCGCAGCGTGACGAAGCGATGCGGCAGCGCGGTCTGGTCGATGATGCCGACGCTTTCGCCGTCGCGCTCCGGCCAAATCGTGCGCATCTGTTTGCCGTCGACTTTCATGCGCCCTTCATAACGCGCTTCGTAAGCCACGCCAAATTGTGGCAAGGCCGCAAGCGGCGCACAAATACCGCCATAAATCGGCCGGTGGTCGGCCCAAATTACGGCCCGCCGCCGACGCGATGGCCGAAGATGATTTGCCGTCTCACATTATTCATTCGAGAGGGGTGAAATCATGCATGTGCATCTCGCGAGGGCCGCGGCTCTCGCTTTTCTTATGCTGCCGTTTGTTTGGTCGAACGCACGCGCCGCAACAGTGGACAAGCCCGTCGTCGAAGTCGCCTTCGTGCTCGACACCACCGGCTCGATGGGGCCGCTGATCGAGGGCGCCAAGCGCAAGATCTGGGCGATCGCCACCGCCATCGTCGACGCCTATCCCGAAGCCGATATCCGCATGGGGCTGGTGGCCTATCGCGACATCGGCGACGTTTACGTCACCAAGACATTCGATCTCACCACCGACATCCAGGACCTCTACGCCAATCTCTTGGAGCTGAAAGCGCGCGGCGGCGGCGACTGGCCGGAAAGCGTCAACGAAGCGCTCGACGTGGCGGTGACCAAATTGTCCTGGACGCAAGGCGAGGAAATCTGCCGCATCATGTTCCTGGTCGGCGACGCGCCGCCGCACATGAATTATGCGCAGGACACCAAATATCCGGACGTGCTGCGCATGGCGAGCGAGCGCGACATCGTGGTCAACGCGGTGCAGGCGGGCGGCGCGCGCGACACCGAGCGCGTCTGGCGCACGCATCGCGCAATTGGGCCACGGCCGTTACATTCCGATCCCGCAGAACGGCGGCCATCTGGTGGTGATCGAGACGCCCTACGACACCGAGATCATCGAGCTGCAGAACGGGATCAACCACACCGTGATCCCCTACGGCCCGCGCGAGCGGCGCGGCGACGTCGAGGACAAGACCCGGCAGCTGGCGGCCGCGCCGCGCTCGGTCGCTGCCGAAATGTCCGGCTATCTCGCCGCGCTATGCGGCCAAGAGCGGCAGCGCCATCACCGGCGACGGCGATCTGGTCGCCGACGTCAAAGCCGGCCGGCAAAAGCTCGACGCGGTGAAGCAGGACGAACTGCCGGACTCGCTGCGCGGCATGACGCCCGAGCAACGGCAGGCCTATGTCGATAAGCAGATGGCCGAACGTAAGACGCTCAACGAGCGCTTGGCCGCGCTGGTCAAGCAGCGCGACCGCTATGTGCGCGAACAGGCGAAAAAAGCGCCGCCGCGCACCGGCGATTCCTTCGACCGCGCCGTCGAGGCAACTTTGCGCGCGCAGATCAAGCGCTAGATCTTGCGGCGTCTTCCCTCTCCCTGCAGCGCGGGGAGAGGGCAAGCGCGCGTGCGAGCCTGGACGCAAGCGCGTTAAAACCAATAGCGCCAGGCAAAAACGATCGTCAGCAAGGCGCCGACCATGACCACGGCGACGCGCATCACCGCGCGCGGGATGAGCCGCGCCAGCCATGCGCCGCTCACGCCGCCGAGCATCGTTCCCGCCGCCAGCGCCAGCGTCTGCGGCCAGATCACGGTGCCCTTGACGATGAAGATCGTCGCCGCGGCGCCGCTGTTGAGACTGGTGACCAGGTTCTTGACCACATTGGCGGAACGATAATCGCCGCCGGTCGCCACCGACATCACGCCGAGCAGCAAGACGCCGACGCCGGCGCCGAAATAGCCGCCGTAGAACGACACCGGCAGCAGCATCTTCAGGCTGGTGACGCTGAACTCGATATCGCGGCCGCGCTCCGCCGCGCGCGCGCGCAGCCAGTTGCCGACCGGTTGCGCGAAGGCGAACAGCACGGTGGCAAAGCCGAGCAGCAGCGGCACCAGCACCTCGAACAGGCGCTCCGGCGTCGCCAGCAGCAGCACGGCGCCGAACCCGGCGCCGATCATGGAGGCGAGCACCATGCCGATGAAGGCGCGGTTGAACGGCGGCAATTGCTTGCGGTCGCTGAGCGCGGCGAACAGCGTGCCGGGCACCGCCGCGGTGAGATTGCAGGTCGTCGCCGTCAGCGGCGGGATGCCGGACGCGATCAAGGCCGGATAGGTGACCACCGCCGCGCCGCCGACCATGGCCGAGAGCATGCCGCCGGCGACGCCGGCAACGAACAGCATCAGGATGACGTGCAGCGCCATGTCCAGAACCGATGCGCCGCTCACCGGCCCGGCGTCGCGTCAGGCGTTTGCGCAGGATGCCTGAAGGATGCCCGGCGCGCGAGCGACGATGCGTGCATGGATGGCATGCGTGTCTTGCCCTCATGGTGAGGAGCGCCACGCAAGCGGCGCGTCTCGAACCATGAGGCCCGGCGGCCGCCTGCATCCCCCGGACCAAGTCCGGGGGCAGGCTCTTCGAGACGCATCTCTTCGCGATGCTCCTTAGGATGAGGCGGAGATTAGCCAACGCCGCGCATGCCGGGCTTGCTTAGGTCATGCGCCAAGGCAAGCATCATCACCTCTGTTCTTTGATCGGCCCGAGGTAAGCCGCCTTCCAATCTCCCTTTCCGCCGCTCCCGAATAAGAACCGAGGGCGCGCGGGACGCGCATGGGTCCAGTGGACCCGCGGGCCTCGACGCCTCACGACATCGAGGCTTGTCGAAGTCCGGCCCGCCTTTGCTCTGATCGAGCGACGGCGGGGTAAACCGCAAGTCCGCCATTCCCAAGGCGTCCCGCGCGCGGTGTTTGTTAGGTTTGCTCCGCGAAGGTCCCCGGCAGTCGGCCGCTTAGGCGCATTGCTGCTGCTTCCTACCGTATGAGGACCAGGCCACTCGGGCCGAAAGCTTCTGACAAGCCTCCGGCCTACCGGCCGTCAGGGCCCTCGGCGCTCACGTCGAGAGCGCCGGGACTTTCGCGGCTTGGACCGCCGGGCGATGTCAACGCATCTCCGCTGCCACCTCATTCCCCGGCCACCGCTCCCCGCCCCATGTCCGAGATGCTGATCAGACACCCCTCGGTATCGGGACGGGATAGCGCGGAATATAATCCCTATATAGGAATTCTGTCAAGGGGCCGTCGCAAAGATTTTCCATGGCCCGTCGGCAGGCCACTTCGCCGAACCGGCATGAACGGCAAATCGGTTTTCCCGGCACTTAACGCCAATATGGAATGTTTTCGCCGTGACGGTCTTGGTCGCAATGCCGCGGTCATCGTTGCCATGGACCTCGAGCAATTCAAGCAAGGCGGCAAGCAGTGCCGCTTCCAGGAACTATTCAGGCGCCGCGGCCTGTTTTGATATAGCCTATGGAAACGCGGCGATCCCTCGATGAAAGTCGGTTTCGATGAAAGCGGTGTCCTTTTCGCGTTTCGGTCGTGCTTCGGAAGTCGCCGCGCTCATTGACATACCGGAGCCGCCGCCGCCCGAAGCCGAACAGGTTCTGATCGAGGTCGAGGTCTCGCCGATCAATCCTTCGGATCTGCTGCATTTCGCGGGCCGCTACGCGCAACAACTGCCGCTCCCGGCCTATGCCGGCTCCGGCGTGCTCGGCCGCGTGGCGCGGCTTGGCAGCCATGTGCAGCATCTCAAATTGGGCGACCGCGTCATCGTCGTGAACTCGGAACGCAACTCGTGGCGCGAACGCTTCGTTTGGCCCGCCGCGCGCCTGTTCGCATTGCCGCAGGCCGACCCGGTCGGCCTCGCATTGCTGGCGGCCAATCCGCCGACCGCCTTGCTCATGCTCAAGAGCATCGGCGATCTCCAGCCCGGCGACTGGGTCATCCAGAACGCGGCGAATTCTTCCGTGGGCGTGAGCCTGATCCAGATCGCAAAGACCATGGGTTTGCATACGGTCAACGTCGTGCGGCGTCAGTCCTTGGTCGACTATCTCGCTGCATTCGGAGCGGATGTGACGCTGGTCGACGGCGACGACTTGCCGGCGCGGGTGGCCGGCGCAGTCGCCGGCGGCCAAATAAAGCTTGCAATCGACGCCATCGCCGGCGACGCGACGCGCCGGTTGGCAAATTGCCTTGCCGACGGCGGCACGGTCGTCAATTACGGCCTGCTGTCGGGCAAACCCTGCGAGGTGGATGCCGCCGATATCGTGTTTCGCGACATCAGCCTGAAAGGCTTCTGGTACTCACGCTGGTATGCGAACGCCGACGTTGCCGCGATCGAAAGCCTGTTTGGCAAGCTCGCCGGCATGCTGCAGGCAAACACATTGCGGGTGCCGGTCGAAGCCGCCTACCCGGTCGAGCGGCTCACCGAAGCGCTGGCGCATGCCGAGCGCGAGGGACGCCGCGGCAAGGTCGTCTTGCGGTGGACGAGTTAAACCGCGCGGCGGATCGGCCGCCCGCTCGGTCTGGGCCCTTCCCAATATGCAACGCGAGATCCCGGAGCGCGTATTCGGTGCGTCCGGGATGACGCCGTCGGCGTTATTTGATCGCCTGCGGATTGATCGGGCTTCCGGTGCCGCCGGTGATGATCAGCGGCGGGCCGCAGAAGAAAAACTCGTAGACGCCGTCCTTGGCGCAATCCTCCGCCAGCTCCTTGAGATAGAAGATCTCGCCCATGCATAGGCCCATGGCCGGGATCACCACCCAATGCCAGGGCTGGTTGGCCTCCTCAGTTTCATTCGGCCGCACCTCCACGCCCCAGGTGTCGGTGCAGATCGCCGCCACCTGTTTGTCCTGACACCAATAGCAGTTCTCGAACTTAACTCCGGGCGCATCGCCGCCGGCATAGCCGCCCCATACGCCTTCCTTCAGGCAGCGCTCCATCTGGCCGGTGCGCACGATGACGAAGTCGCCTTTGCGAATCTCGACTTTTTCTTCTTTGGCGCATTTGTCGAGCTCGTCGTTGGCAATGCTCTCGCCGTCTTTGAGCCAATCGACGCCGCGCAAGCGCGCGATGTCGAGCAGCACGCCGCGCCCGACCATCTTGTTCCTGGAATGCTCGATGCCGAGCACCGACAGGCCACGCGAGTCGATCAACTTGGCGTCGTAGCCATTATAGGCTTTGTCCTCGTAGAACACGTGTCCGAGCGCGTCCCAATGGGTGGCTCCCTGCACGCACAGCATCAGCGTGTCGTCGGCGTAGCGGGTCTTGTTCCAGTCCTGCCGGCCGGCGATGGCGTCGGTGCCGGTCGCCAGCATCTGGTGGATCGGATTGAAGCGGCCGCCGAACAGTCCGGTCTGCGGCCCGTTGCGGTCGAGTGGGATGCCGAGCGCAAAGACTTTACCGGCGCGGATCAGGCTCGCCGCCTTGACGATGTCCTCAGGTTGCACGTGGTTGAGCGTGCCGATCTGGTCTTCCTTGCCCCAGCGTCCCCAGTTCGAGAGCTTCTTGGAGGCTTCCTCGATTGTCTTCTTGCTGACCACGATATTCATTCGGTATTTCCTTCTTCATTCGCTTGCGGCTGCGCTTCAAAACGGAAACGGCAGAGCGAAAGCTGCACCTAGAACCCTGCCTTGTCTCCGGCCTTGAGCGAGAGAATTTCGCGCGCCTCGCCGGGTGAGGCAATAGCACGCGCTTGCGCGGGCGATGGCGCCGAGCGCCCCCAAAAATGCAAAAACCCCGCCGGCGTCCCGGCGGGGCTTTTGGCGCCAGAAACGAGACCGGCGTCAGATCGCCATCTTCAGTTCCTTGGTGGCGCGGAACGCGACCTTCTTGCTGGCCTTGATCTTGATCGCCTCGCCGGTCGCCGGATTGCGGCCCATGCGGGCGGCGCGCTTGCGCACCTGTAAAATGCCGAGGCCGGCGATCTTCACCCGCTCGCCCTTCTTCAGGTGCTTGGTGATCATGCCGACGAGTTCATCCATCATTTCCACGCCCTGCTTCTTGGTGAGCTGATGCTGCTCGGCCAGCGCATAGGCCAATTGCTTGCTGGAAACCGGCTTGCTCGCCTTCGGCTTAATGTCTGCCATGACGTCTTGCTCCTTGAGCGCCCCATGCGCCGTTCGCGAGCACTACGAGATTCGCGGGGCGGCGCAAAGGGCTCCCGCGCGGACCGGCGAATTAATCACAGAAACCAGTGCTTTTTGCGCCACAGGGGCGGACTTGGCTGCCGTTGCCGCTATGGGCGGATTGGTCTATTCAGGCGGACAGGCGCCCGTAGCTCAGCTGGATAGAGCGTTGCCCTCCGAAGGCAAAGGTCAGAGGTTCGAATCCCCTCGGGCGCGCCAGTCTGTTTCCACCCGCATTGATTACGCAGACTTCCGCACGCCGCTGCGCCAGCGCGCGATTTCCGCAAGCTCCGCTTCCGGGCGCTCGATCGCAACCTCGCAACGGCCGCGATAGATCGCGCCGGCCTCGCCGTCGATCGACAGCCAATCGCCCTGCTTGATCGCGACCTCGGCAAGCGTCGCGCTGTGCCCGGCCACGTCGACCGTGAGCGCGCCGCAGCCGACGATGCAGGGCTTGCCCAACTGGCGCGCGACCAAAGCGGCGTGCGCGGTGCGCCCGCCGACCGCGGTCACGATGCCGGCGGAAGCGGCAAAGCCGCCGACATCGGCGGTGCTGGTATCGGGCCGCAGCAGGATCACCGGCTCGCCGCGCCCGGCCAGGCGCTGGGCGCTGTCGGAATCGAAGGCGGCGCGCCCGACCGCCACGCCGGTCGAGGCGCCGATGCCGCAGGCGAGTGGCTCTTGCGCGCCGGCCAGGCGGCGCTCGGCCAGCGCGTCGAGATCGATGCCGTCGAGCCGCTGCAGCGCTTGCGCGGCTGAGATCAATCCTTGCCGGACGAAATCGATGGCAAAGCGCAGCGCGGCCGGCGGCGTGCGCTTGGCCGCGCGCGTCTGCAGGATCCACAATTTGCCGTCCTCGATTGTGAACTCGACGTCCTGCACGTCGGCGAAGTCGCGCTCCAAGAGCGCCAGCGTGTCGCGCAATTGCGCGGCGGCCTGCGGGGCGCGGCGCTCGATCGCCTCTTCCGATTCCGGCGTGCGGCTGCCCGACACCACGTCCTCGCCCTGCGCTTCGAACAGCACGTCGATGACCGGGCGCGCGGCGCCGGTCGACGGATCGCGCGAGAAGGCAACGCCGGCGCCCGAATTGCGATCGCGGTTGCCGAACACCATGGCCTGCACGGTGACGGCGGTGCCTTGCAGATCGTCCAGATGCTGCAGCCGGCGATAGGTCGCGGCGCGCGTGCTGGTCCATGAGCGGTAGACCGATTGCGCGGCGACCTCGAGCTGCTCCATCGGATCGTCGGGCAGTTTTTCGTCCTCGTCCTCGATCAGTTGCTGGAAGTCGGCGGCGAGCCGCTCCATCACCTCGCTGTCGATGGTGCCGTCGGCGGCCGTCAAGGCGGCGCGGCGGGCGGCGAATTGCGCGGCATCGATACCGAGCACGACCTCGCCGTAGCTTTCCAGAAAGCGGCGCCGGCAATCCCAGGCAAAGCGCGGATTGCCGGTCATGCGCAGCAGGCCGTGCACGGCGGTCGCGCCGCAGCCGACGTCGAGCACGGTATCGAGCATGCCGGGCATCGAGCGCGCGGCGCCCGAGCGCACCGACACCAGCAGCGGGCGGCGGCGGTCGCCGAACACGGCGCCGGTCGCCCGCTCGAGGTAGGCGATGCCCTCGGCGAGACCGTGGCTCAGTCCGTTCTGCGCGCTGCGGTCGCCGCCGACGATGGCCGCGCATAGTTCGATCGGCAGCACGAAGGCGGGCGGCACTGGCAGGCCGAGCGCCGCCATGCGCGCCAGGTTCGCCGCCTTGGCGCCGACAATGTCGGCGCCGTAGCGTTTGGTCTCGCCGCCTCCGATCGTTGCGATCTGCATGGCGCCCCTCACGCGGCAAGATCGGCGAGCACGTGCCGGCGCAGTTGATGGCCGAAGGCGGCCAGCCGGTCGGTCGTGCGTTCGAGCGCGCGGCCGAGCTCGAGTGCGGCCAGCGCCATCTTGAGCGCGAAATCCCCGCGCAGCACGACGGCGGTGAGCGCGCGCTCGGCGGCGTCGGCGTTGTGCTCGGCTTCGATCAGGCGGCCGACGGCGGCAAGCGCATCTTCTGAATCGGCGCGCTGGCCGTCCGGCACGTCGCTGGCCGCGGCAGCGCCGGCGGCGGCGGCTTCGGCGCCTGCGATCACCGCCGTGCAAAGCTCGGCGAGCGGCGCGAGCATGTCGCCCGCAAGCTCGGCCGGCGCCAGCGAGGCGATGAAGGCGGCCTGCTCCAATTCGTCGATCGCCTCCTCGACATGATTGACCATCTGCTCCATCACCGCACCGGCGTCGAAGCGGGCGATCTCGCCGCGCGCTTCGACCGCGATGCGATCGGCCTTCTCCTCGATGACGCGCGCGCGCGCCGCGAGCGCATCGCGGTCGAACGGCCGCTGCGCCTGCTGCTCGGCGATGAATTGCGCGATGCCGGAACCGATCTCGCGCGCCAGCCCCGCCTGCCGCACTACAATGGCAAGCAACAGGCCGTCGACGCGCTGCAGATGGCGCATCAGGTCGGCCTCGATGCGGTCGCGCGCCAATCGCACCGAGCCGCCTTCGAGCAGCGCCTCGGCCGACACGCGCAACACCGTCTTGAGAAAATCCACCGCCGCCGTGCGACCGAGCACGCTGTCGAGCCGGTCGCCGAAGCCGATGCGGGCAGGCGTTGCGTGCTGCACCGCCGAGGCCACCAATTCGCCGCCGCCGAGCTCGAGGAAGCCGCGATGGCCGTAACGGTGGCGCGCCGCCCAATCGAGGATGACGACGGCGTCGCCTTTCGACACCCAGTTGCGCAAGACTTTGCGCGCCTTGTTCCAGTCGATCAGGAACACCAGCGCGGCGCCGACCGCTTCGAGAAACTCGTTGCGCGCCTTGCCGCCGTCGCTCGGGCAGCGGCCGGTGACCAGGTAGAACACGCCATCGTCGCCCAGCCCCTTGGCGCTCTTGCGCGCCAGCCCGCTCCATTGCACCGGGAAATTCCGGAACAGGTCGGTGAAGAACTTGGCGCGCGCGCGATGCACGTCGGTATAGGTGACGGTGACGCAATCGGCCGCGACCGCGATCACCACCACATGCGCGTCGGTCTCGCCGATGTCGTTCTGGATGATGAGCTTGCCGTCGGCGCGGGTGGCGGTGGTCGCCAGCCCCGGATGATCGAACTTCAGCTTACGGGTCGCTGCCAGCCCGCGCATGAAGGCTTCGACCGCGGGCCTGTCCTGCGGCGCGAGCCCGTAGGCGTGGGCGCCCGCCACCACTTCCTCGGCATGCGCGGCCGACAGCCGGTTGAGCGCCTTGTGCAAATCCATCACCAGGCGATGCAGGCTGTCGCCGGGGCCTTCGGCGATCGCGGTCAGACGCGCGATCTGCGCCAAGTCGAGGGTGTCGGCGGGTCCCGCACTTGCAGCGCCCTTCAGTTTCGTCAGGCGGTCGAGCGCTGAATTGCCGGCAGCAGCGTCGCCGGCTTTGACCGCGCGCGCCATGATGGCGACGTCATCCCAGATCGCGGCGTTCAATTCGTCGAGCGCAGGCGCCGCGATCTTGTCGCCGGCGAGCAGGTTCGCGCCCTTGATCAGCGCCTCCATGGCCTCGGTATCGAGGCCGGCGGCGCGGCATTCCTCGGTGAGGTCGAAGGCGGCACCTTGCGGGGCGCGCGCGCGATGGCCGGCCGCCTGCAAGACGCTCAAGCGCGCCTTGACCTTGCCGTTGGCGGTGAGGCCCTCGGCGATCAGCGCCGGCAGCAAAATGTCGCCTTGGCCGAGTTTTTCGATGATCTGCGATTTCATGCCGGATGCCCTTTCTGAAAAGGCTGCCATATCCGGATGACACTGGTATTGAGCCAGATCAGTCACCGGACCGTCATATTCCGGCCGCTGGCGCCGCGGCATTGCGCCGGCGGCCCGCTAGAGTTCTGATCCGTTCAGATTGAATCAGAATGCCGCCTAACATTTTGCTGGCGCATGATCTTTTCCGAAAACCGGTTCCCACTTTTCGGGATCATGCGCTAGACATCGTCGTGGCCGCTCGTCACGACGCGCGACGGCGTTACTTCACCATCGGGATGCCGGTTTTCTTATCATTGACCCAGGTCAACGCGGCCAGGTCAGTTTGCGCGCTATTGAATCCATTCATTTTGCAAATAATTGCGCCAGTGCCCGACGTGTTGCGGGGCATTCGCCCCACGCGACAGCAAGGAGGATCGATCATGATCGAACGCTTGAAGGATTTTCCCGCCAACGTGCTCGCCTTCGTCTGCCACGGACGGGTGAGCAAGGCGGAATACGACACCGTGCTGGTGCCGGCGGTGAACGAGGCGCTCAAGAGCAACGACAAGGTCCGCATCTATTACGAGACCGCGGCGGATTTCGGCGGCATCGAGCCCGGCGCGATGTGGGCGGACTTCAAAGTCGGCATGGAGCACTTCACGCGCTGGGAGCGCATGGCGTTGGTTACCGACGTCGACTGGATCAAGCACACCATGAGCTTCTTCAGCTTCATGATGCCGGGTGAGATGCGGACATATTCGAGCGCGGAGGCCGCGCAAGCGCGCGCCTGGATCACGGCCAAGTAAACGACGGCGAGCGGGCGCCGGTCAGCGCCCGCGCAAATATGTCGACGCGTATCGCGTTAGCTGCGCGTTGCCGTTCACCACCGGCAGCGCGGATCCGAGGTCCAGTCCGCCATCGAGCCATCATAGACGCCGGGCATTCTTGTTGCCCTTGATCTCGTGCAGCATGAACCAGGTGCCGGACGCCGAGATGGCCGGTGTTGCAGAACGTGATCTGCTTGCCTTCGGCCTTGATGCCCGCTTTGGCCAGCACCTTGTCGATGGTGGCCATGTCGGCGGGGCGGGTGCCGTCGGCGGCCGCGACTTGGACCGCCGGCACATTGACCGCGCCCGGGATCGTGCCGGCGACGCGCACGGCCGGCGATTTCACCTTGCCTTCGTATTGCTGCGGCGGCCTGGCATCGACCAGCGTGGCGTCTATGGTCTTTGAGCGCCTGCTTCATCTCGTCGCGGCTGACCACGTAGTCGGGGCGGAAATGCGCGACGAAGGTCTTAGGCGCCGCGGCTGGCCGCGGCCGGTCGCGACCGGATTGGCCGCGTCGGCGAACCAAGCCTTGTCGCCGCCTTCCAGGATCGACACGTTGTCGTGGCCGAGCGCCTTGAAGGTCCAATAGACGCGGGTGGCGGCGTTGAAGTCGGCTTTTTGCCGGCCGCCCGGAACCACCATGACATGGCTGGCGTTGTCGATGCCGAATTTGCCGATCGTCTTTTCGATGTCCGTGGGCGGCGGCAGCAGGCCGGGGATGCCGTTGATTTTGACGCGCCAGCCGTCGGCGGAAAAATTGGTGAACCGCGCGCCCGGAATATGACCGGACGCGAAGGCCGCGCGCTGATCGCCATCATAGACGTCGAGCACTCACGATATTCTTGTCGTTGAAATGCTGTTTGAGCCAGGCGGTGCCGACCAGCGCCTGCGCCGAGGCAGGCGCCGCAGCGATGGCGGTGAGCATTAAACTTGCGATGAAAGCGAAGGCAAGGGTTAGCTGCGAATTGCCTCATGTCCGGCTCCGTCTGAAGGATGACACAGCGTCGCAATTAATATATATTGGTTTGTGAATATAATATAGTGAGTGTCGCGTTGCTTGACCTGAATCAAGTGCCGAGCAGCGCTGAACATCTCGCAGTTTTGAAAACTATTCGCAGGTGAACCCATGCATTCGACCATTCGTCCATTCTGGCCACCGTTGACCGCCGGTATCGCGCTCGGCTTGGTGTTGCTGCTGACGTTTTTGCTCAATGGCTATGGTCTGGGCGCCAGCGGCTTCTTCACGCGCCTGACCGCCTGGTTCGGCGGCGAATCGCGCCGGCCGGTGACGCAAGCCAACAGCTATCTCGGCCCGTTCCTCAAGAGCGCCAATCCGCTGGCGAGCTGGATCAGCTGGGAAATCGTCGGCGTCATGTTCGGCGCTCTTGCTGGCGGCGCGTGACCGGCGGCCGTTCCGGGCCCGCCTTGACGGCGCGCCGCGCTTGGCGGCAGCGGCCGCATCGCGCTCGCGCTCGGCGGCGGCGTGCTGACCGGCTTCGGTGCGCGGCTGGCGCGCGGCTGCACCAGCGGCGTCGGCCTGTCGGGCAGTGCGCCGCTGGCGGTCGCGGGCTTTCTGTTCCTGATCGGATTTTTCATCGTCGGCATCGCCGTCAGCTTCCTGGTGCGGAGGGTCTGGGCATGACTCTTCCGCTTTACGATAACGGCGTGGCCTCGGGTCTGCTGTGCGGCGTACTGTTCGGCTACGTGCTGGAGAATGCCGGCTTCGCCAGTCCGCGCAAATTGACCGCGCAATTCCGCTTCAGCGACTGGACGGTGTTCAAGGTGATGTTCACCGCCATCATCGTTGCGGCGATCGGGCTTTATGTCGCGACGGTAACTCGGCCTGATGAGGCCGACGGCATCTTCATCCCGACGACATTTTTCTGGGCGACTCTTGACCGGCGGCGCGCTGGTCGGCGCCGGCATGGCGGTCGGCGGCTATTGCCCGGGCACCTCGTCGGTTGCGTTGGCGTCGGGCCGTCTCGATGGCTTGTTCTTCATTGTCGGCATGGTGCTGGGCACCGGCGCTGTTTGCCGGCGTGTTCGAGCCGATCAAAGTTTTCTATCTCGCCGGCCGCCGGCCCGCAGGCGCAGACGCTTGCCGCAACTGTTCGGGGTTCCGGCCTGGGTGGTGCTGGCGGTCCTGATCGTCCTGGCCGTGCTCGGCTTTGTGCTCGGCACGCTGGTTCGAGCGCCGCCTCGGCGGGCCGCTGACCGCGGAGCAATTGAATGGCGGCGACGAGCGCGAGACAGTCGTCGCGCAAATCGATATCGTCACCATGCGTACCGGTTGAACAAGGAGTATCTCATGCAAACAAAGCGACTCAAATCCGCGCTGATGGCCGGTAGCCTGTCGACCTTCGCCGCCGCGCTCGCCGCGACGGCGGCGGCGCCGACGCCGGTGGCGGCCGCCGGTACGCATGTGCAGTTGGCGCAGGCGGCGCGCAATCCTTGCGGCCCCGGCAGTCCGTGCGCACCGGGCCGGCGTGGCGGCGCGCCGTGCCAGCCACCGTGCCGCCAGCCGCCAGTCCGTGCGCGCGCGCGCCGAAAGCTCCCTTGCGCGCCAGCCAGTGCCGCAAGTCCTTGCGGTCCGGCGCGCGCCTGCGCCGTCGGCGTCGCCTTGCGCGCCGGCCAGTGCCGGAAGCCCGTGTGCACCGGCCTCGCGGCCTCGCGTGGCCCGGCAAGTCCTTGCGCGCCGGCGCGCTCTTGATCGCGCTGCGCTTGCGCAAGCTCGGGGCGTTCGCGATGCCGTGACGCGCATCACAAGCAGTCGAGGAGCCATGCACGCGGCGACAGACCTTGATCGCCGGATCGGACCGGCGTTTGATCGGCAGCTGCGGCGGCTCGGGCGCGCGCGAACTGCTCGCGATGTACGATGCGGCGGCCGAAGTGATCGAATGCGCCGCGGCGCTCGCCGACCGCGGCAAGAACCCGGTCACCGAAGTGCTCGCCGGCGCCGACCCGGTCGAGGAATGGGCGCATTTTCCGCCCGGCGACGTGATCGACCCGGAACGCACAGCCAATATTATTATCATGCCCACGCGGCCGAGGAGCGCGCCGCCGGCGAGCACGGCCATTTCCACACTTTCGTGCGGCCGAAGGATATTGTTTCCCGACCTCGCGCCGGCCGCGGTCGCCGACAATGCCGACGTCGATCGCGCGATCGTCGTGGGTCGCGCATCTCGCCGGCATTTCGACCGACGCTTCGGGCAACGCTGATCCGCCTGTTCACCACCAATCGCTGGGTGACCGACGAGGTCTGGTACGACGCCGACGCCGTGATTGCGCATGCTCGACCGTTTCGACATGACCGTGCGATCAGCCGTCGCACGATCTCAACCGCTGGGTCGCCGCGGTCGATCCGCATGTTCCGGCCGCAGATTGCCGATCTGTTGCGCGCGCGCGATGACACGGTCGCTGAATTGCAACGCGCGCATCCCGGGGCCAATGTATTCGAGCATCGCGCGCTACAGATCACATCGGAAATTTCCGTCGACTTCCTCGCCCAGATCCGCGCCCTCGAAACCGCGCTCACAAACCACTAACTCGACGAGGAGCGCGCATTCATACGGTCAATATAGGTCATATCGACTATCGATTTTGTGGAGGATCGAAGTCTTCCTATGGTCCGCGCGGAAACGTCTGAACGGGCGAGACAACGATGACGACCGAAGCCGCCGACATTACCGAGACGACCATCAAGCTGAAAGCCGCCGACGGATTTTCATTCGAGGCCTTCCGCTGCACGCCCAAACAAGACGTCAAGGGCGGCCTCATCGTGCTACAGGAAATCTTCGGCCTCACCGATCAGCTCAAATCGGTCGTGCGCGCCTATGCGCGCGACGGCTATGACTCGATTTTTCCCTGCGTCTACGACCGCGTCGCGCCGGGAACGGTGGTGCCGTTCAGCGAGCCGGACCGCGGCCGCGACTTGCCTACGGCCTGCCGCTCGACAAGGTCATGCTCGACATCGCCGCCGCCGTCGACTGTGTGCAGAACCCGCACGGCGTATCGGTGCTCGGCTTCTGCTGGGGCGGCGGCGTGATGATCCGTGCGGCGGCGGAGCTGAAGCTGCGTGGCGCCATCGCCTTCTACGGCACGCGGCTGTCGACCTATCTCGACCAGAAGCCGAAATGCCCGCTGCTGTTCCACTTCGGCAAGACCGATCCGAATTCGACGCCGGAGATCATCGAGCAGGTGCGCAAGGCCTTCCCTTCGGCCGAAACTACATCTACGAAGCCGGCCACGCCTTCGCCAACGATGTCCGCCCCGCTTATGTCGAGGCGGCGGCCAAGCTCGCGCGCAGCCGCACCCTCGAGTTCCTAAGCAACAGCATCAGGCCGCCGGCTGAGCGCGCAGCCTGCAACGACCGCGCGCCTCTTAAACGCGCAGCCAAATGTCAGCGCGGATGCCTACCGAGTTGGCAAGACCGCGGTGTGCAACAATCGCAAAACGGGCGCGTTTTTGTAGACTGCGCCGCATGCATGTCCGTGGGCAGTCTTTCAGACGGCGCATCGCGGCTTACGGTGTCTGCCACCGCGACCTCCGGGCCTTTTCTACGGAGCGACAATGAATGAGCGTGTGCAGCGAGAGTGCGGAAACTGTTCCCTGTGCTGCAAGCTGCTGTATATTCCGGAACTGAAAAAGCCGATCGATACATGGTGTCCGCATTGCCAGCCGGGTCACGGCCGCTGCACCATTTATTCAAGCCGGCCGTCTCACTGTGAGAGCTTCGCCTGCCTATGGCTGGAGGGCCGCACAGATGATCGTTGGTATCCGGCGCGCAGCAAAATGGTGCTGACGCAGGCAAAGGAAAACCAACTTATCGTTACGGTCGACCCCGCCTTTCCCTATGCGTGGCGGCAAGAGCCGTACTTCTCGACATTGCGGGCGTATCCCAAGCGCGGCGTCCCTGTGGGCGTGCGCATCGGCCGCCGCTGATCGATTTGGCCGCGGACGGTTCGGAAAAGGAGGCCTACCAAAGCCAAGCGGTCATTGAAGGGCGGCCGGAAGACAACGCTTGATGCGGGAGTGCCTTTGGGCCGCCATCTCCGTTTCCGGCCCTTGGCGAAATTTCCTCAGAGGCAACCGAACCACTTGCTAGAACCCGCGATAGACCGCTTTGATCTGCTGGCGCAGCCAGGCGTGCTTGCGGTCGCGATCGTAGCGGGTGTGCCAGATCATGTTGGTGGCGATGCCGCCGATATCGATCGGCACCGGCCGCTTCATCAGCTTGAAGGATTTCCGGAACACGTCGGCCGCCAGCTCGGTGAAGACGCCGATCATGTCGCTGCGGCTCAAGAGCTGCGGCACGGCGGTGAAATTCGTCACTGTCACCAAAGCGTGGCGCCGCAGCCCGTGGCGCAGCAGCAGATCGTCGAAAATCGCCGAGCGCTGACCGGTCGCGCTCACCACCAGATGGGGAAACGACAGCACCGTCGCGATGTCGAACCGCACGCCCCGCTTCGTGATCGGATGGTCGCGCCTGAAAACGCAGAACAACTTGTCCTCGAGCATGAGTTCGGCGTGCAAGTGGTTCGGCTTCTCGTCGAACCAGCCGAGCGCGAGATCGGTACGATCCTCGTCGAGTAGATCCAGCGCCTGCTTGCGGTCGGCGGTCAGCAGTTGCAGCGCCATGTTCGGCGCCAAGCGCTGAAGCCGGGCGAGCAAAGGCGGCAGCACCGCGATGCTGAGCCGATCCGGCGTGCTCAGGCGGAAGACCCCGCCGGCCTTGGCCGGATCGAATTGCGGCTCCTCGCTCAGGCAGCCTTCCATCAGCGCGATCGCCTCGCGCAAGGGCACGCGGATCGCCTCGGCGCGCGGCGTCAGCACGAACCCGTTCGGGCCGCGTACCAAGAGATCGTCGCCGAGCAACTTGCGCAGCCGCTGCAGCGCGTTGCTCACGGCCGGCTGCGACCGTCCCAGCCGCTTGCCCGCGCGCGTGACATTGCGCTCGCTCACCAGCGCATCGAGCACCTTGAGCAAGTTGAAATCGAGATTGCCGAGGTTCATAGCCCACCGGTATTCATGTCGGGAATACTCTACATTGCGATTATCAATTGTGAAAATATAGCCGCTCTTCCTAGTCTGACGGTCGAGGCCGTGCTGTGAATGGCGTGCCGAGAACGATTCCGGCGACGCAACGCCGGAACGCTACAAACCAACTTCGGGAGGAGCACCACCATGACCATCACACGCTGCACCCTGCTCGCCGGGACCAAGCCGAGATGAGCGGCACGCTGCCGCAAGGCGCCTGCGACTGCCATTGCCACGTGTTCGGCCCGGCCGCGCGGTTCCCGTATGCGGAGCCGCGCAGCTACACGCCCGATGACGCGCCGCTCGCAGATTATCTCGCGCTGCTCGACCGGCTCGGCTTCGATCGCGGCGTGCTGGTGCAGCCGAGCGCCTATGGCCGCGACAACCGCGCGATGCTCGATGCGCTTGGGCGCGAGCCGACCCGCTTGCGCGGCGTCGCGGTCGGCGGCGCCGAGCTCGATGCGGCAACGCTCAGGCAATGGCACGCCGCCGGCGTGCGCGGCCTGCGCGCCAACGAATTCCGCCGCGACGGCAAGCCTTATTATCAGAATGGCGTCGGCTTGCAGGAGATCGAACCTTTGCTGCCGCTGATGGCCGAGCTCGGCTGGCATCTGCAATTGTGGATCGACACGCGCGACCTGCCCGCGCTGGCGCCGACGCTGGCGCGCTTCACCGTGCCGATTGTCGTCGACCACATGGGCCGCATGGAGCATCACCACGGCACGCAACATCCCGGCTTTCAGGCGCTGTTGCGCGGGATTGGCGAAGGCCGGCTGTGGGCGAAGTTGTCCGGCGTCTATCGCCTCGGCACCACGGCGCCCGATTACGTGGAAGCGCGGCCGTTCCACACGGCGCTGATCGCCGCCAATCCGCGCAATCTGGTGTGGGGCACCGACTGGCCGCATCCGCGGCCCGAGGGGCCGGTGCCGGATGCCGCGCACTTGCGCGATCTGTTTCTCGACTGGACGCCGGACGCCGCGCTACGGCAGGCGATCTTGGTCGACAACCCGGCGCGGCTTTACGATTTTCATGGCGCTTGAACGGCGCGTCAGCGCAGATGCTCCAGTTCCTCGGACGCGGGGCTGACCCGCGGCTGCGGCACGTAGAAACCGCCGACCTTGAGCATCGGCCGCGGCTTGTACGCGATCGACATCAGCCGGTCGCGCAACGCCTTGGGCGAGGTCGGCTTGACCAGGAATTCGTGCGCGCCCGAGCGCAGCGCTTCCAGCACCGACGAGCGGTAGCCGTCATGGGTCAACATGATGATCGGCAGATTGGGGCGCGGGAAAACGCCGGGCGAGCGCACGATGCGCAGCACCTCGCGGCCGTTGAGCACCGGCATGTCCCAATCGAGCAACATGACGTCGGGGTCGTTGTTGCGGATGTGCTCCAGCGCGGTGAGGCCGTCGCCGACCTCGGTCACCGAGCGGGCGCCGAGATTCATCAGCATCATGCGCGTCATACGGCGCATGTAGGAATTGCCGTCGACGATCAGGATATTGAGACCCTGGATCAGCGTTTCGACCGATTTATCGAGCATGTGGAAGCCGATTGGATGGGATGACGGCATGCAAGCTAATCCAGAGAGTCTGTCGTTTTACTGAGGGCGATCGTTCAAATTGTCGGCATGTCGGCCTAAGGTTTGCGGAAACTGGTTACCAAACCATGACCGCGGGCCTATTTATCGGCTTGATGACAACGAGGTGAGCGCCATGAAACTGCCCGGCCCCGATCATCCGATCACGATTGCGCCCAACGCCAAGCGCGTGCGCGTCACGTTCGCCGGCAAGATCATTGCCGATTCAACGCGCGCGCTGACGATGCGGGAGGCGAGCTATCCGCCGATGCACTATATTCCGCGCGCCGACACCGACATGAGCCTGCTCACGCCGAGCGCGCACGCCACGCATTGCCCCTACAAAGGCGACGCCAGCTATTTCACAATCCAAGCCGACGGCCGCAGCGCGGAGAACGCGGTGTGGAGCTACGAGCAGCCGTTTCCGGCCATGGCCGAGATCGAAGGCCACCTCGCATTTTATCCCAACCGCGTCGACAAGATCGAAGAGAGCTAGCGCATGATCCCGAAAAGTGGGAACCGGTTTTCGGAAAAGATCATGCGCCAGCAAAATGTTAGGCGGCATTCTGATTCAATCTGAACGGATCGGACTCTAAGCGCCGCGCAACGATCGATTGCCAAAAAGCAGCGGGGCGACGACGTCGAGCAGCTGCGCCGGCGTGTACTTCAGGCGAAGGCGCTCGAAATGGCTCACGGGCGGTCGTTTACCGTCAAATGCCAAATTTACGGCAAAAAGCTGCCACAGAGGCGTGGTTGGGTCACCACTGCGCGTGAACGTCCGGCCCCAGATAAGCCGCCACTACGTCAACAGTGGTGACCTTTTCGCCGGGCCAAAATCGGCGTTTGCTTGACGTATATCAATGCGGCCGCGTGCGAATGCAAAATTGTTTGGTCGACAATCGGCGGAGGGCGAGACGATGTCCACAGCACTTCGACATTCGGCGAAATGTCCGCGGTGTGAGATCAAATTGATTTCTCCCGAATGGTCGGAAACCATCGGCGAGAACGAGACCGTCAATTTCTGGTCCTGCCCGATTTGCGGCAACGAGTTCGAGACGACCGACAATATCCTGGAAGAAGCGGCGTCCGAAGCGGAACTCGCGAAAGAATTCTTCCCGAATCTGCTGGTCGCCTGACGCCTTCGGCCGCCCGCGCCGCTCACGTGTGAATTGGATGCGCCTTGCGCCCGCCGCGCTCGATCGCGGTCGGCGCCTCGTCGCGCGCGATCAGATGCGCCGCCAGATCGAGGCAGCGCTTGGTGAGCATCGCCGCACCCTCGGCCAGATCCTTCGATGAGCGCACGATCTCGACGTTGCGCTCCATGTCCTCGTGCGA
The DNA here is from genome assembly GCA_963727555.1 of uncultured Alphaproteobacteria bacterium. Taxonomy (GTDB): domain Bacteria; phylum Pseudomonadota; class Alphaproteobacteria; order Rhizobiales; family Xanthobacteraceae; genus Pseudolabrys. Next base: position 175,171 of record CAVSGT010000003.1, on the reverse strand, counting down.
CCAGCCGCGCGAGTGCGCGATATAGGGGAACTGCGGGAAGATGAAGCCGAGCTCGGCGAAGAAGCCGAGCATCTGCCCGGCGACCGCCTGGATGTTGTCCTGCCCGCCGACGACGATGAAGCCGGCGACCTTGTTGCGGATCAGCACCTGGTTGCGGATGGTCACCGCGTTCTGCACGCAGTTGAGCCGCTCGGACATCTTGAAATAGAGCGATGAGGCGGCGCCCCAGCGGATCGGCGACGCGACGATGACGGCGTCCGCCCAGTGCACCAGCGCCTCGTAGACCTGGTCCATCTGGTCGTCGGCATCCATCTGCGTGATCGAGCACGGCCAGGTGCAGGCATGCGCGGCTTTCGAATAGAAGCCCTCGCATTCGCGGAATTTGAGATCGTTGAGCCGGATCAGCCGCGTCTCGGCGCCCAGCTCGCGCGCCTCCCTCAAGGCTTGATCGAGCAGATGATTGGAGCCCGAGAAGCGCGGGTTGGCGGCGTCCATCGCCGTCGTGGAAATGCCGGCAAGCCGCAACGGGCCGGGCGCGCGTTCGACCTTGCGCGCCAGCGGATGCGGCGCGTGCGGCTTGCGCGTGCGCTTGCTGGCGCCGTTGACGTCGACCAGCACGCGCCCGTCCGCAACCTTGACCGGAAAGGACGGCACGCGGTCTTCCTCGAAGCCCGGCTCGCCCTCGCCGGTGCGGCGGTGGAATTTCCAGTAGTGCCAGGGGCAGACGATATATTCGCCGTCGAGATGGCCGGTGCCGAGCGGCCCGCCGACGTGGTTGCAGGTGTTCGACACCACGCCGAACTTGCCGTCGATGCAGGACACCGCCAGCTCGCGGTTGGCCGCCGAAACGCGCCTGAGCGGCGTTGCGGCAAGGTCATCGGCGCTGCCGATGTCGACCCAGTTTTCTTCGCCTGCCATGATGCTTTGCCCCGCTGATGGTATTCACAATGCGTCCGGCGGAATATGGATCGCCGCCGGCGTGCCCGGCGGCAACGGACGCGGATCGACCTCCACCATGCCGCCATTGAGCCGCACGCGATAGGTGGCGAGCTTCTCGGTGAAGGGCGGCGGCGCGCAGCCGTCGGCCAGCCGATATTGATAGCCGTGCCAGGGACAGGTCACGCAGCCGTCGACGATGCGGCCCTCGCCGATCGGCCCGTTCTGGTGGGCGCAGAGATTGGTGAGCGCGCCGATCTCGCTGCCGTCGCGGAAAACGGCGATGCGCTCGCCGCCGCGCGCGGCGACAATCGCTGCGCCTTTGTCGGGGATCGCGCCGGGCGGGCCGACCGTGAGCCAGCCGTCGGCGCCGCAGGCATGCCCGCGGTCGCCGGTCCATTCGCGCCAGCCGGCCAGCAAGTGCAGCACGGTGACGGTGCCGAAGCACACGACCAGCATGATTGGAATGGCAAGACCCTCGTCATCCTGCATGGCGCCGAGCGCGACATGCACGACCGCCAGCCCATAGGCGACGTAGACGCCCATGTGCAGCGCCTTCCAGACCGGCGGGGTGAGAAAGCTCAGCCAGAAATCGTGGCTGGTGGCGGCCATCAGGAACAGGATCAGTAGCGCGGCAAGGCCGATGGCCTTGAACGGGAAGTCCATGAACGCGGTGTAGTCCTGCCACTTGGTCAGCTCGGTGACCAAATTGATCAGATTGTGCTGCACCAAATACCAATCGAGCAGAAACCAGAAATGCGTCGCCGCCACCAGAAAGGTGAGCACGCCGAAATGGCGGCGATTGTACAAGAGCGGCAGGAAACGCGGATTGAGCCGCGCCAGCGGCCCGATCGACAGGATCACCGTCAGCATGATGAAGGTGCAACTGCCGAAGGCACGGATCCAGATATCGATGGCGTCCGGCAGCTTTTTCGGCTGCTCCAGCGAAAAATGAATCGCGGCGTAACCGGCGATGTAGAGCGCGACGGTGGCGAGCAAGATGCCGTCATAGACGATCTTGTCCCTGCTCCACTGCACCGCCCGAAAGCCGACGCTCATCTCGTTGTCCTCGTGCCGCGGTTAGGAGGGCGCGCGCAGATAGAGCGCCATGGCGAAGGCGAACAGCACGGCCAGCGACAACAGCGGCCACAGCAGGCGATGGACGGAGCGATGCGCGCGCCTCATGCGGCACCGCGCGATGTAAGCCAGCGAACCAGGATATAGGGCCACAGCGCGGTCGCGCCCGGCAGGAAGAGAATGCGCGCGCCAACGGTCGCCGAGGCATGCGGAACCAGCCGCGCGATGCCGACCGTCACGAAGGCCAGCGCGACGACGAAGCCGATCGCGGCGTAGAGGGCGATCCCATAAACGATCATCATCGCCGACCGCTCCCCTGCCCCACGCCTCGCCGGAATTCTAACGCGCCGCAATCGCTTCCGCGATCGCCACGGTGCGCTTGGCCATCTCGGCATGCAGGCGCTCGACCATGCGGCCGTCGATCGACACCACGCCCTTGTCCTTGTTCTCCGGCAGATCGAAGGCGGCAATCATCTTGCGCGCCTGCTCGACCTCTTGCGCCGAGGGCGAAAACGCCTTGTTGCACGGCTCGATCTGGTTGGGATGGATCAGCGTCTTGCCGTCGAAGCCGAGCTCGGCGCCTTGCGCGCATTCCATGGCGAAGCCGTCGGAGTTGCCGAGATCGTTGTAGACGCCGTCGAGAATGTCGATGCCGTGGATGCGCGCGGCCGCCAAGCACATCATCAGCCAGGGCAGCATCGGCGCGCGCCCGGGCACGATGTGGGCGCGCGTGTCCTTGGCGAGATCGTTGGTGCCCATGACAAAGCCGGCAAGCCGCGATTCTGAATCGCGCGCTTCCGCCGCGATCGACAGAATGTTGAAGATCGCGAGCGGCGTCTCGATCATCGCCCAGACCCGCGTCTTGTGGTCGGTGCCCATATCGAGCAGGCGGCGGCCGACCTGCTCGAGCGCGTCGGCGTCCGAGACTTTCGGCACCAGAATGACGTCGGGCGCGGCATGGGCGGCGGCGGTGAGATCGTCGGCATGCCAGGGCGTATCGATGCCGTTGACGCGGACGAACACCTCGCGGGCGCCGAAGCCGCCGGCTTTCACCGCCGCGCAAACCTGATCGCGGGCGGCCTCCTTGGCGTCGGGCGCGACCGAATCCTCAAGGTCGAAGATGACGCCATCGGCCGGCAGCGTCTTCGCCTTTTCCAGCGCGCGCGCATTGGACCCCGGCATGTAAAGCACGCTGCGGCGCGGACGGATGGTCATGCCGCCAACTCTACCGGTCGTCAGAAAACTATCAAGGGCGCGCCTGCGCAATGTGCGGCTTTAGGATCTTGTAGAGCTGGAAGCGGTCGCCGTCGGCGATCAGCTTCAGGTGCGAGGGATAGGGATTGGGCGCCTCGTCCTCGGTGAGCAGCACGTAAAGGTAATCGAACTTCGGCCAATTGCGCCAGAACGCCGGCATCCAGGGCAGCGGATGATGGGCCGCGACAAGGAGCTGCGAAACCGACGGTGGCGTGCCGTCCCTGATATCGGCAAAGTCGCGAAACGCGGGCCGCGTGTGCAACACCTGCTTGCCTTCCACCGTAAACAGCGTGGTCACCAGCGAGGAGCGCTCGATGGTGGCGATGCAGGCGGCGTGCATCAGACCGAGGTCGCGCACGTCGTCGCCGAACGAGGAGCGGTCGGCATAGGCGACGAACACCGTCGAGCCCGGCTTGATCTTGCGCACCGAGGCGCGGAACTCGCTGGTGGTATCCGACAATTGCGACCAGTTGTAATCGATCTCGATCAGCCGCGTGCCGATCATGACCAGCAGCACGATCATCAGCGCGCGCCGCACGAAGCGGCGGCGCAATTCCAGATCGCCGCAGGCGAATAGCATGAAGGCGACGCCGATCGGCACGCGCTGGTCGCACATGAAGGTGTCGAACATCACCCGCGGCAAAGCCATATAGACCGTTCCGCCGACGGCGAGCAGCACATAGAGCAGCGGATGAAACCGCAAGACGCGGTGGCGGATGGTCCAGACGATGGTTCCGACCAGCAGCGTGACGAGCAGGAAGGCGGCGATATCGGAATAATCGGAGATGACATACATCAGCCCGTCGATCTTGCCGCGCTGCTCCCAATGCGTGCTGCCGACCAGGTGCATGGTCGGGCTGGCATAGAGCAGCGGCGCTGCGGCCAGGAACGGCAATCCGCTCAGGACGAAGTCGACGATGCGGCCGGGCCACGGCTCGGCGCGCCGCTCCCACAGCCGCCAGATCTCGAACGACAAGACGCCGATGCCGTAAACGCCGAGCGCCGAGAGATGGCAGAAGAACAGCACGACGGCGCAAGCCGTCGACAGCGCGAAGCGGATCGGCCAAGTCCGCTCGCGGAAGGCGATCCAGCCGGCCAGCGCCCACAAGGCGACGCCGACGCCGAAAATGTAATTCATCAAGCCGACGAGGAAGACGTAGTTATAGAGCAGCGGCAGGGCGAACAGCGGAAACGTCGACCAGCGCCCGATGAGCGCGCGGTTGAGCGCCAAGGTCCCCGAGACGATCAGCGCGAACATGCCGACCATGAACACTTGGCCGGCGAGATAGACCTTCATAACCCGCGCCAGCAGCGGCACGATGAGATCCATGGTCAGGTTGGGGATCACCTGCCAATCGATTTGATAGAAATGGGCGAGCCGCGGGTCCTTCGACAGCGTCGCGATCACGTCCATGCGCGCCAAATGATTGACGTAGTCGGACAGCGGCGGCAGCGGGTGCGTCCACAGCGGGATCGAAATGAGCAGCGTCAGGGCCGCGGCCAGGACGGCGATCTGCGGCCCCGAAAAGCCATGCGTCCGCAAGCGCGGCATGGGGGCGCTGGCCATGATGGGTTTGTTCGGCGAAAGCATGCGGACCCCAGCTTCGCCTCTTTAGTCGTCGATTTCGCCTGAACGAGCGATGAACGCGGCTTGGTTTTATGCCGTGGGAGGCCGGCTTCGGCCGGTGAAAACCGTGGCTTACCCGTGCTAAGGGGCCCCGGGCCGACCGTCGGCGCCGCCGGACATGCCGATTGCTTGGCTGGCGACAGGGATGCAACGAGCGCTCTCGAGGATCGCGATGGACTTTCCGCAGCGACTGATCGACGGCTACGGCGCCTTCGCCGCCGGCCGGCTGCCGCGCGAGCAGGACCGCTACCGCGAGCTGGCCGAGACCGGCCAGCGGCCGGAAATCATGGTGATCGGCTGCTGCGACTTGCGCGTCTCGCCGGAGGTCATTTTCGACGCCCGTCCCGGCGAATTGTTCGTGGTGCGCAATGTGGCGAACATCGTGCCGCCTTATGCGCCGGACGAGCGCGCGCACGGCGTCTCCGCCGCCCTGGAGTTCGGGGTCGGGGCCTTGCGGATCAAGCATATCGTGGTGCTCGGCCACGCCTATTGCGGCGGCATCAAAGCCTACGCAGAAGACGCCGCGCCGCTGTCGCCCGGCGATTTCATCGGCCACTGGATGAAGCTGATGGCGCCGGCGGCGGTCAAAACCCCGCGCGGTGATTTATCGCCGGCCGCGTATCTGACGCGGCTGGAGCAGGCCAATGTGGTCAACAGCCTTGACAATCTGATGACGTTTCCGCGTCTCGCCAGACTGATCGAGAAAGGCAAGGTCAACGTGCACGGCGCCTATTTCGGCGTCGCCAGCGGCGATTTGTCGGTGCTGGATCGGGCGAGCGGGGAGTTTCAGCGCGTGGTGCCGGAAGGATATGCAGCGGCGCCAGGCGCGCCGCGCTCTTAACTCGGCGAACCGTCACCTAAGAAAACGGAAATCAGAACCCCTCCAGATCGGTTACCTTCAGCTTTGGTGCGGCTCCAAGGATGCGCCGGATAGCCTTGTTGACGACATCGACGTTGTTGTCGAAGGACCCGTGATTTGCCGGAATTGAATTGTCTGCGTTGGGCTCCTCACGTGTCGGTACCGTCTTGGCTGCAATCGGCGGATCGAGCTTGACCCCCTTACCGACCTGATCCCATTTGGTCATGACCTGCCACTGCTCGTCGGCGAAAGTTCCGTCCTTCTTGCGCCACTGCGGCCATATTTTCTGCATGCCGAGGACCGGCGTGTTGTGGTCGCTTTCGAGCGCGCGGGAGACCAGATAAAGCAGCGATTTGGAGTAAAGCACGGGCACGCAAGCGTCGGCCTTCTCGTTCTGGTCTGTGAGTACGCCAATAAAGGTCGATGCCGGCGCCACGACCTGGTCGCGAAACGCGCCGCCCAAAATATCGTTGGCGAATTCGACGGTGCAGGCAGGCGCCCACAGATGCATCGTTTTCGCCGTGAGCCCGTACGCCTTCATCGCCGTCAGGAAGTAGCCGTGCATGATTGCACCGGCAGAATGGCCGAGCAGATGGATCTCAGGCTTGGTTCTCAGCGAATCGATCGCCGCTTTGAGATATTTCGCCGCGAGAAACAGCCCGCCGTGGGAAGTGCTCGCGCCTTCGGCGCGGCTCTTCATGTTCCCCCAAATGGCCTTGACACCGCCGTCGCGGGCGAACACTTCGAAGCCGCGGTCTTTCATCGCTACGAGCTTGTCTAGCACCCAGCCTTCGACTCGTTCTGGTGCGATCCCGAGCTTCTCGACGCCGAGTTTAATGATATCGCCGGCGGACTCGAAAAACCCGGTCTCCCAGACGACGAAGATCGGATAAATTTTGTTCGCCAACAGCCATGGCCCGAGAATCTGCGCGCGCTTGACGCCTTCGTCGCGGCTGTTGAGTCCACCGTGGGCGTAGATCGCGATCTTGGAAATGCCGCCGGCGGCCGCCTTGCGCACGTCTTCGATGACCAGGCGCACGGCATCTTCGGCGTCGAGCGCGGCGACCAGCTCGCGATCGGCGCGGCCCTCATGGCCAATGAAAATGATGTGATTGCTCTCCTCGCCGTTCAACCATGGAGATACTTTGCTTTCGTCTTCGGCGCGTCCCGCGAACAGCGGCCGGCGCACGCGCAGCCGCTCGTCAAGCGAGATTTCTGTGCGCGCGGGTGGGCTGAGGAATATATTGCTCTTGCTCTTCCCCGCACCCCTGCCTTTTGGGTCCGCGCGTACGATTGCCATCGGCGCGCCGAGCGCCAGCGCCCAGGCGTCGTTGCCGTGCTTGATCCATTCCTCATAGGGCAGCAGCCCGAAGCCATGGAACCCCCAATCCGATCCCCATGAGTTCTGAATGATGAAACCATCCTGGCTGTAACCGACAAGCGCGAAGGCATGACCGCCAACTTCCTTTTTGCGCTGCGGCCGGATCACTGCGTTGTCGAGGCTGCGGCACTTCTCAATGCCGTCCCAACCATCATGCGCGTCGGCCGAAACATAAATCGCGTGCGTCTCGTAAATGGCCGACTGCATATCGACGAGCGATTTAGCATCGATGCGAAAATACGCGCCGAGCGGCGTGAGCGGGGCATTTTGATCCCAGCCGGGTTGCGAGCGACCGTCGCTGCCGTCTTTCTCGAAGTTAGGCCAATATTTTTCGGTGCACACACCGTGTTTTTGAAAACCCTTCATAGCGCCGCGGCAACTGGATCCATCGTAATCTTCTCCTTTCCATTCATCGTAGAGCCGCGCGTTCTGATAGAGCATGCGCGCGCTAACGCGTTCGGGCGGTCCAGCTTTCGATTTCCGGTCTGCGGCAAGCCCAGCTACCAAAAGCTCCCAGCGCAAATAGTTGACGACGGCCGCTAGCCCAAAGCCCGTGCAAGAGCCTTCCTCGCCTTGATTGAGAATTAACCCGGCCTTGCGATAGCGAGGAAAATAATTCCCGATCAGATCGGTCGAGGGGTAGCGATCCGGCAGGCTAACGAGCCGCGGGCGATATGGCAGATCGCGAAAGTCGATTCGATCCGGACGCGCGTCGAAGGTCCGGTTGAAAAGCGTCCATCTTGCCATGGTTCCCTCCATTCACAGTCGCGCTGCTCCAGCCGCAACTGCCGCAAACCGCGGTTCAGGGACACAACTTAAGGCCGATTTTAATGCTACTGCAATTGGGTTTTTCGATCGGGGGCGCAAGCCAGCGGGTCGGCGCAAGGCGCGGCCCGACGATGAACTCCGCGAGCGACCCCGGAACCCATAACCCCAGTGCTGCGACGAATGAATCCCGGGCCCACGCGCTTCGCGCGTGTCCCGGAATGAAGATTGGGTTACGCCGCCTTCTTCTTCGCGCTGATCAGTTTGCGATTGATCAGGCACTCGGCGATCTGCACCGCGTTGAGCGCGGCACCTTTGCGCAGATTGTCGGAGACCACCCACAGCACCAGGCCGTTGTCGACCGTGGCATCCTCGCGGATGCGGCTGATGTAGGTCGCGTCCTCGCCGACGCATTCATAAGGCGTGGTGTAGCCGCCGGGCTCGCGCTTATCGATCACCAGGCAGCCGGGTGCATTGCGCAAGATGTCGCGCGCTTCATCGGCGGTGATCGGCTCTTCGAACTCGATATTCACCGCCTCGGAATGGCCGACGAACACCGGCACGCGCACGCAGGTGGCGGTGAGCTTGATCTTGGGATCGAGAATCTTCTTGGTCTCGACCACCATCTTCCATTCTTCCTTGGTGTAGCCGTCGTCCATGAACACGTCGATCTGCGGAATGACGTTGAAGGCGATGCGCTTGGGAAACCTCTTCGGCTCGATCTCGTCGAGCGTGAACACCGCCTTGGTCTGCGAGAACAACTCGTCCATCGGCTCCTTGCCGGCGCCGGACACCGACTGATAGGTCGCAACCACCACGCGCTTGATCCTGGCCTTGTCGTGCAGCGGCTTGAGCGCCACCACCAATTGCGCGGTCGAGCAATTCGGATTGGCGATGATGTTCTTCTTGGTGAAGCCGGCGGCCGCGTCGGCGTTCACTTCCGGCACGATCAGCGGCACGTCCGGGTCCATGCGCCAGGCGCTCGAATTGTCGATCACCACCGCGCCCTTGGCCGCGATCTTGGGCGACCATTCCTTCGAGACGGCGCCGCCCGCCGACATCAGGCAGATATCGACGTCGGAGAAATCGTAATGGTCGAGCGCCTTCACCTTCAGCGTGCGGTCGCCGAACGAGCACTCCACGCCCTGGCTCTTGCGCGAGGCCAGCGCCACCACTTCGTCGGCGGGAAAATCGCGCTCGGCCAGAATGCCGAGCATCTCGCGCCCGACATTGCCGGTGGCACCCACCACGGCGACCTTATAACCCATTGTTAACTCTCCGAATATTTCTCCGCTCCGGTTCGCTCTGAGCACGGGCGGATGGCAGTGCTTCTAAGCGAGAATGGCGCGCAAGACAACGGCACCCGGGAGACGCCTATGCACCCGGCCCTGTATTCCTGGCGCGAACAACTGCCCGCCACCTTTGTGCGCCTGCTCGCCTATTTAGGCGGGATCGCCGTGTTGTCGGTAGCGGCGGCGCGAATATTCGGGCCGGCGCCGGCAACGCAGGCGCCGCTCCCATCAAGATGGATCGACATCGAAAAGCCGTTTCCGGCTTTCGCGCTGTCGATCCCGGAAGCGGCCGACGTGCCGTCGACTTACGCGATCCGCCGCAATGCCGCGGGCGACGGCCGCAAAGACATCTTGAGCCTCGGCGAGCCGGAGGGCGAAGCCCCGTTCCTGCAGGTCACGATCTACCGGCTGGGTAGCGAGATCGCCGGCTTTCCCCTTCCGCAAAGCGACTTGCTTGCGCAGGCGGCCGGCGTCGGTCCCGTCACCGCCTTTCGCACGGAGCCGCCGCTGGCGAGCAAATTCGGCGCGCTTTCCGTTGCCGCCTTCGATGTGGGCACGCCGCCGCGCCACTGTCTCGGCTTCCTGCGCGATTTCGCCGACCCGCGGCTGCAATTGTCCGGACGCTTCTGCCAAGGCGGCGCCGAATACATCCAACGCTCCACGCTCGCCTGCGCGCTCGATCGGCTGACGTTGTTGTCCGCCGGCAGCGAGCCGAAGATCGGCGCCTTGTTTGCGAAGGCCGAGCTCAAGCGCGGCTTCTGCGGCCAGCACGATCCGATCCTGGCGCCGACGCCGAAATACAAATTGCTCTGGAAGGCGCTCGCCGACCGCCCGCAGCCGCGCCGCATCGGTCGTTAGATCGGTCGCCGCATACCATTGTGACGCGCCGGCGAGGCCTGTTTCTTAAGCATTGGCCGCCACAATTGCGCGTGATTTGCTCTATTGCCGCCAACAGAACACGGCTAGTATGCATGCGCAATTCGAGTCACCCGCGAGGACACCATGCGTTTGAAAGCCGTTGTTAGCGCGTTCGCCGTTGCCGCGGCCGTCGGGCTGCTGGCCATGCCGGCGGATGCCGCGCCGAAGAAACGCGCGGTGAGCGCGGGGGGAAACACCGTCTTCTACAGCCGCGACGAGAATGGGCGCGCGCGCACCCGCATCATCATCCAGAAGCGCTCTTATCTCGATCCGGGCACCGAGTCCTTCCCGGGCGAGCACGCGGGCCATAACTATGCCTGGTCGCCGAACCATCGGGCGTCGAGCGTGCTCGACAATACGGTTTTCGGCACCAACGAAACGGCGCTGCCGGGCCCATTCACGCTGCCGTTCAAGGACAGTCCCTGGCTCGAGTATTGATCGGACAACAGGCGCTCGAAACGACAACGCGGCCGTGAGGGCCGCGTTTTTGCTTCGAAGTGTATTCGCGGTCATTGCCGGGCTTGACCCGGCAATCCATGACGCCGGTCAGCATCGGCAAACTTATGTAAGGTTTTCACGACTGGCGAGGCATCATGGATGCGCGGGTCAAGCCCGCGCATGACAAGCCAGAAGGTATCCCTACCCCGCCAACGTCTCCAGCTCCGCCAGGATCGCGTCGCCCATCTCGGCCGTGCTCACGACTTTGCTGCCCTCCGATTTGATGTCGGCGGTGCGCAGGCCCTTGGCGAGCGTGGCGGCGATCGCAGAATCGATCATGTCGGCTTGCTTGCCGAGATCGAACGAATAGCGCAGCGCCATGCCGAACGAGGCGATCATGGCGATCGGATTGGCGATGCCCTTGCCGGCGATGTCGGGCGCCGAGCCGTGCACCGGCTCGTACAGCGCTTTGCGCTTCTTGGTCTTGGCATCGACTTCGCCAAGCGAGGCCGAGGCCAGCATGCCGAGCGAGCCGGTGAGCATCGAGGCGACGTCCGACAACATGTCGCCGAACAGGTTGTCGCAGACAATGACGTCGAACTGCTTCGGATTGCGCACGAGCTGCATGCCGCCGGCGTCGGCCAGCATGTGCTCGAGTTGAACGTCCTTGAACTCGCGCGCGTGCAGCGCGGTCATCACCTCGTTCCACAGCACGCCCGAGACCATGACGTTGCGCTTTTCCATCGAGGTGACCTTGTTGCGCCGCTTGCGCGCCAGCTCGAAGGCGACGCGCCCGATGCGCTCGATTTCGTAGGTGTCGTAGACCTGCGTGTCGATGGCGCGCTTCTGCCCGTTGCCGAGATCGGTGATGGTCTTGGGCTCGCCGAAATAAACGCCGCCGGTCAATTCGCGCAGGATCATGATGTCCAAGCCTTCGACCAGCTCGCGCTTGAGCGAGGAGGCGTCGGCAAGCGCCGGATAGGTCACGGCCGGACGCAAGTTGGCGTAGAGATCGAGATCCTTGCGTAGTCGCAAAAGACCCGCCTCCGGCCGCACGTCATAGGGCACCTTGTCCCATTTCGGCCCGCCCACCGCGCCAAAGATCACCGCATCGGCGGCCTTGGCCTTTTCCACGGTCTCGTCGGTGACGGCGACGCCATGGGCGTCGTAGCAAGAGCCGCCGACCAGCGCCTCCTCGGTGGTGAACTTGTCCGGGCCCTTTTCGTTGAAGAAGACGAGGACGCGCTTTACTTGCGCCATCACTTCCGGACCGATGCCGTCGCCGGGGAGCAACAGGAGATTATGGGTGGCCATTGGTTACGCCTCGCTAGAATTGCACTGCGCCATGACCGGGCGAAAGGCGCGAAGCGCCGTCTTTGCGTCAAAAATCCCAGCCATCTCGATCAGGGACGCACGGACGTGCCACCCTAAGCGGGATGCGCGGGCCAAGCCCGCGCATGACAACGACAAAAGCCCGAGATTGCTAGAGCTTCACTCAGCCCTTGGCAACTGGCGGCGGATAGGCCGACATTTGCCGTTCATCGCGGTACCTTAAGAGGCGACATGCCAGGACAGCGACCGCGCATCGTGATCGTCGGAGCGGGCTTCGCCGGCCTGGAAGCCGCCAAGACGCTGGCGCGCGCGTCGGCTGACGTTATCGTGGTCGACCGCCTCAATCATCATTGCTTCCAGCCGCTGCTCTATCAGGTGGCGACGGCGGCGCTGTCGCCGGCCGATATCGCCTGGCCGACGCGGCACATCCTGCGCGACCAACGCAACGCGGCCGTGCTGATGGAAGAGGTCATCGGCGTCGACATCGCGCAGAAGCGGCTGCGTACCGATTTCGGCGATGCGCCCTACGATTACCTGGTGATCGCCACCGGGGCGACGCATGCCTATTTCGGCCATGACGATTGGGCTGGATACGCTCCAGGACTGAAGCGCATCGAGGATGCCACGCGCATCCGCCGCAGCATCCTGCTCGCCTTCGAGCAGGCGGAGTTGATTGCCGATTCGGAGGCGCGGCGCAGCCTGCTCACATTCGTCATCGTCGGCGGCGGTGCGACGGGCGTCGAGATGGCCGGCGCCATCGCCGAGATTGCGCGCCAGACCTTGGCCGCGGACTTCCGCAACATCGACCCGCGCACGGCGCGCATCGTGCTGGTCGAGGCCGGCCCCCGTCTGCTGCCTGCATTTCCGGCCGCGCAATCGGAATTCGTGCGCCGGGCGCTCACGCGCGCCGGCGTCGAGGTCAAGACCGACACACGCGTGAACGGTTGCGACGCGCACGGCGTCGATACCGATGGCGGGCGGATCGAATCTAGCACCATCATCTGGGCGGCCGGCGTGACCGCCTCCCCCGCCGCGCGCTGGCTGAACGCGGAGGCCGACCGTGCCGGTCGGGTCAAAGTTGCGCCCGATCTGTCGCTGCCCGGTCATCCGGAGATTTTCGTTATTGGCGATACCGCGGCGGTCGATGACGACGACGGCCGCCCCGTTCCGGGCATGGCGTCGGCGGCCAAGCAGATGGGCCACTACGTCGGCAAGTTGATCGCGGCGCGCATTGCCGGCCGCCCCGCGCCGGGGCCGTTCCACTACTTGCATCTCGGCGAATTGGCGACCATCGGCCGCCGCGCCGCGGTGGTGAAACTCGGCCGGCTGCAGCTGACCGGCTTCATCGGCTGGTTGTTCTGGGCGGCGGTGCACATCTATTTCCTCATCGGCGTGCGCAACCGCTTCATCGTCGCCTTCAACTGGCTGTGGACCTATCTCACCTTCCAGCGCGGCGCCCGGCTGATTACCGAGCCGGAGCGGGCGAAAGAGTGATTGCGAGCGCTTGCTCGCCGCGCGCCGCAGCGCGATGCTGCCGCTGTGGGGCGAGACAATGGCTGACGTCCAAATCCGCGAAGCTTGCGCGGCCGACGCTACGGCCGCCTGCGCGGTGTTGCGGCGCTCGATCGTCGAATTGTGCGCGGCCGATCACAACAACGATCCGGCCTTTCTGCACGGCTGGCTCGCCAACAAAACGCCGGACAACGTCGCAGCCTGGATTTCCGATCCCGGCAATGTCGTCTACGTCGCGGTCGATGGTGAGGCGATTACCGGCGTCGCCAGCATGTCGAAAGACGGCCGCATCTCGTTGAACTACGTGTCGCCGGACGCGCGCTTCAAAGGCGTGAGCAAGGCGCTGCTGGCGGCGCTCGAGCGCCAGGCGGCGGCGCTCGGTCTCACCCAATGCCGGCTCGAAAGCACCAAGACCGCGCGGCGCTTTTACGAAGCGGCCGGCTACCGCGAGCAAGATGGCGCGGCCGGCGGCGGCGGCGCCAATGCGGCCGCAAACTGCCGGCCGATGGTGAAAAATATTGCCTGAAGCGAGCCCCTTGCACGGCACGGCCTATGCTATAACTAGTCAGATAACTAGTTAGATAAGTCGTCAGTCAGGAAGCCTGCCATGAAGATTTGGCCTGTGCAGGACGCCAAGGCGCGTTTCAGCGAACTGCTCGACACGTGCCTGAAAAAAGGCCCGCAGTTTGTGACCCGGCGCGGCGTGGAGACGGCCGTGCTGGTGCCGGCCGAGCAATGGCGCCGGCTGGCGGCCGCCAACAAGCCGAGCCTGAAGGAACTCCTGCTCACGGACTTCGCGCGTGGCGATTTGAACATCCCGCCGCGGGGGCGATTGGGGCGCCGCCGACCTGCGCGGTTCGAATAGCTTTCATGTACCTGCTCGATACGAATGTCATGTCGGAGCTGCGGCGGTCGAAACCGCATGGCGCGGTCGTCGCCTGGCTGCGTGGCGTCGACGCGGATCAGCTGCATCTTTCCGCAGTGACGTTCGGGGAGATTCAGGCCGGCATCGAAATCACGCGCGAACATGATGCCGACCGCGCGGCCGAGATCGAGGCATGGGCCGATCAACTCACGGAAACATGGAGCATATTGCCAATGGATGGCGCGGCGTTCCGTCTCTGGGGCCGGCTGATGCATCGAAAATCGCCGGACTTGGCCGAGGACGCGATGATCGCAGCGACGGCCAAGTTGCACGGCCTGACCGTCGTGACCAGAAACGTCAAAGACTTTCGCCACTTCGACGTGAAGCTGTTCAATCCATTTGCGGCGCGTTGAGCGTCACAACCCGCCGAACCAGTTGTAGCCCTGGTCTTCCCAGTAGCCGCCGTGGTCGGTGTTGGTGACTTCCATCGCCACCACGTATTTCGGGTTCTTGTAGCCGAGCTTGGTCGGCATGCGGATTTTCATCGGGAAGCCGTAGGCGCGCGGCAACAGCTTGTGATCGTACTTGAAGGTCATCTGCGTCTGCGGATGCAGCGCGGTCGGCATATCGATGGTGTTGGTGTAGCCCTCGGCGCACTTGAACCAGATGTATTTGGCTTTGGTGTCGGCGCCGATACGCTTGAGGAAATCCGACAGCAGCGCGCCCTGCCAGGAGCCGATGGCGCTCCAGCCCTCGACGCAGCAATGCCGCGTGATCTGCGAGACCTCTGGCAGCGCGTGCAATTTTTCCAGCGTCCAGGGCTTCTTGTCGTCGACCCGGCCGGCGACCGCGAGCCGGTAGGTGCCGCCGTCGACCGCCGGCGCCTGGTCCAAATTGTAATAGGCGTTGAACGGGAACGGCCGGGTGAGATCGCTCTCGGAATAAGTCGGCGCCAGCTTGGTCTTGCTGAACAACAGCGCCTGGGCGCCGTCGTTGAAGCTCGCCACCTTGCGCAGGATCCCTTCCGCGGTGTCGCCGTCGATGATGTCGCAGCCGGTGAGGAAGGCGAGCGCACCCAGGCTGGCGGCGCCGCGCAGGAACTGGCGGCGCATCGGATCGGGCATCAGCTTGGCGGCATCCTTGATCAGCAGCTTGGGATCGACGCCGGGAATGATTTTGCGCTGGCGCATGCGCCCTCATGTTCCTTTGCGCATGATCTTGTCCGAAAACCCGCTACCATCCCCGATCTCGGGTCGAGAACATGCTTTTCGGGATCATGCGTCATCGCCCCGTGATCATGGCGCGCAGGCTCTTCGGCACGATCAGCGCCAACGTGACATGCACCATGAGAAACGCGACGATCGCCGCCATGGCGAAGAAATGCACATAGCGCGCGATGTCGTAATTGCCGAACAGCGCGGTGAGTTCCTTAAACTGCACCGGCTTCCAGATCGACAGGCCCGAGGCCACGGCCACAATCCCGCACAGCAGGATGCCGACATAGAGCAGCTTCTGCACCGCGTTGTAGCGCGAGAGGTCGTCGTGCGCGAGCTTGAAGGTCAGCGCCGCCTTGATATCGGCGATGATCTGGCTCGGATAGATCGGCAACAGCTTGCGGCGGAAACGGCCGGTGGCGAGCCCGAGCGACACATAGACGATGCCGTTGATTACCAGCACCCACATGGCCGCGAAATGCCAGAGCAACGCGCCGCCGAGCCAGTTGCCGAGCGCGTAGTGCTTGGAGAATTGAAAGTCGAACAGCGGCGAGGCGTTGTAGATCTGCCAGCCGGAACCGATCATCACCAGGATCGCCACCGCGTTGATCCAGTGGCACACCCGCACCCATCCGGGGTGGATCGTTTGGCCCGCCGCGGTCGCACGGCCGCCGATTGCCGATTGGGCGCTCATGAAGGTCGACTCCCACGCGCTGGCGAGCGACCGATATACGACGACGCCGGGCCCCTGGATGCAAGGGCCCGGCGTCGTGATGGTTATTACTTCATGCTGCCCTTGTGCTCGTCGTTCATCGCGCCTTTGTCCATCTTGCCTTCTTTATTCATGCCCTTGTCGTCCATCTTGTCTTCTTTCCCCATGCCCTTCGTTTCCATTTTGTTGTCCGGCTTGGTCATGGTTTCTTCTTTCTTCATGCCGTCCTTCATGTCGCCTTTTTTCATGTCGTCGGCATAGGCGGCCGGCGCCAGGGCGATACCGGCGGCGATCAAGGCGGAAAGTAGAATCGTCTTTTTCATGCGTTGTCCTCCAGAGGATTTTGGGCTTGCATCTCACCGGCTAACACAGAGGTCGAACACATCCACTTCAGTTTCCCGTTGGCTAAACCTAGCGTTCGCCTCACAGTTTTGTGAGAATGGCGCGCCGGCCAAAACTCGCCGAAGGAGCCGCAATCGTGAGTGCGTCGTCCGTTTCAAAGACAAATCCCGGCAATTTCTTCGAAGATTTCCGCCTCGGCCAACAAATTCGCCACGCCACGCCGCGCACCGTCACCGTCGGCGACGTCGCGCTCTACAACGGATTGTTCGGACCGCGCTTTGCGGTGCAGTCGTCCGACGCGTTCGCGGCCAAGATCGGCTATCCGCGCGCGCCGATCGACGACCTCTTGGTGTTTCACGTGGTGTTCGGCAAGACGGTGCCCGACGTCTCGCTCAATGCCGTCGCCAATCTCGGCTATGCCGACTGCCGTTTCTTGAAGCCGGTCTATCCCGGCGCCACGCTCAACGCGGTGTCGGAAGTGATCGGGCTGAAAGAAAACTCGAACAAGAAGACCGGCATCGTCTATGTGCGCTCGCGCGGCTTCGATCAGGACGGCGACACCGTGCTCGACTATGCGCGCTGGGTGATGGTGCGAAAGCGCGACGAGGCGGCCGCAGCGCCCGGCGAGCAAGTGCCGGATTTGCCCAAGAGCGTCGAGCCGGCCGCGCTCGGCGCCGCCTGCCCGGCCATCGATGCCGCGGCTTACGACACGGTGCTCGCCGGCAGCCCGCACCGCTTCGGCGACTACAAAGCGGGCGAGAAGATCGACCATGGCGTCGGCATCACGGTGGAAGACGCCGAGCACATGATCGCGACGCGGCTTTATCAGAACACCGCGCGCATTCATTTCGACAACTTCACCGAGAGCAAGGGCCGCTTCGGCAAGCGGCTGATCTATGGCGGCCACGCCATCTCGCTGGCGCGCGCGCTGTCGTTCAACGGGTTGGGCAATGCGTTTCACGTGGCGGCGATCAACGGCGGGCGGCACGTGGCGCCGTTGTTCGCGGGGTTGACGGTGTTCGCCTGGTCGGAAGTCCTGGCGACGGCCGACATTCCCGGCCGTTCGGATATCGGCGCGCTGCGGCTACGCACCATCGCCACCAAGGACCGGCCGTGCCCGGATTTTCCCGACAAGGACGGCGACGCCTACGATCCGGCGGTGATCCTCGATCTCGACTACTGGGTGTTGATGCCGAAGTGAGCCGGCTCAAGGGCTCGGCGGAAGGTTTTTGAAAAACGTCCACACGGCGTCGGCGGTATCGAAGTCGCGGTTGCGCAGGCCGTACTTGCTGGCCGCCTCCGGCGTATCGTCGAGCGAGGGCAGCCGGTGGCCGCCGCGGCCCACGCGATACAAGATGAGCGGCGCACCGGCCGTGCACCCCGTCCAGGACACCACGAAAACCCGGGTCGGATCGCTGTCGTGGCGGTGGGCGAGCGGAGTGACGTTCCTGCCTTGGCAGCCGTGCAGCAGGCGCCAGAAATTCATCGTCTCGGGCACCGACAGCAGCCGGCCCATCGGCCAGTTCACGCCGTTGAACGGCTCGGACGGATCGGCGGTGCCGGCAAGCACCAGCATGGGTGTCACCCGCGCCGGTTTGCAGTCGTCGCGCTGGTATTCGGTCATCGGCGTGATCAGCGGAGCGGTCGCGGCAACCCGATCGGCGAGCGCGCAAGCGACGGTAAAGGCCATCAACCCGCCGCGCGACATGCCCGTGACGTAGACGCGCTTGGGGTCGGCAATCTTCTTGGCGATGAGGTCGTCGATCAGCAGCCGGAGGAAGCCAGTATCGTCGACCGGTTCCCCGCCGACCGCCGGCATCGGTTTCGACCACCGGCCGGCCATAACTCCAGCGCAAGTCGACGGCGACCGGATAGGCCAGGACGAAGCCCTCGCGATCGGCGATCGCTTCGAGCGGCAGCCAGCGGCGCAGGCTCTTGATGTCCTGACCAAGACCATGCAGCGAGACCACGAGCGGACGCGGACCAGGGGTCGCTGCGGCGGGTCGATACAGTTCCGCGGTGCGCTCGATGCCTTGGTGGCGATAGACCAGCGTTTCAGCTGCGGCGTTGCCGCAGGCGAAGATTGCAAGGCCGACGACGGCAAGGATCAGCGATCGCGCGTGCATCATGTTTCCGTCTACACGCTCGCCCGCAAATGATCGACCAGTTGCCGCGCATAAGGCGGCAGCGCGGTCTCGTCGCGCACGCAGATGGTCAGTTCACGCAAGGCCCAAGGGTCGGTCAATTGCACGGCGGTGATCGCCATGTTGCGGGCCGTGCGCTGCACCGTCGTCTCCGGCACGATGCCGACGCCGACATTGCATTCCACCAGCCGGCAGATGGCATCGAATGAGCGCAGCTGCACGCGCAGCCGCAAGGGCCGCCCGACGCGGTTGGCCTTGTCGGCGAGAAAGCGCTGGATCGCGCTGGCGCGGTCGAGACCGACCATGTCGTAGTCGAGCACCTCGGAGAATCCGATGTGCGCGCGGCCGGCGAGCGGATGATTGCGCGCCACCACCAGCACGAAGCGGTCGCTGCGGAACGGAAAGGTGTGCAGCCCGCCGAAGTCGACGGTGCCGGCGACGATGCCGATGTCGCCGGTGCCCTCGGCGATCAGCCCGACGATCTCGTCGGACAGCCGCTCTTCCAGATCGACGCTGATGTCGGGATAGGCGGTGAGGAACGAGCTCAGCGTCTCGGGCAGGAACTCGGTGAGCGCGTTGGTGTTGGACAGCACGCGCACCTGGCCGGCGAGGCCGCGCGCGTAGGGGCCGAGGTCTTCCTGCAGCTTTTCGGTCTGCGCCAGGATGGCGCGCGCGTGCTGCAGCAGCGTGCGGCCGGCCTGGGTCGGGGTGACGCCGTGGCGCCCGCGCACCAGCAACTCGGCGCCGAGCGCGAGCTCGACCTTGCGGATGCGGGTCGAAGCGGCGGCCAGCGCGATATTGGCCCGCGCCGCGCCTTGCGTGATGCTGCCGGCCTCGACGATATGGCGGAACAGGCTGAGGTCGGTGAAATCGAAGCGCATGGGGGTGCTGCCTTCGTATTTCGCGAAGTAAGGCTACGCAAAACACATATTGCACAAAGGCATTTTGCGGTCCAAGTTTCGTATTTGTTGAAGTAGCCGGTTTGGCCCTGAGGCGCAAGCGATCTGCGAGGATCGCCACCGCGGGGCCACCGGTCGGGCGGGCGACACGCCGACGTCAGGCGGTCCGGTTTCGTGGTGGTGGGCAGTTTTGTTTTTCGCCGGGTGATGCGTTGCGGGCTCGGCGCCCATTGGCTAGGAACCGAACCACCAGCGTCGACGCATTTTATGCGGCCGATCTGCAAGGCCCGTTCGCAAGCGTTCTGGAGATGACGATGGCCGAGCTTCACGCCGGATCGACGAGCGGACCACGACGGCCCCGTCCGCTCTCCCCGCATATACAAGTCTACAAGCTGACGCTGACGTACCTGATGTCCGGCTTTCACCGCGTCACCGGCGCGGTGCTCTATTTCGGCATGCTGCTGATCGCCTGGTGGCTGATCGCGGCGGCGACCGGCCCCAACGCCTATGCCAATTTCGAATGGTTCATCGGCAGCTGGTTCGGACGGCTGGTGCTGTTCGGCTACACCTGGGGGCTGCTGCACCACATGCTCGGCGGCATTCGCCACCTGATCTGGGACACCGGGCGCGGGTTCGAGCCGGCCGAGCGCGAGCTGCTGGGGCTGACCACCATTGTCGGCTCGATCGCGCTCACGCTCATTGTCTGGGTGATCGGCTATCTCGCCATGGGAGGCCCGCGATGATGCAGCCTCAAATGCGCACGCCGATGCGCCGTGTGCGCGGGCTCGGCGCCGCCCACACCGGCACGCAAACTTTTTGGCATCAACGCATCACCTCGGTCGCGGGCATTCTGCTGACCATCGCGCTGGTGGTCATCGTGATCTCGCTGCTGGGGCGCAGTCACGCGGCGGTCGTACAAATTCTCGGCTCGCCGCTGGTCGCGATCCTCATGCTGCTGTTCATCATCAATATGGCGTATCACATGTGGATCGGCATGCAGGAGATCCTCGTCGACTACGTGCACGAGGATAAGTTCAAGCTGCTAGCTCTGATGGCCAACACCTTCTACGCTTTCGCCATCGGCTTTGCCTGCGCCTTCGCTATCCTCAAGCTTTCGTTCGGGGTCTAGGCATGGCTACTAATGGAAAAACGAACGGCGCGCCGGCGGTCAATGGCGGCGCTTACCCCATCGTCGATCACCACCACGACGTGGTCGTGGTCGGGGCCGGCGGCTCGGGCCTGCGCGCCGTGGTCGGCTGCGGCGAAGCCGGCTTGCGCACCGCCTGCATCACCAAGGTGTTTCCGACCCGCTCGCACACGGTCTCGGCGCAAGGCGGCATCGCCGCCGCGCTCGGCAATATGGGCGAGGACGACTGGCGCTGGCATATGTACGACACGGTCAAGGGCTCCGACTGGCTCGGCGACCAGGACGCCATCGAATATCTCTGCCGCAATGCGCCGGAAGCGGTCTACGAGTTGGAGCATTGGGGGCTGCCGTTCTCGCGCCGCGAGGACGACGGCAAGATCTATCAGCGTCCGTTCGGCGGCATGACCACCCATTACGGCCAAGGCACCGCGCAGCGCACCTGCGCCGCCGCCGACCGCACCGGCCACGCCATGCTGCACACCATGTACGGCCAGGCGCTGCGGCACTCGGCCGAGTTCTACATCGAATATTTCGCCATCGACCTGATCATGGACGACGAAGGCCGCTGCCGCGGCGTGGTGGCGCTTAATCTCGACGACGGTTCGATCCACCGCTTTTCCGCCAACATGGTCATGGTGGCGACCGGCGGCTACGGCCGCGCCTATTTCTCCTGCACCTCCGCCCATATCTGCACCGGCGACGGCAATGCCATGGTGCTGCGCGCCGGGTTGCCGCTGCAGGACATGGAATTCGTGCAATTCCATCCGACCGGCATCTATGGCGCCGGCTGCCTGATCACCGAAGGCTCGCGCGGCGAAGGCGGCTATCTGGTCAATTCCGAAGGCGAGCGCTTCATGGAGCGCTACGCGCCCTCGGCCAAGGATCTCGCCTCGCGCGACGTCGTCTCGCGCGCCATGACCATCGAAATGCGCGAGGGCCGCGGCGTCGGCAAGAACAAGGACCACATCTTCCTGCACCTGGATCACCTCGACCCCGCGGTGCTACACGAGCGGCTGCCGGGCATCGCCGAACTCGCCCGCATCTTCGCCAACGTCGATATCGCGCACGAGCCGATCCCGGTGCTGCCGACCGCGCACTACAACATGGGCGGCATTCCCACCAATTTCCACGGCGAGGCGCTGACCAAGAAGAACGGCAATGCCGATACCGTGATTCCCGGGCTGATGGCGCTGGGCGAAGCGGCTTGCGTGTCGGTGCACGGCGCCAACCGGCTGGGCTCGAATTCGCTGATCGATCTGGTGGTGTTCGGCCGCGCCGCCGCGCACCGCTGCGCCGAGTTGCTCACACCCGGCGACAAGCAGCCCGATCTGCCGAAGGATTCCGCCGACAAGGCGCTCGCGCGCCTCGACAAGTTCCGCCATGCCGCGGGCGGCACGTCGACCGCACAACTGCGACTCAAGATGCAGAAGGTCATGCAAACCCACTGCGCCGTGTTCCGCACCGGCGAGGTGCTGGAGGAAGGCCACAAGCTGATCCACGACGTGCATGCCGGCATGAGCGACCTTCAGGTCAGCGACCGCTCGCTGATTTGGAATTCCGATCTGATCGAGACGCTGGAGCTCGACAACCTGCTGGCGCAGGCGCTGGTCACCATGGATTCGGCGCGCAACCGCACCGAAAGCCGCGGCGCGCACGCGCGCGAGGATTTTCCCCAGCGCGACGACAAGAACTGGATGAAGCACACGCTGTCCTGGATGGACGACAAGGGAAATGTGAAGCTCGACGACCGCCCGGTGCACAGCTTCACGCTCACCAATGACGTCGCCTATATCGAGCCGAAAGCCCGCGTTTACTGACGGATCGCCGCAATGGTCGAATTCACGCTGCCGAGAAACTCCAAGGTCACGCAAGGCAAAACCTGGCCGCGCGCGTCCAAGGCCACGGACGAAACCGAATTCCGCATCTATCGCTGGTCGCCCGACGACGGCGCCAATCCGCACATCGACACCTATTACGTCAACCGCGACGACTGCGGGCCGATGGTGCTCGACGCGCTGATCTGGATCAAGAACACCGTCGATCCGACGCTCACCTTCCGCCGCTCCTGCCGCGAGGGCGTGTGCGGCTCCTGCGCCATGAACATCGACGGCAGCAACACGCTCGCCTGCACCAAGGCGATGGACGACGTCAAGGCGCCGGTGCGCATCAACCCGCTGCCGCACCAGCCGGTGGTGAAGGACCTGGTACCGGACCTGAAGAACTTCTACGCGCAATACGCCTCGATCGAACCCTGGCTGCACACCTCGACGCCGACGCCGGAGAAGGAATGGGTGCAGAGCCACGAGGACCGCGCCAAGCTCGACGGCATGTACGAATGCATCCTGTGCGCCTGCTGCTCGACGTCGTGCCCGAGCTACTGGTGGAACTCGGACCGCTATCTCGGTCCGGCGGCGCTGCTGCAGGCCAATCGCTGGGTGCAGGACAGCCGCGACGAGGCTACCGGCCACCGGCTCGACAGTCTCGAGGATCCGTTCCGCCTCTATCGCTGCCACACCATCCTGAACTGCTCCAAGGCCTGCCCGAAGAGTCTCAATCCGGCGAAAGAAATCGCCGCCTTGAAAAAGGCTTTGGTCGATCGGCAGGTCTAGCGCCGGGGACAACCCGGCGGCCGCCAGCGGCATGCGGTCGCGGCGGCGAATTGGAACGACTTTCCATTACATAACGTTACAGAACGTTGCCTGCCGCGAGTCGCTGCGGTTGCCAGCCACAGTTTCGACTCGCCGCCGTCACACCGGCGACAAATCCCGACAATTATGTGAAGTCGGATTAAACGCCATGAAACGGCGTGCCCAATGCGAGGAAAGGCTCAAGCGATGAAGCTTAAAATGCTGATGGTCGTCGGCGTCGTGATTCCGGGTTTCGCTCTCTGCCTGCAAGCCGGCGCGGCCGAACGCCAATCCGGCATGGTCGTCGCGCAGGCGATGGGCGGAGGCAATGCGGCCGACAAAGACAAGGATAAGGACAAGAACAAGGATAAGCGCCACCAGCCGCCTGGCCAAAAGCCTGGGCCAAAACCCGCCTTGCAACCCAACAATCAGCCGGCCGCGAAGACTCAGCGGCCTCCTGCACAAGCGCCCGCGATGCGGCAACAGCAACAACACCAGCCGCCGGCGCAAATGCAGAAACCGGCGCAGCAGCAACAGCAACATAATCGGCCGCCGCAGCGTCCGGTGCAGATGCAAAAGCCGGCGCCGCAGCAACAACCGCAAAGGCCGGTGCAACGGCAAGAGCACAAAGCGCCGCCGACGCAGCAGTCCGGCGGCAATCATCGGCGGCAGCCGGCACCGGCGTTCCAGGCCCCGGCTGCGGCCCAACAGCAGGCTCCGCGCTTCGATCGCAACAAGGCTCCCGTCGTCCAGACCCAGCCCCCGAGGGACAATCGGCGGCTGGACCAGGTGCGCCACGACCGGCGCGAGACCCGCGAGGGCAATCGCGTGGTGATCCAGGAGAACAACCGCACCATCGTGCGCGAGAACGGCCGCACCTATATCCGGCATGACGACATCAATCGTTTCCGCAGGGGCGCGCGCGACGTCCATGTCGAGCGGCGCGGCAACGAGATCGTGACCGTCGTCGTGCGGCCGGACGGCGACCGCATCATCACCATCACCGATCCGCAGGGTCGCCTGCTGCAACGCATCCGCCGAGACCGCCACGGCCGCGAAATCGTGCTCATCGACAACCGCCATCGCGGACCGGCCGGCGTCTACGGCTTCATCGCGGGATTGGCGCCGCCGATCGTGCGCATTCCGCGCCACCGCTACATCGTCGATGCCGACCGCGCCGACCGCGCCTTGCTGTACGAGACGTTGATCGCCCCGCCGGTCATGCACATCGACCGCCGCTACACGCTCGATGAAATCCGCTACACCCACGCGCTGCGCGAACGCATGCCGCGCATCGATCTCGACACCATCACCTTCGCTACCGGCTCGTGGGACGTGACGCCGGATCAGGCGCGATTGCTCGAACCGATTGCCGACGCGATGCTGCGGGCGATCCGTCGCAATCCCGACGAGGTCTATATGGTCGAGGGGCACACCGACAAGGTCGGCAATGAAATCGATAATCTGTCGCTGTCCGATCGGCGCGCCGAGGAGGTCGCCGACATCCTGACGCAGGAATTCGGTATCCCGCCGGAAAACCTGACGACGCAGGGCTACGGCGAGCAATATCCCAAGGTGCCGACGGCGGGACCGGAACGGCTCAACCGGCGCGTCACCGTGCGCCGCATCACGCCGCTGCTGATGGGGCGGAACTAGCGCCGCTGGTCTCTGTCCGCCGCCGCTCGTCCCCGCGAAAGCGGGGACCCAGCGGAGGCTTATACAAAAGAGAACGCCTTGATGCGGGATTCCCGCTTGCGCGGGAATGAGCGGAGCATGGATCAGCGCTGGGGAACCAGGCTATCCTCGCCGCCATGGACGAGCCCGCGCTCAGCTTCGACGGCGTTGCGCTGTCACCGCAGAAAGAGACGGTGCGCGCCTTCTACAAAGACATGTGGGACCATGCCGACAAGAGCCTGATCCCGAAGATCTTCCATGCCGGCTTCACCTTTCGCGGCTCGCTCGGGCCGACGCTGGTCGGCCATGACGAATTCGCCGGCTATGTCGACTGGGTAACCGGCGCACTCGGCCAATACACCACCGACATTCTGGCGCTGATCGAGGAAGGCAACCGCGTCAGCGGCAAGATGCGTTTCCACGGGTTTCATCGCCGGGAATTGTTCGGCGTGCCGCCGAGCGGCCGGCACGTGGGCTGGATCGGCATGCCGATCTTCACCTTCGAGGGCGATAAAGTGCGCGACCTCTACGTGCTCGGCGATATTCACGGCCTGATCGCGCAGCTCAGAGGCTAGCGCATGATCCCGAAAAGCATGTCCTCGACCCCGATCGGGGATGGGAACCGGTTTTCGGAAAAGATCATGCGCCAGCAAAATGTTAGGCGGCATTCTGATTCAATCTGAACGGATCGGACTCTAGTTGCACTTCTTGGCGAGGCACAGCTTCTCAAGCTCGGGGAACGGCTTGTAGGCGGCCTGCCCGCATTGCTCAGGCGTTGCCTCGACCAATTGGTTGAGGTGGCCGGCGTAGAAATAGGCGATGCGATCCTGGCTGCCCTTGTAATGCATGGCCGCATTGCGCCCATTGTAGCGCACGCAGGCCGTATAGCGCTGATCCTTGCCGACCGGCGCCAGCACCGGATCGGAAAGATAGGCGGCGCGCACGTTGGTCGGGTCCTCCAACGTTTGCGTCATGGTATTGAGGATTTCCTGTTTGTAGTCGGTCGGAAACAGGTTCGGATCGACTTCCACCACCTTGCTGCTGCCAAACGACGAGCAGGCGGCGAGCGCGCCGGCGGCAAACACCACCGCAAGCCACGATCGGCCCGAATCGATGAGCGCGGGACCATGGTCCTCGGGCCGAGGATCGACAAGCGGCATGGGCCCTCCTGTCAGTCGAGCTTGAGCTTTTTGCGGCGCTGGCCGAGCGTGCGCAGACGCAGCGCGTTGAGCTTGATGAAGCCCTCGGCGTCGCGGTGATCGTAGGCCACCGCGCCCTCCTCGAAGGTCACCAGCTCCTGGTCGTAAAGCGAATAGGGGCTCTCGCGGCCGACCGTAATGACGTTGCCCTTGTAGAGCTTGAGCCGCACGCGTCCGGTGACGTATTGCTGCGAGGAGTCGATCGCCGCCTGCAGCATCTCGCGCTCGGGCGCAAACCAGAAGCCGTAATAGACCAGCTCGGCGTATTTCGGCATCAACTCGTCTTTGAGATGCGCGGCGCCGCGATCGAGCGTGATGGATTCGATGGCACGATGGGCAGCGAGCAATATGGTGCCGCCCGGCGTCTCGTACATGCCGCGCGACTTCATGCCGACGAAACGATTCTCCACCAGATCGAGACGACCGATGCCGTTGTCCTTGCCGAGATCGTTGAGCGTCTCGAGCAGCGTGGCCGGCGATAGCTTCTTGCCGTCGATGGCGACGGCATCGCCGCGCTCGAAATCCACCGTGATAGTGGTCGCCTTGTCGGGCGCTTCTTCCGGACCGACGGTGCGCGAATAGACGTAGTCCGGCACCTCTTGCGCCGGGTCCTCCAGGACTTTGCCTTCCGACGACGAGTGCAACAAGTTGGCGTCGACCGAGAACGGCGCCTCGCCGCGCTTGTCCTTGGCGATCGGGATCTGGTGCTGCTCGGCGAACTCGATCAGTCTGGTGCGCGAGGTCAAATCCCATTCGCGCCAGGGCGCGATCACGGTCACGTCGGGCTTGAGGGCATAATAAGTGAGCTCGAAGCGCACCTGATCGTTGCCCTTGCCGGTGGCGCCGTGACAGACCGCGTCGGCGCCGACCTTTTCGGCGATCTCGATCTGCTTCTTGGCGATCAGCGGCCGCGCGATCGAGGTGCCGAGCAGATATTGCCCTTCATAGAGCGCGTTCGCGCGGAACATCGGGAACACGTAGTCGCGCACGAATTCCTCGCGCAGGTCCTCGATGAAAATGTTCGCCGGCTTGATGCCGAGCAGCAGCGCCTTCTCGCGAGCGGGCGCCAATTCCTCGCCCTGGCCGAGATCGGCGGTGAAGGTGACGACCTCGCAAGCGTAGGTGGTCTGCAGCCACTTCAGGATGATCGAGGTATCGAGCCCGCCGGAATAGGCCAGCACGACTTTCTTGGGGCTCTTTTTGGCGCCTGAGGGCATTGGTTTGTTTCCGCGGCAGCCCCGGCTTTTGCCCGGCGCCTTGCACGGCCGTTGTTGAACTCAGTATGGCGCTGGCGGTCAAGGGGTGGCGGTCCCAAGCCCGCTTTACCCCGTCACGTCCTGATACACCTCCATATCGGCGCTGCCGGCGAGGATGGCGCGCCAGCCCTGCAGGAAGGTGCGCACCATCGGGTCGCTCGCCAGTTTGTGGCGGTTGAGCTCGAGCGCGGCGTGGGCCTCATATTCGATCTCGACCAGTAGCTGCGGCGGGTCGTCGACGTTCTGCAGCACGCGGAAGCGGGTGCCGCCCAGCCCCCGGTAGAACGGCGCCGCGCTGCGGATGAGGGTGAGCACCTGCGCGGGATCGCCGAGCGCCCGCATCTTGATCTGCAGCACGCGTTTGACGTCTTTTTCAGGCTCCGCCATAGGCCCCTCCTCGTCCGGTTCGGGCATCAGTCTAGCACTGCGCGGATCGCTGCTGTCACGGACACCGTTGCGGAGGAAACTTAACGCGCAAGTCGGTTCGCGGTCACGCGCTGATTGTCGCTGCGGGCATTGCGGCGAAAGTCGTCAACAGCCTCGCGCGATCACCGCCGCCGAACGATCATCGGCAAGCCGCCGCTCGGCCGCACCGTCACCCGATGCACCGGCCAAACCGCGTGGCCCGGCGCCAACTGCAAGGTGAAGTGCCGCATGACGGTTGCGACCACGATCGAAGCCTCCTGCAAGGCAAAGCTGTTGCCGATGCAGATGCGCGGGCCGACGCCGAAGGGAAGGTACGCGAACCGATCGATGGCGTCGCGCGCCTTGCCGAGGAAGCGGTTGGGATCGAAGCGGTCGGGATCGTCCCACAGGGCCCGATGCCGGTGCAGCACATAGGGCGCGACCACCACCATGGTGCCGCGCTTGATCGGCACGCCGGCAAGCTCGTCCGGTCCGACCGCGGCCCGGCTGATGGCGGCGATCGGCGGATAGAGCCGCATCGCCTCCTCGATCACCGCGCGCGTTTCGATGAGCCGTTCGGTGATGCCGTCAATGTCGCCGTCCAGCTCGCGGTCGGCCTCGGCCTGCACCCGCTCGCGCCATTCGGGCGATTGCGACAACAGATAGAGCGTCCAGGCGATGCTGTTGGCGGTCGTTTCGTGGCCGGCGGCAATGAAGGTCAAGATGTTCGCGCGCACCTCGACTTCGCTCAGGCCCTCGCCGGTTTCAGGATCGCGCGCTTCCAGCAGCAGCGTGAGGATATCGCGCGGCACGCCGGCGGGATTTTCCGCGATGCGCCGGCGGCGGGTCGACACGATGGTGTCGATCGCGGATTCGAACACGCGCAGCATCGGCCAGACCTTCCAGCGGCTGAGCCGCGGCACCGCGGCCGGTACGCCCAGCACATCGAAGGGATCGAGCCGTCCGATCGCCTCGAAATAGCTTTTCATGGCGACGCGGATATCCTCCGGATTGCGGCCGAGCCCGTCGGAGAACATCGTTCGTTCCAGCACCTCCAAAGTCAGGCGCGTCGCCTCGACCGCAAGATCGGCGACCTGGCCAGCGCGGCCATTCAGCCGCGCGACCAGACCGGCCGCCGCATCGCTCATGGCGGCTGAGAAGCCCAAAATGGTCCGGCGCGCGAACAGCGGCGCCAGCGCGCGACGCTGGATGCGCCACTGATTGCCCTCGGCGGTCAACAGCCCGTTGGTAAGGCCGGCCGACAATACGCGCCGTTGCAGCCAGTCCTTGTGATAGTTCCGGCTGTTCTCCATCAGCACGCGACGAATGGCGGCCGGATCGTTGACCAGCGCGACCCGTCCGATCGACAGCCCGCCCATGACAATCGGCTGTTCGAAATGCGCCTTGGTCCAGGCTTCCAGCGGGTTATTCGCCAGCACCCGCAACAGCGCCAGCGACCCCAAAGGCGTCAGCCGGGGGATCGGGGCCGGCGGATACAGCGTTTCGGCTGCATCCCGGCCAACGAGATCAATATGCGTCATTGGCAAAAATTACTTCAGTGCCGCCCCGGCAATGCATTTTAGCGCACCGCCGACGGCCCCGCCACAAGGCCGGATACCGACCGCCGAAAAGGTTAAGGCGTTAGCCGATCACAGCTCGGTCTTGCGCTTGCGCACCAGTCCAACGATGAAATCGCGGCTTGACTGGACCGCGCGCTCGATGGCGCGCTCGACGGCCTCGTCGGTCGTGCTGGTGCGCGGCCAGCGATAGATCAGGCCGTGCATGAGCCAGACGATCAGGAACGTGAAAACGCCGGCGAACACCGTGTCGGTGAAGAAATGCCCGCCCGCCATGATGCGCAGCACCGCCATGCCGGTGCCGAGCGCCAAGGCCCCGCCATAGGCGAGCGCCCGCCACGGCGGCGGCACCAGCGCGGCCGGCGCGATGGTCCAGATCGCGCCGGAGACATCGCCCGACACGAACGAGCAGTTGCCGTCGCAGGTGCCGCGCGGATCCCACCAGGCGACGAACTGCTTGTCGCCGCCGAATTGGGTGACTTCGATCGGCCGCGGCCGGCCCCAGTGATCCTTGAGCGCGACGTTGACCAGCAGACCCGGGCCGAGCACGAGCGTCGTAATCAAGAACAGAATGGCGCGGCCCGACACCAAGAGCTTGCGGCGCGGGAAAAGCAGCTTGATCACCAGCGCGGCGACCACCGGCACGATGATGGCGGTGCCGATCCAAAGCCCGATGTCGCGTGCAAGCAGCAGCGGCGGATAGATGCGTGTACCGAAGGCGTTGCCGTTGACCGAAATGGCGTGGAACGGCGCCGAGATCATCACATCGAGTTGCGGATAGAGCCCGAACACCACGCCGACGACGACGGCAATAGCAAGCGCGATGAACAACCCGGTGCGATTCATGCTCTTCGGTCTCGACTGGACCTGCGGTCTAGCCGAGCAAGATGGCGAAGGGAAGTCAGCTTTTGCGCCAGCGGCCGGCATTGCGGCCGGCGAACAACCAGTAGGTGGAGCCGAACACGACGCCGACCGCGGCTACGATTTCGACTTCGCGCGATATCGGCGGCGGCGTATGGTCGATCGATTCCTCGTAGCGCCAGCCGAAGCCGGCGCTGTAGTAACCGAGCAGCAGTATAGCGGCGCCGGCCAGCGCATGGATCAAGAGCGAGCGGATGGAATAGGCTTCCGCCAGGACGACGGCGACCAGGACAGGCAGGAAGCCGACGATCACCGTGAGGCCGGACGCGACCGCCGCGGTGCCCCAGAAGAACACGCGATCGACCGGCTCGGGGCCCAGCATGTGCAGCTCGACGCCGAGCAGCGCGATGGCGGCGGCAATGCCGCTGGCCGCCGCCGCCATGAACAGGGCGAAGATGATGACGATGATGCGGCCGAGCAGCGCCACGACTTTTCCCATCATTGCCGGCGCCATCCGAGGCTTCCCGGATGGAACCTTAGTCCGTCAGCGCCATCGCCCTGAGCGCCATGCGCTCGCGTGCGGAGAGCTTTTCGCTCGCGCTCTTGAGCTGGCCGCAGGCGGCAAAAATGTCGCGCCCGCGCGGGGTGCGCACCGGCGAGGCATAGCCGGCATCGAACACCACAGCTGAGAACTTTTCGATCTGTTCCCAGTCGGAACATTCGTAGCGGCTGCCGGGCCACGGATTGAACGGAATAAGATTGATCTTGGCCGGAATGCCCTTGAGCAGGCGCACCAGCGCCTTGGCGTCGGCGATGGAATCGTTGACGCCCTTGAGCATCACATATTCGAAAGTGATGCGCTTGGCGTTGGACAGGCCGGGATAATGGCGGCACGCCTCCAACAGCGCGGCGATCGGATATTTGCGGTTGAGCGGCACCAGCTCGTTGCGCAGCTCGTCGCGCACCGCATGCAGCGAGACCGCCAACATGCAACCGATCTCGTCACCGGCGCGCGCGATATTCGGCACCACGCCGGAGGTCGATAGCGTGATGCGGCGCTTGGAGATGCCGATGCCCTCGCCGTCGGCTACGATCAGCAGGGCGTCGCGCACCGCGTCGAGATTGTAGAGCGGCTCGCCCATGCCCATCATCACGATATTGGTGATGCAGCGCTGCTCGCCGCTCGGAACGATCCCATCGCTCGGCCGCGTGGCGCTGAACTCGGGCTTGCCCGAGTTCAGATTTGAATTGCGCAAGTCGGGCGAGCCCGACTTGCGTTGCCAATCTCCCAATCGATCCCGCGCCATCATCACCTGGCCGACAATTTCTTCCGCCGTCAGATTTCGCACCAGCCGCTGGGTGCCGGTATGACAGAACGTGCATGTGAGCGTGCAGCCGACCTGGCTGGAGACGCACAGCGTGCCGCGGTCGGTATCGGGAATATAGACGCACTCGACCTCATGCGGCCGCTCGCCTTGCGTCTCGCCCGGCAGCCGCAGCAGCCATTTGCGCGTGCCGTCGACCGAGACCTGCTCGGCCACCATCTCCGGACGGTCCAGCGTGAATCTCTCGGCCAGCGCCGCGCGCAGTTCCTTTGACAGGCTGGTCAT
This sequence comes from uncultured Alphaproteobacteria bacterium, assembly GCA_963727555.1. Taxonomy (GTDB): domain Bacteria; phylum Pseudomonadota; class Alphaproteobacteria; order Rhizobiales; family Xanthobacteraceae; genus Pseudolabrys. The sequence continues at coordinate 143,248 of CAVSGT010000003.1, read as the reverse complement.
TTGGTCAAATTCGGTGAAGCCGCGGAAATAGATCCAGTGCCAAAGCTGCTGCACGCGCATTTTGCGCTGCGCCTCCGGCACGCCGAGCGCGCCCAGCAGCGCGCCAAGCTGTTCGCGTGTCAGGCCGATCAGCGACGGCTTGTCCGGCGCGACATAGCGCTCGAGCGGCGTCTTTTCGACGAAAGGCGCTCCCGCGGGCGCGTTTAGATTATCTTCAACCAATGAGGTCATTGCCGATAGACCTAGCACACATGGTGACGCATGGCCTATCGGCTGTCATGTCCGGGCTTGACCCGGGCATCCATGACGCGCTGAGGCTCGCAGTGCCCAACGTAAGGTCGACGGTGCCGAAAATCATCATGGATTGCACCAGAACTCGGGCCTGCCCGAGTTCTGCGCCGATTGACTGCCGCAAGGCGGATACACCCGACTTGCGGTATCAAGCCCGGCAATGACGGGCTCTGGCTATTTGCACTCCGCCGCCACTTTGTCGAGCGCGTCGGCGACCCCCTTGAGCGAATAGGTATCGGTGGTCTTGGTGCCGTGGGTGGACACGCTCTTGATCACCATATCGGAGCCCTTGCGCATGGCGTCGATCAACTGGGACTCCTCGGCGGCGTTCTTGATCCAAGCGCCGTCGTTCTCGGTGTAGAGCACGTAGCTGGCTGAGCCGACGGTGGCGGTGGCTTCCACGCCGGGCTTCTGCGGATAGCCGACGATCACCGAAACCTCGTTTTTCACCTTCTCGGCCGGACGGGTGGAGACGAAAAAATAGGCCGGATCGCGGTTGCGGCCAGGCGGGTCGGTTACCCCCTTGGTCGGCTTGGAGAGCCCGAAGCAGACCGTCTTGCCGCCGGGCGTCGCGCGATAGGCGCCCCAGTCGCCGAACTGCCCGAGCAGCACCGCCTGCTCGGTGGCCTTCTGGGCATGGGCCGCGGTGCCAAAAGCCGCGGCGGCGGCGGTCAGAACAGCGATCGCGAATTTTTGCATAAACGTCGTCGTCATCGGGCCCTACCGGTTGAAGGTGGAACGGCGTCGCCGTCGTAAACTATCGCGGGATACTAGCGCATTAGAAGGCAAAAATCGGCAATGTGAAGGCGGCAATGCGCCGCCCCCCACGTTATTCCACATGCAGTTACCCATTCCACATGCAGTTACCCCCGATCGCCATGCTAGAGATGCCCTGCACCGCATTGCAACATCCACCTGAGTCGCCATGAAAGCCTTGCTCTGTACCCGTCTAGGCACGCCGGACGATCTTGAACTGGCCGACATCCCCGAGCCGACGGCCGGGCCGGGCGAAGCCATCGTCCGCGTCGAAGCCGCCGCGCTCAATTTTTTCGATACGCTGATCATCGCCGGCAAATACCAGACCAAGCCGGCTTTGCCGTTCTCGCCGTCGGCGGAATTCGCCGGCCGCGTGGAGAGCCTCGGCACGGGGGCGAGTGGCGTGAGCGTCGGCGATCGCGTGCTCGGCTACATCCGCTTTGGCGCGGCGCGCGAACGCATCGCGGTCGCCACCGACAGACTGGTAAAGGTCCCGCCGGAACTCGACGCCGAGCATGCGGCCGGGCTGTGCGTGACCTACGGCACGACGCTGCATGCGCTGAAGGATCGCGCGCGAATGAGAAACGACGAGACGCTGGCCGTGCTCGGCGCGTCCGGCGGCGTCGGATTGGCGGCAATCGAGATCGGCAAATTGATGGGCGCGCGCGTCATTGCCTGCGCCTCGTCGGCGGAGAAGCTGGCGTTTGCACGGACGCACGGCGCCGACGAGGGTATCGATTACGCCAAGGACGATTTGAAGGAGGCGCTGCGCCGTCTCACCGACGGCCGTGGCGTCGATGTCGTCTACGATCCGGTGGGCGGGGTTTATGCGGAGGCCGCTTTGCGATCGATCGCCTGGCTCGGGCGCTATCTGGTGGTCGGCTTCGCCGCCGGCGACATCCCCAAGCTGCCGCTCAATCTGGTGCTGTTGCGCGGCTGCGACGTGCTTGGCGTACACTGGGGTTCATGGACCGAGCGCGATCCCGCCGGCCACCGCGCCAATACCGAGCGGCTGCTGGATTGGGCCGCGCAGGGCAAGTTGTCGACGCACATCCACGCGGTCTATCCGCTCGCCGAGGCGCCGGCCGCGCTCAAGGCGATCGCGGCGCGCAAGGTCATGGGCAAGGTGATTTTGCGGCCGTGACTGCAATCAGCGGCGTGTGAATTCCGTAAGCTTCCTGCGCGCGGCCTCGCGGTGCAGCGGTCGGATATGGTCGGCCACCAGCGCAACGGCGGCGGCGAGCATGGCGGCATCGTCGGAAAAACCGATCACCGGCAACATATCGGGAATGGCGTCGGTCGGCAGCACGAAATAGGCGATGGCGCCGACCAGCACCGCCTTGACCGACACCGGCGTGGCGCGGTCGAAGGCGCAGTAATAGGCCGCCAGCAAATCCTCGGCGAACGGAAGCGATGCGACCACGCGCCCTGCCTTGCGCCAGAAATCGCGGCGCAGCTCGTCGTCATTCTTCCATCGCCAGAATGCGGTGCGGGCGAATTCCATCCCGGTTATTTAGGCGGCGAAAATGGCGCCCGCAAGGGTGCTAACCGGCCCATGCCATGCTCAGCCGGCGAGCTTGTCCATGGTCTCGGCAAGCTTGACGTCGAGCTCGGTGACGCCGCCGGCGTCATGCGTGGACAGCGTCACCTCCACCGTCTTGTAGACGTTGAACCACTCCGGGTGATGATCCATTTTCTCGGCCACCAGCGCCGCCCGCGTCATAAAACCGAAGGACTCGTTGAAATCCTTGAACACGAATTTCTTGGCGATGGCGTCGCGCCCGGTGACGTCGGACCAGCCGGAAAGCTTGGCGAGCGCGGCTTTGCGGGCTTCCGGGGTCAATTTAGCAGGCATCGCCAACCTCCCTTCGTCTTACTCGCCGGCCGGCGGCTCTAGCCGCAGATTTTGTGCCGGAAGCGCGTGCATGTCGGTCGCGTTCTCGAGCGCCGCCGGCTGATCAAAGCCGTGCACTGAATAGAGTTGCGGCGCGGCTCTGTTCACGTGCAGATGAAAAATATCGGGCCGATTGTAGTGGCCGGCGAAATCGTGGCGAAGCTTCATCTGAATGCTGAGTTCGAGATTGCAGTCGGCGTAGAGGATGCCCTCCTCCGCACCCATCGGCCCGGCAATGATGCGGCTCAGCGGGTCGACGATGAGCGAGCCGCCGCAGCAATTGGCGTCGCGCAGAAATTTTTCGCCCGCGGGGCCGGCCTGCAGCATCTCGATCATGTGGTCATCCACCGTCCCGCAGGCTGAAATAACGAATGCCTTGCTCATCTGCGCGAAGGCCTGCGAATCGATGGCGACGCGGTTGCGCAGCGGATCGCCGCTGGTCGGGAAATGGTTGGGCCAGCTCATGACGTGGATGCGCGTGCCTTCAGCGATCAAGGCGAAGATCGCCAACGGATTGGAATTTTCACCGCAAATCAGCCCGCTCATCGGCCCGAATTCGCTCGGAAAGGCGCCGAAGGTGTCGCCGTAGCCGCCCGTGTGCACCAGTCGTTCGCCGACCGTCGGCATGATTTTCTGGTGCTTGCGGATCAGCGCGCCGTCGGGACCGATATAGACTTGCGTGTTGAACATCGTGCCGGTGGTCTGCGGCAGCTTTTCGCAAACGCCGATGACCACGTAGGCGTTGGCCGCGCGCGCGGCCTCGCACAACGCACCGATCTCCGGCCCCGGAATTTCGACCGCGTTCTTGAACAATTCGACCGCCAGGCGGTTGGCGACGGCGCCGGTCGCCGTATGGTGATGGTACCAGACCGGATGCGCCGGAATAAATCCTTCGGGAAACCCGATGACGCGGGCGCCGTTATCGCCCGCCTCGCGAATCAACCGGCAGGCCTTTTCGGTCGAGCCTTCACGGTCGAGAAAAACCGAAGCTGCCTGTACCGCCGCTACTTTCACTTTCGGATAGCTGTCGCCCATTCCCGGCGCTTCCTTCCAACCAATATCATGACCTCGCAAAACGCGAGTCGCATGACTAGCTAATAGGGGTACCGTGGAGCATACGAGGCTTTTATGTCCTGGTCATTGAATATCGGCAGGGTGGCCGGCACGGTGGTGCGCATCCACCTCACCTTCCTCTTGTTCCTCGCCTGGATCTTCGCGGCGAGCTACGCCGCCAGCGGCGCCGCCACCGCCTGGGACACGCTGCTGTTCATTGTGCTGTTGTTTCTGTGCGTGCTGCTGCACGAGTTCGGCCATATTTTCGCCGCCCGCGCCTTCGGCGTCACCACGCCCTATGTGACGCTGCTGCCGATCGGCGGCGTGGCGCAGCTCGAGCGCATCCCGGAAGAGCCGTGGGAGGAATTCCTCATCGCCATCGCCGGGCCGCTGGTCAATGTGGTGATCACGCTGCTGCTGGTGTTCATCGCCGGCGCGACCTTGCAGCCCGACAACGCCGCCGCCATCGGCAACACCCAAGTCTCGATGATCGACCGGTTGGCGATCGTCAATCTGTTCCTGGCGCTGTTCAACCTGATCCCGGCCTTTCCGATGGACGGCGGCCGCGTACTGCGCGCGGCGCTGGCGAGCCGCATGGGCTATGTGCGCGCAACGGAAGTCGCCGCCTCGATCGGGCAGTTCGTCGCCTTCGCGCTCGGCTTCATCGGGCTGCTGTACAACCCGATCCTGATTTTCATCGCCATCTTCGTCTATCTCGCCGCTTCCTCGGAAGCGCACATGGTGGCGCTGCGCGCAGTGTCGCGCGGCGTGCCGGTGAGCCACGCCATGATGACGCAGTTCGCGACGCTTACCCCGCAGGCGCATATCGAGGAGGCGGTGCAGACGTTGCTCGCCACCAGCCAGGGTGAATTTCCGGTGGTGGACGATGCCGGCAAGCCGGTCGGCGTGCTCGACCGTGGCGCGCTCATCAAGGCGCTGAAGACGCTCGGGCCCGACGCGCGCGTCGCCGACGCCATGAACCCGCAATTTCCCACCGTCGGCCACCGCGCCACTTTGGAGCAGGCGTTCAAGCTCTTGCAGGAGAAGTCGGTGCCGGCGGTCGGCATTATCGACGCGTCCGGCAAGCTGACCGGCTTTGTCACCGGCGAGACCGTCGCCGAGATGATGATGGTGCAGGAGGCGATGCCGCGCGGCGCCCAGATCGGGCCCTGGGGGCGCGCGGCCGGCGCCTGAGCGCGATGCGATCGCTCACGCGGCTTGCAAGAGCGCACTTACCTTCGGCCAGGGGTCGGGCTTGAATTGAGCATAACGGTCATGCTCGGCTTGCGTCAGCCAGCCTTCCACCGCTTTAGCGAATGACGGCCGCGCCTGGATGCGCTCGTACCAGCGCGCCACGCCCGGCTTGTCGTCCCACAGCCGAGAGAGCCTGAGCTTGGTCAGCCGCCAGATGTAAGGCGTCGCCGCCGCGTCGGCGAGCGAGTAGTCGCTGCCGGCGATGTACGGGCCATCCTGCATGGCGGCGTCGATGCGCTTGAGCAGCGTCAGATGATGCCGCAAGGCGTCAAGCACCACCGGTGCATCGAGACCGTGATGATAGACCTGCCGCTTCACTTCCGCCCGCGCCTTGCTCGGCGCCTTGGCGAGATCGGCTTCCAATTGCTCGGGGGTCTTCTTCAGTAGGCCCGGCCGGTTGGCGGTCGCGAAGCTCAACACCGTGCAGCAATTGTGCACGTATTCGTCCATCAGCTTGGTGGTCATGTGCACCTTGCTGCGGGCGTAAGGATCGCGCGGCATTAGCGGCCGGTCGGCGAACAGGTCGTCGACATAGTGCATGATTACCGTCGACTCCGTGATGACCTTGTCGTCGTGCACCAGCGTCGGCACCACCGCGTTGGGATTGAGCGTCATATAGGCCGGCTCGTACTGATCGCCCTGCAGCGTCATGAGCTGGCTGTCGAAATCGGCGCCCTTTTCCGCGAAAACGAGCCGCGCCTTGACCGAGCAAACCGACGTCCTGCCATGATAGAGCTTGAGCATAAGATCCTCTTCTCGGCGTTCTTCTGGTGATGAAACATAGAGCCGAGCATCGCCTTCCGCCATTGCCTTTCGACACCACCGCCGGACAACTTCGACGCATCCGGCAAGCTGACCGGCTTTGTCACCGACGAGACCGTCGCCGAGATGATGATGGTGCAGGAGGCGCTGCCGCGCGGCGCCCAGATCGGACCTTGGGGGCGGCCGGCGTAGCGGCCTATTTATTCTTCGCCGTGGGGGCCGTGTCGCCGGCGATCAAAGCGCTCAGGCTGTCGAATAGCTCGTCGTCCTGCAGCACGAAGAACATGCCGCCGCGCCCGTTCTGGCTCGAATCGCAGTCGGGCGGTGGCGACAGGCTGCCCTGCTGATTGAGATCGCCGAAAATTTCATAGTGCTTGTTTCCGGATGTCGCCACGCCGATCTTGGCGTGGTTCGACGGCGCATAGAGCTTGATCGTCGATCCATTCCACTCGCCGCTGAGCGCAATGGCGACCGGACCCGGTTTGGCGCCGATGTCGTCGCTCCAGCATTTGACCTTGGTCGACTTCGCAGTGCTCGGGATCTTCGGCTTGGTCCACCAGGTGGCGGCGCGCGCCGACACGCCATTGAGCAGCGCCGAAACGAGCTGCCAGGGCGGCACGTGCAGGTTCGACGGCTTGGCGATGAGAACGACTTGTTTGCCAGCAACCTTGGTCGACAGCTTTTCGTGAATAATCGGGAATTTGTCGCCGACCGCGGGCTTCTTGCCGAGTTTGAATACGGCGTCGCGCACCTCCTTCGGGCCGCCATTGAACACCACCTGGGAGACCTTGAAGTCGGTGGCGACGCTGGCGGTGCGCATGGCCTCGAGCACCTTCAGCAAATCGGGTTTGGCGAGTTTGAGGGCGAAGAAGTGCTGGCTGGCCTTGAGATTGTTGTTGGTGGCGACGCAGCCGAGCGTGTTGCCGTTCTTGCGCGGGATACGGAAGCTGCCGGAGCCGGGCCAGGATGGCGTCGACACCTGCATGATGAAACCTTCGCCGTCGTTGTTCCAGGCGATCATGCCCTTGGAATGGCCCCAGCGGCCGGTGCAGTTGGCCGCTTTGCCGCAGACATGCGGGTCGCCGTAGAACTGGTCGTTCCACAGCACGTAGAAATAGCCGCCGTTGTAGACCTGGTCGAAAGTGGCGCCGACCGGATCGGTGAGCTGGGCGCCGAGACAACCTTTGCCCGGCTCCAGTGTCGGGGTCTTGCTGCTGGCGAAGACAAATTGCTGGCCGAACGATCCGCGCGTGAGCGGCTCGCCGCCGAAGGGACAGGGGCGGTCGCCCGCAACCTTGCCGCAACCGGCAAAGGGCTTCGACGAATTGAGCTTGAACACGAACCACCAGTCGACCGATGGCTGGCCCTTGGCGATGAGCGGGCGCGGCGGCGCCAAGCTAGCCGCTTGCACCGGCGCGAGCGGCGCGGGACTGAGCAGGCCGAGCGCCAGCGCCGTCGCCAGCACCGCGTGCCGGCGCAGACTGAAGAAAGCGCGATGGAGCCGCGGCATGGATTAACCTTTAGTCGGCGGGCGGCCGGTCATCCCCCGCCTTTTCCACCTTGACCGCCCGCGCCACGGCGTGCACCGCCGCCATCGCCCGGGCCCCCACCACCGCCGCCATCGTTTGCACCTTGGCCGCCATCGCCGCCGCCCGCGTCGGAAGGCTTGGCGGGCCTTTTGGGCGATTGATCGCGCGGAACGGTCTCCACCGACACTTTCGGAAAAATCGCGGTGACGATCCGCTCCACCGTGTTGAACAGAAAGTCGGTGCTGTAGCCGGCGATGAAGCCGAGGGCGGTGTTGCCGATATGGGTGAGGGTGTCGCTTTCCGACGTGAGATAGTCGGCGAACAGGATGATGGCGCCGCCGGAAATGGCGCCGAGCAGGATGCGGTTTAAGTATTCCGGCTTGCGCCGCAGATCGAACGAGCGCGCGTAAATGTAGCGGTGGCCCGAGCGCAGCAGATAGGCGCAGGCGCCGAGGCCGCCGAAGGCCCATGGCTGCAACGACTCCAACAGATCCTTCGCCACCTTTACCTTCGTGGTCACGTTGGCGGTCATGCCGAGTGCATCGATCGCCGCCTCGGTCTCCACCACGAACAGCGCTAGAGCGATGGTGATGAACCAGAGCCACCAGGTGAAGCGCTGCGCCGGCGGACTGGTCGACCACCACCTGGATAATCCCAAGCCCGAGTCGGCTTGAGTTGTGTTGCCGGCGCCGACCGCGTAACGCGTGTTTCGCAAGGTCTCCGCGGTGACCGGGCTGGTGGCGATCGCCAGCTTGTAATAGGCCTCTTCGAAGGCGGCCCATTCGTCATTCGTGATCGGCTTCGGGTTTGCGTTGCCACCATCCACGTCGATGATACCGAGCGCGGCGGCGGTGGCCTCGATGGTCTTGATGTTGTCGAAGGCCAAGGGCTGGTCATTCGCGTCCTTGACGCCGTTTTCGATGACGTAGCGCGCCAGTTCGTAGGCGTCCTGCACCTGCGCATGTGCGCGTTGAGTGGCCTCGGTGTCGGGCATGGCCAATCCCCCCAATTTGAAATATTCACCTAATTCGGGAAATTAGACACAATTCTAGCGCTACTTGCTCCGGCTTGGAAGGTCGGCCTGGGCCGCGCGCGGGCCGCCGGCAAAGGCCGGCAGACCGGTTGCTTCCGGCCGCTCCGTGACTATATTGCGCCGCAGCAGCGCGTCGCGGGTCCCAGGATTGCCAGCCGGCAATCCTGTTGTCTTTTGGAAGACGGATTTCCCGCGGAAATCCTTTTGCGGCCCGCGCATTGGTTTTTGGACCTCATGAATCTCCGTAACGTCGCCATCATCGCCCACGTCGACCATGGCAAAACCACGCTGGTCGACCGGCTGTTGCAACAATCGGGCGCCTATCGCGAGAACCAGCGCGTGGTCGAGCGCGCCATGGACTCCAACGACCTCGAGCGCGAGCGCGGCATCACTATCCTGGCCAAGGCCGCCTCGGTGGTCTGGAAGGACACGCGCATCAACATCGTCGACACGCCCGGCCATGCCGATTTTGGCGGCGAGGTCGAACGCATCCTCAACATGGTGGACGGCGCGCTCGTCTTGGTCGACGCGGCCGAAGGCCCGTTGCCGCAAACCAAGTTCGTCGTGTCCAAGGCGCTCAAGATGGGTCTGAAGCCCATCGTCGTCATCAACAAGGTCGACCGCTCGGACGCGCGCGCCATCGAGGTCGTCAACGAAGTGTTCGACTTGTTCGCCGCGCTCGATGCCACCGACGAACAACTCGACTTTCCAATTCTTTACGGCTCGGCCAAGCAGGGCTGGATGGCGGCGAGTCTTGAAGGCTCGCACGACGAAGGCATGAGACCGCTGTTCGATCTCGTACTGCGCCACGTCAAACCGCCCGTCGTGGAAGAAGGGCCGTTTCGCCTGCTCGGCACCATCCTGGAAGCTAATCCCTATCTCGGCCGCATCGTCACCGGCCGCATCACCTCCGGTTCGGCAAAGCCCAACCAGGCGGTGAAGGTGCTCGACCACGACGGCAAGCTGATCGAAACGGGCCGCATCACCAAGCTGCTGGCCTTCCGCGGCATTGAGCGCGTGCCGGTGGATGAGGCGCAAGCCGGCGACATCGTCGCCGTCGCCGGGCTGCCGAACGCGACGGTAGCAATGACCATCTGCGATCCGTCGGTGGAGGCGCCGCTGCCGGCACAGCCGATCGATCCGCCGACGCTGGCGATGATCTTCCGCGTCAACGATTTCCCGCTCGCCGGCACCGAGGGCGACAAGGTGACCGGCCGCATGATCCGCGACCGGCTGTTGCGCGAGGCCGAGGGCAATGTGGCGCTGCGCGTGCGCGAATCGGACGAGAAGGATTCCATGGAGGTCGCCGGCCGCGGCGAATTGCAGCTCGGCATCCTGATCGAAACCATGCGGCGCGAGGGTTACGAGTTGTCGGTGTCGCGGCCGAAGGTGCTGCTGCGCGAGGATCCGAATACCGGCGATGTGCTGGAGCCGATCGAGGAGGTCGTCATCGACCTCGACGAGGAGCACTCCGGCATCGTGGTGCAGAAGATGGCCGAGCGCAAAGCCGAGATGCTGGAAATGCGCCCGTCCGGCGGTCACCGGCTACGGCTCGTTTTCCATGCGCCGACGCGCGGGCTGATCGGCTACCAGGGCGAGTTGCTCACCGACACCCGCGGCACCGCCATCATGAACCGGCTGTTCCACGCCTATGCCCCCTACAAGGGCCCGATCCAGGGCCGCCGCAATGGCGTGCTGATCTCCAACGACCAGGGCGAGGCCGTCGCCTATGCGCTGTGGAACCTGGAGGACCGCGGGCCGATGATGATCGACCCGGGCTGGAAGGTCTACAAAGGCATGATCGTCGGCGAGCACACCCGCGGCAACGACCTCGTGGTCAACGTGCTCAAGGGCAAGAAGCTGACCAATATCCGCACCACCTCCAAGGACGAGGCGGTCCGCCTGATCCCGCCGATCCGCATGACGCTGGAAAAGGCGCTCGCCTATATCGAGGACGACGAGCTGGTCGAGGTGACGCCGAAGTCGATCCGCCTGCGCAAGAAGCTGCTGGACGAGAACGACCGCAAGAAGGAAGACCGCCTGCGCGCCGCCGAGGCGGTGTAAGCGGCAATTGATTCGAATCACTTTCCTTCCGCGTGTATGTGCGGCGCACGACACCTGCACCATTTTGGCACGCAATCGGCCTTTTCCTTGCGCAAATGGCCATGCCTACGCGCGCGATTTGCCTCGCTAATCATGGATTTTTGATCGCCTGTGGCCCGTAATCCACACTGCTAACCTATCGTTAACGATAGGGCTTGAAGCGCGCGAAGTTCATTGCTTGAATTCGCAAATGAGTACGACCCTGATAGAGATTTGCCGCGCCAAGCCGTCCGATGCGACGGCGGTCGCCGGCACGCATGACGAGGCCTGGCGCACGGCCTATCAGGGCATTATTCCCGGCAACGAGCTCGACAAGCTGATCAACCGGCGCGGGCCGGACTGGTGGGATTCGGCGATTCGCAAGGGCAGCCGCATTACCATCCTGCAGTTCGGCGAGCAGATCGCCGGATACGCCAATTACGGCCGCAACCGCGCGCGCAGCCTGTTTTATGACGGCGAAGTCTACGAGCTTTATCTGCGCCCGGAATTCCAGGGCCTCGGCTTCGGCCGCCGCCTGTTCAACGCCGCGCGCAAGGACATGATGCAGAGCGGGCTGAAGAGCCTGGTGGTATGGGCGCTCTCCGACAACGAGCCGGCGGTGGAATTTTACCGCGCGCTCGGCGGCCGCGCGGTGGCGCGCTCCTCGGAGCGCTTCGGCTCAAAGAGCCTCGACAAGGTCGCCTACGCCTGGCAGGCCTGAGCATCTCGCGACAAACTGTGCGCTCGATCCTCATCCTGGAGCCCGCGTAGCGGGCGTCTCGAAGGATGCAGGCCTCGTGGGTCGGGGCCGCATGGTTCGAGACGCGCGGCTGCGCCGCGCTCCTCACCATGAGGATCAAACCATCGGCGGCGGCAATCCATTCTGCATGCAGGCCGCGCGCAGCGTGTTGAGCAGCAGGCACGCAATCGTCATCGGGCCGACACCGCCCGGCACCGGCGTGATGGCGCCGGCGACTTCCGAGGCTTCGGCAAAGGCCACGTCGCCGACGATGCGCGCCTTGCCGCCCACGCCCGGCATGCGATTGATGCCGACGTCGATCACCGTCGCGCCCGGCTTGAGCCAGTGGCCGCGGATGAACTCGGGCTTCCCGATCGCGGCGATCAGCACATCGGCGCGCCGGCAGATTTCGGCGAGGTCGCGCGTCTTGGAATGCGCGATGGTGACCGTGGCGTCCTCCTGCAGCAGCAACTGCGCCACCGGCTTGCCGACGATATTGGAGCGGCCGACCACCACCGCTTCCAGCCCGGCGAGCGAGGCATGCACGGTCTTGGCCAGGATCAGGCAGCCGACCGGCGTGCACGGCACCAAGCCGGGCAAGCCGCTGGCGAGCCGGCCGGCATTGAGCGGGTGGAAGCCGTCAACGTCCTTTTCCGGATCGATGGTCGCGATCGTCCTTTGCGCGTCGATGTGCGCCGGCAACGGCAATTGCACCAGAATGCCGTTGACCTCGGGGTCGGCATTGAGCGTGGCAATGAGATCGATCAGTTCGGTTTCGCTGGCGCTCGCCGGCAGCTTGCGGTCGAACGGGTGCATGCCGGATTCGGCCACCGCTTTCGCCTTGTTGCGCACATAGACTTCGCTGGCGGGATTGTTGCCGACCATGACGACCGCGATGCCCGGTACGATGCCGCGGTCGCGGCGCAAGCGGTGCACGGCGTCGGTCACCTTGCCGCGCAAGTCCGCCGCGATCGCTTTGCCACCGATGATGCGTGCGCTCATGCTCCACCTTTGTCGTCCCCGCGAAAGCGGGGACCCAGTAACCACTAACGCCTGCAAATTATATCGCAAGGGCGGTGTTTACTGGATGCCTTGCCTGCGCCGGGCATGACAATCGCTACTTGCAGAGTTTTTCCAGCATCGCCATCAAAGTTGGGCCGTCGCCCGAAATCGCCAATCGCTTGATGCGCGAGCTCGCACCGGCGGCAAGCGTGACGGTGCGCGGCGGGACGCGCAGGGCCTTGGCGATCAGCCGCACCAGCGCCGCGTTGGCCTCGCCTTCGCTTGGCGCGGCGGTCACCCGAACCTTGAGCACCGGTTGCCCGTCGGCCAAGGTCGCGATGCCGTCGATGGCATCACGCCCACCTTTGGGGGTGAGCCGCAGCGAAACCGTCACGCCGTCGCCGGTAAGCGTCCACGGCCGGCGCGTCGACATGCGCTAGATGAACAGCCGGACGTAGATCCAGAAAATCAATTGCCGCAGGAACAGCAGGCCGATGATCAAGATGACCGGCGAGATATCGATGCCGCCCAGGTTCGGCAGCATATTGCGGATCGGCCGCAGCGCCGGCTCGGTGACGCGATAGAGAAATTCGCCGACCCCGGCCACGATCTGATTGCGCGTGTTCACCACGTTGAAGGCAATCAGCCAGGACAGCACCGCCGACGCGATCAAAATCCAGATGTAGATGTTGATGATCGTATCAATGAGCCATAAAAAGGGATTCATCGCGCGCTCCGTCGACTCGCCGAAGTCACGAATAGCCGCTTGCCGGGCCCAGGAAAAGGGGGCGCGGCCAAGCGTCCTTGACAGCCCAAAACCCCGGCCCTAAATGGCGCCCACTCGCCGCAATTTGTCGCGCAACGGCCGCTTTTTTCCGTTGCTGCTCGGCGGGGCCGTAGCTCAGTTGGGAGAGCGCCTCGTTCGCAATGAGGAGGTCAGGGGTTCAAATCCCCTCGGCTCCACCAGCCTTCGCTGCCTCGGGGCTTCGGCTGGCAGGTCAGACCAAACACGAAATCGGCCCGCCATCGCTCGGAAGGAGCGACGGCGGGCATTTCATTTCGAGGTCTAGACGGCTTGGCTGGCGATCAACTCTTCGCCCACGCCGCGCGTCTCGTCACGGGCAGACCAGCTTCCATCTTCCGAAGAAGCCGCGCTGATAGTAGCAATGCGGGGACGGCGGCCGCACCCAGACTCGCATATGTGGATAGATCACGACCTTGCCACGGTAATTGGGAATCCACGCACACCGATACGGACCGCACAGCCAACGCACGTCGGTCACGCCGGAAAGATCGGCAGCAACATTACCGAGCGACGGATTCGCGGTGGCCGCATCGGCTTTGACGCTAAATCCCTGCAGCAAGGCGCCGGCCAACAAACCAAGAAAGATCGATCGCTTCAACATAGAACACCTCCTTGACTGGCAAAGGCCCTTACGGACACACGAGCACCCAGCGGCCACGACGGCCGCGGACATAGTTGCAATGGGGCTTGGGCGGCGGCACCCAAGCGCGCATGTACGGATGGACGACGATCGGCCCGGCGTATTGCGGGATCCAGGCGCAACGACGCGGACCGCAAACCCAGTGGATCGGGGTGACAGCCGAGCTTTCACCCGCGGCCGCGCCCAACGAAGGATTGACCACAGCGGCGTTGGCAGCCGCATTGAGTCCAAACGATAAAGCCGCAGCCGTCAGGCCGCATAGAGTCAAACGCTTCAACATGTAACGCCTCCATTGTACCTGGGGCGAAGTCTACGCCCTCAATTGTACTCGTTCGCCGATCCGCAGCAATTAACACGGCGAGCGTATCTATCGCACTCCCCGAGCATATCGAAAAGTCCGCTGAGGAAAAATGCCGCGGTGGACGCGTCTGAATTATGACTTGTCAGCCACCAAAGTGAAATATTTCCGTTACATTTCATTCAGTACGACCAATTCGCGGGCGGTTTCAGCGGTGCGGGCGCCGCCAAAAGATAGCCGAGGCTTTGGTGCAGTGCACGATCGATCCTTTATGTGAGCGGCGACGCGGTGCCGGTTCTTTGAGGATCGAAACTCAACCGAAGAGCCACCACGTCCAGCCGCCGTTGTTGGGGCAATCCCCGAAGCCGCACTCCATGAACGTGGTCAGCGTCTGCAGTGCCGCCACGATGAACAGCGTTCCGGCGCCGACGGCGGCAAGGCGCGTGAGCCAATCCGGCTCGGTGGCGACCGGCTTGAACTGCCCGCGGAACAACAGCACGACGCCGACCGCCAGGATGACCACGCCGAACAGCACGACGCCCCAGACATAGAGATCGAGACCCATGACCGCATGGCCGAAGGGCGGGTTTGCCGTCGCCGACAGCGTCGGCTTCGCGGTTGCCGTGTCAAAGAAGGGATTGATGTGCAGCATCGTTTGCCGAATCGATATGGCGCCCCCGAACACGGCCGAAACGAGACAGACGCCGTAGTGGCGGGGGTCGGGGCCAAGCATCACGTTCATCGCCGCCCCGAATGCGACCGCGATCATGGCGACGCGCTGCAGAAGACACAACGTGCAGGGAAGCTCGCGATAATAAAATTGATAGCCGTAGGCGCCCAGCAGCACGGCGAGCATCGCCATCAGGCCGATGAAGTTGAGGACGCGGGCAAGCTCCGGCGAAAGGGCCCCTGCTTTCATAGCTGCACCCCCAAGCTCGAGGTGAAGTCGACGTCACGCACGAAAATGACGATGCCGATGAGCAATACGACCATCACCGCGGCCCAGCCCCAATGGGCCTTGCGCCGCCACAAGAAGTACGAACTCAAGGCCAGCAGTGCCAAAATCGATGTCATCATGTCGGTTTACCCCCGGGCTCTTTCAGATCGACCAGTCCTCGCCCGCCGGCCGGCTATCGACGGCCGCCGAGCCGAGCGGAATTTCAATCGCGCAACGCACGCCTTCCGGCGCGAAGGCCAGCGTGACGCGGCCGTCGAGGTCGCCGGCGACGCCGCGTTCGATCAACGTCGTCCCGAAACCGCGCCGTTCCGGCTCGCTCACCGGCGGGCCGTCCCGCTCCTCCCATTCGATGCGCAGCCCCGATGTGCCGTCGCCTTGCGCGTCGATCGGCTGCCAGCGGATCTCGACGCGCCCGCCCGGCACCGACAGCGCGCCGTATTTGACCGCATTGGTGGTCAGCTCATGGAACGCCATCGCCAAGGTGAGCACGGCGCGCGGACGCAGGACCACGTCTTCGCCGCGCAATACCACGCGCTCGCTGGCGCCGGCATAGGGCGCCAAACTCGCCGACAACAGCTCGCGCAATTCCGCGCTCTCCCAATGATGCAAGGTGAGCTGATTGTGCGCCTTGGACAGCGCGATCAGCCGCCCCTCGAAACGCTCGCGGAACGCTTCCGGCGTAACGGCGCCGCGCGCGCTCTGCGAGGCCAGCGACTGCACGGTGGCGAGCGTGTTCTTCACCCGGTGATTCAATTCGTCGATCAACAGTTTCTGCCGGCTTTCGGCCGCCTTGCGCTCGGTGACGTCCTGCACCACCCGCACCAGATAGAGCAGCTGCCCGTCGGGGTCGCGCACCGGCGATGAGCGCACCGAAACCCAGATCACCCGCCCATCCTTGCGCACGTAGCGCTTCTCCACCGAATAAAATTCCAATTCGCCGGCAACCTGCTTGCGGAACGCCTCACGGTCGGCATCGGCATCGTCGGGATGGGTATGGGCGTACAGCCGACGGGCGAGCAGATGTTCGCGGCTGTAGCCGGTGATCGAGGCGATCGCCTCGTTGACACGCAGGAACTTGCCGTCCGGCGCTATTTCCGAAATGCCGATGGAGGCGTGCTCGTAGGTCGCGGCTAAGCGCTGTTCCTGCTCGAGCGCCTGCTTGCGCGATTGCGCCAGCACGGCGTCCGTCCGCTTGCGCTCGGTGATATCGAGAAAACAATTGACCGCGCCGATTATCTCGCCTTCGGCGTCGCGCAGCGGATCGATATTGAACGACATGATCACGCGCGAGCCGTCCCAACGCTCGACGATACGCTCGACCTCGCGCGCCGGCTTGCCGGTCGCCAGCACCTCGGCGAGCTCGGAGTGCTGCAATGGATTACCGTCGATATCGAAGTAGCGGGCGCCCTTGGCGAACTGGTCGTGCGTTTCACCCGGCTCAGGGCGACGGCCCCAGATCTGCGATCGCCCGTCGGTTGTACTGGAGGATGGTACCTTGGGCGTCGCAGATGAAGGTGGCGATGGGCAGAAGCTCAAGCAGGCCATCCGATGCCTGCAGCACGCCGCCGAGCGCCGGCGTGACCGGCGCGGGAATAGGCCGCTTTCTTTCGCGCTTGAGCACCCGCACGCCTCCGTGCGTTGGTCCCCGACTCCTCCGATACCCAGCACTATCGATCATGGCCGCGTCGGGTTTTGTCAATGGCTGACGGCCTCAGCCGGCGGGCGCGGTCTGCTGATCGGCCGGCGCGCGGCCGAGCCAGTGGTCGAGGAAGGCCGCCAGCCAATTGCGCGATGCAAAATCATGCACGGCGCGGTCGGCGATGTGGTCGGCGCGCTGCTTGGCGCCCGGCAATTCCATGCGGTGAGCCCCGCGCACCAGCCAGCGGTACATCATGGCGTGGGTCACTTCCGGGTGGAATTGCAGTGCATAGCCGGTGCCGTAGCGGAAGGCCTGCACGGCGAACACGTCGCCCTCGCCTTGCGCCAGCAATTCGCCGCCGGCCGGCAGCGCAAAGCCCTCGCGGTGCCATTGATAGACGTGGTCGGGCCACTCGGCGCAGATTTTGAGGCCGGCTTCGGTCGGGCGGATCGGATAATAGCCGACCTCGGCGTGGCCCTGCGGATGCGGCGTGACGCGGCTGCCGAGCTGGAGCGCCATCATCTGCGCGCCCAGGCAAATGCCGAGATAAGGCTTTTGGTCGCGCAGCGGCACGCCGATCCAGTCGATCTCGCGCTTGACGAAATCCTCGTTGTCGTTGGCGCTCTGCGGGCCGCCGAAGATCACCGCGCCGGCATGCTCGTCCATGGTTTCCGGCAGCGGATCGTCGAAGCGCGGCCGGCGGATGTCGAGCGGATAGCCGAGCTTGGTCAGCATCTGCCCGACGCGGCCGGGCGAGGAATGCTCCTGGTGCAAGATGATGAGGACCGGCTTCTGCATGGCGGTTGGGCGCGGCGTCACGCGCCGATTATGAGTAACGGCTTTGCCGGTGTTTGCAACACGCGGCCCCGATAGCGGCTATGTCCGCTGCGCGGACCTGCGTCGCGACTGCCGCGAATCCACCGCCGCCAGCAAAATGCGCCGCGGGACAACGCGAATCAGCAGGCTGACCAGCTTGTTGGCGAGGCCCGGGACGACCACGCGCTGGCCGCGCATCAAGCCGCGATAGCCTTCTTCGGCCACATGCTCGGCGGTCTGGGTGAGGACGCCGGGCGCCAGCGATTCCTTGAGGCCGGCGCGCTCGGCAAATTCGGTCGGCACCGGACCGGGACAGACCACGGTCACCCGCACGCCGCGGGCTTTCAGTTCGCTGTGCAGGGCCTCGCTGAACGACAGCACATAGGCTTTGCTCGCGTAATAGACCGCCATGCCGGGGCCCGGCAGAAATCCGGCCATCGAGCCGACATTGAGCACGCCGCCGTTATGGCGCGCCAGGCTGTCGACAAAGGCGAGCGACAGATCGGTGAGCGCGCGCATGTTGACGTCGATCATCGCCAGCTCTTCGTCGCGGTCGCGCATGGCGGCAAGCCCGACCAAGCCGAAGCCGGCATTGTTGACCACGTATTGCGGCTCAGCCCCTTGCGCCTTGAGCGCTTCGCCGACGGTTCGCCCGGCGTCCGGCTTCGCCAGATCGGCGACGATCACCAGCGGCCTGCGCGCACCGGTGCCGGCGATCTCGTCGGCCAGCTTCTGCAGCCGGTCCTCGCGCCGCGCCACCAGCGCGAGAGCATGCCCGTTGCGCGCAAACACCCGCGCCAATGCGACGCCGATGCCGGCCGACGCGCCGGTGATGAGCGTGACCGGACGAAGCTCGCTCATGAGCGGCTTGCCACACGCGCGCGCAAGGCGATGCGCTCGCGCCCGGAAATGCCGAGCAGATCGGCGGCGCGCCAGATCAGATTGTTCTCGAATTCGGTGACCACGCCGTCGGCATAGACGATTTCCCACATCATCTCGATCACGCGCGCGCGGCCTTGCTCGTCGAGCGACCGGTTGAGCTTGGACGTGAAGCGGTAAAGATCGACGGATTCCTGCTCGACCTCGGTCGCCTCGGCGACCAGTTCGTCGGTCGCACTGTCGTCGAGGGCGAAGCGCTGCTTGATCAGCGCGCGCAGCTTGTCGCGCTCGGCCTGCGAGACATTGCCGTCGATGCCCGCGGCATGCACCAGCAGCGCGGCCGCCGACAGCCGATAATCGCTGTCGTCGAAGCGACTGGGATGCTTGTCGCCATCGGCGAATTCGGAAACCAATTTACGTAACGATGCGAACATGAGGCCATTTATCCCTGTGATGCCGCCGGACGGCAAGCCGGCACCCCCATCCTCATGTATCAACGCGATCGGCCGTCCGGTAGCCCGGACGGCCGATGCAATAGGTCGCAATACCGGTCAGGCGGCGGCCTCGGCGCCGAGGGGTACGTTGTTAAGGGTACTCAATCCCCTTGCCCAGCCGCGTGCCCTCATTCAGCAGCGCCAGATTATTGAGCACGTATTTGTTGCCGGGGCTCTTGCGCAGGGCTTCGCGCAGCTTGGCGCGTGCGCGCACGTAGTCGCCGCGCAACATGTAGGAAAAGCCCTGGTTGTTGAGGATCGGGACCGTCGGGCCGACGATTCCGATCGCCTGCTTATAAGCGCGGTCGGCGAGATCGAAGCGGCGCAGGCGGTCGCAGCTCGCCGCCAGACCGAGCCAGGCTTCGGCGTCGCGCGGATGAAACTCGACAGCGCGGCGGAAATATCTCTCGGCCAGGCCGTAATTGCCGTGGCGATACTGCTTCTTGCCGAGATTGAGGTCGTCGTGAGGATCGCCGCCGAGCAGCCCGACTTCCAACTCCTGCGGCACGCCGAGCGGCGGCGGCACGCTGCTGGTGGCGACCGGCGCCGAGGCGAAGGCATCGCCCGGCTTTGCCGCCGAGGCGTCGGCCAGGTTTTTGGATGTGCTGCACCCCGCCAGCCACAGGCCAGCCGCCGCAACAAGCAGGGCCACTCCGATACGCATGAACAAAGCCTGTGTGGGACCCCCGGGTAACGGGGTCACGCTAGGAGAGTTTGGTTAAGAAATTGTTCAGAGTTGCAGCGCGGGGCGGCGGGCGGCCGCCAATCAATAGTGGCCGGTGTGAATCTTCACATAAACCGGCAGCATGATCACCACGAACAGCACCGGGAAGATGCAGATCATCATCGGCAGCGACAGCTTGACCGGCAGCGCGTAGGCCTTTTCCTCGGCGAGCGAGAGCCGCTTGTGGCGCATGTCGTCCGAGTAGACCCTGAGCGCGTCGGTGATCGAGGAGCCGAGATCGATCGACTGGTTGATCAGCACCGCGAAGGCGCGCGCCTCCTCCAGCGCCAGGCGCGAGGCGAAGCGCTCGAGCGCATCCTTGAGCGCGCGGCCGGCGCGGATTTCCAGATTGGTCATATGGATGTTGGCGGTGAGCGAGGGGTAGCTGTCGCCCATCTCGCGCCCGACCCGCTCGAGCGAAGCTTCCATCGACAGGCCGGAATCGGCGCACACCACCAGCAAATCCATGAAGTCGGGAAAGCCGGCGCGGTGCTCGATCCGGCGCGCCGAGATGCGCTTGTCGATGTAGAAGCTGGGGCCGACATAGCCGGCCATGCCGCCGCCCATGATGATGAGCCAGAACAGCGAGGTGCCGCGCGGCACGAAGTGCGGCAAAAAGAAGAACAGCGCGCCTGCAATCAAGACCGCGAGCAGCGCGCGCCCGACAAAGAACATCGCGACCGCGCCCGGATCGTAGATGCCGGCCTGGATCAGCCGCGTGCGCAGCACCTTCATGGCGTCGCTGTTGGTGCTGGCGTAGTGCTTGGTGGTGTATTCGATAAGCTGCGTCACCGCCTTGACGCTGGAATAGCGCAACGAGCGCTTGGCGTTTTCCGCGCGCTCGCGCTCGTCCATGACGATGCGGGTCGTGCGATTCTTGACGGCGCCGCGCACGCGCACCACCGCCATGATCGAGAAGGCAAGCGTGCCGGCGGCGAGGAACACCAAGAGCGCCACCAACATATTGGTGTTGTCGTGCAGGATACTGTCGATGAGATCGGTGATTGCGCTCATCGCTCAGATCCGGAAATTGACCATGCGGAACATGATGATATTGCCGACGCCCATCCACGCGCCGGCGATCGCCAGGCAGATCTTGGTGAGGCTCTCGTTCCAGACGTTGGCGTAGAAATCCGGCGCCACGAAATTGATCACCGCGAACATGCCGATCGGCAGCGACGACAGAATCAGCGCCGAGGCGCGGCCTTCCGCCGCCAGCGCCTTGATCTTGCGCCGCATCTTGAAGCGCTGGCGGATGACGCCCGACAGGTTCTCCAGGATTTCGCCGAGATTGCCGCCGGTCGAGCCCTGGATCGCCACCGCGGTGACGAACAGCGGCAGGTCTTCGGTGCCGACGCGGAAATACAAATTGCGCATGGCGGTTTCCAGATCCGCGCCGTAGGTGATCTCGTCGGTGACGATGCCGAATTCGCTGCCGATCGGGTCGCCCTCCTCGCGCGCCACCATGCCGATGGCGACCGGCACCGGGTGGCCGGCGCGCAAAGAGCGCACGATGATGTCGATGGCGTCGGGGAATTGTGCGCTGAACTTCCTCTGCCGGCGCGCGCGCAGAACGCGCAGCACGAAATAGGGCAGCACCACGCCGACGATTGGCGCGGCCAACAGCGCGTGCGACAGCTTGTGGTCGTAGGTCATGACGCCGGCGAAGGCCGCCAGCATGGCCAGCACGACGAATACGACCATCTTGCCGAAGCCGAAGCTCAGGCCGGATTGCAAGATGAGCTGGTTGAGGTTCAGGAGCGGCAGCCGGTATTCGCCGCTCGAGGTCAGCCCGCGCTCGCGCCGCAATTGCACCAGCACGCTTTCGCGGTCCGGCTTGTTCTCCAGGACCTTGAGCCGACGATTGATGTTCTTGCGGTAGGAGGCCTTGTTGTAGAGCAGAAGATAGGCGCCTTCCGCGAACATCGCCGCCGAGAAGCCGATGAGCAGGTAGAACAGATAGATCGAATTGAACTCGAACAAATGCTTCATGGCAGCGCTCACAAAGGCTGCGTCGGATCGAAATAGCTGCCGGGAATCTTGATGCCCAGATTGACCAGATGAGTGAGGAAGCGCGGGCGCACGCCGGTGGCCTGGAAATGCCCCTGCACCGTGCCGTCCGGCGCGGTGCCGGTGCGCACGAATTTGAAGATTTCCTGCATCTGGATGATGTCGCCTTCGAGCCCCGTGACCTCGGCGATCGAGGTAACCTTGCGCTTGCCGTCGGACTGGCGCGACAGCTGCACGATGAGCTGGATGGCGGCGCCGATCTGGCCGCGGATCGAGGCGATGGTCATCGGCAGGCCGGCCATGCCGATCATCTGTTCCAGACGCGAAATGGCGTCGCGCGGCGTGTTGGCGTGGATGGTGGCCATCGAGCCTTCGTGGCCGGTATTCATGGCCTGCAACATGTCGAAGGCTTCTTCGCCGCGGCACTCGCCGAGGATGATGCGGTCGGGCCGCATGCGCAGCGCGTTTTTGACCAGTTCGCGCTGGCGGATTTCGCCCTTGCCTTCGATGTTGGGCGGCCGCGTCTCCATGCGCCCGACATGCGGCTGCTGCAGCTGCAGTTCGGCGGCGTCTTCGATGGTGATCAGGCGCTCCTTCTCCGAGATAAAGGCGGAGAGCGCGTTGAGCATGGTGGTCTTGCCGGAGCCGGTGCCGCCGGAAATGATGGTGGTGATGCGCGCTTTGACCGCCGCCGCCAGCAGGTCGGCCATCGGCGGGCGCAAGGCGCCGACCTCGACCAGCTTGCCGAGATTGAGCGGCTTCTTGGAGAATTTGCGGATCGACACCAGCGGGCCGTCGACGCCGATCGGCCGCACCGCCACGTTGACGCGCGAGCCGTCGAGCAGGCGGGCGTCGCAGAGCGGATGCGATTCGTCGACGCGGCGGCCGACCGCCGAGACGATCTTGTTGATGATGCGCAGCAGGTGCTGCTCGTCCTTGAAGCGCACCGCCAGCGGCTCGAGCATGCCGCCGCGCTCGACATAGACGCATTCATGACCGTTGATCAGGATATCGCTGATGCTGGGGTCCTTGAGCAGCGGCTCGAGCGGCCCGAGGCCGGTCATCTCGTCGAGGATTTCGGAGACGAACTCCTCGAGCTCCTCGCCGTTGAGCGCCAGTCGCTCGACCATCACGTATTTCGCGACGAGTTGCTGCACGTGGGCGTGGATCTGCTCCTCCGGCAGCTGTTCCAGCGCCGACAGGTTGATCTCTTCGATCAGCCGGCGGTGCAGCCGCACCTTGGCGTCGAGCAGCTTGTCGCTGTGCAGGGGATTGACGTCCCGCTGCTCCGGCGCGGCGACATTGGCCGCGGCGTCCGGCAGCACCGCCCACGGCACGCTGGCGGACGTCACCGGCGCGGCGTCCTCGATCGCCGGCACCAGATCGGGACCGGCGACGCGTCGGGTGGTGAAACGGCCGGCCATCTCAGTCCTCAGCCTTACGCATGATCGTTTCCAAACGTCAGCCCGGCGCTATCGCGCGCCTACGAGCTTGAGCTTCTTCATCATCGCGGCGGGCTTGGCGGCGGCGGGCTTGCCGGCCGGCTGCGCCAGTATCAACTTCTTGAGTTGCGCGGTGATCTTGTTGCCAGACTTGACCTCTTCCAGCGGCACGCCGCGGTCGATCGCTTCCCGCACCAAGGCATAATCGTTGGGAATGCAGCCGACGTAAGCGTCGCCGAGCGCCTGCTCCAGATCGGCGCGGCGCAGGCCGGAGCCGAAAAAGTTCTGGTGGAAGCGATTGACAATGACCTGCGGATTGGGGCCTTCGCCCAGCCGTTCCTTCATCGCCACCACCAATTGCTTGGCGTGGCGCAGCGCCGGCACCGTGGTCTCGCTGACAATGAACAGTTTGTTGGAGCCGAGCAGCACGCTATCGGTCCAGGCGAACCAGGTGCGCGGCATGTCGAACACGACATATTCGAAATTGCTCGACACCAGGTCGAGCAGACGCGTCACCACGTCGGAATCGAACGAACGCATTTCGGCCGGCCGGTTTGGCGCGGCAACCACGGCGAGGCCGGAGGCGTGATGGGACAGCATCACCTCCAGCAATTGACGGTCGAACCGGTCTGGCCGCGGCTCGATCTCCGCCAGATTGAGGCGTGGCTCGAGATCGAGATAGTCGGCAACACAGCCGTGCTGGAAATCGAGATCGACCAGGCAGGTGGACGGACGGCCGCGCGTGCCGCCGCTATTGAGCAGCAACATGGCGGTCTGCACCGCCAGCGTGGTTACGCCGGCGCCGCCGACCGCGGGCAGGAAAGTATAGATCTGCGCTTCGGTATTCTCGTTGCCGCCGGCCTTGGTGACGCGCGCGCACGTGCGCACCAGATTGACCGGCTCGACCGGCTTCACCAGGAAGTCGGCGACGCGCATCTGCAGCAAGGTGCGGGCGACGTTCTCGTCGAAACTCTGCGTCACCGCGATCACCGGCGGCCAGGCACCGACGCGCGCCATCAGCCGCGCCAGCGCCGCCATCTCCTCTTCGCGCCCGGCATCGAGGTCGACCACGACGACGGTGGCGTCGGCGAGCGCCAGCGTGTCGCCGAGCGCGCTCAGCGGCCCGCTTGCGAGGCTGAGGTCGATCTGGCTGCTGGTACCGAACGTGGCGCGGGCCAAACGATCGAACTCGGCGTCGGCGGTAACGACCACCACGCGCGTTCGATTGTCATTGCCGGTGCGAGCGATACGCATGGGCGTTCCGTAGTCTCGCTATTTCACCGTTGCGGACTGATTCACGGTCGGCCCGAGCGGCGTGTTGTTGCTGCTCGGTGCCGCCGCGTTCGGGTTCTGCGCGGGCTGATAGGCGGCGGAGGTGCCGCTGCCGGCCGGCGGAATGACGCGATTGGTGCGATAGCGCTCGACCGCGCTCTGCATTTTCGGTCCGTTGAAGGCGATGTTCTTGTCGGCGCTGGCGCGCGGCCACGGGTCGACCATCTGCACGACCTTGTCGGTGGCAACCGCATTGCCCCCGCTCAGTGCGATGGTGTCGCGCCGGTCGAGATATTCCGAGCAGCCGCTGAGCGCGGCAAGCATGGTGGCGAGCGCAAGCGCGCCGGTGACTTTACTGAACGGCCGCATCGGAAATCCCCCTTGGCATGTCGAGCATGTGTCCGGTAAACGGCCGCGCCTCGGCCGCAGCGATGCGGGCCGTGACCGGCGTAAGCGAGCGCGCCTTCGCCCGCGTGACCTCGTTCTTGCCCAGCAAGAAGAAGTCGACGTCGTTGGGCGGCAGCGTGTCGTCGGTCGGCGCCTTGACCACGTCGCCCGGGCGCGTCGGCCGCACGAGGTGCGGCGTGACGATGATGGCGAGATCGGTCTCGTTCTTCTGATAGGACTTCGAAGAGAACAGCGTGCCCAGTACCGGAATGCTGCCGAGCCAAGGCAGTTGCTCGATGGCGTTCTTGTTGTCGCTCTGCAGCAGCCCGCCGATGACGAAGCTCTGGCCGTCGCGCAGCTCCACCGTGGTGGAGGCACGGCGCACGATCAGCGCCGGCACGGTGATGCCGTTCGCCACCGCGACCGCATGCGTGGTGTCGATCTGGCTCACCTCCGGCTCGATCTTCATGTTGATCAGGCCGCGGCGGAGCACGGTCGGCGTGAAAGCAAGGCCGACGCCGTATTTCTTGTAGTCGACGGTGACGCTGCCGTACTGGCCGGCGACCGGAATGGGATATTCGCCGCCGGCGAGGAAGCTCGCGGTATCGCCGGAGAGCGCGACCAGATTCGGCTCGGCCAGGCTGCGGGCGATGCCCTTCTGCTCGAGCGCGTTGATCATGACGTCGGTGGAGACCCCGCTCGCCACCAATCGCCCGATCAGGAAGCCGAACGGCGTGGCGCCGGAGAGCACGCCCGCCGCCGTTTCGCTGGCGATATTGGAGGCCGTCAGCGGCAGGCCGCCGGCCGGCACCGCGTTGCCGACATTGGCGATGCTGTGTTGGCCGAAACGGTTCCACTGCACGCCCAGATCGCGGCCGGCGTTGCGCGAAATCTCGATGAAGCGCACCTCCAGCAAGACCTGCTGCGGCGACATCACACTGACCGAATTGATGATTTCAGGCCCGAACTGGCGCGCGATGGTCACCGCCTTGTCGAGCGTGACGGCGTCGGGCACCTCGCCGGTGAGCATGATGCGGCCGTTGACCGAGGACGCCCGCATGCGCGCGCCCGGGAAAACGCGGTGCAGCTCATTGGTCAGCCGGGTGACGTCGTAGGTTACCTCCACGTCGAAGATGCCGATCAGCTTCTTGTCCTCGGCATAGACCGAGACGCGCGTGGTGCCGATCTTCTTGGCGAGGATCGACAGCGTGTGGTCGGTGAGCGGATTGACGTCGGCAACGTCAGGATCGCCGACCGAGATGTTGACGAAGCTCGAGTCGGTGCGCAGGTCCAGCGACTTGCCGACCGTGACGCTCACCATCGCGGTGTGATCGGCACCGACGATCCGGATGCTGCGCTGTACCGCCGAAGCATCGTCGATCGTGCACAGCAACGTTGCCACCAGCGCAATCGCCAAAGCAATCGCCAGGTCGATCAGCCAGTTGCCGCG
The DNA here is from genome assembly GCA_963727555.1 of uncultured Alphaproteobacteria bacterium. Taxonomy (GTDB): domain Bacteria; phylum Pseudomonadota; class Alphaproteobacteria; order Rhizobiales; family Xanthobacteraceae; genus Pseudolabrys. The sequence continues at coordinate 117,039 of CAVSGT010000003.1, read as the reverse complement.
TTGAAGCTTCCTGTCCGCGCGCCGCCAGGAAAAGCCGACGGCATGGTCATTGTTGTTTGTCACGACACCCCACCCCTGATTAAGACATCATCGTTCTGTTAGCGTGCTGCCTGCTTTTGGCCGGTCAAAGCAGAGACCCCATCGCTTTTCTCTCTGCTCGATCGGCACGGTGTAATCCTGTTTCGACGACGGCCGCGTCACGGTTATGGTCGTCGTATTGCCGTCACCCATCACGCCGCTAAGCAGATCCTTGAGCGTGACCTGGTGCGTGTTCGTCTCGCCGCTGTCGCCGGCCTTGCGTAGCAACAGCGACAGGCTGCCGACCGAGGACGCCAGCCGAATTTTCTGCGCGGCAACGGTGCTGACCTCGAGCGTCACCGATTTGGCGACCGAAGCCTTGATCGCGCGCTCGTCGGCGCTCTGGTCGACCGCCAGCACGCGCGCGTCCTGCAAAATGACTTGCGTGGTCGCCGCGCCTTTTTCGAGCTGGCGCGTGAGCACGACATCGACGCGATCGCCCGGCAGCACAAAGCCGCCGGTGCCTTCCACGTCGTTGACGCGGATGGTGACGGCCTTCATGCCGGGATGCACCAGCGCCGACAGCGTCGCGCGCTGGCCGGGCCCGGTGATCTTCACCGCCAGCACCGGCTCGTTGGTCTCGATCGCCGCCAGCACGACGCGGCTGCCGCCCTTGAGCACATCGGCGATCTTGCCGAAGGCGCCGGCCGGCAGCGCCTTCGACGGCCACGCCACTTCCTCCAGCATCGATGCGTTGAGCGCGGTGCCGAAGCGCAGCGGCTTCTTGGCAACGACAATGGTCTCCGTCGAAACCACCTGATTGACCGGATGATAGTTCTTCGCCCGCTGATCGGCTTGGTTGTTGAGCCAGGCTTGAGCGATGAACACGGCGAGCAGGCCGAACACGACGGCGAACCCGATCATGACGATGGTGCTGGCACGCACTGTTTTGGCCCCGTTTGACGCGTCCCGCTGTTCCGCGGTGTATTGCGGCGAGACTACGGGGGCAGAATGTATTGAATTACTAAAATGGCCTGCGCAATTCGCGCTATGCTGAAGAGTCGCTGAATTACTATTGTTGACGATCGGTATCGCCAGCGCGTTGCATTTAGAGTAACCTTTAGCGTCATTAACAATACTGCGGCGCATTGAGGTCGGCGCCGTAACGTTCGGTTTAGCCTAACGAACAGCGAAGCCCTGCAATGACCGGCTTGCGCCCACGCCGTGCCGCCGCGAGACAGAGCGGCGCGCCATCGTCAAGACCAAAGCGTGGTTTATGGCGGCGGCGCTGACATTGCCCGGGCGGCACGGTTGCGGCAACATGCAACCGTCGATCCCAAGACGACCGCCGCGCCGGCTCCGGCGCGGTCATAATAAGGAGGAAGCGCGGATGGCGAAGCCCCGCATCAGTTATGTCGACCCGGCAACGGTCAACGACCCTGCCATGGTCGAAGAGTTCGCACGCTGCGCCCGCGAAGGCACGCCGCGGCCGGAAAGCCAGGCGGTGCGCGCGCATGTGCCGGCGGTGTTCTGGTCGTTCGCCAATAGCTGGCGCGACGTGTTCAAGAACGGCGTCGCCGAACACAAGATCAAGGAATTATGCCGTATCTACGTGTCGCGCTCGGTGCTGTGCGAGTTCTGCGGCAATCAGCGCTCGATCAAGGCGGCGAAATCGGGGCTCAAGGAAGACGACTATTCCGACCTGATCAACTTCGAAAGCTCCGCCCGCTACGACGAGCGGCAGAAGGCGGCGCTCTCTTACGCCGAGGCGATCACCTGGGATCTGCCCACCGACGACGCGTTCTGGGCGCGGCTGCACAAGTATTTCAGCGAGCCCGAGCTGGTCGAGATCGGCTATTTCGTCGCGCTCACCATGGGTCAGCAGCGCTGGCTGCGCACGCTGAACATCGAGCATCACCAGATTCTGGCGGGCACCGACGCCTCGATGGCGCCGGGTTTTGAAACGGAAGAAGCGCTCAAGCGCTCCAAACAGGCCGCCGACTATTGGGCCAAGATCAACATCAAACCAGAAACACAGGCAGCCGAGTGAACAGGCAATCGACGGCGGCCTCCGCCAAAAGTCCGGCTCCCGCGAAGCGCGGCAGCAAAGGTGAACCGCGCATTCGTATCCGCGACCTCGGCAAGCATTACGGCACGCTCGAGGTCTTCCGCAATATCGAGTTCGACGTCGGCGAGCGCGAGATCGTCGCCATCGTCGGCCCCTCGGGCTGCGGCAAGACCACGCTTCTACGCTGCGTCGATGGCTTGCTGCCGGTGGATGCCGGAGAGATCTGGGTCGGCCAAGAGCGGGTGACGCAACCGATCGCCGGCGTCGCCATGGTGTTCCAGCATTTCGGGCTGTTTCCCTGGAAGACCGTGTACGAGAACGTCGCCTACGGGCTGCGCATGGCCGGCGCCGCGAAGAGCGAGATCGACCGCAAGGTGCCGGAGTTCATCAAGCTGGTCGGGCTCGGCGGCTTCGAGAAGGCCTTCCCCTATCAGATGTCCGGCGGCATGCAGCAGCGCTGCGGTTTGGCGCGCGCGCTCGCGGTCGAGCCGAACGTGCTGTTGATGGACGAGCCGTTTGCGGCAGTCGACGCGCAGACGCGCGAAATCCTGCAGTTCGAGCTCTTGCGCATCTGGGAAGAGCGGCCGACCGCCATGATCTTCGTCACCCATTCGATCGAGGAAGCGGTGCTGCTCGGCCACCGCGTGATCGTGCTCAAGGGCAGGCCTTCGAGCATCCACGAAACCATCGTCATCGACCTGCCGCACCCGCGCACGCGGGCGACATTGCGCGAGCCGCGTTTCGCCGAACTGCGCGAGCGGGTGTGGGAGACGCTGATGCGCGAAGCGCGCGAAGCCGAATTCCATCTCGAACGCTGAACCAAAAACTCTGGGGGAAATAGGGAGCAGTCTAATGATAAAGAAGTTCGCAACGCTGGCGGCCGGCCTCGGCCTTGCCTGCGCGCTGATGTCGGCATCGCCGGCGGCGGCGCAAGGCAAAAAGCTCGTGATCGCCACGCCCGGCATTCCACCGATCTATTCGGTGACCATTGCCTTCCTGGCGAAGAAGCAGGGCTTCTTCAAGAAGCACGGCGCCGACGTGGACATTCGTCCGTTCGACAACGGCACCGCCGCCGCGCGCGCCGTGGTCGCCGGCAATGTCGACATGGCCTTCGCGCCGACACCGCCGGTGATCAATCAGGTTTCCAATGCCGGCGTGCCACTGGTTGCGATCTACGGCATGCAGAATCCCGACTGGGTCCTCGCCACCACCGAGGACGGCAAGTCCTGCAAGGACGTCGCCGGCCAGGATGTCGGCGTCGATTCCATCGGCGGCGCCCGCTCGATCGCGCTGCGCTCGATGCTCGCCGGCGGCTGCAAGGAAGTGAAGCTCAAGGAGGTCAAGCAGATCGCGCTCGGTTCGAGCTCGGGGCCGGCGATGATCGCGGGCCGGCTGAAATACGCAGTGCTGCATCTCGACGATCTCGCCGAGATCAAGCACCAGGGCAAGCCGGTGCACGTCCTCCTGGCGATGAAGAACACCAACCCGACCAGCCACTATCTGATGCTGGTGATCCGCAAGGATACTCTGGCGAAGAACCGCGATGCGGTGGTGCGCGCCGTCGCCGGCATCATCGAAGCCGCGCACTTCATGCAGGATCCCAAGAACGCCGACGCCGTCGCCGACGCCGCCTCGCAAACCGGCCACAGCAAGGAAGTCAACAAGCTGGCGCTGAAGGAGTTTCTCGCCATCGACTTTTGGGCCGCCAAGGACGACGGCTTGCCGCGCAAGAAGCTCGAAGCGGTCGCCAAGCTGATGAAGAAGATCGGCGCCATCAAGCCGGACAAGACGCCGGTGACCTTCGAGCAACTGGTCGATCAAAGCGTCTGGAAGGACGCCAACGCGATGGTGAAGTGACGCGGTAGCGTCATCCCCGCGAAAGCGGGGATCCAGTAATCCCAACATTGCTGTTAGCCGCAACACAGGGGTTACTGGATCGCCCGCCTGCGCGGGCGATGACAGCCGAGTGGGTGAAACTTCGTGCTTAATACTTCCCTCCGCCGCCACGCGCCGTTCTGGGCGAGCCTCATCGCCGGCATCGCGCTGTGGGAGATCGCCGGACGCTCCACCAGCGCGGCCTTCATGGTGCCGTTCTCGGAGACGTTGGAGCGGCTCTGGCAGCTCATCGCCGGCGGCGATTTCATCGCGCAGTTCCTCGATTCCGCGCAGCTCTTTCTCACCGGCTTCGTGATCGCGCTCGTCATCGGCGTGCCGCTCGGCGTGCTGCTGGCGCGGGTGCGCCTGCTGCGCGTCGGCATCGAGCCATACCTCATGACGCTCTATGCCACGCCCATGGTGGCGCTGATCCCGTTCATCTTGTCGCTGATGGGGTTCGGTTTCGCGCCCAAGGTGCTGGTGGTGTTTTTGTTCGCGGTATTCCCGGTGCTCTACAACACGGTGGAGGGCGCGCGCAGCATCAAGCCGGAGCTGATCGAGGTCGCCAAATCCTACCGCTCGAGCGAATGGTCGCTGTGGCGCGAGGTGATCATGCCCTACACCTTGCCCTACATCATGACCGGCGTGCGCCAGGCCATCGGCCGCGCGCTGGTCGGCATGGTGGCGGCGGAGTTCTTTCTGTCCTCGACCGGCCTGGGCCAGCTCATCATGGGCGCCTCGCAGAATTTCGACACCGGCGGGGTGTTCGCCTCGATCCTGGTGATCGGGTTGATCGGCGTCGGGATGATGCGGATCGGCCTTATGATCGAGCAGCATTTCGCGCGCTGGAGGCAGTAGATGACCGAATCGACGCTGTCGGTCCCGCTGCCCGCGCGGCCCAAGCGCTCCGCCTTGAGCGAGCGGCTGCTGGGGACTTTCGTGCCGCGGCTGATCGCCGGGCTCGCCATCCTGCTGGCGTGGGAAATGATCGTGCGCGCCTTCGCGCCGGCCTATGTGGCCAAGCCCACCACGGTGGTGCTGGCGATCCCGCGGGTGATCACCGATCCGGCCTTCCTTACCGCCACCGGACAGACGCTGGCCGCCGTCGCCGAAGGGCTCGCCATCGCGCTGGTGGCGGGCACCGCCATCGGCCTCTTGATGGGGCGCAGCGTGGGCTTCGAGCGCGCCATCCGGCACTACGTCAACGGCTTCTACGCCATGCCGATGATCATCGTGCTGCCGCTGTTCTCGCTGTGGTTCGGCTATTCGGGCGCCGCGCGCATCGCCACCATCATCTTCGCCGCCATCTTCTCCATCATCATCAACGCCGCCGACGGCGCCCGCTCGGTGCCACGCGATTATCTCGAGGTCGCGCGTTCGTTCCGCTCCAGGCGGCTGAACGTGCTGACCGAGATCGTGGTGCCCGCGTCGGTGCCCTATCTGCTGGCGGGCGTGCGGCTCGCCGCCGGGCGCGCGCTGATCGGCGCGGTGGTGGCGGAATTCTTCCTCTCGGTCGGCGGGCTCGGCTACTACATCCTCTACAACTCGCGCACTTACCACCACAACGAAGCCTTCGTCGGGGTGCTGCTGCTCGCCGCCTTCGGCGTCGGCTTCGAGGTGCTGGTACAATGGTCGACGCGGCGCTTCATGCCCTGGTACCGGCGCGACGAGCAATCCGATTAGGTAATGTCACCTGCGCAGCGCTTTCTCATCGCTGACACATCCCGCCTTTTCCAACACGAGGACCGAAAGAATGTCATCCGACCCCGTGCTCAAGGCCGCTATCTCGCATTGGGGCCCGCGCTTTGTCGCCAATGGCGTGGTGCTGACCGATTTCGAGGAAGTCACCGGCTCGATCGCGACCTATGATGACTGGTGCAAAGCCTGGTCGGCGCGCGCCGCGCATCACGAGGCGATCGCCCGCGAAGCACTGGCCAAGAAGCATTATCTCACCGCGGGAGAATGTTTTCAGCGCGCCGGCGTGTACTACCACTTCGCCTCGTTTCTCTTTCTGCGCGACATGGCGCAGATGAAGGCCGCGCATAAGAAGCAGATCGAATGCCGCCAGACGGCGTTGCCTTATCTGGATCCGCCGGGTGAACGGGTCGAGATTCCTTACGAAGGCAAGACGTTGGCCGGCATCCTGCGCAAGCCGACAGGCATTGCAAAGCCGCCGGTGGTGGTGATGGCGGTCGGGCTCGACTCGACGAAGGAAGAAACCGACGCCTACGAAGTGCCGTTCCTGGCGCGTGGGCTAGCGACGCTGGTGTTCGAAGGGCCGGGCCAGGGCGAGGCGCAGTACGACTTCGCGATCCGCGGCGACTACGAGGTGCCGGTCAAGGCCGTGATCGATTACGTCGAAACGCGGTCGGATCTCGACGCCGCGCGCATCGGCATATGGGGCGTCAGTCTTGGCGGTTATTACGCGCCGCGCGCGGCCGCGTTCGAGAAGCGCATCAAGGCGTGTATCGCGCTCGGCGGGCCGTACGAGTTCTCAAAGGCGTGGGATAGCCTGCCGCAGGTGACGCGCGAGGCGATCCGTGGACGTACCCATGCCAAATCCAACGAAGAAGCGGTCAAGAACATCGCCAAGCTCTCGCTGGTCGGCGTCGCCCAGAACATCACCGTGCCGATCTACATCGTCAACGGCAGGCTCGACCGCCTGGTGCCGGCCGCCGACGCCGAGCGCCTGGCGCGCGAGGTGAAGGGCCCGGTCGAGCTGATGATCGTCGAGGACGGCAACCACATCGCCACCAACCGCGCCTACCGCTGGCGCTCGCAAAGCGCGGATTGGATGAAGGAGCAACTCTCCGCCGTCATGCCCGCGTAGGCGGGCATCCAGTACTCCGCAGACTATCGAATCAAATCTCAAAGCTTGCGTTTACTGGGTCCCCGCCTGCGCGGGGACGACACCCCTTCTGTCATGAAAGCGGGCATCCAGTAAACTCAAGGGCTAGCGATTCTCGGATACAGATCGTCCCAATTCGGATTGTCTTCTTCTATCAATCTGACCTTCCAAGCCCTATTCCACTTCTTCATTTGCTTTTCGCGCGTGATGGCAGCTTCGACGTCGGAATGAACTTCGTAGTAGACCAATTTTGCCACGTCGTATCTTTTCGTGAAACCTTCCGCTAGCTTCTGACGATGTTCGTAGACGCGGCGGATGAGATTATTCGTCACGCCGATATAAAGCGTGCCGCCAATTTTGCTGGCGAGAATATAGACATAGTATTGCCTCGACTCGCTCATGCAGCGGAAGCGTCAATGATTACTGGATGCCCGCCTTCGCGGGCATGACAGCATTAGGTTGATCGGCGCGCGCGCAATCTCATTCCGCTCTCTTCGGCAGCGCCACGATCATGTCGAGCTCGACGCGCGCGCCGGGCGACGACAGCTGATTGATGCACACCGTGGTCGAGGCCGGCAGCCAGTCGCCGAAATATTTCGCCATGGTCGCGTGCATGGCGTCGGCATCGCGGAAGTCGGTGAGATACTTGGTCACCTTGATCACGTCGCGCCAGGTCGCGCCGGTCTCGTCGAGGATCGACTTGATCGCCTCCATCGCGCGCGTGGTCTGCTCCACGATGCTGTGCGGCTGAACGTGCTCTTCGTCCACGTGCGGATGCTTGTGATAGAGCGGCGAGGAAGTCGCGCCCGACAGGAACATCAGGTCGCAGGCGCCGACGATGCGCACCGCCGGCGCATAGGGCATGGTGTGCGCCTCCTCCGGCTTCGGGTGCACCGGCTCAAGCTTGAAGCTTTGCTGCGGCTTGCTCATCACGGTCATGCGCGCCTCCCTGGATCGGTTCCGTCAGAAACAACCTCTTTATATCATCGTCATGGCCGGGCTTGTCCCGGCCATCCACGCCTTACGACCTCAAAGCAAGAAAGGCGTGGATGCCCGGCATAAAGCCGGGCATGACGGTGGAGAGCGCGGCGCACGCAAATTGGAAAATGCTAGGGTGCGCGCCCGACAGGAGACGATCATGCCCTCGACCATCCTCGATTCCGCGGTGTTCCGCGACATTTTCACCACGCCGGCAATGCGACAGGTATGGTCGGACGAAAACCGCGTGCAGAAATATCTCGACTTCGAGGCGGCGCTGGCGCGCGCGCAGGCCAAGCTGAAGATCATCCCGCGGGAAGCGGCCGACGAGATCGTCAAGCACTGCGACGCCAAAGAAATCGACATGGCGACGCTGAAGGCGGCGACCGAAAGAATCGGCTATCCGGTGCTGCCGGTAGTGCAGCAACTGGTCAAGCTCTGCAAGGACGGGCTGGGCGAGTGGTCGCATTGGGGCGCCACGACACAGGACATCACCGACACCGCCACCGTGATGCAGATGCGCGAGGCGCTCGCTATCGTCGAAAAGGAGATCGACGGCATCTGTGACGCGCTCGCCGCGCTCGCTAAGAAATACCGCGACACGCCGATGGCCGGGCGCAGCAATCTGCAGCAGGCGGTGCCGATCACCTTCGGCTACAAGATGGCGACGCTGCTCGCCGGCTTCGAGCGCCATAGGCAAAGACTCGCGCAGCTCAAAGAGCGCGTGCTGGTGGGCGAATTCGGCGGCGCCGCCGGCACGCTGTCCTCGCTCGGCAAGGACGGGCTGAAGTGCCAGATCGAGCTGATGAAGGAACTCAAGCTCGGCCAGCCGGCGATCTCCTGGCACACGGTGCGCGACACCATCGCCGAGGTCGGTTGCTTCCTCGGGCTCGTCACCGGCTCGTGCGGCAAGATCGCCTTCGACGTGAAGCTGCTGATGCAGACCGAAGTCGAGGAAGTCTACGAGCCGTTCCACCAGGGCCGCGGCTCGTCCTCGACCATGCCGCAGAAGCGCAATCCGATTTCGAGCGTCTACATCACCGCGCAGTCCGCGATGGTGAAGCAACTGGTCGCCGCGCTGCTGGAGGCGATGGTCGAGGACCACGAACGCTCCACCGGCCCGTGGGAGATCGAGTGGATCGCGCTGCCGGAGATTTTCATGCTGTCGGCCGGCGCGCTGGCGCAGACCCGCTTTGTGGTCGAAGGCCTGCAGGTCAACGAGAAGAAAATGCGCGAAAACCTCGACGTCACCAACGGCCTGATCATGTCGGAAGCGGTGATGATGGGGCTCGGCGCCAAGATGGGCCGCAACAAGGCGCACGACTTGGTCTACGATGTCTGCCGCGAGGTGGTGAAGACCGGGCGTCCGCTGATCGACCTGCTCGCCGAGGACAAGGAAATCTCCAAGCACGCCGACCGCAAGACGCTGGAAGCGCTCACCGACCCGGCAAACTATCTCGGCGTGGCGGGAGAGATGGTCGACCGCGTGCTGGCGATGCGGAAGTGACTCGGCTGTCATGCCCGCGAAGCCTGTCCCCGCGCAGGCGGGAGCGGGCATCCAGTAATCCCAGCCTGAGTTCTAAATTCGAGACGCCGGTGTTTACTGGATCACCCGCTTTCGCGGGTGATGACAATCGGTGTTGCCGCTCACTCCGCCGCCGAAACCTTTGCCGCCGCCTGCTCGCGCACGAATTTTTGCACCGTCAAATTGTCGACCTTGCCGGAGCCGAGCACCGGCAGCTTGTCGAGGTGGATGACCTCGGCCGGGATCATCAGGTCGGCGGCGTGCTTGCTCTTGGCGAAAGCCTGGAATTCCTGGCGCGTGGCGCCGCGCTTGTCGGTGACCAGGATCAGCCGCTCGCCCTTGCGGGCATCCGGGATGGCGGCAACCGAGACCAGCGCGTTCGGCCACAGCTCCGACGCCAGCATCTCGATGGCGGCGAGCGAAATCATCTCGCCGCCGACCTTGGCGAAGCGCTTGGCGCGACCCTTGATGGCGACGAAGCCCTGCGGATCGATGGTGACGATGTCGCCGGTGTCGTGCCAGCCCTCCGGCGGCGGCTCCAGCACGCCGGGATGTTCGGCACGCAGATAGCCGAGCATCACGTTCGGCCCGCGCACGAACAGCCGGCCGCCCTCCTCGACTCCTTCGACCTTGTCGAGCCGCGCCGTCATGCCCGGCAGGATGCGCCCGACCGTGCCGAACTTGTTGAACATCGGTGTGTTGAGCGCGAGCGCCGGCGCCGTCTCGGTGACGCCGTAGCCTTCCAGGATTCGCACGCCGAATTTCTCCATGTAGATCATGCGCGTGGAATCCTTCACCGGCTCGGCGCCGGCCATGATGTAGCGCACCGAGCGGAAGTCGTAGGCGTGCGCGGCGCGCGCGTAGCCGTTGAGGAAAGTGTCGGTGCCGAACACGATTGTTGCGTTCACGCCGTAGATCAGTTCCGGCACGTTGCGGTAATGCAGCGGCGACGGATAGAGATAGATCGGCACGCCCGAGCACAGCGGCAGCACCACGCCGACCGTCAGGCCGAACGAGTGGAAGATCGGCAGCGCGTTGAACACCTTGTCCTCGCGGCCGAAGTCGATGCGGGCTGTCGCCTGCGCCATGTTGGCGAGCATGTTGCGGTGTGACAGCACGACGCCTTTCGGCACGCCTTCCGAGCCCGAGGTGAACAGGATGGCGGCCCAATCGTCCGGTGCGCGCTTGATCAGCGGCTTTCCCGCTGCGAGAAGGCCGCGCAGCTTGTCGCCAACCGTGATCGTCGGCCGGATGTCCTCGAGGTAGACGATCTTTACCTTTTCGCTGAGCGCGGCGACGAGTTTGTCCAATCGTCCCTTTTCGACGAAGCTACGCGCCGTCACGATGGTGTCGAGCTGGGCGGCGCCGCAGGCGGCGAGGATATTGGCGACGCCGGCCGAGAAATTGATCATCGCCGGAACGCGGCCCGCCGACATCAGCGCCAGCATGGTGACGACGCCGCCATTGGCGGTCGGCAGCATCACGCCGACCGGCTTGCCGACGCCGGCAAGCGGCATCAGCTTGGCGCCCAGGATGGCGCTCGCCTGCAGCAGGCGCCGGTAGGTCATCTTGCCGCTGACCGGATCCTCGATCGCGGCCCAGCCGTAACCGTGGATGCGCGCGGCCTCGATAATCGCCTCGGCCACGGTGCGATCGGTCGAGGTTGTGTTGAAGATCAGGTTCGACATGACGTCGTAGAGCGCGGCGCCCGCCGCCTGCCGCCGCTTGCGCCCTTTCAGCTCCGGATCGACGGTAAGCCGCACCGGCTCAAGCACCGTGACGGTGACCTTAGGGAACCAGCGTCGCCGCACCTGGCTGCGCTTGAGCCGGCTGAAGATCGTCGCCTCCGGCCCGTCGATGCGCACCGGCACCACCATGGCGTTCGACTTGTCGGCGATCAGCCCGGCGCCGTCATAGACCTTCATCAGCCGGCCGGTGACCGTGATGCGGCCCTCCGGGAAGATCACCAGCGTGTCGCCGTCACGCACCGCATTGATCAGCGTGCGCGTCGCCATCGGCTTGAGCGGATCGAGCGCGAAAGTGCGGCTCATTTTAAGGAATGGCTTGATCCACCAGCGCGAGGCGATGCCGACGTCGATGGCGAAGATCGGATCCTTGGGCAGCAGCGCCATCGCGATCGGCGGATCGAGGAAGCTCACATGGTTGAGCGCGATGATGGCGTTCGGCCCGGCCTTGTCGACGTTCTCAAGACCGTGCACTTCGAGCCGGTAGAACAGCCGCAACAGCATGGCGATGAAATCGCGCAGCCAGCTGGTCGGCATGGTGCGGCCGATGGCGACGGCGACCAAAAGCGTCGCCACGCCGATTATGACAAACAGCATCGGCACCGTGACGCCGAATTTCTGCAGGATCGCCACCACCACCGTCGCGCCGGTCATGAAGGCTGCGTTGAGCACGTTGACCGCGGCGATGGTGCGCGCGCGATAATCGACGCCGGCCCAGGCCTGCACGGCGGCGAAAGCCGGCACGATGAACAGGCCGCCGGAGATCGCCAGGCCCACCAGATCGATAGCGGTGCGAATGCCGAGCGGCGTCGCGAACACCGCGGTCGGCGATTGCGGCGACGTCGCCGGCACGGCGCCGAAGGCTGCAATCCCGAGATCGATGGCGAACAGCCCGAGCAGCACGGCGCCGGCGAGCGTGGTGCCGAGCACGATGCGGCCGTGCGCAATACGCGCGGCCAGTCCCGACCCGATGCCGACCGCGATCGAGAACATGGCGAGATAAGTCGTGACGGTCGCCTCGTCGCCGCCGATCAGCGTCTTGATCAACGGCGGCAACAACGACAACACCACGATGCCGACCAGCCAGAACCAGCTGGTGACCATGGCGCCCCACCACAGCCGCGAGTCGGCGCGCAGATGCCGCAGCATCGCCGCGGTCGAGGCGAAGATATTGGTCCTGACTTTGAGCTGCGGCGCGCCAATGCCGGTCGTTGGGATGAAGAGGCTGGCGGCCCAGCAGGCGAGCGCAAAGCCGATCACCAGCACCGCGAAGGCCGCGACGCTGCCCGCTTCGCGCGCCGCCAGCCCGCCGACGATGGTGCCGACCAAGATAGCGATGAAGGTCGCGCCTTCCACCAGCGCGTTGGCGGCGGGCAGTTTCTCGCGCGGCAGGTGATCCGGCAGGATGCCGTATTTGATCGGCCCGAACAGTGAGCCCAGGACTCCATAGCCGCCGAGCGCCACGAACAGGATTGGCACCGAATGCCGCGCATAGCCGATGAACGCCAAACCGGCGACGAACATCTCGACGAATTTGATGATCTGCGCCACCCGCGCCTTGTCGTGGCGGTCGGCGATTTCGCCGCCGAGCCCCGAGAAGAAGAAATAAGGCGCGATGAAAACTGCGCTGGCGAGCGTGATCAGGGCTTCGGCATCGGCCCCGCCGCGACTGAACAAAATAAGAAAGACCAGCGAGGTCTTGAGGAAATTATCGTTGAATGCCGCGAAGAACTGGCACCAGAACAGGGGCGCGAAGCGCCTCGACAGCAGCAGCGGCGGCATGCCCCCATAGTTAGCGCAAGTTTGCGGCCGGCGGCAGCACTATCCCCATGAAAATCCAGGGATGAAAAAGGGCGGCCCAACGGGCCGCCCGAGGATTTGCTGCAGACAAGGGGTAAAATCAGAGCCGGAATTTGCCTCCCTCGCGGGACTCCATGACGATTGCCGCAAGGTTGAAAGCCAGAGCCATCATGACGGTAACCGTAAACAGCGAGATCCACATGAGCACAACTCCCAGGTTGGCGATTGCGCGCTCGGAAGCTGGCGGGCAACGCCGAAGCGCCAAAGTCGTTCCCGGCTTTCCAGGGGCCATCGCTGTTTTTTGGTGAGCGCGCGGTTCCGCGGAACACTAAGATTTGCTGCGAAAAATGCCCAAAATAAAGGGTAATGGACGCCGATTGGGGCCGCCGATAGGCTGGTCCCGCAGAACGGAGCCTCGGCCGGTATTTAGGCACAGCACGAGGCCTGTTGGGGGAAACCATGGCCACGATTTTCAACGAAAGCAGCGTTGCATCCGAACCGGCCGGCAACGGCGCCGCCCGCCAGCGCCTACTGACCGTTGAGCGGGTCAAGGACACCCGCATCCTGCTCGACCGGCTGACGCTTGGGGCCGGTGGCGAGTTCAAGCTGGCGGTGCCGGCACACAGCGTCGCCTGGCTGCAGGTCCTCGACGGCGAGGTAGCGCTCGCCCATGCCGGCGCGCGCCAGAGCACTCACCGATGCCCACGTCGTCTTCCTGCCACCGGACGCCACCGTCACCTTGTCGTCCGCGCCAGGCGCCGCCCTGCTCTATGGCGAAATCCCCAACGCCGCCGCGCTCGACCCGAACTTTGCCACCACGGCCATGTCGTTGCGGGTGATGGACTGGACGCGCGAGCCGGTGCTCGACTCCGTGCACGACAACCGCAAGCGCATCTATCTGGTGACGCCGAAATTGTTCGGCACCAAGGCGGTGAAGGGCGAGATGATCATCTATCCGCCCGGCACGTCGGCGGCCAATCATCACCATGTCGGCGCCGAGCATTTCATGTATGTGCTGCGCGGACACGGCACGGTCTATGCGAACGAGCAGCCGTTCCCGGTGCAAGCGGGCGACGTCATCTATTATCCCGATCTCGAGCGGCATTATCTGGAAGCGAGCAAAGACGGAGAAATGGTGTTCGCGGAGTTCTTCGCGCCGGCCGAACACAAGACCGTCTGGGTCGACGCCAGCCAGGTCTGCACCTGGTCGCCGACCGGCCGCGATATCCGCGGACAGACGCCGGCGCGCGAGATCAAGGCGCATGCGTCCGACCAGGTGCTTAGCCCGGAGGATGTGTGACGCTGCATCGTTGCGCGCTGCCGCACAAGTCGCTTAAGACAGGCGCATGCACAAGGAAGTAATCGGCGCGCCGATGCCGGGGCTCGATCTCGGCAAGCTGTTCGGCCATCACCAGTCGCCGATGGTGCGCGCCAACGGGCTGATTTTCGTATCCGGCATGGTCGCCGTCGATCCGGAAACCGGCGACCGCCTGCACGGTACGGTGACGAGCGAGGCGCACCGCGTCTTCCTTAATCTCAAGCTCCTGCTCGAGGCCGCGGGCTCGTCGCTCGACCGCATCGTGCAGGTGCGCGCCTATATCTACGACCGCATCGAATATGACGCGCTCAACCGGGTGTACGAGAAATACCTCGCGCATCTTCCGCCGGCGCGAACCGTGTGGAGCGTCGAGATCGAAGCCGGCTTCAAGGTGCAACTCGACGCCGTCGCTGCCGCCAATTGATGGGATCGGAGAATGTCGGACGCCCGCGAAATCATCGAGCCGAAAAACCAACATCTGAACGTGTCGAAGAACTTCAATCTGCCGCACTCGCCCGGTGTGCGCGCCGGCGGTTTCGTCTTCTTGTCCGGCATGGTGTCGATCGACCCGGCGACCGGCGAGCGCGCATTAGGCAGCGTCGCCAGCGAGACGCGTCAGATCCTGTCGAACATGGCGCACATGCTGGAGTCCGCCGGCTCATCGATGAACAAGACCGTCAAGATCAACGTGCTGCTGTACGACATCCGCGAGTTCGACGATATGAACCGGGTCTACCGCGAGTTCTTTCCCGAGGACCCGCCGGCGCGCACGACCTGCGGCGTGCAACTGTCCGGCGGCCTCAAGGTCGAGATCGAATGTATCGCTTTGGCGTGAGCCGCTTTTGGGAATGGTGCCGGCGGAGGGATTTGAACCCCCGACCCCCCGCTTACGAAGCGGATGCTCTACCGCTGAGCTACGCCGGCTAAGCGCATGATCCGGAAAAAGGAAAAACCGGCTTTCGGGCAAGATCACGCGCAAATCAAAGATTCTGGGGCACTGATAGAGGCGCAAGTCCGCCTTTGCAAGCAATGCCACACCAATCCTGTCATGCCCGGCCCTGTGCCGGGCCATCCACGTCTTAGCCGCTGAAATCAACCAGGGTCGTGGATGGCCGGGACGAGCCCGGCCATGACGAAGGCATTACCGGAACATCTGTTTGAAGCGCGTCCAGGCATCTGGCCCGGGGCCCGGCACCGGATCGGCCTCGTGGCCGGAATCGGGGCCGGGATCGTCGGGCGCGTGCACCAGCGGGATCACCGGCTCGACCGGTTTAGGCCGCGGCGCCGGTTTCGCGCTCGCTGGTGCCGGTTTCTCGGCTGCCGCAGGCTTTGCCTCCGGCGCGGGCGCGGGCGCCGCCGGCGGGGCGCTCGGCTCGGGCTCGGCCGGTTTCGGTTCTGCCGGCGCAACCGGCGCTTCCAGCGCTTCGATCACCGGCCGGGCGATGCCGATTTCGGCCAGCGGCACCTTCCATTGGTAGCCGTCAAGGCGGCCCTTGGGCGATACCGGCAGCCAGCGGTCCGACACCACGCCGTCGGCGGTCCATACCGGATCGCCGGCAGCGCGCATGGCGCGCGCCATCCATTCGCGCACGCGGCCCTCGTCGCCGTGCTCGGTCTGCTCGATTTCCGCCATTAGCGTGGCGACGCGCCGCGTCGGCGCGGCGAGGTAAGGTTCAAGCGCCGCCCGCGCGGCGGCGAAGTCGCGCGCATCGAGCGCGGCGCGCGCCACCGCCAGCGCGCTTTCCAATTCGCCCGGCGCCTTGTCGGCGAGCTTCTGCATGCGGGCGAGCCGCTCGCGCGCGCTGTCGCCGAGCCGCACATTCGCATACGCCTCTGCGATGTCGGGATGCGGGTTGAGCGCCCAGGCCTGTTCCAGGATTCGGCGCGCTTTGCGTTGATCGCCGGCTTCCGCCAGCCGCTGCCCGGCGAGCGCCGCCGCCGGCACCAGACCGGGCGCGAGCTTCACCGCGTCCAGCACCAGCGCGAGCGAAGCATCGCGGTCGCTCTCCGCCACGGCGAGCGCGCGGGCGGTGAGCAACACCGCGCGCTTGCGCCGATAGCTGTCTTTGTCGAGCGCGCCTTTCATGTACTCGAGCGCGATCAACGCGCCGGCCCAGTCGGCGGCGGCGCAGCGATCGTCGAGCACGGCTTCGCCGCCCCAGGAGATCGCCGGGGCGAACTGCGCCGCCTGCTCGGCCACCAGCCGCGCGCTCGGCGCGTCGTGGCGCCGCTGCGCCTCGATATAGAGGCCGCGCAGCCCGAGCAGCTTGGTGTCGTCGCGCTTGGTCATCTCGCGGAAGGCCCGTTCGGCGCTGGCGCGGTCGCCGGCCATCTGCGCCGATTGCGCCGTGAGCAGCAGCGCCAGCGGATCGCCCGGCGACAGCCGGCCGGCCTCCTCGGCGGATTTGCGCGCCAGCGACATGTCGCCGGCGCCGATGGCAATCAGGCCACGGCTGACGGCGAGATAGCCTTTCATCGCGCGGCGATGGCGGAAGAACAGCGAGACGTGCTGGGGCGAGCGCAAGATGCCGCGCACGATCGACCACAGGAAGATGATGAGCGCGACCAGAACGAGGACGGCAGCGACCGCTACCGTCATCGAGGTCTCGATCCGGTAGCCGAGCCAGGTGATCGCCACATCGCCCGGCCGGTCGATGAACCAGACCGCGCCAACCGCGATCAACGCAACGGAAACGAGGAACAGGACGATGCGGATCATCGAGCCCTCATAGCTGGCCGAGCCCGCGCGCGCTATCGGCCGCCAGTTGCCGCGCGGCGGCAAGCGCGGCTTGCCGCGCCTTCACCTTCTCGATCCAGGCCGCCGCCGGCGCGCGTGTCTTGTCGGGCAGCTTGCCGAGCTCGGAAAGGGCGGCGGAAATGTCCGCATTGGCCGCGTCGACCTCGATGCGCGCAAGCACGGCGGAAGGATCGTTGCCGGGCGGTGCGTTCACCGGGCGGATGTGCACCAGCCTGTCGGCATTGGCCTGCAGCCGGCTGAGGAAGTCCTTGGATGGCTGCGGTGCGCCCGCGGTCTTGAGCATCGCCGGTATTAGCGCGGCAAGCTCTTGCCCCAGCGTCTTGTCGCTCGGCACGCCATTGGCGGCAAATGGCGCGAGCGGCTCAAGCGCTTTGTCGCCGGCGCCGAGCGATTGCACCGCCTTGAGCTCGGCTGCATAGGGCGCGCCGTGCACGACGGCGTCGCGCAGCACCGCCGCACTCACCGCCAGCCGCGCGGCTTTGTCGATCGCGGTATTCTCGACGACGGTCTGGTGCGCGGTCTGTGCCGTCTGCTCGAGCGCGGCGACGCGCTTTTCCAGTGCCGCAATATCGGCGGAAGACGCGCCGGTGGATGCGGGCGGCGCCGACTTCATCGACGCCTGCAAATCCGCGACCGTTTTTTGCGCGGATGTCATCGACGTCTGCAAATCCGCCACGGCTTTTTCCGCCGCATCGGCGCGCGTGAGCGCTTGCGTAACGTTGCCGTCGATGTCGCCGATGCGCTTGTTAAGGGCTGCAACTGTAGCGCCGAGCGATTTCATCGCGCTGTCGGCGGCGGCGAGACGTTGCGCGACCGCGGGGTCGCCCGCCGGCAGCTTGGCCATGGTCTGCTCGATCTTGGCGAGGCGCGCGCTCAGTGCGTCGATCGCTTTGCTGTCGACGGCTTGGTTGCTTGCCGGCAGCTTGGCGACGGTTTGCTCGATCTTGCCGATACGCGCCGACAAGGCGTCGATGGCCTTATTGTCAACCGTCGGCGCCGGTCGGTTTTGCAACTCTTGCAACTGCTTTTCCAAACCGGCCACGCGCCCCTGCAACGCACTTGCGTCGTCGTTGTGCATTGGCAGCGTGCCGGTGAGCAGCAGCCCGAGCAAAGCGAGCGCGACCAGCGCCACGCCGCCGAGCCCGGCGGCAAGCGTCGTGGCATTGAAGGTCGAACGAACTGAGGTCGCGCGCGGCGGTTCAGGCTTGGCTTGCGGTTCGGCGGGTTCAGGCGGCGCTTCTAGCGGTGGCGCATCGGCCGCGGCGGACGCAGGCTCCGACTGCGGCGGCGGATCGGACGGCGTCTCGACCTCGGATGCGGTCAGGTCGATGGTCGGCGCCGCGCGCTTTTTGCGAGCCGCGTCGTTCGGCGTGTCCGGCGCTGTGCGCTTGGCTGCCATATCCAGGTCCTTGGGCGATTTGGCCCAGCCACAAGCAGGAAATAACGCAATTGGCGCATGGGCGCCAATCAAGCCTAGGCCTGTTCCAGACGCTCGATCAACGCAGTCTCGTTCGGTTGTGCCGCAATCGCGACTTGGGACGCCCCGGCATCCTTCAGCGGCGCGGCGATCTGCGCCGACAGGCAAAAATGCCGCAGTTGCAAGGCCTCGCCAAGCAAGCCGGCGGCTTTTGCGCCGGCGAGATAATTGTCGGCGCTGCGCCTGGAAAAATGCAGCACGGCGTCGAGCGCGCCGGCCTTGAGCGCGTCGATCAGCGCCGGCGGAAACGGCGCGGTGACCGCGCGATAGACGATACGCATCTCGGCCGCGATGCCATGCACATTGAGCTCGCCGATCAGATCGGCGGCGCGATCCTCGCCGGCGAGATAGAGCAATGGCGCCGTGGCGTCGGCGTGACGCTCGGCCAAAAGTTGCACCAAGTCGCGCACGTCGCCGCCGGCCGAGCTGACCGCCGCAAAGCCGGCTTGACGCGCGGCTTCGGCGCTGCGGCGGCCGACCGCGAACAACGGCAACTTGCCGAGCGCATCGCGCGCGGCATTGGCGGCGACGGCGGCGGGCGCATTGGCGCTAGTGATGACGACACCGCCCCAGCCGCCGGACAGGTCCGCGTCAATCGCTTCGACCTGCATCAGCGGCGCTTCCAGCACGTCATGGCCGCGCGCGCGCAACGCGGCGGCGGTGCGCTCTCCATCGGGCTGCGGGCGGGTGACGACAACGCGCATTATTTTTCCTTGTGCATGAATATCCGAAAACCGGTTCGCACCTTTCGGGATCATCCGCTAGTCGAAAAACCCCGGACCGGCGCGCGTCTTGAGCTCGCGCCCGGCTTCGGCGCCGATGGTGATCGCGTCCTTGCGGTGACCGGTGCCGGCGATGTCGTGCGCGGCGGCGCCATCCGGCCGCGCGATCAATCCGCGGAATTGTATGCCGTCGTCCTCCACGATGGCGTGGCCGCCGATCGGCGTCTTGCAGGAACCGTCGAGCACCGCGAGGAAGGCGCGCTCACAAGCAAGCGCGATCGAGGTGTCGGCGTGATCGATACGCGCCAGCAGATCGCGCGTGCGCGTATCGTCCGCGCGCGCCTCGATGCCGATGGCGCCCTGGCCGACCGCCGGCAGAAATTCGTCCGCGCTCATGATCTTTGTCGCGTGCTCGACCAGCCCCAGGCGCTTCATGCCGGCAAGCGCGAGAATTGTCGCGTCCACTTCACCATCATCGAGCTTGCGCAGCCGCGTCTCGACATTGCCGCGCAGCGGCGTCACGCGCAAATCCGGCCGCGCGCGCTTGGCGATCGCCTGTCGGCGCAGCGAGGCGGTGCCCAGCGTTGCGCCCTGCGGCAACTCGGCGAGCGAGCCCGCTTTGCGGCTGATGAAGACATCGCGCGGATCCTCGCGTTCGAGGCAGGCCGTCAGCATCAGACCCGGTTGCGAAAACGTCGGCATGTCCTTGCTCGAATGCACCGCCAGGTCGATGCGTTTGTCGAGCAGCGCTTCCTCGATCTCCTTGGTGAACAGGCCTTTGCCGCCGACCTCCGCCAGCGGCCGGTCCTGAATGGCGTCGCCCGAGGTGCGGATGATGACGAGCTCGATCGCCTCCTCGGACGCCCCCAAGGCTGCCGCCAGGCGCGCCCGCACGGTGCGCGCCTGCACCAGCGCCAGCGGGCTGCCGCGCGTGCCGATACGTATCAGAGCGGTGGATTGCGCCATATAATCCCTCGATGCTAGGGCACCTTTTAGTTCACCCTCCCCGGAAAGGGGAGTGCCGGAGATAGCGATGATTGTCCTCGGCATCGAGACGACCTGCGACGAAACCGCCGCCGCGGTGGTCGAGCGCGACGCGGACGGCCGCGGCCGCATCCTGTCCAATATCGTGTTGAGCCAGGACAGCGCGCACGCGGCCTTCGGCGGCGTGGTGCCGGAGATCGCCGCGCGCGCCCATGTCGAGGCGCTCGACCACATCATCGCCAAGGCCATGGCGGATGCCGGCTGCGAGTTTCGCGAGATCGCCGGCGTCGCCGCCGCCGCCGGTCCCGGCTTGATCGGCGGCGTCATCGTCGGGCTGACCACCGCCAAGGCGATCGCGATGGTGCAGAAAAAGGCGCTGATCGCGGTCAACCATCTGGAAGCGCATGCGCTGACCGCGCGGCTGACCGACGCGACGCCGTTTCCCTATTGCTTGTTCCTTGCCTCCGGCGGCCATACCCAGATCGTCGCGGTGCGCGCGGTCGGCGATTACGTGCGGCTCGGCACCACGCATGACGACGCCATCGGCGAGGCCTTCGACAAGACCGCGAAGCTTCTGGGGCTCGGCTATCCGGGCGGCCCGCAGGTCGAGAGAGAAGCGGCCAAAGGGCAACCTGACCGCTTCTCGCTGCCGCGGCCGATGCGCGGACGCAAAGGCGCCGATTTCTCGCTCTCCGGCCTCAAGACCGCGCTGCGCCTGGAAGCCGAACATATCGCGCCGCTTTCCGACCAAGACGTGGCCGATCTGTGCGCCTCGTTCCAGCAGGCGGTGGTCGACGTCGTGGTCGACCGTCTGCGCTCGGGCCTGCGAATCTTCCGCTCCCGATATGGCGCACCCAACGCGCTGGTCGCCGCCGGCGGCGTCGCCGCCAATCAGGCGATCCGCAAGGTGCTGCAACGCCTGGCCTTCGAGGTCGGCACCGTGCTGGTGGCGCCGCCGTTGGAATTGTGCACCGACAATGGCGCCATGATCGCCTGGGCCGGCGCCGAGCGGCTGGCGCTCGGCCTCACCGATACGCTTGACGTTGCGCCGCGCGCGCGCTGGCCGCTCGACGAGATCGCCGCCGCCAAAGGCGCGCTGCAAGGCACGGCGGCGTACAAGTGAGCGCGCGCGCATGACCATTCAAACGATCTCCGTGCTCGGCGGCGGGGCCTGGGGAACGGCGCTGGCGCAAACCTGCGCGCGCGCCGGCCGGGCCGTGACGCTGTGGGAACAAGAGCCGGACAACGCCGCAAGCCTCGCCAACAAGCGCGAGAGCGGCTTCCTGCCGGGCGTGCGGCTCGACGACGGCATCAAGGTGACGCGCGCGCTGGCCGAAGCCGCGCGCGCCGACGCCATCCTTCTGGTGGTGCCCGCACAAGCGGTGCGCGCGGTGACCCAATCGCTGGCGCAGACGCTTCGCGCCGGCACGCCGTTGATCGCCTGCGCCAAGGGCATCGAGGCCGGCACGCACAAATTCATGACCGAGGTGATCGCCGAATGCGCGCCGCGGGCGTTGCCGGGCATTCTCTCGGGCCCGAGCTTTGCCGCCGACGTTGCGCGCGGCCTGCCGACCGCGGTGACCATCGCGGTGGCAGACGACGCGATGGCGCGCGATCTGGCGCATGCGATCGCCACGGCGACGTTCCGCCCCTATCATTCGTCCGACGTGCGCGGGGTCGAACTGGGCGGCGCCACCAAGAACGTGCTGGCGATCGCCGCCGGCATCGTGGCCGGCCGCGCGCTCGGCGCCAGCGCGCTGGCGGCGCTGACCACGCGCGGCTTCGCCGAGCTGATGCGCTTCGGCACGGCTTACGGCGCGCGGCCGGAGACCATGATGGGCCTGTCCGGCCTCGGCGATCTCATCCTCACCTGCTCGACGCCGCAGTCGCGCAATTTCTCGTTCGGCGTCGCGCTCGGCAAAGGCGAAAAGCCGAGCGAGGCGTCGCACGGCAAACTCGCCGAAGGCGTGTTCACCGCGCCGGTGCTGCTGGAAATGGCGCGTGAGAAAAATGTCGAGATGCCGATCTCGGCCGCGGTCGCCGCCGTGCTGGCGGAGAAGATGAGCGTGGATGAGGCGATCGAGTCGCTGCTGACGCGGCCGCTGAAATCGGAGACCTGACATGGCCTATTGGCTGATGAAATCCGAACCCGACGCCTGGTCGTGGGACATGCAGGTCAAGAAGGGCGCCAAGGGCGAAGCCTGGTCGGGCGTGCGCAACCATCAGGCCAAGCTCAATTTGATGAAGATGAAAAAGGGCGACCGCGCCTTTTTCTATCACTCCAATGTCGGCAAGGAGATCGTCGGCATCGTCGAGGTGATGCGCGAGCACTATCCCGACCCGACCGCCAAGAAGGGCGAGCCCTGGGTGGTGGTGGACGTGAAGGCGGTCGAGCCGCTGGCCGAAGCCGGTCACCATCGACGATGTCAAAGCCGAGCCCAAGCTCAAAGCCATGGTGCTGATCAACAATACGCGGCTCTCTGTGCAGCCGGTGACCGCGCAGGAGTGGAAGCTGGTCTGCAAAATGGGCGGACTGAAATAGGGGGCTCCGCATGCAGCACACGAATGTCCTGGCGGTCTTCGTGGCCGCGATCGTCGCTTGGCTTTTCGGCGCCGTCTATTACGGCGCGCTCGGGCAAAAATGGATCGCGGCGCAAGGCAAGACGCCCGAGGGGCTCAAAGCCGAAAACGCCGGCAAGCCGGCTTTCGCCAAAGCCGCGCCCTTCATTCTCTCCTTCGCCGCCGAGCTGATCATGGCCGGCGTCCTGGCCGGCATCCTGTTTCATGTCGACATCTATACGGTGCGCGCCGGCGTGATCTCGGGCGCGCTGTGCTGGGCCGGCTTCGTACTCACCACCGTGGCGGTCAATAACGCCTATACGTTCCGCAAACTCGCATTGACCGCGATCGATTGCGGCCACTGGCTCGGCGTGCTGGTCATCATCGGGGCGATCCTCGGCTGGTTCGGCCCCTAAAGCGCGGCAAATGCCGCCAAATCCGCGACCAAAGTGGCAATGGGGCCGCCTTGTCGCCCCCGCAGGGGCCGTCGCATAATGGGGTCAACGATGAAAAGCCTGCGGGCGCTGCCGCGTGGGCGGGGGAGGAAGTTGCAATGTCCGACAAGACCTATGACGTGCCGGCTGACTGGCAGAAGCGCGCCTTCATCGACGACGCCAAATATCAGGAAATGTACGAGCGTTCGATCAAGGACCCGGACGGCTTCTGGGGCGAGCAGGCCAAGCGCATCGACTGGATCAAGCCGTTCAGCAAGGTCAAGAACACCTCCTTCGACCCGCACAACGTCTCCATCAAATGGTTCGAGGACGGCACCCTCAACGTCGCCTACAACTGCGTCGACCGGCATCTCGCCAAGCGCGGCGACCAGACCGCGATTCTGTGGGAAGGCGACGATCCCAAGGTCGACAACAAGCTGACCTATAAGGAACTGCACGCCGAGGTCTGCAAGTTCGCTAACGTGCTGAAGGCACGCGGCGTCAAGAAGGGCGATCGAGTTACCATCTACATGCCGATGATCATGGAGGCGGCGGTCTCCATGCTCGCCTGCGCGCGCATCGGCGCCATCCATTCGGTGGTGTTCGGCGGCTTTTCGCCGGATTCGCTCGCCGGCCGCATCAGCGATTGCAAGTCGCCGATTATCGTCACCGCCGACGAAGGCGTGCGCGGCGGCCGCAAGATTCCGCTCAAGGCCAATGCCGATGCTGCCGCCGAAAAAGCCGGCGGCGTCACCTCCATCATCGTGGTGCGCCACACCGGCGAGAAGGTGAACATGCAGGCAGGGCGCGACGTCTATTACGACGAGATCGCCAAGACCGTGCCGGCCGATTGCCCGTGCGAGGAGATGAACGCGGAAGATCCGCTGTTCATCCTCTACACCTCAGGCTCGACCGGCAAGCCGAAGGGCGTGCTGCACACCACCGGCGGCTATCTGGTCTACACCGCGATCACGCACCAATACGTGTTCGATTATCACGACGGCGACATCTACTGGTGCACCGCCGACGTCGGCTGGGTCACCGGCCACAGCTACATCGTCTACGGCCCGCTCTGCAACGGCGCCATCAGCATGATGTTCGAGGGCGTGCCGAACTATCCGACCACGTCGCGCTTCTGGGAAATCTGCGACAAGCACAAGGTCAACATCATCTACACCGCGCCGACCGCCATCCGCGCGCTGATGCAGGGCGGCGACGATCCGGTGAAGAAGACCTCGCGCAAAAGCTTGCGCCTGCTCGGCACCGTCGGCGAGCCGATCAATCCGGAAGCCTGGGAATGGTATTACCGCGTGGTGGGCGAGACCCGCTGCCCGATCGTCGATACCTGGTGGCAGACCGAGACCGGCGGCATTCTGATCACGCCGCTGCCGGGCGCGATCGCGCTCAAGCCCGGCTCGGCGACCAAGCCGTTCTTCGGCGTCATCCCGCAGATCGTCGATGCCGAAGGCAACGAGCTCAAGGGCGCCGGCAGCGGCAATCTATGCATCGCCGATGCCTGGCCGGGCCAGATGCGCACGGTCTATGGCGATCACGAGCGTTTCGTGCAGACCTATTTCTCCACCTATGTCGGCCGCTACTTCACCGGCGACGGCTGCCGGCGCGACGACGACGGCTATTACTGGATCACCGGCCGCGTCGACGACGTGATCAATGTCGCCGGCCACCGTCTCGGCACCGCGGAAGTGGAAAGCGCGCTTGTCGCCCACACCAAGGTCTCGGAGGCCGCGGTGGTCGGCTATCCGCACGACATCAAGGGCCAGGGCATCTACGCCTACGTGACGCTGATGGCGGGCGAGCAGCCGACCGAGGATTTGCGCAAGGAGCTGGTCGCCTGGGTGCGCAAGGAGATCGGGCCGATCGCCTCGCCCGATCTTGATCCAGTTCGCGCCCAGCCTGCCGAAGACGCGCTCGGGCAAGATCATGCGCCGCATTCTGCGCAAGATCGCCGAGGACGAGTTCAAGAACCTCGGCGACGTCTCGACCTTGGCCGAGCCGGCCGTGGTCGACGACCTGGTCAACAACCGGCAGAACAAACGGGCGGCCAAGGCGGGGGCGTGAGAAATCCCTCTCCCCGCACGAGCAGGGAGAGGTGCGGCGCCTTTTAGTCATTGTTTACGCTAGCTGCGAGCTTTCGTCCGCTTGCGCGCGCGCACGCATTATAATGGCACCGTCATTGAGCTGGGCGGGCATCATGGTCAGGCGTGCGGCGTTATTTGTTGCAATCGTTGTCGGGGCTGCGTTGCTGATGGCGGCGGCGGCGAATGCCGCCGCCCGCAGCATCGTTTCGTTCTCCGGCTTTCGCGCCCGGCACCATCGTGATCAAGACGCACGAGCGCCGGCTTTATTATGTGCTCGACTACGGACGCGCGCTGCGCTTCCCGGTCGGCGTCGGCCGCGCCGGCATGCAGTGGAGCGGCGCCGCGCGGGTCGAAGGCAAATACATCAAGCCGGCTTGGCAAGCGCCCGAATTCGATCCGCCGCGAGAACCCGCGTCTGCCCAGGGTCATTCCCGGCGGCGCGCCGAACAATCCGATGGGCGCGGCCGCGCTCACGCTGCGCGGCGGCGAATACGCCATCCACGGCACCAACCGGCCGGATTTGATCGGCGGCTTCGTCTCGCACGGCTGCATCCGCATGTACAACCGCGACATCCGCGAGCTCTATTCGCTGGTGTCGGTCGGCACGCCGGTCGTCGTCGAACGATAACGCGCAAAGCGCGCCGCGTCACCCGCACCAGCTCTGCCGCCGGCCGCCGAGATAGCGGCGCGCATAGCCGCCGTTGAGCATCGCCGCCGAAACGTTGGGCGTCTTGTCGGTCGAGACCTCGGCATCGACGCGGCCGCCATATTTGTCTTGCGCGATGCGGGCAATGCCGACGTCACCTTCGCTCAGAATACGCGCCAGCGCGTCGCGCGCGACGACCGCCTGCGCCCGCGCCTCGGCACAACGTGCACGCATCTCGGCGGCGTCGATGCCGCGCAGCCGAACCTTGGTCGTGATCTGCATGCCGGGCCAAATGTGCACGCGCGCCTCGAACGTATCGCCATCGATCACGCGCAGCACGTCCGCCGGATGGCCGGCGCGCAAGCGTGCCGGTTCGACCGGCGGCGCCGCCGGCGCGATACCGCTTTTCACGCTCGCGGGTGCGAGCAGCGCTCCGGCGGCGAGCCCGGCGGCAAAGCAGACGGCCGCCAAGAACAAGGCTCCGCCGCGCGCCCGACCGGTTAGCGATGCTGCTGCGAGAGACATAGTTCCTAGGGATTACATCGCATTTATATACTTGACAAAAGTTGCGGGGCAGATATTCTCTCGATTGTAACAAAGAGGGAGCCACCCGATGACTCTCTAAACGACATAGTGCGGGAGCTCTTCAAGGTTATGAATTTTACCGGAACGAACAGACACCCACCGTTGGCATTCTTCAGCTAAAGACGGACAAGGGGCCGCTTTTTGTGACGGTAACGAAGCAATCACTCGCCAAGCTTGAACAAGCCTGCCGAGAATGTGCCGAAGAACTACAACAGGCTCAATAGTCATGACCGCCATTTTTCAGAACCCCATTTTCCAGGACGAAAACAAAGCCCGCGAAGCCCTAGAGGCGGTGCGCTGGCCTGACGGTCCCTATCTGCCCTCATTGTGGTAACAGCCATCCCGATCAGATCGCCAAGATCGAAGGCAAGAAGCAATCGCATCGGCCCGGCCTGTTCTATTGCAACGAATGCAAGGGCCAATTCACCGTCACCGTCGGCACCGTTTTTGAGCGGTCGAAGGTTCCTCTCACTAAGTGGTGGATGGCCGCGCACCTGTTCAATTCAGGCAAGAATGGCGTCTCCGCCCACGAAATTCACCGCACGCTTGGCGTCACCTACAAAACCGCTTGGTTCATGATGCACCGCCTCCGCGAAGCCATGAACGAGCATTGCGCCCGCTCCCATGGGCAGCAAAGGCGGACAGGTGCAAGCCGATGAAACCTACTACGGCAACACGTCCAAGCGTTCTAAGTCCTACCGCAAAGGGCTTAAGCGCAAGGAAGCCGTTCTAGCTCTTGTCGATCCTGATAAAGGACAAGCCCGCGCCATTCCATCTTCGAATTAGGCGCTGGCAAAGACGTTGTTCGGCGAGATCATCACCACCAACGCCGAGCCGCAAGTCCACGCTGCGTTAGCGACGAAAGCAAGCTCTACACGAAACTCGGCAAAGAGTTTGCCAAGCATGAAACCGTTGTTCATTGGGCAGGCGAGCAATACGTCAATGAGCGCGGCTATACGACCAATAATACCGGATCTCATTGATTAGAACCCGTGCGCCCATTGGCGGAGCCCGATGGACATGATGCGCCAGGGTTGGTCGACGAGCTTGTTCCATGCCTCGCAGCAGTGATCGACGAGATCGTCATAGGATTTGAAGATGCGGTTGGAGAGCCAGTTATCGCGCATGAACTGCCAAACGTTCTCGACCGGGTTGAGCTCGGGGCATTTCGGCGGCAAGGCGATAATGGTGATGTTGGACGGCACGACGAGGCGCGTCGACATGTGCCAGCCAGCCTGATCGACCAAGAGGACGGCGTGGGCACCGGGCGCGACGATCGCGGCGATCTCCGCGAGGTGCAAGTTCATCGCCTCGGTGTTGCAGGCCGGCAGGATCAGGGCCGCGCCCTTGCCCTGCTTTGGGCAGACGGCGCCGAAGATGTAGGTCGAGGCGGTCCGCTGATCACGGGGCGCGCTGGGCGGGTGCCACGCTTTGCCCATCGGCGGGTGATCTTGTTCTTCTGGCCGATACGAGCCTCATCTGCGAACCAGATTTCTATCTTGTCGCTGTCGACCGCCCTTCTCGCGCGCGATTGCCTCCAGACGCGTGGGGAAGTTTTTTTAAAATCCTCGATCGCACCCGCGGCCTGCGCATGATGGCGTGGCCGAGCCGACAGCTTGCGATAGCCCATGGCGCGCAGTTCCCGGCTGAGCGTCTGCTTGGCGATCGTGATGCGGAACTCCTCGTATATCCATTGCGCCAGATCGATCAGCCGCCAGCGTGTCAATCGGCGTCCAACATTGACCCCCTATCGGCGTCCAATGTTGACCCCTTTGAGCGACGGGTTTTGGCGGTAGCGCTCGCGCCGTCGGAGCTGGTCGGGGTTGCGGAGACGGCGCGAGCGCGGGCGGCGTGTGATCGTCATCGCGGCTCTTGAAGCGCCAACTGTCGTTGCCGGTTTCGACGATGTCGCAGTGGTGGGTCAGGCGATCGAGCAGCGCGGTGGTCATCTTGGCGTCGCCGAAGACGGCTGGGCCATTCCCCGAAGGCCAGGTTGGTGGTGACGATGATCGAGGTGCGCTCGTAGAGCCGGCTGACGAGGTGGAACAGGAGCTGGCCGCCGGCCTGGGCGAAGGGCAGATAGCCGAGTTCGTCGAGGATGACGAAGTCCAGGCGCGTCAGGTGATCGGCAAGCCGGCCTTGGCGGCCGTTGCGGGTCTCGGCCTCGAGCCGATTGACCAGATCGACGACGTTGTAGAAGCGGCCGCGGGCGCCGCCGCGGATGCAGCTTCCGGGCGATGGCGATGGCCAGATGGGTCTTGCCGGTCCCGGTGCCGCCGACCAGAACGACGTTGCGCTGCTGGGCGATGAAGCCGCCGCCGGCGAGATCCTTGACCAGGGTCTCGTTGATCGGCGGTGTCGGCGAACTCGAAGTCGTCGAGGTCCTTGGCCAGCGGCAGCTTGGCGATGGTGAGCTGGTACTTGATCGAGCGCGCCTGCTTCTCGCTGATCTCGGCCTTGAGCAGGTCGCCGACGATGCGCTGGGCTCGTGTTGGCGCTTGACGGCGGTGGCCATGATCTCGTCGAAGGCGGCTTTCATGCCGTAGAGCTTGAGCTGCGTCCATGAGGTCGAAGAGTTGCGGGCGTTCCATCAGCCTGGGTTCTCCTGAGGTTGTCGTAACGGGCACAATCGGCGATCGGCGCGTGGCGCAGGGTCAGGGCGGCCGGGCGTGAGGATGGTGGCCGGCGGGCCGGGATCGCGCTGGCGGGCGAGGATGTTGAGGACGACGTCGGCGGAGTGGACGCCGTGGGCGATGCGCCTCGGCGCAGGCGGCCTCGACCGCCGGCAGGCCGTCGGTGAGCACCGCGGCGAGGATATCGACCATCTGCCGGTTGCCGTCGTCGGCGCCGGCGAGCTTGCGCCGCACCCGCTCCATCGCTGCCGGCAGTACCCAGTCCTTGAAGGGAGCGCCGTTGCGCAGGGCGCCGGGCTTGCGGGCGAGCACCGGCACGTAATGCCAGGGATCGTAGATCGTCTCGCCCGCGGCCGAATGAGCGCGGATGCTCGCCGACGATGCGGCCGTCCTGGCGGATGACGATGCGGTCGGCATAGGCATGGACCTCGACCGGCCGCCCGACCGCGCTGGCGGCACCGAGTACTTGTTGTTGTCGAAGCGCACCAAGCAGGTCTTGGAGACCGAGGCCGGCACCGCGTGGAATCCATCGAAGCGGCCGGCATAGGGGACGAGCTTGGGCCGTTCCGCCTCGAACACCTCCCAGATCGTCTGCTCGGTCAGCTCCGGATGGCGGTGCGCCTTGGCGTAGGCGATGCATTTATCGGTGAGCCAGTCGTTCAGCTCGTCGTAGGTTCTTGAAGCGAAGGCGCGGCGTGAAGAAGCGCTCGCGGACAGCCCGACCTGGTTCTCGACCTGTCCCTTCTCCCAGCCCGACGCCGGCGTGCAGGCCACCGGCTCGATCAGATAATGGCTGCACATCTGCAGGAAGCGGCGATTGTAGAGGCGATCCTTGCCGACGAAGATCGCCTCCACCGCCGTCTTCATGTTGTCGTAGATGCCGCGGGGGCAGGTCCCCTTGAACAGGGCGAAGGCCCGGTCATGGGCATCGAACACCATCTCCTGCGTCTCGCGCGGATAGGCCCGCACGAACAGCATTCGGCTGTGGCAGAGCCGGACATGGGCGACCTTCACGGTGACCGTCACCCCGCTCAGCAGGACGATCTCGTGGCTCCAGTCGAACTGGTAGGCTTCGCCCGGCGCGAAGCTCAGCGGCACATAGGCTGCCGCCGTCGCCTGGCCACGGTCCTTGGCCCATTTGCCGGGCATAACGGCGCACGGCATCGTAGCCGCCTTCGTAGCCACGGCCGTGCAGCTCCTCGAAGATGCGGATCAGGGTCAGCTGTTCTCGGGCGGGCTTGGCTGCATTGGTCACAAGCAACTCGTCCAGATCGGACATCCAGCGACCCAGCCTCGGCATGCGGCTGGATCTCACGCTCGTACTCGAATGATGTCTCGCCTAGACCGCAGCACCTTCCGCACGGTGTTCCGGGATATCTTCAGATCCCGAGCGATCTCCTTGATCGTCTTGCCCTTGATGAAGTATTCGCGCCGAATTCGCGCAATCGTCTCCACGACCAACATTCCCTGACCACCCGCTTCGAATCAAAGCGGGTAGCGTGCAGCGGCTACACTTCAGGGGGTCAATTTTGGACGCCGATCCCCCGGCTCAGGGGGTCAACTTTGCACGCCGAAACACAGCCAGCGCACCACGCCGTGGACCGCCGGGATTGGGCCGCTCTCGATCATCTGGGCGATCACCTGGCGCTGGCCATCATTGAGCTTGGAGGGTTGGCCTGGCGGCTTTCTGTCCAGCAGCCCGTCAGGGCCCCACGTGTTGAACCGTAACACCCAGTCCCGGATGATCTGGAGACCGACGCCGCCGATCTTGGCTGCCTCGGTGCGGGTTGCGCCATCATAGATCGCGGCAAGGGTCAGAAGTCGCCGCGCCTGCGGCCCATCCTTGGTCTTCTTTGCTAAACCGCGCAGCCGAGATGCGCTGAAATCCCGCCGCAATGGTATCGGAACCGACATGGCGAACCTCCTTGGTTCGCCACCTTTAATCAGACCGCCGCTGATTTGTGAATCCCCAACGAGTCACGCCTTCAGAGATTTGGTATAACGTCGAGAACTTTTTCGGCACGTTCAAGCGCGGGATGAAGGGCACCTACATTCACTGCGGGCCTCAGCATCTGCAACGCTATCTAAATGAATTTCAATTCCGCTACAATAACCGCTCTGGCCTCGGCGTTTCCGATGGAGAACGGACGGCGCTTGCGATGAAGGGCATCGAAGGCAAGCGCCTGACGTACCGGCCGACTAACGAAAATCACTAATAAGAAACAATTTGCTAGACGTTTCTTCGCTTGGCGAAAACGCAAGGGAGGTCGCAATGCATAGTGCGCTATTCGTAGCAACTATCCCGCAACAAGCCGATGTGTGGGAAACGTTTTCAAATCGCGTTACAAGTAAGACTAAGGCAATGAGCGGCTTTTCCAGAACTCTCTGAAAACGTCTGGCTAGTCGATCTAATAGAGAACCCAGGCCCTTTGGGATATCTGATCTCTTTCGCCCATGAAGGTCGATTATCATATGGCATTTTGCCATTTGAGAGCGCGCCTCAATGGCTGCCGGGCGGCTTTGATCCCAAGCCCACCTAGGCCCGTAATGAATGCTCATTTTTGAGCCTCCTTTTTCTTTGTCTTTTTTTCTCTTTTCGGCCTAGGCTTTCTGCCTATTTTCATTTCCTCGTGCGGCTTTGGTTTCGTGCGCACGAGAGCGCCCATTAAGCGCTTTGCATTTTCGAGTGAGTTGTCGCGCTTCATTGGTTATTTAAGGTCCAATTGTCGACCGCTATGAGAAGTTCGCATCCTGCTTTTGCACATGCATCAATATGATTTCGTGTGACGGGTCCCGTGAGGCGCAGTCGATCGCCAATTTCCGCATTGATGTACTCAGGAAATTTAGCCATATCATCTTTGAATTTTCGATCAATTAAGCCGCCGCGATGAGCGAAAAGGTGCCGTGTTTTCTCGGCTTTTTGCAACTCCTCAAAGGGTTCAAAAGCAACATCTATGGCGCCTTTGAAGGCGTCTGAATAATTTCCACGAATGTCATAAAGAAACTCAAACGCAACTTTTTTCGTGTCTTGCAACACCGAACCCATTTTGTTTGAGACATTAAAATTGTATCCAGCAATAACACTAGCGGGAAGCTGCCGTTCTGAATTCTTATCAATCCAATTTGCAGCAAGCATGCTATGGCGGTTTACAGCAGCAATCCATAAATCGGCCGCTAAAGTTTCAAAGGCAGCATAAGAGGACATAACCATTGCTGCCAATGCCGCTTCTATGCCCTCTTTTGCAGGATCAACTCCAGCGGAGATAGACAAATCTCCCAGCATTACGCTAAGTCTGAAGCCTCCGAGCGTAGAAATGTTTTGGAATGTGCAATCTTTCGTAAGTTCGTCAAATATCTTTTTGCATTCTTCGTTGTGTTCTTGATCTTCATCTCGACTGACGTCATCGGGATCTAGGCCTCGTCGATGACGAGCAAGCATTACAATCTGAGTTGTAATTTCCGCCCAATAAAGCAACTGCAATGGAAGTTCATAAAGATATCCAATTCTTCGAAGACTGATCGCGAATGGTTGCGCAATTGTTGCATATTCCGCCGTTTTTAATATTGAGGCAATTGTTTTAAAGCGTCCGTCAAAAACCCCTACGACGGGAAAATCATATCTGCCCTCAAAGATAGCCATAATACTTTTCCCCATCCGTCGATGGAGAAGCATATTTCGGAAGAAACTTAGTAGCACCAAGAAATCTTGGTGATTTCTAAGACCACGTCGCACTGTTCCTCACAGTGCATTTATATCTTTGACTTTGCTTGGCTTTGTCCGAGGGCGCGCCAATCGACTTTCGTCGATTCTCTCATCCTAGGAATATACCCGCATTTGTCAAGTATATAAATGCGGATTACATCCCAAAATCAATTCGCGCAAGCGCAATCTTTGATTGTGTAAATAAAATCGCACAATCGATTCTCGACGCCTGGAGCCGGAATTTGTGAGGTAAACGGGGTTTTTCGCCGCGATTTTCGCGAGCCGGACACAATTCACGGCAATGTTCGGCCAATGGCGCGTGCCCGCACCTCCCCCCAACCGGAAGTCCCGGGCCTCGCCGCCCGCCGGATTGCCGCCGACATCCTCGACGGCGTGCTGCGCCGGCGCATCGCGCTTGACGAGCAATTGTCGGGCAAGAGCGCCCATCCCGGACTGGCCGCGCTCGCCGATCGCGACCGCGCGCTGATGCGGCGACTGGTGGCGACCGTGCTGCGCCGGCTTGGAACGCTGCGCCACCGGCTCGGCGCCTTTCTCGAGCGCGGCTTTCCCGCCGATGCGCCGCGCACCGAAACCATCCTGCTGATCGGCGCGGCGCAGATTCTCTGGCTTGACGTGCCGGACCATGCCGCCGTCGACCTGTCGGTGCGGCTGGCGCAGGCCGACCGCCGCGCCGCGCGCTATGCCGGGCTGGTCAATGCGGTGCTGCGGCGAGTGGCGCAGAACCGCGAAGCCGACGCGGACGATCCCGACACCCGCGATACGCCCGATTGGCTACTGGCGCGCTGGACCAAGGCCTATGGGCCCGACAGCGCGCGCGCGATTGCTGTGGCCAACGGCCACGAGCCGGCGCTCGATTTAACCGTCAAAGACGATGCCGCCGGCTGGGCCGAGCACTTGCGCGGGCGCGT
The DNA here is from genome assembly GCA_963727555.1 of uncultured Alphaproteobacteria bacterium. GTDB lineage: Bacteria > Pseudomonadota > Alphaproteobacteria > Rhizobiales > Xanthobacteraceae > Pseudolabrys. The sequence goes on along the minus strand of CAVSGT010000003.1, from coordinate 83,335 downwards.
GCTGCCGACCGGCTCGGTGCGCACTTTGGCGCACGGTGCGATCGCGCTGCTGCCAGGCTTTGCCGAAGGTGTCTGGTGGGTGCAGGACACGGCCGCGTCGCTGCCGGTGCGCCTGTTCGGCGACATGGGCGGGCTGGCGGTGGCCGATCTGTGCGCGGCGCCCGGCGGCAAAACTGCGCAACTGGCGCAGGCCGGCGCCCGCGTTACCGCGGTCGACCGCTCCCCGGCCCGGCTCGCGCGTCTGCGCGACAACCTGGCGCGGCTTTCGCTTCCCGCCGAGGCGGTCGCCGCCGACGTGCTGGAATGGCAAAGCGCGCCCTTCGATGCGGTCTTGCTGGATGCCCCCTGTTCCTCGACCGGAACGATCCGCCGTCACCCCGACGTGCCCTGGCTGCGGGGCGAAGCCGACATCGCCCTGCTCACCGCCTTGCAGCAACGTCTGCTCGACCGCGCCGTCGCGCTGCTCAAGCCCGGCGGCACCCTGATCTATTGCGTCTGCTCGCTGGAGCCTGAGGAGGGCGAGCAACAAATTTCCGCCTTGCTGGCACGCAATGCTGGCGTCGGTCGCAAGCCGGTCGTAGCGTCCGAAGTCTGCGGATGCGCGGAATTTGTAACCGCAGCCGGCGATCTGCGCACTTTGCCGGTGCATCTGCCCGACCCGGACCCGCGCTGGGCCGGTCTCGACGGCTTCTACGCCGCGCGGCTGGTCCGTATTTAAGGTTTTGGCCAATAACTTGGCCGTCTACCGCCCCTTCGCTATCTTGGGGGCCGCGCGGGCACAGCAGGCCCCGCCGGGGGGAATGAGCGGAACGATGACGCGGGTTTCGATGCCGGAGCAGGCCAGGCTCTCCGTGCTCATCGGGCGCCGTGCCTGTCTGAGCCTGGTCGGCCGCATCAACGCCCATCCACTGCTGCGCTGGCAGTTTTCCTCGGCCAAGACCGACCGGCTGGTGATCGCGCCGCAGGACCTGCGCACCGCCGATCCGACCCGGGCGGGCGAAATCTACGCCGGCAACTTCTCGTTCGCCGGCAAGGTGGTGATCTGCGACCGCCGCTCGCCGTTCGAAATGACGCCGCCGTCCGAGGAGTGGGCGACGGCCCTGTTGGGCTTCGGCTGGCTGCGCCACCTACGCGCCGCCGAAACCGCCATTGCCCGCGGCAATGCCCGCTCGTTGATCGACGAATGGATCAACTTGCAAGGCGCCTGGCATCCGGTCGGCTGGCGCACCGACATCCTGTCCCGCCGCATCTTGTGCTGGCTGACCCAGGCGCCGTTCGTGCTGCAGGATGCCGACATCAACTTCTATCGCCGCTTCACCCGCAGCCTGGCGCGCCAATTGCGCTATCTGCGCCGTACGCTGCGGGAATCGCGCGAAGGCCTGCCGCGCCTGCAAGCGCTGATCACGCTGACTTACGCGGCGCTCTGTCTGCAGGGCCAGTCCGGCGCGTTGCGTCCCGCCGTGCGGCGCTTGGTCGATGAACTGGGACGTCAGATCCTGCCCGACGGCGGCCACGTCAGCCGCAATCCGGGCGTGCTGATCGAACTGCTGATCGACCTGTTGCCGCTGCGTCAGCTGTTCTCCGCACGCAATCTGCAACCGCCTACGGCGCTCAACAACGCCATCGACCGCATGATGCCGATGCTGCGCTTCTTCCGCCATGGCGACGGCAATTTCGCGCTGTTCAACGGCATGGGGGCGACCCCGGTCGACCGTTTGGCCACGGTGCTCGCCTATGACGACGCGCGCGGCGCGCCGGTGGCGAGCGCGCCGCATTCCGGCTACCAGCGCATCGATGCCGGCAAGACCGTGCTGCTGATGGACACCGGCAAGCCGCCGCCGCTGGCCTTGAGCCAGGAGGCGCATGCCGGTTGCCTGTCCTTCGAGCTGTCGTCGAGCCAGAGCCGCCTGGTGATCAATTGCGGCCTGCCGGTCGTGCACAAGGAGAACTGGCGGCAGGTGGCGCGCGCCACCCGCGCGCATTCGACGGTTACGATCAACGATACGTCCTCATGCCGTTTCCTCGAATCGGGCTCGTTCCGCCGCTTGCTGTTCGGCAGGCCGATCGTCAGCGGCCCGCAAGACGTGCGGGTGGCGCGCCAGGACACCGCCGAAGGCGCGCTGCTGCGCGCTTCGCATGACGGCTATCTCAACGATTTCGGCATCATCCATACCCGCGCGCTGCGGCTCTCCGCCGACGGCCATCTGCTCGACGGCGAAGACAGCTTCGCGCCGGCCCAAGGCGAGACGCTGCCGGAGGACACCGCCGACGAATTCGCCATCCGCTTTCACCTGCACCCTTCGATCAAGGCCAATCGGCTGAGCGACGGGCACGGTGTGCTGTTGTTGTCGCCCGACCGCGAATTGTGGACCTTCACCAACTATGCCGGCGCGGTGGAGGTCGAGGAAAGCGTGTTTCTGTCCGGTGCGGACGGCCCACGCCGCACCGTGCAGATCGTGATCTATGGCAAGGCGCGCAACCAGCCGGCGGTGCGCTGGACCTTCCGCCGCACGCCGCCGGCCGCGACCGGCGCCCGCCCCGAGCAGGCGGAGGAGCCTGAGCTGCCGCTGTAGCGGCCTCGTGCCATCCGCAAGCTTGTGGACGCGCGGCCGAACGGGCGAAAGCCGCATACACTTCCGCCCACCTCCTGTGCTAGCTCCTCGCTTATGGCCAGCCATCCCCGCCGCATTACCCGCGCTTTGCTGTCGGTATCCGACAAGACCGGCCTCACCGAATTCGCGCGCACGCTCGCCGGCTACGGCGTCGAGCTGGTCTCCACCGGCGGCACCGCCAAGGCGCTGAAGGAGGCCGGGCTCGCGGTGTCCGACGTTGCGGAGCTGACCGGCTTTCCGGAAATGATGGATGGGCGGGTGAAGACGCTGCACCCGATGGTGCATGGCGGCCTGCTGGCAATCCGCGGCAACAAAGAACACGCCGCGGCCATGGAGCAGCATCACATCCGGCCGATCGATCTCTTGGTGGTCAACCTCTATCCGTTCGAGGCAACCGTCGCCAAAGGCGCCGCGTTCGACGATTGCGTCGAGAACATCGATATCGGCGGCCCGGCCATGATCCGTGCCGCCGCCAAGAACCACGCCGACGTGGCGGTGGTGGTGGAGCCGGCCGACTATGGCGCCGTGCTCGACGAGCTAGCGCAACACGCCGGCATGACATCGCTGGAACTGCGGCAGAAGCTGGCGGCGAAAGCCTATGCGCGCACGGCCGCCTATGACGCGGCGATCTCCAATTGGTTCGCCGAGCGGCTGCACGATGAGGCGCCCGACTACCGCGCCTTCGGCGGCAAGCTGATCCAGTCGCTACGCTATGGCGAGAACCCGCACCAGAGCGCGGCGTTCTATCGCGCACCGGGCGAGCGGCCCGGCGTCGCCAGCGCGCGGCAGGTGCAGGGCAAGGAATTGTCCTACAACAACATCAACGACACCGACGCCGCCTTCGAGTGCGTCGCCGAGTTCGATCCGCGCCGTACCGCGGCTTGCGTCATCGTCAAGCATGCCAACCCGTGCGGCGTGGCGGAAGGCGAGAGCCTGGTCGACGCCTATCGCAAGGCGCTCGCCTGCGATTCAACGTCGGCTTTCGGTGGCATCGTCGCGCTCAACCGCAAGCTCGATGCCGATGCCGCCAAGGCGATCACCGAGATTTTCACCGAAGTGATCATTGCGCCGGAGGCGACCGAGGAGGCAATCAAGATCGTCGCCGCCAAAAAGAATTTGCGGCTGCTGCTGGCCGGCGGCTTGCCCGACCCGCGCTCATTCAGGCTGACGGTGAAATCGGTCGCCGGCGGGCTGCTGGTGCAGTCGCGCGACAACGCGGTGGTCGACGAGATGCAGCTCAAGCCGGTCACCAAGCGGAGCGCCGAGCGAAGCCGAGCTGGCCGATCTTCGTTTTGCCTTCCGCGTCGCCAAGCACGTGAAGTCGAACACCATCGTCTATGCCAAGGAGCGCGCCACCGTCGGCATCGGCGCCGGGCAGATGAGCCGGGTCGACGCCGCCCGCATCGCCGCGCACAAGGCGGAAGATGCCGCGCGCGCGATGAAGCTCGCGGCGCCGCTGACCAAGGGCTCGGTGGTCGCTTCCGATGCCTTCTTCCCGTTCGCCGACGGGCTATTGGTCGCGATCGAAGCCGGCGCCACCGCGGTGATCCAGCCCGGCGGCTCCATGCGCGACGACGAGGTGATCAAGGCCGCCGACGATCACAACGTGGCGATGGTGTTCACCGGCACGCGGCATTTCAGGCATTAGCCGCTTCCGCGCAACATATTCCGGGTCAAGCCCGGCAATGACCGTATGGAGCGCAAGCGCGAGAAATCATTCCCGCGCCAAATCGCCCAGCAGGCTCGCCGCCACCGACAGCTTCGACAGCGTCAGCCCCGAGCCGGCGATCTCATAGATTGCCGAGCGGATACGCTCGACTTCCGTCTTGCGCGGCTTGACCCATTCGTCCACCGCGCCGGTCCCGGTCGCGCCATTGCCGACCATGGCGGCGGTCAACCTCCGCTCGGCGTCGCCGATCGAATCGAGCGCGCGGTCGAGCGCCAGGCGATCGAAATAATCCGCCACCACGATGCCCGGCACCGCGCCGGCGACGCGGTCGAGCTGAAAATATGCCTCGGTGGCGAAATAGGTCGCGGTCACTTCGGCAACGGCCCGCTTGGCGCGGTCCGCCACCAGCACGATGTCCGGCGCGGCCTTGAGCGCGCGCAGGTTGGCGATGCGGAGCGCAAGCGCGTCGGGCACACCGGCGTCCGTCAGCACCGCCACGCGCGCGTTTCGCGCGGCGACCGCCGGCTTCGGCAGCGCTTGGTCAAGCGCGGCTTCCACTTGCGCAATACCTTCTTTGTAGTGCGCGACGATCTTTTCGAGCCCCTGCGCGGGGTCGACATACCGCAAAGCCCACACCAGACGGTCGAGCAGCAGATTCTGCACCTCGGCGTATAGGCCAAGCTGGACGTCGCCGGAGACCTTGTTGTCGAGGGCGTCGATCTCGCCATTCAATTCGACCAAGCCGAAGCTGTTGCGAACGCCGGCAAAGGCGGCGGCGATTGCCGCGGCCGACGCCCCGGTCTGGTCGGCAATGCGCACGATCAACGTCGCGCCGCCGCGGTTGATCATCGAATTGGTCAGTTGGGTGGCGATGATTTCGCGCCGCAGCCGATGCGCGTGCAGCGCGTCGTCATAACGCTCCGACATTTCTTTCGGGAAATAGCGGCTGAGCTCGCGGCCAAGATAGGGATCGTCCAGCACGTTTGAATCGAGCAATTCGCTGTAAAGCGTGAGCTTGGCATAGGCCAAGAGCACGGCGAGCGAGGGCCGCGTCAGCCCGATGTTACGCTTGCGCCGTTCGGCAATGATGATCTCATCGGGCAGGAATTCCACCTCACGGTCGAGAGCTCCCTGCATCTCCAGCGTCTGCATCAAGCGTCGCTGGAAGCCGAGGTCCTCCAGCCCGCGCCGCTGCGCCAACGACAGCGCCAGCGTCTGCTGGTAGTTGTTGCGCAGCACCAGTCGCGCCACCTCGTCGGTCATCTCGACAAGAAGAGCGTTGCGCGCCTCGATCTTGAGCGCGCCGGAACGCACCAGCGGGCTCAAGGCGATCTTGATATTGACCTCAACGTCTGAGGTGTTGACGCCGGCGGAATTGTCGATGGCGTCGGTGTTGAGTCGGATGCCGTTCAGCGCCGCCTCGATGCGGCCGCGCTGGGTCATGCCGAGATTGGCGCCCTCGCCGATAACCTTGCATCGCAGTTCGGCGCCGGCGACGCGGATGGCGTCGTTGCCGCGGTCGCCGACCGCCTCGTCGACCTCGCTTGAGGCGCGCACATAAGTGCCGATGCCGCCGAAGAATAACAGGTCGACCGGCGCTTTCAGAATCGCCTTCATCAGCTCCTGCGGCGTCACCGCTTCGCCGACGTCGAACAGTTTCCGCGCCTGGGCACTGAGGCGGATTTCCTTGAGCGAACGCTTGTAGACGCCGCCGCCCTCGGAGATCAGTTTCTTATCGTAGTCGTGCCAACTCGAGCGCGGCAGTTCAAACAGCCGCTTGCGCTCGGCGAAGCTCTTTTTCGGATCGGGATCGGGGTCGATGAAAATGTCGCGATGGTCGAAGGCGGCGAGCAGCTTGGTGGTGCTCTCGCGCAGCATGCCGTTGCCGAACACGTCGCCCGACATGTCGCCGACGCCGACCGCGGTGAACGGCGTCTCATGGATATTGACGTCCATCTCGCGGAAATGCCGCTTCACCGCCTCCCAGGCGCCGCGCGCGGTGATGCCCATGACCTTGTGGTCGTAGCCGGCCGATCCGCCCGAGGCGAAAGCGTCGCCCAGCCAATAGTCGTGCTCGATCGCGATGCCGTTGGCGATGTCGGAGAAGGTGGCGGTGCCCTTGTCGGCGGCGACCACCAGATAGGGATCGTCGCCCTCGTGGCGCACGACGCAGTCGGGCGGGATGATGTTGCCGTCGGGGCCGATATTGTCGGTGATGTCGAGCAACGTCGAAATGAACAGTCTGTAGGTGGCGACGCCTTCGGCCTGCACCACGTCGCGCGCGGCGCCTTTCGGAATAAGCTTCGGCACAAAGCCGCCTTTGGCGCCGACCGGCACGATCACCGCGTTCTTGACCTGCTGCGCCTTCACCAGGCCGAGAACCTCGGTGCGGAAATCCTGCGGCCGGTCGGACCAGCGGATGCCGCCGCGCGCCACCTTGCCGAAGCGCATATGCACGCCTTCCACGCGCGGCGAATAAACGAAGATCTCGTAGAGCGGGCGCGGCAGCGGCAGATGGGTGAGCTTGCCGCTCTCGAACTTGACGGCGATCAGCGCCTTCGGCTGGCCGTCTTTGTCGCTCTGATAGAAATTGGTGCGGATCGCCGACTGCGCCGCATTGACGAAATGGCGCAGAATATGGTCCTCGTCGAGGCTTTCAACATTTTGCAGCTCTTCTTCGATGCGCGCCGCAATCTCTTTTTGTTTTGCCTCGCTTTGCTTCACGGCCTCGGCGCGCGGATCGAACCGCGCGTGGAACAGTGCCACGATATCGGCGGCGATGGCCGCGTGCTTCACCAGCGTCGCCCACATGTAATCCTGCGAATAAGGCACGCGGATCTGGCGCAGGAAGCGCGACAGCGTGCGGATTAGCGCCACGTCGCGCCACATCAGGCCGCCGTTGAGCGTGAGCGCGTTGTAGCCGTCGTTCTCGGCAAGCCCGCGCATGACCATCAGGAAGGCGGCCTCCAGGCCCGCCTTGCCGGCATCGAGGTCGATCATGCCGCCCTCGCGGTTTTCCAGCAGCATGTCGTGGAACCAGACGTCGCGGGCGTCCTTGCCCTTGGGCGCGATGTGATAGGTGCGCTCGTCGACGACGTGGAAACCCATGTTTTCCAGCACCGGCACCCGCTCCGACAGCGGGATCGGCCGCGCCAGGCTCCACACTTTCAGGCCGACGGCGTGCTGCTCCTCCTCCAGCCGGTGATGGAAATCGACGCCGAGCGGGCGCTGCTCGGTCAGACCTTCGATCACGCGGATGTCGCCGGCGGCGACGGCGGGCGGATAGGTTTCCTGGAAGCCGGCCGAGAAGGCGTCGCGATAGCGCGCGAATAGCGCGCGCTGCTTCTCCGCCGCATGCACCAGCGTCAGCGCCTCGGACAACCCGTCGGTCCAGCTGCGCACGATCGCCGTGACCGCGCCTTCCAGCGTGGCTCCATCGACGTCGGGGGTGGTGCCGCCGGAGCGGCCGATGATGAAGTGCACCCGCACCAGCGGGCTTTCCGGAAAGAACGGATAGAAGGCGGAGACACGGCCGATGAAAGTGGCGGCGAGATAGTCGCCGATCTTGGCGCGGATATCGCTGTCGTAGCGGTCGCGCGGGACGAACACCAGCACCGACACGAAGCGGTCGAAACGATCGCGCCGCGCCAGCACGCGCACGCGCGCACGTTCGTCGAGCTGCAGGATCGCGAGCGCGAAGTGATAGAGCGTGTCCTCGTCGATCTGGAACAATTCGTCGCGCGGATAATGCGCCAGCACGTTGGCCAGCGCCTTGCCGGAATGGCTGTTGGCGTCGAAGCCGGCGCGCTGCTCGACATGCGCGATCTTGCGCCGCAGATAGGGAATGCTATGCGCCGTGCGGGTATAGGCGGTGGAGGTGAACAGCCCGACGATACGGAATTCGCCCACCAGATTGCCGTCGGGATCGAAGCGCTTGAGGCCGATGTAGTCGAGATAGACGCGCCGGTGCACGCGCGCATGGATATTGGCCTTGGCGATGATCAGCAGACGCGGCTCCTTGAGGAACGCCATGATCTCCGGCGTGAATTCCAAGAGCTCGTTGCCGCGCTTGAGCACGCGTAATTCGCGCTGGCGCATGATGCCGAGACCGCTGTCGAAATCCGGCTGCAGGTCCTCGCCTTTGACGCTGTAGTCGCGCAGGCCGAGGAAGGTGAAATGATCGGCCAACAGCCATTGCAGGAACTGGATCGCTTCGGCGATCTCGTCGACCGGCAGCGGCGGCGGATTGGTCTTCAGCTCGTCGACCATGGCGTTGACGCGGTCGAGCATGGTGCGCCAGTCCTGCACCGCCAGCCGCACTTCGTTGAGCACGGATTGCAGCGCATCGACGACCGCCGCGCGCAGCGTCTGATCCTCGACCGGATCGACGTGAATATGAATGAAGCTTTCGCGTGTGCCGTCGCCGGCATCGGCGGCGTGCAGCGCGGTGAGCTTGCCGGCGGCGGTGCGCTTGACGCCGAACACCGGATGCGCGACCAGCCGCACGTCGAGCCGGCGTCCGGCCAATTCGCCCATCACCGAATCGACCAAAAACGGCATGTCGTCGTTGACGATCTCGATCACCGTGACCGCTTTGCGGTCGGCGCCGCCCGGCAGCGCCACGGTCTCGAAGCGGATTTTCGGTACGCCGCGCTTGCGCGTGGCGAGGAAGTCGAAGGCGCGTTCGGCGAGCCGGGCGAGATCCTCGGCGGCGTAATGCACGACGTCTTGCGGCACGGCGCGGCCGAACAGCATGCCGGCGAAGTTCGCCGGCATATCGCTGCGGCGCTTGGCAAGCGCGGCGTCGGCTTGCGCGATCGCGGCGCGCCCGGCGTTGTCTTCCAAGGTTCCCGGTTGGTCGACGGCCATGGCTCCTCGCGCGTTTACAAAGAGAATTGGTCGAGGCTTCGGAGCGGAGTTTTCACGTTCCGGGCGGGCGCGTCGAGAGCAACACACCATTTAGTGACGCGGACGTGACGGCTGTGCGCAACATGAAGGCCGCTCCTCATAAGCCATTGAAATAATGAGTGAAAACATGACTGTGCGCGCGTATCGCGGGTGCCAAGAACGATGTAATCTTCCGCCAGAACAACGATTGGAACGGGCGCGCCGATGCAGAAAGCCAGCAGAACAGTGAAGTCTTCCGCAAAGGAATCCGCGCCGGCGTTGCGCGCCATCAAGGGCGGCAAGAGTACGAAACCTTCCGCCAGCAAACCGGCCGCCGCCAAAAGCGCGCCCGACGACGTGCCGGTGATCGCGCTCGATCTTCCGCCGGCCAAATTGTCGCCGGCGATGAGCGCCTATTTCCAGAAATGCCAGGACAGACTCGGCTTCGTGCCGAACGTGCTCGTCGCCTACGCCTTCGACAACACCAAGCTCGAAACCTTCGTCGCCATGTACAACGACTTGATGCTGGGCGAGTTGGGGTTGTCCAAGCTCGAGCGCGAGATGATCGCGGTAGCGGTATCGGCGCAGAACCGCTGCTACTACTGCCTCACCGCTCACGGCGCCGCGGTGCGGCAATATTCCGGCAATCCGCTGCTTGGCGAGCAGATCGTGATGAACTATCGCGTGGCCCGGATCAACAAGCGCCAGCGCGCCATGCTCGACTTCGCCGTCAAGCTGACATCGTCGCCGTGGAGCGTGGAGGAGGCCGACCGCGAGCGGCTGCGCCGCGCCGGATTTTCCGATCGCGACATCTGGGATATTTCCGCCATCGCCGGCTTCTTCAACATGTCGAACCGCGTCGCCTCCGCCACCGACATGCGGCCGAATGCGATCTATCACGGACAGGCGCGGTAATTCTGTCATCCCCGCTTGCGCGGGGACGACGGTTATCGGTGTTGCGCCGCTTTCACAAACTCCGCCAGCTCGCGGTTGAAGCGCGGGGCATCTTCGTAGAACGGCGCGTGGCCGGCGTCCTCGTAAAGCGACAGCCGCGCGCCCTTGATCTGCGAGGCGGTGAATTCGCCCATCGCCGGCAGCATGAGCGGATCCTTGGCGCCGTGCGTTACCAGCACCGGGCAGGTTATCGAAGCCAGCGCCTCGCCGGGATTGGGATCGCGGTCGGTTAAGGCGGCGCGCACCTTGGGCGGCACCATCATGTTGTAGGCGAGCATGAAGGCGAACTCTTCTTCACTCGGCTGCTGCTCGAAGCAGGCGTGCAGGAACGTGCGCGAGGCTTCGATGCTGGCCGCCACGTCCTCGGAAAGCGTCGCGCCGACGAGCTGGACGCCCGGTCCGAACAGGCTGCTGTCGGTCGATTTGGTGTTGGCGCCGACGAAATTGATGCCGGCCAGGTCACCGTCGTCATAGATGCGCAGATAGCTCGTGATCACCCGCCCGCCATAGGACCAGCCCACCAGCACCGGCCGGCGTACATTCAATTGCACCATCGTCACGGCGAGATCGTCGGCCCACGGCTGATCCGGGTTGTAATATTCCTTGCCGATCGGCTTATCGGAGGCGCCATGGCCGCGCAGGTCGACGGCCAGCAGGCGGAACTCTTCCGCCAACGCCGGATCGGCAAACTGCCGCTGCCAGGCCAGATGGCACTGCATCAGCCCATGGATGAACAGAATGGGCGGGCCCTGCGGATTGCCGGCCTCGTAGGCCGCAATCATTATGCCGTCCGGCGATCTGATCGCAATCGAGCGCATGCAGTCCCCCTCGTTTCGCATCACGATGCCGATACACTATAGCTTGATCCAACGCCTTCCGCTGCCTGCCGCCGGGTTCCCTTGATGCGAAGTTTTCGTGACCTGATCGTCGCCGCCGCCGCGCTGCTGGCGCTCGCCGGCATCGCGCGCGCCCAGGTTGCACCGGTCGACAGCGCACCGGCGATCCCGCCGGCCATTCCCATCCTCGCCCATCACGGCATGGTGGTGGCGCAGGAGCAACGCGCCGCCCGCATCGGGGTGGAAATCCTCGATCGCGGCGGCAACGCGGTCGACGCCGCGGTGGCGGTCGGCTTCGCGCTGGCGGTCACCTATCCGCGCGCCGGCAATATCGGCGGCGGCGGCTTCATGGTGATCCATCTCGCCAAGGAGAAGCGCGACACCACCGTCGACTACCGCGAAACGGCGCCGGCCGCGGCCACGCCGACCATGTTCCTCGACGCCGACGGCAATCCCGATCCGCGGAAATCGCGCGCCTCCGGGCTTGCGGTCGGCGTACCCGGCACGGTGGCGGGGCTGGCGCTGGCGCACAAGAAATACGGCTCCGGCAAGTTCTCGCTCGCCGACTTGATCGCGCCGGCGATCGATCTCGCCAGTAAGGGCATGCGGGTGGAGGACGATACCGCCGACTCGCTGCCGTCGGCGCGCGCGAAGCTCGCGCGCTGGCCGTCGTCGGCCGGGATTTTCCTCAATGGCGGCAAGCCGCTGCGCCAGGGCAGCCGGCTGTTCCAGTTCGATCTCGCCGACACGCTGCAGGGCATCGCCGACAACGGCCCGTCGGCCTTCTATCAAGGCCGCACCGCCGAGCAGATCGCCGAAGCGGTGCGCGCCGCCGGCGGCATCATGACGGTGGAGGACCTCAAGAACTACCATGCGGTGGAGCGCGCGCCGGTGCGCGGCAGCTATCGCGGCTACGACGTCGTTTCCATGGCGCCGCCCTCGTCGGGCGGCGTCGCGCTGATCGAGATGCTCAACATCCTGGAGGGCTACGATCTCGGCAAGCTCGGGCGCGGCGAGCAATCGCTGCATGACACGATCGAGGCGATGAAGCGCGCCTATGCCGACCGCGCCGTCTACATGGGCGATCCCGACAAGGTGAAGATGCCGATCGCCGGACTGCTGTCGAAGAAATACGCCGCCGGCTTGCGCGCGAGCATCGGCGACAAGGCGACGCCGGCCGCCGACATCAAGCCGGGCAAGCCTGCCGAGACCGAAGGTAACAACACCACGCATTTCTCGGTGATCGACCGCGACGGCAACGCGGTGTCGAACACTTATACGCTCAACTTTTCCTACGGCCTCGGCCTGGTCGCCGACGGCACCGGCGTGCTGCTCAACAACGAGCTCGACGATTTCACCGCCAAGCCGGGCACGGCCAACGCCTACGGCCTCGTCGGTTTCAACGCCAATCTGCCGGGGCCGGGCAAGCGCCCGCTTTCGTCGATGACCCCGACCATCGTGCTGAAAGACGGCAAGCCGTTCCTGGTCACCGGCTCGCCCGGCGGCAGCCGCATCATCACCACGGTGCTGCAGGTGATCTCCAACGTGATCGATTTTCATATGCCGATCGACAAGGCGGTGAGCGCGCCGCGGCTGCATAACCAGTGGCAGCCCGACGAAACCTATGTCGAGCCCGGCTTCGCGCCGGAGGTGCTGGAGGCGCTGAAACGGCGCGGCCACAACATCGTGCCGACCGCGCCGCACACCTCGGCCAACTCGATAGAAGTCATCCCGAAGGGAGAATTCACGCCGCAAGGCTATGTCGGCGCCGCCGACAGACGAACCCGCGGCGCGCTGGCGGCGGGCTATTGATCCACTTCGCGCCGTTCGGCAGTTATCAGATGAACTTCAGTGAAGCGGCGATGATTTACGCCGCATGGATGGCGGGCTTGCCAGCCGCATGGCGGCTTGTGCGTGGCGCTCACTTATGGCTCTCGATCGCTCTGATCAGCTCCCTTTTGGCTTCTCCCGAGCCGGTGAACAAATTCGGAGAAAGCCAGCGAAATTTCCGTATTTCCTCGGAAAGCGGGATGTATCTGTGAAAATTGTACTCGAAACCGGCGAGATATTGCAGCCGCAAATTCTTGTCGGTGTTGATTTGCGCATCGGCCAACCACGGCACCAGGTCGGCATGTTGCGCCAAGTAGGTGCCGAACAGATCGGTGACGGAGGAAAAACCGACATCGCGTAGCGAAGTGAGCACGCGCGCATATTCGGGCCGGCTCAGTCGCTCGTTCACCTCGTCAAGATTGATTTTTGTCGGATCGCGATAGCCGGACGCGACGACATCGTAGGTTCTTCCTTGTCGATTGTTGGCCCACGTCATCCCGACAGGAAAGACCTTAAAGAAGGTGGCCAGTTCGGATTTTATGGTCGCGCGCGTGCTCTCATAGAGCGGAATCCATTGCGTGACGACGCCCCCTGGGTTGAGGCGCTTTTTCACCAGCTCGAAATATTCCTGCGTGTAAAGATTGGCGGCACCTTTGACCCAAGGGTGAATCGGGTCGGATGTGATGATGTCGAATTTTTCCTTGCTCGTGAGGATATAATGGCGGGCATCGTCATAGACGATCTCAACCCGCGGATCGTGCAAGACGTCGTAATTCTCCCGCTTGAAGTAGGGCCCCACATTTGTCGGCACCAACGGCTCGATCTCGCAGATGACGATTCGCTGGATGTTCGGATAGAGAAGGAACGAACCCGCCGTGATGCCGGCGCCGAAGCCGACGATCAGCACCGAGCGCGGATTGGGATGCAACAATGCCGACAGGTGCCCCAGCATGCGCTCCAGTCGCAAGTCGGCGGGAATCGTCGAGGCTTCGACCTTGCCGCTGATATGAAACTGACGCGTCTTGGCATCGATTTCAGTGACCGCGATCGAGCTGGTGACGCCCTCTCCCAAATAAAGAACCTTGGGAAAATTGGGAAACTTCAACAGATCGCGCCCATAGGCGATCAACTGCGCCGGCGTCGGGGGGACGCCATAGATCAAGAGCGCGGCAACGACCAGCGCCCCCACGGCCGCGACCACCTTGCGGATTGTCGAACTTGCTTCCGTTCCAGAGCCTCGCGGCATTAGGCGAAGGAGCGGCGCAAGCATCATCAGCCCGGCGCAAATGGAAAGGACGATCAACACGCGCTCGACTTGCTGCGTTCCGAGCCATGGAATGAGGGCCAAGCCGGCACCCAGCGAGCCCAGGATGGCGCCGGCTGTGTTGGACGCGTAGACCGCAGCAGCGATCCAGCCCGCATCGTCTTGACCCGGCGCGGCCGCCGCCAGGGCAAAGGGGAAACTCGCACCCCATAAAATCGCTGCCGGCAGGATGGCCCAGAGACATCGCGCCACGTCGATTTGGTAGTTGACCCACGAACTTGGCGCCAGCGCGCGATCGATCGGCCAGAATGGAAGCACGGCGGCGATCATGAACGCCGACCATGCAATGGCGGCAACCAGGAGGAACTGACAGGCGCCGAGCGCCGCGGCGGCATCCTTGACGCGATGCACCAGCCGGGAGGCGACGGCGCTGCCGAGGCCCAGACCCGTTAAAAATACCGCCAGAATGATGGAGAACGTATAGACCGACGGACCGAGCAGCAGCGATAGCAGCCGGGTCCAGGTCACCTCAGCGCCGAGCGCCGTCAGCCCGGACAGGGCGATCGTCAGGTACACGGGCCAAGGATGCAAAACCTGTTTCTTTTCGGTTCTGGCGCGCTTCTCGGTGCCATCGCGACCGGCTGGCGCGTAGAGCGTCGCAAAAGCCAGCCCCACGCTGACCAAGGCCACGATCCCATTCACCGCCGCGGCAAAATAAGTCGCGGTCGGAATGTCGTGGATGCGCAGCAGATAAAAGCCCGCCAGCACACAACCAACTATCGCTCCGATGATATTGCTCGCGTACACGCCGCCCAGCCGCGCTATGCCGACAGGCGTCGAACGCATCAGCCGGGCGAGGCAGGGCAGCGAGGCGCCCATGAGCATGGTCGGCGGCATCAACAGCGCGGCACAATAGGCACCACGCAGCAACATGCCGGCAAAGCCCTGAACGTCGCTGGCCGCATAAATGCTGCCGACCCAGGAGATGCCGCCCACCAATGCAATCGCAAGGACGCCGATCGCAATCTCGATAATCGCGTAAACGCGCAGCGGATGATGACAATCCGAAACGACATTGGGCAACAGCAAGCTGCCGAGACACAGCCCTCCCATGTATGTGGCCAACAAAATACCCAGTGACGCGGAGGAGGAGCCGATCACCAGCTCTATCATCTGAAGCCAAACGATTTCGTAAATTAAAGCCGCGCAGCCGCTCCCGGCCGAAAGCCCCATGACGGCAAAATAGAGCGCACGCGAATCGTGGGGAACTCTGAAACGACTCATTCAGTGTTTCCGATGACCGAGAACACCGGCGTTTCTAACGCGCAATGACAAGGGCGCGCCACCCGAAAATCAAGAGAGCGGCCCGAAGGCCGCTCTCGATCAGCGTCTCGTTGGCTGAGTAGACGCTGCGGCGCGTCACCTTTGCTCACGGCGCCGGCTTCGGCACTCCAAACTTCACACCGAAGGACAGGATCCCTACGACCACGCTGTAATTCGGATCTCCGATGCCCAAGAAGACCGAACGCGCCATCGTGGCATCGGCGGGATTGACGGCCATTCCGAGCTGTTCGTCGATGTTTTGCCACGAGTTGTTTGCGTTCTTCTCCCAGATCAAGCGCGCCTTCACGAAGGGCTTGAGGACCAAGCCCGCGGTTTTGACGGGGAACTTGTCGAACAGGTATTTGAGCGAGGCGTCGACACGTTGGTTGGTATTGACCGTGTCCGGGAACGTCGGCATGGGGTTGAACAAGCAACCGCCCGGGCCGCAGTTCGAAACCCACTTCGACGTGCCCCTGGTGTAGGTATAGCTCGCGTTCGCGAACAGCTTGTCGGGGATCAAAGTGAACCTGCCGCCGACGATGAAGGTGTCGTCGTAGTCGGTCGTATCCAAGACGATGGGCGAGGGCACCGTGCTTTGGTAAACCTCACGATGGCCGTTCTCGTGAATGTACGAAACGAAGAACCTGGCCATTGGGTTCATGTACCACGCGATGTCGCCGCCCGCGTTCCACGAGGTGTATTTGGTGATCCCGAATGTGTTTATGCCATCGGCCGGATAGTCGTCGTTGCGGAAACCGCCGACGGGCGTGATGGTGACCGTCGGGACCACGTCGATGGCCCAACTGGCGTTCACAATGGTGCTGTTGCGGTCCTGGAGATCAACGGTCCGGAAGGCGTTGTTGTTGTTGGCGATCCTGATGTAGTCGCCGTCAAATCGCCGCCGGCCGTAGCGGACGCTCGCCCGCAAGGTAGACCAGCCGAGCTTGGCATCCGCGAATCCCTTCACCGCGTTTTCGTTGGTGACTGCACTAAAGATGCTGTCTTGCAGGGTGATGACGTCTTCGCCTTCGACTTCGCGCTTCCAGCGTTCCCACTCATAGGCGCCGCCGATATTCAGCCATTTCACGGGCCGGTAATCCAACTGGGCGGCGCCGTTCTGCTTGGTGAAGTTGACGGGGTGAGTCGTCAACGGCGCCTCGGCACCGGCGTTGGTGTCGGGGTTAGCAAATAGCCCGGTGATTGTGATCGGGCTCTGATTGCTATGATAGTCGTAGTAGCGGTAGCGCAGCGTCGATTGCAGATCGGACATAATCCGCGTGTGCAGCACGTTGTTGGACAGTATCGTGTGCGCATCGCCGTCAAGGCTGGACCTTGTCAGCACCGCAGGCGCGACCAGAGGATTGCTCGTCGACGGCAGGAACGTCTCGTTCTGCGTCATCCTCGAATACTGGAACGTGCCCATGTAGCGGCTGTTGAACGGCAGGCCGACGCCGGCGGAAGCGCTTGCGGTTTGCGCCTGGTTGTCGGGCCACAACGAATACCGATTGAACAGCGGATCGACTAACGTATTGGCCGCAATCCACGGGTTCTGGAAGGTCACCGAATCGTAGTCGTTTTTGTACTGAGAGAAGCCAAAGCCGAACGCGACGTTGAACGGCTTGGACCACGGCGTGATGCCGGCATATTCAGCTTTGAGATTGCCGTTCTGGGTGGTGTCGTCGACCGGCTTGGCAAATTGGATAGAGGCTCGCTGGTCCGCCCCGCCACGACCGGCAGGGGGAGCGAACGTTATTGCACTCTGCGGCTGGGTGCCGTCGCGGTGCAGATGCGAATAGCTGGCGTTGATGTCCCAATTGTCATCGGGGGTCCAGCGCGCTTTCGCCTTCGCCGTGTCACGGCGATACTTGAGGTCGAATATATTGCTGTTGGCATTCACAAACGCTGTGTTGGCCGCTATCGCCGCCGCGTTCGGCGTGTTGCCCGCGAAGAACGGATAAGTCGGCGTCGTCAGAAAGTTGGTGCCGCTATAGGTCGTCTTGGCGTCCATGCCGTAGACCTTAGGCGTTTCGTCCCAGCCGAAGGTCAGGTAGTAGGTACCGGGTTGCGCAAGATCGAGCCCGTAGGCCTGGTCATTCCAACCGATATTCCAGCCCCAGGCAACGATGTCGATCGGAACCGGGCCAGTCCTGTGCGCGCCAAAGAGGAAATTGCCGAACACGCCTGGCCTGAGATCGCGGTATTCGTAGAACTTTCCTAGCTTGGTCTCGTCCGGATCGTTCAAGTAAGCGCGGCCGCCGATCTCGGCATAACCTTCATACCACCATATGACGGGCGGGAGTGGCGGCGCCTTCAGGACCATGTCGGCAGCCCGAGCTGGCGATGTCGATCCCGCACCGATAACCAAGGCCGCGCATGCTACGAGGAATTCAGCCCGCAATTTCATTGTAGCCCCCACACCTTAGCCCCTTGCTACGAACATTATCTCTATCTCTCGCACACCCATTCTCAGCGCAGGAAGAACATGCCGTTCGGATGATTGGAGCCGTGGATGTTGCTGTGACAGTTGCCGCACGCGCGCCCCAGAACATAAGCGGTGGTCGGAGTACCGAAGCCGCCGCTGCCGTGAGCGAAGCTGTGGCATTCGTGACACAGCCGCGGCCGCGCTACCTTCAACAAGTTCTCATAATTCGAGCCGTGCGGTACGTGGCAGTTCAGGCAGTTCTCACGCACCGGCTCATGTTCCCACAAGAATGGGCCACGCTTCTCGGCATGACACTTGTAACAATTCTCGTTGACCGAGGCTTCGCGGATCAGCGTTTCGGTGATGCTGCCGTGCGGATTATGGCAATCCGTGCAGGTCAACTTGCCTTCGCGGATCGGCATGTGTGACGAATACTGGATCTGCGCCCGCTTCAGCTTGTGGCACTGGAAGCAGGTTTCCATCACAATCTTTCTCTTCAGATTGTTCTTGCGCGACACGTTCTTCATGATCGTGTGGCAATTGGTGCAGGCTAGGCCGCGCGTTTGATGGATGCTGCCGGCCCAGTACGTCCGCTCGCCCCGCTGGTGACAGCTAAGGCAGATCGCGTTTCTTTCTTCCACCGGCCGCGGATCGTCGGCCTCGAACGACATGATACCGCCAACGCCGCGCCCACCGCCGGCCGCCACGTGCGCCGAACCCGGGCCATGGCAGTTCTCGCATTCGAATTTGCCCCTGCCTTTGGGCGTCATGCTGATCTTGCCCATCAGCGTCTTATGGAATTCCGCGATCAGCGGCGCATGGCAGGTCGCGCAAGCTTTCGAGCCGACGGCGTACGCGTCCACCGGCGCGGCCATGCGCTTGCCGGCCGCGGCCTTGGGCGGCGCCGCGGCCTGCGCTGAGTGGCCCTTATCGCCGAACAACAATTCCTGCAGCGTCTGCGCTTCGGCCAGCTTCGGCGCATCCTTGATCGAAGTCCGCCGGTCCGTGCCGATGCTGCGCGCAAAATCGCGCAAGGCCGAAATGGTTTTGTCGTCGGCTTGCTTTGACGAAGCTTGCGGCGCCGTGACGCTGATTGTTTTCGGCTGCTCGCTCGCCGAGCTCTGAACGAAGTTGACCAAATCGACATACGATTTGTCGGCGGTCCGCTGTTGCTGCTTCGGTTGCCCTTGCAGCGCGGCGTAAATATCGCCGACTGTCATGTGCTCGGCTTGGGCGGGGGCGGCGAAGCCGAATGTCGTTAGAGCGACAAGTGCGTATAGACCAAGCGAGGGCAGTATGACTCCAAGTCTCACGCCAGCGTTCTGGCGCGAACCATCGCTGAACCTATACATTAGAACCCCCCTGCGTGCCCCCATTTGGCCGCAGCCCGCGACCAAATTACGCTGATGAAGTAGAGCGACATAAATTTTACGCAATCACCACATATGTCAATGAAAGAATTCATTTTTGAGCTATGTCAAAACCTGAATTTAGTGCGCGGCTGTGGATTTCAGGACACAGTACACCGGACGCACACGATGCGATCGAATGCCATCGGGACAACCGATCGCCGACCGCTTCACGCATCTCGGCTGAGCGATCAGGTTGATACCAAGGAAGAATTCAAATCAGCGACGCTGTCGACGTGACGAACAGGCGACGCCCGCGTCTCACGAGCGTCGGTGCCGACATCTTCTCTGATTCTCGGACGCGAGCGCAGCGCGCGAGCCCGCAATCCACAACTTCGGCGCTGCGGAATTGCGACCTTCGGACGCGCCGATTGAGCGCCGCGCCGGATCGATAAATTGGAAGAGAAGATTGGAGCGGGCGAAGGGATTCGAACCCTCGACCCCGACCTTGGCAAGGTCGTGCTCTACCCCTGAGCTACACCCGCATCCATTTAGAAAACCGGCCGAAACTGGCTTTTCCGGCGGCCAAGGCCGTTCCTATACCCATAAGGGCCGACCCTTTGCAACCGCGGCAATTCCGACCGCTAATAGCGCCGAATCCGGCGTTTATGCTTGACCGGCGCCTCGGCCTTGGGCGCGTCCCATCCCGGCCAGCGCGGGTTCTCGCTGCAAACGCCGCGATTGCCGGCAATCACGTGCGGACGGCATTCCTCGATCGAATTGTAGATGCACTCTTCTTCTATGTTATCCCATCCGGTATCGACCACGGCGCACCAAGGGGCGCTGCCATAATAGGCCTGGCTAGGCGGAACATAGAAGAATAGCGCCGCCCCCAGGGCGGTAAGCGCAAGCATTATTCGCATGGTTGCGTTCGATCCCATTTCCGTTCTCGTCAGATTAACACCAAACCTGCCAAATATGTTGCGACTATGCCCTTAACGCCCGACGAATTATTCGCCGCCCTCGACCGGCTCGGCATCCCGCATCGCACCGTCAAGCATCCGCCGCTGTTCACGGTCGAGCAATCGCGTGCGCTGCGCGGCCAGATTCCCGGGGGCCACACCAAGAATCTGTTCCTGCGCGACAAGAAACACGCGATTTATCTGGTGGTGGCGCTGGAGAGCGCCGAGATCGACCTGAAAAGCCTGCATCGCCGGCTCGGTGCCAACGGGCGCTTCTCATTCGGCTCGTCCGACCTGATGCAGGAAGTGCTGGGCGTCGCGCCCGGCGCGGTGACGCCGTTCGGGGTCATCAACGACGGCGCGGGGCGGGTCACCATCGTGCTCGATGCGCCCATGATGGAACATACGACGTTGAATTATCATCCGCTCGACAACACCATGACCACCTCGATTGCCCGCGACGATCTAGTGAAATTCCTGGAATTGACCGGCCATCCGCCGCGTATCGAGCGCGTCTCGGGGCCGGGCGCGGACACGCCATAAGCCAATTGCATTCATCGGCCGGATGCCCATCTAATAGGAACCGACCGGCTAACAGCCCGAAAAGGCGAGGGAATATGCTGCAAGATGGCGGGGGAATGACGGCCACGGCCGACGCGGTCAAGGACACGACCACGCAGACCTTCATGAAGGACGTGATCGAGGAATCCAAACAGCAGCCGGTGCTGGTGGATTTCTGGGCGCCCTGGTGCGGCCCCTGCAAGCAGCTCACGCCGATCCTGGAAAAGGCGGTGAAGTCCGCCAAGGGCAAGGTCAAGCTCGTCAAAATGAATATCGACGAGCATCCGGCGATCCCCGGTCAGATGGGCATCCAGTCGATTCCGGCGGTGATCGCCTTTGCCAACGGCCAGCCGGTCGACGGTTTCATGGGCGCGCTGCCCGAGAGCCAGGTGGTCGCGTTCCTCGAACGCTTGACCAAGGGCGCGATCGGCGCCGAGGAAAAGGATCTGCTGAAATCCGCCGACGAGGCGCTCGCACAGGGCAATGC
Source organism: uncultured Alphaproteobacteria bacterium (assembly GCA_963727555.1). Lineage (GTDB taxonomy): Bacteria > Pseudomonadota > Alphaproteobacteria > Rhizobiales > Xanthobacteraceae > Pseudolabrys. The sequence continues at coordinate 62,179 of CAVSGT010000003.1, read as the reverse complement.
CGCCGAGGCCGCCAATCTCTACGGGCAACTGTTGAAGGAGGACAGCGGCAACATCGCTGCGCTCGCCGGCCTCGCGCGCTGCTACGTCGCAACCGGCAATCTCGAACAGGCCAAGAAGACACTTGCCATGGTGCCGGAGGCCAAGCAGAGCGACAGCGCGGTCGCCGCCGCGCGCGCGGCGCTCGAGCTTGCCGAGCAGGCGAAGTCGGCCGGGCCGGTCGACGAGCTGCAGCAGAAGGTCGATGCCAATCCGCTCGACCATCAAGCGCGCTTCGATCTCGCGGTCGCGCTCAACGCCAATGGCAAGCGCGCCGAGGCGGTCGAGCATTTGCTGACCATCGTCAGGCGCGACCGCAAATGGAACGACGACGGCGCGCGCAAGCAGCTGGTGCAATTTTTCGACGCCTGGGGCTTCAGCGATCCGACCGCGGTCGAAGGCCGCAAGAAGCTGTCGTCGATTTTGTTTTCGTGATTGCGTTTATCCGTTCGTCCCCGCGCAAGCGGGAACCCAGGGCAGACCTTGCGGCGCTCTGTATTCTTGCTCCTGGATTCCCGCTTGCGCGGGAATGAACGGAGAAAAGTCGGCGGTCTTGTAGCATGAGGGCCGAACGATGCCCATGAACGCCCATTATCGCGGGCCGGCGGATCTGCCGGAAACGATTTCGGTGTTCCCGTTGCCGGGCGCGCTGCTGTTGCCGCGCGGGCAGATGCCGCTCAACATTTTCGAGCCACGCTATCTCGCCATGATCGACGATGCCCTGCGCGACGGCCACCGGCTGATCGGCATGATCCAGCCCGACGTCGCGCAAGCTGGACTGTCCGCCAAGCCGCCGCTTTACAAGATCGGCTGCGTCGGCCGCATCACGCAGCTCGCGGAGAGCGGCGACGGCCGCTACCTGATCGAGCTCACCGGCATCGCACGCTTCCGCATCGAGCAGGAACGGGACGTGCAGACGCTCTACCGTCAGTGCCGCGTCACCTACGCGCCGTTCGTCGACGACTTCGTCGCGCGCAAAGGCGAGAGCGAAGTGGACCGCCCGGCGCTGCTGCGCGCGCTCAAAGATTTCATGAAGGCGAATGACTTGAAGGCCGACTGGGAAGGCATCGACAAGGCACCAAACGAAGCGCTGGTCAACGCCCTGTCGATGATGTCGCCCTATGGGCCGGCCGAGAAGCAGGCGCTGCTTGAAGCGCCCGATCTGAAGATGCGCGCCGAAGTGCTGGTGGCGATCACCGAGATCGAGCTCGCCAAGAAGAACACTGAAGGCGAGCCGCAATTGCAGTGAGCGGGCGTCGTCGCCGGGCAAGCCTTGGCTTCACAATAGGGATAGCCGGGACAAGGCCGATCGTGACAGACTAGTATGTTGCGACAGATGCCGGGAGCCAGTCTATGTCCAGTGAGTCCTCCACCGAACGCCCAACACCAAGCGTCGATCCCAAGCTCTTGGAAATCTTGGTCTGCCCGCTGACCAAGACGACGCTGGAATATGACGCCGCCGCGCAAGAGCTTATCTCGCGCAAGGCCAAGCTCGCTTATCCGATCCGCGACGGCATCCCGATCATGCTGCCGGAGGAAGCGCGACGCTTGGAATAACATCACTTCGGCGTCATCGCTTGCGAAGTCGGGTGATCCGATAATCACAATCGGTACAATTTCATCTTCAAGGCGCGCTGAATGCCCCGCCTTGGCGGTGCATGACAATGAGTGAAGGAAGGAATGCCATGATAAAAATTTGGGGGCGCAACACCTCGTCGAACGTGCAGAAGGCGATGTGGGGGATCGGCGAACTCGGGCTCGAGCATCAGCGTATCGATATCGGCGGCCCCTTCGGCATGAACAAAGAGCCGAAATATCTCGCGATGAATCCGAACGGCCTGGTGCCGACGCTGGAGGAAGAAGACGGTTTCCTGCTGTGGGAATCCAATTCCATCGTGCGCTATCTCGCCGGCAAGCACGACAAGAACGGCGTGCTGAAGCCGAAGGACGCTCGGACACGCGCGCGCGCCAGTCAATGGATGGATTGGCAACTCTCGGTGATGGGCCCGGCGATCACGCCGGTGTTCTGGGGCCTGATCCGCACCCCGCCAGAGAAACGCGACGCCAAAGTGATCGACTCTGGCAAGGAAAGGACCGTCGCGGCGGCTCAGATCATGGATGCGCAACTCGGCAAGACAACGTACTTGGCCGGCGCCGAGTTCTCCTACGGCGACATTCCGGTCGGCGTCATGATCTACCGCTACATGCAGCTCATTCCCGAACGCCCGCCGACGCCCAATCTCGATCGCTGGTACGGTGCGATCTCCAAGCGCAAGGCGTTTCAGGATTACGTCGGCAGCGTGCCGCTGCAGTAAGCACTCGGTGTCCCGGATGCGGTGCAGCGCGAGTGCGCGAGTGGTGCATCGCTGATCCGGGACCCAACTGTCTTTAGCGGGGTCCCGGTATTGCAGCGCACCGCTGCGCGCTGCGCTGCGCCCGGGACACGAAGCGTTACAACGCCTCACCCTTCAGCAGCTTCGGCACCTCGCCGGTGAAGCCCGCGGCCTCGCGGATGAATACGCGCTTGAGCGCCGGCATGCGCTCGACCAGACCGAGCCCGACATCGCGCGCCAGCCGCAGCACGTCGGAGTGGTTGGAGAACAGCCGGTTCAGGCCGTCGGTGGCGACGCCCATGGTCATGGTGTCGAAGCGCCGCCAGCGCTGATAGCGCTCGAGCACGTCGGCTGCGCCGATATCGAGCCCGAGCCGCGCCGCATCGGCAATCGCTTCGGCGAGCGCGGCGACGTCGCGCAGCCCCATGTTGAGCCCCTGCCCCGCGATCGGATGAATAATGTGCGCGGCGTCGCCGACCAGCGCCAGCCGCTCGGCGATGAACGCGCGCGCGGTGTGCAGACCAAGCGGAAAAGCGCGGCGCGGTCCGATCGCCTTGATGTCGCCGAGCTGCAAACCGAAGCGCTTTTCCAGCTCGGCATGAAATTCATCGTCGGGCAGCGCCACCATGCGTTCGGCCTCGCGCGCAGTCTCCGTCCACACGATCGAGCAGCGCCTGCCGGTGAGCGGCAGGATCGCGAACGGACCGGCGGGCAGGAAATGCTCCTCGGCGCGGCCATGATGATCGCGCTCGTGCGCCACCGTAGTGACGATAGCCGACTGATCGTAATTCCAGCCGGAGGTGGCGATGCCGGCCTGCTCGCGGATTTTCGAGCGCGCGCCGTCGGCGCCGACCAAGAGCCGCGTGGAAATTTTTTCGCCGTCGGCAAGCGATACCTCGATCCCGCGCTGAATATTTTCAAAGCCCGTGACAGCGGTCGCACGCAATCCGACACCGAGCTCTTTCGCTTTCGCGACCAGCGCGTCGACCAGATAACGGTTCTCGATCATGTGCGCGAACGGTTCTCCCGGCTCCACTTCGCCGCCGAAGCTGAGGAAAGTCGGCCGTACCGTGTCGTCGAGCTTGGAATCCGTCACCACCATGTCGAGCATCGGCTGCGCCTTAGCCGCAACCGCATCCCAGACGCCGATCGCCTCGAACAACCGGCGGGCGGCGGCGGCAATTGCCGACGCGCGCGGGTCGCCCGAGGTCTCGGTGGCCAAGGCCGGGTCGGCGACAGTGACGGCAAAGCCGTCGCCCAGCGCCTGGCGCAGCGCGATGGCGAGCGCCAGGCCGGCAAAGCCGCCGCCGCCGATCACCACGTCGCACCGCTCGGTTTTCGCCGCCGTCATAGCCGCTATCCTAGTCTATTCAGGCACTTGCGCCAGCTAGACGATTTTTGACCCAGATCAACACCTGCCGGCGAACTTAGACGAAAGTATAATGTCTCTGGGGGCGCATGGACCGGGTCGGTCCGGCCCACGACCCCTATAGAAGGGGCGATCAATGGCAAGCGAAACCCATACCCTCAACAACAGGAACCAGATCTTGATCTGGGTGGTCCTCGCGGTAGTTGTGCTCGCCGTGGTGTATTTCACGATCTAGCGACGAGCCTTACGGACGCGCCCTTGGCGGCGCGCATGAACGGGCGGCAGTCGATCTGCCGCCCATCTCTTTGGCGGGTGTCGCACGCCTCGCGCCTTGACTTCGCGCGGCGCGCAAGCGTCATTGGCTTGATCCGCAGTGAAAGCGCCGCATGTCCACCGCCGTCCAGGATCTGCTTGATATTCTCGACCTCGAGCCGCTCGAGGTGAACCTGTTCCGCGGCCGCTCGCCGCAAGCCGGATGGCAACGCGTGTTCGGCGGCCAGGTGATCGGGCAGGCATTGGTGGCCGCGGTGCGTACGGTGCAATCGGAGCGACCGCCGCATTCGATGCACGCTTATTTCCTGCTGCCGGGCGATCCCAAGGTGCCGATCATCTACGACGTCGACCGCATGCGCGACGGCAAGAGCTTCACCACGCGCCGCGTCACCGCGCGCCAGCACGGCCATCCGATCTTCTCCGCGCTGGTCTCGTTCCACGCCGACGAGCCCGGGCTCGCGCATCAGGCGACGATGCCCGACGTGCCGCCGCCGGAAGAGCTGCCGAACGAGTCGGAGATGCGCAAGGCCATGCTGCCGACCATGCCCGATCCGGTACGCCGCTATTACGAGCGCGAGCGGCCGATCGAGCTACGTCCGGTCGAATTCGAGCGCTACGGCGGCAAGAAAGTCCCGAACGGCCGCTTCCATATGTGGATCCGCACCACCGAGCGCCTGCCGGACATCCCGGCGATCCACCAATGCGTGCTGGCCTATGCCTCCGACATGACGTTGCTCGATGCCGCGCTCGCGCCGCATGGGCGCACCTTGTTCGAGCGCGAGTTCATGGCCGCCAGTCTCGACCACGCGCTCTGGCTGCACCGGCCTTTCCGCGCCGATGACTGGCTGCTCTACGCCCAGGATTCGCCCAACCTCTACGGGTCGCGCGGCTTCTCGCGCGGCCTTATATTCACCCGTGACGGGACGCTGGTCGCTTCGGTCGCACAGGAAGGCTTGGTGCGCAATCGGCGCTGACTGTCATGCGGTGGTGATGAAACGAGTATTTGCCGGATTTATCGTTCTGATCTTGTTGGCGACGGCTGCCTTCGCCGCATCCGGCCGGCGACCGGCGCCCGCCGGCGCGTTCCGCGGCGCGCCGGCCGAATACACGCACTTTTCGGCGCATGAATTGGAGCGTGGGTTTCTGACGCTCGCCTTCGGCTCCGACCTGCTGATCGGCAAACGACCGAAAGGCATTCGCCGCTTCGATCGCCCGATCGAAGTGCGGGTGATCGCCAGCGGCAGTGTCAACCGCACGCGCGCGATGCACGACATCCTGGAGGAATATGGAAGCAAGGTCCCCAACCTGCAGCTCAGCGTGGATGATGACAATTTGGCGGCCGACATGGAGGTGCGGCTGATCGACGAGAAAAATTTCAAGTCGGCGCTGGAATCCGCTTTCGGCAGCAAAATCACCCGCACCTTCGTCGAGCGCACCGACCCGCAATGCATGACCAGCGTGAAGTCGGAAGCGGGCGGCGAGATCGTGCACTCGGTGTCCTTCATCATCGTCGACAAAGGCAAGGACGTTTTTCTCGACTGCGCCTATCACGAACTGCTGCACGCCTTCGGCCTGTCGAACCACGACCAGCACAATCCGTGGACCACGCTCAACCAGAAACGCATGGTGGGTTACCTGTCGGTCTATGACCGCTCCTTGCTCACGTTGCTGTACGACCCGCGCATGGAGCCCGGCATGACCCACCAGCAGGTGCGAGCATTGCTGCCCGGGCTGATCAAGGACCTCGGCTTGGCGGGCAAGCGCAAGCAGCACGAATAAGTCAGCAATACTGACTTAATATGCCCGCTACCGCGGCAATTGCCTGTGGGCGCGGCAATTATCCAGCTTAATTTTTGAGCCTCCTGTCGATAGCTTAGGCGCATGTGCCCGTACCGGCAGCCGCCGGGGCGGGCTTGTCATTCCGAAGCCTTGCAAACGAGGCCGGGCGCCGCCGCGGAGAAGAACGCCATGAAGCTGGTCATTGCCGTCATCAAACCATTCAAGCTCGACGAGGTGCGCGACGCCCTCACCCGCATCGGCATCCACGGCATGACCGTGTCCGAGGTGAAGGGCTACGGCCGGCAGAAGGGGCACATGGAGATCTATCGCGGCGCCGAATACGCCGTGAACTTCCTGCCGAAAGTGCGCATCGAAGTCGCCGTCGCCAGCGAGCAGATCGATCAGGTGGTGGAGGCGGTCGCCACCGCCGCCAAGACCGGACAGATCGGCGATGGAAAAATATTTGTCGCGCCGCTCGAACACGCCATGCGCATCCGCACCGGCGAGACCGACAACAACGCGCTGTAAAAAGAAATCTTTGGGGGGATGAAAATGACACGCGCTCACCGCTTGGCCGTGGCCTTGCTGGCATTCGCGGCGAGCGCCTCGCCGGCCGCCGCGCAAACCGCCAAGATCGACGGCGCCGACACCGCCTGGATGATCGGCGCCACCGGCCTGGTGCTGATGATGACCATCCCCGGTCTGGCGCTGTTCTATGCCGGCATGGTGCGCAAGAAGAACGTGCTCGCCACCATGGCGCAAAGCCTCGCCGCCACTTTCCTCGTTTCCATCCTCTGGGCGCTCGCCGGCTATTCGCTCACCTTCACCGGCGAAGGCGCCGTCATCGGCACGCTGGATCGCTTCTTCCTGCACGGCATGATGCCCAATTCCATTTCGCCGCTGGCCAAGACCATCCCCGAAAGCCTGTTCATGATTTATCAGATGACCTTCGCCATCATCACGGTGGCGCTGGTCGCGGGCTCGGTGGCGGACCGCCTGCGCTTTTCCGCGTTCCTGGTGTTCTGCGCATTCTGGCTGTTCCTGGTCTATGTGCCGATCGCGCACTGGGTGTGGGGCGGCGGCTTCCTCGGGCAATACGGCATGATCGATTTTGCCGGCGGCACGGTGGTGCATCTCAATGCCGGCGTCGCCGGCTTGGTGGCGGCCTATGTGGTCGGCGCGCGTCACGGCTACGGCAGCGAAAATCTCGCGCCGCACGATCTCACGCTGGCGGTGATCGGCATCGGCCTGTTGTGGGTCGGCTGGTTCGGCTTCAACGGCGGCTCGGCGCTCGGCGCCAATCCGCGCGCCGTGATGGCGATCGTGTCGACGCACCTCGCCGCCTGCACCGGCGCCGCCACCTGGATGGCGTTGGAATGGTGGACGCGCGGCAAGCCGTCGGTGCTCGGCATGATCTCGGGCGCGGTGGCGGGGCTCGGCACCATCACGCCGGCTTCCGGTTTTGTCATGCCGATGCAGGCCATCCTCATCGGCCTGATCGCCGGCTCGCTCTGCTTCTGGGCCTGCACCTGGCTGAAGCTCAAATGCGGCTATGACGACTCGCTCGATGTGTTCGGCGTGCACGGCATCGGCGGGCTGACCGGCACCTTGCTCGCCGGCGTGTTCGCGGTCGGCGCCTTGTCGGCGAGCCCGGAATTGCCGGGCGGCGTGCACGGCCTGATCGAAGGCAACCCGCGGCAACTGCTGGCGCAGCTTTACGGCATCGTCGTCACCATCCTGTGGTCGGGGATCGGCACTTACATCATCTTGAAGGTGGTCAGCGCCATCGTGCCGCTGCGCGTGCGCAAGGAGGACGAGGTCATGGGCCTCGACGTCACGCTGCACGGCGAGGCGCTGCAATAGGCCGGAAATCAGCCTCCCGCCGAGCCGTTCATCGTTGGCTGCGCCCCTGCCCAAATCTTAAGCAGGCCGTTTCGGCCATGGCGCGACTTTGGGCTACAGCCCGCGGTGTCCACCAAGCGGTCACCGGTCCCTAAAAAATTCACCTATTGAATCAGCCGGATAGGCTCGGGTTGGGCAACTGGCACGCGGCTTGATTCTGTTTGTCCGGCAATGCCCGCGAAGTGCGCTTTGCGGGGTCAGCTCAGTGAACCCGCCCGCACTGCGTGAATGTACAAAACGGGCACAAGCGGGGATCGAATCCATGAAAATCGTCATGGCCATTATCAAGCCTTTCAAACTCGACGAGGTCCGCGACGCCTTGACCTCCATCGGGATCCAAGGACTGACCGTCACCGAGGTCAAAGGCTACGGGCGTCAGAAAGGCCACACGGAAATCTACCGTGGCGCCGAATATGCGGTGAGCTTCCTCCCCAAGATCAAGGTGGAGGTCGCGGTGGCATCAGATCAGGTCGACAAAGTCATCAGCGCCATCACCGGGGCCGCGAAAACCGGCCAGATCGGCGACGGCAAGATTTTCATCTTCGGCCTGGATCACGCTGTGCGCATCCGCACCGGCGAAACTGACGCCGCTGCGCTCTAGTAACCCGCACCGCAAACAATTCGGACAGGAGTTTGACCATGACGTTGAAGAAGTTTTCCGGTGCGGGGCTGATCGCGCTCGCCGCACTGATTGTCGGCTTGATTCTCGCCGACGGCGCGTTGGCGCAGACCGCAGCGCCCGCTGCTCCGGCCGCGGCGCCACCGGCGCCCAAGCTCGATACCGGCGACACCGCCTGGATGCTGACATCAACCGCGCTCGTGCTGATGATGACGATCCCCGGCCTGGCGCTGTTCTACGGCGGCATGGTGCGCAAGAAGAACGTGCTGGCGACGGTGATGCAGAGCTTCGCCATCACCTGCCTGGTCACCGTGCTGTGGATGGTGATCGGCTACAGCTGGGCCTTCACCGGCGGCAGCAGCTGGATCGGCGGCAATTCCCGCTTCCTGCTGATCGGAATGGGCGTGAACGAACTCAACGGTCTCACGATTCCTGAAGTCCGTGTTCATGACGTTCCAAATGACCTTCGCCATCATCACCCCGGCGCTGATCTGCGGCGCATTCGCCGACCGCATGAAGTTCTCGGCGATGATGTGGTTCATGGGCCTGTGGTCGCTGTTCGTCTATTCGCCGATCGCGCACTGGGTCTGGGGACCCGGTGGCTGGCTCGGCGGCATCGGCGTGCTCGACTTCGCCGGCGGCACCGTGGTGCACATCAACGCGGGCGTCGCCGGCCTGATGTGCGCGCTGGTGCTCGGCAAGCGCAAAGGTCTCGGCACCGAGAACATGGCGCCGCACAACCTCGTGCTCACCATGATCGGCGCCTCGCTGCTGTGGGTCGGCTGGTTCGGCTTCAACGCCGGTTCGGCGGTCGCCTCCAACGGCGCCGCCGGCATGGCCATGGCGGTCACGCAGATCGCCACCGCCACCGCGGCGCTCGCCTGGATGTTCGTGGAATGGGCGCTGAAGGGTAAGCCCTCGATCCTCGGCATCTGTTCGGGCGCGGTCGCCGGCCTCGTCGCCATCACGCCGGCTTCGGGCTTCGTCGATCCGGTCGGCTCGCTGTTCATCGGCGCCGCCGCCGGCATCGGCTGCTACTGGGGCGCCACCAGCCTCAAGCATATGTTCGGCTACGACGACAGCCTGGACGCCTTCGGCGTGCACGCGGTCGGCGGCATCATCGGCGCGCTGCTCACGGGCGTGTTCGCCCGCGCCGCGATCAGCAAGCCTGGCCTCATCGACGGCAATGCCTACCAGGTCGTCATCCAGATCTACGGCATCCTCGGCACGCTGATCTACGACGCCATCGTCACCCTGATCATCCTGTTCGTCATCAACATGATCATCGGCCTGCGCGTCACCGAGGAAGTGGAGCGCGACGGTCTCGACCTCTCGCTGCATGGCGAGGTGGTGCAGTAGCAAACTTTACCGGCGCACGATCGGGTTCCGAAAACCTCTTGCTATCTTTCGGGATCGTGCGCCGGACCAGCTAGCGGTAGGGGCGGAAACCCGGCACTGTCCCTTCCGTCGAGGCCCCGGTTCGAAAGAGCCGGGGCCTCTCTTATTTCGACATCTTGTGCGCGGGGCTGGCCTGCCCAAGCCCATAGTATAGAGTGCGCGCCCCGCCCGACCCCGATGGTTAACGGGGTCTTAACCTCGCTTTATCTAATGTGGCCTCACCACTCGTCCGCGGGCCTTAAGCCTGCCTCGTGATCGCATGTCCATGATGACCGCCCAGCGCGAGCCTTCCTCTCCATCTGCTCCGGCGGTCGACACCCGCTCACCTTTCGTCCGGCTGACCGAACTGATTGCCGGCGTCGAGCCGGGCAAGCCGGTCATCAATCTGTCGGTCGGCGAGCCGCAGCACCCGATGCCGTCTTTCGTCGGCCCCGCGCTTGCCGCCCATCTCGACGAGTTCGGCCGCTATCCGGCCAACAAAGGCATGGAGCCGTTCCGCCGTGCCGTCGCCGGCTGGCTCGACCGCCGCTACAAGCTGGCGCGCCCGGTCGATCCGGAAAGCGAGGTGCTGGTGCTCGCCGGCACCCGCGAGGGGCTGTTCCTCGCCGCCATTGCCGCCAAGCGCTGGGTCAAGCCGCGCGCCGGCAAGCCGGCCATCCTGATCCCCAATCCGTTCTATGCGGTCTATGCCGCCGCCGCCCTGGCCACCGACTGCGAGCCGGTCTATCTGCCGTGCACGCGGGCAAGCGGCTTTCTGCCCGATCTCGATGCGCTCGACGAGGCGCTGCTCGCGCGCACCGTCGCCTTTTACATCGCCTCGCCGTCAAACCCGGAAGGCGCGGTCGCCAGCCGCGACTATTTGGAAAAGCTCGGCGCGCTCTCCCGCCGCTTCGGCTTCGTCGTCTTCTCCGACGAATGCTATTGCGAGCTTTACAGCAAGGACCCGCCGACCGGCATGCTGGAAGTATGCGGGCCGGATTTTGCGAACGGCGTGGTGTTCCATTCGCTGTCCAAGCGCTCGAGCCTGCCCGGCTTGCGCGTCGGCTTCGCCGCCGGCGACAAGAGCTTCCTGTCGGCGTTTCTCGAGCTGCGCAACGTGTCGGCGCCGATGGTGCCTGGCCCGGCGCAGCACGTCGCCATCGCCGCCTACAACGATGAAGAGCACGTGCGGGCAAACCGCGCGCTCTATAACGCCAAGTTCGATCTCGCCGACCAGATCATCGGCGACCGCTACGGCTATGTGCGGCCGGCCGGCGGATTTTATCTGTGGCTCGACGTCTCGCAATTCGGCGGCAGCGAGATCGCCACCAAGCGCCTGTGGCAGGAGGCGGGCGTGCGCGTGGTGCCGGGGCGTTATCTCGCGCGCGAGCAGGCCGACGGCTCAAATCCCGGCGCGGACTATATCCGTGTCGCCATCGTGCACGATAAAGCGACGACGGCGGAGGCGCTGCATCGCCTCGTCGCGGTGCTGAGTTAGCAGGTGCACCCCATGCGCGCCGCCGATCGCAGCCTCGACATCCTCGCCTTCCTCTCCGAGCATTTCCGCGAGATCGTGCGCCGACGCCTGAGCGAGCTCGCCGGTCTCGCGCTGATTACGCTTGCGCTGCTCGGCGCCATCGCGCTCGCCACCTGGTCGGTGCAGGATCCCTCGCTCAGCCACGCCACGCAGGCGCCGATGCGCAATCTGCTCGGCTATGCCGGCGCGATCTTCTCCGATCTGGCCATGCAATTGCTCGGCTTGACCAGCGTGCTGCTGCTGGCCCCGGAAGCGCTGCTCGGCTGGCGCCTGCTGTCGCATCGTCCGATCGGCGACAAATGGCGCAGCCTGTTGTGGATTTTGGCGACCGTGTTGGCCGCCGGCTGCGTCTCGACATTGCCGCGCATCGGCTCCTGGCCGCTGCCGACCGGGCTCGGCGGCGTCATCGGCGACGCCGTTTTGGTGGTGCCGGCGGCGCTGATGGGTGGACGGCTTGGCGGTCTTGCACTGCTCGTTGTCGGCTTGCTGCTCGGCTTCGCCAGCGCGCTGACCGTGGCGCTGGCGGTCGGCTGGCATTGGTGGCCCGCAACCAAAACCAAATCCGTTGCGCGCGACATCGACGTCGACGAGGAAGAAGACGAAGAAGAGGAGGAGCGCGATCGCGCCTCGGCCTCGCTCGGCTTCATCGTGCACGCGCTGTTGAGCTGGAAAGCCCGCATCCTGCGCTGGTGGCAAGGAGCGCCGCGCCCGGTGTTGCGCGCCGCCGCGCCCGCGGACGCGCGGCAGGAGCCGCGCTTCGGCGGGTATGTGCGCGCGGCACCGCCGGTCGCGCCTGACTTCGCCGACGAGGAAGAAGAAGACGAGGAGGAAGAGGAAAGGTCGGCGCCGCGCCGCCGCGCCGCCGCCGCGCGACTGCCGGCGCGCCGATCCGCCAACGGCTATGTGCTGCCCTCGCTCAATCTGCTGGCCGTCCAGCGCGTCTCCGAGCGCACCACGCTGTCGAAAGAGCTGATCGACGCCAATGCCACCGCGCTGGAAAGCGTGCTCGCCGATTTCGGCGTGCGCGGCGAGATCATCAAGGCGCATCCCGGCCCGGTGGTGACGCTGTACGAATTGGAGCCGGCGCCGGGCATCAAGTCGTCGCGCGTGATCGGGCTTGCCGACGACATCGCCCGCTCGATGAGCGCGATCTCGGCGCGCGTCGCCGTGGTGTCGGGCCGCAACGCCATCGGCATCGAACTGCCCAATCCCACGCGCGAGAAGGTCTATTTGCGCGAGCTTCTCACCGGCAAGGACTACAACGAAACGTCGGCCAAGCTCGCGCTCTGCCTCGGCAAGACCATCGGCGGCAATTCGGTGATTGTCGACCTCGCGCGCATGCCGCATCTGTTGATCGCCGGCACCACCGGCTCCGGCAAATCGGTGGCCATCAACACCATGATCCTGAGCCTGGTCTATCGGCTGCGTCCGGATCAGTGCCGCCTGATCATGGTCGATCCCAAGATGCTCGAGCTTTCCGTCTATGACGGCATCCCGCATCTGCTCACCCCCGTGGTGACCGATCCCAAGAAGGCGGTGGTCGCGCTCAAATGGGCGGTGCGCGAGATGGAGGGGCGCTACAAGAAAATGTCCAAGCTCGGCGTGCGCAACATCGACGGCTACAATGCGCGCCTGGCCGAAGCGAAGGCAAAGGGCGAGAACCTCACCCGCACCGTGCACACCGGCTACGACAAGGAAACCGGCGAGGCGATCTACGAAAAAGAGGAGCTCGATCTCGAGCCGCTGCCCTACGTGGTGGTGATCGTCGACGAGATGGCCGACCTGATGATGGTGGCCGGCAAGGACATCGAAGGCGCCATCCAGCGCTTGGCGCAGATGGCGCGCGCGGCCGGCATCCACTGCATCCTGGCGACGCAGCGCCCCTCGGTCGACGTCATCACCGGCACCATCAAGGCGAATTTCCCCACACGCATCTCCTTCGCGGTCACCTCCAAGATCGACAGCCGCACCATTTTGGGCGAGCAGGGCGCCGAACAGCTGCTCGGCCAAGGCGACATGCTCTACATGGCCGGCGGCGGCCGCATCAGCCGCGTGCACGGACCGTTCGTGTCCGACGACGAAGTCGAGAAAGTGGTGCGCCACCTCAAGTCGCAAGGCGTGCCCGACTATCTGGAGGAAGTCACCGCCACCGACGAGGAAGAGGGCGAGGACGGCGCGGTGTTCGATGCCACCGGCATGGGGCTCGCCGAGGGCGGCGATCTCTTCAGCCAAGCCGTCGCCGTGGTGAAGCGCGACCGCAAGGCCTCGACTTCGTACATTCAGCGCCGGCTGCAGATCGGCTACAACCGGGCCGCCACCATCATGGAACGCATGGAGCAGGAAGGCATCGTCGGCCAACCCAACCATGCCGGCAAACGCGAGATCCTGATCGCCGAGGAGCCGCAGGATCGCTATTGAGAATCAAGGCGTTCGCGACTAATCCGAAATGTGCCGCGTTCGAGGGTCGCGAAATCGCCACAGCGGGCTCCTATCAGGCTTGAGGGGCGAGAGGCGGAGATCATGATGGCGGGACTTAACAAGGGGCGATACGGCCGCGGGGTGGCGCTTGCCGCGTTGTTGGCCTGTCTAACCGCCGCACCGGCACTGGCCGAGAATGTGCCGTTGCCGACCCCGCGCCCGCATGTTTTCCGCTCCGCGCCGATCGTCACCGGCAGCGTCGCAGCGCGCACCGCCAAGCCGGCGATTCTCTCGCAGGCGGCGCAAGCACAGGCCCAGGCGCCGAACCCGATTTCCAATCCCTTCGCCGCTCTGCTGGGCAGGCCGGGCTCCACCACCGCGCTCAGCCCGCAACAGCGCGCCATCGTCGACAAGGTCAACGCTTACCTGTCCACGACGCAGCAGCTGGAAGGCAAATTCGTCCAGGTCGGTCCCGACGGCCGCCGCACCCAGGGTGAGTTCTACATCCTGAAGCCGGGCAAGGTGCGCTTCGACTACGATCCGCCAAGCCCGATCGACATCATCGCCGACGGCCAATCGGTGGTGGTGCGCGACCGCCGACTGGCGACGCAGGACCTCTATCCGCTGTCGCAGACGCCGCTGCGCTTCCTGCTCGCCGATCACGTCAACCTGCTCAAGGACACCAATCTGGTCGCGGTCTATGCCGACGACGTGTTCGTCACCGTGGTGGTCGAGGAGAAGAACGTCATCGTCGGCACCAGCCGGCTGATGATGATGTTCAGCGCCAAGGACATGCAGCTCAAGCAGTGGACGGTGACCGATCCGCAGGGCTACGACACCACGGTCGCGGTCTACAATCTCGACACCACCAAGAAGCCCGATCCCGGCCTGTTCAGGATCGACTATACGAACTACCAGGACACTTATACGCCGAACTAGCGCATGATCCCGAAAAGTGGGAACCGGTTTTCGGAAAAGATCATGCGCCAGCAAAATGTTAGGCGGCATTCTAATTCAATCTGAACGGATCGGACTCTAGCGCCTCTGGCTGGCCTGGCTGTAAACTTGCGCCGAGCATCTGCTTTTTATTGCCGATCATGACGATTAAGACGTGGATGGCCGGCGCGCGGCCGCCCATGACATTGGAAAATTGGCGCCGGGCCTCTTAGATTGCGGGCAATGCCCCTCAAGATCACCACCTGGAACATCAATTCCGTCCGCCTGCGCATCGATCTGGTCGCGAAATTTCTCAAAAGCGCGCGGCCGGACGTACTTTGCCTGCAAGAGACCAAATGCCCGGACGAGGTCTTTCCGCTCAAGCGCTTCACGCGGCTCGGCTATGAATATGCGGCGCTCAACGGCCAGAAGGGCTATCACGGCGTCGCCGTGCTCTCGCGCCGGCCGTTCGATAGCATCGATCTGCAGAACTTCTGCGGCAAGACCGATTGCCGCCATGTCGCGGTGGTGCTGGGCGAGCGCGCCGGCCTCAGCGATGCCGTGACGCTGCATAATTTCTATGTGCCGGCCGGCGGCGACGAGCCTGATCCCGAAATCAATCCGAAATTCCAGCACAAGCTCGACTTCCTCGACGAGATGCGCGCGCACAAGGGCCTGCGACCGCAGCGCTCGCAGCGCGCAATTCTGGTCGGCGATCTCAACGTCGCGCCGCTTGAGCATGACGTCTGGAGCCACAAGCAAATGTTGCGGGTGGTTTCGCACACGCCGATCGAATGCGAGAAGCTCACCGCCGCGCGCACCGCCGGCGACTGGATCAATTCCATGCGCGTGCTCACGCCGGAGCCGGAGAAGCTTTACACCTGGTGGAGCTACCGCGCGATGGACAACTGGCGCGCCGCCGACCGCGGCCGCCGGCTCGATCACGTCTGGACCTCCGACGCGCTCGCCGATCGCGTCTCGGCGATCAAGATCGCCAAGGACTATCGCGGCGCGGTGCGTCCTTCCGACCACGTGCCGGTGACGGCGACGATCGAAATCTGATTGACGCCGCTACGAGGCGTGCTTGTTCAGCATCGCCTTGACCTTGCCCAGGTCGCGCGACCAGCCGTCGAGCCGCTTGCTCATCATGTCGCGCAGGGCGCGGGCGGCGGCCGGATAGCCCTCCAGCGTTTTGAGGAACACGCTGCGCGAAATGCGCACCACCACCGTCGGCTCCCCGGCGATCGCGGTCGCCGGGCTCGCCATATCGGTGAACAGCGCCAGCTCGTTGACCAGCGTGCCGGGCCCGATGGTGAATTTTCTGCCTTCCCCGAGCGTGCCCGGCTCCATCAGCAGCGAGCCGTCCTGCACCAGATAGGCGCCGTCGGCGACTTCGCCGGCGTAGAACAGCACCGAGCCGTTCTGCAGGCGGCGCGCCTCGGCGCCGATCGCCAGAATGCGCAGCGCCTGCGGGCCAAGCGCCGCCAGCATCGGCACTCGCTCAAAGGAGGCGATGTCGTCTTCGAGAGCCATAGACGCGTTTACCCCTGCCCGCCTTCGCGGCGAAAAATTCTCCTTACGGCACCAGCTTGTAGCCGCCGGCTTCCGTCACCAGGATATTCGGCGCCGCCGCGTCTTTCTCCACCTTCTGCCGCAGCCGATAGATGTGGGTCTCCAGCGTGTGGGTGGTCACGCCGGAATTGTAGCCCCAAACTTCCTGCAGCAGCGTCTCGCGCGACACCGGCTTCTGCCCGGCACGATAAAGGTAGCGCAGGATCGCGGTTTCCTTCTCGGTCAGGCGCACTTTGCCGCCCTTCGGCGTAAGCAGCAGCTTGGACGATGGGCGGAAGGTGTAAGGGCCGATGTTGAATACCGCGTCCTCGCTCGCCTCGTGCTGTCTGAGCTGCGCGCGGATGCGCGCCAGCAGCACGGCGAAGCGGAATGGCTTGGTGACATAGTCGTTGGCGCCCGACTCCAGACCTAGGATGGTATCCGAGTCGGTGTCGTGGCCTGTCAGCACGATGATCGGAGCCTTGAAACCGTTCTTGCGCAGAATGCGCACCGCCTCGCGCCCGTCCACGTCCGGCAGCCCGACATCCATGATTACCAGGTCGATCTGGCCGTTCTTGGCGGCCTGCACGCCCTTGGTGCCGCTGTCGACGGCGATGGCGTCGAACTCCTCATGCAGCGCCAGCTGCTCGACCAGCGCCTCGCGCAGTTCGGTATCGTCGTCGACGATCAGGATGGTTCGCTTGTTGGGCATCGGTTGGACAACCCCAGGGGCGCGCCCCGCGCCCGACCGTCATTTTATTGGCGCATGATCTTGTCCGAAACCGGTTCCCCTCCCGGACCCAGCCGGGAATAAGCGTTTCGGCAATGCGCGCTGGTCGCGAAGTAGAACATTCAGGGCTAAAAGAGCAAGGCCGAACTGGTATTTAGGCCACAGGCGGAGCTTTTGAACGTGGCGCAGGGCAGGCATGAAACATCGTTGCGGCGCCTGACCGTCCGGCGAAAGCCCGGCGCGCCGGCGCAGGGCTGGCTGCAAGCCGGGCCGCTGATGCTGCCGGTGGCGCTTGGCCGCGGCGGCATCAAGGCCAATAAGCGTGAAGGCGACGGTTCCACCCCGCGCGGCAGCTTCCGGCTCAAGCGGCTGTGGTGGCGGGCCGACCGCCACCCGCGCCCGGCCACAATGTTGCCTGTGCAACGAATAAGCGCCGACGACGGCTGGTGCGAGGACCCGGCCGACCGGCGCTACAACCGGCCGGTGAAGCTTTCCCCGCAATCCAAAGCCGACCGGCTCAAGCGGGCCGATCAGCTCTACGACTTCATCGTCGAGATCGACCACAACACCCGGCCGCGCATCGCCGGCCGCGGCAGCGCCGTGTTCATCCACGTGACGCGGCCGGGCTTTGCACCGACCGCCGGCTGCGTCGCGCTGCGGCTCGACACCCTGCGCCGCCTGCTCAAGCAGGTCGGGCCGCGCACCCGCCTGATGGTTAACTAGATCTTAATGGTGAACAAAATCTTATCGAGGCTACCAAATACCGTTACCAACTTTTAGCCATACCCGGGTTCCTGGGCGCGTCATTAACAAATCACCCAGTTGACCGTGTTAAAAATTTTTATGTCGCTGCATGAGACGCGGCCACCCCATAGCAAACAAGGCTCAAGAGCGGGGCGATAATGGATACTTCAATGACACGCGAAGCCGGCGCACCAATTTCGAGCGTCCCCGATCTGCTCGGGCGCGTAGTCGGCGTCACCGGCTCGCAAGCTACCGTCGAGCTCGATCAGCGCGCCCCCAGCAAGGAGAAGGCGACGGTCGGCAAATTCCTAGGCCTGATGACCGGCCGCGCCTTGTTGGTCGGTATGATCACCGAGGTCGGTGAGCACTCGCAGGGCGGGAACGGCGCGTCGCAATCGTTTCGTAAGGTCGCCCGGCTCGATTTGCTCGGCGAAATCCGCGCCGCCGGCGAAGGATCGGCGCGTTTCCAGCGCGGTATCACGGAATATCCGACCATCGGCGATTCGGCCATCATGCTGGGCGAGCGCGAATTGCGCGTGGTCTACGGTCATGCCGACAGCGATCATGCCCATATCGGCGACCTGCAGCAGAACGCAAATATCGGCGTCCATATCGACATCGATAACCTGGTGAGCCGGCACTTCGCCATTCTCGGCGCCACCGGCGTCGGCAAGTCGAGCGGCGTCGCCATCATCTTGCAGCAGATCCTCGATACGCGCCCGAATCTGCGCGTCTTCCTGGTCGATCCGCATAACGAATACGGCCGCTGTTTCGGCGAAAGGGCGCAGGTGCTCACGCCGCGCAATCTGCGGCTGCCGTTCTGGCTGTTCAATTTCGAGGAAACCATCGACGCCTTCTTCGGCGGCCGCCCCGGCCTCGACGAGGAAGTCGAGATTCTCGCCGACGTCATTCCGATCGCCAAGGCGCTCTATCTGCAATACCGCGCCGGCCCCGATCGCATGTTGTCGCGGCGGCGCGACCCGCGCGACACCGGTTTCACCGCCGACACGCCGGTGCCCTACCGCATCGAGGACCTGATCGACGTGCTCGACGAGCGCATGGGCAAGCTGGAAAACCGTTCCTCGCGCATGGTCTACCACAAGCTGATCGGCCGCATTCAGACCTTCCGCAATCACCCGCGCTACGCCTTCATGTTCGAGAACGCGAACATCGGCGGCGACACCATGGCGGAGATCTTGAGCCATCTGTTCCGGCTGCCGCCGGAAGGCAAGCCGATGACCATCATGCAGCTCGCCGGCTTCCCGGCCGAGGTGGTGGACTCGGTGGTCTCCGTGCTCTGCCGCATGGCATTCGATTTCGGCCTGTGGAGCGAAGGCGTCGCCCCGCTGCTGTTCGTCTGCGAGGAGGCGCACCGCTACGCGCCGGCCGACAAGAACATCGGCTTCGGTCCGACCCGCCGCGCGCTCTCGCGCATCGCCAAGGAAGGCCGCAAATACGGCGTGTTCCTCGGCCTGGTGACGCAGCGGCCGGCGGAAATCGATCCGACCATCATTTCCCAGTGCAGCACATTGTTCGTGATGCGGCTGTCGAACGATCGCGACCAGTCGCTGATCCGCTCGGCGGTCTCCGACGCCGCTGCCAACCTGCTCTCGTTCATCCCCTCGCTCGGCACCCGCGAGGTGTTCACCTTCGGCTCCGGCGTGGCGCTGCCGACCCGCCTGCGCTTCAAGGAGATCTCCGAAAGCATCCGCCCGAACAGCGAGGCGTCCGGCAACACCCGCTCCGATGTCGGCACCAATATCAGCAAGGATCTGATCACCAGCGTGATCGAGCGTTGGCGCAGCGCCAGCATGAGCCAGCGCATCGTCGACGACGAAATGTCGGAATACCTCACGCCGCCCGAAGCGCCGGCGTTGCAGCCGGCGCCGGTACCGGCACCGGCCGCGGCACCTTCTGCGGCGCCTTCCGCACCGCCGCCGGCCCCGCCACCGATGCCGGCGCAGCCGAGCCCCTTGCGGTCAAGCCTGCTCAAGAAGCCGCTCGACGCCGCCAGTTTCGGCTCACCAGGCGGCGGCTTGCGCTCTTCGCCGCCGCAGGGCACGCCCGGCTACCCGCCGAAGTTCAGGTAGTCTTCCGCTCGCCGAAAATCGCGCTGCCCACCCGCACGTGGGTGGCGCCGAGCTGAATGGCGGTGATGAAATCCGCGCTCATGCCCATGGATAGCAGCTTGAGGCCGTTGCGCCGCGCGATCTTGGCCGTAAGCGCGAAATGCGGCCCCGGCGCCTCTTCGAACGGCGGGATGCACATCAGGCCGGAAATCGTCAGGCCGTAGCTTTCGCGGCACTTCTTTAGGAAATCGTCGGCGTCGCGCGGCAGCACGCCGGATTTTTGCGACTCGGCGCCGGTATTGATCTCGACCAACAGCAGCGGCTGGCGGTTCTGCTTGCCGATCTCTTTGGCCAGCGCTTCGCACAGGCTTGGCCGGTCCACCGAATGAATGGCGTCGAATAGCGCCACCGCTTCTTTCGCCTTGTTCGATTGCAGCGGACCGATCAGGTGCAGCGACATGCCGCTGTGCTTGGCCATGAGCGGCGGCCATTTGGCCTTGGCCTCCTGCACGCGGTTTTCCCCGAACACGCGCTGGCCGGCGGCGATCACCGGCTCGATGGCTTGCGGGCCGAAGGTCTTCGACACCGCCACCAGCGTCACCTCGGATGCATCGCGCCCGGCGTCGCGGCAGGCGCGCGCGATCTCGGCGTGCACGGTATCGAGGCCGGTGGCAGGAGCGGTGACGGTCATGGCAGCGGCCATAGCGCATGCCGGTAACCGACCGCAACCGGAAATGCCGCCGTCAAATGAACGGCCGCGGCCGGTAGCGCCGGTGGCGGAGAAGCCCTATCAAGTGCCGCTATTGCTCGAAGCGCTGCGCCGTGCGCTGGCGTCGTGCTGAAGGCCTACCGGCTGGCTGTCACATCGTTAATCGATCCTTGCCGTCGATCCGCTAAAATTTTAGTGGCCGGCGCGCAGGGCATCTTAAGCCGCCGGTATTACACAGCTCCCATTCGGGGTTTCTTCGTATGGGACGCTATCTAAAGCGGCCGGAGTCTGCCTCCGCACGGCCCAAGCGATCTTTGAGCATCCGCGCGCGGCTGATGATCCTCGCGGTCATCGCCATCGTGCCGATCGTGCTGGAGCGCGTGCACAACGAGCAATTCGATCGCCGTGAGCGTATCGAGGCAGCCCATGAGCAGGTGCTCGGCCTCGCGCGTCAGGCAGCCGCCCAGCAAAACGACGTGATCGTGTCGACAAAGACCCTGCTGCAGGTGCTCGCCGGCACGCGCGTGGTGCTGTCCCCGTCCGACAAATCATGCGACGCCATGCTCAAAGGCATCGCCGAGCCGGACCGTTGGATCAGGGCGCTGTCGGTGGCGAACTTGCAGGGGCGCATCGTCTGCTCGAGCCACGCGGTCGCGCTCGGCCTCGACATCGGCGACCGGCAGCATTTCTTCGACGCGCTGAAGACCGGACAATTCACCGTCAGCAACTACTTCATGGGTACGCGCGACATCGCGCCGCTGATCATTACCGCGCTTCCGCAGCGCGGGCCGGACGGTCGGGTCAAATCGGTGCTCATGGCCACGCTCGATCTGAATTGGCTCGGGCAAATCGCCAGCGCGCTGGCCGAGCGGCCCGGCTCGATCATGCTGGTGATCGACGGCAAGGGCACCGTGCTGGCGCATGAACCTAATCCGGAGACCTGGGTCGGCCGTAAACTCAAGGACCGCGCGTTCGTCGACGATTTGTTGACGCACAAGGAAGGTATCACCGATGCCTCGCTCGACGGCCGCCGGCGCATTCTCGGCTTTGTCGAATTGCCCGGCACCAGCGCCCATGTCGCCTTCGGTCTCGACGAAAACGAGGTGTTGTCGCGCGTCAATTCGGCGATGTGGCTTGCCTTCGCCGAGCTTGGCGCCGTCGCCGTCTTTGTTCTGCTGGGCATTTGGGTCGTCGCCGAGCGGTTGATTGTGAGCCCGATCCGCATGTTGGTCGACGCCGCCGGCCGCATCGGCCGCGGCGACGACAAGACGCACGCGGCGCAACTGCCGTGGGCGGCGGAGTTCGTGCCGCTCGCGGTCGCGCTCGACGAAATGACCGACAAGCTTGAGGAGCGCGAGCAGGAGTTGCGCGACATCAACAACCAGCTGCGCGAACTGGCGCAGCTCGATTCGTTGACCGGCCTCGCCAACCGCCGCGCCTTCAATGCCAAGCTGCTGACCGAATGGATACAGGCCGTCAAGCGCGGGCACGAGCTGTCGGTGTTGATGATCGACGTCGATCACTTCAAGGCGTTCAACGATCGCTACGGCCATGTGCAGGGCGACCGTTGCCTGCGCAAGGTCGGCGAGGCGATCAAGGCCAGCACGCGCGCCGGCAGCGACATGATCGCGGCGGCGGCTTACGCCGATGGCAGATCCAAGACCGCAAATCCGAAGGCGCTCAGCGACGGCGGACAACTGGCCGCCCGCTATGGCGGCGAGGAATTCGCCGTGCTGCTGCCGGCGGTCGACCTCGACGACGCAACGCGCGTTGCCGAACGCCTGCGGCAGGCGGTCGAGGACTTGCTGATCGCCCACACCGCCGCGCCGCTGGGCTTTGTGTCGATCAGCATCGGCGTTGCTTCGGTGGTGCCGGACGAGCAGGAAAGCCCGCAGGATCTGACCGAATCCGCCGACGCGCGGCTCTACGAAGCCAAGCAGCGCGGGCGCAATATCGTGGTCGCCCGCACCGGCGTGACGCTGCTGCGCGCCAGCGCCTGAGCTAGGCCGCGGGCTGCCACGCCAGCATCACCTGCCGCGCCGGCATGGTGAGGTGGACCTTCTCGTCCACGCTCTGCACCAGATACACCGGAATGACGTGGTGCTGCCCGCCGGATTGCGGATCGCTCTTAGTCAGCACGATCTTGTCGTCGCCTTTGGTGCAGTCGACGGTTCCAACATGCTTGCCGTCGGCACCGCGGACTTCCATGTGTTCCTTGATGTCTCGCACTTTGTTGGTCATGACGCGCCTCCCGGATACCGCCGTGTAACCCGCGCGGGCGCCAGCGGTTCCGCCGGATGATCACTGCCGTACAAGGGCCGCCTTTCTGTGGGAACCTCGCCGCTATAGACGGCAGGGGATTGCGGTGCGTTGGAAGCGTGCGACGGTCGCGCTGGTCTTGGCCCCGACGCTGCTCGCTTTGCTGCTGCGCTTTTACGATCTGTCCGGCAAGCCGCTCTGGCTGGATGAGGTCATCACCTACAAGCGCGGGCTCCTGCCGATCGCGGAACTGGCCCACAATTCGCTGATCAACAGGCATTTCCCGACTTATTTCGTCATTGCGCGTCTGTTCGACCCGCCGTTGATCGATGAATGGCTGCTGCGGCTGCCTTCGGTGATTTGTGGCAGCCTCGCCGTTTTGCTGGTTACGTTGATTGCGATCGAGATCCATTCCTGGCGAGCCGGCCTGCTGGCGGGCCTGCTGATGGCGCTATCGCCGATTGAAGTACAGTTCAGCCAAGAAGCGCGGCCTTATGCGCTGGTGTCCTGCCATTGTCATGCTGGCGTTATGGGGATTGGTGCGGATTGCCAAGCTGGCGGCCAGCACGCAACCGTCCGCGCGAACCGATAAGCTGACCGCCTGGACGGCGTATCTGGTCGGCACCATTGCCGCGCTCAATGTCTTGCTGGTGACGGCATTCTGGCTGCTCGCGTCGAATCTCGCCTTCGCGGTCATAGCGCGCACCAGGCCCGACCGGCCCCGGCTTGTCCGCCAGTGGCTGGCGGTGCAGTTCGTCATTGTGCTCGCGTGGCTCCCGGGTCTGCTGTCGCTTTATCTGGCGATCGGCGACGATCCGCTGCGCGGTTATCGTTGGATCCCGCAGACCACCTGGTCGCACGTCGAGACGGTGCTCTCGACCGTTTATCTTTTTCGTGCCGCCGGTATCACGACCTTCGCTTATTTGCCGGGCCATGTTTTCGGGCTGGGCGTCGTGGCGGTTGTTGCGGCTTTGCTGGGCGCCTGGCGGCTCCGGTCCGATCCGAAATTGCTCGCAAGCCTCGGCTTCAGCGCGATCATGATGCCGGTCGCCATGGCGATCATATCGGCGTATCACCCCGTCTGGATTCCACGCTATCTGCTGTGGGGAACCGGCGCCTTCTACGTACTGGCGGCGGTCGGCATCGCGGCGCTGCCGCGACGGCTTGTGCCTGTCGCCGGCGCCGCGTTCGCGATTGCCGGACTCGTCAATCTCGCGCCCTATTATCGTTCTGAAACCAAGCCGCGCTGGGACTTGGCCGCCGCCTATCTCGCCCAACATATGGCCCCGGACAACTCCATCGTGGCCGGCGGCGCCGCCGCCAAATACATCCTCGACGCCTATGCGAAGCGCTATCGCATTGCGCGCCCGGTCTTGAACGACAGCGATAGCGCGCGGGTCGCGCCCGGATTCATCGGCGATGGACGTATCTGGCTGGTCATCGGCCGCACCGGACAAACCGCCATCCCGCCCGAACAAAGCTATCTGGCAAAATGGTCCGCGCTCGGCGCGCCCGCTGCCACACTGCGCTTCGGGCGCCAGGTCGTCGCATGGCGCTTTGATCCGCCGCGAGCCGCTGATCGTTGACCCACGCCCCCTTCCCTATCCCGTCCCGGGTCCTTAAAAAGACCCGCCAATGACCGCCCCAGCCCGCACAAACGACCGCTACAACGCCCGCGAGGCCGAGAGCCCGCTGGCAGAAGACCTGGGCCGAGCGCGGCATCTTCGCCACCAAAAACGACGACCCGCGGCCCGAAATACTACGTGCTGGAGATGTTCCCCTACCCGTCGGGGCGCATCCACATGGGCCACGTGCGCAACTACACCATGGGCGACGTGGTGGCGCGCTTCAAACGCGCCATGGGCAACGCGGTGCTGCACCCGATGGGCTGGGACGCCTTCGGCATGCCGGCGGAGAACGCCGCCATCGACCGCAAGGTGCATCCCAAGGCCTGGACCTACGACAACATCGCCAGCGATGAAGACGCAGCTGCAGTCGATGGGGCTGTCGCTCGACTGGGCGCGCGAGGTCGCGACCTGCGACCCGGCCTATTACAAGCACCAGCAGAAGCTGTTCCTCGAC
Source organism: uncultured Alphaproteobacteria bacterium (assembly GCA_963727555.1). GTDB lineage: Bacteria > Pseudomonadota > Alphaproteobacteria > Rhizobiales > Xanthobacteraceae > Pseudolabrys. The sequence goes on along the minus strand of CAVSGT010000003.1, from coordinate 37,455 downwards.
TTTCTTGGCCAGGGAATGGTGAAGCGCGAATACCGCAAGGTGAACTGGGACCCGGTCGATCAGACCGTGCTCGCCAACGAGCAGGTGATCGACGGCCGCGGCTGGCGCTCGGGCGCCGAGGTCGAGCAGCGCGACCTGTTTCAGTGGGTGTTCAAGATCAGCGACTATTCGCAGGAGCTGCTGGACGCGCTCGACCATCTCGACCGCTGGCCGGAAAAAGTCCGGCTGATGCAGAAGAACTGGATCGGCCGCTCGGAAGGCCTGCTGGTGCGCTTCATGCTCGATCCGGCCACCACGCCGAGCGGCGAGAGCGAGCTGGAGATCTTCACCACCCGGCCCGACACTTTGTTCGGCGCCAAGTTCATGGCGCTGTCGGCCGATCATCCGCTCAGCGTCGCCGCGGCGGCGAAGAATCCCAAGCTCGCCGAGTTCATCGAGCAAGCGCCGCCGCCTGGGCACCTCGCAAGCGGCGATCGACACCGCCGAGAAGCTCGGCTTCGACACCGGCATCAAGGCGGTGCATCCGTTCGATCCGACTTGGAAGCTGCCGGTCTATGTCGCCAATTTCATTTTGATGGACTACGGCACCGGCGCCATTTTCGGCTGCCCGGCGCACGACCAGCGCGACCTGGACTTCGTCAACAAATACGGCCTCGGCAATACGCCGGTGGTCTGCCCGCCGGGCCAGGATCCGGCCACCTTCGTCATCACCACGACGCCGTACCTCGACGACGGCCGCATGATCAATTCGCGCTTCCTCGACGGCATGACGATTGAGGAGGCGAAGGCGGAAGTGGCCAAGCGGCTTGAGAACAGAGACGCGCGGCAATCGTCCGGTGGCGCAGCGCCAGGTCAATTACCGCCTGCGCGACTGGGGCATCTCGCGCCAGCGCTATTGGGGCTGCCCGATCCCGATCATCCATTGCGACAAATGCGGCGCGGTGCCGGTGCCGGAAAAGGACTTGCCGGTGACGCTGCCGGAGGACGTCACCTTCGACAAACCGGGCAATCCGCTCGACCGCCATCCGACATGGAAGCACGTCAAGTGCCCGCAGTGCGACGGCCCGGCGCGGCGCGAGACCGACACCATGGACACCTTCGTCGACTCGTCCTGGTATTTCATCCGCTTCACCGATCCCTGGATCGAGAGCGCGCCCACCGATCCGAAGATGGCCAACCATTGGATGGCGGTCGACCAATATATCGGCGGCATCGAGCACGCGATTCTGCATCTGCTCTATTCGCGCTTCTTCACCCGGGCGATGCACAAATGCGGCTATGTCGATCTGGATGAGCCGTTCGCCGGCCTGTTCACGCAAGGCATGGTCGTGCACGAGACCTATCGCGCCAAAAACGGCGAATGGGTGCTGCCGGCCGAGGTCAAGATCGATGGGCTGGGCGACGCCCGCCGCGCCACGCTTGCCGCCACCGGCGAACCGGTCGAGATCGGCTCGATCGAGAAAATGTCGAAGTCGAGGAAGAACACGGTCGATCCCGACGACATCATGGAGAGCTATGGCGCCGACGTCGCGCGCTGGTTCATGCTGTCGGACTCGCCGCCCGACCGCGACGTGATCTGGTCGGAGGAAGGCGTGCAGGGCGCCGCGCGCTTCGTGCAGCGGCTATGGCGGCTGATCGGCGAGATCGCCGATATCGCCGGGCCGGCCACGCGCCCCGACAAGTTCGGCCCGCAAGCGCTCAACGTCCGCAAGGCCGCGCACCGCGCGCTCGCCAACGTCTCCGAGGACATCGCCAAGCTGCGCTTCAACCGCTGCGTCGCCCACATCTACGAGTGCGCCAATGCGCTCTCGGACGCTATCGGTTTCGCCGAGACCGCGCCGGCGCCCGACCTCGCCTGGGCCTTGCGTGAGGCCGGCGATATTTTGGTCCGCCTCTTCCATCCGATGATGCCGCATCTGGCCGAGGAATGCTGGGCGGCGCTCGGCCACAAGACGCTTGTTTCCGCCGAAACCTGGCCGCAGCTCGAGCCCGGCCTGCTGGTGGAAGACACCATCACCTTGCCGGTGCAGATCAACGGCAAGAAACGGGCGGAAGTGGCGGTCAAACGGGACGCCCCAAATACCGAGATAGAGGCTGCCGTTTTGGCGCTCGATGCGGTACAAAAGGCCCTGGACGGCAAGCGCCCGAAAAAGGTCATCGTCGTCCCGCAGAGGATCGTGAATGTGGTCGTTTGACCCCCGCTGGAACGGCATCGCGCGCATGGCGGCGGTCTTCGCGCTGGCCGGGCTGACCGCCGGCTGCTTCCAGCCGCTTTATGGCCAAAACACATTGGCAAGCGTGGGCAAGGGGCCGGTCGCCGACCGGCTCAGCGCCGTGGACGTGCCGCCGGTCAATGCCGCGCGCGGCACCCGGCTCGCCCGCGTCGGTTCGCAAGTTCACGACGCTATGTTGTTCGACTTGACCGGCGGCGCCCCTGCCGCCCCGCCCGCTTACAAACTGGCGATCAGGCTCAACGCGACCGTTCAGCAGGTGATCGTGGACGTCGCCACCGCGCGACCTGACATCCAGAATTACGGCATCGACGCCTATTACACGTTGACCGAACTCGGCACCGGCAAGCCGGTGGTCACCGGCACCACCTTCGCGCGGGTCTCGTTCGATATCCCCGGCCAGCAACAGCGCTTCGCCGGCGAACGCGGATTGCGCGACGCCGAGGATCGCGCCGCCAAGGAAATCGCCGACCACATTCGCGCCCGCCTGGCATCGTATTTCGTCGCGGGGACTTAGCTCTTACTGTCGTCCGCGCCAACGGGTCCGCGCGAAGCGCGGCCCGATGATAAACTCCGGCGGAGACCCAGTAATCGCAGGCCCCGCGTTCAAACCGATGTGCTTGCGAATACTGGATGCCCGCCTTCGCGGGCATGACGGAAAGAAATGACCGCCATCAAATCAGCCGACGTCGACCGCTTCATCGCCAAGCCCGATCCCGGCCAGCCGATCGTGCTGGTGTTCGGGCCGGATTCGGGGCTGGTGCGCGAGCGCGCCGACGCGCTGGTGCGCGCCTCGGTCGACGACGTCAACGATCCGTTCGCCTTTGTGCGCATCGAGGGCGAGGAGCTCTCCGCCAATCCGGCGCGCCTGGTCGAGGAAGCGCACACCGTGCCGCTGTTCGGCGGCCGCCGCGCGGTGCTGGTCAAGGCCGGCAGCCGCAACATCACGCCCGCGGTCGAGATGGTGGTGGCGCAGCCGTCGGATGAATGCCGCATTATCATCGAGGCCGGCGATCTGCGCCGCAACGCGCCGCTGCGCGCGCTGTGCGAGAAGGCCAAGGTCGCCGCCGCGCTGCCCTGCTACGCCGACAGCGAGCGCGACCTGGCGCGGCTGATCGACGAGGAAATGCGCGCGGCCAACCTGACGCTGGCGCCCGACGCGCGCGCCGCGCTCGCCTCATTGCTGGGCGGCGACCGGCTGGCCTCGCGCGGCGAATTGCGCAAGCTCACGCTCTACGCGCAGGGCAAGGAACGCATCGAACTCGCCGACGTCGCCGCCGTAGTGTCGGACGCCTCGAACCTCGCGCTCGACGGCGTGATCGACGCCGCCTTTGCCGGCGACACGCGCGAGGTGGAGAGCGAGTTCGGCAAAGCGCGCGCCGGCGGCTCTTCGCCGGCCGCCATCGTGTCGGCGGCGATCCGCCAGGTCGCCAATCTGCACAAGATGAAGCTGGCGGTCGACGGCGGCGACTCGATCGAATTCGCCATGAAACGCGGCGCGCCGCCGGTGCATTTCAGCCGCGAGAAACAAGTGGGCGCGGCGTTGCGCGCCTGGACGCCGGCGCGGCTGCTGCGCGCCATGGCGCAGCTTGCCGAGGCCTCGCTCGAGGCGCGCCGCAACGCGACGCTTGCCGAGACCATCGCCCAGCGCACGCTGCTGTCGATCGCGGTGAATGCGCGGCGGCGAGAGAGTTGACGACTTGTCGTCACCGGGCTTGTCCCGGTGACCCCGCTTAGGGAGGCACTGCATTCCTAAGCGAGATGGCCGGGACAAGCCCGGCCATGACACATCAGAGGTTCAACTGATAGCTATGCGGCACCCAGCGATAGCCGGCGGCCGTCTTGTCCACCCAGCCCAAACCCGGGTACGGCATGTGGAAGCCGGCGACGAACAATTTGTCGGTCGCCACCATGTCGAGGATACGCTTGCGGGCGGCGATCGCCTTTTCCTTGTCGTCGTCGACGTCGAGCGGGATGTCCGGGCGCTGCACCGCCACCACGTAGTGATTGCAGGTGTCGGCCCAATTGAGGATGCGCTTGCCCTCGCTCTCGATCATGAACGCCATCAGCCCCGGCGAATGACCGGCGGCGTCGACCGCGGTGATGCCCGGCACCACCTGGTCGCCCGGCTTGATGAAGGTGGCGCGGTTGGCGAGCGGCACCACGATCTTCACATAGAGCTCGCGGTTGAACTTGCGCGCCTCGCGCACGTTCTCGCCCTTGTTCCAGAAATCGAATTCGGCGGCGCCGATCACGTAGCGCGCGTTGGGAAACACCGGCTGCCCGCCCTTGGTGAGCCCGCCGATGTGGTCGGGATGACCGTGGGTGAGCACCACCACGTCGACGTCCTCCGGCTTGTAGCCGGCCAAGCCCATGCGTGCGACCAATTGGCCGGGCGGCAGCCGGCCCTTCAGCTGCTCATTCTCGGCGGAAAGCGAGCCGTTGCCGGTGTCGAACAGCACCAGCTCCTTGCCGGTGTTGACCAGGCTCGGCGTGAACGGATGGAAATAGCGGTCGGCGTCGATGCGGTTGGCGGCGGCCAAGGCCTTCACCTCCGCGGCATGCGCCTCGCCGCCGAACGCGGGCGTCAGCCCGGGACGGATGCCATAGCTGTCCATGATGGTGGCCATTTCGAAGCCGCCGAGCTTGAAGCGGTAGATGGCCGGTAGCATTTCGCCTTGCATTGAAGCGGGCACGCCTGTCCTCCCCTTGGCTTTTTCGCGTTGCGCGCCCCGCATTTATCGCATGACCGGCGAAATCGCCAGTATTGACCCCACGATCCGACGCGCGGCCCAATCGTTTCACGATCATTAACATTGCCACAACCAATCTGCTTTACCGTCAAAATCGCCTCTTTTTTGGTCAATTCGCCACAGCCATGAAGCCAGACCAACTTATTGACGGGGTCGAGCCGCGCTGCGCCCTGTTCGAGCTCGACGCGCGCGCCCGCGGCGCGATCAAAGAGCTGTGGCCGACGGTCGCGCCTTATCTGGAGCGGGCGGTCGAGAATATCCTCGATGCGACGGCGAAATTGCCGAATGTCGGCGCGGTCGCCGTCAAGAACAGAGAGCTGATGAAGCAGCTCGAACTGGCGCACCTGGAAGCGCTGCTCAGCGGCGAATTGGACGGCCCCTATTTCGAGTCCTGCCGCAAGACCGTGCAGCAGGAAGCCGCGCTCGGGCTCGACGCCCGCATGCGCGGCACCGCCGGCAACTACGTGCTGCGCGCGGCGATGGACGCGCTGGCGCACAAGCACCGCTTTTCGCCCGCCAAGCTCACCGCCGGCGCCAAGCTCATCTCGCAGGTGATCGCCTTCGATGTCGCCAACGCCATGACCTTGCATCGCGAAGCCGCCGAAAAAGCCGCGCAACTGCGGCAGGCGGCGATCGACGAGGCGATCGCCGATTTCGGCGCCGCCATCAGCGAAGTGCTCGAGGCGATGACCGATGCCTCGACCGCGCTGACCGGCAGCTGCGCGACCATGCGCGAAGTCGCCGACGACACGCTCAAGCGCATGGCGGTGGCCTCATCGGCCGCGGCGGAGACCACGCAGCGCGTGAAGATCACCGGCGAGGCTACCGAGGAGCTATCCGGATCGATTCAACATATCGGTCAGGAAGCCACCCGCGGCCTCGACATGGCGAGAGCCGCCGTCGGCGACACCCAGCGCACCCAGCAGGCGATTCTGTCGCTCAACGACACCGCCGAGCGTATCGGCTCGATCGTCAACATCATCTCCACCATCGCATCGCAGACCAATCTATTGGCGCTCAACGCGACCATCGAGGCGGCGCGCGCCGGCGATGCCGGCAAGGGCTTCGCGGTGGTCGCTTCCGAAGTAAAGGCGCTCGCCAATCAGACCTCGCGCGCCACCGAGGAAATCTCCCAACAGGTCGCCGCCATTCAGGACGCCACCCGCAAATCGGTCGACGAAATCTCCGCGATCGCGCGCGCCATCGAGCAACTCACCACCGCCGCGACCAGCATCGCCTCCGCGGTCGAGCAGCAAAGCGCCACCACGCGCGAGATCGCCGGCAGCATCCAGACCGCCGCCGGCAACACCGCGAGCGCATCGACCGAGATCCAATCGGTCGAGCACGCCGCCGGACGCGGCGCGGCCGCCGTCGACGAGATTGCCGATTGGACCGCACGCCTATCGGCCTGCGCGAGCGAATTGGAAGTGAAAGTCGCCACCTTCTTCAACCGCGTGCGCGCGGCCTGAAGAACAAACTCACTTCGCGGCCATCAGCTTGACGAGCGAGCCGGCCAACGCGATCAGCGCGCAGGCCAGCAGGAAATATTCCAACATGACGAGCGCCTGCGACGGCGCCTCGGTCGCCGTCGTCAGGTCGTAAATCAACCAGGCGGCGACTGCGGCGTTCACCAAAGCGAGCTTGCCCCATTTGCCGTTGCCGCCGCCGTTCGGTTCGGCGCTCATACGTCCTCCATCGATCGCCGGAAGATTCTGACCCAGCGGGTGCGCGGGGCCGCTTGCGTGGGTCGCAGCCGGCTATCGGCCGGTTCAAAGCGCCGACGTGGCGACGAAATTCGGCAGGACGGCCGCTCAATATCGGCGCGAATGGCTGGCGCCATTTCATTCCGAATAAAGACGGGGGAATTCACCCCGGCACTGGCGAGCCGCGACAATTGCGCCGAAATGCGCGCCATGCATAGCGGCTAAGCAATCCACGTCACAACTATGTATCTTTCGTTAATGGCTCATTAGCGATCAGCGGGTAATTTGCGGCAACATTCCCTGGAGTTGCAATGTCGGACGCGCTACCCGGCCCCCACCATTGCATCGGCACGGCGCGCGCCGCGACCGAGGTCGTTTTCCGCAGCCTGCGCGCGCAATGCGCCGCCGCCGGCGGCACCTTGTCGCAACACGCGATCGAAGAGCTTTACGCCAACATCATCGGCAGCTTCTCGTCCGGCTTCGACTTGTTCGAGTCGATACATCACAATTGCATGGCCGCCAGCCTGAGCATTGCCGAGATGCCGTTTGCCCGTGACCGCATCCTGGCCACGATGCTGCGCGCCTGCGGGGAAAAGTCCGCGCGCCATGTCTTCGCGCTGCAACTTGAGTATCTGGGCCCGACCTGGCTCGGCCGGTTCTTCGACGGCTTCGCACAATTTGTCCGGCTGGAGTTCTGCGGCAATGCCGACATCCGTCTGATCAATGCCTATGTCGACACCGTCGCGGCCTCGCCCGACGGCCAGTTATCGATCGAGCAATTGCTGCGGCGGGATGCGGTGCAAGCGGTGGTGCGTGAATGCATTCTGCCGTTCGCGCCGACCGCCGCGCCCGAGCAAATGGCCAAGCCGGCCTGCGATGCGATCAACGCCTACATCGCCGCCAAGAGCCTCATTGCCGAACCGCACGTGAGCAAGATCACCGAGGATCAAGCATGCCGGTTTCTCCGCATGCTGCCGCACCAGCTCGATGTGACGTTGAAGCCGGCGCCGGCCATGCCGGAAGTGCTCATTTCCTGATTTCCGCCAGCCGGCGGCTCGCCGCAATTTTCACGATGCCATAAGCGCAGCGCGCGCCGTCCTCGGACCACCCCACCTTCCAACGCGGCCGTCCCGACACGGTTTCCCTCGCGTCTTGCAGCAGCGTCCGTTCGCGCCATTGAACGCGCCCTATTAAGCCGATACCGTGCTGCATCAATAAAACCGGCGATAAACGCCGGCATCAAAGGCGGGAGGGAACTGACCATGCGAACCATTGAGCGTTGGCGCGCGCCGGTTTTTGCGTCGCTGCTGCTGCTGCTGCTGCTGGCGGCCGCGGCACCGGCATACGCGCAATTTCCGAGCAAGCCGGTCGAGATGACCATTCTGTTCGGCGGCTCGGCGCAGACCGTCGGCCAGGTACTGGCCAGCGAGATGTCGAAGAAGCTCGGCTCGCCCGTGGTCGCGGTCGCGCGCAAGGGCGGCGGCGGTGCCATCGGCTACAACTACGTGCACAACACCGCGGCGGACGGTTACAACATCGTCTGGAATTCGAATTCGATCTCGACCACCCATCACAGCGGCCACCTGCCCTACGACTACAAGGCCTTCGCCCCGATCGCGCGCATCGGCGTCGAGTTGCCGGTGTTCGTGGTGCGCCCCGAATTGGGCTGGAAGACGCTGAAGGACATGGTCGATGCCGCCAAGAAGTCGGGCAAGAAGCTCAACATCATGGTCGGCGGCCTCGGATCGTTCACCCACATCGCCTCGGCGGCGCTGTTCAACCGGCTCGGGCTGACCGTGACGTTCGTTCCCGGCGGGCGCGGGCGCGAAGTCGCCGAACTGCTGGCCGGCCGCGTCGACGGCGCACTGCGCTGGCCGAGCGAGGTCATGTCGCACGTCAAGGCCGGCACCTTGGAAGTGCTGTGCGTGACCAGCAAGACCATCTCGGTCGAAGGCATCAAGGCGCCGACTTGCGACAATGCCGGCGCCACCGGCCTCGATCTGTCGATGTGGCGCGGGCTGGCGGCGCCGGCCGGCACGCCTCCGGAAGTCATTGCCAAGCTGCAGCAGGCGGCCAAGGACGCGGTCGCCTCGCCCGCGTTCAAAGACGCGGCGCAAAAGCTCGGCTTTGTGCCGGCATTCCTGCCGGCCCAGCAGTTCGGCGAGGAGATCGCCACCGACGACAAGGAAATCGGCACGCTGGTAAAGCAGATCGGCCTCAACAAGAAGAAGTGAGACCTAAGGCGTGACGGCGTCAAAAAGCGATCGGCTGGCCGGCGCCGTCCTGCTGCTGGTCGCTTTGCTGTGGATCGCCGGCGTGTTCTGGACCGTTCCGGACGCCGCCGGCGATACCGGCCGCGTCGGTCCGCGCGGCTTTCCGCTCGCCATGGGCGTGATGCTGGCGGTGCTCGCCGCGCTGATGATGGCGGCGAGCTTTGCCGGCGGCGCGGCGAGCGGCGAGCGCGACGACAAAGGCCGTTTCGATCGCGCCGAGCTCTGGGCGCTCATGGCGACGTTCGGATTTCTCGGCGGCTATGTCGTGCTGTTGGCGTGGGTCGGCTTTGTGATCGCCACTATCATCGCCGTCGCGGGCTTTCTGTTCTTCGCGCTCAACAAACGCTCGCCGCAGCTGATTGCCGGCATGTCGCTCGGCCTCGCCTTCGGAATCTGGCTGATCCTCGGCAAGGCGATGGGCGTCTATCTGCCGCACGGCGCCATCATCGATTGGTTTTAGCGCATGATCCCGAAAAGTGGGCACCGGTTTTCGGACAAGATCATGCGCCAGGAAAATGTCAGGCGACCGCTGAATGACATTAACTTGTTAGGACTCTAAGTTCATGGACGCCATCCTCACGGCGTTGCATGGCGTGGCGACTTGGCAGGTGCTCGCCGCCACGCTGTTCGGCTCGCTGGTCGGGCTGATCTTCGGCGCGATCCCCGGGCTCACCTACAGCATGGCGCTCGCCATGGTGCTGCCGCTCACCTTCGGCATGGGCAACGAGCCGGCGATCGCCATCATGCTGTCCACCTATATCGGCGGCATGACCGGCGGCGCCATCTCGGCGATCCTGATCGGCGTGCCCGGCACGCCGTCGGCGGCGGCCACCGTGTTGGACGGCCACCTGCTGGCCAAGAACAATCAGGCAAGCCTCGCCGTCGGCACCGCCACCGTGGCGGCCGGCATCGGCGGGATTTTGAGCCTGCTGATCATGCTGGTCTCGGTGCAGGTGCTGGCGCACGTCGCGCTTGCCTTCGGGCCGGCCGAGATCACCGCGCTGGTGATCTTCGGGCTATCGACCATCTGCGGCCTGGCGGAGAAATCGCTGGTGCGCGGCATGATCGGCGGCGTGCTCGGGCTGATGGTGATGACCATCGGCCAGGACCCGATCGACGGCCTGCAGCGCTTCACCTTCGGCAGCGTCACCATGTTGCAGGGCGTCGATCTCTTGGTGGCGATGATCGGGCTGTTCGCGGTGCCGCACGCCATTGCGGCGCTGGCGCAGTGGCGGCGCGGCGCCGAAGCCAAGGTGGAGGCGCAAGCCGTGCGGGCCGAATTGCCGACCGTGCGGCTGCTCGCCGGCCATTGGTGGAACCTGCTGCGCTCCAGCCTGATCGGCACGGTGATCGGCGCCATTCCCGGCACCGGCGGCCCGATCGCGGCGTTCCTTGCCTACGACCAGGCCAAGCGCTTTCACAAGCACCCCGAGCGCATGGGCAAGGGCGACCTTGCCGGCGTGATCGCGCCGGAAGCCGCCAACCATGCGGTGACCGGCGGCGCCATGATCCCGCTGCTCGGCCTCGGCATTCCCGGCGATCCGGCGACCGCCATCATCCTCGGCGGCCTGCTCATCCACGGCATTCAGCCGGGCCCGCTGCTGTTTACCGAGAAGCCCGCGGTCATCGCCAATATCTATGTGCTGTTCGTGATGGCCTATATCTGCGTGGTGCTGCTGCAGCTTTACGGCGTGCGGCTGTTCGTGCGGGCGCTGCGGGTGCCGCCGCATCTGCTGGCGGTCGGCATTTTGGCGATGTGCGCGGTCGGCTCGTTCGCCATCCGCAACACGCTGTTCGACGTGCTGGTGATGATGGTGATCGGGCTTGCCGGCTATCTGCTGCTGCGCGTGCGCATTCCGGTGGCGCCGATCCTGCTCGGCCTGGTGCTCGGACCGACGCTGGAGCGCGAATCGCGCACGGCGCTGATCATGTCGGAAGGGCACTTGTCGGTGTTTTACACTTCGCCGACGGCGCTCGTCTTCTTCGTCCTCGCCGTGCTGGTGATCGGCGGGCATGTGGTCGGAACGTTGCGCGCGCGCAACCGCCTGACCGCGACCGCAGGCAAGGCTTGACGTTTTTCTCGACTTCGCTTGCGAAGCCCCTCAACGGGATCGCGCAGGAAAAGAATTGCAATGGACGCTGGGCTTCGCCGTCACGCCTCTTTGCTCTTGCGCCGGCCCTCTAGAGCGGTTCACGAATTAATTGAATTGAGAGGGATTCCGCTGGGCGGCGGTTTGTGATTCAAGATGCTGGCTGGAGAGGAGGCCAGCATCCGATGACCCGACCTCTTTCGAACGATCTGCGAGAGCGTGTGGTATCGGCGGTTGTTGATGGCGAGAGCTGCCGATTTGTGGCGGCTCGGTTTGGCGTTGCGGTGTCATCGGTGGTGAAGTGGTCACAGCGTTACCGCGCGACCGGCTCTGTCGCGCCCGGCAAGATGGGCGGGCACCGCAAGCGGATACTAGAACCGCATCGCGCCTTTATCCTGGAACGGATCGGCCAGACGCCGCATCTGACACTGCACGGGCTGAAGGATGAGTTGGCGGTGCGCGGGGTCAAGGTCTCGCACAATGCGGTCTGGCTGTTCCTGCGGCGCGAGGGACTGCGGTTCAAAAAAAACGCTGTTCGCGCTTGAGCAGGCCCGTTCCGACATCGCCCGCAGGCGACGGCGCTGGCGGGCGTGGCAAGCCCACCTCGATCCCCGACGTCTGGTCTTCATCGACGAGACATGGATCAAGACCAGCATGGCGCCGCTGCGTGGATGGGGAGCGAAGGGTGAGCGGGTGCGAGGCTTCGCGCCGTATGGCCACTGGCGCACGCTGACCTTCCTCGGTGCCCTGCGTTGCGATCAACTCACCGCCCCTTGCGTCTTCGACGGCCCGATCAACGGCGAATGCTTCCGCGCTTATGTCGAGCAGCAGCTTGTCCCGGTGCTCAAGCCCGGCGACATCGTCATCATGGACAATCTCGGTAGCCACAAGGCGGCCGTCCTTCGCCGCATGATCAGAGCCGCCGGCGCCAGGCTCTGGTACTTGCCGCCCTACTCACCCGACCTCAATCCGATCGAGCAGGCCTTCGCCAAGATCAAGCACTGGATGCGCGCCGCCCAGAAGCGCACCATCGAGGACGCTTGGCGGCACATCGGAAGCCTCGTCACAACCATCGAGCCCGGCGAATGCAACAACTACTTCGCTCACGCAGGATACGCTTCCGTCAAAATGTGAAAGGCTCTAGCGGAAGCTTCGGCGGCTTGTCCGGCCGCTCCGGTCCCCACACCCGGCTGTAATAGGTGTCGGCGAGATTGAGCGCGCCGATCGGGTTGTGCGCCAGCACGCGATCTTTCGCCACCAGCACGGTGGTCAACCCCTCCGCATGCTTGAAGAACAAACTATCGTGCCCGACGCAAAGCCCGAGCACGACGTTGAACTCGCAGCCGGCGCGCTTGAGCAATTCGGCCTGGCCCACCGGGTTGCAGATCGCCTCATAGCTGCCGGGGCGGATCTTCTCGTCGTCCGTGAGGCCGAGCTCTTCCTTGGGAATGCCGCCGTGCTTGCAGGCGACGGACGCCACCTCGAAGCCGTGGCTCTCCAGGATGCCGCTCAGCACCTTGGCGTGATCGACAAAGCTGATGCAGGTGGCGATGCCGATCTTCTTGTAGCCCATGCGCTTGGCGAACTCGCAGATCTCCTGCACGCGCGTCCATTGGCAGTAGCCTTCCGCTTCGACCACGGCGGAGACCTGCGCGACGCGGCGCACCTCGGCGTCGTCGTATTTGCCGACCGCCGCATCGATGCCGTCCGGGTCCACCTTGGTCGGGCAATAGCCGGGGCCGCGCTCGGCCGATTCACCAACCCGGCAGGCGCGCACGGTGTCCGGGCAATAGGCGCATGAGGGATCTTCGTATTTCATGGCCGTGCCTCCGGCGCTGGGACACGGTTAGTTTCGTCCGTTAACCGTTGCCGGCGTTGACTCAGATCAACGAAAGGCATGCCGCCGGCCGGACGCCCGTCTGCGCGCCGCGCTATACTCAACCGGGCCGTTCACCCGCCAAAGAGGGGTCAAGGAGGGATCATGCGTGCCGCTCTCTGCGCCATCCTGGCGGTCATCGCGCTGGCCGCGCATCCGGCGCTCGCCCAGACCGGCCGCGGCGCGGCGGGGGCGGCGGCGTTCTGGAAATCCGTGCAAACCAAATGCGATGCCACCGCCGCAAAGCCCGCCAGCAAGCTCGGCCGCCGCATCGCCCAGGCCGCGATCGACGAGTTCGCCCGCTTCGGCGGCCATGAAGTCGATTCAAACGGCCGCCTGTTCCACTTCGGCCTGACCGAGGCCGAGCACGCGGCGGAGCACGGCGGCGACCGGCCGACGCGGCTCGGCGAACTCGGCTGGTGGCAGGTGATGAAATACTGGCGGGCGCTCTATGGCAAAGACGTCGCGCACTATCTCGAGGTGCGCGGCTATCGCGACGCCTCGACCGTCGGCGGATGCGGCGCAGACGGCGGCGCTCTTGGTGCCCGATGTCGACAAACTCCTGCGCGACGCCGATAACGTTTCCGATCCGGCGGAACGGGAGACCTTGCGCGAGGCGGTCTTGCGTGCGGCCGTCGTCGATACGCCGTGGTCGGCGGCCTTCATCAGCTACGTGGTCCGCCAGTCGGGCGCCACGGCGGACCAGTTCCAGTTTTCCAACGCCCATCGCGTCTATATCTACGACGCTTTCGCGACCAGCGCGGCCGAGCTGACCGACAAAGCCGGCGCACGGCTCTATCGCGCCTGCCCGCCCGCCACGACCAGGCCACGCGCGGGCGATCTGATCTGCTTTCAGCGCGAACCGGCGCTGGCCGACGCCAACGGCAAAGAGGTACGCGAGCGCATCCGCGCGGAGATCGCCGACGGCAACGATACGCGCACCGTGCGGCGCACGCACTGCAACGTGGTCGCGCATATCGATGCATCGGCGCGCAAAATGTACGTCATCGGCGGCAACCTCCAGCAAGGCGTCACCGTCAGCAAGCTGAGCCTGCGCCGCGACATGAGATTCTCGGTTGCGAAAAAGCACCATTGCGGCGGACCGGGCAATTGGACCTTGCCGCAACCTTCGGCCGACGCGCCGCGCGCGCCGGACTCCACGCAGGATTGCTCGCTCACCGACAAGAAATGGTTCGTGCTGCTGCAGTTGCGCTAAGCCACCCCTGGAGTCTGATCCGTTCGGATTAAATCGGAATGCCGCCTAACATTTTGCCGGCGCATGATCTTTTCCGAAAACCGGTTCCCATCCCCGATCGGGGTCGAGGACATGCTTTTCGGGATCATGCGCTAGGCGCTGGCTGCGATTGTCCGCCCGCGCGGCGTTTTGAAGCGGTTCCATGGCGTTGTCGAATTTGTCCGGCTATGGATTTTGTCCGGCGTATTCGCAATACTTGGTCGCGGTCGAAGGCGGCAAGGAGCCTCCATTGTTTCCACGACGCCCATTTGCTGCCGCCGCCGCAACACCGCTGCTCATCTTGGCCGCGTTTTTCTCGATAGCGAACGCCCAAGCCGACATTTCCTCCGGTAGCTGCGCCGAGGCCGGCCAGATCGCGGTCCTGCCCTCGCCGATTACGCCGTGGACCGGCGCGCCGTTGCGCGTTCTGTTCGTCGTCGACAAGCCGATTGCGGGCGAGCTTGCCTTGATCGCGCCCGACGGCAGCGTCGCCGCCACTTCGCGCGAGCGCAAAGGCGGCCCGCCCTATTTTTGGTACGCCGAGGTCAAATCGCCGGCCGCCGGCACCTGGCACGCCAAGCTTGAGAACGCGCCGGCCGCATGCAGCAAGATCGCGCACAAGATTTCCGTACGCAAAGGCAGACCGTCGCCGCCGCACGCGAGCGGGGCAAGCGTCTGGCCCTTGCGCCATTCATGGAACCGCACTACGGAAAACTTGTATTCGGCGTGGCTCGAATTGCTGTTCGACGCGCCGGTCGGCCAGGAGTTGAGCTGGCCGGCGATGGACAAGGTGGTGCGCGATCGCTCGCGCAATTTCCTGTTCGACTATTTGGGCCTGCACGAAGACGCAATCGCCATGCGCCCCGATTGCGCGGACTTCCCGTATTTCTTGCGCACCTATTTCGCCTTCAAGCTGGGGCTGCCGTTCGGCTACTCCGTCTGCTCGCGCGGCTTCGGCGGCCATCCGCCGCGGTGCCCCGGCTGGACGAACATCCTGGAAGCGGCGCATTCGCAAGGGCTGGTCTCCTCGTTCCGCCAATATTTGCAGGCTGTCGCCGACGGCGTGCAGACCGGCAACGGCCGCACGCTGGCGAGCGACAGCAAAAGCGATTTCTATCCCGTGCCGCTGACGCAGGAGACGTTGCGTCCCGGCACCATCTACGCCGATCCGTATGGGCACTTTCTGACGCTGGTGCGGCGCGTGCCGCAGTCCGGCAGCGCGGCCGGCGTCTTTCTCGCCGTCGACGCCGAGCCCGACGGCACCATCACCCGCAAGCGCTTCTGGCGCGGCAATTTCCTGTTCGTGAACGATCCCAAGCTCGGCAGCCCCGGCTTCAAGCGCTTCCGGCCGATCGTGCGCGAGCGCAACGGCCGCCTGGCACGGCTCTCCAACAACGAGATCGCCAAAGACAAGCAGTACGGCGACTTCTCGCTCGAACAGTCGAAGCTCAGCGTGGAGGCTTTCTACGACAAGATGGACGACGTGATGTCGCCTGAGCCGCTCGATCCATTGCTGGCGATGAAGTCGGCGATCACCTCGCTCGAGGAACAGGTGCAGACGCGCGTGGTGGCGGTCGAGAACGGGCGCAAGTACCAGAAAGCCCATCCCGGCGAAGTCGGCATGCCGGACGGCGCGGCGATCTTCGCGACCACCGGCCCGTGGGAAGACTTCTCGACGCCGGCGCGCGACTTCCGGCTGTTGATCGCGATCGATGTCGTGCGCCACTTTCCGGAGCGCGTGGCGCGGCGCGCAAACCGCTACGCCATGCCGCAGGACAAGAGCGTGGCGGAGGTGAAAGCCGAATTGCAGCGCGAACTCGCCACCGAGCTCGCCGCGCGCAAGTTCTCCTACAAACGCAGCGACGGCTCGTCGTGGACGCTGACGCTCAAGGACGTGCTCGACCGCATCACGGAATTGGAGATGTCGTACAACCCGAACGACTGCGTCGAGTTGCGCTGGGCCGCGGCGCCCAAGAGCAAGGAGGCGTCGACCTGCCGGCGCCATGCGCCTTCTTCACAGCGCGCCAAGATGAGGAAGTACCGTCCCTGGTTCAGCAAGCGCCATTGGCCGGCGCATACGTAGGGCGCGGCCGATTTTGGTCGAAGCCGCTGCGGCAAGCACAGCACGCCGTCTGGGACACGGCGACGACGATCGCTTTCTACAGCGCCAGTGCGGCGCAAGCGTCATACGCCGTGAGACCGCAACACGTTGCCACAGGCATTGCTCAGCTTCGGGCGATTTTCCTGCAGGCAGCGCAGAAAGGCATCGTTGCCGGCGCCTGCTTTAACGTGTCGGCAAAATTTACGCACGTCGCGACGGCACGCGGCCTCTTCCTGTGGCGTACCCTGCCGAAAACAATCCACGCTGCATACCGCGCTGCGCGAAACATGGTGTAGCAGCAGCGACCAGCAAAAACACAGCCGCCAGGACAGTCACTCTACGCATTCTGCGCCTCCCAACCGAAATTCCTCGACGCACGCGCGCCGCGGCAAGGGCAAATTACAATTCGGGGCTGTTAGCGTGGAGCAAGATAATTAAACGACCTTTAACGGACGAGCCAATTAGAAATGCATATCGGCGATCGCGTCGTGCAGACGAATTTCACCGCCCCTTGCAAATCGGCAGCGGCCGATCCGGCCTCGGCGGATGATCCTTCTTGTATTGAGCGAGGATCGGACCGAGGGTTTTGTTCGGCCAAAATTTCGGAGCGTGGATTTCCTTCAAGCAGGACGCGTTCCAATATAATCCCGCGCGCGACGAGCGACCGGTGGGCCTTCACCGCTTGCGCGACGGCATCGATGTCGGCTGCGTCGGGATAGATATACAGCGTCGTCGGGTCGTCCTTCACTATCGCGGTGATTTCCCGGGCATCCGACCGCGACCAACTGGTGCAGCCGTTGCTGCGACCGTCGGCGTAATCCTCCAGCCTTCCAAACGGAACGTAACCGTCGTGGTCCGCGTACGGGCTCTTCGGCTTTTTGAAACGACAAAACTCCCTTACCAGAACGGCCGGATGTCCGCCGATTGCGCGCTCTCTGGCGTTTGCGGTCTCGCCTTCGCCGTCGAACTGAACGAACGTGCGGATCAAAGCGGCGTCATGTTTAGCCGAGACGCGGTAGTAGGCTTTTGAAGGAGGTTTTCGCCTCGGCTGTCACATAGGCCCCGCCTGTCGTCAGTTTCGAATCCATCGCATTGCCGAAGTTCTGCGCGCACTGTTTTCCGTTTGCGAAATTCACGATGCCTTTCAAATGGCGACCGCTGCCGTGACCCGCCGAAACCGCACGAAAAGAATGTTTGGCTTCGCAGATAATGTAGAACCGGCGCCCCGGTTTGCCGTCGCCTAATTTGTGGGGACGCGTCGCGTCCATGGCGAAGTAGCAGGGATTCTTGACCGCGCCTGCGCGCACTTTTTGCAGGTAAAGCGCGCGCGCCCGCTGCAAGACCACGTTGCGATTTGACCGTCGCCATTGCCGACATGGGCCCTCAGCCAAGCCGGAATGTCCGATGGCCGTTCCGCGGCAAAAGACCGGGGCGACGCCGATAGGGCGATGATGAAGAGGCTGACGATATTGACGGCGGTCAGAAGGACAGATCTAGACGGCACCGGATCAATTCTCCCGTATTCGCCCAGCTTGCATCCATACGGCCGTGACCGCGCGCTAGTGAGTCTACGACCTAGCCCACCGCACAGTCACGCAGGATTTCCGGCTTGAATGCCAAGCCATGCCCGGGTCGTTCCGGCGCGGTGATCGTGCCGTTCACGACCGGCACCGGCTCGATCCAGAGGTCGGCCGAAAGCCCCATGTCCTCGATCCAGATGCCGTTCGGGATCGACGCCAGCAACTGCGTGCTGAGCTCGGGAAACAAATGCGGCGCGATTTTTATTGCCTTTGTGTCGGCGAGCGCCGCGGTCTTGCGCAAGTCGGTGAAGCCGCCGCGCATGAGGTCCGGCTGCAGGATCGGCAGCACCGGGTCTTCCAGAAACGGCATCAGATCGAAACGGGTGAAATGGGTCTCGCCGCCGACGATGCGCAGATCGAGCGCCCGCGCGATCCGCTTGTAGCCGTCGAAGTCGTCCGGCCTGACCGGCTCCTCGAGCCAGTACACGTCGTAATCCTCGAACTTGCGGCCCATCGCAATGGCGACGTCGGCGGTCCATCCCATATTGACGTCGATCATGATCTCGACGTCGGGACCGACCGCTTCGCGCATGCGCCGCACGTTGTCGAGATCGGTCTTCAGGTCTGCCGTGTGCGCGACCTGCATCTTGATCGCCTTGAAGCCCTGCTCTTTGAAATGCAGCGCTTTGGCGATCATACCGTCGCCGCCGCTGCCGCGGAAACAGCCGCTGCCATAGACCGGCAATCGCTCACGGAAATGACCCCACAAGCGGTGCAGCGGAAGATCGGCGCGTTTGCCGACGGCGTCCCACAGCGCGATATCGAGCACCGACATCGCCATGGTCGCGATGCCGCCGCGTCCGAATGTCGCGGTGTAGATCCACAGATCGTCCCAGATCGCTTCGACCGCCGTCGCATCCTTGCCGATGACGCGCGGGATGATGGATTCCTGCAGGCAGGCCTTGATCGTGTTCACGACAGGGCGGAACACCTGCAGATAACCCATGCCGACGATGCCGCCGCGGGTTTCGACCTCAAGCACCAGGATATTGCGCGCCTCGCCGAACGGGTGGCCTTTCAGCCACGGGTCGCTCGGCCACGGCACGCGCAATGTCGTGAGTCGAACATCGACGATCGTCATATCGGTCATGGCGGCCATCCAGGCATTGAAAAATCGCATTCGTCCGCGGCAATCTTATGCGAAATTGCGGACGGGCGCCTGCACTTGAGCGGCGTAAATTAGTTGGCGAGGAATATCTTTGCGGCCGAAGGACCGAGCCCCACGGGTACCGGGACATCGGTTGCGCTGTAGTCCGTATTCAGGACCAGGTTCGGGCCGGAATAGAGGTGGAGTTGTTGCACCACCAGGACGGTGTATGCGGACTTGTCGGCGATCGGCTTGGTGGCGTCGATAATGATCTCACCTTTCGGCATGTAGATGGTGCCGAGCAAGTTCCGTGCGTTGTCGCTGAGGATTTGGTGCTGCCGCGCCGAGCCTTTCTTGAGTGCTCGACCCTTGGAACCTCTGCCGCTCTTGGGCGCCTTGGCCGGAGCGCTGCCGCCGGCGGGGTCGTCATAAATCAATATGCCCGCGAGCGGACCGTCCTTTGGCGCGGTTAGATCAATCGTCGAGTCCGCATCGAAAGTAAGGTTCGCTCCTTTACCGGTAAGAAAAATCCCCACACCGGTTCCGGAAATGGATGCGCCGCCGTCGACGATCAGCGGTCCGTCCTTGATGACGTAAATCCCGCTCGCGAGATTGACCACGGCGTTGTCGGTTAACCTCAATCCACCGCAATAAACTCCCGGGTGGAGAGTTTCGGACAAGCCGTCGACAACCTCATCGGTATAATTGCAGGCGCCGACAGGCGGCGCGGTGCGGGCACTCAAAGGATCGGGCAACACCGGACAATCGGTGGTCGGGGCCGGAGAAAAGTTGGCATTGCTGGTTTGGACCTTTCCGCCGGCGGAGCAGATCATGCCGGCATGCAGCACCGAGTCGTTCTTCGCTTTCACGCCGGTGGCGCTGGTGGAATTCGATTGCACGAGACAGCCGGGAGCCGTCAGCAATGCCGACTGTTGCAGACCGATCGTTTGCGGGGCGGATGGATCAAGCCCGAGCAGACACAACGGCATGGAGCCGCTCATTTTGGCGGTGGAGCTGGCGTGCAACTGGATTTTCGGGAAAGCGCTGATGATGGGTATATATAGCTTGTCGAGGGCGACCTGGACCGTCAGCGCTTGAGTATCCACGTTGACTTGCGTCGTCACGTTCTGGAGCGCGCTGTTGACAATATTGTTGGCAACGGCGGTGATGCTGCTTGAATCGGTGCGCGCGAGCGCCAGCTCTCGGACCGACGCCAAGGCGGCCGAGTCGGCCGCGCCTTGCATTTTGGTCTGCGTCAAAAGTGCGAGACTGTAATCGACGCCTTCAATGCCTGCGATCGTGAGGACCGGCATCGCCAGCGAGAAAATGATCAAGGTGCTGGCTGCTTCATTGGCGATGAAGCGCGCGGCTTGCCGTGGCGCCGAGGGCGCGCTGCCTGCTTTCCTATAAAAGCAATTCCACAGCATCAGCGGACATCCGATGGGCAGTGTTCGGTCGCCGGCGCCAGCGCGCGTCGATCGGCGGGCTCCGTTTGGGCTGCGTCGTCGGTCGCGGACCTTGGCGTCGGTCCGAAACATTCGGTCAATGCCTGCATCGCGCATGAGCTGATGGCGCGCAGCGGCTCCGAATAGCGCGCGCGCGCTTCAGCCGTCAGTTGCGCCTCGATTGCATCCGCACGATCAACCACCGTGTGGAGAAAATCACCAACGTCGTTTCCGGAGACGGGCGTAGCCGCGCCACCCTCTACGGCGGGCGATAGACCGGTGTCTCGCGCGGGCAGGTATTCAAGCCGGCTTGTGCGGACAACGGATCGAATCAAGTAGCTGAGTTGGCGCCAGTTTACCGGCTTGGTGGCGAACAAATTGGCGCCCAAGTTGTAGGCCCGATCGATTGACGCAATATCGTCGTGACCGGTCAACATGATGACCGGCAGATGCTTGAGCCTAACGTCGCTGCGGATCTCCTGAAGAAGCGAGAACCCGCCGAGCTTGGGCATCTCAATATCAAGAAGAAGCATATCGTATGAATTCCGGCTGAGCAGATCGCGCGCCTCGGCGCCATCGCAGGCCGTTTCGATCGTGGTGGACGGCGTGGCGAGATAAACGCGGGCGAACTCCCGCAAAAGCGGATCGTCATCCGCAACGAGGATGCGCAAAGGCTCATCGAGGACAAACGTCCAGGGTGCGGTGCGGTTGTCCGTCGGCGTCATGTCGATGTTCATCCGGAAAACGAAACGAAAATGTAGATGCAAACATAAAAAATTACGTTCAACTCGCGTGTAAATCAGCCATTAGCATTTTAGTGATTTATTTACCGGACAGTTGCCCGAATATCCTGAGGAATTTCAAAGTGCGACGCCGGTCGCTGCTCCAAAAGCTCGTATTCCTTGTTATGACCGCTGTGACGTCGGGGCTGGTCGCCTCGGCGGCGCTTTCGACTTGGCAGGAGGTCGAACACTATGCGAACACGCGCCGCCAACTCATGCGCGCGACGGCAGAGGCGTTCGCGGCAGCGGCGGCAAGTTCAGTCGCCGAGCTCAACCAAAACGAGACGCTGAAGGCGATACGAGGCGTCGGGCGGGTGCCTGGAATTTTGTTTGTCCAGGTCCGAACGCCGGACGGCCGCGTGCTGGCCGCGCTCGGCAGCGCCTCGCGCTTATTAACCGATCCTTCACTGAATAGCGAAACGGCGCCTTCCGTTTTCGGCTTGCTGAGCGGCGATACCATTCTCGTTACCGTGCCGATTATCAACGGCGGCAAACAGGTCGGTCGGATCAATTTGATCAGCGACACGATGGACCTTTGGCCGCGCCTGCTGTCGCGGCTTTGGTCGATCGTGCTTGCCTCCTTTGCGGCCCTGGCGGTCGGACTGCTCATCGCATGGCGGTTTCAGCGGGTCATCACGGGTCCGTTGCGTCGGCTGCTCGCCGCCATGCAAGAGGTTCAAAGAGATCATCGATACAATGTGCGCGTCGATCGGGCGAGCGATCAGGAGGTCGGCGTTCTGATCGACGGCTTCAATACGATGCTTGGCGCCATTCGCGATCGCGACGAACGGCTGGCCGCGCACCGCGGGACGCTCGAACAGAAAGTCGTCGAACGCACGCATGAGCTGGCTCTTGCGCGGGATGCCGCCGAAAAGGCGAACCAATCCAAGTCCGATTTTCTTGCGACCATGAGTCACGAGATCCGCACGCCGATGAACGGCATCATGGTGATGGCGGACTTGCTGGTGAACTCGGATATCCCGAAGCGGCTGCATCGCTATGCCGACGTGATCGCCAGATCGGGTCGAAGCCTGCTGGCGATCATCAACGACATCCTGGATTTTTCGAAAATCGAGGCCGGCAAGCTCGAATTGGAAGACGGCGAGATTTGCCTCGACGAGGTCGTCGAGAATGTCACCAGTCTATTTGCCGAGCCGGCGGCCACCCGCAATATCGATCTTGCGGCGTTCATCGACCCGGCAGTTCCGCGAACGATATCGGGGGATTTTGTTCGGCTGAGCCAGGTCGTTAGCAATCTGATCAATAACGCTTTGAAGTTCACCGACAAAGGATTCGTGCGAACTCTCGGTCAAAAGATGCCCGGTCGATTCAGGAATGATCGAGCTGTCGGTCGAGGATACCGGGATCGGAATTCCGCAGGACAAGCTTGCGACGATCTTCGAAGTCTTTTCGCAAGCCGACCAAACGACAACCCGGAAATTCGGCGGCACCGGATTGGGGCTGGCCATATGCCGTCGTATCGCCGCCGCCATGGGCGGCGACATCGAGGTGTCCAGCACCCTTGGTGTCGGCTCGACGTTCCGCGTTCGGATTCCGACCGGCGCGAGCACCGGTCGGCCGTGGCCGATGCTCGACGCCAAAGGCTCGCAACAGCCCGTTTGCCTCATTGACGTATCGGGAGAAGCGACCGCCTCGGCATTGTCGGACTATTTCGCCGCCTTCGGCTACTCGGTCACGCGCGCCGAGGCTGGGCTTTCAGATGCGGACTACCGGTCGGCTGCAATGATTTGCGTCGACGCAGACCGCTTGCACCAGCGCGCCTTGGGAAAGCGGCCGGACCGAACATCCATCGTGCTGGCGGTGACGCGGTTTGGGGATGATGCGTCCGCCGACGTCATCGCCAACGGTTTGGCCGATGCCGCCGTCAGCCGCCCGCTCTTGCGTTCGGAAATCGAAGAGCTATTGCGCCGTATCGCCGCAGGAGAGAGCCTGCTGCAAGACCAAGCCGCAAGTTCACGCCGTGGCGGCGCGCTGCCGAGATTCGATAGTCTGCGGGTACTGGTCGCAGACGACAGCGCCGTCAATCGTGAGGTCGCGATCGAAGCGTTGTCCCGGTTAGGGGCTCAAGTCGAAACGGTCGAAAACGGCACCGAGGCAGTCAAGGCGGCTTCGCAGCGCGCGCATGACATCATCCTCATGGATGGCAGCATGCCGCAAATGGACGGCTTCACGGCTGCCCGGATTATTCGGCAAGCGGAAAAAGTGGAAAATCGTAAACGCGTTCCCATTGTGGCCTTGACCGCCCACGTGATCGGCGCGGCAGCCGAAGAGTGGCGGCTCGCCGGAATGGACGCGGTCATCCACAAGCCGTTCACGATCGCGCAGCTCGCCGCATGCCTGGCGGACCAAGTACCGCAATTCCAGACGTCGACTGGCGACCTGGCTAAGCCGGAAAACATCGGCCCGACGGAGGACGAAGTTGAAGACGGATCGACCGATGCTATCGAAGCCGCCGACACCCCACTCGTCGATCCTGCCGTCTTGGCGCAGTTGCGAGTCCTCAACGACACAAAAAAGCACGACTTCCTCAAGCGCGTGGTCGAGATTTATTCCGAGCATGCGCCGAAGGCCTGCGATCAGTTGAGAGAACACGCCAAGGCCGGTGAAGCCGAGGCTTGTGGCGCAGTCGCACACTCCATCAAGTCCATGAGCCTCAATATCGGCGCGGTCGAAGTCGCTAAAATTGCCGCCGACTTCGAGCATGCCGCGCGGAGCAACTCCCAGGTTCCCGAGCAGGATGAGATCGACGCGCTCGCCGACATGCTGCAGCGGACTTTGGCGGCCTTGGCCGACGAAATCGAACCGAAAGACAGCGGTCGGCGGGCGAACGCCGTCGACATTGCCGCACCGAGCCCGATCGTGTCGGGCGACAGCATGGAAAGAGATCTGCATCTCGCGATCGAGCGCCATGAGCTCTCCGTCGAGTACCAGCCGTTTGTAGATCGCGCCGGCAGACAGGTTCTGGGCCTCGAAGCCCTCGTCCGTTGGCTGAGGAACGGCACCGACGACGTTCCATCCTCGGTGTTCGTGCCGATTGCCGAACGAACCGGGTTCATCGATGAATTGGGCGAGTGGGTATTGCGACAGGCGTGCAAGGACGCGCTTGCTTGGCCGACGCTCATCGTCGCCATCAATATATCGCCGATTCAGTTTCGCCGGCCTGGGCTGGCGGATCGCATCGAGCAAATCTTGTCGGAATCTGGCGCCGACCCCAACCGCATCGAGCTTGAGATCACCGAGACGGCATTGCTCGATTCGGAAGCGGCTGTGTTGCAGACCATGGACCAGTTGCACCAGCGCGGCGTGTCGTTTGCACTCGATGACTTTGGCACCGGATATTCAAGCCTCACGACGCTTCGGCGGTTTCCGGTTGACAAGATCAAGATCGACCGCAGCTTCGTATCGAATGTCGGCACGACGATCGATGCGACGATCGTTCATGCGGTCGTCAGCATAGGGCGCGCCTTGGGACTGAAAGTTGTTGCCGAAGGTGTTGAGACTGTCGAGCAACAAAGGTTTGTCACAGCGGCCGGCGTGCATGCGATGCAGGGCTACCTGTTCGCGCGGCCGATGAGAAAGCAGCGACGTGGCAGCCTTCGTCGCCGAATTCAATGATCGCTTTGCGCCGTCAGTCGCCGTTCGGTGATACTGGAAGATCGTCTCTCAATCCTTGGCGAGAATCTCGGCGATCTCCACCCGCCGGCCCTCGTGCGCCGACAGGATGCCGGCGCGCACCACCGCCAGCGAGGTGGTGGCGTAGTCGCCGCCGACTTCCGGCGCCGGCCCGCCGCGCGCGGCGGCGGCGAATTCCTCCAGTTCCTCGACGAAGGTGTCGTTCTTTTCGCACGGCACCGCCACCGCCTGTTTCTCGCCGCGCTTGAGCAGGCTCAAGCCGTGATGCAGATCGTAATAGGCGGTCGCTTCCTTGCCGTAGATGTTCATCAGGTAATATTCCGAGGCCGAGGCGTAGCTGGCGTTGAGCGTCGACAGCGCGCCGTTGTCGTGCTCGAAGATCAGGCTCGCCACGTCCGGATTGTCGCCCGGCAGCACCAGCCGCACGAAGCGCCCGCTCACCGCCTTGATCGGGCCCATCAGGTAATCCAGCACGTCGGCATAATGGATGCCGATCTGCAGCATGACGCCGCCCGGCATGCCGGCCGCGGTGTAGCGCCAGGACGTTAGATCGAACTGGCCGAGCCGGTCGCGGCTGATATTGGCCTCGGCGTTGACCAGTTTGCCAAAGTTGCCGGCGTCGATCTGCCGCTTGATCCAGCGGAAATGGGTCTCGCGCCGGCGCTGGTAGCCCATGGCGAGCACCACGCCGGCCTCGCGGCAGCATTGCGTGATCGCGCGCGCGTCCGACACCGAATTGGCGATCGGTTTGTCGAGAAACACGTGCTTGCCGGCTTCCGCCGCCGCCCGCGTCGTCTCCAGATGCACGTCGTTGGGCGTGGTATTGACCACCGCCTCGATCTCCGGATCGGTGAGGATGGTCTCGTAGCTCGACACGGCGCGGCAGCCGTACTTGGCGGCGAAGGCCGCGCGCTTGTCCTCGGAGCGCGAAAAACAAGCGACGATCTTGATCTTGTCGGAGCGCGTCATGGCGTCGGCCAGCACGTCCGACCACCAGCCCATGCCGATGCAGGCAACGCGTAACGGATCGGCCATGCCCGTCACTTGCCGTCCGTGCGCCATTGGGCGCCGATCGCCTCGACCGCGACTTGCGCGATGCGCTCGTCGGTCACCCAGTCGGCGCCGGCGACGCCTACCGCGCCGACGCATTCGCCCTCGGCGATCACCGGGCAACCGCCTTCCATCGCGGTCCAGCGCTCCGGGCCGGCGGCGAGCGCCAGGCCGAGGGCGTGCGCGGTGTCGAGCGGCTGCGCCACCGCGCCGCTCGAGGTGGTCGAGCGCCGGTTGGAGGCGGCGCACACCGCCTTGGTGGTGGCCGAATGCACGGTATGGAAGCGCCCGCCGTCCATGCGCTCGAGCAGCATCAAATTGCCGCCCGCATCGGTGATGGCGACGGTCACCGCGGCGCCGGCCTGCTTGGAATGGTCGATGGCGGCGGCCATCATCTTTTTGGCGCCGTCCATCGTCAGGCGCTTGGCATTCGCGACGTACATTGGCCCGGCGTCCCCCCAATCCCGGGCGGAATGATAGAGGCTTCCCGCAGCGGGCGTAAAGCGAAAGCCATTGCCCGTGGCGCCGGTGGAACTCTTTGCGCTATTTTCATCTGGGGAAAGGGGATTCCATGATCGACATCGCCAGCGGGCACACGGCTATCGACCGCTATCTGGCCGGGGATTACGAGCGCGTGCGCGGCATGTCCTCGCGCTTCGCGGCGGCGATCTGCGGCTTTCTGCTGCGGCGGCAGAGCGCGCTCGGCATCGCCGGCGACTTCCTGGAGATCGGCACCTTCGAGGGCCGCTTCTTCATCGCCATGGCGCTGGGCTTGACCGCCGGCGAGAAGGCGCTCGGCGTCGACACCTTCGAATGGCCCAATGCGGGCGTCGAGCAGCGCTTCCTCGACAATTGCGCAGCGCACCTGCCCTACGGCCGCTACCTCGCCTGGAAGGCCGACAGCCGCACGCTCACCCCGCCCGGATTGCGCGCCAAGCTCGCCGGCGCGCGTCTGCGCTTTGTGCACATCGACAGCGAGCACAAGCGCGACCACCTCGCCAAGGAGCTCGCGCTCGTGCACCCGCTGCTGCACGAGGGCGGCGTCATCTGCCTCGACGACATGTTGCACCCCGGCTATCCGCTGATGGTGACGACGGTGTTCGACTATCTCGCGCGCCATCCCGAGCTGCGCCTGATGGGCATCATCGACCGCGAGGACATCGTGGCCTCGCCCAAGTTTCTCATCTGCCATCGCGACTGGCTGGCGCGCTACCAGGATGAACTGCTCGGCGAATTCCAGCGCTTCCACTACACGCTGGCCGCCGACATGGAGGGCTATCTCGCGCTGGTGCTCACCCCCGAGCCGCGCCTGGCGGCGGTGGAGTGAGCGGCCGGCCCGCCGGCCGGCCTGCCCGCTTGGCCCGACAATTCGCCGGCTTTCCCTCAGACCTTGTTAAACAAAAGAGCCTATGAGTTGTGGCCATGAAAAAATCATTGCCGGAACGGATGTTCAGCGACGCCGAACAAGCCCGATTGACCGTCCTGCGCAATTGGATACTCGAAAACGAGGTCACCGAGATCGAGATGACCGAGCGGCAGTTCTGGGTCTTCGCCCAACTGCAGCCGATCGCCGAAAAGCCGTGGATCACGTTCATGGGCCGCCTGTTGCGCGTGCCGAACATGCCCGAAGACGCGCAAAAGCGATTGGGCATCTACGACACGGCGGCGCCGGGCGTCATTTGATCTCTTCGCTGCGTCGTCGTCCTTGCCGGGCTTGACCCGCGCATAACGCTCGCTGCAACCCCTGGCGCATGATCAAGCGGCGGCTTAGGCTTTAGGCCCTGCAAACTGCCAAGCTGGGGGGCTGCCGATGGCCAAGAAAGCGCGCAAAAAGAAAGCGGTGAAGTCGAAGAAGAAACCCGCGACCAAAAAGAAAGCCGCCAAGAAAGCAACAACGGCCAGGCGCAAGACAAGCGCGAAACGTAAGGCCACCGCCAAGAAGAAAGCCGTCGTCGAAAAGAAACCGGCGGCCCAAGCCGCGCGGCATCCTCGCCAAGATCGTCGCCGAGTTCGAAGCCGTCATCGACACCTTGGCCGACGCCGAGCGCCTGCATCGCAAGATGGAGCCGAAGGTCTCGCAGGAGCCGGAATAAGGCTCAGCGCTAGCGCATGATCCCGAAAAGTGGGAACCGGTTTTCGGAAAAGATCATGCGCCAGCAAAATGTTAGGCGGCATTCTGATTCAATCTGAACGGATCAGACTCTAAGCGTCCAACACCTGCCGGATCTTGCGCGCCACCACGCCCTCGATCAGCGGCTTGGGGATCAGCTCGGTGCCGCGGTCGAGCCGGCCTTGGTGCACGATGGCGTTGCGCGAATAGCCGGTCATGAAGATGACCTTGGTGCCCGGCCGGCGGCGCTCGACCTCGTCGGCCAATTCGCGGCCGTTCTGGCCCGGCAACACGACGTCGGTCAGCAGCAGATCGAACGGCTTGTCGGCATCCAAGAGCTTCAAGGCGGAGGCCGAATCCTTCGCCTCGATCACCTGGTAGTTCAGGTCGCGCAGGATCTCCGAGGCGTACTGGCGCACGCCGTCGTCGTCTTCCACGATCAGGATGGTCTCGCCCTGCCCGCGCTCCGATCCGGCGACTTCGTCGACCGGCATCGCCGCCTCCTCGCCGTCGTGGCGCGGCAGATAGAGCTTGACGGTCGTGCCCTGCCCCGGCTCGCTGTACATCTTCACGTGCCCGCCGGACTGCTTGATGAAGCCGTAGACTTGGCTGAGCCCCAAGCCGGTGCCCTTGCCGGTTTCCTTGGTGGTGAAGAACGGCTCGAACACGCGCTCGATCGTCGCGCGCGACATGCCGGCGCCGTTGTCCGACACCGCGATCAGCACGTATTGCCCCGGCGCGAGGTCGGCGTGCGGGCGGCAATATTCGTCGTCGAGATAGGCGTTGCTGGTCTCGATGGTGAGCTTGCCGCCGTCCGGCATGGCGTCGCGCGCATTGATCGCGAGATTGAGCAGCGCGGTTTCCAGCTCCGAGACGTCCGCCTCGACCTTCCACAGGCCGGCGCCGCTGATCGTTTCCAGCTCGATTCGTTCCCCGAGCGAGCGGCTCAACAGATCGGACATGCTCACGATCAGCTTGTTGGCGTCGACCGTCGTCGGCTTGAGCGGCTGCAGCCGCGAGAAGGCGAGCAGGCGCTGCGTGAGTTGCGCGGCGCGCTCGGCGCCGACCATGGCGTTGTCGAGCGCGCGTTCGGCCCGCGCCTCCACCACGCCGCGCTTGGCGATGCCGAGATTGCCGATGATGATGGTCAGCAGATTGTTGAAGTCGTGCGCGACGCCGCCGGTCAATTGCCCGACCGCGTCCATCTTCTGCGACTGGCGCAGCGCCTGTTCGGCCAATTCGCGCCGCTCGGCTTCCGCGTACAGTTCGCGCGTGCGCCGCAGCGTCAACAGCACCAAAATGAACAGAACCAGCGTCGCCGGCGCGCCGAAATAAAGATGCGCCATCATCGCATGCAGCCATTCGGCCTTGATCGTCTCGGTGGCGACGCCGTCCGAGACGTAGAGGTTGCCGTAGCCGAGTGGGCGGTACGCGATCCGCCGTTGCACGCCTTCGAGCGAACTGTTGGTGGAGACGATGGCGCCGCCGGGCAGGCTCGCCACATTGCGCATGAAGCCGCTGTTCGGGCCGAAATGGGTGATGCCGTCCGGCGCCGGCGGATAGCGCGCCAGGATGACGCCGTCGCCGCGCACCAGCGAGAAGCCGCCGCCGCTGTCCTTGGCGAGTTGCGCGTAGAAATCGGTGAACACTTTCGGCTCGACCGCCACCATGTCGATGCCGGAGAATTCACCGTTCACCGGCGCCCGCCTGCGGCTGACCCCGAAGAACGCGCCTTTGCGCAGGCGCGGCTGCAGCACCGCGCCGATGAACGTGCCGGCGTCGTGCTCCTTCTGCGCCAGGAAATAATCGCGGTCGGCGACGCTGGCGCCGGCCGGCACCGGCAAGAACGCCGACGACACCAGCGCGCGCCCGGTCTTGTCGACGATCAGGACGGCGGCGACCGCGGCGGTCGCCTTTTCGAGCTTGTTGAGTTGCCGGTGCAAGACCGGCGCCTCGGCCTTGACCTGCTCGTCGGTGCGGTCGCCGGCGATGGCGTCCACGCTGGTGAAGGTCAGATCGACGGACTGGAAGATGCGCCGTGTGTGCTCGGACATGATGCCGAGATTGGCCCACAACTGCTCGTCGGCATGGGCATAGGCGTTCCGATAGGCGGCCCAGCTCGCATAGCTGAAGATCGCCGCCGGAATGACGAGCGAGGCAACCATCATCGTTTTCAACAGGCGGACGGCGGCGTCGCGTCGGGCGCGCATTTGACCCACGTTTGGAGGCGGCGGACGGCTGGCCAATCAAGCTTATGCGGGATGGACGGTCGCCGGTAAAGGGTTACGTCGCGGCGTGCGGTAGCTGCATACTCCATGAGTGTTTCAGCATTGTCATTGCCGGGCCGCCGCGCAGCGGCGAGACCCGGCAATCCATGATGACGGGTGGCATCGGTGGCCGTGACGTAAGGCATTCGCATATTGGCGATGCATCGCGGCTGCCCGGGTCAAGCCCAGACATGATGCCGAGCGCGTAGCCCACCGCCCCCATCGCCGCGAGACGCATGGCGGGTTACGCCTTCGGCTGGCCCAACCTAGGCTACCGCCTGCGCGTCCGCGGCTTGACGGCTCGCCTCGCGGTACCGACGATTGCAAATAGATTCGCGGATCGGCGGGTGTTTTGGCGTTGCGGCGCCGATCGCAAGGAGGAACCTCGTGGCGTGGTTCGTGCCCATGACCGAAACCGACGATGTGCTGGCGCACGAGTCATTCGACGATGCTACCAAGCGCGCCGTATGCGACACCTTCAATGGGGCCTGGCTGCCGATGCCAAACTGGCCGAAGGATTAGCATTCGGCCCGCATTGAACGAAATGAAATGCGGGGCCGAGCTGAGGGCTGCCATGACAATCCCGGATATCGCTTCGCTCCATCCGGGTTACGCTTGCTGACGATTATGGATCCCGGCCTTGCGCGCCGTGGACGACCGCGACGACATCGACCACGTCGTCGTGCGCATCGATGCGATAGATCACGATGTAAGGCAGTCCAGGCACGACCCATTCAAACGTACCCCGCGCTCGTCCGAGATGGCCCAGATGCGGGAAACGGCCGAGGCGGTCTGCGCTGTCGAGAATTCGATCAACGACCGAATGCGCCGACCGTGGCCGGTCTTTGGCGATCCACATGAAAATCCGATCGAGGTCGGCGTAAGCGGCCTCGCGGAAAATAACCTTTATATGCCCCGGCGGGCGAAACGCTCACGCACTTCTTCGAACGTGAGAAATTTTGGATTCGGATCGGCGAGCCGGCGCTTGACTTCGGCGACTTGCTCATCGGTCAGATGAAGCCTCGCCTTGTCTTGCTCTTCCATCAACGTGAGAATTTCCGCCGCGTCTTGCTGGCGCTCTTCGGGCCACGTCAGCACCCGGTCCAGAATCGTTTTCACCTGGTCCTTGGTCATGGCGCCAATATAGCGCGTCTAGCCGGAATTGCCATGCGATGTTTCTCGGCCTGAAGAGCGGATGAGCGCAGCAAGTGGCCCGCATGGAGCAAAGCGGAATGCGGGGGGCGTACTAACCGCCTTCGCACATCTCCCGGATTTCGTTTCGCTCATCCGGGCCACGCTTGCCTACTGTCATTGCCGGGCCGCCGCGCAGCGGCGAGACCCGGCAATCCATAAAGCCACGCCGCACTCACAAGATTACGTTAGGCTATCGCAAATTGGCGGTGCATCATGGATGCTCCGGTCAAGCCCGCGCATGACGCTAGGCGGGCAAGTCCTAATGGACATCATAAACTCTTCCCAATCCATCGCGAAAAACCCATTGTCCATTTATGAACGCTACTTGCGTGCGTCTATCATGTTGAGAGCCCAATTGCTGATCCCAAATTATGGTGCCATTTGAAAATGCCCGCGAACGGCCGACGACCAGAAAGCTATAGTCTAATTTTTCTGCGTCTGCAGATTCGACTTTTATGAATTTAACAGACTTGATTCTAATGTGGCGATCAACAAATTCTGGCCATATTGCAACATTATCTGCGAGCCCCTCCATCATGACGGAGGGGTACGCGGTGCCGGCTACGCGCCCAATTTTTGGGGCGGCAGGGCCGGTGGCGGAAATTGGTGAGGCGCGGTCGAACAGGAGTTCATTGATAGCGATTGTTTCCTTGTATTGGTATTCCGAGCCGTCTGGAACATTTTTTGTAAACGCCAGCGACATACGTTGGCGAAGGCGCGCATTGCGGTTTGTCTCATTCGGGATTGGGTTTACGAGCGGAAGCCTCTCAAGCGGAATGTGCGCGAGCATCTTGCCGAGGGCAACCGCGTGATAGCCAAGGTTATGCATCCACAGAGGCTCAATAAGCGCCCATTCAGAAAGCGCTACATGGTCACCTGGCTTTGCATGAATCTCGAAAAAAACAGGGAATGATCCAATCGAGCAATAAAACATCGGGTGACCGATTCTGTTCGCCCGACCAAAATTTCTGACAAAATGTGGTTTGGGATAAGAAACATCGTCAATCGTTTGTGGCCATTCTTTACAAATGCGACCACGATACAGGCGGTTCGTCGTTGGCATATCTTTGACAGCAACCGCATAGCCGCCAATTCGGCGACGTAGGTAACCCTTTAAAGATTCAATGGTTCTTGTCTGCAGTTGTGCGTAAGTAAAAAATTCCGCCTCCGTGCTAGGCTGAATGGTCGGATTGTGTGCCCATGAACCTCTGTCAATAAACCGCATTACGTCGCTCACAATGTTCTATAAATGACGGCCTGCCTACTCACCCACCCCCCAACTTCCGCAACACCGCATCCAACTGATCCAAATCGTTGTACTTGATGTGCAGCACACCGCCCTCGCCGCGGTGATCGACCGTCACTTCCAATCCTAGCGCGTCCGACAGTTTGCGCTCGAGCGCGCGGGTGTCGGCGTCCTTGGCGCCGCTGGTGTGGCCCTTGGCCTCGTTGCGCATGTCGCGCACTTGCGCGGCGGCGTCCTTGCGAATCCAGGCCTCGACCTGGCGCACGCTCATGCCCTTCTTGATGATATCGTCGGCGATCTCCAGCGCGTTCGGCTGCCCGACCAGCAACCGCGCGTGACCGGACGACAATTGCCCCGAGCGGATCAGCTCCTTCACCGGCTCCGACAGCTTCAACAGCCGCACCGTGTTGGCGACATGCGGCCGGCTCTTGCCGACGATCTGCGCGACCTCGTCCTGCGTGTGGTTGCACTGCTCCATCAGCGCGAGATAGCCGGCCGCCTCCTCGATCGGATTGAGATCGGCGCGCTGCACGTTCTCGATGATGGCGAATTCGAGCGACTGCGCGTCGGTCGCGTCGACGATGGCAATCGGCACCTCGTGCAGGCCGGCGCGCTGCGCCGCGCGCCAGCGCCGCTCGCCGGCGATGATCTCGAACTGGTCGCGCTCGGCCGCCGCCCGCACCACGATCGGCTGGATGATGCCGCGCTCGCGGATCGAGCCGGTGAGCTCGTCGAGGTCGGCCTCGGTGAAGGCGCGGCGCGGGTTACGCGGATTGGGTTTCAGACTTTCGATCGGCGCCCGCCGCGGCTTGCGCACCTCGCCGGGCGTCGTCTGGCCTTCATCGCCGACGTCGCCGATCAGTGCGGCCAGGCCGCGTCCCAACCGCGAATGATCCGCCATCGCCGCCGCTCCTGATCGTGACATTAAGTCTGCCCTTCCAAAGTCACTGCTCTCTTGCTGTCATGCCCCGCGCAGGCGGGGCATCCAGTACGCCCTGTGCATCCGTTGCGATCGAAGCTTCGTCACACAACACACACCGGGGTTACTGGATCGCCCGCCTGCGCGGGCGATGACAGCACGTGCGCGCCGCACCTACCCCGCCTTCAACTCGCGCTCGCGCTGAATGATCTCGGTGGCGAGCCGCAAATACGCTTCGCTGCCGACGCACTTCAAATCGTAGACCAGCACCGGCTTGCCGTAGGACGGCGCCTCCGAGATGCGCACGTTGCGCGGGATCACCGTGTCGTAGACCTTGCGGCCCATGAATTGGCGCACGTCGGCGACCACCTGGTTGGAGAGGTTGTTGCGCGAGTTGTACATGGTCAGCACGATGCCGTGGATCGACAGCTTGGGGTTGAGCGTGGTCTTGACCTGCTCGACCGTCTTCAGACAGCTGCGACAGGCCTTCGAGCGCGAAGAACTCGCATTGCAGCGGCACCAAAATGGAATCCGCCGCCGCCATGGCGTTGACCGTGAGCAGATTGAGCGAGGGCGGGCAGTCGACCAGCACATAGGTGAAGTCGTGCGTGCGCGGGCCATGGTTGAGCGCGCGCAACGCGTTGCGTAAGCGATAGGCGCGGTCGCGCATCTGGCCGATCTCGAGCTCGAGCCCGGCGAGGTCGAGGGTGGAAGGCGCGATGCAAAGTTGCGGCACCGCGGTCGGCTGCACCGCCTCGCGTAGCGGCGCGGCGTCGGTGAGCACGTCATAGGTCGAGGTGCGGCGCGCCTTGCGGTCGATGCCCAGCCCGGTCGAGGCATTGCCCTGCGGGTCGAGATCGACCACCAGCACGTGCTCGCCGATGGCCGCGAGCGCGGTGCCGAGATTGATGGCGGTGGTGGTCTTGCCGACGCCGCCCTTCTGGTTGGCGACGGCGATCACGCGCGGCAGTAGCGGCGGCTTGGGTGCGGACTGCTCGCCGGTTTCCTCCGGCTGGTCCAATGGCCGACTGAAGGGAACGACCTCCGCATCGGCAACTTCCGACTCGGCGGCTGGCGGCTCGGCTTCCGGCTGAGTGGTTTGCGGTTCCTCGACCGACAGTATGGCGGCCGGTTGAGCGACTTGCGGCTCAGCGATCGGCGGCGTGGCGGCCGGCGGTTCGGCAGGCTTGTCGGCTTCGTCGGTCATGAGGATCGCGCTCCAACCTGATTCAACGCGGGCGGCGAATTGGCTGTCCGCCGCAAAGCTTACGCCCTTGTACGAGGATCGAGGCCACGGACGATGACAATGGCGCCGGCGGGACTCGTCACGCTTGCGACCGTCGTCGCCTGCATATTCCAATACTTAGTGGCTTCGGTCAATTCAGCCCCCACATCTTGGCCCTTGGGGAACAGGCCGACTGCTCCCTTTGCAATCAAAGGAAACGCCTGATCGCAGAGCGTTTTCAATGGGGCGAGCGCCCTCGCCGTCACCACTTCGATGGTTTCTGCACAGGATTCCGCAAAATCTTCCGCCCTGACCTGGTGAACCTTGGCCGGCACCCCGGTTTTAAGGACGGCTTCGCGCAAAAACGCGGCCTTCTTGCCGTTGCTTTCGACCAGGTGGACCTTGGCGCCGGGCGTCTCCGCCAGCGCGCAGGCGATCGGCAGGCCGGGGAATCCGCCGCCCGATCCGAAGTCGGCCCACACCTTGGCGTGCGGCGCCAGAGGAAGGAGCTGCAACGAGTTGGCGACGTGCCGGGTCCAGACTTGCGGAAGCGTCGAGGCGGCGACCAGGTTGATCTTGCGCTGCCACGCCAACAGCAGCTCGACGAAAATGCTCAGCCGATTTTCCGTTTCACGTGAAACAGGCGTGAGCGTGAAAGCGCGCGCGCGATCGGAGTTGCGTTGCGCAGGTTTACTCAAGCGCGCTTGGCCGCTTGGCCGCGGCCGCGTTTGACATGCGCGACCAGAAGCGTGAGCGCCGCCGGAGTCATGCCATCGATGCGACTCGCATGCCCGATGGTGCGCGGACGATGCGCGATTAACTTTTGCTTAACCTCGTTGGAGAGTCCCGGCAGCGCGGCGTAGTCGAGCTCGTCCGGCAACGCGAAACTTTCATCGCGCCGATAGGCGGCGATGTCGGCCGCCTGGCGCGAGAGATAGACATCGTACTTGGCGTCGATCTCGATCTGCTCGGAAATTTTCGGTGCGAGTTCGCCGAAGCGCGGCCAGACTTTCGCGAGATCCGCAATCGATATCGTTGGATACGACAACAACTCGAACGCGCGTGCGACGCTGACCATCTTTGTTCAATGCTATGCCGTGACGCTCGGCTTCTTTCGGCGTGAGCGAAACGGAATTGGCAAACGCGCGCGCATCGTTGAGCGCGGAATTTTTCTCGGCGAAAACTTTTGCGCGTTCGGCGCCGACGCAACCGATGTCAATTCCGCGCGCGGTCAAACGTTGATCGGCATTGTCGGCGCGCAACGCGAGACGATACTCGGCGCGCGATGTGAACATGCGATACGGCTCGCTGACGCCGCGCGTAACGAGATCGTCGATCATCACGCCGAGATAAGCTTGCGCGCGATCGAACATGATGTCGCTGCCGTCGCCGGCGCGCGCGGCCGCGTTGAGACCTGCAAGAAGTCCCTGTGCCGCAGCCTCTTCGTAGCCTGTGGTGCCGTTGATCTGACCGGCGAGAAAAAGCCCGCGCAAGCGCTTTGTCTCAAGCGTCGGTTTCAGCTCGCGCGGATCGACGTGATCGTATTCGATGGCGTAGCCTGGCCGAATGAGCTTCGCGTTTTGCAATCCGGGAATTGTCGCGACCAATGCGCGTTGAACGTCTTCCGGCAGCGACGTCGAAATGCCGTTGGGATAAACGGTGTGATCGTCGAGGCCTTCCGGCTCCAAAAAAATTTGATGACCGTCGCGCTCGCCGAACTTCACGATCTTGTCTTCGATCGACGGACAATAACGCGGACCACGACTTGCGATTTGTCCCGAGTACATCGGCGAGCGATGCACGTTGGCGCGGATGATGGCATGCGTTGCTTCAACCGTGCGCGTGATGGCGCATTGAATTTGCGGCGTGTCGATGCGTGTCGTCAGAACCGAGAACGGCTCCGGCGGATCGTCGCCGCGCTGCATCTGCAAACTCTTCCAATCGATGGTGCGGCCATCGAGACGCGGCGGCGTTCCGGTCTTCAAACGGCCGAGTGCGAAGCCGATGCGTTCGAGCGTGCGCGACAAACCCAATCGCCGGCGCTTCGCCGACGCGGCCGGCTGGAATTTGTTGCTCGCCGATGTGAATGAGCCCGCGCAAAAACGTTCCGGTGGTGAGCGCCACGGCGCCACACGCGATCTCACGGCCGTCGGAAAATTTGACTCCGCAGACGCGATCGTTGGCGATGACGAGATCGTCGGCTTCCGCTTCGATGATTTCGAGATTTGCAATCGCGCGGATTTCGTCTTGCATCGCCGCCGCATAGAGCTTGCGGTCGGCCTGCGCCCGCGGCCCCCTCACCGCCGGACCTTTGCGACGATTGAGGACACGGAATTGGATGCCGCCTTTATCGGCGACGCGGCCCATCAGGCCGTCCAGGGCATCGATCTCGCGCACCAGGTGCCCCTTCCCCAACCCGCCGATGGCCGGGTTGCAGGACATGGCACCGACTGTGGAAAACCTGTGGGTAACGAGCGCCGTGCGCGCACCCATGCGCGCGGCTGCGGCGGCCGCCTCACAGCCGGCGTGGCCGCCGCCGATCACAACGACGTCGAATTCGTGAGCGCATGGATGGGCCTCGAATGCGGGGCGTTGTACCGGAGTAGCAAAGACCGAACCGAACCAAGTACAGGGA
>CAVSGT010000002.1:0-663854 GCA_963727555.1 uncultured Alphaproteobacteria bacterium | reverse complement strand
TCAAATTGCAGGTGCCTGCCGGCGCCGCCAACCCGTCGCCCCCGATCGGGCCGGCGCTGGGCCAGCGCGGCCTCAACATCATGGAGTTCTGCAAGGCGTTCAACGCGCAGACCCAGAAGATGGAGAAGGGCATCCCGATCCCGGTCATCATCACGACCTACCAGGATCGCTCCTTCACCTTCGAGATGAAGACGCCGCCGGTGTCCTATTTCCTGAAGAAGGCGGCCAAGCTCGAAAGCGGCTCCAAGACGCCGGGCCGCGACATCGCCGGCTCGGTGAGCAAGGCGCAGGTGCGCGAAATCGCCGAGCAGAAGATGAAGGACTTGAACTGCGACACGATCGAAGCGGCGATGAAGATGATCGAAGGCTCGGCCCGTTCCATGGGCCTGACGGTGACGGAGTAACGGCCATGACAATCGGAAAACGCATAAGGCCGTTCGCGAAGGCATCGATCGCGACAAGTCCTATTCGATTGCGGAAGCGATCAAGCTGGTGAAAGAGCGCGCCAAGGCGAAATTCGACGAGACCATCGAGATCGCGATGAATCTCGGCGTCGATCCCAAGCACGCCGACCAGATGGTGCGCGGCGTCGTCAACCTGCCCAACGGCTCCGGCCGCTCCGTGCGCGTCGGCGTCTTCGCGCGCGGCGCCAAGGCCGACGAAGCCAAGGCCGCCGGCGCCGATGTGGTAGGCGCCGAAGATCTGGTCGAGAAAGTCCAGGGCGGCAATATCGACTTCGACCGCTGCATCGCGACGCCGGACATGATGCCGCTGGTCGGGCGGCTGGGTAAGGTGCTCGGTCCCCGCGGCATGATGCCCAACCCGAAGGTCGGCACCGTCACCATGGATGTTACCGGCGCGGTCAAGGCCGCCAAGGGCGGGGCGGTCGAGTTCCGGGTGGAGAAGGCCGGCATCATCCAGGCCGGCGTCGGCAAGGCCTCGTTTTCGGAGGACAAGCTGGTCGAGAACATCAAGGCCTTTGCCGACGCCGTGCAGAAGGCCAAGCCCCCGGGGGCCAAGGGCCACTACATCAACCGGGTGGCGGTCTCCTCGACCATGGGCCCGGGGGTGAAGGTCGACTTCCCCAGCCTGTTTGGCGGCGCCGCGGGACGCCTGACTAGCGCAGCCGGTTTTGTCCTATTTTGCGGGGAAATTCGCGAAAAGGGCTTGGCAAACCGGCCGGACGCTCTAAATGACGCCCATCGGGCGTGCCGGCCCAGTTTGTCGGCGCGCCTTTGCGCGTCTCTTACAAATCAATGGTGATCGGAATCTTATTCCTTTTAGGCATCCCGGCGGGACATCTGAAAGGGAAGGAAGCCGACTTTGTTGTTTCGCGGGCGCGCAAGGCCGGTCCGGCATCGTCCGCAAGGAAGATTTAGGACCGGCCGACCTGTCCAAGACTGCCGGCGCTGAGGCCTTCGGGCCAAAGCTTAATCCTGCAAAGGGGCCAGCATAGACGGGGACGAGACCCGAGTTTGCGCGCCCGAAAGCGGTGCGCCAGTTTGGTTCGAACCTCGGAGACCCGTTGCGCGGCTTCAGCCGCATGTCGGGGGGCAGGATTTCTGGAAGCGTCGTCCTGCTCAGGTTCGCTTCGCGTGAAGCTTGTCAAGCGGGACGGCTGGTCGCAACCCGGCGGCCCCCGCGCAAAGCGGGCGAACCGTCAAACCGGAAAGAGCTTGCAGTGGATCGAGCGGCTAAGCAGGAGTCCATCACCGAACTGAGCGGGGTCTTCAAGACCTCCAACGTCGTGGTGGTGGCTCACTATTCCGGCCTCTCCGTCGCCCAGATGCAGACTCTGCGCAGGCAGATGCGGCAGGCGGGCGCCAGCGTGAAGGTCGCGAAAAACCGTCTCGCCAAGCTCGCGCTCAAGGACACCGACGCTGCCTCATCGCGCCCTTGCTGAAGGGGCCGACCGTGCTCGCCTATTCGGGCGATCCGGTGGCGGCACCGAAGGTGGCCGTCGATTTCGCCAAGGCGAACGAAGCGTTCGTCATTCTCGGCGGGTCGATGGGCAAAACGGCTCTGGACCCCGACGGCGTCAAGGCGCTCGCCTCGCTGCCGTCGCTGGATGAATTGCGCGCCAAGATCGTCGGCCTGGTCCAGGCCCCGGCGACCAAGATCGCGCAGCTCGTCAACGCCCCCGCGGCCAAGGTCGCGCGCGTGGTCCAGGCCTACGCCTCCAAGAGCGCCGCGGCGTGACGGCTTATCGACAAGCAATCTCGACTGGTTCGAACCGATAGGAACTGAACAATGGCTGACCTGCAGAAGATCGTCGACGAATTGTCGACCCTGACCGTCCTGGAAGCGGCGGATCTGGCGAAGATGCTGGAAGAGAAGTGGGGCGTTTCCGCTGCCGCCGCGGTTGCGGTGGCGGCCGGCCGGCCGCCGGCGGCGCCGCCGCCGCGGCCGAGGAGAAGACCGAATTCACTGTCGTTCTCGCCGCGGCTGGCGACAAGAAGATCGAAGTGATCAAGGAAGTGCGCGCGCTCACCGGCCTCGGCCTCAAGGAAGCCAAGGACCTGGTCGAGGGCGCGCCCAAGCCGGTCAAGGAAGGCGTCAACAAGGAGGAGGCCGAGAAGGTCAAGGCCCAGCTCGAAAAGGCCGGCGCCAAGGTTGAGTTGAAGTAAGCAGATGCTTACTTAAGCGAAATCCCCGGTCGAGCGCGATGCGAGAACCGGGGGATCTGCGAAGGGTTCGGAACGGCGAAATCCCCGGGTTTTATCCCGGGGGTCTCCGAACGGGTGAAGGTCGGACGACAGAAGAGAATGCGGCGGCCGGCGACGGCCCGGCCCTGAAAGAGAGGCAGTCGTGAACCGGCAAGTCCGGTCACGATGAGATTGTGAAGAGTGCGGCGGTTCGGGCGAGGCCCGAATCACATAGAAACGGGCAGCCCCGACGCCTGTCCTGATGGTCGCGATGGATTGCGACCGTTCGGAGAGGCGCCCGCGTTGGCCCGCCAAAATCGAATCGAGAGAGAGAAACGATGGCGCAGACGTTTACCGGTCGCAAGCGCGTAAGGAAGTTTTTCGGAACAATCAAAGAAGTGGCGGAGATGCCGAACCTCATCGAGGTTCAGAAGGCGTCTTACGACCAGTTCCTGCTGGTCAAGGAGCCGGCGGGCGGCCGTCCCGACGAGGGCCTGCAGGCGGTTTTCAAATCGGTGTTCCCGATTTCCGATTTCTCCAATTCCTCGCAGCTTGAATTCGTCAAATACGAATTCGAGCCGCCGAAATACGACGTCGACGAGTGCCGCCAGCGCGGCATGACCTATGCCGCGCCGCTGAAAGTGACGCTGCGGCTGATCGTGTTCGATATCGACGAGGAGACGCAGGCGCGTTCGGTCAAGGACATCAAGGAGCAGGATGTCTACATGGGCGACATTCCGCTCATGACCAACAACGGCACCTTCATCGTCAACGGCACCGAGCGGGTCATCGTCTCGCAGATGCACCGCTCGCCCGGCGTGTTCTTCGATCACGACAAGGGCAAGACCCATTCCTCGGGCAAGCTGTTGTTCGCCGCCCGCATCATTCCGTATCGCGGTTCCTGGCTCGACATCGAGTTCGACGCCAAGGACATCGTGCTATGCGCGCATCGACCGCCGCCGCAAGATTCCGGTGACGTCGCTGCTGTACGCGCTCGGCCTCGACGGCGAGGAAATCCTGCGCACCTTCTACAAGCACGTCACCTACAAGCGCGCCAAGGAAGGCTGGCGCGTGCCGTTCGATGCCAACCGGCTGAAGGGCTACAAGGCGGTCAACGACCTGGTCGACGCCGACACCGGCCGCGTGGTGGTCGAGGCGGGCAAGAAGCTCACCGTGCGTCAGGCGCGCCAGCTCGCCGAGAAGGGCCTCAAGGCCCTGCGCATGACCGACGACGAATTGATCGGCCACTACATCGCCGAGGATCTGGTCAACGCGAAGACCGGCGAAATCTACATGGAGGCCGGCGAGGAGATCGACCGAGAAGAACCTCAAGGTCTGATCGAGGCCGGCTACAAGGAACTGCCGCTGCTCGACATCGACCACGTCAATGTCGGCGCCTATATCCGCAACACGCTCACCGTCGACAAGAACATGACGCGCGAGGACGCGCTGTTCGACATCTACCGCGTCATGCGTCCGGGCGAGCCGCCGACCGTCGACACCGCCGAAGCGATGTTCCGTTCGCTGTTCTTCGACAGCGAGCGCTACGACCTGTCCGCCGTCGGCCGCGTCAAGATGAACATGCGGCTCGATCTCGACGCGCCCGACACCATGCGCGTGCTGCGCAAGGACGACATCCTCGCGGTCATCAAGCACGCTGGTCGACCTGCGCGACGGCAAGGGCGAGATCGACGACATCGACCATCTCGGCAATCGCCGGGTGCGCTCGGTCGGCGAGTTGATGGAGAACCAGTACCGCATCGGTCTGTTGCGCATGGAGCGCGCGATCAAGGAGCGCATGTCGTCGGTCGATATCGACACCGTCATGCCGCAGGACCTGATCAACGCCAAGCCGGCGGCCGCCGCGGTGCGCGAGTTCTTCGGCTCCTCGCAGCTCTCGCAGTTCATGGACCAGACCAACCCGCTGTCCGAGATCACGCACAAGCGCCGCCTGTCGGCGCTCGGCCCGGGCGGTCTCACGCGCGAACGCGCCGGCTTCGAGGTGCGCGACGTGCACCCGACCCATTACGGCCGCATCTGCCCGATCGAGACGCCGGAAGGCCCGAACATCGGCCTGATCAATTCGCTCGCCACCTATGCGCGGGTGAACAAATACGGCTTCGTCGAGACGCCCTATCGCAAGGTGAAGGACGGCCGCGTCACCGACGAGGTCATCTATCTCTCCGCCATGGAGGAGGGCCGCTACACGGTGGCGCAGGCCAACGCGCCGATCGACAACCGCGGCCGTTTGACCGAGGACCTGATCGTCTGCCGCCATGCCGGCGACGTGCATCTGGTGCCGCGCGACAAGGTCGACTTCATGGACGTGTCGCCCAAGCAGCTCGTGTCGGTTGCCGCCGCGCTCATTCCGTTCCTGGAGAACGACGACGCCAACCGCGCGCTGATGGGCTCGAACATGCAGCGCCAGGCGGTGCCGCTGGTTCGCGCCGAAGCGCCGTTCGTCGGCACCGGCATGGAAGGCGTGGTCGCGCGCGACTCCGGCGCTT
Source organism: uncultured Alphaproteobacteria bacterium (assembly GCA_963727555.1). Lineage (GTDB taxonomy): Bacteria > Pseudomonadota > Alphaproteobacteria > Rhizobiales > Xanthobacteraceae > Pseudolabrys. The sequence continues at coordinate 658,702 of CAVSGT010000002.1, read as the reverse complement.
CGATCGCCGCGCGCCGCACCGGCATCGTCGATCAGGTGGACGCCACCCGTATCGTCGTGCGCGCCACCGGCGAAACGGATCCGACCAAGCCGGGCGTCGATATCTACCGGCTGATGAAATATCAGCGCTCGAACCAGAACACCTGCATCAACCAGCGTCCGCTGGTGAAGGTCGGCGATCAAGTCGACAAGGGCGACATCATCGCCGACGGTCCCTCGACCGATCTCGGCGAGCTGGCGCTCGGCCGCAACGTGCTGGTCGCGTTCATGCCGTGGAACGGCTACAACTTCGAGGACTCGATCCTGCTCTCCGAGCGGATCGTGAAGGACGACGTGTTCACGTCCATCCACATCGAGGAATTCGAGGTGATGGCGCGCGACACCAAGCTGGGCCCCGAAGAAATCACCCGCGACATCCCGAACGTCTCGGAAGAGGCGCTCAAGAATCTCGACGAAGCGGGCATCGTCTATATCGGCGCCGAGGTGCATGCCGGCGACATCCTGGTCGGCAAGATCACGCCCAAGGGCGAAAGCCCGATGACGCCGGAAGAAAAGCTGCTGCGCGCCATCTTCGGCGAGAAGGCTAGCGACGTGCGCGACACCTCGCTGCGGGTGCCGCCCGGCGTGCAGGGCACCGTCGTCGAAGTGCGCGTGTTCAACCGTCACGGCGTCGAGAAGGACGAGCGCGCGCTCGCCATCGAGCGTGAGGAGATCGAGCGGCTCGCCAAGGACCGCGACGACGAGCAGGCGATCCTCGACCGCAACGTCTATGGCCGTCTGGCCGAGCTGTTGGAAGGCCGCCAAGGCATTGCCGGTCCCAAGGGCTTCAAGAAAGATTCCAAGATCACCAAGGCGGTGCTGGATGAATATCCGCGCTCGCAGTGGTGGCAGTTCGCCTCGCCCAACGACAAGCTGATGGCCGAGATCGAGGCCATCCGTAAGCAGTACGACGAGTCGAAGAAGTTGTTGGAACAGCGCTTCCTCGACAAGGTCGAGAAGCTGCAGCGCGGCGACGAGCTTCCGCCCGGCGTGATGAAGATGGTCAAGGTCTTCGTCGCGGTGAAGCGCAAGATCCAGCCCGGCGACAAAATGGCCGGCCGCCACGGCAACAAAGGCGTGGTGTCGAAGATCGTGCCGCTCGAGGACATGCCGTTTCTCGATGACGGCACGCAGGTCGACATCGTGCTCAACCCGCTCGGCGTGCCGAGCCGCATGAACGTCGGCCAGATCCTGGAGACCCATCTCGGCTGGGCTTGCGCCGGCCTCGGGCTCAAGATCGGGCAGGCGGTCGACGCCTACAACCAAAAGCACGACGCGCGTCCGCTCAAAGACATGCTGAAGAAGGTCTATGGCGACGACGAGACCATCAAGTCGCTGGGCGAAGGCGACCTGATCGAGCTCGGCGGCAATCTGCGCCACGGCGTGCCGATCGCGACGCCGGTGTTCGACGGCGCCAAGGAGGCCGACATCGAGAAGATGCTCGACCTCGCCGGCCTCGATCACTCCGGGCAGGTCAACGTGTTCGACGGCCGTACCGGCGAAGTCTTCGATCGTAAGGTCACCGTCGGCTACATCTACATGCTCAAGCTGCACCATCTGGTGGACGACAAGATCCACGCCCGCTCGATCGGCCCCTATTCGCTGGTCACCCAGCAGCCGCTCGGCGGCAAGGCGCAGTTCGGCGGCCAGCGCTTCGGCGAAATGGAGGTGTGGGCGCTGGAAGCCTACGGCGCGGCCTACACCTTGCAGGAAATGCTCACCGTCAAATCGGACGACGTCGCCGGCCGTACCAAGGTCTACGAGGCGATCGTGCGCGGCGACGACACGTTCGAGGCGGGCATTCCGGAAAGCTTCAACGTGCTGGTCAAGGAGATGCGTTCGCTCGGCCTCAATGTCGATCTGCACAATTCCAAGCAGCAGCGACAGGGGCCGGAGACGGCGGAAGCCGCCGAATAAGCGGATAGGGGAGCGGCGCGAGCGCCGCTCCCGCAACCGTCTTCGACCGCGGTCGCGGCGAATGACGGCGCAAATTGAAATGAGTTAGCAGCCGACGGCGGTCGGCGTAGCGGAGAATGCGATGAACCAAGAAATCATGAATTTTTTCAGCCCGCAGGTGCCGGCTCAGGTCTTCGACCAGATCCGGATTTCGATCGCGAGCCCGGAAAAGATTCTGTCGTGGTCCTACGGCGAGATCAAGAAGCCGGAAACGATCAACTACCGCACTTTCAAGCCCGAGCGCGACGGCTTGTTCTGCGCGCGCATCTTCGGGCCGATCAAGGACTACGAGTGCTTGTGCGGCAAGTACAAGCGCATGAAGTACAAGGGCATCATCTGCGAGAAGTGTTCGGTTGAGGTCACGCTCAGCCGCGTGCGGCGCGAGCGCATGGGCCATATCGAGCTCGCCGCCCCGGTCGCGCATATCTGGTTCCTCAAATCGCTGCCGAGCCGCATCGGTCTGTTGCTCGACATGACGCTGAAGGACCTCGAGCGCATCCTCTATTTCGAATACTACGTCGTGCTGGAGCCGGGCCTGACCCCGCTCAAGGACCGCCAACTGCTGTCCGAGGACGAGTACATCAAGGCGCAGGAAGAGTACGGCACCGACAGCTTCACCGCCACCATCGGCGCGGAAGCGATCCGCGAGATGCTGAAAGGCCTCGACCTCGACAAGATGCAGGCCGAGTTGCGCGCGGAGATCGCGGAGTCCGAAAGCGACATCAAGAAGAAGAAGATCGCCAAGCGGCTGAAGCTGATCGAGGCGTTCATCGCCTCCGGCAACAAGCCGGAGTGGATGATCCTCACCGTCGTGCCGGTGATCCCGCCCGATCTGCGGCCGCTGGTGCCGCTCGACGGCGGACGCTTCGCCACCTCGGATCTCAACGATCTCTATCGCCGCGTCATCAACCGCAACAACCGTTTGAAGCGGCTGATCGAGCTGCGCGCGCCGGACATCATCATCCGCAACGAAAAGCGCATGCTGCAGGAGGCGGTCGACGCGCTGTTCGACAACGGCCGCCGCGGCCGCGTCATCACCGGCGCCAACAAACGGCCGCTGAAGTCGCTCGCCGACATGCTCAAGGGCAAGCAGGGCCGCTTCCGGCAGAACCTGCTCGGCAAGCGCGTCGATTATTCCGGCCGCTCGGTGATCGTGGTCGGTCCCGAGCTCAAGCTGCACCAGTGCGGCCTGCCGAAGAAGATGGCGCTCGAGCTGTTCAAGCCGTTCATCTATTCGCGGCTCGACGCCAAGGGGCTGTCCACCACCGTCAAGCAGGCCAAGAAGCTGGTCGAGAAGGAAAAGCCGGAGGTTTGGGACATCCTCGACGAGGTGATCCGCGAACATCCGGTGTTGTTGAACCGCGCGCCGACCTTGCACCGCCTCGGCATCCAGGCCTTCGAGCCGGTGCTGATCGAGGGCAAGGCGATCCAGTTGCATCCGCTGGTGTGCGCGGCGTTCAACGCCGACTTCGACGGCGACCAGATGGCCGTGCACGTTCCGCTGTCGCTCGAAGCGCAGCTGGAAGCGCGCGTGCTGATGATGTCGACCAACAACATCCTGCATCCGGCCAACGGCCAGCCGATCATCGTGCCGTCGCAGGATATCGTGCTCGGGCTCTATTATCTCTCGCTGATGCGCGAGGGCTCGCCGGGCGAGTGGAAGTTCGAACTTCATGCCGAGGCCGAATTCGAGAAGAATCCAAAACTAAGGAATATCATCAAAGGTTTCTACACGAGCATGGCCGAGATCGATCACGCCCTGAATGAGAAGGCGATCGATCTGCACACCAAGATCAAATATCGCTGGGAAGGCGTCGACGAAAAAGGCGAGCCGTTCAAGAAGTGGTACGAGACCACGCCCGGCCGCGTCGTGCTCGGCAACGTGCTGCCGAACAACCCGAAGATCACCTTCGACGCCGTCAACCGCTTGATGACCAAGCGCGAGATTTCGTCGATGATCGATACCGTCTACCGCCACTGCGGGCAGAAGGAGACGGTGATCTTCTGCGACCGCATCATGGCGCTCGGCTTCTACCATGCCTTCAAGGCCGGCATCTCGTTCGGCAAGGACGACATGGTGGTGCCGGCCTCCAAGTGGAAGATCGTCGAGACCACGCGCGATCTCGCCAAGGAGTTCGAGCAGCAATACAACGACGGCCTGATCACGCAGGGCGAGAAGTACAACAAGGTGGTCGATGCCTGGTCGAAGTCGACCGACAAGATCGCCGAAGAGATGATGCGGGAAATCTCGTCCACCAAGAAGGACGAGAAAGGCCGCGACATGCAGGTTAACTCGATCTACATGATGGCGCACTCCGGCGCGCGCGGCTCGCCCGCGCAGATGCGCCAGCTCGCCGGCATGCGCGGTCTGATGGCCAAGCCCTCGGGCGAGATCATCGAGAGCCCGATCATCTCGAACTTCAAGGAAGGCCTGTCGGTGCTCGAGTACTTCAACTCGACGCACGGCGCCCGTAAGGGTCTCGCCGACACCGCCTTGAAGACCGCGAACTCCGGCTATCTGACGCGGCGTCTGGTCGACGTGGCGCAGGACTGCATCATCACGACCTTCGACTGCGGCAGCACGCGTGGCATCGGTGTGCGCGCCATCATCGACGCCGGCACCGTGGTCGCGCCGCTGGCGATCCGCATTCTCGGCCGCACCACGGCCGAGGACGTGAAGGACCCATCGAGCAGCAAGGTGCTGGTCAAGCGCGGCACCCTGCTTGGCGAGCCGGAGGTCGAGCAGATCACCAACGCCGGCGTGCAGGAGCTGAAGATCCGCTCGGTGCTTACCTGCGAGACCACCAACGGCGTCTGCGCGGCCTGCTACGGACGCGATCTGGCGCGCGGCACCCCGGTCAACATGGGCGAGGCGGTGGGCGTCATCGCCGCCCAGTCGATCGGCGAGCCGGGCACCCAGCTCACCATGCGCACGTTCCATATCGGCGGCGCGGCGCAGATTTCCGAGCAGTCGTTCATCGAGTTGAACTTCGACGGAAAGGTCAAGTTCAAGAGCAAGTCGACCGCGCGCAACTCCGATAACGACCATGTGGCGATGGTGCGCAACATGGTGGTGGCGGTGGTCGATCCCGACGGCACCGAACGCGCGCATCACCGCATCCCCTACGGCGCGCGCTTGCGCGTCGACGACGGCGACCAGATCAAGCGCGGCCAGCGCATCGCCGAATGGGATCCCTATACGCGGCCGATCCTGACCGAGGTCGAGGGCACCATTGCCTTCGAGGACCTGGTCGACGGGCTGTCGATGTCGGAAGCGCTCGATGAATTGACCGGCATCGCCAAGCGCGTGGTGGTCGACTGGCGCACGGGTTCGTCCCGCAACCAGCAGGAATTGCGGCCGGCGATTATCATCAAGTCGGGCAGCAAGGTGCTCAAGCTCGCGCGCGGCGGCGACGCCCGCTACATGCTGGCGGTCGACGCCATCATCTCGGTCGACCCGGGCGGTACCGTGAAGGCGGGCGACGTGATCGCGCGCATTCCGACCGAAAGCGCCAAGACCCGCGACATCACCGGCGGTCTGCCGCGGGTGGCGGAGCTGTTCGAGGCGCGGCGGCCGAAGGAATCGGCGGTCATCGCCGAGATCAACGGCACGGTGCGGTTCGGCAAGGACTACAAGAACAAGCGCCGCATCACCATCGAGCCGTCGGACAAGTCCGAGGAGCCGAAGGAGTACCTGGTTCCGAAGGGCAAGCACATCCATCTGCAGGATGGCGACGTCATCGAGAAGGGCGACTACATCGTCGACGGCAATCCCGCCCCGCACGATATTCTCGCCATCAAGGGCGTCGAGGAGCTTGCCGCCTATCTGGTGAACGAGATCCAGGAGGTCTACCGACTGCAGGGCGTCAACATCAACGACAAGCACATCGAGGTGATCGTTCGCCAGATGTTGCAGAAGGTCGAGATCGACGACTCGGGCGAGACCGAGCTGTTGCAGGGCGAGCAACTCGACAAGGTCGAGATGGACGAAATCAATGTTCGCGCGGTCGCCGAAGGCAAGAAGCCGGCGTCCGGTCATCCGGTGCTGCTCGGCATCACCAAAGCGAGCCTGCAGACCCGCTCCTTCATCTCGGCGGCGTCGTTCCAGGAGACCACGCGCGTGCTCACCGAAGCCGCCGTCAACGGCAAGGTCGACACGCTCGACGGCCTCAAGGAAAATGTCATCGTCGGCCGTCTGATCCCGGCCGGCACCGGTGCGATGATGAACGAGCTGCGTGAAGTCGCCACCAAGCGCGACGCGCTGATTCTCGAGGAGCGTGAAAAGGACGCCGCCAAGGCGGCGGCCGAGGCCGCGCCCGAAGAGGCCGCCCCCGCGCTGCCGGCGGCGGAATAGCTGTTTGCCGCCTGTGCGCGGCACGTCGATGGCGAGACAAAAAGAGGCCCCGGTTCGCCGGGGCCTCTCTTTTTCGGGTCTAGGTTGGGATGACTGCTGGCGCGCCCGCCGCGGCGGCGCCACGGCGATGCGTTCTTATTCGGAGGAGTGCGACGATCAGAAGCCCGACGAGCGGAATGAGCCACATCAGCACGTCGCTTGCCGCCTCGTAGAGACGGACTCGGTTCAACCTGTCGGGCGACCCGCTCCCATAATAGTCGGTGCCGGGGCGCGAACTAATGAAATTGCCCGCGTGACCGTAGAGCTTGGCCAATTTGGCGTATCCGGCCTTGGTGTAGGCTTGAGTGACTTCGCCGAGATGGGATTGAGCATAGCCGAGAGAGAAGGAGAAAACGACGCCGGTGCTCGGATCGAGGATCATCTGACGGCCGTCCGGCAGATTCACTTGCGTGACGACATGGCCGTCAAGACCGACGACGTGGATATCGGAATCGAACTTTCGGTACAACAGATCGGCCAATCCGAGCGCGTTTTGTGAGCATATGCCGAAGCCGCGGCCGAGGGCGCGCTCATAGTGATAGCTTTGAAACTGCCTGAAGAGCGCCGGGCTCACGCCCGGACGAAGAAAATGAATCAACGGACCGAGATGGCCGGACAAGGCGAGAATCCAATCGTCGCGCCACGCCACCCAAGCCATGCCGTCCGGCCATTCATAGGCTGAAGCCGCGTGATAAATGCGGGTGGCATCGGCGAAGAAGCGCGGTGTGGCGCCCTCCCTGTGCCAAGCGGTGTCGATCTCGCTGAGAGCCTGCGAATAGCTTAGCAGGTGTTGCGGAAACCGATTTCTCAGGTCGGCCGGGTAAATGACGCCGTAAATATTGAGCGCCAGCAGCCCGATGCAAAGGCAGACGGCGGCCAGCTCTGTGGCGGTACGCAAAATTGGCCGCCGACGATGACCGCCTAGCGACCATAAGGATGCGGTCGCAACCATCGTTCGAATCCGATTCCGGCATCGAAACATACCATGGTTGCCACAGCCTCGCTATTGGCGGTTGCGATCGGCCGGCCCCTCACGTCGGGGGACCCGCTTGGAGGGCGAAAGCTGCCGATTCTGAAAGGGTTTTTGCTTGACTTGCCGGGGGCCCGTCGATACATACGCCCCACTTTTCGGCAGGCGGTGAGCTTCGCTTGTTCGGAACGGCCACCTGGCTAAGCCTTTGAGAATGTAGCGTTTTCTCAGTTGCTCGCCGGCGCATCGCCTCGACGAATGAAGCTCAGACGCTGCCTCTGACAGCCACTGTCAGACTTAAGAAGTGACCGGTTGCGCGGCCGCAAATCCGCACGACCGTCCGAACTGAGAGAGCGCCCCCGCGGTTCAAGCGGATGGCGCGATTTCGTTTTGCGCGTGGAAATAGTCGATTTCCACGCGCGGCGAAGCCGGGGCGACTAGCCCAAAACGACGTGCGGGCGAGGGCGCCCGCCTCGAGTGTGTGAGGGGCGAAAGCCTTAAACAATTCCGGGCGCGAGGCGCCCAACGTGAGGATGCGAAGGCGAACGATGCCGACGATTAACCAGTTGATTGCCAAGCCGCGCAAGCCGCTCACGGCGCGCAACACGGCGCCGGCCCTGCAGTCCAGCCCGCAAAAGCGCGGCGTCTGCACCCGCGTCTATACGACGACGCCGAAGAAGCCGAACTCGGCGCTGCGCAAGGTCGCCAAGGTGCGGCTGACCAACGGCTTCGAGGTGATCGGCTACATCCCGGGCGAGGGCCATAACCTGCAGGAGCACTCGGTGGTGATGATCCGCGGCGGGCGCGTGAAGGACCTGCCGGGCGTGCGCTATCACATCCTGCGCGGCGTGCTCGACACCCAAGGCGTCAAGAACCGCAAGCAGCGTCGCTCCAAATACGGCGCCAAACGGCCCAAATAAGGATCAGCGTTATGTCCCGCCGTCACGCCGCCGAAAAACGCGAAGTCATCCCGGACCCAAAGTTCGGCAATATCGTCGTCAGCAAGTTCATGAATGCCGTCATGTATGCCGGCAAGAAGTCGGTGGCCGAGGGCATCGTCTATGGCGCGCTGGAAATGATCGAGAGCAAGACCAAGCAGAGCCCGATCACGGTGTTCCAGCAGGCGCTCGATAACGTGATGCCGTCGATCGAAGTGCGCTCGCGCCGCGTCGGCGGCGCCACTTATCAGGTGCCGGTGGAAGTGCGCACGTCGCGCCGGCAGGCGCTCGGCATCCGCTGGATCATTACGGCCGCGCGCGACCGCAACGAAAAAACCATGACCGAGCGCCTCTCGGCCGAATTGCTCGATGCGTCCAACAATAGGGGAAACGCCGTCAAGAAGCGCGAGGACACTCACAAGATGGCGGAAGCAAACCGCGCCTTCTCGCATTATCGCTGGTGACCGCGTCGAACGAATTCAAGGAACAGATCCCCTATGCCCCGCAGCCACCCCATCGAGGACTACCGCAATTTCGGCATCATGGCGCACATCGATGCCGGCAAGACCACGACGACTGAGCGGATCCTTTTCTACACCGGCCGCAGCCACAAGATGGGCGAGGTGCACGAAGGCGCCGCGACCATGGATTGGATGGAGCAGGAGCAGGAGCGCGGCATCACCATCACGTCGGCCGCGACCACCGCGCTCTGGAAGGGCAAGCGCCTCAACATCATCGACACCCCCGGCCATGTCGACTTCACCATCGAGGTAGAGCGCTCCTTGCGCGTGCTCGACGGCGCCGTCTGTGTGCTCGATTCCAACCAGGGCGTCGAGCCGCAGACCGAGACGGTCTGGCGCCAGGGCGACAAATATCACGTGCCGCGCATCGTCTTCGCCAACAAGATGGACAAGATCGGCGCCGACTTCTTCAAGTGCCTTGACGACATCAAGACCCGCCTCGGCGCCAAGCCGGTGGCCATTCAGCTTCCCATCGGTTCCGAGCAGCAGTTCAAGGGCATCGTCGATCTGGTGCGCATGAAGGGCGTGGTCTGGGACGACGAGTCGCTCGGCGCCGACTATCACGACATCGACATTCCGGCCGACCTGCTCGATCAGGCCAAGAAGTACCGCGAGCTGATGATCGAGGCCGCGGTCGATCTCGATGACGATGTGATGGCCGCTTATCTCGATGGCAAGGAGCCCGACGAGGCGACGCTCAAGAAATTGATCCGCAAGGCGGTGATCACCTCGGCTTTCTTCCCGGTGCTGTGCGGCTCCGCTTTCAAGAACAAGGGCGTGCAGCCGTTGCTTGACGCGGTGGTCGACTATCTGCCGAGCCCGCTCGACGTACCGCCGATTCACGGCATCAATCCCGACAACGGCGAAGATGTCGTACGCGAGCCGAAGGACAATGCGCCGATGGCGCTGCTCGCCTTCAAGATCATGGACGACCCCTTCGTCGGCACCATCACCTTCTGCCGCATCTATTCCGGCGTGCTGCAAAGCGGCACCGGCGTGATCAATTCGACCAAGGAACGCAAAGAGCGCATCGGCCGCATGCTGCTGATGCACGCCAACAACCGCGAAGACGTGAAAGAGTGCTATGCGGGCGACATCGTCGCGCTGGCCGGCCTTAAGGAAGTTCGCACCGGCGACACGCTGTGCGACCCCAAGGTGCCGGTGATCCTTGAAAAGATGGAATTCCCCGATCCGGTGATCGAAATTGCGATCGAGCCGAAGTCGAAGGCCGACCAGGAAAAGCTCGGCGTCGCGCTCGCCAAACTCGCCGCCGAAGACCCGTCCTTCCGCGTTTCCACCGACCAGGAGAGCGGCCAGACCATCCTCAAGGGCATGGGCGAGCTGCACCTCGACATCAAGGTCGACATCCTCAAGCGCACTTATAAGGTCGACGCCAATATCGGCGCGCCGCAGGTGGCGTTCCGCGAGAAGATCACCCAGCGCGCCGAGGTCGACTACCAGCACAAGAAGCAGACCGGCGGCTCCGGCCAATTCGCGCAGGTCAAGATCGTCGCCGAGCCGACGGTGCCGGGCACGCCGTTCGAATTCATCAACGAGATCGTCGGCGGCGCGGTGCCGAAGGAATACATCCCCGGCGTCGAGAAAGGCCTGGAGTCGGTGCTCGGCTCCGGCATCCTCGCCGGCTTCCCGGTGGTCGACCTCAAGGTCTCGCTGATCGACGGGCGTTATCACGACGTCAACTCCTCGGCCTTGGCGTTCGAAATCGCCGCGCGCGCGGCGTTGCGCGAGGCCTTGCAGAAAGGCCGTCCGGTTCTGCTCGAGCCGATCATGAAGGTCGAGGTGGTGACGCCGGAAGACTATACCGGCTCCGTCATCGGCGATCTCAACTCGCGGCGCGGACAAATTCTCGGCCAAGACATGCGCGGCAACGCCAACGTCATCAACGCGATGGTGCCGCTGATGAACATGTTCGGCTACGTCAACAACCTGCGCTCCATGTCACAGGGGCGCGCCACGTTCACCATGCAGTTCGATCACTACGCGGAATTGCCCGCCAACGTGTCGGCGGAAGTCCAGAAAAAATTCGCGTGATCCGCGAGCGAAACCAGAAGGATCTTAACGGAGAGTCCCATGGCCAAAGAGAAATTCCAACGCACGAAGCCGCATTGCAACATCGGCACCATCGGCCACGTCGACCACGGCAAGACGACGTTGACGGCGGCGATCACCAAGGTGCTGGCTGAAACCGGCGGCGCCACCTTCACCGCCTACGACATGATCGACAAGGCGCCGGAAGAGAAGGCGCGCGGCATCACCATTTCGACCGCGCACGTCGAATACCAGACCGAAAAGCGCCACTATGCGCACGTCGATTGCCCCGGTCATGCCGACTACGTGAAGAACATGATCACCGGCGCGGCGCAGATGGACGGCGCCATTCTGGTGGTGTCGGCCGCCGACGGCCCGATGCCGCAGACGCGCGAGCATATCCTGCTCGCCCGCCAGGTCGGCGTGCCGGCGCTGGTCGTCTACATGAACAAGGTCGACATGGTCGACGATCCCGAGTTGCTCGAACTGGTCGAGCTCGAAGTTCGCGAACTGCTCTCCAAGTATAATTTCCCCGGCGACAAGATCCCGATCGTCAAGGGTTCGGCGCTCAAGGCGCTCGACGGCAGCGACGACAAGCTCGGCAAGGAATCGATCCTCGAATTGATGAACGCGGTCGACGACTACATCCCGCAGCCGGAGCGCCCGAAGGATCAGCCGTTCTTGATGCCGGTGGAAGATGTGTTCTCGATCTCCGGCCGCGGCACCGTCTGCACCGGTCGCATCGAGCGCGGCATCATCAAGGTTGGCGAGGAAGTCGAGATCGTCGGCATCAAGGAGACCACCAAGACCGTGGTCACCGGCGTCGAGATGTTCCGCAAGCTGCTCGACCAGGGCGAGGCTGGCGACAACGTCGGTTGCCTGCTGCGCGGTACCAAGCGCGAGGACATCGAGCGCGGCCAGGTGCTGTGCAAGCCCGGCTCGGTCAAGCCGCACACCAAGTTCAAGGCCGAGGCCTACATCCTGACCAAGGAAGAGGGCGGCCGTCACACCCCGTTCTTCACCAACTACCGCCCGCAGTTCTACTTCCGCACCACCGACGTGACCGGCGTGGTGCACCTGCCGCAGGGCACCGAGATGGTGATGCCGGGCGACAACGTGGCGATGGAAGTGCACCTGATCGTGCCGATCGCCATGGAGGAGAAACTGCGCTTCGCCATTCGCGAGGGCGGCCGCACCGTCGGCGCCGGCGTGGTGGCGAGCATCATCGAGTAAATTTGACTGCTGTCGTGGCCCGCGCAAAACGCGGGCCACACAGTTGAAAGAGACAGACAAATGAACGGCCAGAATATCCGGATCCGGCTCAAGGCGTTCGACCACCGCATCCTCGATGCGTCGACGCGCGAGATCGTGAACACGGCCAAGCGCACCGGTGCGCAGGTCCGTGGCCCGATCCCGCTGCCGACGCGCATCGAGAAGTTCACGGTGAACCGCTCGCCGCACATCGACAAGACGAGCCGCGAACAGTTCGAGATGCGCACGCACAAGCGCCTTTTGGACATCGTCGATCCGACGCCGCAGACGGTGGACGCGCTGATGAAGCTCGATCTGGCCGCCGGCGTCGACGTCGAGATCAAGTTGTAAGAGGCCGATGGGGAAAGCGATGCGTTCCGGAGTTGTCGCACAGAAGGTCGGAATGACCCGGGTGTTCACCGAGACCGGCGAGCACGTGCCGGTGACGGTGTTGCGCCTGGCCAATTGCCAGGTGATTGCACATCGCACCAAGGACAAGAACGGCTACGTCGCGCTGCAGCTCGGCGCCGGTCCGCGCCGCACCAACAACATGATCAAGGCCGACCGCGGCTACTTCGCCAAGGCCAATATCGAGCCCAAGCGCAAGCTCGCCGAATTCCGCGTCAGCGACGACGCGCTGATCCCGGTCGGCGCCGAGATCACCGCCGACCATTTCGTGGCCGGGCAATTCGTCGACGTCTGCGGTATTTCGATCGGCAAGGGCTTCGCCGGCGGCATGAAGCGCTGGAATTTCGGCGGCTTGCGCGCCTCGCACGGCGTGTCGATCTCGCACCGTTCGATCGGCTCGACCGGCGGCCGCCAGGACCCCGGCAAGACCTTCAAGAACAAGAAGATGCCCGGCCATATGGGCGTCGAGCGGGTGACCACGCTGAACCTGAAAGTGGTGCAGACCGATGTCGAGCGCGGCCTCATTCTGGTCGAGGGCGCGGTGCCGGGCGCCAAGGGCGGCTGGATCACGGTGCGCGACGCGGTGAAGAAGGCGCTGCCGAAGGAAGTGCCCACGCCGGGCAAGTTCCGCACCGCCGGGACCGAAGCCAAGCCCGCCGAGGCGGCTGCTGCCGAAGCCGCGCCCGCCGCCGAGGCGCCGGCGCCCGAGGCCGCCGCTTCCGCCAATGAGGGCACGTGACATGGAATTGAAGATCACCACCCTCGAAGGCAAAGAGACCGGGTCCGTCGACCTGCCCGATGCCATTTTCGGTCTCGAGCCGCGCTCCGACATTCTGCAGCGTTGCGTCAACTGGCAGCTCGCCAAGCGCCAGCGCGGCACCCACAAGACCAAGGGCCGCGCCGAAATCTGGCGCACCGGCAAGAAGATGTACGGCCAGAAGGGCACCGGTCAGGCCCGCCATGGCTCCGCCCGCGTGCCGCAGTTCCGCGGCGGCGGCCGCGCTTTCGGCCCGGTGGTGCGCAGCCACGCCATCGACCTGCCGAAGAAGGTGCGCGCGCTCGCGCTCAAGCACGCGCTCTCGTCCAAGGCCAAGGGCGGCGGCATCATCGTCATCGACAAGGCGACGCTGAAAAACCCCAAGACCAAGGCGCTGATCACGCAGTTCGGCAAGCTCGGGCTCGACAATGCGTTGATCATCGACGGCGCCGAGATCGAGACCAATTTCCGCGCCGCCGCGCGCAACATTCCCAATATCGACGTGCTGCCGGTGCAGGGCATCAACGTCTACGACATCATGCGGCGCAAGACCCTGGTGTTGACCAAGGCCGCGCTCGATGCGCTGGAGGCGCGATTCAAATGAGCACCAGCGATCCGCGCCATTACGACGTCATCATCGCTCCCGTGATCACCGAAAAGGCGACCATGGCGTCCGAGCACAACAAGGTCATGTTCAAGGTCAAGCGCGACGCCACCAAGCCGCAGATCAAGGAGGCGATCGAGAAGCTGTTCGACGTCAAGGTCAAGAGCGTCAACACGCTCGTGCGTATGGGCAAGGTCAAGGCGTTCAAGAACAGAATCGGACAGCAATCCGACGTGAAGCGCGCGATCGTGACGCTGGAAGAGGGTCACCGCATCGACGTGACCACCGGATTGTAAGGGACCGGCAATCATGGCGCTTAAAACATACAATCCGACCACGCCGAGCCAGCGGCATCTGGTGATCGTCGACCGCTCGAGCCTGCACAAAGGGCCGCCGGTCAAGACGCTGACCGAAGGGCAGAGTTCGTCGGGCGGGCGCAACAACAGCGGCCGCATCACCGTGCGGTTCCGCGGCGGCGGTCACAAGCAAGCCTACCGCAGGGTCGACTTCAAGCGCACCAAGCGCGACGTGCCGGCGACGGTCGAACGGCTGGAATACGATCCGAACCGCACCGGCTTCATCGCTTTGATCAAGTATCAGGACGGCGAGCTCGCTTATATCCTGGCGCCGCAACGTCTGAGCCCCGGCGACAGCGTGATTGCCGCCGAGCATGCCGACGTGAAGCCGGGCAATGCCATGCCGCTCGCCAATATTCCGGTCGGCACCATCGTGCACAATATCGAGCTCAAGATCGGCAAAGGCGGGCAGATCGCGCGCTCGGCCGGCAGCTATGCTCAGATCGCCGGCCGCGATCAGGATTACGTCATCCTGCGGCTGAATTCCGGCGAGCAGCGCCTGGTGCATGGCCGCTGCATGGCGACCATCGGCGCGGTGTCCAATCCGGACAACATGAACACTACGATCGGCAAGGCCGGCCGCCAGCGCTGGCGTGGCCGCATGCCGCATAACCGCGGCATCACCATGAACCCGGTCGACCATCCGCATGGCGGACGCACCAAGGGCGGCAAGCATTGGGTCACGCCATGGGGCATTCCGACCAAGGGCATGAAGACGCGCAAGAACAAGCACACCAAGAAATTCATCATCGCCAGCCGGCACGAACGCAAGAAGAAACAGAGGTAGGAACGCGATTATGACTCGTTCAGCTTGGAAAGGCCCGTTTGTCGACGGTTTTCTGCTGCGCAAGGCGGAAGCTGTGCGCACCTCGGGCCGCCATGAAATGATCAGGATCTGGAGCCGCCGTTCGACCATCCTGCCGCAGTTCGTCGGCCTGAATTTCGGCGTCTACAACGGGCAGAAGCACATTCCGGTGCTGGTGACCGAGGAAATGGTCGGTCACAAGTTCGGCGAGTTCGCACCGACGCGGATGTTCTACGGCCACTCCTCCGACCGCAAGGCCAAGCGCGCGAGCGCTCCGGCAGCGCCGAGTGCTGCGCCGGCGGCCGCGGCTCCGGCGGCAAGCTAAGGGATTAGAGAGAGACGTCATGGGCAAGAGCGCACGCGGGCGAGACCTCTCCGACAACGAGGCCAAGGCGGTCAGCCGCATGCTGCGGGTGTCGCCGCAGAAGCTCAATCTGGTCGCGCAGATGATCCGCGGCAAGAAGGTCGCGAGCGCGCTCGCCGACCTCGAGTTTTCGCGCAAGCGTATCGCCAAGGACGTGCGCAAATGCCTGGAATTGGCGATCGCCAACGCCGAGAACAATCACGACCTCGACGTCGACGATCTCGTCGTCGCCGAGGCCCATGTCGGCAAGGCGCTGGTGATCAAGCGGTTTGCACCGCGCGCCCGCGGCCGGGTGGGGCGTATTTTCAAGCCGTTCTCGCACCTGACCATCGTCGTGCGCGAGGTCGAGGCGCAAGCCGAAGCGAAAGCCTGAGGGAGTAGACCATGGGTCAAAAAGTCAATCCAGTCGGGCTTCGGGTCGGCATCAACCGCACCTGGGACTCGCGCTGGTATGCCGGCAAGAGCGAATACGGCACGCTGCTACACGAAGACATCGCAATCCGCAAAGAGCTGATGAAGCAGCTCAAGCAGGCGGCGGTCTCGCGCATCGTGATCGAGCGCCCGCACAAGAAGTGCCGGGTGACCATCCATTCGGCGCGGCCCGGCGTGGTGATCGGCAAGAAGGGCGCCGACATCGAGAAATTGCGCCGCTCGGTCGCCAAAATGACCGACAGCGATGTCGTCATCAACATCGTCGAAATCCGCAAGCCCGAGCTCGACGCCCAACTGGTCGCCGAGTTGATTGCGCAGCAGCTTGAGCGCCGCGTCGCTTTCCGCCGCGCCATGAAGCGCGCGGTGCAGTCGGCGATGCGTCTCGGCGCCGAAGGCATCCGCATCAACTGCTCCGGGCGTCTGGGCGGCGCGGAAATCGCGCGCATGGAGTGGTACCGCGAAGGCCGCGTGCCGCTGCATACGCTGCGCGCCGACGTCGACTACGGCGTCGCCACCGCCTTCACCACCTACGGCACTTGCGGCGTCAAGGTGTGGATATTCAAGGGCGAAATCCTCGAACACGATCCGATGGCGCAGGACAAGAAGCTCGCCGAAGGCGACCAAGGTCGTCCGCGCCGCGACGCGGCCTGAACGGAGATCAAGAGTTAAGTCATGCTGCAACCGATCCGCACCAAGTTCCGCAAGGCGCACAAGGGCCGCATCCACGGCGTCGCCTCGAGCGGCGCCAAGCTCGCCTTCGGCCAATACGGCCTCAAGGCGCTGGAGCCGGAGCGCGTCACCGCGCGCCAGATCGAAGCCGCGCGCCGCGCGCTCACCCGCTTCATGAAGCGGGCGGGCCGGGTTTGGATCCGCGTTTTCCCCGACGTGCCGGTGTCGAAGAAGCCGATCGAGGTGCGCATGGGCAAGGGCAAGGGCACGCCGGAAGTGTGGGTCTGCCGCGTCAAGCCCGGCCGCATCATCTTCGAGGTCGACGGCATCCCTGTCGCCGTCGCCAAGGAGGCGCTGGCGCTCGCCGCCGCCAAGCTGCCGGTCAAGACCCGCTTTATCGAACGCATTACCGAGTGACCGTGATGAAAGCCGCCGACGCCAGAGCCATGACGCTCGATCAGCTGGACGACGAAGTCCTCAAGCTGAAGAAGGAGCAGTTCAATTTGCGTTTCCAGCGCGCCACCGGGCAGCTGGCCAATACCGCGCGCGTGCGCGTCGTGCGCCGCACCATCGCCTTGATGAAGACCGTCGCCGCGCAGAAGCGCGTCGGCATGCCGGAGCCTGCGTCTAAGCCGCAGGCCGAGGCCGCGCCCAAGGCCGCGCCGAAGACGCGTAGGACGAAATCAGCCAAGCCGAGGGCCGCCGCGAAGCCGCGCGCCAAGGCGAAGTCAAAGAAGTAAGAGGTTCGAAATGCCGAAGCGTTCGCTCCAGGGCGTCGTCGTCAGCGACAAGCAGGACAAGACCATTATCGTGCGGGTCGAGCGGCGGTTCACCCACGCGACGATGAAAAAGACCGTGCGCCGTTCGAAGAAATACCACGCCCATGACGCTGCCAACGAATACTCGGTCGGCGACCTGGTGTGGATCGAGGAGCGCCGCCCGCTCTCCAAGCTCAAATGCTGGGAAGTGATCCGCGGCGAGAAGAAAGCGAAAGTGCAGTAGGCGATATGCCGGATAAGACAGTGAGAGCCGCATCATGATCCAGATGCAAACCAACCTCGACGTGGCGGACAATTCCGGCGCGCGCCGCGTCATGTGCATCAAGGTGCTGGGCGGCTCCAAACGCAAATACGCCACCATCGGCGACGTCATCGTCGTCTCGGTCAAGGAGGCGATCCCGCGCGGCCGCGTTAAGAAAGGCGACGTGATGAAGGCCGTGGTGGTGCGCATCTCCAAGGACATCAAGCGCGCCGACGGCTCGGTCATCCGCTTCGACCGCAACGCGGCGGTGCTGATCACCCCGCAGATGGAGCCGGTCGGCACCCGTATCTTCGGGCCGGTGCCGCGCGAATTGCGCGCCAAGAACCACATGAAGATCATCTCGCTCGCCCCGGAGGTGCTGTGATGGCCGCCAAAATCCGCAAAGGCGACAAGGTGGTGGTGCTGTCCGGCCGCGAGAAGGGCCGCACCGGCGAGGTGTTCGAAGTGCGCCCGGCGCAAGCGCGCGCGCTGGTGCGCGGCATCAACATGGTCAAACGCCACCAGCGGCAGACCGCGCAGCAGGAGGGCGGGATCATCTCCAAAGAGGGGCCGATCCACCTGTCCAATCTGGCGCTGGCGGACCCCAAGGACGGCAAGCCGACCCGCGTCGGCTTCAAGTTTGTGGGTGAGGGCGATGCGCGCCGGAAAGTGCGCGTTGCCAAGCGTTCCGGAGTCGAGATCGATGGCTGATACACAAGCACCCACCGAAGCCAAGAAGCCGAAGCAGCCGCCGCAGGGCGGTGCGCCCAAAGGCGCCAAAGACGGCGGCGAGCCGAAGGCCAAGAAGCCGCGCGAGCGCTCGGACTACGTGGCGCGCCTGAAGACCCATTTCGACCAAGTCGTGCGCGGCGAGCTCACCAAGCAGTTCGGTTACAAGAATCCGATGCAGGTGCCGCGCGTCACCAAGATCGTGCTCAACATGGGCATCGGCGAAGGCGTTGCCGACCGCAAGAAGGTGGAGAACGCGGCCGCCGACCTGTCGCTGATCGCCGGCCAGAAGGCGGTGATTACCAAGTCGCGCAAGTCGATCGCCACCTACAAGCTGCGCGACGGGCAGGCGATCGGCTGCAAGGTCACGCTGCGTAAGGCGCGCATGTACGACTTTATCGACCGCCTGGTGAACATCGCGCTGCCGCGCATCCGCGACTTCCGCGGGCTCAACCCGAAGAGCTTCGACGGCCGTGGCAACTACAGCCTCGGCGTCAAGGAGCACATCGTGTTCCCGGAAATCGATTTCGACAAGGCCACCGACGTTTGGGGCCTCGACATCACGGTCTGCACCAACGCGCCTAACGACGATGAAGCGCGCGCGCTGTTGAATGCCTTCAATTTCCCGTTCCGGCAGTGAGGCGACACAAGCCGTCCTCATACGCGGAGCCGCTAAGGAGCTAATGCATGGCGAAGAAGAGTTCGATCGAGAAGAACAATCGACGCAAGAAGATGGCCAAGAAATATTCCGGCCGGCGCAAGCGGCTGAAGGCGCTCGCGCGCGATAAGAAGCTGCCGATGGAGGAGCGTTTCGCCGCCACCCTCAAACTTGCCGAATTGCCGCGCAATTCCAGCGTCAATCGCGTACGTAATCGCTGCGAGATGTCCGGCCGCCCGCGCGGCTATTACCGCAAGCATCGTGTCAGCCGCATCGCCTTGCGCGAACTCGGCTCCAAGGGCCTGATCCCGGGCCTCGTGAAGTCGAGCTGGTGAGGAGGATCGCATGGCTGTGAACGATCCGATCGGCGACATGATCACCCGCATCCGCAACGCGCAGATGCGAGCCAAGTCGAAGGTTTCCATGCCCGGCTCCAAGCACCGCGAGCGCGTGCTCGAAGTGCTCAAGAGCGAAGGCTATATCCGCGGCTTCGCCAGCGTGGCGCATGCCAATGGGCGCAGCGAGCTGGAGATCGAGCTTAAATATTTCGACGGCGAGCCGGTGATCCGCGAGATTGCGCGCGTGTCCAAGCCCGGGCGTCGCGTCTATGCCTCGGTGCGGGCGCTGCCGCGCATCAACAACGGCCTCGGCGTCGCCATCCTGTCGACGCCGAAGGGCGTGATGGCCGACCACGATGCCCGCGAGGCCAATGTGGGCGGCGAAATCCTCTGTACGGTGTTCTGATGTCGCGGATCGGCAAAAAAGCGGTTGCGGTACCCAGCGGCGTCACCGCCAATGTGGAAGGCCAGACCGTCAAGGTGAAGGGCCCGAAGGGCGCGCTGCAGGTCGTGCTGCACGACGACGTGGCCGCCAAGATGGACAAGGGCGAGATCCAGATCGATCCGCGCTTCGAAACCAAGCGCTCGCGCTCGCTCTGGGGCACCTCGCGCACGTTGGTCGCCAATCTGGTGAACGGCGTGACCAAGGGTTTCGAGGAGAAGCTGGAGATCACCGGCGTCGGTTTCCGCGCCGCCGTGCAGGGCAAGTCTCTGAACCTGCAGCTCGGCTTTTCGCACGACGTGAACTTCGCCATCCCGCAGGGCATCACCATCGCGACGCCGAAGCCGACCGAGATCGTGGTCACCGGCATCGACAAACAGCAGGTCGGCCAGGTGGCCGCCGAGATCCGCGGCTTCCGCCCGCCGGAGCCCTACAAAGGCAAGGGCGTGCGGTACACGGGCGAATACATCTTCCGCAAGGAAGGCAAGAAGAAGTAGAGGATGCCATGTCGAGATTGAGTGACCGGACCGCGCGGCGGACGGCGACGGTGCGACGCAAGATCAAGCTTGCGGCGCGCGGGCGCGCGCGCTTGACCGTGTTCCGCTCGTCCAAGCACATCTACGCCCAGTTGATCGACGACGATAAGGGCATCACGCTGGCTTCGGCTTCCACCATGGAAAAGCCCATGCGCGAGAACGCCAAGACCGGCGCCAATATCGAAGCCGCCAAGGCGGTCGGCAAGCTGATCGCCGAGCGCGGCAAGGAAAAGGGCGTCAAAGAAGTGGTGTTCGATCGCGGCGGCTATCTCTATCACGGCCGCATCAAGGCGCTGGCCGATGCCGCGCGCGAAGGCGGCCTCAACTTCTAACGCGCACCATCCCGAAAGGTGGGAACCGGTTTTCGGACGAGATGATGCGCAAGCGAACAACGAAGCGAACTAGAGCTTAACGGATAGACCAAATGGCACATGAACCTCGACGAGACCGGGAACGCGGCGGCCACGGCCGCGATGAGCGCGACAGCGAGTTCATCGACAAGCTGGTGCACATCAACCGCGTCGCCAAGGTGGTCAAGGGCGGCCGGCGCTTCGGCTTTGCCGCGCTGGTGGTGGTCGGCGACCAGAAGGGCCGCGTCGGCTTCGGCCACGGCAAGGCGCGCGAGGTGCCGGAAGCGATCCGCAAGGCGACCGAAGCCGCCAAGCGCGGCCTGACGCGGGTGCCGCTGCGCGAGGGCCGCACGCTGCATCACGACGTGTTCGGCCGTCACGGCGCCGGCAAAGTGTTTCTGCGCGCGGCGCCTGCCGGCACCGGCATCATCGCCGGCGGCCCGATGCGCGCGGTGTTCGAGACGCTCGGCATGCAGGACGTAGTGGCGAAGTCGCTCGGCTCGTCCAATGCCTACAACATGGTGCGCGCGACTTTCGATGCGCTCAAGCACCAGGATTCGCCGCGCTCGGTCGCGGCGCGCCGCAACATCAAGGTGTCAACCTTGCAGGCGCGCCGCCGCGAAGGCGGCGAGGCCGAGCAGGCCGCCGACTAAGGGGTGCCATTATGGCGGAAGCAAAAACCATCAAGGTCGAGCAGGTGGGCAGCCCGATGCGGCGCCACTTCGATCAGCGCGCGACCCTGATCGGGTTGGGCCTGAACAAGATCGGCCGCACCCGCGACCTGCCCGACACGCCGATGACGCGCGGCATGATCCGCAAGGTTCAGCATCTGGTGCGCGTGGTCGGCGAAGCGAAATAGTTTGTTGTCGTCACCGGCCTTGTGCCGGTGACCCCGCTTAGGGAAGCACGGTGCCTTTCTAAGCGAGATGGCCGGGACAAGCCCGGCCATGACGGAAGAAGGAACGAGGACGACGATGAAACTCAACGAGATTGCCGACAAGCCCGGCGCGCGAAAGCATCGCATGCGCATCGGCCGCGGCATCGGCTCCGGCATGGGCAAGACCGGCGGCCGCGGCGGCAAGGGTCAGACCGCGCGCTCTGGCGTCGCCATCAAGGGCTTCGAAGGCGGCCAGATGCCGCTGCACCGGCGGCTGGCCAAGCGCGGCTTCCGCAACACGCCGTTCGCGGTCAAGCTCAACGAGATCAATCTCGGCAAGGTGCAGGCGGCGATCGATGCCGGCAGCCTCGACGCCGGCCAGCCGATCGATGTCGCCGCCATGGTCAAAGCCGGGCTGATGCGGCGCGCCAAAGGCGGGGTGAAGCTGCTGGGCGAGGGCGAGCTCAAGACCAAGGCCGAATTTGCGGTCTATCGCGCCTCCAAGTCGGCGGTCGCTGCGGTCGAGAAGGCCGGCGGCAGCGTGAAGATCCTTGCCGCTGCGAAGCAAGCGGACGCCGAGCCGAAGGGCAAGAACAAGCGCAAGGCGCTGGAAGCGGCCAAAGACGGCGGCGGCAAAGGCGGCGGCAAGCCGAAGGGCGGCAAGGGCGAGGCCAAGTCGCCGAAGGCCGAAGAATAGGCCTGGCGCCTACCGGTTTAGATCGGGGGCGCCTATCTAGAGCGGGCGGGCGAAGATCGGGCGCGGCGGCAGGAGCGATTGATGGTTTCGGCGGCAGAACAATTAGCGGCCAATCTCAACTTCTCGGCGCTCGCCAAGGCCGAAGAGCTCAAGAAGCGTATCTGGTTCACCCTCGGCGCGCTGCTGGTCTACCGGCTCGGCACCTATATCCCGCTGCCCGGCATCGACCCGGACGCCTGGGCGCAGATCTTCAATACCCAGTCCGGCGGCATTCTCGGCATGTTCAACATGTTCTCGGGAGGCGGCATCCAACGGATGGCGATCTTCGCGCTGAACATCATGCCGTATATCTCGGCCTCGATCATCATTCAGCTGATGACGACGGTCTCGCCCACGCTCGAAGCGCTCAAGAAAGAGGGCGAGGCCGGCCGCAAGATCATGAACCAGTACACGCGCTATCTGACCGTGGTGCTGGCCGCGTTCCAGGCCTATGGCATCGCCATCGGTTTGGAAGGCTCGACCAGCGTGGTCAGCAGCCCAGGCTGGTTCTTCCGCATCTCCACCGTCATCACGCTCACCGGCGGCACCGTCTTCCTGATGTGGCTGGGCGAGCAGATCACCTCGCGCGGCATCGGCAACGGCATTTCGCTCATCATCCTGGCGGGCATCGTGGCGCGGCTGCCATCGGCCATCGCCGGCACCTTGGAAATGGGCCGCACCGGCGCGCTCTCCACCGGCCTGATCGTCGCCGTCTTGGTGATGGCGGTGGTGGTGGTCGCCTTCATCGTGTTCATGGAGCGCGCCCAGCGCCGGCTGTTGATCCAATATCCCAAACGACAGGTGGGCAACCGCATGTTCGAGGGGCAGTCCTCGCATCTGCCGCTCAAGCTCAACACCTCGGGCGTGATCCCGCCGATCTTCGCCTCGTCGTTGCTGCTGCTGCCGACCACGGTGGCAAACTTCAACGCCGGCCATGGGCCGGGCTGGCTCACCACGGTCACCACGCTGCTCGGTCACGGTCGGCCGCTGTTCTTGATCTTCTATATCGGGCTGATCGTATTCTTCGCCTTCTTCTACACCGCCATCGTTTTCAACCCGACCGAAACTGCGGACAATCTGAAGAAGCATGGCGGCTTCATCCCCGGCATCAGGCCGGGCGAGCGCACCGCCGAATATATCGACTACGTGCTCTCGCGCATCACGGTAGTCGGCGCGCTCTATCTCGCCATCGTCTGCCTGATCCCGGAAATCCTGATTTCCTATGCGGCGGTGCCGTTCTATTTCGGCGGCACCTCGCTGCTGATCGTGGTGAGCGTAACCATGGATACGGTGGCGCAGATCCAGGGCTATCTGCTGGCGCACCAGTATGAAGGCATGATCAAACGGTCGAAGTTGCGGGGACGCAATCGATGAGACTGATCCTGCTCGGCCCGCCGGGGGCGGGGAAGGGCACGCAAGCGCAGCGTCTGGTCGAAAAGCACGGCATCGTTCAGCTTTCCACCGGCGACATGTTGCGCGCCGCGGTTGCCGCCGGCACCCCGGTCGGCCTGCGCGCCAAGAGCATCATGGAGGCCGGCCAGCTCGTCCCCGACGAGGTGGTGGTGGCGATCATCGCCGACCGCATCGATCAGCCCGACGCCAAGCGCGGCTTCGTGCTCGACGGCTTTCCGCGCACGGTGCCGCAGGCCGAGGCGCTCGAACGCCTGCTCGGCGAGCGCGGGCTCGCGCTCGACGGCGTCATCCAGCTCAAGGTTGACGAAGGCATTCTGCTCCAGCGCATCGAGAACCGGATCAGGGAGATGACCGCGCGCGGCGAAAAGCTGCGGGCGGACGACAATCCGGAGGTGCTGAAGGGGCGGCTTGAGGCCTATCGGGCCCAGACCGCCCCGCTGGTCGACCATTACCAGGCCAAGGGCCTGCTCAAGGCCGTGGACGGCATGGCGGCGATCGACGCGGTGACCGCCGCCATCAATGGCATCCTGAGCCCAGCCGCCGGCAAGCCCAAGGCGCGCAAGGCGGCCCGCAAGCCCGCCCGCCGCAAGGCGGTCCGGAAGCCGGCTCGGGCCAAGGCCAAAAAGCCGGCGCGGCCCAAGATCAAGGCAGGCCGGGCCCGGGCGGCTAAGTCTGTGAAATCTCGCCGCAAAGCCGGCCGGAGCGGTGGCGCGAAAAGCAAACGGGGACAGGCCAAATCCCGTACCCGGCGGAGGTTGACGAAGCGGAGATGAATCCCTTAATAAGCACCACATTCAAGAGTTTGACGCGATGCCGGGCCCGAGCGAAGCAGGGCAGGGCGTCGTGTTACGTTTTGCGCTAACCCCTTCCCGGGACACAAAGAATCGGCGCCGAAGGCGCGGCCGGCCGATAACAGGAGTAACCATCCGTGGCTCGTATCGCGGGCGTCAATCTACCGACCAACAAGCGCGTCGAGATCGCGCTGCAATATATCCATGGCATCGGGGCCAAAACCGCCAAAGACATTGTCGGCAAGGTTAACTTGCCGTCGGAGCGGCGCGTCTCCCAGCTCACCGACGCCGAAGTGCTCCAGATCCGCGAGCTCATCGACCGCGAGTACATCGTCGAGGGCGACCTGCGCCGCGACGTGGCGATGAACATCAAGCGGCTGATGGATCTCGGCTGCTACCGCGGTCTGCGTCACCGCAAGGGTCTGCCGGTGCGCGGCCAGCGCACCCATACCAATGCGCGCACCCGCAAGGGCCCGGCCAAGGCCATCGCCGGTAAGAAGAAAGCGGCGTCACCGACTTGATATTAGGACTTGGCCCGCGCCGCACGGCGGCGGGCCGCGAAAGGATCGAGAATGGGTAAGGAAGTCACCCGCGTCCGCCGGCGCGAACGCAAGAACATCGCGTCCGGCGTGGCCCATGTTGCCGCGTCGTTCAACAATACCATGATCACCATAACCGACGCGCAGGGCAACGCCATCGCCTGGTCGTCGGCCGGCACCATGGGTTTCAAGGGCTCGCGTAAATCGACGCCCTACGCGGCGCAGGTCGCCGCCGAGGATGCGGCCAAGAAGGCGCAAGAGCACGGCATGCGCACCCTCGAAGTGGAAGTGTCGGGTCCGGGCTCGGGCCGCGAGTCGGCGCTGCGTTCGTTGCAGGCGGCCGGCTTCACCATTACGTCGATCCGCGACGTCACCACGATCCCGCATAACGGTTGCCGGCCGCGTAAGCGTCGTCGCGTCTGATTGTTCGTTTCGAGCGGGTGTTGAGCCCGCGACCGCTGAACTTTCCCCACACGGCGGGTGGGGTGCCGCGGGCAAGACCCGCGCTGCTTGATAGGTGAAGACGTGATCCAAAAGAATTGGCAGGAATTGATCAGGCCGAACAAGCTCCAGGTCGCCGTCGGCAACGAGCCGGCGCGCGTGGCGACCGTCGTGGCCGAGCCGCTGGAGCGCGGCTTCGGCGTCACGCTCGGCAACGCGCTCAGGCGCGTGCTGTTGTCATCGCTGCAGGGTTCGGCGGTGCAATCGGTGCACATCGACGGCGTGCTGCACGAATTCTCCTCGATCGCCGGCGTGCGCGAGGACGTCACCGACATGGTGCTCAACATCAAGGACATCGCCATCAAGATGCAGGGCGAGGGTCCCAAGCGCATGGTGGTGAAGAAGCAGGGGCCCGGCACCGTGACCGCCGGCGACATCCAGACCGTCGGCGACGTGGTCGTGCTCAATCCCGACCTCGTGCTCTGCACCCTCGACGAGGGCGCCGAGATCCGCATGGAGTTCACCGTCAATACCGGCAAGGGCTATGTACCGGCCGAGCGTAACCGTCCGGAGGACGCGCCGATCGGGCTGATCCCGGTCGACAGCCTCTATTCGCCGGTGCGCAAGGTTTCCTACAAGGTCGAGAACACCCGCGAGGGCCAGATCCTCGACTACGACAAGCTGACCATGAACATCGAGACCAACGGTGCGCTCAGCCCCGAGGACGCGCTCGCTTATGCCGCGCGCATCCTGCAGGACCAGCTCAACGTGTTCGTCAACTTCGAGGAGCCGCGCAAGGAGACCGCCGCCGAGAGCATTCCGGACCTTGCCTTCAACCCGGCCTTCCTCAAGAAGGTGGACGAGCTCGAGCTGTCGGTGCGCTCGGCCAATTGCCTGAAGAACGACAACATCGTCTATATCGGCGATCTGGTGCAGAAGACCGAAGCCGAGATGCTGCGCACGCCGAACTTCGGCCGCAAGTCGCTCAACGAGATCAAGGAAGTGCTGGCGCAGATGGGCCTGCATCTCGGCATGGAAGTGCCGGGCTGGCCGCCGGAGAACATCGAAGAGCTGGCCAAGCGCTTCGAAGATCACTACTGAGCCGCGCATAGCGGTCACGCGAGGAGAGGTTAGGGAGTAGGCGATGCGTCACGGAAAAGTTCACCGCAAGCTCGGCAAGCGTCC
This sequence comes from uncultured Alphaproteobacteria bacterium, assembly GCA_963727555.1. Classification (GTDB taxonomy): domain Bacteria; phylum Pseudomonadota; class Alphaproteobacteria; order Rhizobiales; family Xanthobacteraceae; genus Pseudolabrys. The sequence continues at coordinate 632,136 of CAVSGT010000002.1, read as the reverse complement.
GTCGCATCGCCGCGCCATGTTCGCCAACATGGCGGCAGCCCTGATCAAGCACGAGCAGATCGTCACCACGCTGCCGAAGGCGAAGGAACTGCGCCCGGTGGTGGAAAAGCTGGTGACGCTGGCGAAGAAGGGCGGGCTTGCCGCGCGCCGGCAGGCGATCGCCGAGATGCACGACGTGGTTCAGGTCAAGAAGCTCTTCGAGGTGATCGGTCCGCGCTACAAGGAGCGCAATGGCGGCTATACCCGGATCATGAAGGCCGGCTTCCGCTATGGCGACAATGCCGCCCGCGCCGTGATCGAGTTCGTCGACCGCGACGTCGAGGCCAAGGGCAAGGATTCCGGGCCGGTGCAGGAAAAGAAGGCCGCGGAAGAGGCGCCGGTGGCGGCTTAACGAGCATTCCCAATCGGCAAGGGTTCAAGGGGCGGCCGTTTGGCCGCCCGTTTTCGTTTATCCGCTCGTCGCCGGGCGTGGCCTATGTATAATCCGCGCACGTCAATCGTGGGGAACACAATGATCCGTTTTGCAACTGTTTTGCTTGCCACCCTTGCGGCGACGTTGGGCGTCGCGCATGCGCAGTCGGCTCTGGTCAAGCGCGGCGACTATCTGGTCAACACCATCATGACTTGCGGCAACTGCCACTCGCCGAAGGGCCCGCAAGGCGACATCCCGGGCAAGCATTTCTCCGGCGGCCTGTCCTGGGACGAGCCGCCGTTCAAGGTGACGGCGCCCAACATCACCCAGGACAAGGAAACCGGCATCGGCAAATGGAGCGACGCCGACATCAAGACGCTGTTGCGCAAAGGCGTGAAGCCGGATGGCGTGGCCATCGCCACCGTGATGCCGACCGGCTTCTACGAGATCATCACCGACAAGGACATGGACGCCATCGTCGCCTATCTGCGCACGATCAAGCCGATCAAGAACAAGGTGCCCGACCCGATCTACAAGATGAAGCAGGTGCGCCAGATTTTCCCCGGCGGCGAGAAGCCCTACACGCGAAGCCATGTTCAGCGATCACGTGAAGCACGGCTTCTATCTCGCCACCATCGGCCACTGCATGGAATGCCACACCCCGATGGTGAAGGGCGTGCATGACTGGGCCGAGGACCTCGGCCGCGGCGGTTTCGAATTCCCCGGGCCCTGGGGCGTGTCGGTGTCGCGCAATATCACCTCGAGCAAGAGCAAAGGCATCGGCGCCTGGACCGACGCCCAGATCAAGACGGCGATCACCACCGGCGTCGACAAGGACGGCAAGCATCTCAAGCCGCCGATGGGCTTCGGCTATTACGCCCACATGACCGACGGCGACATCGACGACATCATCGCCTATCTGCGCACCGTGCCGGCGAAGGAGTAGGGCACTTACTGATCGCGCATGCGCGCGTCATGGCCGGGCTTGTCTCGGCCATGACGATTTTGCTTTGCGGAGACGTGCTGGCGCTCACCAGCCGGCGAGCACCACCTTGCCGATGGTCGTGCCGCTTTCGATCTGCTCATGCGCCGCGCGCAAATTGGCGGCATTGATCGGCGACATCTCCTTCGCCACGGTGGTGACGATCAGGCCGGCATCGACCAGCGCCGACACCTCGTTGAGCAGCCGGTGCTGCGCGATCATGTCGGGCGTCTGAAAGACCGCGCGCGTGAACATCGATTCCCAATGCAGCGACACGGCCTTCGACTTGAGCAGTATGACGTCCAAGACCTTGGGATCGTCGATCAGGCCGAACTTGCCCTGCGGTGCGATGATGGTCGGGAAATTGCGGAAAGTGCTGTTCGGTGCCGGTGAGGCTCGCAATCAGCGCCACAGTGGCGTGTCCGATCGCCTTGAGCTGCTCGGCGAACGGCTTGGAATGATCGATGACGTGGTCGGCGCCAAGCTTCAGGCACCAGTCGCGTGTTTGCGGCCGTGAGGCGGTGGCGATCACGGTCAGTCCCGTGAGCCGTCGCGCGAGCTGGATCATGATCGAGCCGACGCCGCCGGCGCCGCCGATGATCAGCAGCGCGCGTCCGTCCGGCGTCTTGCTCGGCGCGACGCCGAAGCGGTCGAACAGCAACTCCCAGGCCGTGATGCTGGTGAGCGGCAGCGCCGCCGCTTGCGCGAAACGACAGGCTCTTCGGCTTGCAGCCGACGATGCGCTCGTCCACCAGATGGAATTCGGCATTGGTGCCGGGCCGCGCGATCGAGCCGGCGTAGAACACCTCGTCGCCCGGCTTGAACAGCGTGACGTCCGGCCCGACCGCCTCGACCACGCCGGCCGCGTCATAGCCGAGCACCTTGGGCGGTTCGCCGGGCTTCGGCGCCGCGCGCATGCGCACTTTGCTGTCGACCGGGTTGACCGACACGGCCCTCACCGCCACGAGCAGGTCGCGGCCGGTCGGCGACGGCTTGTCGGCAGTGAAATCGACCAGCGCGTCCGCCTCTGCAGCGGGCAGGGATTTGTGATATCCGACGGCTTTCATGGCGGCACTCCAAACGGGACGGGACGCCCAGTGTCGGCATCGTCGCGCCCATTGCAAGAACTTGCGAAATTGGGCGAATTCGGCAGCCCGTGCCTTCAATCGGCCGCGCAATGGTCCTATATCGGGGAGACCTGCCGGAGACCTGAAATGCCCGTGATTCGACGTTCTTTCGTTGCTTCGCTCGCGCTCTGCGCGCTGGCTCTGACCTCCGTTGCCGCGCAGGCGCAGCCGGTCGAGCGCAAGGTGCCGACGCAGGCCGAGCTGCGGCTGTCCTACGCGCCGGTGGTCAAGCGCGTGGCGCCGGCGGTGGTCAATGTCTACGCCGCCAAGGTCGTGCACAACCGCAATCCGCTGTTCGACGACCCGATCTTCCGGCGCTTCTTCGGCGTACCGGGCGGCGGCGATGGCCGACAGGTGCAGCGCTCGCTCGGCTCCGGCGTCATCATCGATCCGTCCGGCCTGATCGTCACCAATGTGCACGTGATCGAGGGCGCCGACGAGGTCAAGGTCGCGCTCGCCGACAAGCGCGAGTTCGAGGCCGCCATCGTGCTCAAGGACAAGCGCAGCGACCTTGCCGTGCTGCAGCTCAAGGATTCGCACGAGCGTTTTCCCTCGCTCGAATTCGCCAATTCCGACGCGCTTGCAGGTCGGCGACGTGGTGCTGGCGATCGGCAACCCGTTCGGCGTCGGGCAGACCGTCACCCACGGCATCGTCTCGGCGCTGGCGCGCACCAAAATCGGCATCACCGACTATCAGTTCTTCATCCAGACCGACGCCGCCATCAATCCGGGCAATTCTGGCGGCGCGCTGGTCGATTTGTCCGGCAAGCTGGTCGGCATCAATACCGCGATCTTCTCGCGCTCGGGCGGCTCGCAGGGCATCGGCTTTGCCATTCCCTCCAACATGGTGCGCGTGGTGGTGGCGTCCGCCGAGCACGGCGGCAAGGCCGTCGAGCGGCCCTGGCTCGGCGCCAAGCTGCAGGCGGTCACTGCCGACATCGCCGACGGCCTGGGGCTCAAGCGTCCGACCGGCGCCCTGGTCGTCAGCCTGGTGCGCGGCAGTCCCGGCGCGCGAAGCCGGGCTCAAGCCCGGCGATCTGATCCTGTCGATCGATGGGCAAACGGTCGACGACCCCAACGCCTTCGACTACCGCTTCGCCACCAAGCCGCTCGGCGGCATGGCGTCGCTCGGCGTGCATGCGCAAGGGCCGCGAGTTTGTCATGCCGGTGCGCTTGCGGACGGCACCCAATCGGCCGCGCGAGGAGATCACCATTCGCTCGCGCTCGCCGTTCTCCGGCGCAAAGGTTGCGAATTTGTCGCCGGCGTTGGCTGACGAATTGCAGCTGCAGAACGCCGACGAAGGCGTGGTCATCCTCGGCGTCAACGACGGCTCCTATGCCAGAAATCTCGGCTTCCAGCACGGCGATATCGTTGTGTCGGTGAACGGCGAGCGCATCGACAATACCGCCGAGCTTGCGCGCGTCACCCGGCAGCCGCAGCGCTCCTGGCGTATCATCATACGGCGCGGCGGCCGGCGCATTACCGCGGTGTTCAACGGCTAGTGAATCGGAGCCCGGCGTGGCCGCGCGCACAAAATCAGGACCCACATTGTTCGCGGCCGCCGGCCTCGACAAGGACGCGCCGCGTCCGCTTGCCGACCGGCTGCGCCCGACCAAGCTCGACGAGGTGGTCGGCCAGGATCATCTGCTGGGCGCCGACGGCGCGCTCACCCGCATGCTGGCGACGCGTTCGCTCGGCAGCCTGGTGTTCTGGGGCCCGCCCGGCACCGGCAAAACCACGGTGGCGCGGCTGTTGGCGCAGGCAACCGACCTCGCCTTCGAGCAAATCTCGGCGATCTTCACCGGCGTCGCCGACCTGAAGAAGGTGTTCGAGGACGCGCGGCGCCGCCGCGAAAGCGGGCAGGGCACGCTGCTGTTCGTCGACGAGATCCACCGCTTCAACCGCGCCCAGCAGGATAGTTTCCTCCCCGTGATGGAGGACGGCACCATCGTGCTGGTCGGCGCCACCACCGAGAACCCGAGTTTCGAGCTCAATGCGCCGCTGCTCTCGCGCGCGCGCGTCTTGGTGTTCAAGCCGCTCGATACCGACGCCATCGAGAAACTGCTGGCGCGCGCCGAGGCGATCGACAGCCGCAAGCTGCCGCTCGACGAGGAGGCGCGCGCGTCGCTCATCCGCATGGCCGACGGCGACGGCCGCGCCGCGCTCACGCTGGCCGAAGAAGTCTGGCGCGCCGCCCGCAAGGACGAAACATTCGGCGCCGCGCAACTGCAGGAGATCGTGCAGCGCCGCGCGCCGATCTACGACAAGGCGCAGGACGGCCACTACAATCTCATCTCCGCCCTGCACAAGTCGGTGCGCGGCTCCGATCCCGACGCCGCGCTCTATTATCTCTGCCGCATGCTCGATGCCGGCGAGCCGCCGCTTTACATCGCGCGTCGCGTGGTGCGCATGGCGATCGAGGATATTGGGCTCGCCGATCCGCAGGCGCTGGTGATCGCCAATGCCGCCAAGGACGCCTACGATTTCCTTGGGAGCCCGGAGGGCGAACTGGCGATCGCCGAAGCCGTGCTCTATGTGGCGACCGCGCCGAAATCGAATGCGTCTTACGCCGCCTTCGGCGCCGCCATGCGCGCGGCGAAGGAGGCGGGCTCGCTGTTGCCGCCCAAGCACATCCTCAACGCGCCGACCAAGCTGATGCAGGCGGAAGGCTACGGCCGCGGCTATTCTTACGATCACGACGCCGAGGAGGCCTTCTCCGGCCAGAATTATTTCCCCGACGCGCTGCCCCGTCAGCGCTTCTACAATCCGCCCGAGCGCGGCTTCGAGCGCGAGGTCCGCAAGCGGCTGGAGTATTGGGCGAAGCTGAGGAAGGAGCGGGGCGGGGAATGAGCTCGCTGAGGGGGCTCCCGGCTGATTGGAACGCCGGGGCCGTGGGACTATATTACCTGCCGATCGGAGACAGCGATGAACAAGCGACTGACCGAGGCCATTTCGCGGGTGCGCGAACTGCCGGAGGAACGCCAACAGGCCGTGGCGACCCTCCTTCTTGACTTTCTGGACAACGAGCACGCAGAAAACTTGCTGACGCCGGAGCAGATCGCTGAACTTGAGCGTCGCCTCGACGATGAGGACTATGCCAGCGATAAAGAGGTGCAGGCCTTCTTCGCGCGCTTCAAGGCATGAAAGTCATCTACCACAAAGGCGCTCTGGGGGATCTCAACTCAATTTTTGCTTATATCGCGAAGGACGATCCGAAGGCTGCCGCCAGGGTCATCGACCGCATCCGGCAGGTCGGCGATTTACTGGCGACTTCGCCCTTCCTCGGCCGGCCGGGACGGCGTGGCGCCCGCTTCCTGTCTATTGGCGGATTGCCCTATGTCATCATCTATCGTGTCGTGGCCGAGTCGGTCCGCATCGTGGCCATCTTCCACACAGCGCGGAACCGCCGTTTTTGAAGAGGCCGATGGCTCATGACCCGCGGACGCAACGGACCGCGCCAACCGGGCGGCGGGCGGCAACAGGCCGGGCCGCGACACAAGCAGCACGGCAAGCGCCACCGCTTACCCTCTCCCCCTGTGGGAGAGGGTGGCGAGCGGCAACGCCGCGAGCCGGGTGAGGGGGATCGTTTCCACAATAAAAAAGCGAAGCGTCCCCCTCACCCGGTCGCTCCTCGCTTCGCTCGGACCGATCACCCTCTCCCACAAGGGAAGAAGGTTAAGGCAGGCGGCGTGCAGACCGTCACCGTCGCCCCCGACGAATCCGGCATGCGCGTCGACCGTTTTTTCGAGGCGCGCTTTCCCGGTCTGTCGTTCAGTCACATCCAGCGCATCATCCGCAAAGGCGAAGTGCGCGTGAATGGCAAGCGCACCGAGCCGAAGGCGCGGCTGGAAGCCGGGCAGGCGGTTCGTATTCCGCCGCTCAAAATCGAAGCGCCGCCACCGCGCGACGACGCGCCGGCCGCGCAGAAAGACCGCGCTTTCCTAAAAGGCATCACGCTCTACGAAGACGCCGACGTGCTGGTGCTCAACAAGCCGATGGGGCTTGCCGTGCAGGGCGGCTCCGGCACCACGCGCCACATCGACGGCATGCTGGCAGCGTTGCGCGGACGCGGCGCCGACGCGCAACGTCCGCGCCTGGTGCATCGGCTCGACAAGGACACCGCCGGCTGCCTGCTGGTGGCCAAGACGCGCTTTGCCGCCGCCGCGCTGGCCAAGACCTTCCGCTCGCGCGCGGCGCGCAAGATCTACTGGGCGCTGGTGGTCGGCGTGCCTAAGCCGGCGCAAGGGCGCATCTCGACCTATCTTGCCAAGCAGGAGATCGAGGAAGACTCGTTCATGCGCATCGCCAAGCACGGCGACAAGGACGCCGTGCACGCGGTGACCTATTACGCGGTGGTGGAGACGGCGGCGCAGCAGCTCGCCTGGCTGTCGCTCAAGCCGGTCACCGGGCGCACGCACCAACTGCGTGCCCATATGGCGCATATCGGCCATCCGATCGTCGGCGATCCGAAATATTTCAACAAGGAAAACTGGCAGCTACCCGGCGGCATGCAAAACAAGCTGCATCTCTTGGCGCGCCGCATCGCGGTGCCGCATCCGCGCGGCGGCACCATCGATGTATCGGCGCCGCTGCCGCCGCACATGGCGCAGACTTGGAATCTGCTCGGCTTTGACGCCAAGCGCTACGACCCGATCATGGAAGCACCGGAGGAGTAGCCGGCAAGCCGTCATGCGCGGGCTTGTCCCGCGCATCCCGATCATTAGGTACAGTATTGCCTTGCTAAGCGGGATGGCCGGGACAAGTCCGGCCATGACTGAGTCAATGATGCGCCACGTCGCAACGCTTGTGCTCGCATTCGTGCTGTCAGGCCCCGCCATGCCCGCGCCTGCGCTTGCCGGCGACGGCAACTACAACATCATGAAGCCGGAACCCGGCCGTCCGGAGGAACTGCCGGAACCCTGGCTACCGCCGAAATACAAATCGCCGCGCGGCTCGCGCGAGCGCGTGGTGATCCCGCGCGCCGGCGCCGACGCCGCAGGCGCGCCAGCAGGTGCCGCCGCCGATCGTTGTGCCGCAGACCGGACGCGTGCTGCCCAATTTGCCGACGGTTGCGCCTTCGGGGCCGCACGGCACCGAGACCTATCAGGACCGCGCCGCGCGCTGCACCCATCAGGCCGGCGTCTATGGCCAAGCCGCCGGCGACCGCTCGACCTACATCAACAGTTGCATCAATCAGTGACCGGCAACGCAGCGCGCAAGGAAATGCTCGAAGCCCTCAACGCTTTAAAGCGCCAGCGTCCGATCCATTGCGTTTGAATTTGCAATACCCATTCGTCCCCGCGAAAGCGGGGACCCAGGGCCAAAGAGCTGGATTCCCGCTTTCGCGGGAATGAACGGAGAATGGTGCAACCTTGGTGGATCAAACTCTAGCCGGTTGAGTTATATGGCTTTTTCAGGTCAGTCGGATCGTGAAATTCCACAATTTGCTAGGGGTTTATCAACGGCTCGCGTCTATAGGGTTGATCTCAGACGCGGGACCGAGACTTGACCGAGACGCAACCAACCGCTTCCGCCACGGGCTTTGATGCCGCTTTGCCGGCACCGAAGCCGGTCACCGTGACCCGCTGGACGGCGCGTCTCGCCGATCCCGCTTGCGAGCGCGACTATCGCGCGCAGCGCTTTCCCGACGATCGCCGGCGCGTTTTGCTCTTGATGGGCCTGGTGGCGTCGGCCAGCGGCCTGAACTTCCTGATCGAGGTCTACGCCTATCTGCACGGTGCCAGCAGCGCCGCGGCTTTGATTCCGGCGGTGGCGACGATCGCGTTCCCGATCGTCGGCCTGCTCATCGTCATGCGGCTGCGCGCGCCGCGCATGCTCGAACTGTTCATGGTGGTCGCCGTCGCCATCGGCATGATGTTCCGCATGGCCATGGTGACGCTGCATCCGCACATTGCCGAGATGGGGCCGGCCATGATGGTCGGCATTCTGTTCGTCATCTACCTCTATTTGCCATTCCGCTTCGTGAACGCGGTTGCGTTGGCGATCGGCTTTAGCGTGCTTGCGCCTTTATGGTGGCGGGCATCGCTCGGGCCAGCACTGCCGCCCGATCAATTCTTCCGCACCCTCGTCTGGCTGCTGCTGGCCAATGCGCTCGGCTTTGTCGCGGCCAATTCGCTGCAACGCAGCCTGCGCATTCAATTCGCGCAGAGCCTCATCCTGCAGCAGTTGCTGTCGACCGATGCGCTCACCGGCATCGCCAACCGTCGCCGCTTCGACGATGCCCTGGATCGGGAATGGCGGCGCTGCCGCCGTACCGGCACGCCGCTCTCGCTGCTGATGATGGACGTCGATCACTTCAAACCGTACAACGACTTGTTCGGCCATCAACAGGGCGACGATTGCCTGCGCCAGGTGGCGCGCCTGCTGCTCGAAGAGGTCGGACGTCCCGCCGATTTGCTCGCGCGCTACGGCGGCGAGGAGTTCGTCTGCCTGCTGCCGGAAGCCGGTCCGTTCGGCGCGCGCACCGTCGCCAATCGCCTGATCGCCGCGATCCGGCGCGCCGACATCGCGCATCCTTTGTCGCCGGCGGGCGGGCGATTGACCATCAGCATCGGCGTCGCGACGGCCGCCGAACTTGCCGGCGCGCCGGAGTCGCTGGTCGCGCTGGCGGACAAGCTGCTCTATGCCGCCAAGGACGCCGGCCGCGACCAGGTCATGGCCGGCACGCTGCCGCGCAGCAGGCCGACGCCGGTCGCCGCTTGACGCCGGCTTAGCGCAAAACACCCCGCGCATCCCGATCGGGGACGCACCCGTGCCTATCTAAGCGAGATGGCCGGGACAAGCCCGGCCATGACAACTTTGAGATAAAATTGCCTACCGCAAACTGGCGTTGAACTTGTCCAGCACCGCCTGCCCGGGGCAGAGCTCCTTCTCGGACAGCACATTGAGCGGGGCCTCGACCGTGCGCAGATGCGCGTGCAGGTCCTCCGGCTCGGCGTCGACATAGAGCAGGCCGGTGACGATCTGGCCCTTGGCGGCGTGATGCTGCAGGAAGCCGAGCGCGGCGGCGCGGTCGGTGAGCTCGTAGTCGGCGGCGAGCTTGCGCAGCGCCAGCTTGGAGCCGTCATGCTGCTCCACCACCTCGACCGTGCCGGGCTCGTATTTGATCTCGATCGGCATGCGGCTCGACATGAAATCGAGCCGGTTCACCGCCTCGTTGTGTTCGCGCACGAAATCGAAGCTCTTGGTCGAGCCGGCGTGGTTGTTGAAGGCGACGCAGGGCGAGATCACGTCGATGAAGGCGGCGCCCTGGTGGGCGATCGCCGCCTTGATGATCGGCACCAGCTGGTGCTTGTCGCCGGAGAACGAGCGGGCGACGAAGCTCGCGCCGAGTTGCAGCGCCAACGCCGCGAGGTCGATGGAATTGTCGGTGTTGATGAAGCCGCGCTTGGATTTCGAGCCGCGGTCGGCGGTGGCCGAGAACTGGCCCTTGGTCAGCCCGTAAACGCCGTTGTTTTCAACGATATAGACCATGTTGACGCCGCGCCGCAGGCAGTGCGCGAACTGGCCCAAGCCGATCGAAGCCGAATCGCCGTCGCCGGAGACGCCGAGATAGATCAGCTCGCGGTTGGCGAGATTGGCGCCGGTCAACACCGACGGCATACGGCCGTGCACCGAGTTGAAGCCGTGCGAATTGCCGAGAAAGTAAGTCGGCGTCTTCGACGAGCAGCCGATGCCGGAAATCTTGGCGACGCGGTGCGGCTCGATCGACAATTCGAAGCAGGCCTGGATGATGGCGCCGGTGATCGAGTTGTGGCCGCAGCCGGCGCACAGCGTCGACACCGTGCCCTCGTAGTCGCGGTGGGTATAGCCGAGCGTGTTCTTCGGCAAATCGGGGTGGTGGAACTTGGGCTTGGCGAGATAGGTCACGATGTCACCTTCAAAGGCTTGACCTTGAGCTTGTCGAGATGATCGCCGATCGACTTGGCGATGAAGCGCGCGGTGATCGGGGTGCCGTCATAGTGCAGGATCGGCACCAGCCGCACCGGATCGATGCCGACCTCGTTGACGATCAGCGAGCGCAATTGCGCGTCGCGGTTCTGCTCGACCACGAACACGAAATCGTGGTCGGCGACGAATGAGTTGACGCTGGAATGGAACGGGAAGGCGCGCACGCGCAGGCGATCGAGCGCATGGCCGCGCGCCTCGATCATGTGGATCGCCTCGTCCATCGCCGGCGCGGTCGAGCCGTAATAGATCACGCCGTATTTGGTCGGCTTGCCGGCATTGGCCTGCAGCGGCCGCGGCACCAGGTCCTTGGCGGTGTCGAATTTGCGGATCAGCCGCTGCATGTTGTCGACGTAAGGCGCGCCTTCCTCGGTGTACTTGGCGTAGCGGTCGCGCGAGGTGCCGCGGGTGAAGAACGAGCCTTTGGTCGGGTGGGTGCCGGGATAAGTGCGATAGGGGATGCCGTCGCCATCGACGTCGAGATAGCGGCCGAACTCCTTGCCGGCTTCCAGCTCCGCGGCGGTCATCACCTTGCCGCGGTCGTATTTGCGGGTGTCGTCCCATACGAACGGGCGGGCCAAGTGATGGTTCATGCCGATATCGAGATCGAGCATGACGAAGATCGGCGTCTGCAGCCGGTCGGCGAGATCGAAGGCCTGCGCCCCCATCTCGAAGGCTTCCGCCGGGTCCTCCGGAAATAGCAGCACGTGCTTGGTGTCGCCGTGCGAGGCATAGGCGCAGGAGATGACGTCGCACTGCTGGGTGCGGGTCGGCATGCCGGTCGAGGGGCCGGCGCGCTGCACGTCGAACAGCACGGCTGGGATTTCGGCGAAATAGGCCAGCCCGATGAATTCCTGCATCAGCGAGATGCCCGGGCCGGAGGTGGCGGTGAAGGCGCGCGCGCCGTTCCAGCCGGCGCCGATCACGATGCCGATGGAGGCGAGCTCGTCCTCGGCCTGGATGATGGCATATTTGGCCTGTCCGGTCGCCGGATCGACGCGCATCTTGGCGCAGTGCCGGGTGAAGCCGTCGGCGAGCGAGGAGGAGGGCGTGATCGGATACCAGGCGCACACCGTGGCGCCGCCATAGACGGCGCCGAGCGCGGCCGCCGAATTGCCCTCGATGAAGATGCGGTCGCCGACCTTGTTGCTCTTGGTCAGCCGCAGGCCGATCGGGCACTCGAGGTTCATCACCGCATAGTCGCGGCCGATATGCAGTGCCTTGAGGTTGGGGGCGATCAGCTTGTCCTTGCCCTTGTACTGCTCGCCGATCAATTGCTCGACGATCTTGACGTCGATGTCGAGCAGCGCGGTGAGCGCGCCGATATAGATGATGTTCTTGAACAGTTGGCGCTGGCGCGGGTCGCTATATTCGCGATTGCAGATGGCGGTTAGCGGCATGCCGATGACGGTGATGTCGGGGCGGAACTTGGAGGCCGGCAGCGGCCTGGTCGAATCGTAGAACAGATAGCCGCCCGGCTCGATAGACGCGATATCGCGCTCGAAGGTCTGCGGATTCATCGCCACCATCAAATCGGTGCCGCCGCGCGCGCCGAGGTGGCCGGCTTCCGAGACGCGCACCTCGTACCAGGTGGGCAACCCTTGAATGTTGGACGGGAAGATGTTGCGCGGCGCCACCGGCACGCCCATGCGCAGCACCGCGCGGGCGAACATCTCATTGGCGCTGGCCGAGCCTGAGCCGTTGACGTTGGCGAAGCGGACGACGAAATCGTTTACGCGGCTGATCGGCGTGGCGGTCGGCATGACGTTCCTGCGTAGGTCATTTCCAGCAAGAATTTCTGCATGTCCCAGGCGCCGGTCGGGCATCGCTCGGCGCACAGGCTGCAATGCAGACAGACGTCCTCGTCCTTGACCATGACGCGGCCGGTCTTCAGCCCGTCTTGGACATAGAGATCCTGGGTGAGATCGTGCGACGGCGCGGTGAGCCGCTGGCGCAGATCGGCTTCCTCGCCGTTCGGCGTGAAGGTGATGCAGTCCATCGGGCAGATGTCGACGCAGGCGTCGCATTCGATGCACAGCGAGGCGGTGAACACCGTCTGCACGTCGCAATTCAGGCAGCGCCCGGCTTCCGCGAAAGCGAGCTGCTCGTCGAAGCCCAGCTCGACCTCGGCCTTGATGTCCTTGAGCGCGACCACTTTGTCACGCAGGGGCACCCGGTAGCGATGGTCGGGCATGATCTCGTTTTTATAGCTCCACTCGTGGATGCCCATCTTTTGGCTGATCAGCTCGACCGCCGGCAGAGGGCGATCGGCGATGTCTTCGCCGTTGAGCAGCTTGTCGATGGAGACGGCGGCCTCGTGACCGTGCGCCACCGCCCAAATGATATTTTTCGGGCCGAACGCGGAGTTGCCGCCGAAGAAAACCTTCGGGTTGGTCGATTGGAAAGTTTGCTCGTCGAGCTTCGGCAGGCCCCAATCGTTGAATTCGATGCCGGCATCGCGCTCGATCCAGGGGAAGGCGTTCTCCTGGCCGACCGCGACCAGCACGTCGTCGCACGGAAAATGCTGCTCGGGTTCGCCGGTGGGCACCAGCTTGCGGCGGCCCTTGGCGTCAAATTCAGCCTTCACCTTCTCGAAGGTGATGCCGGTGAGCTTGCCGTTGTCGTGGGTGAATTGCTTGGGCACCAGGTAATTATGGATCGGGATGCCCTCGTGCATGGCGTCTTCCTTTTCCCAAGGCGACGCCTTCATCTCCTCGAAGCCGGAGCGCACCACCACTTGCACGTCCTCGCCGCCGAGACGGCGCGAGGAGCGGCAACAGTCCATCGCGGTATTGCCGCCGCCCAGCACGACCACGCGCTTGCCGATCTTGCTGGTGTGGCCGAACGACACCGAGGACAGCCAGTCGATGCCGATATGGATATTGGCGGCGGCTTCCTGGCGGCCGGGGATATCGAGATCGCGGCCGCGCGGGGCGCCGGAGCCGACGAACACCGCGTCCCAGCTTTCGGCCAGCAGCGCCTTCATGCTGTCGATGCGCTGTCCGCCGCGGAATTCGACGCCGAGGCCGAGGATGTAGCCGCATTCCTCGTCGATGACGTTGTCGGGCAGACGGAATTTCGGAATCTGCGAGCGGATCATGCCGCCCGCTTGCGGGTCGGAATCGAACACCACGCAATGATAGCCGAGCGGTGCCAGGTCGCGCGCGACCGTCAGCGAGGCCGGGCCGCCACCGACCAGCGCGATGCGCTTGCCGTTCTTTTTCGCCGCCGGTTTGGGCAGCCGCTCGCTGATATCGTCCTTGTAATCGGCGGCGACTCTTTTCAGGCGGCAGATTGCCACCGGCTCCTTCTCGACCCGCACGCGGCGGCAGGCCGGCTCGCAGGGACGGTCGCAGGTGCGCCCGAGAATCCCGGGAAAAACGTTGGAATGCCAGTTGACCATATAGGCGTCGGAATAACGCCCTTGTGCGATCAGCCGGATATATTCAGGGACCGGGGTGTGCGCCGGGCAGGCCCATTGGCAATCCACGACCTTGTGGAAGTAATCCGGCGCGGCAATGTCGGTATTCTTCATTCACTCCTCGAAACGCGTCCCGCTACAAACGCAAAAACTCAACGGTGCCGCGCCACAGCCTTTGCCGGCTAGCATTTCTCCCCAGGACCGGGCCTTGTCGACCGGCCGCGAATCCGAAACCCCATATTATGGGCTCGAATCGCTTAAGGCTACCTATCCTTCCGTCATGACGGCCAACCATCAACCGCAAGTCGGCGCAAGGGTTTTTCGCTCCCTGAAAGCGGCGGCAACATGGCGCCGCCCCGGGTCCGCGCACCGCCGGACCTCGGCCTAAGCGCCGACGCGTCCGCCGATGGGGGCGGTCGAAGGCTAGCCTGGCGAACCTTGGTTCCATTGTTGTGCGACGCAATATGACGCGAACGTGATTAACGTTTCCGCTCGTCTAGCGGCGGCAATTTAAGCGTAGCAATTTCGATGCCGACAGCGGCCATGCGCCGCCGCCGGGCCTCGCTTATTTGGCTCTTAGGGCTCGTCGCAGTACAGGCGCCATACCCAGCGGTGGTGATAGCGCACATGACGCCAGTAGCAATCCGGCCCGTAATAGTAGGGATCGTCCCAGTAATCATAAAAGAAGGGTCCGCCCCCGCCGAAGAAGCCAAAGATCGGAGCGCTGCGCCGGAGATGGTGACGACTGCCACGATGACGGCCGTTATAGGTGAGACCGCGCCGCCCGCTAATTGCCGGGCCGCGCGCGGCCGGTGCCGACGGGCCGCCGACATGACCACCGGACCTGAAATGCGGCGCACCGCCGCTGCGGCCACCGCCGCCGCCGCCGCCGATGGAGGGACCGCCGCCACCGCCACCGCCACCGAAGCCGCCACCGCTACCACCACCGCCGCCACTACTGCCGCCACCTCCGCCGCCGCCGACTTGGGCGCCACCGCCGCCGCCACCACCGCCCCGCCAAAACCTTGCGCGGCGGCCGGTGTGGCCATCATCGCGCCGGCAAGAAGCGCCGCCGCGATCGAGGCGATAATCTTGGTCTTGTTGAGCATGGTTCAGGACTCCTTTTCAGGTCGCCCGCTCGCGTGAGGCAGTCCGCCTTGCCCGCCCGGCGACCGCATCGTAGTTCGTGTGCCGCGGTGGAACCGGCCTCAAAGCATTGCCATATTGCAATGCCTGGGCAGCAGCGCGCGTTCCTTGACCGCTGCGACGCCTATCCGGATTAACCCGCCGATGCGCGATATATTCACTGACATCTTCGAAAACCAGCCGCTGGAGCCGACCGAAGCGGCGCGCCGCGCCATGCGCCCGTCCTTGCGCAAGCGATTCTATGAGCGTGCTCATAGTGGCGAGCAAAAAGATGGCGGCTTTGCGGTGCTGCTCGACGGCCGGCCGGTGAAGACGCCGGCGCGCCGCGCTCTGGCGGCGCCGACGCGAGCGCTTGCCGAGGCGCTGGCGCAGGAATGGAACGCGCAGCAGGACGTCGTCGACCCGGCGCGCATGCCGCTGACGCGGCTTTGCAACGCCATCATCGATGCCGTTGCGCCGGGATCGAAGCCGGTGACCGACGAGGTGGCTAAATACCTGTCCTCCGATTTGTTGTTCTATCGCGCCGACGCGCCGGCCGGTTTGGTCGAGCGCCAGGCGCAGCATTGGGATCCGGTGCTGGCCTGGGCGCGCAGCGCGTTGAGCGCGCGCTTTGTGCTGGGGCAGGGCGTCATGCACGTGGCGCAGCCGGCTGAGGCGGTCGCCGCCGCGCGCGCCGGCATTCCCGCCGATCCGTGGCGCTTGGGCGCGGTGGCCTCGATCACGGCGCTGACCGGCTCGGCATTGCTTGCCTTGGCCATGGCGCACGGCGCGCTTGATGCCGAGGCGGTCTGGCAAGCCGCGCATGTCGACGAGGACTGGCAGATGCAGCAATGGGGCCGCGACGCGCTCACGCTCGAGCGCCGCGACTATCATTTCGCCGAGTTGCAAGCGGCTGCGGCGGTGCTGAAGCGCGCCTAGCCCGACCTGCGATACGTCGGCGCCATGCCCGCTATTGCCGGGCGATGCCTGCCCACCGTTTTGCGTACCACAGCGCAACGGCGAGACTGGCGGACACTGCGGCGGTGACGAGCGGCTCCGCCCATTGCGGCCCGAAGTGCGAGGGATGGGCGAAGATGTCGCCAATGAACGTGACGACCGCGCTGATCGTCGCCTGGCGGTAGACACTGTCGATCGCCCGGTTCATCTGCAGCAGCAGCCCAACGGTGACCAATGCGCCGACCGTCCCGCAAACCGTCGCAAGCAGCACATGCTCCACGTCGAAAGCGGCGAAAACGTTTCCGCGCGCCATGACGAGAAGGCAGGCGAGCCACGCTCCGCAAAACTTTTCAATGGCAGGACGGATGAGCGCGCTGGTGCGCAGATCATGCAACGCGAGTCCACCGAGGTTATGGGTTGCCATCCAATAGCCCTCCCTTGCTGGCCGCTGCTTCAACGCACGTGTCGTGCGATATTCAGCCGGCAAGGGCAAATCATTTCAGGCTCGCGCGGCTATCAATTCTGGGTGACGGTCGGTTGATGCGAGAAACGATACGGCTCCCGGCCGGGGGTCAGGACGAACCGGCACGAATAGCCGTTCGTGCCGAGGGCAGGGAATGCCCCTTCCAAGTCAATGTGTTGCCGTTGCAGCGCCGGATATCTACTGCCCGGTCGGATCGCCCACGCGGCTCGCCTCGTAGAGGAACCACACCCGCTTCTCGGCGTCGTCGATGAAGGTCTCGATCAGGCTGGCGGTCGCCACGTCCTCGTGCTCGTCGCACAGGCCGTGCGCCTCGCGCATCGAGGCCACCACGCGCTGATTGTCGTCGCGCAATTCCGCCAGCATATCCTGCGGATCGACATAGGTCGCGTCGTTGTCGGCGAGCCGCTGCTGGCGCGCAATGTCGCCGATCGAGCGCAGCGTATTGCCGCCGATCTTGCGCACGCGCTCGGCGATCACGTCGGTGGTGGCGAAGATCTGGTCGGCCTGCTCGTCGAGCAGCAGATGGTAGTCGCGGAAATGCGGTCCGCTGACGTGCCAGTGGAAATTCTTGGTCTTCATGTAGAGCGCGAAGGTGTCGGCCAGGATCGCATTCATCGCTCCGGCGATATCCTTGGTGGCATTGGCGCCGAGATCGGTCGGCGTCTTGAGACGCGGCGAAGGTTTGCTCACGCTGTTCATCGGAAAATGTCCTGTGTTGTCACAATACCCCAGCGCTCCCGCGATACCGCTGGAAAACGACGGCCGCGCGAAAAAGTTCCATAGCGGCAGAAATCACGTGATTTCGCGGGATTTATCCTGGCCGGCCGCGGCCTCAAGCTCGGCGGCCTTGGCGAGGCTTGCGCGCGCCTCGTCCTCGCGCCCGAGCGCCTGCAAGACCTGCGCGCGCATCTTGTGCGCGTGCATCGCCTCGGCATTGAGCGCAAGGGCCTGGTCGATCGCGGCCAGCGCCTCGTCGAGCCGGTCAAGCTGCTTGAGCGCGATGCCGCGGGCGAGATGGGCTTCGGAGAACTTGGGCGCGAGCGCCAGCGTGCGGTCGTAGCCTTCGATCGCCTCGGCGGGGCGGGCGCTGTCGCGCAGCGCATTGGCGCGGTTGAAATGCAGCACCGGGAAATTCGGGTCGAGCGCGATGGCGCGGTCGTAGCTTTCGATCGCCTCGTCGATGCGGCCGACGGCGTGCAGCGTGGCGCCGCGGTTGAGCCAGTCGGTTACCGCCTTCGGATTGAGCGTCACCGCGCGCTCGAGGCTCGACAGCGCTTCCGCCATGCGGCCGAGCTCGAACAACATATTGCCGCGGTTGCCATAGGCCTCGGCGAAATTCACGTCGCACGCGATGGCGTCGTCGAAGCTCGCCAGCGCATCCTTGACCTGGCCAAGCTGGAACTGGGCCTGGCCGATGAGATTATAGGCGCGCGGCCGCGGCGGCGCGAACATCATCGAGCGGCGCGCCAGCTCGATGCCCTGCTGGAATTGGCCTTCCTGGCAGGCGATGACGGCGCAGTAATAGAGCGCGTCGGCGTTGCGCGGGTCGTTGCGCAGCACCTCGGTGTAGCGGTCCATGGCGAGCGCGATTTGGCCCGCCCGGTGGTGGACGAGGCCCTGCTGGATCAGCGTGGCGGCGGGGGTGGTCATGGGGAGTTCTAAGCAGGCTTGGGCGGCGATGCCAAGCCTGCTGCGATGTCCCGTCCTTTCTGCTGTCATCGCCCGCGCAGGCGGGCGATCCAGTAATCACGGCATCTCTGTCGGGTACTGGGTCCCCCGCCTTCGTAGGGGACGACGGCAAAGAGGTCGCCCGGGCCGACAGCGCCATGGTATGGCTTTTGCTGCCGGATCGGTCCGGGGCAGGGCAAGGCGCAATGAAAGACATCCTCGACAGACTCGAAAAGCGGCGGGACGAGGCGCGGCTGGGCGGCGGCAAGGCCCGCATCGAGGCCCAGCATAAACGCGGCAAGCTGACCGCCCGCGAGCGCATCGAACTGCTGCTCGACAAGGGCTCGTTCGAGGAGCTCGACATGTTCGTCGAGCACCGCAGTAACGAATTCGGCATGGAGAAGCAGAAGATCCCCGGCGACGGCGTGGTCACCGGCTGGGGCACCATCAACGGCCGCGCCGTCTATCTGTTCTCCAAGGACTTCACCGTGTTCGGCGGCTCGCTCAGCGAGACGCACGCGCAGAAGATCATCAAGGTGCAGGACATGGCGATGAAGGCGCGCTGCCCCATCATCGGCCTGTTCGACGCCGGCGGCGCGCGCATCCAAGAGGGCGTCGCCGCGCTCGGCGGTTACGGCGAGGTGTTCAAGCGCAACGTCATCTCGTCCGGCGTCATCCCGCAGATCAGCGTGATCATGGGCCCCTGCGCCGGCGGCGACGTCTACTCGCCGGCCATGACCGATTTCATCTTCATGGTGCGCGATACCTCCTACATGTTCGTCACCGGCCCGGACGTGGTGAAGACCGTCACGAATGAAGTGGTCACCGCCGAGGAGCTGGGCGGCGCTTCCGTGCACACCACCAAGTCGGGCGTCTCCGACGGCGCCTTCGAGAACGACGTGGAATGTCTCCTTCAGATGCGCCGGCTGATCGACTTCCTGCCGGCCAACAACGAGGGCGGCGTGCCGCAATGGCCGAGCGAGGACGATCCCGACCGCATGGATAAATCGCTCGACACGCTGATCCCCGACAATCCCAACAAGCCCTACGACATCAAGGAACTGATCCTGAAGGTGGTGGACGAGGGCGACTTCTTCGAATTGTCGCAAGCCTACGGGCGCAACATCGTCACCGGCTTCGGCCGCATCGCGGGCTCAACCGTCGGCTTTGTCGCCAACCAGCCGATGGTGCTGGCCGGCGTGCTCGACAGCGACGCCTCGCGCAAGGCGGCGCGCTTTGTGCGCTTCTGCGACGCCTTCGGCATCCCCATCGTCACCTTCGTCGACGTGCCCGGCTTCCTGCCCGGCACCGACCAGGAATATGGCGGGCTGATCAAGCACGGCGCCAAGCTGCTGTTCGCCTATTCGCAGTGCACGGTGCCGCTGGTGACCGTGATCACGCGCAAGGCCTTCGGCGGCGCCTATGACGTGATGGCCTCGAAGCACGTCGGCGGCGACCTGAATTACGCCTGGCCGACGGCGCAGATCGCGGTGATGGGCGCCAAGGGCGCGGTCGAGATCATCTTCCGCGCCGACATCGGCGACGCGGCGAAGATCGCAGCCCGCACCAAGGAATACGAGGCGCGTTTTTTGTCGCCGTTCGTCGCCGCCGAGCGCGGCTATATCGACGACGTGATCATGCCGCACTCAACGCGCCGGCGGCTGGCGCGGGCGCTCGCGATGCTGCGGCACAAGCACGTGGAGATGCCGGCCAGGAAGCACGATAATTTGCCGGTGTGAGGGCGGTGGCAATCGAACCCGACTCTGTATATGTTGCGCCCATGAACGACGGTCTGAAAAAGCTCTTGGAAGCGGCCAAGACGGCCAAACAAAGCCCGGCGCAGTTGGAAGCGCAGCGCCGCAGCTTCGTCTATGGCAATACGGCCATTGAAAACAGCCTGATCACGCGGGAAATGGTCGATCAGGAGGCCGAGAAGTTGGCGCGAGAGGCCGATGCCGGAAAGCGGGAGCGAGCGGCGGAATAGCCGGGCACTCGAAGCCCCGCTGATTGCTGACCCGAAGGCTCGCGCAGCCGCCGAAGCCCGAAATGGCTTTCGCCAATACGACGCCGGTATCAAAGCCGTCCAAACCGCGCTTGAACGTGGTGCCTTCAAACTACGACTGTCACTCATTCTTGCCCTTCATCGCGAGGCTCTCGCCGGTATCAGCAGCTATGCCGGCAATTTCCGCCCGGCGGGCGTGAAGATCGAGGGCAGCAAACACGAGCCGGTCGGCGCCCACCTCGTGCCCGAACTCACCGAAGACATGTGCGACTATGTCAACGACCATTGGGAAGCGAGCACATCGCTGCATTTGGCCGCCTATATCATGTGGCGGCTGAACTGGATTCATCCATTTGCCGACGGCAATGGCCGGACATCGCGCATTCTCTCCTACGTCGTCCTGTCAATTCGCGCGGGCGCCATTCCTCCGGGCACGCCCACCATCCCTGATCAGATCGTCGAGAACCGTACGCCCTATTTCGATGCGTTGGACGCGGCAGACACGGCATGGCGGAACGGCAGACTAGAGGTGTCGAAAATGGAAGAGTTGTTGGGTGCCCTGCTCGCGAA
Organism: uncultured Alphaproteobacteria bacterium; assembly: GCA_963727555.1. Lineage (GTDB taxonomy): Bacteria > Pseudomonadota > Alphaproteobacteria > Rhizobiales > Xanthobacteraceae > Pseudolabrys. Next base: position 611,419 of record CAVSGT010000002.1, on the reverse strand, counting down.
ACAACTCGCTGGCTTCTATCAAACGGCGGGAGGAAAAATGCCGGACGTTGAAGGAAACTCATGACAATGGCGGCTGAGCGCGACGACGTAATCATGCCGCACGCGACGGGCAAGTGCATCGCGCGGGCGCTGGCGATGTTGCTGCACAAGCACGTTCAGATGCCGGCCAGGAAGCACGATAATTTGCCTCTCTAGCCATCAGGCTGACGCCGAGCCGCGGCGTCGGGTCACGGTGTCCCGGTTTCAGGTTTTGCTAAAATGGCGGCGTAGGGAACCAATGGGGGACCTGCCATGGCCAGAGTTGAGAATGAATCGAACAGGGTCATTGTGAAGGACGGCGGAACGACGCTGACGCTCGACAAGGCGGCCGGCCAGGCGGTGTTGCAGCGCAAGATGTTGTTTTGGAACACAAAGCCGGTCGTGTTCCCGCTCACCGAGATCGACGACATCGCGGTGAAGTCGGAGAAAGACGCCATGTCGGGCGCCACGCTCTATCATAGCGTTATGCACCGGCGTTCGGGCGAGACCACCGTGCTCACCACGGAGGAGGCCAAGGACGCCGAGGCGACGGTGAAGACGCTGCGCAGCTTCGTCGGGCTGTAAGCGTCGGTACGAACCTGACGCCTTTGTGCGCGGCACGTTCCATGTCGCGCAGAAGCCGGCCGTTGCGCGTCAAGTATCTTGAGATGGCTGGGCGGACGCACGCTAACGTGTCCGTGTCCTGAGTTCTAACCGCCCAGCTAACGGCCACAGTTCATCTCCAATATGTCACCCCCACCGCTGCCCTACGTTGCCGTCCCCGAATCCTTCAAGCTGCCGTCCGGCACGACTTTCGGCGGCACGTCGGGCGTCGCGTTCAATTCGAAGGGCAACAGTGCTTCGGCTGCTAGCGCACGATCCCGAAAAGCATATCCTCGACCCCGATCGGGGATGGGAACAGGTTTTCGGAATAGATCATGCGCCAGCAAAATGTTAGGCGGCATTCTGATTCAATCCGAACGGATCGGACTCCAAGTGATAGGTTGGTGTTTTCAGCAGGTGGTTTGATCCCATGCCCGCCACACTCTTCCTCGTCCGCGCCGTCGTCGCGCCCAACCTGCGCGACAAGTTCGACCATTGGTATTCGACCGACCACCTGCCGTGGGCGATGCCGCGCCTTCAAATGCGAGAAGGCCTGGCGCGCCTGGAGCACGGTGGAGGAGGGCGTGCACTACGCCGTCTATCGCTTCGCCGACAAGGTAGCTTGCGACGCCGCGCTCGGCTCGGACGAGTTCAAGGCGCTGATCGCCGACTTCAACCGCGCCTGGCCGGAGGGCGTCACCCGCACGCGCGATATCGTGACGCTGGCCGAGGAGCGGGACGGCTAGGGCGGCGCGGCGTTCTCCGCTGTCGTCCCCGCCAACTTGTCCGCGCGAAGCGCGGCCCGATGACAGGCTCCGGCGGGGACTCAGTAATCACAGGCCAGTGGCGAGCGTAATGGATCGTCCGCCTGCGCGGACGAAGACAAAAAAGCCCTTGACTAAAATCCCAAGTATATTATCCTAACGCCGTCCCATCCGGTCGGAGGGCGTTGTCATGAGACGTCATGGCGGCGGGGTGGGATGCGGCGCCTGCTGTCGCGGCTCGTAACCGCGGCACCGGGAGGTCCCGGGACCCGACCCGTTGGGCACTACGACCCTTCTGCGAGGAGCTCGCTGGACAGGCCGCCTGAGGGCTGGCGCGCTGCCGAAAGCGTGTTCAGGCGTTGAGCCTGCACGCTTGAGGCCCGATGACCAGCATAGGGCGTATTCCTGGAAGCGCGGACCCGGGATCCGAAATCGCCGCTTGTGGAGCGCCGAGAGGCGCCCGCGTTCGGCAACGAACGCGGCAACGGAAGGATACCGGACGCGCCTTACGGCGCTCCACCCCCTCCTTTTCAGGAGGGACGGAACTTGTCCGCCGAAGCCGGCGGGCGAAGGCGGAAGACAGGCGACCCCGGCGCCTCGACAAAGAACACGGGCGCTGACGCTTGCGCACGTCACCCTCCCCTGCAGGGGGAGGGTCGCGAGCGAAGCGAGCGGGGTGGGGTGAAAACTTTCGCGCCGAAGATCACCCCGCCGCCTTCGCGAACGCTCGGCGGTCGACCCTCCCCCTGCAGGGGAGGGTAAAGGCAAGCGATCATGCGCGGCGTTGGCTTAATCGGGCTGTTTGACAACTGAATTGGAAGGCGCGCGCGCTGCAGCGGCTACGGCGTCATGCGCGGGCGCCTGTCCTCGGGCTTGACCCGAGGATGACCCGCGCATCCATGATGCGGCGCTGCTAACACTAGCCTTACGTCAGATTGAATCTGCCGTGCGGCCTCATGGATGGCCGGGTCATAGTGCGCGAAGACGGCGCTTCGCGCCTTTTGCCCGGCCATGACAAATCTACGCTACGTCCCCTGCACCACCTTGTTGCGCAATACGCCGATGCCGGAAATCTCGATCTCCACCGTGTCGCCCGGCTTGATGTTGGCCGGCACGCCGTCGGTGCCCATCCACATCACGTCGCCCGGCTCGATGGTGCAGTATTTCGACACTTCCGCGATGTAGGTCGGCGCATCGAAGATCATGTTGTTGGTGGCGAAGCGGTCGGTCTCCTGGCCGTTGACGCGGATGGTCGTCTCCATCGTGTCGGGGTCGAGCCCGGTGACGATCCACGGCCCCATCGGCTTGAAGGTGTCGGCGTTCTTGGCGCGCCACAGCGTGCGGTCGTCCTTCTGCCAGGCGCGCTCGGAAACGTCGTTGCCGATGGTCCAGCCGAACACATAATCGAGCGCGTTCTCGCGGCTGACGTTGCGCGCGCGCTTGCCGAACACGGCGACCAGCTCGCCTTCGTACTGGAAGGCGTCGCCGGCGTCGGCCGGCTTGACGATTGGCTCCTCGGTCGCGATCAGCGCGTTGTTGGCGCGATAGCCGATGTCCGGCTTCTTGGGGAATACCGGCTCGGTGCTGCGCATGGCGGCCATCTTGCGGATGTGGTCGGCGTAATTGATGCCGACGCAATAGAAGGTCGGCGGCACGACGGGGATCAGCAGCTTGACGCCGGCGAGGGGATGCGAACGGCGGTGCGCTTGTGCTCGCCCCACGGAATGCCGTCGACGGCGATCACCTGATCGCCTTCGATCAGGCCGTAGCTTGTCTGATTGTCTTTCTCGAATCGGCACCACGTCGTCATTGCTTACCGCCAGCCGCCGCCGCCGTTCGCGAAGACGGTATCGGCGGTCATGAATTCGCAGGCGTCCGAGCACATGAACAGCACCAGTTCGCCGATCTCCTCCGGCTTGCCGAAACGTTTCATCGGCACGTCGTCGAGCATCTTCTGCTTCAGCTCGGGCGAGGTGGCGGCCGCCGCGGCAAAGGCGGTGTCGATCGGCCCGGGCGAGATCGACAGACAGCGGATGCCTTGGGTGGCGAACTCGCGCGCCACGCCCATGGTCATGGTCACCACCGCGCCCTTGGCGGAGGCGTAATGCACCGAGGTGCCGGGTCCGCCGCGCTTGGCCGCCATCGAGCCGACATTGACGATGACGCCGAACTTGTTCTCCAGCATGTGCGGCAGCACCGCCTGCATGCCGTAGAAGGTGCCCTTCACGTTGAGGTCGTAGGTGCGCTCGAACAGGTCGTCGTCGATGTCGAGGAATTTGCGGCGGGCGAGCGCAGAGCCCGCCGAGTTGAACAGGAAATGGATGCGGCCGAAATCGTTGAGCGCGAGCTCCACCATGTCCGCGACCGCCGCGCGCTTGGTGACGTCGATGGTGAGCGCCAGCGTCTGGCCGCCGAGCGCGTTGATCTGTTCGGCGGTCTCGGCGACGCCTTTCTCGTTGATGTCGGCGCACACCACGTTGGCGCCCTCGCGCGCGAAGATCAGCGCGGCCGCCCGGCCGATGCCGCTGGCGGCGCCGGTGATGACGATGGTCTTGCCGTGGAAATAGTCGGGCGATTTGGGCATGGTCGTTGCCTTTCAATTGTCATGCCCGGGCTTGACCCGGGCAGCCATGATGTACTTCGGCACTCGCGCTCGTGTGTAAGTCAATGCGGGCCGACCGTCATCATGGATAGTATCAGAACTCGCGCTTGCCCGCGTTCTGCACGTGGGAGCGCCGCAAGTCGGGTATACCCGACTTGCGATGTCGAGCCCGGCAATGACAAAGGAGGGGGCTCACGCCGCATACGTCATGGCGCGGGTGCGGATCAGCGTCTTCGCCAGCAGCATGAAGCCTTGCGACAGCAGCGCGATGTCGGCCGGCATGTCCTTGCGCCAGACGTCGAGCAGAAGCGCGATGCGCACCTGATCGCTGCGGTTCCACACCTCGTGCGGAAAGGTGTCGTCCCACAACAGGCTTTCGCCGTCGGCGAGACGATAGGGCACGCCGTCGATCGTCATCTCGCAGGCCGGCTGGCCGTCCGCATCGCACGGCATCGACAGCATCAGATGAAAGCGCAAGATGGCGCGGAACGGGCCGCGGTGCACCGGGATATGTTTGCCGGGCGCCAGAAACGACAGCAGGCAGGACACCGCTTCCGGCGTCTCATCGAGCAGTCTGGCGACGGTCGGGCAGCGCGCAAGATTGGCCTCCACCGGCACGCCATAGGCTTTCATGATGAACATGCGCCAGTCGCGCCCGTCATTGGCCGAGATGTCGGCCTGCTGCGGCATCAAATCGTGGAAGCGCGGCAGCTTGTGCAACTGCCCGCCGACGGCGAGCGCCTCGCGGCGGATGTCGGTCCAGCGCTCGCTGAAGCGCGCCGCATTGGGGAAATAATGCGCGGGCTCGAGCGTCGCCGGCGTCGCGATGCGGCGGTCATAGAGCGCGCGCACCGCGCCAATCGCGTGATCGTAGAATTGCGACACGTACAACTCCGAGCCTGATGCCGCGCCCGGGCAGCATGCTAGCGCAGAACCGGATCGGTTGTCATCGATTCGTCGTAAGGGCCTAGAACCGCGTGGTCAAATGCGTCAGCCAGGCCGGAGAGGCGTCGACCAATATGGTCTCGATACGCTTGTCGATGCCGCTGATGATGAACACGCCGGTCGCCAGCAGCACCAGGCCGAGCGCGATCTTGCCGGTCTTGCCGGCGCTCAGCAGGCGATCGCGCCACCGCATCAGCGCCTCGCGCGACAATACGCCAAGCAGCAGCAGCGGCGCGGCGGCGCCGATCCCGAAGGCCAGCATGGTCACGGCGACCTGGCCCAAATTCTTGCCTTGCGCCGCCAGCAGCGAAGCGGCGCCGAGCGTCGGTCCGGCGCAAGGGCTCCACACCGCGCCGAGCAACAGCCCGACCGCGAACTGGCCGGCCAGCCCGCTGCGCGACATGCCGCCGGCTTGGGCTTGCGCCCAATTGCCGAACGGCCCGGCGGCGACCGCCACCTGCGCCTGCAGACGCGGCAGCAGCAGCACCGCGCCGATCACGATCAGCAGCGCCGCCGCGATGTTGCGAAACAGGTCCTGGTCGAGCCCGATGGTAAAGCCGATGGTGGCAACGAACAGGCCGATGATGACGAACGACAGCGCCACGCCCGCGGCAAGCGCGACCGGCCCGAAGCGGTGCTCGGTCAATGCCGCGCCGAGCACGACCGGCAACAGCGGCAGCACGCAAGGCGAGAGCGTGGAGAGAACGCCCGCCAGCAAAGCGAGCGCGGCCATCAGATCGCCTTGTCGAGCAGGCTTTCGATCGAGGCCGCGTTGGTGTCGCCGGTGGAGCGGCCGGCTTCCTGCTTACCCTTGAACACGATCAGCGTGCTCTGGCTGCGCACGTTGAATTTGCGCAGCAGATCTTTTTTCGAATCGAAGTCGATGTTGAGCACGACCAATTCCTTGAATTTCGGCTGCGCCTCGAGCTTCGACAGGATCGGCGCCTGCGCCTTGCAGGTCGGGCACCAGGGTGCGGTGACATGCAGGAGGATCGGCTTGCCGGCGTTTTGGGCGGCGGCGAATGCCTTGTCGTCGAATGTCTGCGGCGACATCGCCGAGGCAACGGCGGTGAAGGGCAGGGCGGTCGCAACGGCCAGCGTGCCGATGAGCGTGCGTCGGTTCAGCATGGGAATTCCCCCGGTTTGTCGGTGTCGCCTGCTCCTAGCAAAGCGGGTGGGGCCGATGGGGTCACAATTGACCGATGCAAAATCACGAATTCGTGGGAGCTTGGTGATTGCGCCAAAGCGCGTCACAATCGGCCGTCGAACCCTTCATGTCAGGATCGTCCCATGGCAACGCCTCCGCCCGTCGAATACGCCGATGCCTCGCCGCAAGTGCGCGCCGTCTATGACGACATCAAGAAATCCCGCAACGTGCCGGACGTGAACAATTTCTGGAAATATCTGGCGCGCGACCCGGCGACGCTCAAACGCACCTGGGAGAGCATCAAGGAGATCATGGCGCCGGGTGCGCTCGATCCGCTCACCAAGGAGATGATCTATCTCGCGGTCTCGGTCACCAATGGCTGCGCCTATTGCATTGCCAGCCACACCGCTTCGGCGCGCAAGGCCGGCATGACCGAAGCCATGTTCGGCGAGGTGATGGCGGTAACCGGCATGGCCAACGAGACCAACCGGCTCGCCAATGGCTACCGGGTGCCGGTCGATGAGGCCTTCCAAACCTGATTGAAGCACGCCCGCAAACAGGATAATTGACGTTGCGAAGGTCCGTAGGGAGAGCGTTCCGTGAAGATCGATCGGCCATTCATTGCCAAGCTGCTGTGCATCGGCCTAGTGGCGGCCGTCATGCTGCCGGTCGGGCGGATGATCTTCCCTTATTTCAGCGCCGAACTGAGCCAGATACAGTTCCAGGCACTTGAAGCCGTGCTGAGCGCCAGCGTCGGCTTCGGCATTTACGGGATATTCGGCTAGCGCATGATCCCGAAAAGTGGCGAACCGGTTTTCGGAAAAGATCATGCGCCAGCAAAATGTTAGGCGGCATTCTGATTCAATCTGAACGGATCAGACTCTAGGCAGGCCGCGGCGCGTCAGCGGGCTTTCGCGCTCGGCGCATCGGGCGGGAACTGGCGCGTTACGAAATAGGGGCAGTCAGAACGGCGGCGAGGTGCTATAGCCGCATTCTCGCCATGAATGCCGCCGGCAACCACAACACCACGACGCGTTTGAGCAGCGCCGCGACAACGGCAGCGCCGATGATCTTCGTCTTGCTGTGGAGCTCGGGCTTCATCGGCGCCAAATTCGGTCTGCCCTATATCGAACCGTTCACCTTCCTGGCGGTGCGGATGGTGTTCGTGGTGCTGATCCTCGCCGCGATCGCGCTCGCCGTGCGCGCGCGCTGGCCGCGCGGCGCCGAGATCGGGCACAGCATGGCGGCGGGTGCGATGGTGCACGGACTTTATCTCGGCGGCGTCTTCATCGCGATCAGCCAGGGCGTGCCGGCCGGCATCTCGGCCTTGATCCCCGGGCTGCAACCGCTGCTCACCTCGACCATCGCCAACCGTTTCATGGGGGAGCGGGTGACGCGGCTGCAATGGACCGGGCTCGTCCTCGGCCTGATCGGCGTCTTGCTGGTGCTGCACGACCGCAGCGTCAGCGGCTCAGGCACCTGGCTCGGATGGAGCGCCAGCCTGGTTTCGCTGCTCGGCATCACTTTCGGCACGCTTTATCAGAAGCGTTATTGCGGGCCGATCGACTGGCGCACCGGCAACCTGGTGCAATATGTCGCCGCCGGCAGTCTGTTCTGGATCGGCGCCTTCGCCTTCGAGACGCGCATCATCCATTGGAGCGGCGAATTGGTCTTCGCCATGGCCTGGCTGGTGCTGGTGATGTCGGTGGGGGCGGTGGCGTTGATGTATTGGCTGATCCGCCGCTCGGCGGCGACCGGCTTTGCCAGCCTGTTCTATCTGGTGCCGGCGGTCACCGCGCTGTTCGCCTTTGTGCTGTTCGGCGAGAAGCTGGATGCCGTGTCGGTCCTTGGCATCGTGGTCTGCGCGGTCGGCGTGGTGATGGCTAACCGTGGCGCCGCTGCGCCTCCGGCGGCGGCCGATGCCGCGGCCTCGGTGGCGGCGGAAAGCTGAACCGATTTCACTTCGCGCGATTGAGCACGATCTGCGTCTGGGTCACCAGCGCGCAAAGCCGCCCGTCTTTGCGGGTGATGCGCGTCTGCCAGACCATGGTGCTGCCGCCGCGATGCAGCGGCGTGCATTCGGCATAGGCGGTATCGCCGATCGGGATGGAGGCGAAAAAGTTGGTCTTGCTTTCGATCGTCGCCGTGGACTGACCGTCTTTTAGATTGGCGGTGGTGGCGGTGCCGCCGAGATTGTCGGCGAGCGACATGATGGCGCCGCCGTGCATGATGCCGAAGCGGTTGTTGAGCTCCGGTCGCGCTTCAAGCTCGGCGGTGACGCGTTCGGGCGACACGTGGGTGATCTTGAATCCCAGAAACTGGGCGAAGGGCGGCTGCGATTCAGCAAGCTTGTTCATCTGCAATTGCTCCAGGGCGCGGGCGGCGAGACAATCGCGTCAGGCGCGCCGGAAAGCAAGAGCAGGGCGCTAATGCGGAATCGAGGGAGCGTCGCGGCGTCTTGTAAACCCAGCCGATCAAAAAATGCGAAGGGCGCGGCGTTGCGCCGCGCCCCGCAATCTCCGCACCAAATACCGCGTCAGTCGCGCGGCTGCGGCACGATACGGATGTAAGGCTTTGGCGTCTTCCAGCCTTGCGGAAACAGCTTTTTGGCCTCTTCATCGGTGATCGCGCCGGTCATGAGCACGTCCTCGCCCTGTTTCCAATTCGCCGGCGTCGCCATGCGGTGCTTGGCAGTGAGTTGCAGCGAGTCGAGCACGCGCAGCACCTCGTCGAAGTTGCGGCCGGTGGTCATCGGATAGACCAGGATCAGCTTGATCTTCTTGTCGGGGCCGATGATGAAGACGTTGCGCACGGTCTGATTGTCGGCCGGCGTGCGGCCTTCCGAGGTGCCGCCGGTCGAGGCCGGCAGCATGCCGTAGGCCTTGGAAATCTTCAGATCGGTATCGCCGATCATCGGATAGTTGGGCGCAAAGCCCACCACGTCCTTGATGTCGACCGCCCATTTGTTGTGGTTATCGACCGGATCGACCGACAGCCCGATGATCTTGGTGTTGCGCTTGTCGAATTCCGGCTTCAGCCGGGCCATGGTGCCGAGCTCGGTGGTGCAGATCGGCGTGAAGTCCTTCGGGTGCGAGAACAGCACCGCCCAGGAATTGCCCAGCCATTGATGAAAACGAATCCTGCCTTCGGTGGTCTCCGCCTCGAAATCGGGCGCCGTGTCGCCAATCGCCAACGTCATGATCTACCCTCCAAATCGTCGCGTTCCGACGCGCTTGCATTCGCCCGCTTAGATATAGCGGTCCGCGCCAAGGGGGAAGGGGCGACAGGCGAAAGAGCATCGATCGGTCGTTTGACCGCCGCCGGACAGGACAGCGTTTCGGCGGGCGGGCGTTGGCGTAAAAGAATTTTGCCCGCTCCGCCGAACGGGCCGGCGTAGCGCTCTTATGCGGCCGAAAGCGCTCTTTATCGCGTCATGGCCGGCAGACCGCCGAAATAACCCACGATCCCGCGCTCGTCGACCAGCTTGCGCAGCTCGGCTTTGATTTGCGGCGGATACTTATGCAGGTCTTCCGCGGCGCCGGGGTGTTGGACGTTGCCCGTCAGATAGGCGCGGCCATTGACATTGTCGTAGACCTTGAGACCCGTGTTCTCGCCGCCGGCGGGCGCGCTGAAGATGCGCACGGCCTTCTTGGTGTCGACGTTGAAGGCCCAGGTGAAATTGTTGAGGTGATTGCCCGAATCCTCACCGATGAACAGCGTGCGCATCGCTTCGGAATAATTGATGTTGTCGGGGTTGGCGACCATCTCGGTGTTGCACTTGTCGAATTGGCCGGTGGGGGGTTCGGCCGGCTGACGCGCGCCGTACACCAGCGCCGACATGTCGACCGCGACCCAGTCGCTGGCGATCTTGCCGCCAGCCGTGTCGTTCTGGCCGCCGGCCATGCGGCTCTCATAGACGACGCCGCAGGTCAGGTCCTTGGCATTGCCGGCTAATCTGATGTCGTCCTGCGGACGGTCTTTGTTTTGACCGTCGATCATGCCTTTGCGGACATAGCTGATGACCGTATAGAGCTTCTTGTCGGCGGCGTTGTGTGCCTGGCCTTCCATCTTGGTGAACTCGGTGGTGGCGCCGAGATAGGCGGCGTAACGGCGGGTTTCCAGGAATGCGGCGGCCTTTTCCATGCCGGGCTTGAGCTTGTAATAAGTAAGTTTCGTCTTGCCGCCGGTACCGAAATAGACATAGAGCGGCTTGAAGCCGGCCGCCGGCGCGCTGGCCACCTCCCAGATGTCGCTGAACTTCAGCCCCTTGTCGACCATGGCCTTGATCTCGGCATTGCTGCTGTGGCCGAGCTCGATCCAGGTGAGCTTGGCGGAGCCGAAATTGTCGCCATCCGTCTGCGTCCATTTGGCGGCATAGAGCGTTCCGGCCGATAGATCCTCCGGCTTGTCGGCGATGAACATGGCGCGGATCACGTCGTCGCCGTCATCACCGAGGTAGACCGTCTTGCGGTCGGGCATCACCTCGCCCAATTCGAAGGCGAGCCGGCCCATGGCGTAATGCTTGGTGACCGTGGTGGCGCCGTCGGCCGCGACTTTGACCTCGACCAGATGGCCGTAATGGTAGGGATTGGCGCCGCCTTGCGCCGCTGTCTTTCCCATCGTGCCGAAATAGAGGTTCATGGCCTCGAGCGGGTGCTGCTCGAAATGCTGCGCGTCCGGCTCGTATTCCTCGCCGCCGAGATGCGTCATCCAGGGCGTGGTCGAGCCGTTGCACGGGATCCACAAGCCGTCGACGCCGGAGAAATCCACGTTCGACATTTTCACCGGCGTGAGCTTGCCGGTTGCCGGGTCCTGGTCGAGCACGGTGAGGTTCATCGCCATCGGCAGCGCGGCGTAAAGCCGGACCGGCGGCTTGCTCGGGTCGATATTGTCGGCCTCGGTTTCGTATTCCAGGTGATTGATCAGGAACACGGTGTGGCCCTTGACGCCGTCCACCTTGGCGTTGGGGACGACCAGCATCGAGGTGCCGTCGGCGCCGGCGGAGAAAAACGGCCCGCGCGCGACGTTGCCTTTCTTGTCGGCGGCCGACTGGGTGATCGGCTTGCCGCTCTTGTCGACCACGAGCCCGGCATACCAGCCGCCGACATAGTCGCCGGAGCGATGCAGCACTTGATAGCTCAACGGGAAGGTCTTTTTGCTGCCGTCGGCGAGCGTGACCACGGCCTGCGATCGCGTATAGGGCTGCGTCATTTCGAGCGCATTGGTGGGCGCCGGGGTCGGCGTGAATTCGACCGATTTTACCTTCAGCGGAGCCGGGGTCTCGGCTTGCGCCGGCGTGACCAGGGCGCAGCCGAACATCGCCACGCCGCCCAGCAGAAGAGCGCGTATCGTCATTTTGTATCCCCCAAAATGAAGCTGCTTGCTGGATACCCCTCAAGTAAGACGCTAATGTAACAGTTGCCGGCTGCGCGTCGTAGTTTCGGTGGGAATCTCATAGTCCACATGTTCAAGCGAATTTTGATCGCCAACCGCGGCGAAATCGCCTGCCGGATCATCAAGACCGCGCGCAAGATGGGAATCGAAACGGTCGCCGTTTATTCGGAGGCCGACAAGGACGCCCTGCACGTCGCCATGGCCGACAGCGCCATTCCCATCGGCCCGCCGGAGGCGGCGAAAAGCTATCTGGTGATCGACAAGATCGTGGCCGCCTGCAAATCCTCGGGCGCCGAGGCGGTGCATCCCGGTTACGGCTTCCTGTCGGAGCGCGAGGCTTTCGCTCAGGCGCTGAAAGACGCCGGCATCGTCTTCATCGGGCCGAACCTGAAGGCCATCGCCGCCATGGGCGACAAGATCGAGTCGAAGAAAGCGGCGGCCGCGGCACGCGTCTCCACCGTGCCCGGTCATCTCGGCGTCATCGAGGACGACAACCAGGCGATCGAGATCGCCGAAGAGATCGGCTATCCGGTGATGATCAAGGCCTCCGCCGGCGGCGGCGGCAAGGGCATGCGCATCGCCTATGCCAAGGCCGAGGTGGCGGAAGGCTTCGCGCGCGCGCGCTCGGAGGCGAAATCCTCGTTCGGCGACGACCGCGTGTTCATCGAAAAATTCATTGTCGATCCGCGCCACGTCGAAATCCAGGTGCTGGGCGACAAGCACGGCAACGTCATCTATCTCGGCGAGCGCGAATGCTCGATCCAGCGGCGCAATCAGAAAGTGGTCGAAGAGGCGCCGTCGCCGCTGCTCGATGCTACGACCCGCAAGAAGATGGGCGAGCAGGCGGTCGCGCTCGCCAAGGCGGTCGGCTACGACTCGGCCGGCACCGTCGAATTCGTCGCCGGCCAGGACAAGAGCTTCTATTTCCTGGAGATGAACACGCGGCTGCAGGTCGAGCACCCGGTGACCGAGCTCGTCACCGGCATCGATCTGGTCGAGCAGATGATCCGCAGCGCGGCGGGCGAGAAGCTCGCGATCAAGCAAAGCGACGTGAAGCTCAACGGCTGGGCGGTGGAGAGCCGCATCTATGCCGAGGACCCGTACCGTAATTTTCTGCCGTCGACCGGGCGGCTGACGCGCTACCGGCCGCCGCCGGAGATGAGCCGGCGCGGCATCACCGTACGCAACGACACCGGCGTCTACGAAGGCGGCGAGATTTCGCTCTATTACGATCCGATGATCGCCAAGCTCGTTACCCACGCCGCGACGCGCGAGGCGGCGATCGAGGCGCAAGCCGACGCGCTTGATGCCTTCACGCTCGACGGCATCCGCCACAACATCCCGTTCCTCGCCGCGTTGATGGCGCACAAACGCTGGCGCGCCGGCAAATTGTCGACCGGCTTCATCGCCGAGGAATTCCCGCACGGTTTCCATCCACATGCGCCGGAGGGCGAGCGCGCGCTGGTGATAGCCGGTGTCGCCGCGGCCATCGATCACGTGCTGGGCGAGCGCAAGCGGCGCATTTCCGGGCAGATCGTGGGCCGCCCGGTGACGCGCGAGAGCCATCGCGCGGTCTGGCTGGGCGAAACCGAATACCGTCTCGACGTCAAGCGCGAGAACGGCACCATCGAGGTGCGCTTTCCGGGCGAGGGCAAGAAAGGCGGCCGGCGCCATTTGCAATCGGTCTGGCAGCCGGGCGACCTGGTATGGACCGGCACCATCAACAGCGAGCCGGTGTCGGTGCAGGTGCGCACCGTTCCGAACGGTTTCGCGCTCGCCTACCGCGGCGTCGAGACCAAAGCCTACGTCTACACCGAGAGCGAGGCGCGTTATGCGCGGCTGATGCCGCCGAAAAAAGTCGCCGACACCGGCAAGCATGTGCTGTGCCCGATGCCGGGGTTGGTGGTGTCGATCGCGGTCAAGGAAGGCCAGGAGGTCAAGGCCGGCGAGACCGTGGCCGTGGTGGAAGCCATGAAGATGGAAAACGTGCTGCGCGCCGAGATCGACGGCACGGTCAAGAAGATCAACGCCAAGCCCGGCGACAGCCTGGCGGTGGATGCGGTGATTTTGGAGTTTGTCTAGGACCTCCTGTCGCGGGGCTATACTTGTCCATACGATCGGCGCCCCCGGCTCCGAATCCAAGGGAGAACGACATGCAGCGGCTACCGAAAATCGAGAAAGAAGATATCTCCGGCGACCTCGCGCGCTTTTATGAGGCCGTCATCGGGCTGCTTGGCCGAGTTCCCAACTTCTACCGCACCATCTCGCACGCGCCATGGCTGGCGATGTTGCTGTTGCCTTTCAATGCCGCCGTGCAACGTCAGTGGCCGGGAAGCCGCCTGCCGGGCCGCATCAAGGAACTTGTGGTGATCAAGACCAGCCACGTGAATGGCTGCCGTTATTGCTATGCGCACAATACCGCGCTGGGCCAGGCCGCCGGCATCACGCATGAAGAGATCATCGAGATCAGCGGCAACGACTATCTGCAATCGAAAACGCTGTCGGAGCGGGAGAAGACCGCGGTGCAATGGGCGGAGGCGGTGACGCAGAATACGGCTGCCAAGCGTGATGACCTTTTTGCCGCGATGAAGCGGCTATTCACGGACGCGGAAATTGTCGAACTCACCTTCGTCTCTGCCATGTTCAACATGATCAACCGAATGAACGACAGTCTTCAGGTGCCGATCGAACAACAGGACGAGGTCAACCTGATCAAGCGCTCGCTCGATCTCGATCCGGCAAAGGTGCAGGCCTATGTTTCGTGGGTGGCCGAGTTCTGGCCGAAGGCGGACTTCGCCAGCCTCAACAAACAGGCTGAAGCGGCGGCGACCTGGCCGGCGCAGGCCGCGGAATAATTTCGGACGGCTTGTCAGAAGTGCCGCCCGGCGACAACCTGGCGGTGGACGCGGTCATTCTGGCATTCGCCTGACGCTCAGCCGTCCAGCCATGCCACCGCGCGGATCGGCGCGCCGGTGCCGCCCTTGATCTTGATCGGGAAGCCGATGAAGCGGAAGCGGCCCTTGCCCACCAGCTTGTCGAGATTGCAGAGCCCCTCGATGTGGGTGAAGCCGAGGTCGCGGCAGACGTGATGCACTTCGAAATTGTTGCGGCCCGGCCGGCCGGGGCTCACCGCCTCGACGCCGAACATGCCGATGCCCTTGTTGCCGAGCCAGGTGGCGGATTCCTTGGTGAGCCCTGGGAAATCGGTGAGGAAAGCGGGCGTGCCGTGGGTGCGGCGGAAGAAATCCATGTGCAGCAGCACGGTGTCCTTGGGCTTGATGGTGACGCCAGCGGCCTTCTCGGCCTGTTCGAGGTCTTCGATCGAAATGTCGGTCTTCAGCGGCTTATGCGAGAGGTCGAGACAGACCGCCTCGGTGAAATAGTTCTCCAGCGGCACCTGATCGATCGACGCCGCTTTCGGATCGGCGTTGAAATGGCAGGGCGCATCGACGTGCGTTCCGGCATGGTCGCCCAGCACCAGCGCCTTGGTGGCAGAGGAGAAGGCGTAGCCATCGGCGTGCCGCACCTCGGCATGGGTGGAAAAATCCGTGACGATGACCTGCGGATGGTTGGGCAGGACCTGCATCTTGTGTTCGATGTCGCGGGAGAGGTCGATGAGGATCATGGGAAGCCACCGTGCCTTGCTTGGGACGCGGCCGACGATAGTGGAAGCGCGGGGCCACCGCATTTGAAAAGGCCGGCCTGGCGCTGCTATGCCGGGGTCATGCAGCTTTATTTCGCCTACGGCTCCAACATGAGCCGCGCCGCCATGGCGCGCCGTTGTCCGGGCGCGCGCGCGCTTGGGCCGGCGGCGCTGGAAGGCTACGCCTTCTTCATCGGGCTCGACGGCTGGGGCTCGGTCAAGCCGAGCCCAGGCGACAGCGTACATGGGGTGCTGTGGAAGCTCACCCCGCGCGATATCGCCGCGCTGCATGCTTATGAATTTCTGCACAAGGGGCTCTACGATGTGCGCACCCTGCCGGTGCGCTTTGGCGCGCGGCGCGTGCCGGCCATGATCTATCTGTTGCGCCGGCGCAAGGCCGGGCGGCCGAAACCGGGCTATGCGGAAATGATCGCGGCTTCCGCGCGCGACTGGCGCTTGCCGGAGCCCTATATCCGCTCGGTCGAGCGCTGGTCGTGCTCGCGCTTTACCGGCGCGCGCATCATCGACGTCGGAGAGCTGGCGTGAGCGTCATCCGCCACATCGTCGTGCAAGGCCGCGTGCAGGGCGTCGGCTTCCGCGCCTTCGTCGAATATGAGGCGATCGCGCGCGGGCTGGAAGGCTGGGTGCGCAACCGCCGCGACGGCTCGGTCGAGGCGGTGTTCAAGGGCGAGGAGGCGGTCGTCGTCGACGTGATCGAAGCCTGCCGGCGCGGACCGTTCGCCGCCCGCGTCGACGCGCTGCATCAGCGCGAAGGCGACGCCGCCGATTTCAGATTGCGCCGCGCGGGCGAGTTGTTCTCGATGCTGCCGACGGCTTGATTTGCGGTTGCCCCGAACAGCGCCTCGAACTCCCGCCGCAGCGCCATGTCGACCTCCGGCATCGAAGCGAGAACGCCGAGGTCGGCCAGGCTGGTGACGCCGTAGCGCGGCGCGCTCACGCCGCAGGGCACGATGCCGGAGAAATGCGACAAGTCCGGCTCCACGTTGAGCGCGATGCCGTGCAGCGTCACCCAGTGGCTGACGCGGATGCCGATGGCCGCGATCTTGTCCTCGTAGCCGTCGCCCTTGTCCGGCCGGCGCACCCAGACGCCGATGCGGTCCTCGCGCCGTTCGCCGCGCACATTGAAACGGCCAAGCGCGCGGATGATCCATTCCTCCAGCGTGGCGACGAAGCGGCGCACGTCCGGCCCGCGCCGGCGCAAGTTCAGCATCGCATAGGCCACGCGCTGGCCCGGCCCGTGATAGGTCAGTTGCCCGCCGCGGCCGCTCGCAAACACCGGAAAGCGCGCATCGAGCACGTCGGCGGCCAAAGCGCTGGTGCCGGCGGTGTAAAGGGGAGGGTGCTCGAGCAGCCAGACCAGCTCGTGCGCGCCGCCGGCGGCGATCGCGGCCGCGCGCCCCTGCATGAAGGCGACGGCCTCCTGGTAAGGCACCGGCGTATCGCTCACGCGCCATTCGACCGCCGTCGATCCCGGCGGCGCCGCAAGCCCAACCGTCAATTCGTCGCGCGCGTTAACCACCCGTTCACCATACCATGGTGACTTGGAGCCTGCCCGCAGTTGCGCGGGAGCAGTGGGAATTGCAACGTGGCCACACTCGATAAAGTTTCGGTCGACATCACCGTGGTGCTCGGCACCACCGAAATGCCGATTCATCAGGTGCTCCGGCTCGGACGCGGCGCCATCATCGAACTGGACGCTACCGAGGACGACGCCGTCAATATCCTCGCCAACAACCTGTCGGTCGCCAAAGGCACGGTGGTGGTCAATGGCAACCGCATCGCGGTCGAGGTCGGCGAGCTGCTGCAGCGGCCGACCGACATGCGCTGAGGCGCATTTTCTGCCTGAAAATCGTTCAAGCGCCGGGGGCGGCCCTTGTCGCTGCACGACCTATTTGTTACATCGTGCCCGCTTCGTCGGGACGAGGGCCAAAAAGCTGAAGCTTTTCAAGGCTTTTCGCCCATCCCCCAATGCGGTCGTGGCGGAATTGGTAGACGCACTAGCTTGAGGTGCTAGCGGGGCAACCCGTGGAGGTTCGAGTCCTCTCGACCGCACCAGCCTTGTTTGGAAATCCCGGCCTTGCCCGCCTAGTTCTGGCCGATGCGCCAATGCCAATCGGGGGCGGCGGCGAAGGACCCCTTCGCTGTGTCGCCGGCGGCGAGATGGGGCTTGCGCTTCGCGCGCTTGACGGTGTGCTTCTTGATGTGGTGGTGCCGCGCGGCCTTGGCGTGCCGGTGCTTGCCGGCGTGCTGGTGGGCCATTTTCTCCCGCATGACGCTCGGCCAAGCCGGCTTCTCTTTTTGGTGCGCGACCGCGATTTCCGGCACCGATTTCGGCCGGTCGCCCGCCGCCACCACATGCACGACATGGTAGCCATGCGCCTTCAGCTCTTTGAGTAGCAGCGGCAGCGCCAGTGCTGAGGCGGGATGGATATCGTGCATCAGGATGATGCCGCGGCCTTTGGCATTCAGCCGCTTCATGGCGCGATCGACGATCGCCTTGGGCGTGGTGCCGCGCCACCAGTCATTGGTGTCGACGTCGGCGCTCCAGGTACTCAGCTTTTGACGCTCCAGGAAGCTTTCGATCGCATTGGTACGGCCGAGACCGGGGATGCGGAAAAACGGCGATACCGCTTTCGGATTGCCGATCGCCGCCTCGATCGAAGCGATGCCGCCATCGACTTCCTTCTCGACGCGCGCGGCCGACAGGCGCTGCATGGCGAACGGATGATGCTGGGTGTGGGTGCCGATGGAGTTGCCGGCATTGTAGATACGGCGGACCATATAGGGATAATTGCGCGCCATCTCGCCGACCATGAAATAGGTGGCCTTCACGCATTGCGATTCCAGCGTGTCGAGAATGGCATTGCTGTAAGGTGGGATCGGGCCATCGTCGAAGGTCAGCACCACCTCGTGATCCTTGAGCGGCAGAGTGTGCTTGTATTGGATGGTGCCGATCAGGCGGTAGTCGCTCGGGCTGATGGTGATGGTGCGGCTGGTGCCGATGGCGTCCGGATGGCCGGGGCAGGTTTGCGCCACGCCATCGACGGCTTTCGCCACTTTCTTCGATTGGTCCGCCGGCTTGGCATCGGGCGCATCGGCCGGCCGCGCCGTCGGCATGGCAACGGCTTGTTGAATCGGTTTCGGAGCTTTCTCGGGAGCCTTGCCGGATGACGACTTATCCGCTTTTGCGGCTTCAACCTTGGCTAGCTTGGCAGCAGCCTGTTCGACCGATTTCTGAACTTCCTCGGCCCATTGTTCAGGAAGCTCGGCAGCCAGCGGCACGGCAAGCTTCGCGGCATCGGTCTTCGCCAGCTTGGCGGCGGCTCGCTCTACCGATTTCTGAACTTCCTCCGCCCTCTGCTCGGGCGCCCTCGTCGCTGTCGGCTCAATTATCGTTGCGGCTGGCGCGTCGGCCGGCAGGGTGGACCGCAGGACGATTGGCTGTGCGGGCGCGGCTGCGACCCGTGGCGAGTCCGATTGCGCAACGGCCGCGGACATGCCGCCGGCCAGGCAACAGAGAACAGCCACGAGATAGCGCATTGATGCTCCCCTTCCCGCCCATTCGCGCCTTCCGGCACGACCCCCGACCGGGTAGGGCATGCTGCACCGTAGAGAAACGAACATTAATGGCAAATAAATCGCATAAAATAGTATACGGATTCGGCGCGACCGGGATGTTTTTGCCACGCTCGGTCAAAAAGCGACGCTAGATCAATTCGATGCTCTGTGGCTTGCGGCCGGCACCACGTGCACGATGCGATAGCCGTGCCGTTTGAGCTCCCGCAGCAGGGCGGGCAGCATGGCGGCGGTCTGACTCTTGATGTCGTGCAGGAGGACGATGCCGCGGCCGATCCGCTCGATCCGGCTGAGGATGAGGTGCAATTCCCGCTCCGGGGTCATCGGCAGCCAGTCGCTCGCCCACACGTCGGCGCCGAACACCACGATGCCGCGCCGGTTCAGCCAATCGAGCAGCGCCGGGCTGGCGGCAAATCCCGGGAATCGGAAGAACGGCGTGGCCGCGTCGGTCCGCCGCACCCCATACAGCGCAAATTCGTCTTCCGCGATGCCGCGATTGATCTCGGCTTCGGCCCGCGCGGCCTTCATGCGGTTGAGCAAAGGATGGGAATAGCTGTGATGGCCGATGCTGTGGCCCTCGGCCAGCGCGCGGCGGGCAAGCTCCGGATGCTCCCTGGTATTGCGGCCGACCAGAAAGAAGGTCGCGCGTACGCATTCGTGCTTGAGCGCGTTGAGCACGCGCGGCGTGGTCCCCGGCCACGGCCCATCGTCGAAGGTCAGCACCAGCTCCTTGGGCCCAAGCGGTAGCGTGCTCGGGAATTCCTTGCGGCCGACCCGCGGCGTGGTCTTGGCGTCGACCGCAAGCACGCGTTCGGTGCCGAGCGCGTTCGGATTGCCCGGGCAGGGCGCGGCCAAGGCGGCGAGCGGCGCCAAGACAGTCGCCAAGACAGTCGCAATGACGAGTATGCGAAGCATGCGCCAATTGACCGCAATGCCGAAGCGGCGGCAACCCTGACGGCGCGCCGGCGTTTGCGCCTTAATCATTTGCCGGGCCCCCGTGGCCGGGCGTACAAGCGGCGCACTTATTGTCGAGGCTCGGCATGCTCGATTCGAAAACCAGCGCACCGCTGCGCGACGAGGACGGCGCCATCCGCGCCGACGTTGTTGCGCGCGTTGCGCAGGCAATCGAGGCGCGCGACGTCGACACGCTGCGTCATTTGGTCGGCGATCTGCACGAGGCCGATCTCGGCGCGCTGGTGGAGGCGCTGGAGGCCGATGAGCGCCCGCGCCTGGTCGAGTTGCTCGGCATCGATTTCGACTTCACCGCGCTCACCGAAGTGGACGATGCGGTGCGCGACGAGATTCTCGAGGAATTGCCGCCGCGCACGGTGGCGCAAGGCGTGCGCGAGATCGAATCCGACGACGCCGTCGCCATCCTCGCCGACCTGCCGCAGGAAGAACGCGCCGAAATTCTCAAGCAATTGCCGGCGTCGGAGCGCGTCGCGCTCGCCCGCAGCCTCGACTACCCGGAGGATTCCGCCGGTCGGCGGATGCAGAGCGAGTTCATCGCCGTGCCGCCGGCTTGGACCGTAGGTCAGGCGATCGACTATATGCGCGAGACCGCCGAGCTGCCGGAACGTTACTATGAGCTTTATGTGATCGATGAGGTCGGACATTTCCTCGGCGCCGTGCCGCTCGACCGGCTGCTGCGCACCAAGCGGCCGGTGCCGATCTCCGAGCTGATGGAAGCCGAGCGGCGCCGTGTGCGCGCCGACGAGGATCAGGAAGACGTGGCGCGGCTGTTCCAGCGCTACGACCTGGTGGCGGCGCCGGTGGTCGATACCGATGACCGATTGGTCGGCGTCATCACCTTCGACGACGTTGCCGACGTGATCGAAGAAGAAGCGGAAGAAGACATCAAGGCGCTCGGCGGCGTTACCCACGACGAAGAACTGTCCGACAGCGTGTGGACCATCGCCCGCGGCCGCTTCAACTGGCTGCTGGTCAATCTCGCCACCGCATTTCTGGCCTCTTCGGTGCTCGGGCTGTTCGAGGGGCAATTGCAGAAGATGGTGGCGCTCGCCGTGCTGGCGCCGATCGTGGCGAGCCAGGGTGGCAACGCCACCACCCAAACCATGACGGTCGCGGTGCGCGCGCTGGCGACGCGCGACTTGAGCGACGCCAATGCCTGGCGGGTGATCGTGCGCGAGGTGTTGGTCGGCCTGCTTAACGGCATCGCCTTTGCCGTGATCACCGGCATCGCCGCCTATGTCTGGTTCAAGGTGCCGGGGCTCGGGCTGGTGATCGGACTTGCCATGATCTGCAATCTGATCGCGGCGGCGCTCGGCGGCATTCTCATTCCGTTGACGCTCTACCGGCTGAAGTTCGATCCGGCCGTGGCCTCCAGCCCGTTCGTCACCACGGTGACCGATGTGGTCGGTTTTTTCTCATTCTTGTCCATTGCGACGCTGTGGTTCGGCCTGCGCTAAGCCCAGTTTCACACACGGAAATTGCGGTTAGTCATCTTTTATTCACCTTGTTTGCTGACCGACCATTAACGCTATCTCCCTAGCTTGAGCGGCGGGCACCGCAGCATCGTGCGGGGAGAATTCAGTGGCGGCCGAGGGCAATGCAGGAACGTGGGGCGCAAGCCCCGAGCGCTCGTTCTTTGCCCGGGCGCGTTCGCCGGGTAGGGATGCAACGGCCGCGCCGCGGGAGCGCGCGCAGCGCCAACTCTCGGCCGCGCGCCTGATCGTCATGCTGGCGGGTATCGCGGTCGTTGCGACGCTCGCCTGCGGCGGCATCGGTTACGGTTTGGCGCGGCAAAGCGACGCGCACCGTACCGCCGAGCAGCACGTCGCGTTGCGCGCGGCGATCGGTGAATTTCGCGACTTGTTCGGTCCGCGTGGCGAAGTCGATCCGCGCTTTGTGCACTTGGTCGAGCACAGCGTCGGCCTCAAAGGGCTGACGTTCGAGCGACAGCCGCGCGCCGGGCGCGAGCTGCAGCCGGTGATCGACCGCCAAGGCCGCATCGTCGGCTTTTTCACCTTCGAGGCCGCGCAGCCGATGACGCAGGCCTTGTACCGGGCGATGCCGTTCATTGCCGGTATCGTCATCTTGCTGGTCGTCTTCGCCGGCGTCTCGCTGGCGCAATTGCGCCGGGCGCGGCGCGACCTGGCCGAGAGCGCGGAGGTGGCGCGCCGCGCCGCCGACGAGGACAAGCTCACCGGCCTGCCCAATCACGCCAAGCTTTTGGAGCTGCTCGACCGCGCGCTGGCGGAGCGCGAGGGCGACCGGGTCACGAGCTTCGCGATGATCAAGCTCGACGGCTTGGCCGACATTGCGGCGCAGCTCGGCGTGCTCGGCAGCGACGAGATCGTCGTGTCCGTCGCGCAGCGGGTGAAGGACGTGCTGCCGGCTGACGCGGTCTTTGGCCGGATCGGCAGCGACGAGTTCGCAGTCATTTTCACCGCCGGACCGGAGGTCGAGGCCGTGTCGGTGCTGCGCGCGGCGATCGATGCCATTGCCCGTCCGCATTGGATCGACGCGGTGGTGCGGCTGAGCGCCCATGCCGGCATCGCGCAGGCGCCGCGGCACGCCACCACCCGTGGCGAGCTTACGCGCCGCGCCGAACTGGCATTGCGCGCGGCGATGCAAAAAGGTCCCGGCACCATCGTCGTCTACGACCGCGAGATCGACAGTCTTTCGAGCGAGCAGCAATTCATCCGCCGCGAGCTGCCGCGCGCGCTGAGCGCGCACGAGTTGGAGCTGCATTATCAGCCGATCGTCTCCGCGCAAGGCGCGCGCATTGTCGGCGTCGAAGCGCTGTTGCGCTGGACCCATGCCGGGCGCGGGCCGATTGGGCCGGCGAATTTCATCCCGGTGGCCGAGCAGATGGGGCTGATGGATACGCTTGGCGCTTTCGTGCTGCGGCGCGCGCTGGCCGAGGCCAAGCGCTGGCCCGATCTCTACGTGGCGGTCAATCTGTCGCCGCTGCAGGTGCGCGACCGCTCGATCGTCGATCTGGTGCGCACCACGCTTACCGAAACCGGGGTCGAGCCGAGCCGGCTGATCCTGGAAGTCACCGAGGGCGTGCTGATCGACAATCCCGACGAAATGCTCAAGCGCATCGCGGATCTACATGCGCTCGGCGTGCGCATCGCGCTCGACGATTTCGGCTCCGGCTATTCCAATCTCGGCTATCTGCAGCGCTTTCCGTTCGACAAGCTCAAGATCGACAAGAGCTTTGTGGCCGCGCTCGGGCGCTCCTCCAATGGCGGCGTGATCATCCAGGCGATCGTGGCGCTCGGCCGCGCGCTCGGCGTCTCGGTGCTGGTGGAAGGCGTCGAGACCGAGGAACAGCGCGTGCTGTTGCGGCTGGCCGGCTGCGACGAGATGCAGGGCTTTCTGTTTGCGAGGCCCGCGCCGGCCAAGGCCATCGACCGCCTGCTGGCGCAGCCGAAGGCGAGCCGCGCGCTGGCCGATTCAACGGCGCCTAAGCGGCTGGCCAGCCAGCCGGCCGCTGACATCCGAAGTTCCACCTTATAGACTCCTTCCGCGCCCGGCCGGGCGTTAAGCGGAGGGCAAAATGACGATCTCCAATGCCTGGGCAGGCTTCGATTTCGGCCTCGGTGCCGACGTCGACATGCTGCGCAAGACCGTCAACGACTTTGCTCAAGACCGCATCGCGCCGCGCGCCGACGCAATCGATCGCGACAACGTGTTCCCGCGCGAACTGTGGCCGGAGATGGGCGCGCTCGGGCTGCACGGCATCACGGTGGAAGAGGAGTGGGGCGGCGCCGGGCTGGGCTATCTCGCCCATTGCGTGGCGATGGAGGAGGTTTCACGCGCATCGGCCGCGATCGGTCTGTCCTACGGCGCGCATTCCAATCTTTGCGTCAACCAGCTTCGCCGCAACGGCACCGATGCGCAGAAGCGGCAGTATCTGGCCAAACTGATTTCCGGCGAGCATGTCGGTGCGCTCGCCATGTCGGAACCGGGCGCCGGCTCCGATGTCGTCTCGATGCGCACCCGCGCCGACAAACAGGGCGACCGCTACATTCTCAACGGCTCCAAGATGTGGATCACCAACGGGCCGGTCGCCGATACGCTGGTGGTCTACGCCAAGACCGACCGCACTGCCGGTGCGCGCGGCATCACGGCCTTCATCGTCGAGAAGGGCTTTAAGGGTTTTGCGCCGGCGCAGAAGCTCGACAAGCTCGGCATGCGTGGCTCCGACACCTCGGAGCTGGTGTTCACCGACTGCGAAGTGCCGGCCGAGAACGTGCTGGGCGCGGTCGGCAACGGCGTCAACGTGCTGATGTCCGGTCTCGACTATGAGCGCGTTGTACTTGCTGCTGGGCCTTTGGGCATCATGCAGGCCTGCTTGGACGTGGTGATCCCTTACGTGCACGACCGCCAGCAATTCGGTCAGCCGATCGGCCGCTTCCAACTGGTGCAGGCCAAGCTCGCCGACATGTATGTCACCATGAACGCCGCCAAGTCTTATGTGTATGCCGTGGCGCGCGCCTGCGACGAAGGCCGCACCACCCGCGAGGACGCCGCCGGCGCCATTTTGTATGCCGCCGAGCGCGCCACCTGGATGGCGCTGGAGGCGATCCAGTGCCTGGGCGGCAACGGCTACATCAACGATTTTCCGACGGGGCGCTTGCTACGCGACGCCAAGCTCTACGAGATTGGGGCGGGGACGAGCGAAATCCGCCGCATGCTGATCGGGCGGGAGATTTTCGAGAAGACGCGGTGACGCGCCGCCCCATAATTAACCTTTGCCGGCCGCGAATCAGCTAGGGCATTGGCCGACATCACCGGCATGGGAGATGCGGCCATGATGCGGGTGCGTCTGAAGGCGGACGGGCGGATCGTCGAGATCCTGCCCGACGGCAGCGAGAAAACCCTCGATCACAGCGATCCGGCCAAGTTCGTCCGTCAGGTGCGCTCGCGCTGCGGGCTGACGCAGGCCGCTTTCGCCGAGCGCATCGAGGTGCCGATCGAAACCGTGCGCAATTGGGAGCAGGGCAAGCGCCATCCGCGCGGTCCGGCGCGGGCGCTGCTCAAGCTGATCGACAGCGCACCGGAGGCGGCGTTCGCCGCCTTGGGCGGACGACGGCGCTGACGCGCCCTTTTGCGGACGGCGGCGCTAGACTGTCACCCGCTCGCGCGGCGAATAGCGTGCGATTCGCATCAGCAGGAACATCGCGATCAGCGTGCCGATATAGACCAGCAACTGCATCTCGGTCGGCCGCTCGGTATAGCCGATCAGCGCGTGCAACATGCGGCCGAAGATGCTGCCTTCCGACAACAGCCAGGACGTATCCCAGACCGTCGTGTCGAGCGCCACCAGCGTTCCGGCATTGTTGAGGAACTGCACCGATTGCGCCGCCATGCCGGCGGCGAGCAGCGCGATCAGCCAGCTCGTCACCGAGAAGATGTAGCGGGTCGGGATCGCCAGCAGGCCGAAATAAGTGAATGCGGTGAACGCCGCGCCGGCGGCAATCCCGAGCAGGCCGCCAACCAGCAGCGCCGATCCCGACGTGCCGGAGGCGAAGATGCCGTAGAGGAACAGCACCACTTCGGAGCCTTCGCGCAGCACCGCGAGCCCGACCACGATGGCAAGCGCGGTCAGCGGCTTGGCGCCTTCGCTCACCGCCGCCCCGACGTTGCGCATCTCGTCGGCGATCTCGCGGCCGTGCCGCGCCATCCAGGCGTTGTGCCACATCAGCATCACCACGGCGATGCCGAGCACGCTGGCGTTGAACAATTCCTGGCCGGCGCCCTGGAAGGCTTGCGAGATGGCGCCGGCGAACAACGCAACGACGGCGGCGCCGACAACACCGCCAACAACACCGAAACTCACCCAGCGCCCCCGCCCGACGACGCCGCGCGTCGCCGCCATGACGATGCCGATGATTAGGCCGGCTTCGATGACTTCGCGAAAGACGATGATGAGAGCGCCAAGCATTGTCTATTCCGCGACCACCACGCCCTTGGCGGTTGACTCGTGATATTCGCCGACGAAGGGATAGCGCCCCGGCTTCAACGGCCCGATCCGCACCACGCCTTTGGACTTGCCGGGAATGACCTTCTCCACCCGCAAGGCCGAACTCTCGAATTCCTCGGGCGCGGCATCGTTATTGATCACGGTAATGGTCACCCGTTGGTTGGCCGGCACCTTGATCTCGCTGGGCGAGAATTTGTGATCCTTGAGCGTCAGGGTCAGGTCGGCCGCCCGCGCGGAGACGGCGCCGAGAGCCAGGAGCGCAGCGAGACTAGCGGCAACGAAAAAGCGGTGCATGGTGTGTCCTTGCTAGCGAATGTCCCCCACAAAAGCATTAAAAGTCTTTGATGCAATAGGTTTTTTCTAGTTTTGACTTATTCCAATGCGAGAACAGCCAGCAAAACCTTGCGCCCGAAAGTAATGTCGCAATTTGCGCTAATGCAAAATTTTGCGTGATTTTTTGCCGCGGCCTGCCGGGGGCCTGGGGCGCGGCCGGGAGCAACCCCGGTTGGCAGGCCGGTTCCAACCGGGCATTCTTTCGCCCCCGCCCGCCATTCCATACCATCGCCGACGTGAAGGAGATCGTGATGCAAATCGTTGAAGCCCATGGCGCCCGTATCCCACAAATTGGATTTGGCACCATGACCTTGAAGGGCGACATCTGCGTTCAGGCGGTCAAGACCGCGCTGCAGATCGGTTACCGCCATCTCGATACCGCCGCCTTCTATGGCAACGAGGTGGAGAACGGCGACGGGCTGCGCCAGTCCGGCATTCCGCGCGACGAGGTATTCATCTGCACCAAGGTGCGCGAAAACAACTTGATGCCGGAGAACTTCAATAAGTCGCTCGACCAGAGTTTGGCCAACCTGAAATTGCCTTATGTCGATCTGCTGCTGATCCACTGGAACAACAAGGACATTCCCTTCAAGACCAGCGTCGGGGCGCTGTGCGCGGCCAAGAAGGACGGTCGTGCCAAGCATGTCGGCGTCGCCAATTTCACCACCAAGATGCTGGACGAGGCCTGGGCGGTGACCACCGAGCCGCTGGTCTGCAACCAGATCGAGGTGCATCCCTTCATCAATCAGGACAAGGTGCTGGCCGCCAGCAAGAAGCACGGCATGGCGGTGGTGGCCTATGTGCCGATCGCGCGCGGCAAGGTGCCGGGCGCCGAGGCGCTCGAGCGCATCGGCAAGGTGCACGGCAAAACCGCGGCGCAGGTGTCGCTGCGCTATCTGGTGCAACTCGGCTGTTGCGCGATCCCGCGCACCGCCAATCCGGCGCACATGAAGGAGAACATCGAAGTGTTCGATTTCAACCTGTCGGATGCCGAGATGGCTGAGCTCAAGGCGCTCAACGCCACCAATATGCGCGTGGTCAGCCCGCCGCACGCGCCGGTCTGGGATACGCCTTGATGCGCGTTGCGCGCGCCGTTCCTGCTCGGCTTTGTCAACGACGCGGAAGGCAAATGATGGGCTTGCGATGAGCGTGGTCGAGGCCAAGGGCTTTCAAATTCCGCTGGTCGGCCTCGGCACCTGGTCGGTGCGCGATTCCGCGCGGGTGGTCGAGCAAGCTATCCGCATCGGCTACCGTCACGTCGACACGGCGCAGATGTACGGCAACGAAGGCGAGGTGGGGCAGGGCGTGCGCGCCTCCGGCGTGCCGCGCGGCGAGGTTATGGTCACCACCAAGGTGCAGCCGTCGCTGTTGGCGCCGCACGATCTCGAGCGCTCGGTGAAGGAGAGCCTGGCGCGGCTGCGTTTCGACCATATCGACCTCTTGCTCATCCATTGGCCGAACCCGCGCGTGCCGCTGGCGGAAACGCTCGGCGCCATGCTCAAGGTCAAGCGCGAGGGCCACGTGCGCGCGATCGGCGTTTCGAATTTCACCGTGGCGCTGCTCGATGAGACGAGCAAGATCACCGACGAAGTGGTCTGCAATCAGGTCGAATGCCATCCCTATCTCGATCAGTCCAAGGTGATCGCGGCCTGCCGCCGGCACGGCATGGCGGTCGTGGCCTATAGCCCGATCGCGCAAGGGCAGGTGCACGGCGACGATGTGCTGGCGCGCATCGGCAAGGCGCATGGCAAGAGCGCGGCGCAGGTCT
Source organism: uncultured Alphaproteobacteria bacterium (assembly GCA_963727555.1). Lineage (GTDB taxonomy): Bacteria > Pseudomonadota > Alphaproteobacteria > Rhizobiales > Xanthobacteraceae > Pseudolabrys. Next base: position 583,647 of record CAVSGT010000002.1, on the reverse strand, counting down.
CGCTGCGCTATCTGGTGCAGCAAGACATCGTGGTGATCCCGCGCACCAGCAAGCTGCTGCGGCTGGAGGAGAATTTCGCCGTTTTCGACTTCGCCTTGAGCGATGCCGAGATGAAGGAGATCGACGGGCTTGCCCACCGCAGCCGCCGCATTGTCAATTGGTCCTGGTCGCCGAAATGGGATTGAGGAGGCCCTCGAACCCATCCGCCGTCATGCCCGGCCTTGTGCCGGGCATCCACGTCTTATAACGACAGACTAAGGAAAGACGTGGCTGGCCGGGACAAGCCCGGCCATGACGAGACAGTGGCACTTCATTCAGAAAACGCCCTCGTCCTCTTCTCCGGCGGGCAGGACTCCACCGTCTGCCTGGCCTGGGCGCTGGAGCGTTTTGCCAAGGTGGAGACCGTCGGCTTTGCCTATGGCCAGCGCCATGCGGTCGAGCTCGACGTCCGCCCGCGCATTCGCGACCTGATGACGGCGCTCAATCCGGACTGGAAAGCGCGGCTCGGCGATGACCACATGGTCACGCTTGACGCGCTCGCCGCCATGTCCGACAGCGCGCTCACGCGCGAGATGACAATCGAACTGGCCGACAACGGCCTGCCGACCACTTTCGTACCCGCCCGCAATCTCATCTTCTTCTCATTCGCCGGGGCGCTCGCGTACCGGCGCGGCGCCCGCCATATCGTCGCCGGCATGTGCGAGACCGACTATTCCGGCTATCCCGATTGCCGCGACGACACGGTCAAGGCCATGCAGGTGGCGCTTGGGCTCGGCCTCGACAAACGCATCGTCATCCATACCCCGCTGATGTGGATCGACAAGGCTGAGACCTTCGCGCTGGCGCTCGCGCTCGGCGGCGACGGTTTGCTTGAGCTCGTTGTCGAGGAGACTCATAGCTGTTATCTGGGCGACCGCACGCATTGGCACGACTGGGGCTTCGGTTGCGGCGAATGCCCGGCCTGCCAGTTGCGGGCGGGCGGCTACGAAAAATTCATGGCAACGAGAACTGCGAGAAGCCAAACGACATGATAGCGAGAAGCGTTGAGAAGAGGCGGATTATCGAAGGCGCCGTGTTCCTGGCGCTGTTCTGCCTGACCATTCCAGCCGCCAACTGGATGATCGGCCACGTCGGCACGGCCTGTATTGCCAACGGCCCCTGCGTGGTGCCGGTGGCGCCGGGCATCATGGCCCCGTCCGGCGTCTTGATGATCGGCGCCGCTTTAGTGCTGCGCGATCTGGTGCAGCGGCGGCTCGGCATCGAATTCGGTATTGGCGCCATCCTCGCGGGCGCGGCGCTTTCCGCAGGCCTTGCACCGGCGGCGCTGGTGCTGGCCTCGGCGACGGCTTTTCTGCTGTCCGAATTGGCCGACTTCGCGGTCTACACCCCGCTTGCCCGCCGTCGGCTGGTGCTGGCGGTGGTGGCCTCAAGCCTCGTCGGGTTGGTGGTCAACTCCATCGTGTTCCTCTGGCTCGCCTTCGGATCGCTCCAATTCCTGCCCGGACAGATCATCGGCAAGCTCTGGATGGTGCTGTTGGCGGTGCCCCTGGTTGCCTATCTTCGCCGCCGTGACGAGCGGCTTGGTCTCACAGCCGTATGATGGATGATCACCATGAGTTCCGTTCTCGACACGCTGCGCAACGTCACCACCGGCACCATCACCACCATGCTCTTGAAGAAGGGCATCCGCCGTTCCTGGATGGCGGGCGCCATGCCGCTCGGTTTTTCCGGCAAGCGCGTGGTCGGCCCGGCCTTCACGCTGCGCTTCGTGCCGGTGCGCGAGGACTTGGCGACGCCGGAAAGCTGGTCGAAGCCGATCTCCACCCGCGGCGCGATCGAAGCCATGCCGGAAGGTTGCGTCGTCGTGGCCGACGCCATGGGCGTCACCGGCGCCGGAATCTTCGGCGACATTCTTTGCATGCGCATGGTCAAGCGCGGCGTCAGCGCGCTGATCAGCGACGGCGTGATGCGCGACAGGCACGGCGTGGTCGCCACCGGCCTGCCGGTCTGGTGCGCCGGCGTGGCGGCGCCGGCTTCGGTCAACCAGCTCACCTTTGTCGGCTGGAACGAGCCGATCGGCTGCGGCGGCTGCGCCATCTTCCCTGAGGACATCATCGTTGCCGACGACGACGGCGCGGTGGTGATCCCGGCCGCGCTGGTTGACTTCGTCGCCAACGAGGGCGCCGAGCACGAGCTCATGGAAACGTGGCTGGTGCAGGAGGTGGAGAAGGGCGCCAAGCTCCCCGGCCTCTATCCGCCCAATGAAGAAAACAAAAAACGCTACGAAGACTGGAAGAAGACGCACTGACGTCTTCGTTGTTCGCATAGGTGGCTTGCTACCGCCGCAGGACCTAAGCGAACGGCCCGAAACTTGCTTGACCCTTGTTTGTGAGTTGCGGCAGGCGACGTTACCATTTGGTGGGTTCAGGGCGATTCGTTGCCCGAGTTCGCGTCTGCGTACTCGAGCACCCGTCGCGGTCTCGCGACGCCTAACAGGGGATCGGCATGACCTTTCATTTCCACACCGCTGTATCATCGGACAAATCGCTCACCGACAAGACGGTCGGTTTCCGCCCCGAATGGACCGAGCAAACTGTCAGTGTGGTCGCCGTCAGCGCCGGCGTGATGATCGTGGCGCTGATCGCGGTGCTGATGGGAATGGCCTGACGCGCTATCGGCTCACGCCGTCGCCGCCGCGGCCAAATCGGTCGAATACCTTGGTGCGCAGCACGCGCATCAGCCGTTCCTTGGCGCGTGCCAGTCGACCCGGCGGGACCGCTTTGCCGAGGTGCGGATGCTCGGCGTCGCTCACTCGCTGCAAGCGGGTGTCGAGCACACCGCCTCTGTGCATGAAGGCCCAGGTGACCGGCGCGCTTTTCCGCAGGGTGGCGTCTGCTTCCTCGCACAGGAAGTCGGCCACGATAATGGGCGGCGGCGCGAAAACTTCCGGAATGGTCGCCGACAATTTGCGATCGGCCAGGATGTTCCAGCGCGATTTTCCGCCCATGATCGGTGAACTGGTGGCGTAGACGACCTTGGCGATGCGTGTTTCGCGGATCGCATAGCTGCAAAAGGCGCAAGGCTCCACATTGGCGTAGATGGTGCAGTCGTCGAGGTCGGTGCCGCCGATCGCCTTCTGCGCCTCGGAGATCGCCACCACCTCGGCGTGGCGGGTGACATCGTGCTCGTGGGCGACCCGGTTGCTCGACTCCGCCACGATCTTGCCCTTATGGACAATGACGGCGCCGTAGGGATATTCGCCTTGCTCGGCCGACTGCATGGCGAGCTCAAAGCAGCGGCGCATCATTTGCTCGTCGAAAGCTCGCTCCGCCGCATCGTCCATCGCCACGATTCCTATCGCTTCGCCGGCAGCCTATCATGCCTTAAGACCGCCGCCTTGAGCGGCAAAGCCGGCTCTGTCACCATCGGCCATCGGGAGAAAAAACCATGCCGCAGACCATCACGACTGGAATTCGCGCACTGGTCGACGCCGCCGAGCGCGAGATCGAGACCTTGGCCGTCGAGGACGCGGTCAAGCTCGCCGGCCGCGACGACGTGGTGCTGGTCGACCTGCGCGACATCCGTGAATTGCAGCGCGAAGGCAAAATGCCCGGCGCCGTGCATTGCCCACGTGGCATGCTGGAATTCTGGATCGACCCGGAGAGCCCCTACCACAAACCGGTGTTCGCGCAGGATAAGAAATACGTGTTCTTCTGCGCCGGCGGCTGGCGCTCGGCTTTGGCCGCGCAAAGCGCGCACCGCATGGGGCTCAAACCGGTCGCCCATATCAAAGGCGGCTTTGGCGCCTGGAAGAAGGCCGGCGGTCCGTTCGAGCCGCCGGAAGTCATGCCGGGCGAGCAGAAGAAAGCTTAGTCAGATCCATTCACCGGCCTGCTGACGCCCATGACAAGAATTCGCTTGTCGCCGCTCGCGCCGGCCTACACTTTGCAAACCGCCCATACTTTGCAGACCGAATGACATAGGGCGCGCGCGGCCATGACGCTGAAACTGATCATCGGCAACAAGAACTACTCCTCCTGGTCGATGCGACCCTGGATCGCCATGAAGGTGGCCGGCATCCCGTTCGAGGAGACGGTTATTTCGCTCGATGCCGGCGATTTCAAAACGCATGTCGGGGCGGTGTCCGGCACCGGCAAGGTGCCGGTGCTGAGCGATGGCGACGTGCATGTGTGGGAGTCGCTGGCGATCCTGGAATATTTGGCGGAGAAATTCCCACCTGCGGGTCTATGGCCGGCGGATGCCGCGGCGCGCGCGCATGCCCGCGCCATCGCCAATGAGATGCATGCCGGCTTTTTGCCGCTGCGCCGCCATCTGCCGATGAACATGTCGCGGCCGGTGATCAAGCGCGAGCTGACGCCGGAGGTCGCGGCCAATGTGCAGCGCATCGAGGCGATGTGGCGCGATTGCCGCACAGGCTTCGCGGCGGGCGGTCCATTCCTGTTCGGCCGCTATGGCGCCGCCGACGCCATGTATGCGCCGGTGGTGGCGCGCTTTCACACCTATGCGGTCGAGGTCGGCGCGGAGGCCCGCGCCTATATGGAGGCGGTGATGGCGCTGCCGGCCTGGGGTGAATGGGTTGCCGCGGGGCGCAAGGAGCCCTGGGTGCTGGCCAGCGATGAGGTCGATTGGCCGACCGTGCCTCGGGTCTAGCGTTTTCGGGCCTGCGGCGATTAATGGCGGGCGAAGTCCAAAATTTCGTCAAGATTGTGGGCGAAACCTCGAGCGCCATCGCGGTCGTTCGACCGTGTTTTCATTTCGGGGGCGGCGTTGCTTCGGGGACCACTCGTGGGGGTGGCCCTCGCGGAGTTGCACGCCATGAAATATCGCCTGCTCGCGCCCATTATCCTTGCCTGCGCACTCGCCACACCTGCTTTCGCCGCCGACAATCACGACGTCAAAGGGCTTTATCTGCTGTCGGACTATCCGGCGGTGACGGTACGGCCCGGCACCACCTCGACCGTCAATCTGCAACTGCACAACTACGACCTGGCGCCGGAGCGGCTGTCGCTCTCGCTCACGGGCGTGCCCAAGGGCTGGACCGCGACGCTGCTCGGCGGCGGCCAGCCGATCGCTGCGGCGATGCCGGCGACGGATTCGAGCGTTTCTCTCGATCTGCGGCTCGACGTGCCGAAGGACGCCAAGATCGGCACCCAGACCATCACCGTGAGCGCCAGCGGCCCCACCTCGCACGTGTCGTTGCCGGTAGAAGTGACGCTCGCCAAGGAATTGCCGGCCAAGCTCACGCTGCAGCCGCAATTGCCGGAGTTGCGCGGTTCGTCGAGCTCGAGCTTCGAGTATACGATGACCATCAAGAACGACAGCGGCAAGAAACTGCTGGTCAGCCTGGCCGCCGATGCGCCGCATAATTTCGACACTGCGTTCACCGAGGCCTATGGCACCCAGCAGCTAACCGCGATCCCGGTCGATGCCGGCAAGACCAAGGACGTGAAGCTGAAAGTCACGCCGCCCGACACGGTCGATGCCGGTCATTATCCCGTCACCGTGCGCATCGGCGCCGCCGACGCGCATGCCACCGCCAAGGTCGCGCTCGACATCACCGGTCAGCCCAAGCTGTCGCTCGCCGGACGCAACGGCCTGTTGAGCGCGCGCGCGACCGCCGGCGCCGAGAGTACCGTCCCGGTGATCGTGACCAATACCGGCACCGCGCCGGCGCAGAACATCACGCTCTCCGCCAGCGCGCCCAATGGCTGGAAGATCACCTTCAACCCCAAGACCATCGACCGCATCGCACCCAATCAGCACAAGGAGGTGCAGGCGCTGATCCGTCCGCCAGCCAATGCCATTGCCGGCGATTACGTCACCTCGATTGACGCATCGTCGCACGGCCAGAGCGGTTCGGCCAACTTCCGCGTCACGGTGAGCACCTCGACGGTGTGGGGCATTGCCGGCGTCGGCATCATCGGCGCTGCGCTCTTGATCATGGTCGGGGCGGTTGCGCGCTTCGGCCGCCGCTGAAGGTGGCCGCCATGAGCGATAACGTCATCGAGGCCACTGGCCTCACCAAGCGCTACGGCCAAACCGCCGCGGTCGACAACATCTCGTTCACCGTCGCGCCGGGCGAAATCTTCGGCCTGCTGGGGCCGAACGGCGCCGGCAAGACCACCACCATCCTGATGTTGCTCGGCTTATGCGATATCAGCGAGGGCCAAGCGCGCGTGCTCGACCACGATCCGGTGCGCGAGCCGCTCGCGGTCAAGCGCCGCGTCGGCTACTTGCCGGATGAGGTCGGCTTCTACGATTACCTCACCGCCGCCGACAACCTGCACTACACCGCGCGGCTGATGGGCCTGTCCCTCGACGAGCGCAACCAGCGCATTGCCGAGGCGCTTAAGCGCGTGGGGCTCACCGAAGTCGCCAACAAGAAGGTCGGCGCCTTCTCGCGCGGCATGCGCCAGCGGCTCGGGCTGGCCGAAATCGTGATGAAGGAGGCGCGCGTCGCCATCCTCGACGAGCCGACCAACGGCCTCGATCCGCAGGCGAGCGTCGAACTGCTCGATCTGATCCGCACGCTCAAGGCGGCGGGCGTCAGCATCTTGTTGTCCTCGCATCTGCTCGACCGGGTGCAGAGCGTGTGCGACCGGGTGGCGCTGTTCAACGCCGGCAAGATCGTGCTGATGGGCACGGTGCCCGAGCTCGGCCGCCAGGTGCTCGGCGGCGGCTATGCCGTCGAGGTGGAGGCCGAAGCAGGCGAGGGGGTAGCCGGCCGGCTCGGTGCTATTGCCGGCGTGCGCGGCGTCAATGAAACAGCGCCTGGCCGCTGGCGTATGCTGTGCGACCGCGACGTGCGCCCGCGAAGCGGCGGCGGCCGTGGTAGCGGCCGGTGGCCGCTTGCGCCAATTGTCGCTCGACGAACCGAGCCTCGAGACCATCTACACCCGCTACTTCCAGAGCGCGCAGGAGGCCCGTCATGCGGCGTGAAGGCTCTCCCTTGCATGGACTCGGCGTGGTGACGCTGAAGGAACTGTCCGACCATCTCACCAGCGCGCGCATGCGCGTGTTGGAATGGCTGGTGGTGCTGACCGCACTCGCCGCGGTCTATGCCGCGATTCAGACCATCCGCGACGTCAGCGCGCAGGACCCGTTCCTGTTCCTGCGCCTGTTCACCACGGCGCAAAGAGCCGCTGCCGTCGTTCGTGGCGTTCCTCGGCTTTCTGGTGCCGCTGATGGCGATCGGGCTCGGCTTCGACGCGGTCAACGGCGAGCATAACCGGCGCACGCTGTCGCGCATCCTGTCGCAACCGATCTATCGCGACGCGCTGCTGTTCGGAAAATTCATCGCCGGGCTGGCGGTGATCTCGATCAGCCTGATTGCGCTCTGGCTCTTGGTGATCGGCCTCGGCCTGCTGCTGCTCGGCGTGCCGCCGGGCGGCGAGGAGATGGCGCGCGCCTTTGTGTTCTTGGCTGGTCACCATCGCCTATGCCGGGGTGTGGCTCGCGCTCGCCATGTTGTTCTCGGTGACCTTCCGCTCGGCCGCCACCGCCGCGCTGGTGACGCTCGGGCTGTGGCTGTTCCTCACCGTGATCTGGCCGGCGTTGGCGCCGGCGATCGCGCAGGCCTTCGTGTCGGCTGACCACCAGGCGCTGTTGGTCATCACCGGACAGATGCTGGCGCGGCTGTCGCCGTCCACGCTCTATGGCGAGACCGTGCTGGCAATCCTGCACCCTTCGACCCGCACGCTCGGGCCGGTTTATCTGAGCCAGTTGCAAGGCGCGGTCATCGGCGCGCCACTGCCGCTGTCGCAGAGCATCCTGGTGGCTTGGCCGCAGATCGTCGGCATGATTGCCGCCAGTATTTTGCTGTTCGTCGGCGCCTATGTGGCGTTCCAGCGGCAAGAGGTCCGAGCGTGAGCCGAGGACCGTCTTCATGCGAAATGTGGTAAGGGCGTAGACGTCTCGTGTCCCGGGCGCGGCGCAGCGAAAGGTGCAACTGACGAATTCGTCATGGCCGGGCTTGTCCCGGCCATCCACGTTTTATTTTTGGCTTGCGGACGGGAAAGACGTGGATGCCCGGCACAAGGCCGGGCATGACGGGGGAGAACGCCAAGCGGCACGCCTAGCTCTTCTTCTCGCTCAGCGTCTTCACCAACTCCTCGATGAACGGCAACTGCCCGGGCAAGATCTTGCGCCGCGCGTATACCGACCGGAAAATAGGCGACGCGATCGACCTCGGGAAAGCTTGCGCGCTTGCCGGAGCGCGGCGGCCATTCCATTTCGAATTTATTGCTGGTGAAGTTGGCGAGATTGAAATCGGCTTCCAGCGCGAAGGCGTGCACCAGCTTGCCGCTTTTCTGGCGCGCCGGCGCGAGCGCGATGAAATTGCCGGCGGCGGTTAGCCCGGTCTCTTCGTTGAATTCGCGCTTGGCGCAGGCAAGCAGATCGCCCGATTCCACCACGCCCTTGGGGATCGACCAGGCGCCTTCGTCACGCTTGCGCCAATAGGGCCCGCCGGGATGCGCCAACAACACCTCCAGCCCGCGTTTGCGGCGGAAAGCGAGGATGCCGGCGCTGATTTCGGTTCGGCGGGCCATGGCTGCCGTGGATTAAGAGCGGGCCCGGCCTTCACCAAGGCCGCTCCACCGAATTGGTGACGTGCTCGCGGTCGGGCGAGGTGAAACACAGACCGACGCACAAATAAGGCAACTCCGGGTGCGGATTGTGCCCGCGATGGAATTTGGCGATCGGCTCGGAATAGCAATCGCCGGCCTTGGCCTTGACCAGCACGCCCTCCTGGAAATGCGCCTCGAACATCCCTTGCAGCGCCACGAAAAACGCCGCGCCATTGTGGCAGTGCCAATTGGTGTAGCCGCCGGGCACGATCTCGGCATTGTAGATCTGCACCTTCACCTGCGGGTCGCGCGGCAGCGAGGCGTAGAGCGTCTCCAGCAGCAGGTTGCGGTGGAAGCCGTGACCGGGCGGCACCATGCCGTCGAGCTTGAGCTTGAGGTCCTTGTAGTCGTCGAGAGTGTTCATAATTGTCCCTATCATTGTGCCGCCGTGACCACGATCTCAACAAGATGCGGCGGCTCGAGATCGACGCCGAGGCAGGCGCGCATCGGTGGATTGGAGCGGTCCACCCACTCGTCCCATGCGCGGTTCATCTCTTCCTTGCGCGCGATGTCGGCAATGTACACGATCGCCGACAAGATGCGGCTCTTGTTGGTCCTCGACATGGCGAGGCTCTCGTCGATCCTTTTGAGTGCCTTGCGGGTCTGCTCATAAAAAGTCGGGTCCGGGTCGGGCGACACCGCGACCATGAAGACGAGGCCGTCATGAACGACGGCGCGGCTACGGGTCGGGGTGAGGCCGGAGAAGCGCGTAATCATTGAGGCTCCTGACTGGCTTGAAGTATCCATGCTAGCCCAGCCGGGGAGCGTTTCCTTCCTTTTCGTGCCGCGCCATAGTGCGGTGGGAAGGATTCGGGGGAGGCCGCAGGTGGCGCAAATCGGCAGTCAGATCGACAGCAATTCCGCCGAGTTCCGCGCCAATGCCGAGGCGATGCGCGCGCTTACCGCCGAACTGCAGGCGCGCCGCGCCGAAGCCGCGCTGGGCGGCTCGGAAAGGTCGCGCGAAAGGCATGTGTCGCGCGGAAAGCTTCTTCCACGAGAAAGAGTGATGAACCTGATCGATCCGGGCTCGCCGTTCCTGGAGCTGTCGCCGCTTGCCGCCTACGGCCTCTATGACGGCGATATCCACGCCGCCGGCATCATCACCGGCATCGGCCGCATCGAGGGCCGCGAATGCATGGTGGTATGCAACGACTCCACCATCAAAGGCGGCACCTATCTGCCGATGACCGTGAAGAAGCATCTGCGCGCGCAGGAGATCGCACGCGAGAACCGGCTGCCCTGCGTCTATCTGGTCGATTCTGGCGGCGCCAACCTGCCGCACCAAACGGAAGTGTTTCCCGATCGCGAGCACTTCGGCCGCATCTTCTACAACCAGGCGATCCTCTCGTCCTTGCGCATTCCGCAGATCGCGGTGGTGATGGGCTCGTGCACCGCCGGCGGCGCCTATGTGCCGGCGATGTCGGACGAGAGCGTGATCGTGAAGAACCAGGGCACCATCTTCCTCGGCGGCCCGCCGCTGGTGAAGGCGGCGACCGGCGAGGTGGTGAGCGCGGAGGATTTGGGCGGCGGCGATTTGCATGCGCGCAAGTCGGGCGTGGTCGATCATCTGGCGCAGGACGATCATCATGCGCTCAGCATCGCGCGTCGCATCGTCGCCAATCTCAATACCAGGAAGAACGTCGATATCCCGTTGCTGGCGTCGCGCGAGCCGGCGCTCGATGCCGCGCGAGCTCGACGGCGTCGTGCCGGTCGATCTCAAGAAGCAATACGACGTGCGCGAGGTGATCGCGCGCCTGGTCGACGCCTCCGAGTTCGACGAGTTCAAGCAGCTCTACGGCACCACGCTGGTCACCGGCTTCGCGCATATCCACGGCATGCCGGTCGGCATCTTGGGCAACAACGGCATTTTGTTTTCCGAGAGCGCGCTCAAAGCCGCGCATTTCGTCGAGCTGTGCTGCCAGCGCCGCATTCCGCTGCTGTTCCTGCAGAACATCGTCGGCTTCATGGTCGGGCGCGACTACGAGGCCGGCGGCATCGCCAAGGACGGCGCCAAGATGGTGACGGCGGTCGCCTGCGCCCAGGTGCCGAAGATCACGCTGATCGTCGGCGGCTCCTACGGCGCCGGCAATTACGGCATGTGCGGGCGGGCATACGGCCCGCGCTTTTTGTTCATGTGGCCGAACGCGCGCATCTCGGTGATGGGCGGCGAGCAGGCGGCCTGCGTGCTGGCCACCGTGCGGCGCGACAATATCGAGGCCGAAGGCAAGAGCTGGAGCGCCGAGGAAGAAGAGCAGTTCAAGACGCCGATCCGCGCGCAATACGAGACCGAGGGCAATCCCTATTACGCCACCGCGCGGCTGTGGGACGACGGCATCATCGCGCCGTCCGAGACGCGCCGCGTGCTGGCGCTGGCGTTTTCGGCAGCGTTGAACGCGCCGGTGCGGGGGACGAGGTTTGGGGTGTTTAGGATGTGAGGGGATTATTTTATGAAGCGTGGCAACGAAGGCGTTCACGGCGAAACAATAGCGAAATTTGAATTTGCTGAAGCCGGATGGAATCCATACAGTCACTATTATGATCAAAGCAAAGTTGATCTGATCTTGAGGCGCGAGGACACGGAGGCATTAGCTATCGTGATGTCCAAGTGAAATTTGGGCGCTTGTACGACTGTAAGCCTTATTGGGAAAGACAACTATTCACTTGGACGTCATGGCGATTTTTCGAGATAAGCACCTTCGCATCGGCACAACCGGAGTTATTTATTGCATATGTTCTTAGCCATCCTGATAGGGAATATCAGGGAGATATATTCATATTTCGGGTTGGAGAATTTCAGACACTGATAGAAAATGCTATTCCAGTAAAAGACGGTAGTTCTCGTAAATTCTACGTTTCAAAGGCAATGAGTTCATGCGATGCGCAGGAAGGTTGGTATCTTAGGCGAAAAGCCGTTTCGACGCTCTTTCAGAAGACAATGTGATAAACGTGAGCAAGTTTCGGCGGAATTTTTCGGTACTTGACTAGTGCGGGTGCGACGTGGGTTCACGCCTTCTTCCTCTTCCTCTTCTCCTTCGGCAGCTTCGCCGCCTTGCGCAGCGCGGCGTTGATGCGGCTCTGCCAGCCGCGACCACTGCGGCGAAAATGGGCGACGACGTCGTCGTCGAGCCGCAGGCTCACCGCGCGTTTGGGCGCCGCCGACTTTGGCCGCCCGCGCGATACGGGCACGCCGCCAATGTGCCAGGTGGCGCGCTTGAACCACTCGTCGGTCAGCTCCGGAATTTCCTCGTAGTCTTTGGGACCGAGGACGTACTCATCGACCTTTTTCATGTCGCTGCCAATCGGCCTTGAGCTTGTCACCGTATTTCGCTTTTTCGCGCGCATTGGCCTTCCTCATTGAAAAGACGTGCCGCGTATCGCCGCGTGGCGTCCAACACACAACCACCATGCGGCCCCACAAGTGTCCGAAGGTGATCATCCTCACTTCGCCGTAATCGCGCCGGTCATCTGGCGCGTCCAGCGTTGGGCTGGCGAAAACCTCCGCCGTATGCTCGAAATCCAGCCCGCGGTGGCGCAAGGTCCAGTCGCGCTTGGCGGGATCGAAGGTGATCTTCATCCTTATTTATTGTATATACAATAAATAAGGTGATCAAGTGGCGTAAGCGGCCATTTTGTCATATGAGTAGGGAATGACCTACACCTCCGCCCTCATCGTCGGCGCCGGCTCGGGGCTTTCGGCCTCGCTGGCGCGCGCTGTTCGCCAAAGCCGGCATGAACGATCGCGCTCGCCGCGCGCTCGATCGACAAGCTGCATGAGCTGGCGCGGGAAACCCACGCCAAGCTCTATCAATGCGATGCCGCCAAGCGGGCCGATGTCGCGGCGCTGTTTGCCGCGCTTGACGCGGCGGGCGCGCCCGATGTGGTGGTCTATAACGCCAGCGCCCGCGCGCGCGGGCCGTTCGTCGAGCTCGATCCGGACGAAGTGGCAAAGTCGATCGAAGTGTCCGCTTATGCCGGCTTCCTGGTGGCGCAGGCGGCGGTCAAGCGCATGCTGCCGCACGGCCACGGCGCCATCCTGTTCACCGGCGCCTCGGCGAGCGTGAAGGGCTATGCCCAGTCGGCGCCCTTCGCCATGGGCAAGTTCGCTTTGCGCGGTCTCGCCCAAAGCATGGCCCGCGAGCTTGCCCCCCAGGGCATCCATGTCGCGCATTTCGTCATCGACGGCGGCATCCGCAGTGCGCGCCGCCCGGTGCCGGCGGACAAGCCGGATTCGCTGCTCGATCCCGACGCCATTGCGCAGAGCTATCTTGCCGTGCTCAACCAGCCGCGCAGCGCCTGGACGCAGGAAGTCGAGCTCAGGCCCTGGGTGGAGAAGTTCTGACCTCACACGGCTGTGATCGGCCGATTCAGGTCTCGTTTACGGGTAGCCCCTAGCTTAGCTGGTGTGGGGACCATCTGCGTATGATCAGCGTCGTCAACGGCTATGTCTGCACCTCGTCCTGCGAAGCCGCGAGCGCCAAGCAGGGCAAGGACCCGAGCGCGCCACCCGGCACGCCGCCGGGTGAGTCCGGTAAGAACGGCAAAGCCTCCGGCCTGTCCGACCAGCCGGCCACCGTGCTTGACGGCGCGCTCAAAGACCTGGTGAGCGCCAACGCCGTCACCGCCGCTGCGTCTTCGGATTCCTCGCAGTCGTCCGCGCTCAATCTGCTGGTCTGAGCGCGGCGCGCCCGGGTGGCACGCGCGAAGCCCGCGTGCTAAACGCGGTGCCCATGGCAGACGAACTCAAAGAATTGGTGCCTACCGGAACGCTACGCGGCGGCGTGGTGATATCGCCTGCGCCGTCCGCCTTCTTCGCCATCAAGGATGCAAAAGGCGCGCCGGTTGGTGTTACGGTCGATCTGATCCGCGCCTTCGCCGACACGCTCAAGCTGCCGCTCGATCTCAAGGTGTTCGCCAATTCCGGCCAGGTGACCGAGGCGGTGGCGTCGGGCGCCTGCGATCTCGCCTTCATGCCGCAGGATGCCGAGCGCGCGAAGAAGGTCGATTTCGGCCCGGCCTATTATTTCATCTCGAGTACCTACTTGGTGCCGGCCGGCTCCAGTATCAAAAGCATCGACGAGGTCAACCGCGACGGCGTGCGCATCGTCGCCATCTCCAACACCACGACCGCGCGCAGCGCCAAGCGCACCGCGCCCAAGGCCATGGTCGAGGAAGTGCCGAGCGTGGATCAGATGACCGCGATGGCGCGCGCGGGTGAGGGCGACGCCTTCGCGCTGTCGCATGATTCCTTCGCCGGACTGCTGCCCAAGCTGCCGGGCGCGCGCGTGCTGCCGGGCCATTTCCAGCAGACCGGCATCGCCGTCGCGGTGCCCAAGGGCCGACCCGCCGCGCTCAAGCTCGCGAGCGCGCTGATCGAGGACGCCAAGAAGTCCGGGCTGGTGCGGCGCGCGCTCGACGCCGCCGGCTTCAAGGACGCCGACGTCGCGCCGCCAGCAAGCTGAACGATGCGAACCTCGCTTCGCCCGGCGCAAGTCGATGATTTCGACTTTTGCGCGCGACTTTATTTTGCCGGCATGGACGAAACGATCCGGCAATTGAAGCTCGACCGGGCCGCGCATGGCGCCGACTTCCGCCGCCGTTGGGACCCGGCGGCGGTTCGCATCATAACGCTCGATGGCGCCGACATCGGCTGGCTGCAGAGCCGGGTGGAGGACGGCGCGCTGTTTCTCGCGCAACTCTTTGTCGACGCGCCGCTGCAACGGCGCGGCATCGGCACGGAAGTGATGAACGGCCTGATCGCGGACGCGGCCCGCGCCCACCTGCCGGTCACGCTGGGCGTGGTGAAAACCAATCCGGCCAAGCACCTTTATGACCGGCTCGGCTTTCGCGTCACGCACGACGATGTGCGCAAATTCTACATGCGGCGCGAGCCGGCGGGGCTCGAACCGCGCTAACTCTTCCGCACCTCGACCGGTGCCGCGGCAATGCGGCGGTTGAGACGGATACGCCGCCGGATCGGGAGCCAATCATAAAGGTAGATTTCAATCGGCCGCCAATTGGCCACCCAGCCGACGATGATCAGACTTTCTTCCAGCACGCGGGCGATCACGTCGTGCGGCAGCAGGGCGGCGACCAATTGGCTGGCCGCCAGGCATGCGATCAACACCAGCAGGCCGATCGCCAGCGAACGCCGGCCGATGCGGAAGAGCTCGCGCATATCTTGCTCGGCAATGCGCGCGCGGTAGCTGAAGTAGTAGGCAAAGGCTTCGCCGATGCGTTTGGCCTCCGGCTTCTGTGCTTCCTCGGGCGGCAGATAGACAACGATGATGAAGGGCGTGCCGGTCGGCAGCTCGCGCACCCAGCCGACGATAAACGCCTCGACCTCGGCATCGAAATCCTTTTCGCGAAACGGCGAAGGATCGAACGAGTTGAACAGATTGCCGATCGTCCGCACGCGGACGGCGATTTCGGTCGGCTTCGGCGCGGTCGGCATCACATCGTCACGATCACGTTGCCGACGGTGCCGCGCTCCACCGCCTCGTGCGCGGCGACGATGTCGGCAAGCTTGTGGCTCGGCTTTGCCACCCGGTTGATCAGCTTGCCCGCTTCAAGCGCGCGCGTGATGACGTCGATGGTGTGCGCTCGCTCACTTTGGTCGAGTTCGTAGACCAGGAAGAACTGCACGGTGATGGAATTCACGAGACAGAACGCGGCGGGCAAAGCGATCTCCGGCGCGCCGGTGCCGTAGACGATGACGCTGCCTTTCGGCCGCAGCACCGATGGGATCAGCTTGGCATTGGCGGCGAGATCCATCTCGATCACGGCGTTAACGCCGCGCTTGCCGGTGATCTCCATCACGCGCTCGCCGACATTCTCGCGCTTGTAATCGATGGTGTGGTCGGCACCGGCCTCGCGCGCGATCGTCGCCTTCTCGGGCGAGGAGATGGTGGTGATGACGGTCGCGCCTTGCGCCTTGGCAAACTGAATGACGTATTGACTGACCGAGCCGGCGCCGCCGGAGACCAGTAGCGTCGTGTCACGGCCGGCTTTGGCGAGCGCGACGGCGTGAACGGCGGTCATCGCCGGAATGCCGAGGCAGGCGCCGGCTTCAAAGCTCACATTGTCCGGCAATTTCACCGCCATCGCCGCCGGCAGCGCGATATATTCGGCGGCGGTGCCGAACGGCCGCTTCCACTGGCCGTTCCACACCCAGACACGTTCGCCGATGCGCGATTGCGGCACGCCGTCGCCGACCTGATCGATGACGCCGGCGCCGTCGCTCTGCGGGATCAGTTGCGGCCAGGCGATTTTGCGGCTGCCCGCGCGCGCTTTCACATCGGACGGATTGACCCCGGAAGCGGCGAGCTTGACGCGCATTTCGCCGGGCCCGGCTTGCGGGGTCGCGATCTCGCCGACACGCAATACCTCGCGCGCCGAACCGTTACTCTCATAATAGGCAGCTCGCATCGACTGTCTCCCGCTAAGGCAGATCCAGCGTGGTTACGTAGAAAATCGGTTTTGAAACCGGCACCGGGGTTTACGCGTTATCCAAGCATAACCATCTATAGGAGCAAGCAGGCCTGTCCGCGATTGACGCGGAAGGAGGGCTCGACCTCGCATAATAGCCAATAAGGAGGTTTGACCATGCGATATCGTGTTTATAGCGGCCCAATCGGGTCACAAGACATGTCTCCGCTCGCCAAAGAGCAGATGTTGTTCAAGGAATTCAGCCAGCCTCGACGAGGCGCTGTCGTGGGCGCGCCATGTGGAGCAGGGCGGCCGCGTGCCGCTGCTGATCGAAGGCGACGACGGCACCAAGATGGACAAGCGCGCGATCGCCGACGCGCTGCGTGTCGGTGCGCGCGAGGAAGTCGGCAAATAGCCCTCGCGCGTTGCGCGCCGATTGCCGAATGAGTGGGGTCGGCGCGCCTGCAACCGAATGTAACGGTTGGGGACGGCGTTTTGCCGACCCCAGGACGGGAACTTTGACCCCAAGAGTGGCCCTCGATGGGTCGGGGCGGCGGATTTGGCGGCCGCCCCAAAAGCGCGCAAAACGGCTCCGGCTTTCGTGTTAACCATCTGAATCTACAGAAGTTTTTACTTAAAAAACTTCCCCGCCGGGTAAAATTAGCTGCTATATTGAGCCTATGAGCAAGACAACAGCAAAATCCGGCCAGCGGTCCGCCAAAACGGCCCGCCGGACGGCCAAAAAGGGCGCCAAGCGCGCCAATGGTGGCGTCAAGAAAGCGTCGAAGTCGGCCCGTCGCGCGGTCGGCATGGCGACGATGCGCAGCATCGCCGTGCGCGCCCCGAGCGTCGCCCCGCAGCATGTCGCAGCGATGGTGCGTACCTCGAGCCCGCCGGTACAGCCGGGCGCGATGAATGAAATTCCGTCGCGTCACAAGTATCGCGTGGGTGAGATGGTCTATTACACCTCGCCGACCTTCGGGCGCACGTCGGCCAGCGGCAACTACACCGTGGTCAAGTTGCTGCCGTCGGAAGGCGACGACTGCCAGTACCGGATCAAGAGTTCCGGCGAAGCCTTCGAGCGCGTCGCCAAGGAAAGCCAGCTCGACCGCCTCTGAGCGACTTGCGCGGCCCCGCCACGATTTTGCGCTGAGATCGGTTAAAGTGCCCGCTGCGGGCGCGATTGCCCGCGCGCAGGAGGGCACGATGCCGATCTATATTTCGCAAGGGCGCTACACCCGCGACGCCATCAAGGGCATGCTGGTCAAGCCCGAGGATCGCGCCGACGCGGTCGGCCGTCTCATCGCCAAGGCTGGCGGACGGCTGATCGGCCATTATCTCACCTTCGGCGATTACGACTTTCTCGTCATCGCCGACATGCCGAGCGAGACGCAGATGGCGGCGGCGCTCTTGGCGGCGGCGAGCCGCGGCGGCATCAGCGATCTGCGCACCATGCTGGCGATGACTTCGGTCGAGGCCAAGGGCGCCTTTGCCGCCGCCAGCGATCTCGCGCCCAGCTTCAAATCGGCCGGCGGCGTCTGACTGCGGCGCTATTGCGCGCGCGCCACAATGAATTCGAATTCGACTCCGTTTTCCACAAGCACATCGAAAGGTGGGCCAATGTGGTAAAAGCGCCGGGGGATAAGGTTCAGTAATCCACATGAGGAGGGCGCGTCGCTGAGCGGGACGGTTTCACAGCAGCTCTTGTTGCTGGCGACCATTGCCGGCGTGCTTGCCGCGCTGCTGGTGGCGCTGCTGATCGCCCGCGGTGCGGCCGAGTCCGTCCGCCGCGCCGTGCTGTCGATCGCAGCGGTGCTGGTCGGCGGCTCTGCCGTCATCGTCATTCTCAGTTGGCTGGCGCAGAACGAGGTGCGCGCCGAACAGCGCGCACTCGCGCAGCGTCAAGCCGAGCTCGCCGCGCAGGCACTGGTGCCGGGTTCGCCGCTCGGCTGCCTCGACGGTGCTATCGGTGAAACGGCGGAGAAGGCCTGCGAGCAGGCGGTCTTCGCCGGGCCGCAATCGACTGCCGCCGCGGTCGCTTATAGGACGGCGCAGATCACGCTGCTGGATGACGCACTTGGCTTTGCGTCGCGCGCCGATCCTGGCTTTGCCGCGCGGTTCGATGCATTGCGGCGTTCGATCGAGCACGACCGTTTCGGCATCGTCGCTCATGTGCTGGCGGCGCGCGACGGCTGCACGGCGGAGAACTGCACTATGTTCGCGCATCTGCAAGACGCTGCCACGATCAAAGTGAATTTGAAGGAACAAGCCTTCGAGCAAAACGTCGCGCGCTATGCCGCTACCTGGGGCAAGCCGGGTGGGGCGGAGCGGCCGGTCGCGGGAACGCCGCGGGCGCTTGTCGGAAAACCGCTGACCAACGGCTACGACTATCCGTCCGCCGCCTCGATCCCGCCGGTGAGTATTATGAATCCGGAGCCGCTGGTGCCGAAGGATACCGACGCCAGGGGCGAAGCGAAGCCCGGCGCGGCCGCGTCCAACCCTACGGCGCCGCAGTCGAGCGCACAAAAACAACCGGCGGCGCCTAGGGCGCTGCATTAAGATCGGCTGCAGACCGAGCCGGGCGCGCCATGTTCAAATCTGTCCTGATCGCCAATCGCGGCGAGATCGCCTGTCGCATCGCCCGCACCGCCAAGCGGCTGGGCCTGCGCACGATCGCGGTTTATTCGCAGGCGGATCGCAATGCGCTGCACGTGCGGCTCTGCGACGAGGCGTACGACATCGGCCCAGCGCCGGCGGCGGAAAGCTATCTGCGCTTGGACGCGTTGATTGCCGCTGCCAGGTCCGCGCGCGTCGACTGCATCCATCCCGGCTACGGCTTCCTGTCCGAGAACGCCGACTTCGCGCAGGCCTGCATCGATGTCGGCGTCGCCTTCATCGGTCCGTCGCCGGCCGCAATGCGCGCCATGGGGCTGAAGGACCGTGCCAAGGTGTTGATGGAGACCGCCGGCGTGCCGGTGGTGCCGGGCTATCACGGCGAGCTGCAGGAGCCGAAATTCCTCAAACAAAAAGCCTATGAGATCGGCTATCCGGTCTTGATCAAGCCGGTGGCCGGCGGCGGCGGCAAGGGCATGCGCCGCATCGAGCGTCACGCCGATTTCGAGCCGGCGCTGGAAGCCGCGCAGCGCGAGGCGACGTCGGCTTTCGGCGATGCGCGCGTGCTGATCGAGAAATATGTCACTGCGCCGCGCCACATCGAGATGCAGATTTTCGCCGACCGCCACGGCAACGTCATCCATCTCAACGAACGCGACTGTTCGCTGCAGCGTCGCCACCAGAAGGTGATCGAAGAAGCGCCGGCGCCGGGCATGAGTGCCGATCTGCGCGCCGCCATGGGCCAGGCTGCGGTCGCCGCCGCCAAAGCCGTGGCTTACGAAGGCGCCGGCACCATCGAGTTCATCGCCGACGGCTCAAGCGGCCTCAAGCGCGACGGATTCTGGTTTCTTGAGATGAACACACGGCTGCAGGTCGAGCATCCGGTGACGGAAAGCATCACTGGCCTGGATCTGGTGGAATGGCAGTTCCGCGTCGCCGCCGGCGAGCGGTTGCCGCTCACGCAAGATCAGGTGCCGCTTGCCGGCCACGCCGTCGAGGCGCGGCTTTATGCCGAGGACCCCGAGCGTGGTTTCCTGCCATCGACCGGCAAATTGTTGGCGCTGCAATTCCCGTCGGCCGAAGGCTTGCGCATCGATAGCGGCGTCGAAGCCGGCAGCGAGATCACGCCTTATTACGATCCGCTGATCGCCAAACTGATCGCGCACGGCGAGAGCCGCGCGCAGGCGCTCGACCGGCTCGGCGAGGCGCTCGACAAGACCATCGTGATCGGCCCGCGCAGCAATGCCGGCTTTCTGGCGGCGCTGTGCCGGGCGGGCGCGTTCCGCGCCGGCGATTTCGATACCGGCTTCATCGATCGCCATCCGGCCGAGCTTGGCGCCACCCCGCATGGCCTTGACCGCGCCGCGGTCGCGGCGGCGGCGCGCAAGCTGATCGAAAACGAGCGCGTCCGCATTGCCGCCAGCTTGGAATGTAAGGAGGCCGCACCGCCGTCGCCCTGGGATGGCGCCGACGGCTTCCAGCTTTCCGGCGCGCGCCGCCTGGCGCTGCCACTGCTTGCCGACGGCGAGGCGGTGACCGCGCAGATCGATTACGGCGCGCAGGGACCATCGGTCACCGTTGACGGCACCGTGCCGGCATCCGACGCGGTCGCATTCGCCGCCAACGACGCCGTCTATGTGTTGCGCCACGGCCGCCAGACCAAGGTCGCCTTGCGCGACCTCGTGCTTGACGAGGCCGGCGATCGGGCCGCCGGCGGGCTGGTGCGCGCGCCCATGCACGGCAAGGTGCTGGCGCTTCTGGTCGCGCCGGGCCAGCGCGTTACGCGTGGCCAGCGGCTCGCCATCATCGAGGCGATGAAGATGGAGCATACGCTGCACGCGCCGCTCGACGGCGTCATCGCCGAGATCGCCGTGTCAGCCGACGCGCAAGTCGCCGAAGGTGCCAAGGTGATGGTGATCGACGCCGCGCAGGCCACTCATCCAGACGAGCCGTAACGTCTTATTGCCACAGACGCTGACCGCCGGCCTGCGTGTACAGCTCTGACACGCGCTTGCGCGCATAGAACATGCGCGTCTTCACGGTGTTGGGCGGCACGCCGACGATTTCGGCCGCCTCGTCGACGGATTTTTCGTGGTAATAGACGAGATCGATGATCTCGCGGTGTTCCGGCGAAAGCTGATGCAGACATGCGCGCAGTACCAAGCCGATGTCCTTCTTCTCCAGCGCGGCCTGCGGATCGTCCGAGTCGTCGGCAACGGTTTTCAGCGCTTCCTCGTCGAGCGCGTCGTCCTGGCGCTGGCGCAGCGCTGTGATCGCCTTGTAGCGCGCGATCGCTAAAATCCAGGTCGAGACCTTACTGCGGCCCTCGAAGCGCCCGGCTTGCCGCCATACGTCGAAGAACACCTCGCTGACGACGTCTTCGGCTTTGTTCTCGTCGCCGACGAGCCGCAACACGAAGCGGTAGACCTTGACGCTGTGGCGCGCATAAAACGCCCGCATCGCCAGCCGGTCGCCGGACGCGATGTTGGCGAGCAGAATTCGATCCGAGCCATCGCCGACGGCGATCGAGGAGTGCAGCCGTGCCGCGGACACCGGAGCGTGTCCACTGTGCAGATAGCCGTTTTGCATTTTCGCCTCCCAGCCGCCCGAAGCGGGTCTTTGGCCGCAAATTGTGCGGGTGGGCCCCGCATCACGTCGGCCGCTGTTGATGTCGTAACCGGGAGACGGCACGGCGAGAGGTATTCCGGCAGACGGTTTGGCGGGATGGCAAAAAATATTTTCCCGCCATTTTGAATATAATCTCATTGATTGAATAAAATTGTCACATTCCCGCCGTCTTCGCGCGTATCGCGCAGGTTTCAACTTGCGCCATCGGCTTCCTAAGCGGATGGGCGCGCGCTATCTAGGACCGCACATCCCGCCCGCCTTTGGACATTCGGAATGCCGCTTCATCTCATCAAGCTGTGCGTCGGCTGCGACTCGGTCGCCGACCTTGAGGACTGGATCAAGCAGAAGCTGAAAGAGAAGAAGCGGCGGCGGCAGAAGCCGGAGCACATCCACACCACCCGCATGATCCCCAAGCGCGCCGAGGAACTCGTCGCCGGCGGCTCGCTCTATTGGGTGGTCCGCGGCCAGATCGCCTGCCGCGAGCGCATCCTCGATATCCGCCCGACCACCGGCAAGGACGGCATCAAGCGCTGTCAGGTCGTGCTCGACGGCAAAGTGGTGCTGGTCGAGCCGCGCCCGCGCTCGGCCTTCCAGGGCTGGCGCTATCTGGAGGCCAAGGACGCCCCGCGCGATCTCTCTCGCGCCGCGCCCGGCGCCGCCAAGATGCCGGAGGCCATGCGGCGCGAATTGCGCGAGCTGGGGCTGCTGTAGGTCCCGCCGCTGCCAAATCCTGCGCGGTGGCGCTATTTCTGCTCTGGCTGGCGGCGAGCCTGCGGGGTGGGCCATCCTGAGCCCGAAAACCTCGCCAAATCGCCCCGATTCCGGCTCGAACGCCGAGCGAACGACCCGCAAGGGGTACGCGCGGCTTGCCCAGCGCCATCTTGATGACGCAAAATCCCTTTTTACCGGCAGGCAGATAGACCGGGGGTGGTTTTGCGCCGTCATTACGCTTTCAGCATCGTGTTTGTCGTCGCTTGCGCGGCGGCCGCCGGCGGCTGCGCCAATAAGGTCCAGATCTTCCAGGACCGCAACGATGGTGGCTGGTTCTCCAAGCCGCTCGACCTCTTCACCAAGCCGGATTGGGCGGCCTACAGCGAAGGCAAGCGGGAGCTCGACAATCGCGGGCCGGTGGCGCCGGAAGATCTGGTGACTGCCGATGGCCGCTGCGCGGCGCCGGTTGCGCACGCGGCGCCTGCAGCACCCGCCGCGCCCGCCGCGCCGGCAGCGCCAACGGTGGCCGAAGCGTCCGCTCCAGCGCCGGGCCCGTCCATGGCCACCAGCACGGTCGGCACGCTCGCCGGCGATCTGGGCGGCGCGCGCGCGCCGTGCGCCGCCGCCGCCACCGCCAGCCCCGCCGCCCGACCGGCTCGAGCCGGCCGGCTTCGGCGGCGGCGATCTGCCGCCGGTGCTGGGCGGCCTCGCGCTCGGCATGACCGAATGCCAAGTGGTGCGGCGCGCCGGCCCGCCCAGCAATGTCAACATCGGCGGCGGCCCCCGTAGCGGCCGCGCGGTCACCATCACCTATCTGGCCGGCACCTGGCCCGGCATCTATCACTTCGACAGCGGCCGCTTGAAAGAGATCGACCGCGTGCCGGAGGCCGAGCGCCCGGCGGCGAAGACCAAGCGGGTCAAGAAAAAGCCGACGCGGCGCAAGACCGCCAACGGTCAAACCGTCTACGTGCAATAGCGACGGTTGGGCGTTTGAAGGTTCTGCTCGTCCCCACGTAAGCGGGACCCAGCGCACCAAATTGCAGCATCCGCGATCATGGCTCCGGGTTCCCGCTGGAGCCTGCCCCCGCGCAGGCGGGTGGGAATGAGCGGACCGTAGGCCGCTATCGCACTCAGGCTGTTTCCAACGCCGCGCTGGCGGCGAGCCATTCCTCTTCGGCTTTGGCGATGGCATCGACCACTTGCGCACGCGTCTTCGCCAGTTCGGCGGCGCGTGCCGGCTCGCGCGCGAACAATTGGCCGTCGGCGAGCGTGGCGTCGAGTTTGTGCAATTGACGCGTCAGGTGCGCGATCGCGACTTCGGCCTGCGACACCCGTTTGCGCAAGGGCGCGGTCTCGGCGCGCTTGGTGGCGGCGGCGCGCCGCGCTTCGGCCGCGGCCGGCCGTGGCGCGGGCTTTGCCGCGACAGCATCCGGCGCGCCGCCATCGGCCAGAACCTGGCGCCGATAGTCGTCGAGATCGCCGTCGAACGGCGTGACCTTGCCGCCCGCCACCAGCCACAGCCGGTCGGCGCAGGCCTCCAGCAGATAGCGGTCATGCGACACCAAAATCACTGCGCCGGAATAGTCGTTGATCGCCTCGATCAGCGCGGCGCGGCTGTCGATGTCGAGATGATTGGTCGGCTCATCGAGGATGACCAGATGCGGCGCTTCGAAAGTGGCAAGGCCGAGCAGCAGCCGCGCCTTCTCGCCGCCGGACAAATTCTTCACCGCGTTGTTGGCGGCAAGGCCCGAAAAGCCGATCGATCCCACGCGGCCGCGCACCTGCGCTTCCGGCGCATCCGGCATCAGGCGGCGCATGTGATCGTAAGGGCTGTGCGCCTCATCGAGCTCGTCGAGCTGATGCTGCGCGAAATAGCCCACTTTAAGCGTGGCGGCTTTGGTGACCGTGCCATCCTCGGGCGCGAGCCGGCCGGCCAGCAGCTTGACCAGCGTCGATTTGCCGTTGCCGTTGGCGCCGAGCAGCGCGATGCGATCGTCATTGTCGATGCGCAGGCTGAGCCCGCTCAGCACCGGTCTGTCCGGTTGGTAGCCGACCGACACATCGTCGGTGGCGACGATCGGCGGCGACAATTGCTTGTCGGGCGCCGGGATGTGAATTGGGCGCACCTCGTCGGTCACCAGCGCGTTGATCGGCTGCATCTTGGCCAACATCTTCAGCCGCGATTGCGCCTGCCGCGCCTTGGTCGCCTTGGCGCGGAAGCGGTCGACGAACGCCTGCAAATGCTTGCGCTGCGCTTCCTGCTTCTTGATCAGCTTCTGGTCGAGCAGCAGGCGTTCGCTACGCTGGCGCTCATAGGCCGAATAACCGCCGCGATAGAGCGTGAGCTTTTGCTGCTCGAGCGCGAGGATATGACCGACGGCGCTGTCGAGCAGGTCGCGGTCGTGGCTGATCACGATCAGGGTCGTCGGATAGCGCGCCAGGTGATCCTGCAGCCACAGCGTGC
Source organism: uncultured Alphaproteobacteria bacterium (assembly GCA_963727555.1). Taxonomy (GTDB): domain Bacteria; phylum Pseudomonadota; class Alphaproteobacteria; order Rhizobiales; family Xanthobacteraceae; genus Pseudolabrys. The sequence continues at coordinate 559,158 of CAVSGT010000002.1, read as the reverse complement.
CTTCGAGATCGAGATAATTGGTGGGTTCGTCGAGCAGCAGCAGATCGGGTTCGGCGAACAAAGTGGCGGCGAGCGCGACGCGCATGCGCCAGCCGCCGGAGAATTCGGCGCAAGGCCGCTGCTGCGCGGCGTTGGAAAAGCCGAGGCCCGAGAGGATCGACGCGGCGCGGGCCGGGGCCGCGTGGGCGCCGATATCGGCGAGCCTTGTCTGGATGTCGGCAATTGCGTGCGGATCGGTTGCGGTTTCGGCCTCGGCCAAGAGCTGGCTGCGCTCGGTGTGCGCCTTCAGCACCACCTCGAGCAGGCTCTCAGGCCCGCTCGGCGCTTCCTGCGCCAGCCGACCGATGCGCCAGCGCCGCGGCAATTGCACGCTGCCGTGCTCGGGCGAGATGTCGCCGGCGATCACGTTGAACAGCGTGGTCTTGCCGCTGCCGTTGCGTCCGACCAGCCCGACGCGGCTGCCGGTTGGTATGCGCGCGGAAGCGCCTTGCAAGAGGGTGCGGCCGGCGATACGGACGGTGAGGTCGTCGATGACGAGCATGGGGCCGCCTTGTGGCCGAGCCGGCGCGGCGGCGCAAGCCTTTGCCACACACTCCGTTCATTCCCGCGCAAGCGGAAATCGAGATTCAAGCCCGAGGAGTGAGGATTTTGTTGCCCTGGGTCCCCGCTTTCGCGGGGACGAGCGGGCTGAGGCATGGTCCGGCACCGGCAAGTCTGTCAACTAAAGAAACCGTGTCGCACCAACTCGGCGCCCGCTGCAATGACCGCGATCAACACCAGCTTCTTGAATGTCTCAGGTGCAATTTTGTCGCGTAGATGTTGTCCGACGTACATGCCAAGTACGACTGGCAACATCGCGGCCGTCGAGACTGAAACGTCAAGCCAGCTGAATTGGCGGCTGGCCGTCAGAAGAATTGCCAACAAGCCGGCGGAAGCGACGAGATACAGCGATGCTTCCTTTGTAAAAGCCTTTCCGCGCAATCCCTTTGCAAGCAGAAATATGAAAACAAGCGGTCCCGCCATCGCTGCGATGCCTCCCAGAATCCCGCCGCAAAATCCGAACGTGATGCCGGCTGGTAAAACCAAGCGAGACTGAAGCTGCAGTTTCGGCGCGAGCAGCGTGACGCCGCCGACGCCCATAAGCACGAGGCCTGCGATAATCCTTGCAACGTTTGCATCGACCGCCAACAGGACTCGAACTCCGAGGAAGACGCCGGGAATCATGCCGAGAATCACCGGCATCAATTGAGTGAGGCACCGTCCGGTCTTTCCGCCCTCCAGCGCCTGCGGCAAATTGCTGAAGATCAAAGGCATGCTCAGCAGCATGGCCGCTGATTTGATGTCGATAAACAGCGACAGCAGCGGCAGCGCGACGACTGGCATGCCGACTCCGATTATCCCCTTCAGGAGACCGGCGACGATCAGGCTGCAAACCACGGCAGCAACGATGCTTGTTTGCTCGAACATTGCAGCGCATTCTTGTTGGGCGGTTTGCAATTGTCTCGCGCGAACAGTTCGGCCCATGCCGAACTGTTTTCGATTGATGTGCGTCCGGTATCGGCGATAGGGTTAAGGATGGTCGCGGCGGCAAATCTGGTGGAAGTAGCCGCTCTCGTGGGTGACACTGCGCGGGCGACGATGCTGAACGCCCTTATGGGCGGCGAGTTGCTGACGGCCACTGAGCTTGCCTATTGCGCCAATGTCTCGCGCTCGACGGCGAGCGACCACCTGAGCAAGCTGGTTGCCGCGCGGCTTTTGACTGTCACGCGCAGCCGCCGCTTCAGCTATTATCGGATCGCGTCCCCGCTGGTCGCGACAATGCTGGAGAGCATTAAGGTCGTCGCCGCCATAGAGGTGCCACCGCGCCGTCAGCCGCGATCAGCAAACGACGAAGCACTCCGTTTTGCCCGAAGTTGCTACGATCACTTGGCTGGCCAGGTAGGAGTTGCCGTTGCCGATGCGCTTGTGGCGATGGGGCACATCGTACTCACCGATGAAGGTGGAGAAGTCACGTCTTCGGGCGAGCGTTTCCTTTCTGCGTTCGGCGTCGATCTGAGGCCGAGGACTCAGCGGATTTTCTGCCAGCCTTGTCTCGACTGGAGCGAGCGTCGTTATCACGTCAAGGGTCTCGTCGGAGCTCGGATTCTGGACCGTCTCTTGGAGCTCGGCTGGCTCAAACCTGTGTCGGGCAGCCGTGCACTCCAGCTCACGTCGTCTGGAAGGGCAGGCTTGTCCGAAATCTTCCAGATAGAGATCAACAACGAGGGCGTGCCAACCGGTCGATTATGCGACCTAAGACGGCTGACAGCTTAGGCTGGGCGAAGCAGCAGGATATGCGATTAGCGCTCCCGAATGTGCGTAGTCAGGGAGTGAAGCGGACGTCATAGACAGCGAATTTTAGAAGCAAATGCCCCAGGAAGGCACCGCGATGGTCGGTCAGCCGAGCGCGTCGGCGACCGCCTTGCCGCAGGTCGCCGTGTCGGCGGGACCTTTGAGATCGCGGGTGCGCAGCTTCGGTTCCACCAAGACCTTCTCGATGGCCGCGACGATCGCCTTGGCGGCGTCGCTCTCGCCCAGGTGTTCGAGCATCATGGCGCCCGACCAGATCTGGCCGATCGGATTGGCGATTGCCTGCCCGTAGATGTCGGGCGCGGAGCCGTGCACCGGCTCGAAAACGGAGGGGAATTTGCGCTCCGGATTGATGTTGCCGGACGGCGCGATGCCGATGGTGCCGGTGCAGGCCGGACCGAGGTCGGACAGGATATCGCCGAACAAGTTCGAGGCGACCACCACGTTGAACCAGTCCGGGTTCATCACAAAGCGTGCCGTCAAGATGTCGATGTGGAACTGATTCCACTTCACGTCCGGATAGTTCTTCGCCATTTCCTTCACCCGCTCGTCCCAGTACGGCATGGTGATGGCGATGCCGTTCGATTTGGTGGCGGAGGTGAGGTGCTTCTTCGGCGTGGAGCGTGCCAGCTCGAAGGCGAATTTGAGCACGCGGTCGACGCCGATACGGCTCATCACGGTTTCCTGCACCACCACTTCGCGCTCGGTGCCGGGATACATGCGTCCGCCGATGGCCGAATACTCGCCTTCGGTGTTCTCGCGCACCACCCAGAAATCGATGTCGCCCGGTTTGCGGTTGGCGAGCGGGCAGGGCACGCCCGGCATCAACCGCACCGGCCGCAGATTGATGTACTGGTCGAATTCGCGGCGGAACAAGATCAGCGAGCCCCACAGCGAAATGTGGTCGGGCACGCGGTCGGGCATGCCGACGGCGCCGAAATAGATGGCGTCGTGCTGGCCGATCTGGTCCTTCCAGTCCTCCGGCATCATGCGGCCGTGCTTTTCGTAATAGTCGCAAGATGCGAAATCGAAGTCGTCGAGCCGCAGCTCAAAGCCGAATTTCTTGGCCGCCGCCTCCAGCACCCGCACGCCCTCGGGCATCACCTCTTTGCCGATGCCGTCGCCGGGAATGACGGCAATACGATGAACGCGATTGGTGGCCATGAGAACGGGTCCTTGTCGCTGGTTGTCGCGCGGTGGGTTTTGGCCGAGCGGCCGGCGCGACGCAATCCCTTTTCTGTCATGCCGGCGCGCGCAAATGCGCGACGTCAGCCGAGCTTGCGCAACCCGCCTTGCCCGGTCTCGCGCTGGTAGATGATCAGGTCGAAGCTCGGCGTGGCGTCATTGCCGATCACCGAGGAGAGCAAGGCATGCGCCTGGCCGCGGTGATGGGTCTGGTGGTTGAAGAAATGATCGAGCGCCGGCGCGATCACCTGCTCGATATCGGCCGGGTTGCTGAAGGTGCGGTAGCGGACGGTGCGATTGAGATCGTCCTCGCTCAATCCTTCGATGTAGCTGACGATGCGCATATCTTCGGCGGCGCGCGCGGTGCGCAAAAGCGCGAAGTCCTCGTACAAGATGGCGTCGAGGCTTTTCGGCAGCTCGCCGGCGCCGTCGAAGCGGTGCATCCAGATACGGTCGCCGACCAGGAGATGGTTGAGGGTGCCATGCACCGACTTGAAGAAGGCGCCGCGGTCGGCGCGGTAGTCGGCGTCGCTCAATTTTGCGGCCGCCTCATAGAGCCGCCGGTTGCACCAGGCATTGTAGCCGGCGAACATCTGATAGTGCGGTTTCATCGGACCCTCCCGGATGGCCGGGCCAGCATAGAGAAACGCCGATCGAGCGGCCAGCGCTTGCCCGGCGAAATTGCCCTCGCTATAAGCCGCACCAGCACCGTGCTGCAATGAATCTCGTTCAATTCTCCGATCAAACTCAGTGAAGGATCATCCGATGGCGGTCGAGCGTACTTTTTCGATCATCAAGCCCGACGCGACGGCGCGCAACCTGACCGGCGCCGTCAATGCCATGATCGAGCAGGCGGGGCTGCGCATCGTCGCGCAGAAGCGCGTGCGCATCAGCCGCGAGCAGGCGGAGACCTTCTACGCGGTGCACAAGGAGCGGCCGTTCTTCGGCGAATTGGTCGACTTCATGATCTCCGGCCCGGTGGTGGTGCAGGTGCTGGAAGGCGAGGCGGCAATCGCCAAGTACCGCGAGGTGATGGGCGCCACCGACCCGGCCAAGGCCGCCGCCGGCACCATCCGCAAGGTGCACGCCCAATCGATCGGCGAGAATTCCGTGCACGGCTCCGACGCGCCCGACACCGCCGCCAAGGAGATCGCGCAGTTCTTTTCCGGCAACGAGATCGTCGGCTAAGCGCGCGCATGCGCCGATTCACATCCCGCTCATTCCCGCGCAAGCGGGAATCCAGCGGCGATAAAAGACCCGGCATGTTATGCTGGGTCCCCGCTTCCGCGGGGACGAGCGGCTGACAATGCATTCGATCGCGCAGCTGATGGACCCGTCCGCCTGGGGCGTCATGCTCGCCAGCGGCTGGGACAAGCTCGACCAGCCCGCGTTCTGGCTCGCTTTCGTCAAGATCGTCTGGATCAATATTTTTTTGTCGGGCGACAACGCGGTGGTCATCGCCATGGCCTGCCGCGGATTGCCGCCGCGCCAGCGATTGTGGGGCATGATCCTCGGCGCCGGCGTCGCGGTCGGCTTGCGCGTTGTCTTCACCGGCCTCGTCGCCTCGCTGATGCTGCTGCCCTATCTGAAGATCGTCGGCGGCGTGACGCTGTTCTACATCGCCGCCAAGCTTTTGGTGCCCGACGATCCACAGGAGGGGGACGCAGCGCCAGTCGACTATCTCTGGCGCGCGGTTTGGATCGTCGCGGTCGCCGATATCGTCATGAGCCTCGACAACGTCATCGCCATCGCGGCGGCGGCCGACGGCAATATGGCGCTGCTGGTGCTCGGGCTTGCGGTCAGCATTCCGCTGATCATCGCCGGCGCCGCGCTGATCATGGCGCTGCTCGACCGTTTCCCGATCCTGATCTGGGCCGGCGCCGCGCTGCTCGGCTGGATCGTCGGTCAAGTGATCGCCACCGATCCGGTGGTCGAGGGCTGGCTCGTTCACGCCTATGGCGTGCCGGCCGCCAGGACGGTCGAATACGGCTCCGCCGCCGCCGGCGCGGTGCTGGTGCTGATCGTCGGTGGATTGTGGCGGCGGTCCAAGTTGCCGGCGGAGAGCGAAACGTGACGAACTAGGCTATAGTCGCGCGCATGAACCAGACCGTCCGGCCGCCCAACGGCAAGCACATCGGCTATTCCGCCTGTCCGCACGATTGTCCGTCGACCTGCGCGCTCGAGGTCGAGCTGATCGACGCGCACACCATCGGCCGCGTGCGCGGCGCCAAGGACAACGATTACACGGCGGGCGTGATCTGCGCCAAGGTCGCGCGCTACGCCGAGCGCGAGCATCACGCCGAGCGGCTGCTGCAGCCGTTGCGGCGCAAGGGCGCCAAGGGCTCCGGCGAATTCGCGCCGATCTCCTGGGACGACGCGCTCGATCTGGTCGCCGAGCAGTTCGTCAAGGCCGAGCAGCGTCACGGCGCCGAGGCCGTCTGGCCCTATTACTATGCCGGCACCATGGGGCTGGTGATGCGCGACGGCATCCATCGCCTGCGCCATGCCAAGAAATATTCCGGCTTCCATTCCACCATCTGCGTCAACCCGGCCTATGCCGGCTTTGCCGCCGGCGTCGGCAAGATCGCCGGCGTCGATCCGCGCGAGATGGCGAAGTCCGATCTGGTGGTGATCTGGGGCACCAATGCGGTCAACACGCAAGTCAATGTGATGACGCACGCGATCCGCGCCCGCAAGGAGCGCGGCGCCAAGATCGCGGCGGTCGATATCTACATGAACGGCACCATGGAACAGGCCGATCTGCCGGTGCTGGTCAAGCCCGGCACCGACGGCGCGCTCGCCTGCGCGGTGATGCATTGCCTGTTCCGCGACGGCCAGGCCGACTGGGACTATCTCGATAAATACACCGACGCGCCGCGCGAACTGGAAGCGCATTTGCGCGACCGCGATCCGGCCTGGGCATCGGCGATCACCGGCGCGCCGGTTGCGACCATCGAGGCCTTCGCCAAGCTGATCGGCGAGCGCAAGCGCGCCTTCTTCCGGCTCGGCTACGGCTTTTCGCGCTCGCGCAACGGCGCCGCCAATATGCACGCGGCAAGCTGCATTCCGGCGGTGACCGGCGCTTGGGCATTGGAAGGCGGCGGCGCCTTCCACATCAATGCCGATATCTACAAGCTCGACATGACGCTGATCGAAGGCCGCGACGTCTGGGACCGCTCGGTGCGCATGCTCGACCAGTCGCGTATCGGCGCGATCCTGACCGGCGACCGGGAAGCGCTATGCGGCGGGCCGCCGGTGACGGCGATGATCGTGCAGAACACCAATCCGGTGTCGGTCGCGCCCGACCAGAACAAAGTGAAGCAGGGTTTCGCGCGCGAGGATTTGTTCGTCTGCGTGCACGAGCAGTTCATGACCGAGACCGCCAAGATGGCCGACCTGGTGCTGCCGGCGACCACGTTCCTCGAGCACGACGACATCTATCGCGGCGGCGGCCACCAATACATCATCCTCGGGCCCAAGCTGGTCGAGCCGCCGGGCGAATGCCGCAACAATCACGAGGTGATCTGCGCCTTGGCCAAACGCCTCGGCGCCGAGCACAAGGGCTTTACGATGAGCCCGCGCGAATTGATCGATCAGATGCTGCGCGTGTCAAAGCGCGGCACGCTGGCCGAACTTGAGCGCGATCGTTGGCTCGACTGCCAGCCGCCGTTCCGGCAATCGCATTATCTCGACGGTTTCCCTTGGGCCGACGGCAAGTTCCGCTTCAAGCCGGACTGGCCGAACGTGCCGTTCCGCAGCCCCTATCGCAGCGGGCCGGTGGCGGAGATGCCGACGCTGCCCGACCACTGGACCGCAATCGAAGAGCAGGATGACGCGCATCCGTTCCGGCTGGCCACCTCGCCGGCGCGCGGGTTCCTCAATTCGACGTTCAACGAGACGCCGACCTCGCTGGCGCAGGAGAGCCGCCCGACGGTGATGATCCATCCGCAGGATGCCACAGCGCACGCCATCGGCGACGGCGATGAGGTGGTGCTCGGCAATGCGCGCGGGCAAGTGCGCCTGCACGCCCACGTGTTCGACGGCGTGCGGCGCGGCGTGCTGATCGCGGAATCGATCTGGCCGAATGCGGCTTTTGCCGACGGCCGCGGCATCAACACGCTGACCGGCGCCGATCCGATCGCGCCTTACGGCGGCGCCGCCTTCCACGACAACAAAGTGTGGATCAAGCGCGCCGCCTGAGCCGGCGCCGTCAGAGTTCCTTGCCGATCTTGGCGTCGACCGAATAGGGGCCGCCGCCGCGGATCGCGATGGAGAATAATACGATCCCCAGCAGCAGCACGTATTCAAACCCGCCTTTACTGGCGGAGAAGCCCCTCGCCATATGAACCACCAGGAAGGCGATGCCTATTTCAACCGCCAGCGCCGCGGCAAAGAATCGCGTGAACAGGCCTATCAGGAGGCAAACTGCGCCAACGGTTTCGAGAAAAATCGCCGCACCGGCGAAGAGACCGCCCGGTACGAGGCCATTTTTCGCCATGTATCCGCTGACTCCGGCCAAGCCGGCGCCGGTCACCTTGGCCCAGCCGTGCATGAACAGGATGTAGCCCATGCACACCCGCAGCAGCGTGTAGGCGATATCCCGCCACGTCGCATAAAACCCGGCAAGTCCGGGAAAGATTAGTTTCGGTTCGCTGCCTGCCCGTCCGTTCATGGCGTTGCCCCCCGTGCTGCGTTGGCCACTTCGATGGTGGCGGCGCAACTATAAACACCGCGACCCAGGGCGGCATTCACGATGATGTGTGGGGAAAATCAGGCCGACGGCGTGAGTGAGGCGTGCGTCGGGCGCCGGCTTACCGTCGATCAGGCAACGGCCGTTTTCGACGCGAATCCGGCCTTCGGCCAATAGTTTGAGAGCCAACGGATAGATGCGGTGCTCGACCGCCAGCACGCGCGCGGCCAGGGCCTCCTCGCTGTCGCCGTCGCGCACGCGCACCGCGCCTTGCGCGACGATCGGGCCGGAATCCATTTCCGGCACCACAAAATGCACGGTCGCGCCATGGATCTTGGCGCCGGCCTCGAGCGCGCGCTTGTGCGTGTCGAGGCCCTTGAAAGCCGGCAGCAGGGCAGGGTGGATATTGAGCATGCGCTGCTGCCACTGCCCGACGAACCACGGCGTCAGCAGTCGCATGAAGCCGGCAAGACAGACGATGTCGATGCGATGCTTCTCCAGCACGGCCTGCAGCGCGCGCTCGAACGCGGCGCGGTCCTTGCCGAATTTTGTGTGATCGACGACCTCGGTGGCGATACCGGCGGCGCGCGCGCTGACAAGACCGCCGGCGTCCGGCCGGTTCGCTACCACCAGCGCGATCTCGGCCGGATAGTCCTTGTCCTTGGCGGCCTCGATCAGCGCCGCCATGTTGGAGCCGCGGCCGGAGATCAGAACGGCAACGCGCTTGCGGGTCATGGCTCACCAGGCAAGGTCGAGCGCGCCGTCGTAGACCACACGCGGCTCGCCGTCGGCGCGCACCACGTGGCCGAGCGTGACCGTTTGCTCGCCGGCGCGGGAGAAGGCCTGCGCGACCGTGTAGACGTCTTTGGGCGCGGCGATCGCGATCATGCCGATGCCGCAATTGAAGGTGCGCAGCATTTCCGCCTGCGCAATGTTGCCTTCCGCCGCCAGCCATTTGAACACCGGCTTCACCGGCACTTTGCCGAGATCGACGCGTGCGCCCAAGTCCTTCGGCAGCACGCGCGGGATATTGTCGGGAAAACCGCCGCCGGTGATGTGGGCGAGGCCTTTGACCGCCTTGGTCTCGCGCATCGCCGCCAGGCATGACCTCACATAGATGCGGGTCGGCGTCAGGATCGCATCGCCGAGCGATGCCTCCGCAAACGGCGCCGGCCCGCTCCAGGCAAGGCCTGATTTCTCCACGACCTTGCGCACCAGCGAATAGCCGTTGGAATGCACGCCCGAGGAGGCGAGCCCGATGATGGCATCGCCTTCGGCGATGTCGGCGCGCGGCAACAGCGCGCCGCGCTCGGCGGCGCCGACCGCAAAGCCGGCGAGATCGTAGTCGTCGCCCTGGTAGATGCCCGGCATCTCCGCGGTCTCGCCGCCGATCAGCGCGCAGCCGGCCTCGCGGCAGCCGACGCTGATGCCGGCGACCACGGCAGCGGCCATTTCCGGCGCGAGCTTGCCGCAGGCAAAGTAGTCGAGGAAGAACAGCGGCTCGGCGCCTTGCACCACCAGGTCGTTCACGCTCATGGCGACCAGGTCGATGCCGATGGTGTTGTGGCGGCCGGTCTCGATGGCGATCTTGACCTTGGTGCCGACGCCGTCGGTCGCGGCGACCAGCACCGGATCGGCGAAGCCCGCGCGCTTAAGATCGAACAGCCCGCCGAAACCGCCGATTTCGGCATCGGCACCGGGTCGGGCGGTGGCGCGCACCAACGGCTTGATCAGATCGACCATCCGATTACCGGCGTCGATATCGACACCGGCTTGCGCGTAAGTGAGGCCGCGCCCTTTTTCCGCCATGATAAGTCCTGTTTGCGCCGGGGTCGTACGTCGGAATCGCAAGTCGCGCAATGGTCCGCCCGCCGTTATACTCAGCGCGGGAAAGGCGCGCTCGGCACCCGCCAAGCCGCGCCGGCGAGCCGGGACGCCGACGTTTGAGTATTCCAAACCTTATTACCCTGGGCCGCATTCTGCTGGTGCCGATCGTGGTCTGGGCCATCTTGTCCGGTACCATGTGGATCGCCTTCGTGCTGTTCCTTGTGGCCGGCGTGAGCGATGCCATCGACGGCTATCTCGCCAAGCGCTTCAAGATGACGACCATGTTGGGCGCCTATCTCGATCCGCTGGCCGACAAGGCGCTGATCGTCTCGATCTATTTGACGCTCGGTATCGGCGGCGAGATCCCGCGCTGGCTGGTGATCCTGGTGGTGTCGCGCGATATATTGATCGTGGGCGGGATTATCCTGGCCTGGCTGATCGGCAGCCCGTTCAAGATCAAGCCGCTCTTGGTTTCCAAGCTCAACACCGTGGCGCAGATCGTGTTCGCCTGCGTGGTGCTGGCGTCCCTCGGTTTTCACATTGAGGTGCCGACGCTGCGGCTTGTGCTCATGGGCCTGGTGGCGGCCTTGACCTTGCTGTCGGTCGCCGCCTATGTCGCCGAATGGGTGCGCCACATGAACACGGCAATGGCCGGCCAATGAGCCCACGCGCTCCCAAAAGTGTGCGCCCCGAGCCCGCCAAAGGCGAAGGCATGGCGATCGAGCGGCAAGTCATATTCTGGCTGGCGGTGCTGGTCGTCTTGATCCTGGCGCTATGGCTGCTGAGCGATATCCTGCTGCCGTTCGTGGCCGGCCTCGCCATCGCCTATCTGCTGACGCCGGTCACCGACCGCATCGAAAAGGTCGGCATCAACCGGCTTGGCGCCGCGCTTTTGATCATCACCTTGGTGGTGATGGCCTTCGTATTGATGTTCCTGTTGGTGGCGCCGATCATCGGCGGGCAATTGTGGTCCTTTATCGCGAACATCCCCGGCTATGTGACGCGGCTGCAATCGCTGCTCACCGAATCCAGTAGCCCCTGGGTGCACAAACTCTTGGGCGCCGGATTCAACGTCGACCAGTCGATCGGCGATCTGGTGAGCCAAGGCGTGGCCTGGCTCACCACCTTCCTGCAATCGCTCTGGTCGGGCGGCCGCGCGCTGGTTTCGCTGTTCTCGCTCATCGTGGTGACGCCGGTGGTCGCCTTCTATCTGATTTACGACTGGCATCGCATGATCGGCGCAGTCGACAGCTGGGTGCCGGTGCATCAGCGCGAGACGGTGCGCGAATTGGCGCGCGAGATCGACGCGGCTATCGCGGGCTTCGTGCGCGGCCAGACTGCGGTCTGCCTGATCCTCGGCTCGTTCTATGCCGTCGGGCTGACGCTGAGCGGGCTTAGTTTTGGGCTGTTGATCGGTCTGATCTCGGGCGTGATCACCTTCATTCCCTATGTCGGATCGATGACCGGGCTGACGCTTTCGCTCGGCGTTGCGTTCGCGCAGTTTTGGCCGGACTGGACCTCCATCCTCACCGTGCTCGCCATTTTCCTGGTCGGCCAGTTTTTCGAAGGCAACGTGCTGTCGCCCAAGCTGGTGGGTAGCAGCGTCGGTCTGCATCCGGTCTGGGTAATTTTTGCGCTGCTCGCCTTCGGCTACCTCTTCGGCTTCGTCGGTCTCTTAGTCGCGGTGCCGCTCGCCGCCACCATCGGCGTGCTGGTGCGCTTTGCATTTCGCCGCTATCGCGAAAGCTCGCTCTATACCGGCGAGACACCCGGATGAGCGGTATGGCTGTCGGCCCGCGCCAGCTTGTGCTCGCGCTCAATCACGCCGAAAGCTTCGCGCGCGAGGATTTCCTGCTCGGGCCTTCCAACATGACGGCGCTGGCGCTGATCGAGCGCTGGCCCGATTGGCCGGATCAGATCGTGGCGCTCATCGGCCCGGAGGGCTCGGGCAAGAGCCATCTGGCTTCGATCTGGGCCGAGCAGGCGGGCGCGCGTTCGCTGTCGGCGCGCGCGCTGTCGCACCTCGATCTGCCGGCAGCCTTTGCCACCGGCGCGTTGGTGGTCGAGGATCTGGCGCCCGGCGGCTTCGACGAGCGCGCGCTGTTCCATCTGATCAATCTCGCGCGCGAGGAAGCCGCCTATGTACTGATGACCGGGCGGACGGCACCGACCAATCTCGGTGTCGGCATCCGCGATCTTGCCTCGCGACTGCGGGCGGTGCCATCGGTCGCGCTGGCTGCGCCCGACGATACGCTGCTGCGCGCTGTGATGGTCAAGCTTGCCGCCGACCGGCAACTCACATTGGACGAGCCGCTGACCGAATACCTGGCCAACCGCATCGAGCGTTCGTTCGCCGCCGCCCGCGCGGCGGTCGGCCGGCTCGACCAGGAGGCGATGCGGCAAAAACGCCCGGTGACCCGGGCTTTGGCCTCCGAACTGTTCCGCGATACGCCGATTTAACCGCTCTTGCCCCACGATAGCGGTGCTCCCTTGACCGGGCGGTCGTTCCGGCGCGAACTGTCATCCAGACGCCATGTTCGACCGTTAGGTCGTTAACCTTTCAGGCTTTATTGCAAATGGCAGATCGCGCCCAAGCGCTTGCGCATATTGAGGAAATCGCTCCGGTCAGCGACCGGGCAGCGGTGGCCGCAAGCCTGGATTCGGTCGTCGAGCCGGATTTGCGGTCGCGACCGGACCGCTTCATCAACCGCGAACTGTCCTGGCTGCACTTCAATCGCCGGGTGCTGGAAGAGGCCGCCAACGAGCACCATCCGCTGCTGGAGCGGGTGCGCTTCCTGTCGATTTCCGCCAACAACCTTGATGAATTCTTCATGGTGCGTGCCGCCGGCCTCAAGGGCCAGGTGCGCCAGGGCATCACGACCAAGAGCCCCGACGGGCTCACCCCCAACGAGCAACTGTTCCGCATCGGCGAGGCGGTGGCGCGGCTGGCCAGCGACCAGCAGCAGCGCTGGATCGAATTGCGGCCGGAACTGGCCGCCGTCGGTGTGACCTTGGTCGACGGCACCGACCTGAAGAAGGCCGACAAGAATTGGCTGGAGGATCACTTCCTCACCCACGTGTTCCCGCTGCTTACGCCGCTGGCGATCGATCCGGCACACCCGTTCCCGTTCATTCCCAATCTTGGCTTCTCCATCGCGCTGCAGCTCGCGCGCGTGCGCGACGGCAAGGCGATGAACGCGCTCATCCGCATGCCGCAGAAGATCGAGCGCTTCATCCGGCTGCCGAGTGGCGGCGATCACAACATCCGCCTCGTCACGCTTGAGAACGCGACGTCGCTGTTTATCGGGCTGCTGTTCCCCGGCTACGCCGTCAAAGGGCAGGGCGCCTTCCGTGTCATCCGCGACTCGGAAGTGGAAATCGAGGAAGAAGCCGAAGACCTGGTGCGCACGTTCGAAACCGCGCTCAAGCAGCGGCGGCGCGGCTCGGTGATCCGGCTGGAGCTCAACGCGGTGATGCCGACCGAGCTGCGCAGCTTCGTGCAGCGCGCGCTCGCTGTCGCCGACGACGAAGTCTTCCTGGTCGACGGCGTGCTCGCGCTCAACGATCTGTCGCAGCTCACGCGGATCGAGCGCCCCGATCTCGAATTCGTGCCCTACAATCCGCGCTACCCCGAGCGTATCCGCGATCACGGCGGCGACGCCTTCGCCGCCATCCGGCAGAAGGACCTGGTGGTCCATCACCCGTATGAATCCTTCGACGTGGTGGTGCAGTTCCTGCAGCAGGCCGCGCGCGATCCCAACGTGGTCGCGATCAAGCAAACGCTCTATCGCACCTCGGCGGAATCGCCGATCGTCAAGACGCTGGTCGAGGCGGCCGAGGCCGGCAAGTCGGTGACCGCGCTGATCGAGCTCAAGGCGCGCTTCGACGAGGAGGCCAATATCCGCTGGGCGCGCGACCTCGAGCGCGCCGGCGTGCAGGTCGTGTTCGGCTTCATCGAACTGAAGACCCACGCCAAACTGTCGCTGGTGGTGCGGCGCGAGGGTGGTGCGCTCACCACCTATGTGCACGTCGGCACCGGCAATTATCACCCGGTGACCGCGCGCATCTATACCGATCTGTCGTTCTTCACCGCCGATCCCGTGATCGCGCGCGACGTGGCGCGCATCTTTAACTACATCACCGGCTATGCCGAGCCGGCGGAGCTGGAGGAGATGGCGGTTTCGCCGATCAATCTGCGCAGCCGCATCCTCGACCACATCGCGCAGGAAATCGCCAACGCCAAGGCCGGCAAGCCGGCGGCGATCTGGATGAAAATGAATTCGCTGGTCGACCCCGGCATCATCGACGCGCTTTATGACGCCTCGCGCGCCGGCGTCGATATCGACCTGGTGGTGCGCGGCATTTGTTGCCTGCGGCCGGAGGTCGCGGGGCTGTCGGACAATATACGGGTCAAGTCCATTGTCGGCCGCTTCCTGGAGCACGGCCGCATTTATTGCTTCGGCGACGGCCATGCGCTGCCGCATCCCAAGGCGGCGGTCTATATTTCATCGGCCGACATGATGCCGCGCAATCTCGACCGCCGCGTCGAGACGCTTTGCCCGATTCTCAATCCAACTGTGCATGAACAGGTTTTGGACCAGATTATGGTGGCGAATCTGATGGATAATCAGCAAAGTTGGACGGTCTTGCCGGACGGCAGTTCCACGCGCATAAGGGTCGCGCCGGGCGAGGAACCGTTCAACGCCCACAAGTATTTCATGACCAATCCGAGCCTGTCAGGTCGTGGGAAATCGCTCAAAGAATCGTCGCCGCGAAGCCTTATACGCCGTCTCGCAGAGGGCGCGTAAACGCTCGCCCGCTCTACGGCGCGCGCAAGCCAACGCCGCCTCGTTCAAGGGCCGGCTCGACCACGGTCCGCCCATCGCCGTCATCGATATCGGCTCGAACTCGGTGCGCCTCGTCGTCTATGAGGGGCTCACGCGCGCGCCGACGCCGATCTTCAATGAAAAGGTGCTGGCCGGCCTCGGCCGCCAGGTGCAGTCGACCGGCCTGTTGGCGTCGGACGCCATCGATACCGCCTTTGCCGCGCTCAAGCGCTTCCGCGCGCTGTGCGACACGCTGCACGTCAAGCGCATCTTGGCCATCGCCACCGCCGCCTGCCGCGACGCGCGCAACGGCCGCGCCTTCATCAACGAGGCCGAGCGCATCTGCCGCACGCCGATCAAGATCCTGTCGGGCAAGCGCGAAGCCCATCTCACCGCGCTCGGCATCGTCTCCGGCATCCACAAGCCGGACGGCATCGTCGGCGACCTGGGCGGCGGCTCGCTCGAACTGGTCGACGTGCACGGCTCGCGCGTGCACAGCGGCGTGACGCTGCCGCTCGGCGGTTTGGCGCTGCAGGACATCGCCGGCAAGTCGATCAAGAAGGCGGAGAAATTCGTCGAGGAGGAGCTGGACGACCTCGACATGTTGCAGGAGGGCGAGGGCCGCACCTTCTACGCGGTCGGCGGCACCTGGCGCGCGCTGGCGCGGCTGCACATGTGGCAGACCGGCTATCCGTTCCACGTGATGCACAATTACCGCATCTCCGCGCGCGAGGCGCTGGAATTCGCCCGGCTGGTGCACCGGGTCGACACCGAGGCTTTGTCCAAGATCGAAGTCGTCAACGCCGCCCGCCGGCCGCTGCTCGCCTATGCCGCGCTGGTGATGGAAAACCTGGTGCGCACGATCAAGCCCAAGCAGGTGATCTTCTCCGTGCTCGGCGTGCGCGAGGGTCTGCTCTACTCGCTGCTGAAGCCGAAGGAGCGCATGCGCGATCCGCTGATCGCCGCCGCCGCCGATCTCAACTTGCTGCGCTCGCGCTCGCCGCATCACGGCGAGGAACTGGTCGATTGGAGCGACCGCTTCATGGCCTCGTCCGGCATCGACGAAACCGCGGAGGAGCGCCGTCTGCGTCACGCCGCCTGCCTGCTCGGCGACATCGGCTGGCGCGCGCATCCGGACTATCGCGGCGAGCAGTCGATGAACATCATCGCGCACGGCGCCTTCGTCGCCATCGACCATCCCGGCCGCGCGTTTTTGGCGCAATCGGTCTATTTCCGCCACGCCGGCTTGAGCGAGGACGAATTGTCGCCGCGGCTGCGCGAACTCGCGAGCACGCGAATGCTCGATCGCGCCCGCGTGCTCGGCGCCACTATGCGGGTCGCCTATCTCATCACCGCGGGCCAAGGTGGCGTGCTGCCGAAGACGCCGCTGCAGGTTCGGCGCGGCCGGCTGGTGCTGAAGCTGCCCGGCAAATATAGCCGGCTCGCCAGCGACCGCGTGTTCAACCGGCTGCGCCAGCTCGCGCGCATCGTCGGCCGCGAGCCGATGATCACCGATTAGGATGCGCCCACGCGCTTGCGGACGGGCGCACTCGCCTGCAATCCCGATGAACAGTATGATATTGTGAGCGCGGCTGACGGGCTGTACCCTATTTGGCAAGGGGAATTCTCATGCATTTGCAGCCGCGCGTTATGGTGACCGGCGGCTCCGGCTTCCTGGGTTCGCATCTTTGCGAGAAATTGCTAGCCGGCGGCGCCGAGGTTCTTTGCGTCGACAATTTCTTCACCGGCGACCGGAAAAACGTCGAGCATCTGCTCGACGAGCGCCGGTTCGAACTCATCCGGCATGACGTGACTTTCTCTCTCTACGTCGAGGTGGACGAGATCTACAATATGGCCTGTCCGGCCTCGCCCGTGCATTACCAGCATGATCCGGTGCAAACAACGAAGACGAGTGTGCACGGCGCCATCAACATGCTCGGGCTTGCCAAGCGCGTGAGGGCCAAGATTCTCCAGGCCTCGACGTCGGAAATCTATGGGGATCCCATCGTCCACCCGCAGACCGAAGACTACTGGGGCAATGTTAATCCGATCGGGTTGCGGTCCTGCTACGACGAGGGCAAGCGTTGCGCCGAGACGCTGTTTTTCGATTACTGGCGCCAACACAAGTTGCGCATCAAGGTGGCGCGCATCTTCAACACGTTTGGCCCGCGCATGCATCCGAATGACGGGCGCGTCGTGTCGAATTTCATCGTGCAGGCCTTGCTTGGTCGCGACATAACGATTTACGGCGACGGATCGCAGACGCGATCGTTTTGTTATGTCGACGATATGATCGATGGACTGCTCGGTCTCATGGCGAGCGACGAATCCGTCACCGGCCCGATCAACATCGGAAACCCTTCCGAATTCTCAATTCTCGAGCTTGCAAAGCTGATTGTCGGTTTGACCGGCTCGGCGTCTCACATCGTGCATCGGCCGCTGCCGGAGAATGACCCGAAGCAACGGCGGCCCGACATATCGTTGGCGCAGGAACTACTTTCCTGGGCGCCGAAGGTCGCGCTGAAAGAGGGGCTTATTCGCACGATTGCCTACTTCGAGAAGCTTGTCAGCAATAACGGCACGCGCGCGGCTTTGGGCCGAGAATTGTCACGCCAAACTGTCCGCTGATGCAAAATCGAAAGCAGCACAAAGCGCGCTTGCCACGCCGACCGAGACATGCGCATGCCGCACGCTTTTGCGTCTGACGAGACGGACGCCGTCGCCGCGGCCACGGCCGCCGGCCAGTTCGGGCCGCCGGCGTTGAAGCGCCGAGCCCGGGAAGTGCGCGATCACTACGATCGTGTCTGCGGCGCGCGGGCGCGCTATATCGCGAAAAACACCTACTATTTCGGTCAGGTCTGCAATCTGCTGCGCATGATCATTCCGCCCGGCAAGCGGGTGCTGCAGGTCGGCTGCCTGACGCCGGATTATCTGAACGCGGTCGAGCCGAGCCTCGGCGTTGGAATCGATGTCAGCGCGAAACAAGCAAGCGTCGCCGCCGAACGGTTTCCACATCTGCAATTTCGCATGCACGAGAACTACGAGATCGGCGGGCAGGAGATTTTCGATTACATCCTTGTCATGGATGTCAACGATCAGGTCGACCCGATATCGGCACTAAGGGCGTTGCGCCCGGCAATGAACGAGCGGACGCGGATCATCGTCCATCATTACAACCATTTTTGGGAGCCCATCATTCGCTTGGCCGAGCGAACCGGGCTGAAATTTCCATTGCCGCAACAGAATTGGCTATCGCCGGGCGATCTGCAGAATATATTCACGCTCTGCGACTGGGAGCGGCTGCAGATCCGTCGGGCGGTTCTGGTACCCAAATACATTCCACTGCTGTCGACGCTGGCGAATTCTTTTTTGTCTCGTCTGCCCGTGATCCAGCACCTGAACATGATCAATCTGTCGATTGCGAGACCGGTCGGCCCGCGCGAGTCGGCGCAAGACTACAGCGTGTCCGTCATCGTCCCCTGTCGCAACGAGGTCGGCAATGTTGCGGCGGCGGTGGAGCGTATCCCGGACATGGGCCGGCACACCGAGATCGTCTTTTGCGACGACAAATCCACCGATGGCACCGGCGAGAAAATCCGCTCTCTGCAAAAGCGCAACCCGGGCCGCGACATCAAGCTCTACGACGGGCCAGGGATCTGCAAGGCGCTCAACGTGTGGACCGGGTTCGATCGCGCCGAAGGCGATATTTTGATGATTCTCGACGCCGATCTCACCACCATGCCGGAGGAGCTTCCCTATTTCTATGACGCCATTGCAAGCGGCAAGGCGGAGTTCGTCAACGGCACCCGCTTTGTCTTTCCGATGGAAGGCGCCGCCATGAAGCCGCTCAACATCATCGGCAACCGCTTCTTCAGCGCCGCGTTCTCCATCCTGCTCGGCCAGACGATCAGCGACACGTTGTGCGGCACCAAGGTGCTGTTCCGTCGCGACTGGCCAGCCGTGCGTGCGCTGCTGGGAAGCTGGGGCACCGACGATCGTTGGGGCGACTACGCGCTGTTGTTCGGCGCTGCGAAGTTGCATTTGCGGATTCTGGATCTGCCAGTGCACTATCAGGAGCGCTTTAGCGGCGTGACCAAGATGACCGGACGGCTGCGCAACGGACTGATCATGCTGCGCATGTGCTGGGCCGCGTTCCTCAAGTTCAAGCTCAGTTAGGCGAAGATTGATGGAAATCGTCATCACCGGTTCAAGCGGGCTGATCGGCTCGGAGGCTGTCGAGTATTTCGCGCGCCAAGGGCACCGCATTCACGGCATCGACAATAATATGCGGAGCGAGTTTTTCGGACCGCAAGGCGACACGACGTGGCGACTCAAGCAACTCGTGGAAAACGTGCGCGGCTTCGAGCATCATGCGATCGACATTCGGGACCGTGCGGCGATCCTCGATCTTTTCAAGCAATTGCATGTCGACGCGATCATTCATTGTGCCGCACAACCGTCGCACGATCTCGCGAAATCGCGTCCTTTCGACGATTTCGAAGTCAACGCGACCGGGACTCTGAAATCTTCTCGAAGCGGCGCGGCGACATTGTGCCGAGGTGCCGTTTGTCTTCATGAGCACCAACAAGGTCTATGGCGATGCTCCCAACGAACTTTCCTTGGTGGAGCTGCCGAAGCGCTGGGATTACGCCGACCCGGCGCAATACCAAGGCATCGATGAGACGATGCGCATCGATCGGAGCAAGCACAGCCTGTTCGGTGCCTCGAAGGCCGCAGCCGACGTCATGGTGCAGGAATATGGCCGATATTTCGGGATGCCGACGGTCTGCTTCCGCGGCGGCTGTCTCACCGGCCCGAACCACAGCGGCGTCGAGCTGCACGGATTTCTGAGCTTTCTGGTGAAAACCGCGGTGCGCGGCAAGCCGTTCACGGTCTTCGGTTACAAGGGCAAGCAGGTGCGCGACCAGATTCACAGTCTGGATGTCGTCCGTGCGTTCGAGGCGTTTATCGAAGTGCCGCGCGTCGCGGAAGTCTACAATCTTGGTGGCGGCCGCGAGAGCAATGCTTCGATCCTTGAATGTTTCGATTTGATCGAGGCGGCGTGCGGCCGAAAGGTTTCATGGCGCTATGACGAAGAAAACCGCGAGGGCGATCACATTTGCTACATTTCGGACATGGCGAAATTCCGCGCCCATTATCCCCACTGGTCGTTGACGCGACGGGTGACCGACATTGTGGAGGAGATGGTGCGCGCCGAGGCGGCGCTGGCCACGTCTTGACGTTGTCCGTCCGCTAGAGTCTGATCCGTTCAGATTGGATCAGAATGCCGCCTAACATTTTGCTGGCGCATGATCTTTTCCGAAAACCGGTTCCCATCCCCGATCGGGGTCGAGGACATGCTTTTCGGGATCATGCGCTAGGTGCCGCGCTTCCGGTAGATCGTGATCTGCGGATTGATGTGTTCCCACACCAGCGGAAAAATCGCGGGCGACAGGCGTGGGCGGAAGCGGCGGACGACGTTCCAATCGCTGCCGACCGGCAACTCCTCCGGATTGCCTTCGGCCCGGACCCGCCATCGGCAATCTGGCGCGTTGATCCGGCGCCGGTCAAATCGGAACGGCGGCACGTTGTAAGGCGCCATGGTATGCGTGGAAACGCAAATCGCCTCGTCCGGCGGCACATCGGCGTCGATCCATGCCGCCGAGGCAAGGCGCGTGGAGTGAGCGGCGCTGTTTTCGTCGAAATAGGCCAACTTCAACGGAACGGCCTGGAGGACCGTCGCGGCGACGATCGCCGCGAACATGGTTTCGCGGTGACGCAACGGCCCGACAGCGAGAAATACGATCATCAACGGCAGAACATAGGGGATGTATCGGAAGCTCGAGTGCCAGGCAGATTGCTTTACCGTGATCGCCGCCATGACGACGATGGGAATCAAAATTCCAAAACCCAGCAGGCGGACACCTATCGGTGCCGGTCGTATCAGATGCCGGATCAGCACCGCGGCGTACGTCAGTGACAAGGCGAGGCCAAAGCCGGACAAGATGGAATTACGCGCAAAAGAAAGCAGCGCCTGGACGGTGAATGCGGGCTCGAACCATCCTGCCTGCGCGACGCGCTCGGCCACCACGGCCTGCCAGTCGAAGATGTAGTAAGGATTGGTGACGATGCAGCTGACAAGGGCGATTGCCGGGATGCGAACGAGCGCGCCGGCCGGCATCTCCCGGCGCCAAAAAAGAATCAGCAGCGCGCCCCACACCAAAACCGCAAACAGCGCGAATGTCGGGACCGACCCAACCGCAAGGCCCAGCGCGACGCCCAGCCCCGTCTCGCCGGCGCCGGTCAGTCGCCTGCGAATGAACGCGCGCGCCATGATCAGGAGCACCGCGTTGGTGAACATCAGCGCATACCAATGCGGCTTGAGCACCTGCGAGAACATGATCGTGGCCGGGCAGAACAGGAATATCGCGAATCCCATCAAGGCAATCGGCGGCGACGCGATTTCGATCAGCGCGAGATAAAGCAGGAGGCCCGCCGCCGCGACCGCGAGCAGAACAAAAGCGCGGCCTGCAATCCAAACGCCGTCGATCGCCTGAGGATTTGCAAGCATGTGTTTGAGAGAGCCGAGGGACAACACGCCCAACCTCGACAACACCGCGTAATAGGCGCCAAGCGGGTAGAGAAAGGCGCCGCCATATTGATAAAAGTGTGGATCGAATTGAAATTGCGCCGGCCGCATCCGTGCGAGCGCCATGACATTATCGACCTCGTCGGCGTCGACCGTATAGAGCTTGAAGCGGAGCATCGCCCGATCGAGCGTTTCCGGCCGACCCGTGTCCGTGCCGATCACGGCCTTGCGCTCGATCGCGGAGCCTTGGATGACGTCGCTGGTGATGTGGTAATCCCGAATGAACGGCAGATCGTTGATGCGCGTGCCGTAATCGAGTGTCAGCGATTGCAGCGCGAGGAACACCGCGACGAGCAGAAGCGCGCCCCCGTGAGCGGCTAGCCTGAATCTCGCGCTAGTCGAGGCGATCATCAAACACCCGCTGTCGTGCGAATGCGGCCTTGCCGGGACGCCGCCGCGCCACAGTTCCGATTTGCAAGCACACGAGCTAGTTTCTCTCCGCGTGTTCAACCGGCTGCACCAGCTCGACCGCATCGTCGGCCGCGAGCCGGTGTTCGAGACCTAGGGCGCGGGCTCATAAGCGGTTCGATACGCGACGACTGGTCGTCAATCGACCTTGCCCCTTCTTGCCACGCAGCGATCGACCATCGCCACGGCTCCGGGAATGCCGGCGAGGTCACTGACGCTGCCGGTTTCCTTGATTCCGAGTTTCACCTTCACCAGGTGCGCGCACTTGCGGCGCAACGCGGTGGCATTCTGGGCATCTGCGGCAGTCGCTAGCACAGCGCACCCGATGAAACCTGTCAGCACGTATCCTATGATAAGCTTCGTCATGTGCATTCCCCCTCATTGAACGCGAGGCGCGGGCTTCTCGATCGGCGCGCTCGCGGCCTCGTTCTTTTCCACCGCCACCACGCGGCCTTTTTCCACCGCCAGCGCCAGCCTGCCGTGCTTGAGCGCCAGCGCCTTCTCGCCGAACAATTCGCGCCGCCAACCTTTGAGCGCCGGCACGTCGGCCTTATCGTCGGCGGCGATGCGGTCCAATTCGTCGACGGTGGCGATTACCTTGGCGGCGACGCCGTGGCGCTCGGAGGTCATGCGCAGCAGCACCTTGAGTAGCTCGACGGTGGCCGCGCCATTGGGCGCCGGGCGGAAGCGCTCGAGCCGCGGCAGCGTCTTGGGGTCGCGCGCCAAGCCGCGCGTGACCGCCTCGACGATCTCGCCGCCCCAGCGCGAGCGCTCGAAGCCTTTCGGTAGCGAACGCAGACTGCCGAGCCGCTCGATGCTGGTCGGCGCCTGCACCGCGATATCGCCGACCACGTCGTCCTTGAGCACGCGCGAGCGCGGCACGTCGCGGCTCTGCGCCTCGCGCTCGCGCCAAGCCGCGATTTCCATCAGTACGGCCAGGTCCTTCGGCTTGCGCACGCGGGTTTTCAGCCGCTCCCAGGCGCGCTCGGGATCGGCGCGGTAGGTCTCCGGCGAGGTGAGCACCCCCATCTCGGCCTCGACCCAGTTCGTGCGATCGCGTTTTTCGAGATCGGCCGCAAGCTTCAGATAGACGTCGCGCAGATGGGTTACGTCGGAAAGCGCGTAGGTCACCTGCGCATCGCTGAGCGGGCGCCGCGTCCAGTCGGTGAAGCGATGCGATTTGTCGAGCATGTCGCCGGTGATGCGCTGCACCAACTGGTCGTAGGAGATCGAGTCGCCGTAGCCGAGCACCATGGCGGCAACCTGGGTATCGAACACCGGGTGCGGAATTGTCTGCGCCATGTTCCAGACGATTTCGATGTCCTGACGCGCGGCATGGAACACCTTGACTACATTCTCGTCGGCCATCAGCGCGAAGAAAGGCGCAAGGTCGATGCCCTGCGCCAGGGCGTCGATCACGACGGCCTCGTCCGGACTTGCCACCTGCGCCACGCAGAGCAGGGGATAATAGGTGGTCTCGCGCAGGAATTCGGTGTCGACGGTCACGAAGGGGTGCCGCGCCATGCGTGTGCAGACGGCGGTCAGTTCGTCGGTGCTGGTAATCGGTTCCATGGCGGGCAAAGCCTAATCCGAGAGGCGGTTATGGCAACCGCTTTGACGGCCCCCGCACGGCCGGCATGTGGATGAAGTCCCACGGGGAGGGCATCGGCCCGACCGGCACCTCGATCAAGGTCGGCTCGCGGGCGGCGATGGCCTCGCGCAGCGCGACGCGCAATTCGTCCGGCCCGCGCGCGCGCCGGCCGGTGGCCCCGAAGCTTTCGGCGTATTTGACGAAATCCGGATTGGCAAGGTCGGACGCGATCACCCGGTTGCCGAAGCGCTCCTCCTGGATGCGGCGCACATTGCCGAAGGCGCCGTCGACGAACACCACCGCCACCAACGGAATGCGATGGCGCATGGCGGTGGCGAGCTCGTTGCCGGTGTAGAGAAAGCCGCCGTCGCCGTTGATCGAAACAACGGGCACGTCGGGCCGCGCATGCTGCACGCCGAGCGCGGTGGCATAGCCCCAACCGAGATTGTCCTGGTAGCCGGGCGAGAGAAACGTGCGCGGTTTATAGACCGGAAAGGCGAGGCGGGCGGCAAAGCCGACTTGCGTCACCTCGTCCACATAGATGCCGTCCTCTGGCAATTCGGCGCGGATGGCGTCGACGAAGGCAAGTTGCGGCGCGATATTCTCATGCAGACGCGCGCGCCATTTCGCTTGCCGCTGCAGCATTTCATCGCGGCGCGCGGCGCGGCGCGGATTGACCTTGGCCAATTCGTCGATCAGCCGCCGCAGGATCGGCGCGGCATCGCCGATCAGCGCCACTTTCGGCTTGTGCAGGCGCGCCGGTTCGTCCTTGTCGGCATCGACGCGCACGATCTGCAAATCGCGGTCGACGCCCCATTGCGTCAGCGGATAGAGCATGCGGGTGCCGATGCCGAGCACCGCGTCGGCTTCCGCCCACAGATCGCGGCCGAGCGGCAGCGTGACGCTGAACGTATCGCGCCCATCGAGCACGCCGCGGCCGCGCCGATAGCCGAGCACCGGCGCCTGCAACATGCTCGACAGCAACGTGACTTCGAGCGAGGCATCCTGCGCGCCGCCGCCGGTGACGATCAGCACGCGCTTGGCCTTGCCCAGCAGCTTCGCCGCCTTGCGCACGGCATCGTCGTCGATGCGCGGCGCGCGCGGTGCCGCCGGCGGCGCGATTTGCGCCATGTCCGCGCGCTTGCCCCAGACATTGATGGCGCATTCGAGCGCAGCCGGCCCGGGCCGGCCTTGGTGCATCGACGCAATCGCCTTGGCGACTTTGGCCGACGCCTCCGCCGCATTGTCGATGCGGGCGGTGTGATCGACCAGCCGGGCGATGATGCCGGCCTGGTCGCGGATTTCGTGCAGATGGCCGAGACCTTGCCCGATCGCGCCTGCCGGAATTTGGCCGATCAGCGCCAGCACCGGTGCATTCATGCTGTAGGCGGTGAGCAGCGCGGCGCCGGAATTGAGCAGGCCGGGGCCGGGCACCACCGCATAGGCCTGCGGCTTGCCGGTCGCCAGCGCCGCGCCCAGCGCCATATAGGCCGCGCCCTGCTCGTGGCGGGTGTGGACCACGCGGACACGGTCGCCGGCACGGTGGAAGGCGTCGAACAGATGGTCGTTGTGCACGCCGGGCAGCGCGTAGACGGTGTCGAGCCCGTGGATGAGCATGGTTTCGACGGTCGCTTCCGCCGCCGACATGTCGGCGGCTGCCGGCTTCGTCTTGCTTTTGGGGGTTTTTCTGCGGCGCGCCGTCTTGGTCTTATTGTCTGTCATGGCGCGCCTTCCATAGCGCAGACGGACGCGGCTGTCTCCGTCGCCGCAAGAAAAGCTGCCGCGCGCCTTGAACCTTCTTGGCCTGAACGGCGACAGACGGGCCACGACCCGTCGGCGCCCCGACGCATCACGCCATGAATGGAAAACGCTATGACAACCAAGACGATCGCGATTCTCGCCTCAGCCGCGTTTGCGGCGGCGGCGCTCATGCCCGCAACCGCCAGCGCGAAGATGAGCACGGGCGGTAGTTCGAGCAGCCATCAGCCGCAGAATGTTCAGGCCAACGCCAAGGTCCATCAGCCGGTCAAGATCAAGCTGATCAAGTGCCACAAATATGGGCGCGGCGGCGCTGACGGCATCGTCCATTGGGAAACCGTCTGCTCTTAAGGTCGAGCGCCGCGCTTTCGCAGCCTGCGCTCACTGTGCGGGCAGCGCGTTGATGACGAACATCGCGTTGAGCATGTCGTCCATCGGCCCTTGGCCGAAGGTCTTGGCCAGGATCGATTTGATCTTGCCGGTTCGATAAAGCCGCGCCAGCGTCTTATCGACCAGCAGGCGGAAGGCGCTGTCGTTGCGCGGCAGCGCCAGCGCATAGGTCTCGTAGCTGAAATACTGCTTGCTCAATTCGAAGCCGGGCCGGCCGCCTTGGCGCAACATGGCGGCCAGGATGCCGCGATCGGCCACGTAGGCGTCGAGCTTGGCGTCCATGACCAGTTCCATGCCGTTGCGGTGATCGCGCACCGCCACGATGTCGGTCTTGAGCCCGAGCTTGTTCATCGAATCGCGCAACATATGCTCGGTCGTGGTGCCGGTCAGCACGCCGACGCGCTTGCCAGCCAGATCCTCGAAGCGCTGCACCGGATCGCTTACGCGCGACAGCACGCCGGCGCCGTCGAGGTAGGTGGGCAGCGAGAAGTCCACGATCTCCCGGCGTGCGATTGTCACCGAGCTGGGGTCGCACAAGACGTCGATCTTGCCGTCGCGCACCGATTCGAAGCGCTCGCCGGCGTGCACCAGCACATAGTCGATGCGCACGCCCGGCCCGAGCGCGGCGGCGACCTCCCCGCACAGATCGACAATGTAGCCGGCCGGCCGGCCTTTCGCGTCCTGATAGGAATAAGGCCGGGCGTCGGCGCGGTAGCCGATGCGGAACACGCCGGTGTCGTGCACGCGCTCGAGCGTGCCGGCGATAGCCGCCGGCGACGCGATGACCAGCAAGGTGGCCAGGATGACCAGTCGTCGCATGTCCTGGACTCTCTTCGCTTGGGCCGGCCCGGCGCCGCCCGGTCTGCATCCGTCGCCGACACTATAGCGCAAGGCAGGGGGGCGACGGCCAGGGGTTGCCTTGACAAAGCCGACCCCCCATGCGCTTTTCGCCGCCTCACCTGCAACCCTGACTCGCCGGACCAGCACAGTAACGCCTATGCATCGCTACCGCTCACACACCTGCGGCGCGCTCCGCAGCGGCGATATCGGCAAGACCGTGCGGCTGTCGGGCTGGTGCCACCGCATCCGCGACCACGGTGGCGTGCTGTTCATCGATCTGCGCGACCACTACGGCATCGCGCAGGTGGTGGCCGATCCCGATAGCAAGGCGTTCAAGCTGGCAGAGCAACTGCGCTCGGAATGGGTGGTGCGCATCGACGGCAAGGTGCGCCACCGGCCCGAAGGCACGGTCAATCCCGATCTGCCGACCGGCGAGGTCGAGGTCTATATCGACGAGATCGAAGTGCTGGGGCCGGCGGCGCCGCTGCCGATGCCGGTCGCCGACGAGCAGGACTATCCGGAGGAGATCAGGCTCAAATACCGCTTCCTCGATCTGCGCCGCGAGCATCTGCACAAGAACATCATGTTGCGCGGACAGGTGATCGAACTCGATCCGCCGGCGCATGAAGGAGGCGGGCTTCTTCGAATTCCAGACGCCGATCCTGACCGCGTCGTCGCCGGAAGGCGCGCGCGATTATCTGGTGCCCTCGCGCCTGCATCCGGGAAAATTCTACGCGCTGCCGCAGGCGCCGCAGCAGTTCAAGCAGCTCATCATGGTGGCGGGCTTCGACCGCTATTTCCAGATCGCGCCCTGCTTCCGCGACGAGGACGCGCGCGCCGACCGCTCGCCCGGCGAGTTCTACCAGCTCGATCTGGAGATGAGCTTCGTCACGCAGCAGGACGTGTTCGATGCGGTCGAGCCGGTGATGCGTGGCGTGTTCGAGGAGTTCGCCGACGGCAAACACGTAACGCCGAAGTTTCCGCTCATTCCTTATGCGGAGGCGATCGCCAAATACGGCACCGACAAGCCGGACCTGCGCAATCCGATTGAGATGCAGGACGTGAGCGAAGCCTTCCGCGGCTCCGGCTTCAAGATTTTCGCGAAGATTCTGGAAACGCCGGGCAATGCGGTGTGGGCGATCCCGGCGCCGAAGGGCGGATCCGCGCTTTCTGCGACCGTATGAATTCGTGGGCGCAGAGCGAAGGCCAGCCGGGCCTCGGCTATATCATTTTCGATAAGCACATCGAGACGGTTACGACGACTGAAGTGGAGGCGACAAGCGGGAAAGAACAGCGAGGAGTGCCCTACCAGCAATTAGATCCAGAGCGAGCGATCGGTAAGGGGCCGGTTGCAAATAACATTGGGCCAGAGAGAACCGAGCAGATTCGCGCGCAACTCGGACTAAAGGCTGGCGATTCAGTGTTCTTCGTCGCGGGCCAGCCGAAGATCTTCGTGAAATTCGCCGGCCCCGCGCGCAGCAAGATCGGCGAGGAACTTGGGCTGATCGCCAAGGATCGCTTCGAGTTCTGCTGGATCGTCGACTTCCCGATGTACGAATGGAACGAGGAGGAGAAGAAGGTCGACTTCTCGCACAATCCATTCTCGATGCCGAACATGCCGGCCGAGGAATTCCTCGCGCTCGATGCGAGCGACCAGGACAAGCTGTTGTCGATCAAGGCGATCCAATACGACATCGTCTGCAACGGCACCGAGCTGTCGTCCGGCGCCATCCGAAATCATCGCCCCGAGGTGATGAAGAAGGCCTTCGCCATCGCCGGCTATCCGGAGGACGTGCTGGAGGCCAAATTCGGCGGCATGTTGCACGCGCTCTCGCTCGGCGCGCCGCCGCACGGCGGCATCGCGCCCGGTATCGACCGCATCGTCATGCTGCTGGCCGGCGAGGAAAACTTGCGCGAAGTCGTGCTGTTCCCGATGAACCAGCGCGCCGAGGACCTGATGATGGGCGCGCCGTCGGAAGTCGGCACCAAGCAGCTGCGCGAGCTGCATATCCGTCTGGATCTGCCGAAGAAGGCTTAAGCGTGCCTCGGCGAGCGCGACTTGCCTTGCTTTGCGACCGATTTCCTGGATCGGACGTAGAGCCACGTACCGCCAATCGACACGAGCGCGAACCCGCTCACGGCCCCGACGACCACAAGCATCCTGAAAACGAGTTCCGCCGTCGTTAATTCAGCCATTGCTAGACCCGCGATTTAACCTGCGCGCTGATAACTGCAAATATAAACAGTACGACGGAGGTTATAAAGGCCGCGCCGACAGTTTTTATGCTCGCGCTCGGCATGTATAGAAAAGCGCTACGCCGACCGCAAAGACGGTGTAACTCGCGCCGACGAATAATTGTTTGAGTATTTCAAGTATTTCTTTTTCCATTTGCTCCCCTGGACATTATCCGAGGGGCGAAGCGGAAAGACAATATGCCGCTCACGTCTCCGGCAGCGGAATGAACTCGATCTCGTCGCCCGGCACCTTGCCGAAATGGCCGGCCTTCCACTCCGCTTTGGCCTGCTCGATGCGGTCTTTGCGCGAGGAGACGAAATTCCACCAGATGTGACGCGGACCGTCCGTCGGTGCGCCGCCGACCAGCACGAAATGCGCTGTCGTCGCGGCGGTGACGGTGAGCTTGTCGCCCGGCTTGAATACCAGCAGGCGGCCGGGCTCGAATTTGTCGCCGGCAATATCGACGGTGCCGTCGACCACGTAGAGCGCCCGCTCCTCGTGATCGGAATCGATCGGCAGGCTTGAGCCGGCCTGCAGGCTGACGTCGGCAAACATCGTCTCGTGCACCGTCGGCACCGGCGACGACGCGCCATAGAGCGAGCCGACCACCACGCGCGCGGTTTTTCCGTTGTCCGCCACCACCGGGAATTCCGCGCTGTCGTGATGGGCAAAGCCCGCGTCCATCTCCTCTTTCGCCGCCGGCAACGCCACCCACATCTGCAAGCCGTGGATCGGGCTACCGCTCGCGCGCTTCTCCGCGCCGGTGCGCTCGGAATGCACGATGCCGCGCCCGGCCGTCATCCAGTTGACCTCGCCCGGCCGGATCGCAATCGCCGTGCCGAGGCTGTCGCGATGCATGATCTCGCCGTCGAACAGATATGACACGGTAGCGAGCCCGATATGCGGATGCGGTCGCACGTCGAGCCCGTTGCCGGCGCGGAATTCCGCCGGGCCGAAATGATCGAAGAAGATGAAGGGCCCGACCATGCGCGAGCGCGCCGACGGCAGCGCGCGCCGCACCGAAAAGCCGTCGCCGAGATCGACCGTGCGCGGCACGACCACCTGCGCGATCGCCTCGCAGGCATAGGCGTCGCCCGCTTGCGGATCCTTGCCGGGAAAGAAACTCATGGCGACTTCTCCTTGCTGTCGTTGCGGCGCGCGCGCTCAGCCCAGCGTGACGAATTTCTGCTCCTTCACCGAGGCCACCAGGCCGTTGAAGACCTCGTTCACTTTGTCCCAGTTCGGCAGCTTCTTCATGGTGGCGAGCCAGCGCTGCACATTAGGATAAGGCGAGAAATCGACGCCGATTACCTCGCCCAGGGTCACGATGCCGGCGCCGAAATAGTCGGCGATGGTGAGCTTGTCGCCGCACAGATAGGTGTTCTTTGGCCCGATCCAATGGTCGTTGAGGATCGCCAGCCAGCGTTTGGCGTTCTCCTTGCCGAATTCCAGCGTGGCCGCCTGCGCCTCGTCGCTGCGCCGCTTGAGGTGCGGAAAAAGCTGCGGATAGCAGAGATTGTAGCCCCACTCGCGATAGAAGTTGGTGTTGATCCAATCCATCATCTCGTTGACCTTGGCGCGTGCCTTCAAGTCCTTCGGATAAGCGGGCGAGCCGATCTTGTCGGCGAGATATTTCAGGATGGCCGAGCTTTCGGTGAGCTTGAGGCCGTCGTCTTCCAGCATCGGCACCAGGCAATTCGGGTTGATGGTGGAATAGGGCGGCTGCATGTGGGCGCCGGTGAAGAGGTCGACGACTTCCTCGTCCATGGCGATGTTGTTGTCAGCCGCGAACAGGCGCACCGGGCGCGAGGTCATCGATACCGGATGCATGTAGAGCTTCATGGAGTTCCTCCCTCTTCATGGCTTCAATTCCAAACAAAATGCGGAAAGTTCGCATCAAAACGCAATGCTGAGATGTTAATTTGTTAGTTTTGTAATTTGGTCACTTTGCCAGAACTTAGAAAACCTACCTGGATCGCTCGTCGTTTGCTCTAACCATTTCATGAGATCGTTCTTGGCATAAGGACCGTCGCTTTCTCCTGTCATACGATCCGCGACGTAGTTGAAAAATGACTTTCTGCGGTCTTCGGCGGAGACAGTAGAGCCATTTGGGGGCGCGTCGTTGCTGAAATGAAGTCCGGCATTAATCAATTCACGAAACTCTTCGACGTAGTTGAACTCGATTTTGTCGGCACCGCACCACAATATTTTAAAGTGTTTGCTATTGCAAACCTCCCAGATCCAAATCACCCAACTCCCAAAAATGTCAACATCGATAATTGCTTCTCGCCTACAGCGACATGCCATTTCGAATAGATTCAACATTTGGCAGACGTATTCGTTAAGCAGGTACCCATCGGTATGCGCCTTTTTAGATTGAGAGACTTTCGAGTTAGCCGTTGAGAACCAAAGTTTCTCGACCAACTCGCGGTGATCGGCCTCGAAGCGAAAGAGACGAATCGATTCGATCTCAAGTGTTTGGTAAATTTGCTGTCGTGCTGTTCTGTCCGCCTGTTTGGCGTTTTGGCGGTTCGTAGTGATGACCATCGTTGCAGCGATGAGGATGCCTATAACCTGCGCTAAGGTGGTGACGTAGCCCGCCGCATCAATCCAAGAGGACTTGACGCCGCCGTGATGTTTGTCCAGCCACTGTGAAAAAAACAGCAGCATACAGATCGAGATTCCAAAAATGCTCCATAAGAGCACCGCATTGTGCACCCGATCTTCGGGCCAAAGGTGACGCGCAGGAGAGAATAAAAATACGCCACAAACGAAAATTGTAGCACCAAGGATGGCGATCGTCCAATTGAGACCTAAATCATAAGTCGTGGCCCAATGCGCCGCATACAATAAAAACCCAATTAATGCGATGAAACAAACTCCACCAGTTATTCGTCCACCAAAGTCTGCTGCTCGACCGCGCCTGAAGAAGCGATGACCAAACTGATAGGCAGCAAAAACGAGATACAAGAGCGTGAATGCGGACGCCGCATCAAAGACCAGCAGCAATCCTTGCGCGATGTCCGGCAATGGAATCGTATGTTCGATCTTTTCCATCAGAGCTCTCGCATCATGACGATCGATATTGGTTCAAAGCCAAGCTTTTCAAAAAAGTGATGAGCTGATGTGTTATTGAGGCCACTTTCCAGGAAAACGCGTGCAAGGCCGGCGTCGCAAAAACGTTCATCGATCCAACGGATAGTCGCAGCACCGTAGCCGTTGCCGCGCTGTTCGGCATCAACAACGATATCTTCGATAATTCCAAAAGGGATCACGGCTTTGCGCGACAGGGTGACCATTGCCAAGGCAACCAGCGCGGCATTCCTATGACCGAGGACTACGCCTTGCCAAAAAGGCGCGGCAGAAAAGCGGTCAAGTGGTGGACCTAGCCGCGCAGCGATCTCTGTCTCGAGAACATTCGCGACATCTGGTGCCCAACGATGCGCGCTGAGCGCCCGATAACTTTGCATCTCGGAGTGAGAAATGTACTCCTCATTTAAATTGGCTCTGAAAAACTCAGCGAGCGCAGCCGCATTCGAGCTCGTGTTGGCAATAGAGAATTTGAGCGATTTAACTGGCACGCGACAGGCCCCTTGGTATGTTACGGTCGGATTTTGACGGCAAAGCGAAATCCACATAACAGAATGCAAACTTATGCATCATAAGCGCAATAACGCTTGCCGTTAACCCTTCGTCAACCATGGCGGCTCGCGTCCTGCGTGTTGCCCGATTATTGGTCGCGCGCTGCCTCCCGCTTAAGCGGGCCTTTACGGCGCCATGGCTCACTCAATGGTTGCCAGAAGGGATGTTCCGGGGACCAGGATGGGCGGGCTCGTGCGCGCATTGACGCGCCGAAACCTCATTGCAATCGCAGTCGGCGTCGTGCTCGCGGGCGCGCCTTTGCTTGCCTTCAATCTGTGGCTGAACGGCTTGGCGAACCGCCAGGGCCAGGAGGAAATCGACACCTCCGCCAAGCGCGCCATTGCGCTCGCCGAATCCCGGGTCAATCGCACGGTCTACGCGCTTGATCGGCTGGCCGCGCAAGGCGTCGATTCCTGTCGCCCGAGCGATGTGGATCTGATGCGCAAAGCCGCTTTCGATACCGCGCCGATCAAGGAGATTTCCCTCGTCGCCGCCGACGGACAGACCATCTGCAGCGATATCGATTTGCCGCTCGGCAACCGCAAAGTCTTGTCCTCCGAGAGGCTGTTCGGCGCCGAGGGCTACGCGCTCGATATTGTCAGGCTTGGTGACGGCGAGCGCATGGTGCGGCTGCGCCGCCAGGTCGGCGACGGGCCCTATGGCCTTGCTGCATTGGTGCCGACGATGCTGTTCTTGCCGCAGGTGTCTACGCAAGGCGAACCGTTCAACGCCCACGCCAGCATCGTCACCCGCGAAGGCGCCTCCATCGGCGTCACCGGTTACCGCGCCGCCGATGCGGCGGGCCGCTTCCTCGCCAAGGATCGGTCGACCAAATACGGCTTCAACCTTGAGATCTCCATGGCGCGCGGCCGCATATTGGCCGCGCACGCCGATTTGAAGCGGCTCGGCCTCATTGTCACCAGCGGCATCGTGCTGGCGCTGATCGCCTTCGCGTTGCTGCTGCCTCGGCGCACGCCTGACAATCCGATTGCCGAGATGCAGCGCGCGCTCGAGGCGGGCGAGTTCGTTCCTTATTATCAGCCGATCGTCGACATCTGCTCCGGCCAGTTGCGCGGCGCCGAGGTGCTGGTGCGCTGGCGCAAACCCGACGGCACGCTGGTGCCGCCCGGTTACTTTATCCCGCTGGCGGAAACCAGCGGTCTTATTCTCGATATGACCCGCGACCTGATGCGTCGGGCCTGCGCCGAAGCGGGCGAGGCCATCGGCCGGCGGCCCGACATGAAGATATCGTTCAACTTCGCCGGCAAGCTGTTTGGTGACGAGAGCATCGTCAAGGACGTGCGCACTATCTTTTCGGCCTCGCCGATCAAATTCTCGCAAGTGGTGCTGGAAGTGACCGAGCGCGATCCGATCGAGGACCTCACCGAGACCCGGCAGATCATTGCCGCCCTGCAAGGGCTCGGAGTGCGCATCGCCATGGACGACGTCGGCACCGGCCACAGCGGCCTGTCCTACATGCTCAAGCTCGGCGTCGACATCATCAAGATCGACAAGATGTTCGTCGACGCCATCGGCACCGATCGCAACTCGACGACGATCGTCGAGACGCTGATCGATCTCGCCCACAACATGCGCATGGACGTGGTGGCCGAAGGGGTGGAGACGTTCGAGCAGGTGGAGCACTTGCGCGAGCTCGGCATTCGCATGGCGCAGGGTTTTGTGTTCGCGCCGCCGCTGCCGGGCCGTTCATTTCTGGAGCTGATGGAGGCGATCGACCCGCTGCCGGCGCAGGCCGAGGAGCGCGACGTCATCCCCATCATGAAAAGGGGCGGCCTTGCGGCCGCCCAAGTCTAAACGCCACGCGGGAGGAACCTCGGAACGGGTCGGCTGTCGCAACGCCGCCGGCCCGCGTGTGCAAATCTCGCGGATAGTGCGACAGCTTCGGGCTGATTCGTCAACGCGTATTTATCGGATTTGTGACGGAGACAAGACGACTGTGTCGTCGATGTCACTAGTCCCCAGCTAATTCCACCTCGACGGCCGAGATCACGCGCGGATCGGTTGGCTCCACCGCCGAAACGAAGCTCGCCTTCAGACGGCCGTCGCGCCCGATGAGGTATCTATGGAAATTCCAGCGCGCCGCTTCCAAAGGGCGCTCCTGCGCCGCCCCCTTGTAGAACGGATGGGCATCCTTGCCCTTGACGACCGCCTTCTCGGTAAGCGGGAAGGTGACATGGTCGTCGGCGCGAGCCATCTTGTCGATGTCGCCGCCATCCAGACCTTTGAAGGTAAAGGCGTAGGCGGCGACACGGCTCATTTCACCGCCGTGCGCCGAGCCGGTTCCCGGTCGCGCTACGCAGCCTCTAAACAGACGGTGGTCTCGAAGGAATAATCGCAAGCGTCGCATTGCCACAGATGCCGCACACGGACGCCGTCAAGGCATTCCGACCATTCCGGGATGTAGATACGCTCACCGCACTGCGCGCACTCGATCACGGGGCGTGAACGCGCAAATCTTGCGGTATCGCGGGACAGGTCCATTGGGGCTCCTCCAAGCTGTTTTCCGCCGCGGCCCCCAACCCCTTTTTGTGGCGCGAAACCTAGCGCAACGCGCCCGGGAGTGAAGCAGCAAGGCTGACGTAATCAACACGAGTCCAATGAAAGTTCTGCGACTGCCCGCAAACAAGATCGATTCAAATTTATGACGGAAAAAGCCGCGTTTGCGCGAGATTGGCGGTCCGCAGTGGCAAGATGCGGAGCGCCTTGCTGCAACTGGCGCGTGGCCGCCGGGAGGCGGATGGTAACCGTGCACCGCTTGCATAGCTGCGCCGCGCAGGTTTCACCGCGACTCACCGTTTTATGATGTGCGCCGCCCTGCCAGCACCGGCTATATCGCGCGCGGGGCTCAACAGACGGGGATTCGACGTGCTTTACGACCATATGGACGCGCGCGGCCGCACCACCGGTTCTACGCTGCTGGATACCACGGGCTACGCGCCATATGTGCTGTCCATCCTGCGCATCGTCGCCGCGCTCTTGTTCTTCGAGCATGGCACCTCGCGCCTGTTCGGCTGGCCGTCGCCGCTGCCGACGCCGGAGTTTCTGACGCTCTATTGGTTCGCCGGCGCGATCGAATTCGTCGGCGGCGCGCTGCTCATTGCCGGCCTGTTCTCGCGGGTGGCGGCCCTCATCATGTCGGGCGAGATGGCCTTCGCCTATTTCCTCAGCCACGCCCCGCATGGCTTCTTTCCGATCCTCAACCGCGGCGACAGCTCGATCCTGTACTGCTTGGTGTTTTTCTATATCGCCTTCGCCGGCGCCGGGCCCTGGAGCCTGGACGCTCTGATCGGCCGCAAGCGCGGCTAGCACGCACCTTGTCATGGCGGGGCGAAGCGGGGAATCATAGGTCCGCCGCGCCCGCACCGACAAGGAGGCTCGATGAGCCAGACCGTCGTCAAACCGCGCACCAAGACCAAGACGAAGACGCAGCGCCCCAAGCTGTGGAAGGTCATCCTGCTCAACGACGACTTCACGCCGCGCGAATTCGTCGTGCAGGTGCTGAAAGCCGTGTTCCGCATGAATGCGGAGCACGCCTATCACGTGATGATGACGGCGCACCGGCGCGGCGCCTGCGTGATCGCGGTCTATACCAAGGATGTCGCCGACACCAAGGCCAAGGAGGCGACCGAGCTCGGCAAGATGAACGGCTTTCCGCTCTATTTCACCACCGAGCCGGAGGAATAGACGCGCATCCCGGCCGCGCGCCGCCCTCGCAAAGTTCCCACCGCGCGCTTTAACACTAACGGCAGATTGCCCGTTGCAGCCCCTTGTTGCCGTTTTCAGCCGCGCTATCTTGCGCAGCACACAAGGGAAGGAGGCTGCCATGCAGGATCGGCGCAAAGCTATCCGCGCCCGCAGCTTTTTCGGCGGCGTGATCGCGTTCAACCAGCGCGCATCGACCATGGGATGCGTGGTGCGCAATCTCTCGCCGCGAGGCGCCATGGTCACGTTCGACAACACCGCCAGCGTACCCGACAAATTCGACCTCACCATCGAGCGCAAGCAGCGCTCGTTCTGGTCGCGCGTGGTGTGGCGGCGCATGGACGCTGCCGGCGTCGCTTTTCTCACCGAATATGCCGGCGCCGAGCCGATCCCGCTGGAATGGGCCAAGCGCCTGCGCGACTGCGAGGCCGAGAAGGCCACGCTGCAACGGCGCGTCGCAGCAATTGAGCAGCGCCGACTGACGGCGCGCGGCGTCTCGCCCGCGCCGCATTCGATTTAAATTTTCCGCGCATTGGCGTGCGCGCATTGGCGGTGTCTCCATGCTCCCGACTGCAAAATGATACCGATTGGCTTGCTGGGAGGCCGACCATGCGCGGCTGGTTTTTGCCGTTGGCGCCGGTGGCGACGGTTGCCTATTTCGTCTTTTTTCCGCAGCAATTGAGCGTGGTCGGCGCCTTCGCCGCGCGCCTGATGCATTGGTGAGGACGTGCTGCCTCATGGCGGGGCAGGGCGGCTTCATCGCACGGCTCAACCCCCAGCCGGAAGTCGTAGGGCGGCATGCCGTGCATGCCGCCCCACAAATTCCGACGTCGATCAGTCTTGGTAGCGAGGGTGGTGACGATTGTGATGCTTGTTGCCACTGAGCGCATTCAGCAGAATGCTAACCGGATTTTTCTGGACGCATCTTTGCCGGCTATTGCTGAAACGCCAACCGCGCCGGCACTCGTCGCTTACAAAGTGATGGCGCGACCGAAAGTCACGGCGCGACCGACTGTGTCTGTCCACAACGCAATCGTCCCGGTGATTGCTGAAGCGCATACCGCGGCCGCAGCCGTCGCGCACCAGTGTCAATTGGCTTTCGACGGCGGCTTGCTGCTTGGCGGCTGCCAGTGGCAGCGCGCTGGCATCGAGCGCGAACAGCGCGGACATCGCGGCGATCGCGATGGTAAAAGTGGTAGTTTTCAACATAATTGACGTCCCTATCTGGGTTGATGCCGACGAACAACGCGCGCTCGCAACGCGTCGTTTCTGTTCGAAACGCGCGGCGCCGTGGGCATTAATGGTCGTCGGTCGCGGACGTCGCATGACGGCCGCGCAGCTATTTCATTTTATAAATCGATTGTAGAAATCGGTGCCCGCCGCTGGCCTTAGGCGCTGTCGAAGCAGCGAACGAGAATATCGACACATTCTCAAAGAACGACAACCCGCGACTCACTGTAACAGCCGCGCGCGAGATAAACAATGCACATGCATAAATGCGATAGCGGTGAATTGCCACACGGCGCGCATGGAACAATGCAGAAGCTGGGCACAAGCAGCGCCAGGCTTGCCGCTAGCCGCAGGTCCACATGTAGCCGATCGGCGTCTGGATCCAGCAGGGGCCGAAGCCGCCGCCGTTCCAGCGCCCGCGATAGAAGCCCGGCCAAGCGGGGCCATAAAAGTGCGGGCCGCTCTGCCAGTAGCGTTGCGCGCGCTCGCGCGCGATCACCTTGGGCGGGCGTAGCCCGGCAGGAAGCCGTAGCCGTGCCAGTGCCGGCTGACGTGCCGCTTCTTGTGCACCGGTCCCGCCAAGGCCGCCGGCATCAGCGACAGCGCCAGGGCGACGGCCAGCGCGCGTGACAAAGTCCGCAACATCAAAGCCTTCCGACTCGATAACGCGTGGCGCGTTGCCGCCATTGGCGGCGCGCTTCGTGGTGAAACTGAGACGCCGGGCAAGCCCGCGCAGGTTAAAACATCGAGGGGTACTTGGCCGCGAAATTCTGAATATAATGCGCCATGCTGGGGACGGGGGCACGATACGCCGAGTACGGCATTACCGGCGGATTTTTTCTGTTCACGCAAATATTGATCCTGGGCTTTGCCTATCCGGAGCTGCTCACGCATAGCACCGACACGCTCACCGGCCTGTTGTCGGCGATCTACGGCAAGGTGCCCACGGCGGCGCAACCGGCCATCCAAAGCCTGCTGGTCGCGCTCGCGCTTCTCAGCGTTTTCATCACCGGGCTGCTGCTCGATCTCGTCGGATCGGTCTTTGTGATTTGGGAAGCCTGGATCTTCCGCAAGCAGCTCAAGAAGAATGCGGCGTGGATCGAGGGCTACTTCACAACCGAGATGCGCGACTATGCGGAGGACTACAAAGCGTTTCTGGTGCTGTCGGAGCAGATCAACGTCCTGCGGCAGATGAAAGAGACGACGCGCATGTTCCTTGGGCTTTGGCGACCGTCCGGATGGCGCGACTATTTTCGCACGGTCTGGAGCAAAGGCATTCTCTGGCAGCGCACCGTGCAGCAGCTGTTTCGCCGGCTTGAATTCGCGTTGATCGCGAAGGTGCTCGCCTCGGGCGCCAAGGCCGACATGATGTCCGAACAGATCAGCATATGCCGCATGAGCCGCGCCATCACGGCCGCACTCTATCCGATCAGCTTTGAGGTCTATCCGATTATTGCGCCTGACAATGCGAGTTCTCAGTTTGACATGCTGTTTGCCGTGCTGGCGTCGCTTGCGATTTTTTTGTGCGCCACGGCGATCTCGCTGAGCGCCTATTCGCGCTTCACCTTGATCCTGTTCGCGCTGGTCAATGCCGGGATAAAGCACGGTCAAGAAGCCAAGACGGTCTGAGCGCGGAGCCTTGCGACGATGGTCGGAACGTGCCGCATCTGCGGCAGGTGATCCCGATCGACAATGACCGGCAAAGGGCGTGAGCGCGGATCTTAATCCCCGCCATGCGACAACGTGTCCGCGCCGGCCGATGCTTTTGCCGTCTCATCCGCGCTTGCCGACGAACGGCGCGGACAGTCCCATGAATCGTCAAACGCAAGGCCAACGCCTGCTTCGTTCATCAGTTCGTCCTCGGTCAAATGACATTTGAGCTCGACAAGCGCAGCGGCCGCGCCAGCATCGTGCGCAATGTTCCGATGTGGAAACTCAAGCCGCGCGGTTTCAACCTCCGCACATCGAGGACGTGGCGGTCACCACCGTCAAGGACGGCGCTTCCGGCGCGGAATTGCACCGCACGCTGCTGCGGCTGCCGGTGACGATGTGGTGCCGCTGCCGCTCGCCACAAGAAGCCGAGAACCGCGCAGGCGTCGCGGGAATTTCTTGGCTCAGCGGCTCAGGTCCCAAGCATTGCCACCCGTACGGGCGCGGCCTTTTCGCCGCCCTTAGTCATCGATGCGCGGGTCAAGCCCGCGCATGACAAAGTCGATAGCGCCGTCGCGCATCAGATTCCCCGGATGCGCGGGCCGCGCGCGGGCGAGGGCGGCTCGGTCTCTTCCGCCGGCGCCTCGGTCGCCGAGAAGCGTCCGCGCGCCGCCGTCATGAAATTCGCCAGCGCGTCATCCTCCTGCGGCTGCGGGCGCGGATGCAGCGCCTCGAACTTGGCCATGAGCTTCTCGCGCATGATCATGTCCTCGCGCGCGAGGCGATAGGCCTCAGGCATCGTAGCCCTCGCTCACCAATTCGCAGACCTTGGCAAACTCGGCGCGCACCTCGTCGGGCACGGCTACGCGCCAGCGCTCACGCCGGCATTCCTCGGTGTCGTCGCCGACACAGGCCTTGGCGCGCTGGCAAGCCTTGTGCGGGCAGATCGTCCACAACAGGTAAGTGGTGAACATTTTGCGACGCCCTTCGTCGCGCTCGCGCATGGCCTGCGCGTGATAGCGTTCCCATTCCTCGCGCTTGCGGCGCGCTTCGGCCGACTCTTCCAGTTCCCCGCGATCGAAGGCGTCGTCATCGTCGTCGCGCGCGGGGGCGCAGCCTTTGGCATCGCCAATTTCCTTCGCGCCGTTGGCGTCGTTGGCTTTTGGACATTTTCGGCAAGCTCCATCGTTCTCGCGGCGCGGATGCGCCCGAGGTTTGTTTTCGTCTTCCGCTCCCGGGAGAAAATTGAGGGGAGCGGGGCGCCGAGAGGCGCCTTTAACCAGCCTCCCGCCTTCGCCTTTCGGCTGCGGCGGGCACGCGTCCGATGTGCGACGCGGACGCGTCGCCTCTCGGCGCTCCGCTTGCGGCGATTTCTGATCCCGGGTCCGCGCTTCCAGGAAACGCCCTATGCTGGTCATCGGGCCTCGGCGTGCAGGCTCAAACCTGAACGCGTCTTCGGCAGCGCGCCAGCCCTCAGGCGGCCTGTCCAGCGAGCTCCTCGCAGAAGGGTCGTAGTGCCCAACGGGTCGGTTCCCGGGACCTCCCGGCGCCGGGTTACGAGCCGGACAGCGGGCGCCGCGCCAACCGAGCCCCGTTGCCGGGTCCCGGTCCGGTCGAAGGGAGCGCCGAATCTCCGGCGCCGCCTTCACCGCCGCTCCGCCTTCAGGATCGTCTCTAGAAGACGCCCCTCACCGAGCGAGGTGAGAGGACTATAATCATAGGATAGTAGTCAGGTCAAGAGGGGATAAGAAAAAATTCCGTGGGGTGCCATCGGAATGAGCCAGCGCGGCGGGGCCTTTCGGGGAGCGCGTATAGGCGATGAGCCCGAGCACGAAGCCGAGGATCAGGAAGTTGAGGGGATACTTGGAGATGATGTAAGCGAGGTACGAGTCCATGGAGGAGGTCTGCTAACCGGCTTCTCAGGCTTGTTTCGGGCCGACCGATCCATATTTAGCCTGCGTCGAAGGGGTCTGACGCCGTGCCGTGCAACGGTTTGAATCATTCAGCGACATGCGATTGCGGTTGGGGTGGGAGATGGTACGGAAATCTCCCACGCGCGGGCGCATTTGTGTGTGCCCCAGTTTGGGTAGATTCTCAGCCTGAACGCCCCCTGGCAGCATCGATTGATCGTCCTTCTTAGCCCAGGGACACCTCGAAGGTTTACTAATCCCAATGCTCATTGCCCAGTGTGTGGCGCGGGCGTTTTCTATTTCCAAAATGAGTTTGGAAGCCGTGTTTTCTTTGATGATCTAGGCCCACCGTGGCCAAAACATCCATGCACGGATAACGATATTTATCGTTACTCAAGATCGGCAAGGATTTTGGCATGTGAGGCCACCACGCCGACGCGAGTATCAGACGTGTGTGGCCGCTATTGGCGCGCTTTAGCAATTTGGCGCAAACGAAATGGATACGTGATATTGTTTGACTCGGAAACCAATGAGTACTTTAAGTTAGACATAGACGCCGAAAAATTCTCGAATGTACTTCCGATCGTCTCTGTCAAGAAATTGTCTGAAGACACAATGACGCTGTCCTATTTTCACATGGGTGTTCGCAGTTCGCTTACAATTGGCGAAGTTGCGTTCAAGAAGTTGATCCCGCGCTCGGCGCGATCTGGTTAGCCCCTTCGAGCTCTGATCCAACTGGATTCGGCCGGGCGCTCATCAGGTGGGTTCAAGTCGACCAACTCGACCGCACCCAAAGGAAAGACCTCACTTTGCGGAGAGGTGCCGACGAACCATGAGCACCACACGGATGAAGTGCCCAACCGATCACCGACGCTAGTGACTGTCATCTTCGGTCCGCCGGATTTTAGGCGAACC
Source organism: uncultured Alphaproteobacteria bacterium (assembly GCA_963727555.1). GTDB lineage: Bacteria > Pseudomonadota > Alphaproteobacteria > Rhizobiales > Xanthobacteraceae > Pseudolabrys. Next base: position 517,339 of record CAVSGT010000002.1, on the reverse strand, counting down.
ACATCGCCTTCTTTAAAAGTCAAGTTGACCTCCATCACGGCTGTGCCGCAATTAGTGCGGCGCTGACAAGTTTTCCGAGGAGTCGTGTTGCTCGGTGTGATACTCAATCTTCAGCGACAATTCGGTCATCGCATAGTGAACGAACTGTTGCCCCAATGCGGTGAGTTCATATTGTTCTGTATCGTCGAACGCCGACTTCATCAGCCGGCCGGCTGGCGCCCGTTGGGGTTGGCGGGGATGGGTCTTTCGAACGTAGTTGCCAGCATAGTCAATCTCCCTATGCTGTCGCGCGATTCCGCCTGTGGAAAGGTCGCGGACGAGCAATTTGAACAAGTCCGCTTCAGCAGAATCTTCTCGCACAGGGCCTTTGCCCAGCGATTGCCAAATTTCTCCGCGGGTACAACCGGGCCGACGATATATTTCGCCTATGACCACGAAATGGAACTCAGAATAATTACCTAGCCATTCAATAAATAATTTTACGACATCATCGTCGACAATGCGGGTCGCCGCTGCGTTCGAAAGGATATTTCGAATGTATTCTTGTTTTTTTCGACTTTCGGTGCCCGACCATTGCCGGAATGCCTTCTTAAGGAGCGACTGATATTCTGCTGACCTTACCCTTTCGGCGATTTGCTCGTCATGCAAGTCAAGCCGCGCGATGATGTCGACAATCGTTCTCTGCTTCTCGTGAACTTCATCCTCGATCATTTTGAGCCAAGCGCGCAATGCATCGGTCGCGCGTTCTTGCTCCGTCTCTGACCAATGATTGGCGGCTGCCGACAAGAGCCCGCCCGCAAGTGGAATGGCTCCACCTATCGCGTTTAATGCAGCGCGTAGCAGTCTATTCCGGCCTACGTTGGAATCTGAACCCCCTTGGGGGCGGCAGTATTTCTGTCATGGCATCTCGAACACCCCGTCGTTGGCCCGCACGTGTTGCACTTCATGCAAGAGCCGTTGCGCTGCCGCGCTCCATTGCCGCGCTCGCCGCATTCCGCGGCCGCGTCAGGCTTTGCGCGCGCCTTTTTTCGGCGCCGCTTTCTTCGCCGCAGCCTTTGTCTTTCGCCGGCTTCGCCGCAGCCGCGGCCTCGCGGTCCTGCTCTTCCTTGGCGAGCCGCAGCGCGCGCAGCCGCGCGGTCTTGACGCGCTCGGCCTGGGCGGCGGCGTTGTATTCGGCCGTGGCGGCGACGCCTTCGCGCGCCTGGATCTCCTTGCGCTTGAAGGAGGCCTCGGCCCTTTCCTGCTGCAATTCCTTCGGACTCTTCGACAGAAAAATCTCCGTTATGTCTGCCGTGTCATGGCCGGGACTTTAAGCGCGAAGACGCGCTTGGCGCTTTAGCCCGGCGATGACAGGTCTTTGTTTGCGTCGTCCTCACGAACACCCCGTCGTCGATCCGCAGGTGTCGCACTTGAGACACGTGCCGTTGCGCACCAGCGTGAAGTTGCCGCACTCGCCGCAGGCCTCGCCCTCGTAGCCCTTGGCGCGCGCTTCGGCGCGCTTCTCGGAGGCCGCGACCTTGGCATGCGAGCGCGCGTCGGTGACGTTCTGCACTTCGAGCTGCTCGGCCGGCGACAGCTTGGCCTCCGGCTCGCTCTTGAGCGCGGTGGCGCCGGCGGCTTCGGCGCGCACGCCGCCGCCATGCAGCGCCGTCACCTTGCCGCCAGCCGCCTCGGCCGGCGTGGCGGCGGGCGCCGAGGTGCCGCGCACGACCGACAATCGATCCGTGCGCGAGCGCGTCAGCCCGCGCGAGACGTAAGAGGAGGCCGGCGCCGGCTTGCCTTCCTGCTCGCCTTTGCCGAGCGCGTCGAAGCCGGTCTCGCTCGGGTCGACATGGGCGAGATCGAAGCGCTCCTGGTAGCTCACCGCCAGCTCGCGGAACACGTAGTCGAGGATGGAGGTGGCGTATTTGATCGAGTTGTTGCCCTGCACCGGGCCCTGCGGCTCGAAGCGCGTGAAGGTGAAGGCGTCGACATATTCCTCCAGCGGCACGCCGTATTGCAGGCCGAGCGAAACCGCGATGGCGAAATTATTGAGGAGGCTGCGCAAAGCGGCGCCCTCTTTGTGCATGTCGATGAAGATCTCGCCCAGCCGCCCGTCGTCGTATTCGCCGGTGCGCAGATACACTTTGTGCCCGCCGACCACGGCCTTCTGGGTGTAGCCCTTGCGGCGGTCGGGCATGCGCTCGCGCTCGCGCAAGACGGTGACGCGCTCGACGATCTTCTCCACCACCTTTTCGGCCAGCGCCGAGGTGCGGGCGGCGACGGGGCGATCGAGGAAGGCTTCGATTGCGTCTTCTTCGTCGTCTTCGTCGGCGATGAGCTGCGCATTGAGCGGCTGCGACAGCTTGGAGCCGTCACGGTAGAGCGCGTTGGCTTTCACCGCCAGCTTCCACGACAACAGATAAGCCGACTTGCAGTCCTCGACGGTGGCCTCGTTCGGCATGTTGATGGTCTTGGAGATGGCGCCGGAGATGAAGGGCTGCGCCGCCGCCATCATGCGGATGTGGCTTTCGACCGAGAGATAGCGCTTGCCCGTGCGGCCGCACGGATTGGCGCAGTCGAACACCGGATAGTGCTCGGGCTTCAAGTGCGGCGCGCCTTCCACCGTCATGGCGCCGCAGACATGGATATTGGCGGCGTCGATCTCGCGCTTGGTGAAGCCGATAGCCGCCAGCAGGTCGAAGGTCGGCAAAGCGAGATCGTCGGCTGAAATGCCAAGGGTGTCGCGGCAGAACTCTTCGCCAATCGTCCACCTGTTGAAGGCGAACTTGATATCGAACGCGGTCGGCAGCGCCTTCTCGACTTTGGCGATGGCCTCGTCGGTGAAGCCTTTGGCTTTGAGCGTCGTGTGGTTGATGCCGGGCGCCTGCGCCAGCGAGCCGTGGCCGACGGCGTAGACCTCGATCTCGGCGATGTCGGCCTCCGAATAGCCGAGCGTGCGCAGCGCTTCCGGCACGGCGCGGTTGATGATCTTCCAGTAGCCGCCGCCGGCGAGCTTCTTGAACTTCACCAGCGCGAAGTCGGGCTCGATGCCGGTGGTGTCGCAGTCCATCACCAGGCCGATGGTGCCGGTGGGCGCGATCACGGTGGCCTGCGCATTGCGGTAGCCGTGCGCCTCGCCAAGCGTGAGCGCGCGGTCCCAGGCGGCCTTGGCGTGCTCGATCAGCGCCCGGTCGGGGCAGGCGGCATGGTCGAGCGGCACCGGCGGGGTCGCCACCTTCTCGTAGCCGGTGCGCTCGTTATAGGCGGCGCGGCGATGGTTGCGGATCACGCGCAACATGCCGTCGCGGTTCTTCTTGTAGCCGGGGAAGGGCCCGAGCTTTTGCGCCATCTCGGCGGAGGTGGCGTAAGCGACGCCGGTCATGATGGCGGTGAGGGAGCCGGCGATGGCGCGGCCTTGGTCGGAGTCGTAAGGGATGCCCGACGTCATCAGCAGGCCGCCGATATTGGCGTAGCCCAAGCCCAGCGTGCGGAACTCGAAAGAAAGCTGCGCGATCTCGCGCGAGGGGAACTGCGCCATCATCACCGAGATTTCGAGCACCACGGTCCACAGCCGCACGGCGTGCTCGTAGGATTCGACCTGGAATTGGCCGGTCTTCTCGTCGCGGAAGGTGAGCAGGTTCATCGACGCCAGATTGCAGGCGGTGTCGTCGAGGAACATGTATTCCGAGCACGGATTGGAGGCGCGGATTTCGCCCGAGGCCGGACACGTGTGCCAGTCGTTGACCGTGGTGTGGAATTGCAGGCCGGGATCGGCGCTCGCCCAGGCGGCATAGCCGATCTTCTCCCACAGCGCGCGCGCATCGAGCGTTTCGGCGACCTTGCCGTTCTTGCGGAACGTCAAGTCCCATTTGGCGTCGGACTCGACCGCCTTGAGGAAGCCGTCGGTGACGCGCACCGAATTGTTGGAGTTCTGCCCGGAGACGGTGAGATAGGCCTCGCTGATCCCAGTCGGTGTCGTAGGTCGGGAAGTGGATGTCCTTGTAGCCTTGCTTCGCGAACTGGATCACGCGCTTGATGAAATTGTCCGGCACGAAGCTGCGGCGCGCGAGCTTGATCTCGCGCTTGAGCGCGGGGTTCTTCTCCGGCGAGAAGCAGTCGTCGCCCGAGCCCTCGCAATTCACGCAGGCCTTCATGATGGCGCGCAGGTGCTTCTGGTTGATCTTGGAGCCGGTGACCAGCGCCGCCACCTTCTGCTCTTCCATCACCTTCCAGTCGATGTAGGTCTCGATGTCGGGGTGATCGACGTCGACGATCACCATCTTGGCGGCGCGCCGCGTGGTGCCGCCCGACTTGATGGCGCCGGCGGCGCGGTCGCCGATCTTGAGGAAGCTCATCAGGCCCGGACGACTTGCCGCCGCCGGAGAGCCGCTCGCCTTCGCCGCGCAGCTTGGAGAAATTCGAGCCGGTGCCGGAGCCGTATTTGAACAGGCGCGCCTCGCGCACCCACAGGTCCATGATGCCGCCCTCGTTGACGAGGTCGTCCTTGACCGACTGGATGAAGCAGGCGTGCGGCTGCGGATGCTCGTAGGCCGATTTCGATTTGGTCAGCTTGCCGGTGAAGGGGTCGATGTAGAAATGGCCCTGGCCGGGGCCGTCGATGCCGTAGGCCCAATGCAGGCCGGTGTTGAACCACTGCGGCGAGTTGGGCGCGCAAATCTGCGCGGCCAGCATGTAGCGCAGCTCGTCGAAGAAGGCCTGCGCATCGTCTTCCGAGTCGAAGTAGCCGCCCTTCCAGCCCCAATAGGTCCAGGTGCCGGCCAGGCGATCGAACACTTGGCGGCAGCTTTGCTCGCCGATGGCGCGCTCTTTCTCCGGCAGTTCGGCAAGCGCGTCCTCGTCGGCGACCGAGCGCCACAGGAACGAGGGCACCGAATTTTCTTCGATCCGTTTCAGGCGGGCGGGCACGCCGGCTTTGCGGAAATATTTCTGCGCCAGCACGTCGGAAGCGACCTGCGACCAGAATTGGGGGACTTCGACGTTGTCGAGCTTGAACACCACCGAGCCGTCCGGGTTACGGATCTCGCTGGTGGTCAGCCGGAATTCGATGTCCGCATAGGCCGACTGTCCATCCTTGGTGTAGCGCCGTTCGATCCGCATTTTCTTCTGCCCCTTAATGGCTGGGCGGCTGTCGACCGCCGACTATTCCCCGACGGACCTGCCCCTGTCCGCCCCATTCCGCTCGTCACATCCGCTCGACCGCCACCCGTTATCTAAGTCCGGTGCACTGATCCGGCACCGGTTTCGCCCGGAAACGCGACCCCGGACGCAGCAAATCCCTGTCCCAAAAACACCGTTTCCGGCGCGGGCGAGACCGACCTGACAGTCGTTTGAAGGTCCGGAGGGAACCAGAACTCGACCAGCACCGAACGCCACAAAGCTAAGTGGACTCGCCGTCCTCGTCAACAAGAGATAGTCGCCAAATCTGAATCAAACACTAAATCTTGTGCCGACGCGGTGAACAATGGGGACAAAGGCCGCGAAAACGCGGGCAGTATTGAGCCTTCGGCGGGTCGCGGAAAGCATTTTTCTTCGCCGGCCGGGGTAGGGCTGAATTCCTCCAACCATGACAGAAAAATGACCGCAAAATGGGCGTTGCGGAAAATCCGTCGCAAATCCGACGCTTCGCCGCCGCCGGGGATAAGGACTGCAAAACTCGCCGCCAACGCCGCCGGCGGTCGCTGATTCTCCGAAATCCGGTCAGTATGTTACGAGGAACGCCGGGGCGCTGGCGCGGGCCTATAATGTTCCCCACGGCTGTGAATTCGGCCGTGCGGCGCGCGCACCCACACCGGAATGCCGCCTGTTTGCGGCCTTGAGCGTTGTCGTGACTAGTTGAGGGACGGGGACCGTCCATGGACCAGACCCTTAGCATCGATCGCCACGGCCTCATCCGCCAAGCCTTCCGGCTGGAATGGGCGACTATCGGCTGGATGACGGTGGAGGCGGCGGTGGCGATCGGGGCCGGCCTTGCCGCCGGCAGCCTTTCGCTGATGGCCTTCGGGCTCGACAGCGCCATCGAGCTGATCTCGGCGCTCGTGCTGATCTGGCGCCTGAGCGTGGAACTGCGCCACGGCCAGGAATTCTCCGAGAGCGCCGAGCGGCGGGCCGCCAAGATCGGCGGCGGCTTGCTGTTCGCGCTCGCGGCTTACGTGGTGGCGAGCGCGGCCTGGAGCCTGTGGACCCGACACGGGCAGCAATTCTCCATTCCCGGGCTCGCGGTCACGGTCGCGGCGATCCCCGTCATGTACTTTCTGGCCAAGCGGAAACTGGCGGTCGCCGAGGCGATCGGCAGCCGGGCGCTGCGCACCGATGCGGTGGAAAGCATCACCTGCGGCTATCTGGCGGTTGTCGTGGTGGTGGGCCTTTTGGCCGAGCTGCTGACCGGCTTCTGGTGGGTCGACGCCGTCACCTCGCTGGCCATCGTCTGGTTTCTGGTACGCGAAGGGCGCGAGGCCTGGCAGGGCGAGGATTGCTGCGATGACTGAAACGAAAAAGGCGGACCCGCGCGGGGTCCGCCTTTCGCACCGGCACTGTCAACTTGGCTCAGCCGCCCACGACGCGGTCGGACCGATTCGTTGGGCTGCTGATTAATTCCTGTGCAACATAGACGGGTCCGCGCGGAAAAATCAACGCCTTTGCGCAAGCGGAGCGGCGGATCGCCGGATTCGGCGGCGCTGCGTGAGCGTTTCTGCGCCGGTTTTGGGCGAGTGAAACTTAAGTCTGCGAAGCGGCGCCGGCGGCCGCGTGCCGCGCCGTCACGCTGGCGGCGTCCGCATCGCCGGCGACCACGACGTCCGAACGCTGGCGCGGCAGCGCTTCGGGATGCTCCTTCTGCAGGAAGTCGATCAGCTTCTCGCGCACCTCGCAGCGCAAATTGAAAGCCGCGCCGGCGGAACTCGCGCTCATCAGACAGCGCAGCTCCATCGTGTTTTCCTTGGCGTCGGTGACCAGCAGATTGATCACGTTGCCGTTCCAGTGCTGCGATTGCTTGACGATATCGACGAGCTTTTGGCGAATGGTCTCGACCGGCGCGCGATAGTCCACATAGATGTAGGCGCTGCCGAGCAAAGCCGCGCTCTCGCGCGTCCAGTTCTGGAACGGCTTCTCGATGAAATAGGTCAGCGGCACGATCAGCCGCCGCAGATCCCAGATGCGCACGACCACATAAGTCGCGGTGATCTCTTCGATCGTGCCCCATTCGCCTTCGACGATCACCGCGTCGTCGATGCGGATCGGCTGCGTCATGGCGAGTTGCACGCCGGCGAACAAGTTGCTCAAGACCGGACGCGCCGCCAGGCCGGCGACCAGACCGGCGACGCCGGCGGAAGCGAACAGGCTCACGCCATATTGCCGCACCGACTCGAAGGTCATCAGCGCGGCGCCGGTGGTGACAATCACCACCAGCACATCGGCGGTGCGCAGCAAAACGCGGATTTGCGTGTAGTGCTTGCGCGCCAGCAGATTGTCCGCGGTATCGATCTCGAACCGGCGCAGATAGATGTCGGCCGAAATCTTGAGGGCGACGATCGCGGCCCAGCCGATCAGGCAGATGACGGCGATCAAAAGTATTCTTGCCAGCAGGGAAGCGGTGGCGGGATCGATCGGCGCCACCGGAATGGCGATGATCATGGCCAGGATCAGCAGCGACAGCCGGGTGACGCCGCGCAGCCGGGTAAAGATCGCCAGCAGATTGGGATAGCGCCCGGCCAACAGGCGGCGCACCAGCCGGCGCAGCGCATGATGCAGCGCATAGGCAATGGCGGCGGCGACCGCCAGGATGATCAGCGCAACGGCAGGGGCGGGCAGCCAGTCGAGCAGGTCTCTGAGATCGTGCAGCGCGGATCTGATCGAATCCATGCGGGCCTGTTTAACATCGCCGCCGCTGCGCCGCCTATGGCGGGGACGCTGCGGGCCTTAAAGTCACGTATTCGGAATTGATCGCATCCTACTGGATTATGCGCGATCTTTTCCGCGAACCGGTCCCCGCTTTTCGGGGCATGCGCGACGATGCGCGCTGGACACGGAGACGGGGAGGTGGCAGAACGCCGCGTCCCCAATTGCAGTCAATGCGTGGCGGCGATGAAAAGTTTCCTGCTCAATGTATTCACCTGGTGGAACAGCCAGACCTACGGCACCCAGTTCTGGACCTGGCTCTATGGCGAACGGGTGGGCGAGGACGAATTCGGCAACCGTTACTATCGCACCAAGGGCGGCAAGATCGACCCTCTGCTTGGCTTCGAGCGCCGCTGGGTGATCTTCAACGGCTATGCCGAAGCGTCCACCGTGCCGGCGTCCTGGCACGGCTGGCTGCACCACACCGTCGATACGCCGCCGAGCGAGGAAAACTACAAGTCGTGGGCTTGGGAGAAGCCGCACCGGGAGAACTTGACCGGCACCGCCGGCGCCTACCGGCCGCCCGGCTCGACACTCGCCGCCAACCGCCGCCCCAAGGCGACCGGGGATTACAAGGCCTGGGTGCCGGGCGACAGAACTTAGTCGTCCGCTTCGCTCGCGCCGTTTTCTCGATTTCGAGCCGCCGATTTCGATTCAATTTCGATTCTCGCCCGCCCTTCCGCCGCCGTATTCCCCGTGTTAACCGGGCCCGCGTGGGCGAGGCGGATCCGCGCTCGGCGCACGGCGCAAACAGCCAGGTTCGATGGCGCGATATTCACGCAAGTTCGGTTGGCGAGTTGTTGGGCTTGGCTTGGCGACGCTGATGGTGGCGCCGGCCGCGGCCCAGTTCGGTTCGATCTTCGGCGACCCGCCGCGGCCGCCGGCGGATATCCCGAGCGGTCGGCAGCAAAACGGACCGCCGCCGCCTTATTATCCGGGCCAGCCGCCGCCTTACGACCAGAACCGGCCGCCGCCTAATTACGCGAACCAGCCGCCGCCTTATTACGGGCCGCCGAATTCCTCGGGCCGGCCGCAGCAGCGGACCTACGAGCAGAGCCAGGCGCCGCGACCGCCGTCCGATGAGCGCTCCGACGTGCCGCCGTCGCGCCCGGCACCGGCGCCGATGGCACTGCCGCCGTCGAGCCGTCCCGGTGGCGGCATCATCGAATCGCAGCCGTTGCAGGCGCCGCCCGGCACCGCGGCACCGGCGCAGGCGTCCGCGCCGGCGCAACCGACCGCTCCGATCCAAACGCTGCCTGGCTTGCCGCCGGGACAGCGCCAGCCGCGCGGCACGCCGCAACAGCCCGTCGATGCCTCGACGCAGCCGGGCGACGAAGTGGTGGTGGAGCCGCCGCCCATGCGCATCGCCAATCCGACCGCGGTGTTCTCGGGGCTCGACAAGATCACCGGCCGCATCACCTCGTTCAACGTCGCTATCAACGAGACCGTGCAGTTCGGCGCGCTGCAGGTGACGCCGCGCGTGTGCTATTCGCGCCCGCCGATCGAGACGCCGCAGACCGATGCCTTTGTCGAAGTCGACGAGGTCACGCTGCAAGGCAAGATTCAGCGCATCTTCACCGGCTGGATGTTCGCGGCCAGCCCCGGGCTGCACGCGGTCGAGCATCCGATTTACGACGTGTGGCTGACCGACTGCAAAGGCGGCAGGAATCCGGCGGTGGCGGAAGTGCCGGAACAGCAGCAGGTCAATACGCCGACGCCGCGGCGTCCGCCGGCGCGCGCGCAGCATAGTCCGCGGTAGCGCGAGCAGGACTTCTTGCCGCGTTGCACTAGCCATGCTGAACAGAGGCATGGTCAATTCATTGGAGGATTTAACAACCCGCAATCCGATCTTTTCCCTGACCAAATAATATGGCATATTACTTCTGGTTGTAATTGGGGGGGGAGAGCATGGGAAATGGTCTGGTGAGCCGAGGATCCAGAAGAAAGCAGTCAATTTCTATCTTGTTGGCAGCAGTCTTTGCAGCATCTGGAGTGGCTGTTCAACGCGTCGAAGCACAAGAAACTAGCATTTGGGAGACACGCGTTTTTGTTGCGGACACTTGTCCGAGCAAGCCTCCCGGACCAGTCACTGCTTTTGCGCCGTGGATTGTCGCTGCCTTAGGCTTTCTCCTTCCGAAGGTGATTGATTTTGGCATTTCCTACGCGAACAAGTCTTTGCAAGCGAAGGCAGCGGAAGAAGCGCACCAAAATGACGAACGTACGTCCGACGCGCTCGCGACCTATGATGCATTCTATTCACTCACGGAGACCAAAGACGGCGACAAGAAAATGCCGGCCGCAGTCGATCGATTACAGAATCAATGTTTAGTTGTGATCCGCGGGAATTTTTCGCCAGTCAAGAAGAAACCACCAAATGACTGCGAGGAATTTAGAGCAACGGCGTTACAAGCCGACAATACCTGCAAGTGGTTGCATGATCGTGGTATCTATCCCAGTGAAAGCAGTGACACCAAAGGAATTGGAATATATTTGGAGGCAAATTTTAAATTCTCAAAAGACGGTACAAGTTTCAGGCTTCAACCCTATCGCTTTCTCTACCAGGTTCCTATTAAGGAAGCAAAAACCGATCCCGGCAGCAAAAAGCCGGTACGATATGATCTCGTTTACAACATCGTCTTTGAGTCCGCCGCCGCCGGACAAACAGGCACACCGTTTGGCGTGGTCGTTCTACCGTTTCAACGGATCGAAAAGGAAGAAGCTTTGAACCCCCAAGTGCTGGATCAACGATCGAGCGGTTGGACGCCCATCCTTCCGGTCACAGATGCGCAAGCAACTCAACTGAACAGTATTCAGGCGTCCTACGATTCGGTCGCCTCTTTGCCGGGACAGATCAATCAGAGGGGTGAAGAAATCAAGACCGTCGAAGCGGCCGTCAGGCGGCTTCTGAACGAGCTCTCAGCCGTTCCGCCGACACCTCCGCTTGCGACAGATGACGCTTTTAAGGATGGAAGTGATCGGGCGAAAATTCTGATGTCAGAGGAAATTTTCGACGATGCACTCGTTAAAGCGAAGCTCGATAGCGATCCTGGCACTGCGGAAGTCACCAGCGGTCCAATCGAAACCGCAAAGAGGAACTTGGTCAGAATACGTGCGATTTGCGATAACAACGCGGTTCGCGCCAAAATTCTCGAATTGAAAACGGCTTCCGACAACGGTTTATCGCTGCGTTCCGCGCAGAAGAAATCGGAAAAAGACCTCGCAAGTAAAAAGTCAGAAATTGAGAAATGGACCAAGTCTACGCATGAGTTTGGCCCATTTAATATTAGGGTCACGCTCAAAGAGAAATCGTATGCCGAAACCAACCAACTCTTGTTGACCGCGGCCGACGCGCTCGCTGCGTCCAAACAAGATATTTCAACGTTCCTTTCGCAGCAATTGGTGCAAGGGCTTGGACTACAGAGCCAGGAAGAAAAAGTGACCAAACTCGCTGAACAGGCTCAGTTGCAGATTGCGGCGAAGTCCGCCTACGTGACTGTGCAGAATGCGCAAGCGGCGCTACTCGCGCTTCCAAGCGACACGCCCGAAACTACGCGACGGGAGGCTGCCCTGACTTTCGAAAACGCTAAAATCAATGCGAATATTGCCTATATCAAGGCCGGACTTCCACCGCAGTTCCCGGATTCGTTCGGCGGTGACTTCCATTGATCAGAGGCGCCGGCCAAAAGAGCCCTATTTCGTCAACTTAGATCGTGAGAGCTAATTGTGCGTAAGCGTTGCGGTTGAATGCTCAGCGCGGCGAAATTTGCGTGGGACGAGGTCGACGATATCGGACCAGGGGATATCGATTGCAGCCCGGGCGCCAAGCTCCAAAAATCTTATGCCGAAGCCGGCGGGCTCGCATGTCTTGGGCTTTAGGTTTCCCTGGGAATCGGCGGCTAGGATACGAACTATTGGTTGCGGGGTCGTTGCGATTGAGGTGATTTTCTTGATCGTATCAATGTCCTGGAAGATCTTCTTGCACACGTCCGTATCGTTCTCGACCAGCCATTTGCCAAATTTCAAATTCGCCGAAGAACGAGTTCAACTAGGTCGTCATAGACGCTAAGTGCTTTGGCGATGTTAAGCCGGCCGGACCAAACCGCAAGATTCGCATATGCTGGGTCATAGTCGATCGAAGCTTCCAGCCGCTCTTTGATGCCATTGGGGGATTTGATCCCGAGGGCGTGCAGCAAAGCCGCAGTCATCGTGACAAGCGGTGCCGCAAAGGAGGTGCCACTTACCCCTGGGGATTGTGGGCCATAAGTTATATCGCATCCGGGCGCGAAGAGGTCGACATAGCTATCGCTCCAATTTGAGAAGCTCGTGCGGTCGCCTCCACTATTATAAGCCCCGACGGTGATGACTTGGTCCCCAATTTCTCTGGCCGTGCCGCCATAATTTGCGGGATAAAGGGCATATTTTCCGATGTCATCAGTGTCGTTACCGGCAGCGACAACAATGAGCTTAGTAGGATCACGCCTGATCACATCACTAAAGCTTGGCAGGTCGCTGTCGGATCCGACACTAATATTGGCAATATCTGCGTGTGACACGAACCATTTAATCGCGCGCTCGAGGCCGGCAGCCTCGACCTCATAATTGTTTTTTGCACTAGTTGGCACCATGAGGTTGACGACATTGATGCGAAACAAGCGATTCAATTCCGGGAAATACTTTTTCAATCCGGAACTGCCGGTGAGGATCTCAGCGACCTCAGTGCCGTGCAGGCGCTCTTCTATTGGGATTTGATCCTTGAATGGCCTGATATCCTGTCGATAAACTCCGATGCCGAAAGCGTATACGGCGTCGACGCTGCGGTCCTCGCGCATATAGCTTTCAGGAAATGACCTAGCGACACCCGTGTCGATTACCGTCACCGTTGCGGGGTTGACCGGCTGTTCCAACTCCCTGGCCGCTGCCAGGTTTTGCTGGAGCACCTTCGCGACCAGCTTCGAATCATATGGCCACGGCTGGCGAGCCATTTCGCGAGCATGCGCGCAGGCGCGGTCGCTGAATTCCAAGTCATTGGCAGGGACTGCGGCGAGCATCCGGATCGGTGGCGTAATTTCATTGCTGATGATCGGGCCGCCGACAAGGTCTTGTCGTCCGAGCTGAGCTATTTTTTCTCTGACCAATTTGATGGTCAGGTCCGCTGAAAGTTTCACCTTGACGTTCACCGCATAGGTCGCCAACGGCAACATGATCTTCTGGCCGTCCTTGAGCTCGTCGAGGTTCTTGCCGGGATTGACCTGCTGCGCGAGGTCCCGAAAGGTTTTGTTGCACCGCACTGACTGCGTGTCTTCGCCCGGACACAAGAGGCGGTCACGTCCGGTGCGTCCGACTTCTCGCAGCAATATTGTATCGAGCGAGTCACCGGGCGTCACGAGAGCCATCACGTTATGTCGCCACTTGGGGCAGGCCGGCATCTGAGCGGGGCGGTCGTACGGTTTGGGTCGTCGATCAAGAGTTTTGTTCAATTCGTAAAATACGTCAGCATATGCCTCCGTATAGGCCCCGCAGACCTGCTCGATGACGCGCATGGGCCATTCGTTTGCACGGACGGTCGCACTGTGAGGCACAGATACGTGGGCAATATATTTGATTGCGGCGCTCGGTAATCCTGAAGTCACGCGGACCGTGAGGGAACTTGCAGCAAGCGCAGCAGCGTGAGGATCCGCAAAGGCGGCCAATAAAATTACGATAGTTAGCCGCAGCAGTCGCGTCATCGACAAGTAGCACCGTGAAGGTTGAGGCCGCAAATCTGTGCGCCGACATTGTCGGCAATCCATTGTGAGATAAATGCCTGGCCATCTTTAGAGCTCACGCTGGACAGATAGGATTTGCTCTTCTCGAACCAGACGCGCGAATTTACCGCTACTAGAAGGCGCCGTTTTGGGGTTAAGATGAGGTAGGCACCGCCGCCGCTATCGCCTGGACAAATCGCCGCCCTGTCGCGCATCAATATGGTATTAGGCTCGTTAGCGAGCTCGCCAGGCAACGCGACAACGTGTGCCTTGGCAACTCGAAACTTTCCATCGTTGCCACCCGATGGCTGGCTGCCACCCGGTGGGGGAGGTTGAGTGCAGCCATACCCGGTTAGCAATAATTGCTCACCTTTCTTAATTCGGTTTGGGTCAAGGTTTATCGTCTCGAACTGAATCCCCGAAACGGCCGCGTTCATCAGGCATAGTGCGTAGTCGTCGCTGTCATCGCCATTGCCGTCGTGGTAGTTTGGAGCGTGGACACAAACCCCGGAAATTGTCTGCCCACGAAAATCTATCCACGCTATTTGGTGGTTTCCGACGCAATGTGCAGCCAACAGCAGCGCCCTAGGGCCGACAAGCGTAGCGGTGCATCGTGCGTCGTCCGCCCCTGAGTAAAACGATGCCTGCCAATCCTGCGAGTTTGCTTCCGTGCCGCCGATGACCTTGGGGCCTATGCCCGCCTGATTTAGCATCTCTACTGATTTTAAGGTTATCGATCCGGAATTACCGACCGCTCTTAATTTGGTGAATCCCAGGACAGCATGAACTGAAGAGATGAGCATCCCGAAGATTAAGGCGCGCAAAATCGTGCGCATGTTCCCCTCCCCCCGACGCGGGAAAAACAAGCTCTCGGGTAGTGCGGCCGAATACAACGGAAGATTGTAGGCAAATTTAGCAAATCGTCAATCGCCTCGCGTCTGCAGGAGACGTATCAGATTTAGCAAAATTGAGGCTTGGCGATACGTGAGATGGCACGGAAAGTCGCGCCGGCTCAAGTGCAATTACGAAGGATCGCCAGCGCCTCGGCGCCGCTGAGCGGGCGATCGAGCGGCAAGGCGCTGAAGTCGGCCTCGCCGACCAGCGCCTGCTCCAACAGTCTGTGATAGCGCAGCCGCGGCACCTCGACGGCGCCGAAGACCGCCAGATGCTCGGTGACGAATTGGGTGTCGAGCAGCCGGTAGCCGCCGGCGATCAGGCGGGCCACCAGGTGCACGAGCGCGATCTTGGAGGCGTCGCGGGCGCGGTGGAACATGCTCTCGCCGAAGAACACGCGGCCGAGCGAAACGCCATAGAGCCCGCCGACCAGATGGTCGCCGTCGTAGACCTCGACGGTATGGCAATGGCCGCGTTCGAACAGCGCGCGGTAAATGCGGCGGATGCGGCGGTTGATCCAGGTGCGGGCGCGGTCGCGCTTGGGCTCGGCGCAGCCGTCGATCACCGCGTCGAAATCGCGATCGACCACGACGGTGAGCGGCGTGGCGCGGATGGTGCGGGCGAGCCGCGCCGGCACATGGAACCCGGCGAGCGGGATGATGCCGCGCATGTCCGGCTCGATCCAATAGAGCGCCGGGTCGTCGGCGCTCTCCGCCATCGGAAAAATGCCGCAGGCATAGGCCTTGAGCAGCACCTCGGGCGTGATCTCGATGAAGCCGGTTTCGCGATTGGCCATGCGGGATCGGTGAAACTGCGGATAGGAACGTAGGCGACTCGTATTGTAAGCATCTACGCGCCGCTTGGGGAGGGAGCCGTTTACCGGACGCTCACCATGAAGGGTCGAAGTTGGCGAAATGTTGAACCGAAACTCCCCGCCGCGATTGAGGGGATAGGTCGGGCGCCCAACAGGACGGCACCGGAAGGCTAAAGGGGCTTGCAGATATGCCGACGCGGTCTACGCACATTCTCTTCGTCGAGGACGAACCTCTGATCAGCACTCTTGTGACCGCGGTGTTCGGCGACCGCGGCTTTGCCGTGCACGCGGTGGCTGCCGCGGAAGACGCCTTGCGCCATCTCGACGTCGGCGCAAGGGTCGACGTGCTGTTCACCGACATCAATCTGCCTGGCGGCATGGACGGCGCGCTGCTGGCGGAAGAGGCGCGCCAGCGGCGGCCGGAACTGCCCATCGTCTATTGTTCCGGACGCTATCCGGTCTCCGCCGTGATGCCGCTGGTGCCGCGCTCGATCTTCGTGCGCAAACCCTACGATCCGGTCGAGCTGTGCACATTGCTCGCGCGTCTGACCGTGACGACGCATTGATACGAATGCGTCAGTAGGTCAGACGCCCGGCGCGTACTTTCTCGCGCGGGGCGGCGAACAAGGCGCTGATCGCCTGGCCGCTGCGCCCGACCACCACCACGCCGTCGCCGGGTTCGATGCGCGCGGTCAGCTCGGGAAAATAAGGCACGTCGTCGTGCCATGCGCGAGCAATCGGCCCTTGCTGTCGGTGACGCGGCCTTCTGCCGTGCCGACATGACGGCCGCAGTTGAGGACCTTGCCATCGGCCCTGATCCGGCCCGTCTCCGGCGTGATGGCTCGCACGAGCGAAATCTTGAATTCGAGTGTGGTGCTGCCGAAGCCTTTGTCGAGCGTCGATTGGATGGCCAGGCCCATGCAGCTATCGAGAAGTGTGGCCGTCAATCCGCCATGCACCGTGCCCCATGGATTGAGATGGGCGGCTGTCGGATTGAGCGTGATGGCGACGCGACCGCTTTCGGCCTCCACCACGTCATAGCCCAAAGTCTGCGCGATCGTGTTGAGGGGCAGCGTTCCGTTGGCAAGGCCCTGGACGAACTCCAGCCCACTCATCGCCTTTTGTTGTTCGCGACTGACCGTCCCGTAGGTCCTCGGGGCCATGTTTCGCTTTCGGTTCTCTCAGCTTCGACAATGCCGAGGGGACCTAACGGCAAGTGACAGCGGGAGCCACCCGAAACCTGCTCTTAGGGGACGCGTATCGACTCATTGTCGCGAACCAATCTCGATCAACGAGCGCGCGTCCTAGAGTCTGATCCGTTCAGATTGAATCAGAATGCCGCCTAACATTTTGCTGGCGCATGATCTTTTCCGAAAACCGGTTCCCATCCCCGATCGGGGTCGAGGACATGCTTTTCGGGATCATGCGCTAGCTCTCCATCCCACCGCGGGCGAGGAACTGCTCGAGCCAGTGGATGTGATAGTTGCCGTCGATAATGTCGGGCTCGGCCACCAGCGCGCGGTACAGCGGCAGCGTGGTCTCGATGCCGTCCACCACCACTTCGTCGAGCGCGCGCTTGAGCCGCATCAGGCATTCCTGCCGCGTCTTGCCGTGCACGATCAGCTTGCCGACCAATGAATTGTAAAACGGCGGGATGCTGTAGCCCTGGTAGACCGCGCTGTCGATGCGCACGCCCAGCCCGCCGGGCGGGTGGAAATGCAGGATCTTGCCGGGCGAGGGGCGGAACGACACCGGGTTCTCGGCATTGATGCGACATTCGATGGCGTGGCCGCGGAACGCGATATCGCTTTGCGTCAGCGTGAAATCGTTGCCGGCGGCGGCGCGGATCTGCTCGAAGATCAGATCGATGTCGGTGATCATTTCGGTCACCGGATGCTCGACCTGGATGCGGGTATTCATCTCGATGAAATAGAACTGGCCGTCTTCGTACAGGAATTCGACGGTGCCGACGCCGAGGTAGCCGATGTCGCGCATTGCCTTGGCCACCGTCTCGCCGATGGCATCGCGCGCGGTTGCATTGAGCGCGGGCGAGGGGCCTTCCTCCCACAGCTTCTGGTGCCGGCGTTGCAGCGAGCAGTCGCGCTCGCCGAGATGGATGGCCTTGCCGCGGCCGTCGCCCAGCACCTGGATTTCGATGTGGCGCGGCTTCTCCAGATATTTCTCGATGTAGACCGCATCGTCGCCGAAGGCGGCTTTTGCCTCCGCGCGCGCGGTCGCCAGCGCGGTGGACAGCTCGGCGGCCGAGCGCGCGATCTTCATGCCGCGCCCGCCGCCGCCGGCCGACGCCTTGATCAGCACCGGATAACCGACGTCGTCGGCAATGGCGGCTGCTTCCGTGTCCGAACCGACGGCGCCTTGCGAGCCCGGCACCACCGGAATGCCGAGCTTGGTGGCCGTGCGCTTGGCCTCGATCTTGTCGCCCATCAGCCGGATATGCTCGGCCTTGGGCCCGATGAAATGCACGCCGTGATCGGCGAGGATTTCGGCAAAGCGCGCGTTCTCCGACAGGAAGCCGTAGCCGGGATGGACCGCGTCGGCGCCGGTGATCTCGCAGGCGGCGAGAATGGCCGGGACGTTGAGGTAGCTGTCCTTGGCCGCCGGCGGACCGATGCAGACGCTCTCGTCGGCGAAGCGCACATGCATGGCGTCGGTATCGGCGGTGGAATGCACCGCCACGGTCAGGATGCCGAGCTCCTTGCAGGCGCGGATCACCCGCATGGCGATCTCGCCGCGATTGGCGATCAGGATTTTATCGAACATCGATCGGCCTCATGCTGAGGAACGCGCGGGACGCGCGCGTCTCGAAGCATGGGCCGCCCGCATCCTTCGAGACGGCCGCCATAGCGCGTCGAAGACGCGCGTGAACGCGCTAATGGCGGTCTCCTCAGGATGAGGGCGGAGCGAATTACGGCGCGCAGCGTCAGTCACTCCACAATCACCAGCGGCTCGCCGAATTCGACCGGCTGGCCGTCCTCGAACAGAATTTGAATCACGGTGCCGGCGCGCGGGGCCGGAATTTGGTTCATGGTCTTCATCGCTTCAATGATCATCAGCGTGTCGCCGGCCTTCACGTGGCTGCCGATCTCGATGAACGGCTTGGCGCCGGGCTCGGGCGCCGCATAGGCGGTGCCGACCATGGGCGAGATCACCACGCCCGGATGTTTCGACGGATCGAACGGGGCCGACGACGGCTCGGCCGCCGGCGGCGCCGGTGCGGCAATCGGCGCGGTTGCGACCGGGGCAGCGGCTGCCGCCGTTGCAGCGGCGGTGCGCGCGACGCGAACGCGCGCGCCGTTCTGCTCGATTTCGATTTCGGTCAGCCCGGTTTCGTCCAAGAGCTTGGTGAGCTCGAAAATCAGCTCGCGGTCGACAGTGGGGCTCTTCGGTTTGGCCATGCGTCGCGCTCAAGCTTTCGCTTTGGCGCCGACGAGACCGGCAAGCCCGACGATCGCCAGGGCGTAGCCGGCAATGCCGAAGCCGGCGATCACCGCTTTCGCCGCCTTGGAGACGTAGGAGTTCTGGCGGAAGTTTTCGCGGGCGTGGATATTGGTGATGTGCACTTCGATCACCGGCATTTTCACCGTCAGCAGCGCATCGAGGATGGCGATCGAGGTCGTGGTATAGCCGGCCGGGTTCAGCACCAAGCCAACGGCGCGCTTGGCCTGCGCCTCCTGGATCCAATCAACCAGTTCGCCTTCCCGGTTGGACTGGCGGAATACGATGTCGATGCCGAAGCGTTTTCCGGTCGTGCGGCACAGTTTTTCCACGTCGGCGAGCTTGGCGCGGCCATATTTTTCCGGCTCACGGGTGCCGAGCAGATTCAGGTTGGGTCCGTTAAGGACATAAATCGTTTTGGGCATGGGCAATCCGGCAGCCGGGCGCAGCGCGCGCAAAATCGCCTCGCTTTATAGGTGTCCTCGGCGGCAAGGGGAAGCCCAAGCGCAAATTGCGCTAAACCGCCGCCGTTTGACCCGCCGCCCAGTCGATCACGTCCTTGAGCGCCGTTAACCTTCTGCGGCCGGCAGTCGTCGCCTTGCTATAGATATCGATCTGGCGGTCGGCGCTGGTTCCCTCGGCGAGAATGCCGTCGAGGCGTTCGATCTCCGCCTCGCAGCCGAAGGCGGCCACGTCCGGCGCGATGAATTCACGCACCTGCCCGAGCCAGGATTTGGCGTTCATCGGCGCGCGGCTGAACGGGTCGACGAACGTGGCCGCGATGCCGTAGCGCTGGGCGTGCCATTTGTTTTCCTTGCTGATGGCGCGCCCAACGCGGTCAAAGCCGGCGTTGATGCCGCGGTTACGGTCGAGCGCGCGCACCAAACAGCGGAACAATGCGGCGATCGCAACGGCGTCGTCGAGCCGGCTGCAACTATCGGCCACGCGCAACTCGATGGTCGGGTTGGACAGCGACGGGCGCAACGCCCACCAAATGTAGCTCGCGTCCGGAATGACTTTGGCCAAGACCAGCGCACCGACGAAGTCGTTGTAGTCGTCATTGGTGCGGAACAGCTCCGGCAAACCGGTGCGCGGCAATTCGTCGTAGGCGGCGAGCCGGTAGCCGCAAAGCCCGGTGGGATGGCCTTGCCAGAACGGCGAGGAGGAGGAGAGCGCGAGCAGGAGCGGCAGATAGGGCGTCAGCCGCATGATGAGATTGATGCGGGTGCCGACGTCGGGCACTTCGACATGGACGTGCATGCCGCACAACATGTTGCGGTAGCCGATCATCTGCAAGTCGTCCATGATCGCGCCGTAGCGCTCTTTGGGCGTCATCAACTGCTCGGGCCAGAAGGCGAGGGGAAAGGTGCCCATGGCGGCAAGCCCGAGCTTGCGCGCGGCCGCCGCGTCACAGAGCGTACGCCGGTAGCGCGCCAAGTGCACCCGCGCCTCGGCCACGCTCTCGCACGGCGGGGTGATGACCTCGATCTGCGACTGCAGCATCTCGGTGCTGACGCGATTGTCGAGCGCGCTACGCACGCGCGACATGAAGGTCTTGTCGGTGCGGCGCACCGCCCGACGCGTCTTGGCGTCGAACACGAAGAATTCCTCTTCCACGCCGACGGAATACATGCGCGCCACAACCCGGCTCCCGCGGAAGCCGGTTCCCCCTGCAATCCTGACGCAATTCCGGCCGCCGGCGCCGGGCCGGCCGCTATGATGCCGATAATTTACGCTTGGTCCAGCGCGGCCGTCAGCAGGACGGCTTGCCGCAGCGGGCGGTGTTGATCTTCGCCTGCAACCCCTGCAGCCCGATGGCGCCCACGACGACGTTGTCGCCGATGACGTAACTCGGCGTGCCGTTGAGGCCGAGCGCGTCGGCAAGCTTGAAGTCCTGCTGCAACGTCTTCTTCACCTCGGGGCTCTTCATGTCCTTTTCGATCTGGGCCATGTCCATGCCGATGTCCTTGGCCACCGCCAAGGCGCGCGCGCGGTCGGCCTGACCGCGGCCGCCCAGCAGCTTCTGATGGAATTCGAGGTATTTCTTGCTGGTCTTGTCCTGCATGCGCACGGCGACGGCGACCTGCGCCGCTTCCACCGAGCCCGGCCCAAGCACCGGAAATTCCTTGAGCACGACCTTGAGCTTGGGATCGTCCTTGAGCAGCGTGAGCATGTCGCTCATGGCGCGCTTGCAGTAGCCGCAGTTGTAATCGAAGAACTCGACGAAGGTGACGTTGCCGTTCGGATTGCCGAGCACGACCTGGTCGGGCGAGTTGAACAGCGCCGCCGCATGGTCCTTGACCGCGGCCTTGTGCTTCTCGGCTTCGGCGGCGGTCTGGCGCTTCTCGAGCTCGTTCATCGCCTCCTGCAAGACTTCCGGGTGGGCGATCAGATAGTCATGCACGATGCGCTCGATTTGGCTGCGCTCGGGCGCGGAGAATTCGGCCGCCCGCACCGTTTGCGGCAGCGCAAAGGCCAGCAAGGCGACGCAACCGGCAACGAACAGGCGCGGGCTCAATGTCATCGTCATCATCCTCGGTTCAGCGGTTTTTGGGAGCCGGCATCTTGACGCTTACGATATCGTCGGCGCGCACCCAGGCCGGCGAGCCGACCGGCAGCCCGTGCTTGGCGCGTTCCGCTAATTGGCGGGCGGTCACGAGATCGCCGCGCGCGAAGGCGGCTTGCGCCGAAGCGAGATCGGCATGTGGGTAATCGCCCTTTTTCCCGTAGGCCATGGCGAGCTGGGTGTAGGCCGCCGGCATTTCGGGCTCGCGGCTGACCGCGGTTTGCAACAAGTGGACGGCTTCGTCGGCGTATTTGCGGTTATTGGTGGCGACCATCGCCTGGCCGAGCATGATCTGGATCAGCGCCGGATGACGGGCAAGCTGTGCCGCCCGGCGCAGCGGCGCGACCGCCTCGGCAGCATGCCCGCTTTCGAGCAGCGCCTGGCCCTTGAGCTCACGGAAATAGGGATTGTTCGGCTCGGTCTGGATGAGCCCGTCGATCTCGGCGACGGCCTGACGTAAATCGCCGTAGCGATAGGTCGCGATGGCGCGGGCATAGCGCGCCGGCAGGCTGCGGTTGCTGGGCGGAAAGCGGCGCATCACGGTGTCGTGCCGTTCGAGGAAGCCGGACAGCTTGGCGCGCATCAGGTCGTGGCGCAGTTGCAGGCCGGGCGCATCCTTCTTGTCCCAGTACGGGCTGGCGCGCGCCTGCGTTTCCAGCGCGGCGACGCGTGCGGCCGGCATCGGATGCGACTGCAGATAGGGATCGATAAAGCGCGTGTTGAACAACATCTGGTTGCTCAAGCGCTTGAACAACTCGACCATGCCCTTGGGCGATTGCCCGGTGGCGCGCAGGAACTTCAACGCCGCATGGTCGGCTTGATCTTCCTGGGTGCGCACATAAGCGAGCAGCGAACGCTGGATCATCGATTGCGGCGCGCCGATCGCCACGGCGCCGACATTGCCCAGATCCTTGCCCTTGCCCGCGGTTGCGCCGGCCACCATGGCGCCGATGCCGGCAAGCATGGCGATGATCGAGGCGGTCTGCGCGGTCGCGAGCCGCTCGCGCAGGCGCAACAAGTGGCCGCCGGCAAGATGGCCGGTCTCGTGCGCGAACACGCCGATCAACTCGTCCGGCGTTTTGGCTTCGAACAGCGCGCCGGCGTTCACGAAGATGTGGCGGCCGTCCATGACGAAGGCGTTGAAGGTGCGATCGTTGAGCACCACCACCTTGACGTTCTGCCGCGCGAGGCCGGCGGCGCGCAAAACCGGCTCGGCGTAGTCGCGCATCAGCTGCTCGATCTCGGTGTCGCGGATGATCGGCAGGCTGCGCGTCGCTTGTCCCTGCGCGCGTGCTTGTTGGAGCGCGGGGCCGCCGCCGACCGCAGCCACCGCCGCGGCCACGATCATGGCAAGCGTGCGCCGTACTGGTGTTGCACGCGGCGCCCTGATAGGTGTGCCGTTCTCGATCATGCCGATATGCGATCCGCTGGTCGTGAACCTAGAGACGCGCCCGGAAGCGGTCAACGCGGGCTGCGATCACGTCTGGGTCAAGAAAAACGCCTGGGTCAACAAGCCGGGCGAATGCGGCAACAGCGGGGCAGCACTGTAAATCAATGGGTTAGCGAGGATGCTCGAGGCCGCCAAACGCCTGCTGATGCCGTCGAAGCGCAGCGATGTTCCACCGTTCATCGTCATGGATGTGATGGCGGCGGCGGCGCGAATCGAGGCCGAAGGCCGCCGCGTCGTGCACCTGGAGGTGGGCCAGCCGGCCGCGCCGGCGCCGCAGACGGCGCTTAAGGCGGCGCAGGTCGCGCTGACGCGGGGCCGCATCGGCTACACCGAGTTGCTCGGCATCCCGACATTGCGCGCGCGCATCGCGCGTAATTACCGCGACACCTACGGGCTGGCGCTCGATCCGACGCGCGTGGCGGTGACCACCGGCTCCTCGGGCGGTTTCATCTTGGCGTTTCTGGCGCTGTTCGAGGCGGGCGAGCGGGTGGCGCTGGCCAATCCGGGCTACCCGCCTTATCGCCACATCCTGTCGGCGCTCGGCTGTGAGCCGGTGCTGATCGAGACCACGGCCGAGACGCGCTGGGCGATCACCGGCAAGGCGCTGATCGCCGAGCACAAGCGCAAGCCGCTCGCCGGACTGGTGGTGGCGAGCCCCGCCAATCCGACCGGCACCATGATGGAAGCGGATGCGCTCGCGCGTCTGATCGCGGTCGCCGAAGCGGAAGGCATCCGCGTGATCTCCGACGAAATCTATCACGGCCTCGACTACGCCTTCGCGGCCGAGAGCGCGGCCAATCTGTCGGAGCGCGCGCTGGTGATCAATTCGTTCTCGAAATATTTCTGCATGACCGGCTGGCGCATCGGCTGGATGGTGGTGCCGGATAGCCTGGTGCGCACCATCGATCGCCTGCAGGGCAATCTCGCCATCTCGGTGCCGACCTTGGCGCAAGTGGCGGCGGAAGCCGCCTTCGACGGCCGCGCCGAAATGGAAACGGTCAAGCACGGCTACGAGGAGAACCGGCGTATTCTGGTCGAGGGCTTGCCGACAGGCCGGGCTCGATAAATTCTTGCCGGTCGACGGCGCGTTTTATCTCTACGCCGACATTTCGCGCTTTTCCGACGACAGCCTGGATTTCGCCAAGCGCATGTTGAACGAGGCGGGCGTGGCGGCGACGCCCGGCATCGATTTCGATCCGGTCGACGGCCGGCATTTCCTGCGCTTCTGCTATGCCGGCTCCGCCGCCGAGATGCATGAGGCGGTGCAGCGCATCGGAGATTGGCTCAAGCGTTGAGGGTGGGGCAGGTGCCATGGCGTCAGCAGCGGGAGCGACGCGTTCGGGGCCGGTCGAGGTGTTTGCCGTCGCGCTGCGCCTCGGGCTTACCTCGTTCGGCGGCCCGGTCGCGCACCTCGGCTACTTCCACGATGAATATGTCGTGCGCCGCCATTGGCTCGACGAGAAAACTTACGCCGATCTGGTGGCGCTCTGTCAGTTTCTGCCAGGACCGGCCAGCAGTCAGGTCGGCATCGGCATCGGTCTCATTCGCGGCGGCCTGCTCGGCGCGCTGGCGGCCTGGCTTGGATTCACGTTGCCATCGGCGCTGGCGCTGGTCGCCTTCGGCTACGGCGTCGATGCGCTCGGCGGTGCCGTCGATAGCGGCTGGCTGCACGGGCTCAAGGTTGTCGCAGTCGCGGTGGTGGCCAACGCCGTGCTCGGCATGATGCGCACGCTCGCGCCTGACCGCGAACGGGCGACGCTTGCCGTGGCGGCCGCCGCATTGGTGTTGGCGGTGCCGAGTGCCGCCGGGCAGATCGGCGCTATTGTGCTGGGCGGCGTTATCGGCGCCGCCTTGTTCAAGAACGAGGCGCGCGGCGATCACGCGCAACTGCCGCTGACGATCAGCCGCTGGACAGGTGCCTGCCTGCTGGTCGCCTTCTTCGTTCTGCTCATCGGGCTGCCGTTGCTGGCGGCCGCCCTACCAAATCAAGGGCTCAAGCTGTTCGAGGCGTTCTATCGCGCCGGCTCGCTGGTGTTCGGCGGCGGCCATGTGGTGCTGCCGTTGCTGCAGGCGTCGGTGGTGCCGCCCGGCTGGGTCGGCAACGATGCTTTCCTCGCCGGCTATGGCGCAGCGCAGGCGGTACCCGGGCCGCTGTTCACCTTCTCCGCCTATCTCGGCACGGTGATGACCCTGCCGCCGAACGGCTGGCTCGGCGCGCTCATCTGCTTGATCGCGGTTTTTCTGCCCTCGTTCTTCCTGGTGATCGGCACGTTGCCGTTCTGGGATGCGTTGCGCCGGTTGCCGGTGGCGCAATCGGCGCTACGCGGCGTCAACGCGGCGGTGGTCGGGCTCCTGCTCGCGGCGCTCTATCATCCGGTGTGGACCTCAGGGATCGCCAGCGGCGCCGACTTCGCGCTCGCCGCCGCCGGCTTCCTGCTGCTGTTCATGTGGAAATTGCCGCCTTGGCTGGTGGTGCTGTTGAGCGCGCTCGGCGGCGCGGCGATTGCCGCGCTGTAGCAATGCGCGAGCTTGCAAACCATAGTTCTATGTACTATAGTTTATAGAACTGGCGACCACATGCGGGTCTTCAAGACGAAATGGTTTGCCCGCTTTGCCCGGCGCGAGAGAATTTCCGATGAGAGCCTTTGCGAGGCGGTAGGGCGTGCAGATCGCGGGCTGCTTGACGCTGACTTAGGCGGTGGCGTGATCAAGCAGCGATTGGCTCGGCCGGGACAGGGCCGCTCGAGCGGCTATCGCGTTTTGATCGCGTACCGTGCCCGAGTCCGTTCGATTTTACTGTACGGTTTCGCCAAGAGCGAACGAGAGAACATCGAGGAAGACGAGTTGGCCACGGCACGTGATATCGCCAAGGCGTGGCTGGAAACGGACGCGAAGGGATTGGCGCGGGCGATCGCCGAAGGCGTGTTGCAGGAGGTAGACTATGAGCAAGACCAATAAAAGGCCGAGCCGGCTAACGAAAGCGCTGCTTGCGACGGCGAGCGACATGCGCAAGGCTGGTCTTCTTGATCGCGCGACTCATGACAAAATCACCATGCGACATCTGCATACGCACCAGCGTTTGTCCGAGGTCGCACCGCTAAGTGGCAAACAGATCCGCGGAATGCGCGTGCGCGCCAGGATGAGCCAGGCGGTATTCGCGCGGCATCTCAATCTGACGGTGGGTTATGTCTCGCAGCTTGAACGCGGCGCCAAACAGCCGAGCGGGGCAGCGCTCGCGCTGCTCAACGTGATCAAGCGCAAGGGCATCGAGGCTATTCTGTAAAATTGGCGAGCAAGCGAATTTCTAGTTGGCTTGCGGCGCACGACAATTTGGTCCGCGTTTTCGACGAAAGCCCGGTCTCAAAACTCCACGTCGAGCTCCACCACCTCGTCCGGCTCGGCTTTCGCCGCCTCGATCCATTCCTGCATCTGCGGCAGCGCCATCACCGCCTTGCAATAGGACGCGCAATCGGAATCGAGCTTGATGTCATAGGTGAGAAAGCGCGTGACCACCGGCGCGTACATGGCGTCGGCCATGCCGGGCTTATCTCCGAACAAAAAGATGCCGCCATGCGTGTCGAGGCATTCGCGCCAGATGAAGACGATGCGGTCGATGTCGGCTTGCGCGCCGGCCCAGACCTTGAAGCCGGGGTGGAAGGCCTTGAGATTCATCGGCAGCGCCGAGCGCATGTTGGAAAAGCCGGCATGCATCTCGCCGCAGATCGAGCGGCAGTGCGCGCGCGCGGCCAGCGTCTTCGGCAGCAGGCCGAAGTCGGGCAAAATCTCATTTAAATATTGCGCGATCGCCAGCGTGTCCCAGACTTTGACGCCGTCGTGGGTCAGGCAGGGCACCAGGAACGACGGCGACAGCAACAACAGTTCGGCGCGGGTGGAGGGATCGTCGCTCGCCACTGGTTGCTCGTCGAACTCCAGGCCGGCGAGCTTGCACAGCAGCCAGCCGCGCAGCGACCAGGAGCCGTAGTTCTTGCTGGCGATCGTCAGAGTAGCCTTGGCCATGGGGCGCTAATGTCCCTTTTTTCAACACGGCCCGGCCTCGGCAGCTTAGACGAAAGTTCTGCGCATTCAATACTTTCCCGTGCCGCAAAAAGGCATGGCTGCACGCTTGTCCCCACGGCCGGTCGACCAGAATATTATCTCGCACTGCAGCATGAAAAGGACTAGGTTTCCTGCGCGGTCGCCGGGGCCGCCGGGGTTGGAATGCTTTATCAGGCCTATCAGGCCCATGCCGACGTTATGGGGCCGGTGCGTGCATTGGCCGGCGTTGCGGTCAAGTCGATGGGCGAGCGGCTCAACGGCTCGGCTCGGCCGTCGGTACTCAGCAACCTCACCGCGGCCTATGAGCTGATCGCGCGTGCGGGCCTGACCCATGTGCGCCCGCCCTACGGCATTGCCAGCGTCACGGTGGGCAATCGCGAGGTGGCGGTAAGGGAGGAAGCGGCCGACGTGACGCCGTTCGGCACGCTGCTGCATTTCAAGAAGGACATCGACCAGGCGCAGCCGCGCGTCTTGCTGGTCGCGCCGCTGTCGGGCCATTTCGCCACGCTGTTGCGCGCGACCGTGCGCACCATGCTGCCCGAACACGATGTCTACATCACCGACTGGCACAACGCGCGCGACGTGCCGCTCGCCGCCGGCAGCTTCGGCTTCGACGGCTATATCGGCCATCTGATCCGCTTCATCGAGAAGATCGGGCCGGGCGCCCATCTGGTGGCGGTGTGCCAGCCTTGCGTCGCCGCGCTGGTGGCGGCCAGCGTGATGGCGCAGGGCGACAACCCGGCGCAGCCGCGCTCGATGACGCTGATGGCGGGTCCCATCGACACCCGCGTCAATCCGACCAAGGTCAACGAACTCGCCAAGGGCAAGCCGATCGATCTGGTTCGAGAACAACCTGATCGCCACCGTGCCGCACCGCTATCCAGGCCGCAGGCGCAGGGTCTATCCCGGCTTCGTGCAGCTCGCCGCCTTCATGAGCATGAACATCGACCGCCACATCAAGGCGCATCGCGAGCTTTACGAGCACATCGCCAAGGGCGACGAAGCCAAGGCCGCGCAGACCAAGGCGTTCTACGACGAATATTTCGCGGTGCTCGATCTCACCGCCGAGTTTTATCTGGAGACGGTGCGGCTGGTGTTCCAGGACCACGCCTTGCCGCTTGGAGAATTGACCTACGAGGGTCTGAAGCTAGAGCCGGCGGCGATCCGGCGCACCATGCTGTTTACGGTGGAAGGCGAAAAGGACGACATCTGCGCGGTCGGGCAGACGCTGGCCGCGCACGATCTGTGCACCTCGCTCAGGCCCTACCGCAAGCGCCATCACATGCAGGCCGGCGTCGGCCATTACGGCGTGTTTTCCGGCAAGACCTGGCAGCAGCAGATCTATCCGATGGTGAAGAACGTCATTTTGCAGAGCGATTGATATTCAAAGCGCGGCGAATTCCCCGCCGGCTATTTGCGCTGCTTGAAGTCTTTCATGATCGCGCGGATGCGCACGGTGTTGTCGTGCCTTTCCGGTTTGACGCGCTCGGTCACGATCTCGCCCGGGCATGCGACCACGCGGTCGGAGACGATCTGGCCGCTGAGGTTGTCGAAGCGGCGCTGCCAACAGGTATGACCGTGCTGCGGGGTGAACATGATCGCGCCTTGGCGATGGATGGCTTCGCCCTGTCGCGTCGATATTGCCGGCGGCGGAACCGGCTTCGAGCCGAAGAAATGCGCGCCGGCGCCCACGGCAAAGACGACCAGGCAAAGGCCGACAAAGCCGCCCGCGGCAATCAAAGCGCGCACGCGATCGATGCCGGCGATGGAGAATCTGGCGGTTGTCAGCTTGCGGCGCAAAGAGGCTGAGAGCATGTCGCTTCGGCTGTTGGTCGGCGTCAGCAATAGCGCCGATGGATTGACGGAGCTTTGAGGATACGCCGCAAATTTAACGAATTGCTAAAGCAAGCCCGCCGGTCGTTCAGGGCTTCACACAAGATAGACCGCGGCCGCGATGACTCCCAGCAGCGCCAACGCGAGCAGCATTAAAGCCGGGCGGCGGGCGGCGCTCATGCCGCCAAAGCCGACGGCATAGGCCGCCTTGGCGACATTGTTGGACGAGGCCGCGATCAGGATGGCGGCGCAAAGGCTCGCCAGCGACATGCCGGCGACGCCGCCTTGCGCAATGTTGAGCACGAACGGATCGATGTCGCTGGCGCCCACCACCGCCGACAGCACCAGGATGCCGCTTTGCCCGAAAGCGCCGCGCACCCAGGCCGAGATCACCGAGATGACCACGATGAGGACGGCGAAAATGGCCGCCGTCGAAATCTGCAATGGGTTTTTCGGCGCGATGGCAAGATTGCTGTCGGGCGATCGCTTGGCGGTGCGCCGCCATTCGTAGAGCGCGAGCGCAGCGCCGATCGCGCAAAGCGCAGCGAGCGCCGGCGCCAGCGCCATGGCGAATTGGGGATCGAAAACCGCAACGACGATGCCGAGCCGCACATACATGATCGCGGTCGCCGCCACGATGCCGGCCGAGATATCGGATTGCGTCTGGTCGCTCGCCGCGCAGGCGCTTGGCCAGCACCACGGTGGTGGCGGTCGAGGAATAGGCCCCGCCCAGCACCGCCGGCAGCAGCGCGTTGCCGCGGAAGTGGCCGTAGCGCTGCAGCAGATAGCTCAGATAAGACAGCGTGCAGATGGTCACCACCGCCAGCCAGACGCCGAACGGCGTGAGCGGCGTCAGCGAGGTGACGCGCGTATTGGGAACCAGCGGCAGGACGATGCCGACCAAGATGAGGAATTCGCCGGCGGTCAGCAGTTCGTCGCGCGGCACCACATGGACGAGCCGGTGCAGCCGCTCGCGCGTGCCGAGCAGCAGCACTGCCGTCACGGTGAGCGCGACCGCCACCCAGGGCGGCTCCATCACGGCGATCGGCCCGATCACATAGGCGAGCAGGTTGGAGGCCGGGATCATGAAGCTCGGCGCTTCCGGCTCGCGCGGCGCCGCGCGCAAATAGGCGTGCAGCCAGGCGGCGAGCGCGAGCAGCCCGGCGACAAAGGCCAGCGCATGCGCCGGCTCGATCAGATAGAGCGTCGCCCCGCTCATCGTGAGCATGGGAAAGGTGCGCACCCCGCCCGGGCTCGAGCGCTCCTCGCTCTTGTAGACCTCCTCGAAGGCCAGCCCCATGAACACGGCAAGCCCGATGGCGAGCGCCAGCCGTCCGGCCAATTCCAATGGTGCCAAAGTGGTCATGCGGGTTCCGGGGTCCCGCGAACTATATCGGCTTATTGAACCAGGCTTCGAGCCTTTCAATGAAGGCGGCCAATTTTTTCTCTTCCGTATGCAGCAGATGAGCGAAAGAATTCGGGTCGTCTTCTTTCACCTTCGGCGGAACGCAAAGGTCGTAGAAATAATCGAGGAAACTCAAATCATCCGGCTGCGCAACGGTGAATGAGCGGCCTTCGACGTGGACCGTGTATTCAGCGGGGTGGCCGTCCGGCCGAAAGGCGATGGGCAGGCGCGGCACCCGGGCCGCGTCCTTGGAAATGACGAAGGCCGCGGGATCCAATCCCTGATCGATCATGGCTTTTTCCAAGCCCGGCAGCTGCTTGAGAAATGCCGGGTTGAAAGCGCCGTAGGAGCTCTGCAGTTTGATATGCCCGGTCATCGCCGGCTCACTGAGCGTCGAGGCGCCGGAGCTTAGGGCCGCTCGACCTATCGGCGAGCTTAGCCGGCGCTGGATTTGCGTGTCGCGGTCTCGGCGCCGAAATCGGCAATAAAATCGGCGACCAGATCCGGCGCCAGCGGCTTGGCGAAGATGTAGCCTTGCACGTAGTCGCAGCCATTGAGCCGCAGCAGGCTGAGCTGCTCCGGCTTCTCGACGCCCTCGGCCACCACCCGCATGCCGAGGCTCATACCCATATTGATCACCGCGTCGACGATGCCGACGCTGGCGGGCGACTGCACGAACGACTTGTCGATCTTGAGCTTGTCGATCGGGAACTGCCGCAAATGCGCCAGAGAAGCATAACCGGTGCCGAAGTCGTCGAGCGCGATTTCGACGCCGGCATCATGCAGCTTGTGAATGGCAGCCGCCACGACATCGGCGCCCCAGGCCATATAGACGTTCTCGGTCACTTCCAAAGTGAGCCGCTGCGGCGGAACCCCGGCACGCGCGAGCTTGCCAAGGATGCTCTCGGCCAGATCGGCGCGGTGGAATTGCGCGGTGGTCAAGTTGATCGCGACATTGCCGAATTCAATGCCGGTGTCGAGCCATTGCCGCATCTGCGCGATGGCGAGATCGAGCGCCATGTCGCCAAGCGCGACCGACAGCTCCGGCTCCTCGAACGCCGCCATGAAATGCCCGGGCGCCAACAGACCGAGTTTGGGATCGTTCCAGCGCATCAAGGCCTCCAGCCCGGTCACCGTGCCGCCACGCAGCGCCACGATCGGCTGATAGTGCAGCAGAAACTCCTTGTTCTCGATGCCGGCCCAGACCCTGCAAAATAGCGCATTCTTTCCGTCGAGTGTCTCGCGCATGCCGGGATCGAAGTGGACAATGCTGCCGCGCCGCCGGGCCTTGGCTTGCAGCAGCGCTAGCTTGGCGTTCTTGATGATGGCCTCGGCATTGTCGCCATGCTCGGGAAACACCGCGAGACCGGCGCTGAGCCCGAGCGGCAGCACGAAGTTTTCGGGCCGCAGCTGCTTGGCTTGGTCGACAAAGTCATGCGCCAACCGCTCGGCTTCGTCGGCGACGACCCCGCACAAGATCGCGGCGAACTCGTTGCCGCCGATTCGCGCCACCGTCCCGCTTGAGCCGAAGCACTGCCAGAGCGTATTGGCGAGGCTCTGCAGCAGAGCATCGCCGGTCTTATGTCCGAGTGCGTCGTTGACGTCCCTGAAATGATCGACGTCGAACTTGATCAGTGCAACCGGCGAGCCGGCTTCGCGCGCGGTGTCGATGGTGCGGCCAAGCTTGTCGACGAAAGAAACGCGATTGGGCAGGCTGGTCAGTAAATCGCGATAGGCCAGTTCCTGGATGCGGGCCTCGGCCAGCTTGCGTTCGGTGATATCCTGCACGGCGCCGAAAACGCGGCCTATTTTTCCGTCGGTGATTTCCGGTTCCGCCATGGCGCGAACCCAGAAGATGTCGCCGTTTGGGCGCGTTCCTTTGGCCTCAATGTCGTATGGAACGCCGCTGGTGAAAAGAGCTTCCAGTCGGCGGCGCGCGTTTTCGCGCGTCTCAGGGTCGTAGCGCGCGACGATCAATTCGTTCGACGGTGGCGTCCCGGGCGGTATGCCGTAGATGCGGTAGATTTCATCATCCCAGATCAGTTCGTTGGTCGCTGGGTGAAATTCGTAGCCGCCGATTTTGGCCATGCGGGCGGTCTGCGCCAGCCGCGTCTTTCCGGCCGTGAGGTCGCGTGCGGTGCGCCGGCCGCGCAGCTCGCTCACGATCATGTCGGCCAGGGCGGACAAATGCGCCTCTTCCTCGGCGGAGAAGCGGCGCGGTGCAAGATCGATAATGCTCAGCGTACCGATGTTGATATTGGGGCGTAGCCGTAGCGGTGCGCTGGCATAAAAGCGAATATGCGGCTCGCCACGGACATAAACATTGTCGGCAAAACGCGGATCGCGCGCGGCGTCCATGATTACCATGGGGTCGTCGCCGAGGATGGCAACGCTGCAGAAACCGTCTTCGCGCGCGGTTTCCCGGATATCGGTGCCGCGTGCGGCGAGGAATGACTGCTTATCGCGCTCGACCAGCGACACCAATGCGATCGGCACATTGAAGAGGTCGCGTGCGAGGTCGCAGATGCGGTCGATCTGCTCGTTGCTGCCGGCGCCATGCAGGTCGAGATCGGATAGCTCGCGCAGCCGCTCCTCTTCGTTGGGCGGCAGCGGAAACGACAAATTTTGGTCGAGTGCGCGTGCCATGCAGCCTTTATTAGAGGCGCTGGCGTAAATTATCCCAAAACGAGAAGCGCTGATCGGAGGGGTGGTTAACGAACATAAACCCCGCGCGGCGTGACTTTCCGGATTTTATTAAAGGGTAAATCGTTTCGGCAAGTGCTGCGCCGACGGCGAAGCCGTCAGCGGGGTCGACGGCCTTATCCGGTTACTCTACGGCAAGCGCACCGTCATCGAAGCGCTGCAGTTCGGGTCATCGATGTGTTTTCGAGGTCGCGTGTTTGGAGCGGCCCGCAATGCGGGCCACTTGCGTTGCGCGGCGCTATTTGCCGAGGCGCTTAAGCTCCACGCCGGCGGCGAGGTAGTGGATGGTGTGAACGTTGCAGGCCGCGCGTGCACGCACGAGCTGCCGCCGCGCTTCCGCGGCATCATTCTTGGCGAGCGCCTGTTCGCCGGCGAAGAACGATACATTGCATTCGCGTGCGTGCCCCATGCCGCCGTGCCCCGATGGCGGCGTCAATTGATCGAGTTTGGCCTGCCCGAGGAAGTAGGCGATCAGCGTGCCGGGCCACTGCTTGATGTCGATCTTGCCGGCGTTGCGCGCAAGTTCCTCGGCGTCGTTCTGGCCGGCCCTGACGCGCGCGATGTGCAGCCAGGCCATCTGGTAGGGCGTCCACAGCACATCGCCGCTGCGCGATGCCGCTCCCAACGACAGCGCCTTTTCGAAATCGGCGGCGGCGGCGGCATAGCGCGCGCCGATGAATTGGGTGTAGCCAAGCTCGCTATGGATGCCGGCGGCATCGACGCCGTTTTCGTCCTTGCCATCCTTGGGGACGAGCTTCAGGGCGGCGGTGTAGTCGGCCACGGCGCGATCATAGTCGCCCTTGGCGGTTTGGCTGCCGGCGCGCTGGACCAGCGTGACCACCGAGTTGTTGAGCTTGAGCGCGGCATCGAAATCGGCGATCGCGGGATCGTATTGACCGTCGAGATTGTAGGCTTGCGCGCGCGCGACAAAGAGCGCGGCGTCGTCGGACTTGATCTTGAGTGCGGCGCTGAAGTCGGCGATGGCGTCCTTGCGGCGTTGGCCCGCCTGGTCGAGCCGCCCGAACGCGTCGGCGATCAGGCTTTGCGCGGTATATCCATCGCCGCGGCCCTTGTGAGCGGCGAACTGATCGGCGGACGACAGATCGCCGGCGGCGAGCGCCTGGGTGAAAAGGCGGACGGCATCGTTGACTTTGCCTTGCTGTGCCGCGGCCTGCGCCGCCTTGAGATCGTCGATGCCGCCGGCCCGCAGGGGCGCGACGAACAGGACCAGGCACGCCGCCGCCAATAAGATTCTGATCATGGCTACACCGTCACTCCGCGTTTTTTGCCGAAAGTTTTCACCGCCGTTTGGCGCCTCGACCCGTTGCCGGGGCGGTGGCGGTGTCCCAAGCGTCCGGCGACAAGTCAACCCCGGGATTGCCCCTAGCCTTTGGCTTTGAGCGACTTGTAAATCTCCAGCGCTTCGGCCGGCTTGGTGTTCTTGTGCACCACCGCGTTGACGGCGGCGAGCATGGCCTTGGGGGCGTCGGACTGGAAGATGTTGCGGCCCATGTCGACGCCGGCGGCGCCTTGGCTCACGGCATTGTAGGCCATGGTGAGGGCGTCGAGCTCGGGCAGCTTCTTGCCGCCCGCCATCACGATCGGCACCGGGCAGGAGGCGGTGACGGTCTCGAAGCCGTCGTCGACGTAATAGGTCTTGACGTATTGCGCGCCGAGCTCGGCGATGATGCGGCAGGCAAGTCGGAAATATTGCGCGTCGCGCACCATGTTCTTGCCGACCGCGGTGACGCCCATCACCGGCATGCCGACGCGCAGGCCGGCATCGACCAGCTTGGTCATGTTGTGGATCGAGCGCGTCTCGTGCTCGCCGCCGATGAACACCTGGATGCCGACGCCGGCGGCGTTGAGGCGCACCGCGTCGTCCATATCCATGGCGATCTGCTCGTCGGACAGCTCTTCGCGCAGGATCGAGGGCCCGCCGCTGGCGCGCAGCACCATCGGTTTCTGGCAGTCGGCCGGGATCACCGAGCGCAAGATGCCGCGCGTGCAGAACAGCGCGTCGCATTGCGGCAAGAGCGGCACGATGGACAGATCGATGCGCTCGAGCCCGGAGGTCGGGCCCTGGAAATAGCCGTGGTCGACGGCAAGCATCACGGTGCGTCCGGATGCCGGGTTGAACACGCGGGCGAGCCGGTTCTTCATGCCCCAGTCGAGTTGATGCGCGCCCTTCAGGAAAAAGCCGGGCGCGGCTTGGGCGCGATCGGCCTGATAGCGTTCGCCTGCTTTGTCGGCTTCCGGCATTGCGTTCCCTGCGTGCAGTGTAAGTGAGCTGTCCCAAGCGGGGCGGCGGTCGCAACCGTGCGCGTTTGCGCTTATTGCTTCGGCGCCGGTTCGTTGGAGGAGGGCATGGTGGCCATCGGCTTCGCGGCCGGCTTCTTGGTCTTCGGATTTTGCACCTTCAGCTTCTTGCGCTCCGGCGGCACGTAATTGCCCTTGGCCATGCAGCGCTTGATGAAGGCGTTGCGCTTGGCGCCGGTGAGCTTCTGGTCGTCGGCGCCGAACTTGCAGGTTGCCATCTTCTGCTTGGCGGTGACGGCGGACGCCGGTGTGGCCAACAGCAGCGCCGGCAACAGCAGCAGGCTCGCGCGGCCCAGGGTTCGCAGCATTGTTATGGCTCCTTGCGTATCCTCGACGGGGAATGACGATAGCACTATCTCAGCGCCGCCGCGATATTGCCGCCGTCGACGGTGGTGACGTCGGCGGTGGTCTTGAGCGCCAGCGCTTGCGCGAGGAAGGCCTGCGCCACATCCTCGGCGGTGACTTCGCGGCCGAGCAGGTTGCCGCTCATATATTCCTTTTCGCTCAGCCCGCGCGCCTTGGCGCGTTCGCCGATGAAATCCTCGGTGAGCAGTCCGGAACGGATGCGGTCGGCATTGACCGCGTTGGCGCGGATGCCTTCGGCGCCATGGTCGAGCGCGTATTGTCGCACCAGGAACAGCGTTGCCGCCTTCGGCAGTCCGTAAGGGCCGAAATCGGCGCCGGGATTGACCGCCTGCTTGGAGACGTTGAACAGCAGGCATCCGCCGGTGCCCTGCGCCCGCATGATCTTGACGGCGGCTTGCGCGACTTTCTGGTGTGCGAAGAAATTCAGTTCGAAGCTCTGGCGCAGGATCGCTTCGTCGACCTCACCGATCTTGCCCTGCCAGGCGGCGCCGGCATTCGACACGACAATATCGACGCCGCCGAATGCCGCCGCCACCTGCTCGAAGGCTGCGGCAACCGATTTTGAGTTCGTGACATCGCAAGCGAGCGCCAGCGCATGGCCGCCGATCGCCTTGGCTTTGTCTTGCGCCGCCGCCGGATCGAGATCGAGCAACGCCACTTCCGCGCCGGCCTGCGCAAAGGTTTTGGCGGTGGCGGCGCCGATGGCGCCGCCGGCGCCGGTGACGACGGCCACTTGCCCCTGTAGCGGCAGCTCCTTGCGCTGGCCGAGCTTGGCGAGCTCCAGCGGCCAATATTCGCAGTCGAATATGTCGGCTTCGGAGATGGAGCTGAATTGGCCGATGGACTCGGCGTCGGCGATACCGTCGATCGCGGCCTGGGCGATGTCGGCGGCGATGACGGCATCGCGTTTGCTCGCACCCATGCCAAACAGGCCTATCCCCGGCACCAGCGCCACGCGCGGCGCCGGATCGTGCATCGCCGCGCTCGGCGCGCGCGCTTTGTTGCGCGCGAAATAGGCCTTGTAGTCGTCGATGAACCGCTGCGCGGCCTTGCGCGCGGCGCTCTTGAAGCCGTCGAGCTTGCCCGCCTGCGGTGCCGGCACGATCAGCGGCCAATGCTTGGTGCGGATCACATGGTCGGGTGTGATCACACCGCGGCTGTAGCGCCCGACCTCCTTGCCGTTGACGAAATTCACAATGGCGTCGCTGCTGCGGAATTCGATAATCGGACGCCGCCAGGCACCCTCGATCTTGTCGTCCGCGATGCTGCAAGCGCCGCGCAAGACCGGCGCGACGTCGGCGATACTGGCGGTCGGCGTCGGCAGCTTGATGCTCGCGAATACCGTTTTGTGGCCTTGGCCGAGCCGCGCCTCGGCCAGCGACACCATGTCGATCATGCGCTCGTAAGCTTCGCGTGCGCCGGCGCCGAAGGTGAACAGGCCGTGCTTGTCGAGGATCAGCCCTTCCGCTTTGGGATTCTTGTCGAAGATTTGCGCGGCCGCTTTCGCCAGGCCGAAGCCCGGCATGCGATAGGGCACGAAGCCCATGCGGCTGCCATAGACCTCGGCGCACAATTCTTCGCCGTTCGACTGGTCGATCAGGCTGAGCACCGCGGTGGCATGGGTGTGGTCGACGAATGTCGCCGGCATGAAAGCGTGCAGCAGCATCTCGACGGACGGCGAGGGCGCCAGCGGATCGATCAGGAAGGCGCGCTGCACGCGCGCCATGTCGTCGTGCGACAAGCTTTCCCGCGCGCGCAAGGCGCGCAGCGGTTCGAGTCGCACCGCCGGCATGCCGGCCGGCTCGATGGCGCCCATGTCGGAGCCCGAGCCCTTCACCCGCAGCACCGCGACTTCGCCGCCGGCAAGGTCGCGCGCCATCGTCTTCAGCGAGGTATTGCCGCCGCCGTGCAGAACAAGCCGACGATCGCGGCCCAGCAGCCGCGTGGAATAGACCCGCAGCGCCAGATCGGCGTCGATGCCGGATTCGCCATAGAGATCGACCGCGGCCTTGGCGTCGCGCTCGACCCAGGCGGATTTCATTTTTCCGCGCAGCGCATGATCGACGCCCGGGCGTTCGGCATCGTGCGCTAGTCCTTGTCGCCGAGCAGGCGCTTGCCCCACCAGCCGCGCTTGGGCGCGGCGCTTTCCTCGCTGCCGGTTGAGGAAATCACCGGCGTCGGCGGCGGGATCGTTGACGGCGGCGCGGGCGGGGTTTCGCCCAAGGCGAACGGCGCCGGCTCGCGAATGGTCGAGCGCCGGCGCGGCGGCTCGGCCGTCTCGTCCGCAGCCGGGGCGGGCGGCGGCGAAGCCGCAAACTCCGTCGGCGCCGTATAGGTCGGCGCGCTTTCTACCGGCGGCGGCGGCGGTGGTGGTGCCGTGTCATCCGACTGCGGCGGCCGGTCGAGGTCTTCCACCGCGTGCTGCAATTCGGGCTCCGGCTCATTGTTGCCGGTGTCGACGGCGCTCAGCTCATCGCCGGCGATGTCGCCGGCCTCGCCGTCGCGCGGCGCGAACGGCTGATCGCCGTTACGGCCGCGATTGCGCCGTCCGCCGCGTCTGCCGCGTCGGCGCCGCCTGCGTGCATCGCCGCGCTGTTCGTCACCTTCGCCGCGCATCGGCGCGCCGTTTTGTGACTCGATATCCCCGTCCTCGGCGCTGTCGCCGTCGTGGTCTTCGTGCGCGACGGCATGTTCGGCGACGGTCTCTTGCGTGACGGCGCCGCCCTCGCGCGGCTCGCCGCTTCTGCCGCGTCCGCGTCGTCTGCGTCGTCGGCGATGCCCGCGCTCGCCGTCGTCGTCCGACTGAGCGTCCGCTTCCTCGCTCGCGGCGACTTCGCCTTGCTCCTGCGGCTCGCCTTGGTCGTCGGCCTCGGGCGCGATCTCTTCCTCTTCCTCGACCGGCGCACGCATGTGCTGATGCGCCGCGGCGGCAAGCGACTGCGCCACCTCCAGCGTATGGACCTGCTCGCCGCGGTCGATGATGTAGGACTGCTGGCCGGTGACCGTCGCGTCGGCGGAAATGGTGATGATGAGGCGGAAGCGCTCTTCCAGCTCGCGCAGATGCGCGCGCTTGTGATTGAGCACATAGAGCGCGACTTCCGAGCGCGTGCGCACGATCAGATTGTGGGTGGCGCCTTTGATCAGCATCTCCTCGATCGCGCGCAGCAATTGCAGCGACACCGAGGAGACCGAGCGCACGTGTCCGCTGCCGCCGCAGATCGGACACTTCTCGGTCGAGCTTTCCAGCACCGAAGTGCGGATGCGCTGGCGCGACATTTCCAACAGGCCGAAATGCGAGATGCGGCCGACCTGGATGCGCGCGCGGTCGTGCTTGAGCGCCTCCTTCAGCCGCCGCTCAACCGTGCGGTTGTTGCGGCCCTCATCCATGTCGATGAAATCGATGACGATCAAGCCGGCAAGGTCGCGCAACCTCAGCTGCCGGGCGATCTCCTCGGCCGCCTCGCAATTGGTCTTGAGCGCGGTGTCCTCGATATGGTGCTCGCGCGTCGCGCGCCCCGAGTTGACGTCGATGGCCACCAGCGCCTCGGCCTGATTGATCACGATGTAGCCGCCCGAGCGCAATTGCACCACCGGCGAGAACATGGCGTCGAGTTGGCTCTCGACCCCGTAGCGGGTGAAGACCGGCTGTGTGTCTTTGTAGGACTTCACGTGCTTGGCATGGCTCGGCATGAGCATGCGCATGAAGTCCTTGGCGTCTTTGTAGGCCTCGTCGCCGGCGACGACGATCTCGTCGATGTCTTTGTTGTAGAGATCGCGGATCGAGCGCTTGGTAAGGGAGCCTTCCTCGTAGACCAGTTTGGGCGCGGTCGACTTGAGCGTGAGGTCGCGCACGGTTTCCCACAGCCGCAGCAGATATTCGAAGTCGCGCTTGACCTCGGTCTTGGTACGGCTGGCGCCGGCGGTGCGCAGGATCACACCCATGCCTTCCGGCACTTCCAGCTCCTGGGCTATTTCCTTCAAGCGCCCGCGGTCCTCGGCCGAGGTGATTTTGCGCGAGATGCCGCCGCCGCGCGCGGTATTGGGCATCAGCACCGAATAGCGTCCGGCGAGCGAGAGATAAGTGGTGAGCGCTGCACCTTTGCTGCCGCGTTCTTCCTTGACCACCTGCACCAACATCACTTGGCGGCGCTTGATCACTTCTTGAATTTTGTACTGCCGGCGGAAGCGGGGCAGGCGCTCCTGCACTTCTTCCAACGCGTCGGCGCCGCCGACGGATTCCACAGTTTCGTCCTCGTGGTCTTCGCCGTCGCCGTTGCCGCCATTCGACTCATCGCTCGGCGTCTGATCGGCGGTAAGATTGTCGCCTTCGCTCGCCGGTTCGATCGGATATTCGGCTTCGGGTGCTTCGCCGGCGGTCGCTTCGGCCGCGCTGTCGGCGGCATCGTCATGCCGAAAGCTTTCGGTGTTTTCGACGGCTTCGGTGCCCGCGGCGCGTTCGGCGAGTTCACCCGTCTCGCGAGCCGCCCCCGCAGGTTCGTCGTCCGTGTCAACTTCACCGGCCGGATTCTCGGTCGCCTCGCGCACCAGCTCTTCCGCTTCCAGCTCGGCCGACGGCGTCGTGCCCGCCATCATCGCGGCGTTTTCTTCGATCTGCTCGGGGGAGGGCTCACCGGCCGCTGCCTCGCCGACGGGAATCTCGGTTGCTTCGCTCGCCGCTTCCTCGTGCGCGAGTTCCCCGGACTCGACCGGCTCGCTACGCACGACCGCGCGCGGACGCTCGGCGCCGCGACGACGATGGCGCTGGCGGCCGCGGCGGCCGGCGCGATGATCGGCATCGGCGTCGGCGTCGCGCTCGGCGCGTTGCTCCTCGGCAATCAACGCCTGTCGGTCGGCAACCGGGATCTGATAGTAATCGGGGTGGATTTCGGAAAACGCCAGGAAGCCGTGACGGTTCCCGCCGTAATCGACAAAGGCCGCCTGCAATGACGGCTCAACGCGCGTGACCTTGGCGAGATAGATGTTACCGCGCAGTTGCTTGCGGTTGGCGCTTTCGAAGTCGAATTCCTCGACGCGGTTGCCACGTAGCACGACAACCCGGGTCTCCTCCGGGTGGCTCGCGTCGATCAGCATTTTGTTGGGCATATTCAAATCTCACTGGGGCCGGCGTACCCGCGCGCTCGCGCAATGGCGCAAGACGGTGCGTGGGAGAGCCGGCCGGATGGGGTTGGAAAGGAAGGGGCGCGCGTTCACGCGCGGCGCGGTCCGCATCAATAGGCGCCGCCGCGATGATTTCGCGACAGCGGTGGACCCTGATTTGCCGTTGCTGCAACGCTTGCAGCATGAATTTGCGACCCGTGCGCTACGGCTGCACCTTAAAAGCGCCGCCGAGGTTTCTCGTCGCTTCAGGTCAAATGACACGCGACCCAACGGGGCCGCACGCTAATCCGGGTGTCCTTCACAAGGGTTTCGGCTCGTTTCGCCGTCCGTTCGCCCGCTTCCTCGAGGGGGCGATCCTGGAACCGGCGGGCCGGGGCCCGAACGCGGCACAACCGGAACAAATAACCGTCAGCGAACTCTACATACGGCGCTAAGTCCTTGATGGCAAGGGAGCCGGTGCAGCTTGGCAACACCGCCGCAGCAACTAGCGCCGGCGCTTAAGTTCCGTTAACCGAAACAGCCCCTAATGGGATAAAATCGCGTCGAAAGGGACAGGATTCGTGGCAAAGCACGGGCTTGCATTCACCGGCGTCTTGGCAGCGGCCATTCTTGGCACCGCGGTCGCATGGGCGGGCGAGCACGCAGCCAAAAAAGTGCCGCTCCCGAGAGCTGCCGCCGAATCGTACCCGGTGGCGAGCGATGTGCGCATCGGCGCCGGCGGCAAGTCCACACGGTTTGTGATGGATTTCGACCGCAAGGTCGATGTCGCCGCTTTTACCCTTGCCGATCCCTACCGCGTGGTGGTCGACCTGCCGCAGGTGGCGTTCAAGCTGCCGTCCAAGGCCGGCGAAAAGGGGCGGGGGCTGGTGAAGGCGTTCCGCTACGGCCTGATCATGCGGGGCGGCTCGCGCATCGTGATCGACACCAACGGCCCGGTGCGGGTCGACAAGGCCTTTGTTCTCAATGCTGCCGAGGGCGAGCCGGCGCGCATGGTGCTCGATTTGACCCCGACCAGCCGCGAAAGCTTCCTGCACAATATCTCCCTCCAGGATCGCTCGACGCACGCCGCCATCCACCGCCCGACCGTCAGCGCGGCCCCGGAGGTCGCCGGCGATCCGCGCCCGTTGATCGTGATCGATCCGGGCCACGGCGGCATCGATTCCGGAACCAAGTCGTATAACCGCAAATACGATGAGAAGGACGTCGTCCTCGCCTTCGGCTTGATGCTGCGCGACAAGCTACTGAAGGCCGGCAAATACCGGGTGGCGATGACGCGGACCGACGACACTTTCATTCCGCTGACCGAGCGCACCCGCTTTGCCCGCGCCCGCAAGGCCTCGCTGTTCATCTCGATCCATTGCGACTCGCTCCCGCGCAGCGAAGGCCAGGCCGAAGGCGCCACGGTCTATACGTTGTCCGAGCACGCCTCCGACCGGGAAGCGGCGCGATTGGCGGACGCCGAAAACAAATCGGACGTCATCGCCGGCGTCGACTTGAGCGCGGAGCCCAACGACGTCGCCAATATTCTGATCGATCTTGCCCAGCGCGAGACCAAGGTTTTCTCGCAACAGTTCGCCCGCACATTGGTCAGCGAGCTGAAGCCGTCGACGCGGCTACACCTGCATCCGGTCAAATCGGCAGGATTCATCGTTCTCAAGTCGCCCGACGTCCCATCGGTGCTGGTGGAGCTCGGGTACATGTCGACCAAGGCCGATTTGGTGAACCTGATGTCGCAGCAATGGCGTTCGCACACCGCGGATGCGTTGGTGGAGGCGGTAGACACGTTTTTCGCGCCTCGCCTGGCCGGGACGGGGGTGGGGTTGAAATGATGCAGCGGCCTCAGTTTCAACATAAAACGGCGCAACCACATCAGGGCTTTGCCGCCGGGGCTGGCGGCGCGAGAAATGGCGTTCCGGCGTCGACAAAGCTGCCAATATTGCGGCTCGCAACGCCGGTACGGGGCCGCCACCAGACTTGCGGCGGGACCATTCGTTCATGAAGCTGATGCTGCGCTTTTTCGGCTTTCTATTCGCGGCGGGCACCATCCTGTTCGTTGTGGGTGTCGGCGCGGCCGCCGGCCTGTTTTGGCATTTCTCCAAGGACCTGCCGGACTATTCCCAACTGCAGGATTACGAGCCGCCGGTGATGACCCGCGTGCACGCGGCGGACGGCTCGTTGATCGCCGAATTTGCGCGTGAACGCCGCCTGTACATTCCGATCCAGGCGGTGCCGAAGATGGTGATCAACGCCTTCCTCGCCGCCGAGGATAAGAATTTCTACGAGCACGGCGGGCTCGATTTCATCGGCATCGCGCGCGCCGCGGTGAACTACATCGAGAACTACGGCTCCAACCGCCATCCGCAAGGCGCTTCGACAA
This sequence comes from uncultured Alphaproteobacteria bacterium, assembly GCA_963727555.1. Classification (GTDB taxonomy): domain Bacteria; phylum Pseudomonadota; class Alphaproteobacteria; order Rhizobiales; family Xanthobacteraceae; genus Pseudolabrys. The sequence continues at coordinate 474,342 of CAVSGT010000002.1, read as the reverse complement.
TCACCCAACAAGTCGCCAAGAACTTCTTGTTGTCGAACGAGGTTTCCTTCTCGCGCAAGATCAAGGAGGCGCTGCTGGCGCTAAAGATCGAGCGCGCCTACTCGAAGGACAAGATCATCGAGCTTTATCTGAACGAGATCTATCTCGGGCTCGGCTCCTATGGCATCGCCTCCGCCTCGTTGACCTATTTCGACAAGTCGGTGAACGAGCTCACTATCGCCGACGCCGCCTATCTCGCTGCCTTGCCGAAGGCGCCGAACAACTACAATCCGTACCGTCAGCGCGAGCGCGCGCTCGATCGACGCAATTGGGTGCTCGATCAGATGGTGCAGGACGGCTTCATCTCGGCGGCCGACGGCGAGAAGGCCAAACATCAGTCGCTCGGCGTGACGAAGAAACCGACCGGCTCGCATATCTTCGCCGCCGAATATTTCAGCGAGGAAGTGCGCCGCGAACTCTATGACCGCTACGGCGAAAAGAAACTCTACGAGGGCGGCTTGTCGGTGCGCACCACGCTCGACACCAAGCTGCAGGCGGTCGCGCGCAAAGTCCTGACCGAGGGGCTCGTGCATTACGATGAGGCGCGCGGCTGGCGCGGCCCGGTGACCAAGATCGATATTTCCGGCGATTGGGGCGTCAAACTCGCCGAGGTCAAATCGTTGTCGGACGTGGCGCCGTGGCGGATGGCGGTGGTGCTCGAGACCAACGATCAATCGGCCCGCATCGGCCTGCAGCCGAGGCGCGAGCCGGGCGGCTACATCAGCAAGGATCGCGACGTCGGCGTCGTGCCGCTGGAAGGCGTGAAATGGGCTAAGACCAAAGGCCGCACGCCGCGCAAAGTTGGCCAAGTGCTCGCGCCGGGCGACGTGGTCTATGTGTCGCCGGCCGCGACCCAGGGCCAATACCGCCTGCAACAGGTGCCGGATGTCTCCGGCGCGATGGTGGTCGAGGATCCGTTGACGGGCCGTGTGCTCGCCATGGTCGGCGGCTTCTCGTACGACCAAAGCCAGTTCAATCGCGCGACCCAGGCACTGCGGCAGCCGGGCTCCTCGTTCAAGCCGATCGTCTATGCCGCCGCGCTCGATAACGGCTACACGCCATCGACCATCGTGCTTGACGCTCCGCTTGAGATCGATCAGGGACCCGGGCTTGGCACTTGGAAGCCGGAAAACTACGAACACAATTTCTACGGCCCCTCGACCTTGCGCTTCGGCCTCGAGCATTCGCGCAACGTGATGACGGTGCGGCTGGCGCAGGACGTCGGCATGCCGCTGATCGCCGAATACGCCAAGCGCTTCGGCGTCTATGACAGTCTGCCGCCTTATCTGTCGTTCGCGCTCGGCGCCGGCGAAACCACGCTGCTGCGCATGGCCACCGCTTACGCCATGATCGACAATGGCGGCCGGCGCATTACCCCGACGCTGATCGACCGCATCCAGGATCGCTACGGCCACACCGTTTACCGTCACGACAAGCGCGAGTGCATCGGTTGCGATGCGCAGAAATGGCAGGACCAGCCGGAGCCGTCGCTGATCGATCGGCGCGAGCAGGTGCTCGATCCGATGACCGCCTATCAGATCACCTCGATGATGGAAGGGGTGGTGCAGCGCGGCACCGGCACCATTCTGCGCGCGGTGGGCAAGCCGGTGGCCGGCAAAACCGGCACGACCAGCGATGAGAAAGATGCCTGGTTCATCGGCTTCACGCCCGACATCGTCGCCGGCGTCTATGTCGGTTTCGACAAGCCGAAGACGCTCGGGCACGGCATGACCGGCGGTCACGTGGCGGCGCCGGTGGTGCGGGATTTCCTGAAAGTGGCGCTCGCCGACAAGCCGGCGGTGCCGTTCCGCGTGCCGCCCGGCATCAAGCTGGTGCGGGTCGATCAGAAGACCGGGATGCGCGCCGGCCCCGGCAGCCAGCGGGTGATCCTGGAAGCGTTCAAGCCCGGCACCGCGCCGCCCGACAATGGCTCGGTGATCGGCTATGGCGATGGCGGCGGCCGATCTTGGGGCACCGGCGTGTCGCCCGATGCCGACCGCGCCGTGCGCTCGGGCACCGGCGGGCTATATTGAGCAAAGCCGCCTGACAGAGTTGCGCCGGGCGCAACGGCGTCGTTAAATCCTTGACGCAACGAAATTGCAGCGCCGCCTTAAGCGGCAACGGAATGAACGATGCGCGCGGAAACAGAAAGCCTCATTGAAGAGATCAAGCAGTCGGTACGGCTGCTGAGGAGGCATCTTTGACGTCGACACCGCGACGCGCCGCCTCGCCGAACTGAACAAAGAGGCCGAGGATCCCAACCTGTGGAACGACCAGGCGCGCGCCCAGCGCGTGATGCGCGAGCGCGACGCGCTGGACGACCAGCTCAACGCCATCGGCCGCATCGAGCAGGAGCTCGACGACCAGGTCACCATGATCGAGCTGGGCGAATCCGAAAAGGATGACAAGACGGTCGCCGAGGCGGAAGCGGCCTTGAAGCGGCTGAAAGCGGAGGTGGCACGGCGCGAGCTGGAAGCGCTGCTGTCGGGCGAAGCGGACGCCAATGACTGCTATCTCGAAGTCCATGCCGGCGCCGGCGGCACCGAAAGCCAGGACTGGGCCGGCATGTTGATGCGCATGTATGTGCGCTGGGCGGAGGCGCACGGCTACAAGGTCGAGTGGGTCGAAGAGAGCGAAGGCGAGGGCGCCGGCCTCAAGTCGGCGACGGTGGTGATCAAAGGCCACAATGCCTATGGCTGGCTCAAGAACGAAAACGGCGTGCACCGATTGGTGCGCATTTCTCCGTTCGATGCCAATGCGCGCCGGCATACCTCGTTCGCCAGCGTCGTGGTGTTTCCGGTAGTGGACGACCGCATCAAGATCGACATCAATGAGAACGACGTGCGCGTCGACGTCATGCGCGCGGGCGGCGCCGGCGGCCAGCACGTCAACAAGACGGAGTCGGCGGTGCGGCTCACCCACATCCCCACCAACGTCGTGGTGAAGTGCCAGAACGACCGCTCGCAGCATCGCAACCGCGCCCAGGCCTGGGATATGTTGCGGGCCAAGCTGTTCGAGCGGGAGGTCAAGAAGCGCGAGGCGCAAGCCGAGGCCGACCAGGCCGCCAAAACCGATATCGGCTGGGGCCACCAGATCCGCTCTTATGTGCTGCAGCCCTATCAGATGGTGAAGGATCTGCGCACCGGCGTGTCGACCTCCAACACCGGTGCGGTGCTCGACGGCGATCTCGATGAGTTCATGCAGGCCGCGCTGGCGCAGAAGGCGTTCGGCGGCGGGCCGGAGCAGGTCGAGGACGTGGAGTAGGCCGAGCCTCGTGGGTTGGCGCTAACTTTGTAGACGCTTGCCGGTTTCCGCCTGCCATTCGGCCAGCCATTGGCGGAAGCGTGCGCCGCCTTCGCCACCGGCCCCGCCATGCAGCGCGGCAAAGACCGGACCGTCGGCCGCGACCATCAAGACCGCATCGAGCCCCTTCGAGCGGCGCAGCGTGTGCAGCGCTTGCGCCGGCGTCTGCGCGATCGGGCCGGCGACGTTAAAAGAGGTATTGACCGCAACCTCGACGCCGATGCGCCGCCCGAGCGCTTTCAGATAGGCGTAAGTGAGCGGATCGGTGTTCTCGCGCACGATCTGCAGGCGGCCGGTGCCGTCGGCGTGCACCACCGACGGGATGCGCTCGAGCGCCTCCGGCTTGGCATGCGCGGTGAGCACCATGTAATTGTAGGCGTTGTAGTCGTCGTCGCTGGCGCCGTCCGACAATTCGAAAAACTGCTGTGCGGCCGCGAGCGTCATCATCGGCGCCAGCGGGCGGATCGCTTCGCGGTATTTCACCCGCGCATTGAGATTGTCGCGTGTCTTGGGATTGCATGGATTGGCCAGGATCGAGCGATGGCCGAGCGCGCGCGGGCCGGTCTCGGCCGCGCCCTGATAGAGCGCGAAGATGCCATCCTGCGCCGTCATGAACGCCATGAAGTCGCCGATACAGATTCGCGGGCGGCCGTGCCGTCGGCGGCGATCAATTCGATGCATTCGACGTCCGGGCTCTGATTGAGCGCCGTACGGATCTCGGTCGCTGGCGGCGGCGCGCCGCAATAGAACGCGTGCTCGATCGGCTCGCCGAGGCCGTAGCCGGCGAGATAGGCGCCCATATAGGCCGCGCCGATGCTGACGCCGGAATCATTCGGCACCGGCGGCACCCACAGATGCAACCGTGTCTGCTGGTTGAGTTCGCGCCGATAAAAGCTCGCGTCGAATTGCTCCATCAGCCGCATATTGCCGAGTGCATTGAGGCCGATGCCGCCGGTCAGCACCAGGCGGTCGCTGCCGGTCGATCTGATGAAATGGCCGATGACATGCACCAGCGCGTCTTCGAACACCATCTGGGTCGCCGCCGCCTTGTCGAAACGCTCCTGCGTATTCTCCTTGTGCTTGATGTCCTCCACCCGCAGCACCGCGTCGGGGTTCCACATGTCCTGTGCGGCGATTGGCTCGCCAAGGATACCGATCAACGCGTCGGAGTAGGGGTTGCGCATGAGGTCGCGCACCCAGTTGGCGAGATCGCGGTTGAGTTGGATGTGGCCATCGGGCTCAAGGCTGAAGATCGATTTGAGCTGCGCGTAATAGGGGTTGCTTGCGCGATCGCCGTTGCCATAGGCGGTGGCGCCCATGTAGCGGCCCTCGCTCGACAGCCACGTCCAACCGCCCTGCGTCGAGGAGATGACCGCGTAATAAAGGCCGAGCGAGTCGAACACGCTGTCATTGCAATGGAGCTGTCGCATGCGGCCATTCTCGCAGAGATAAAGCGAGATCGCCCCCATGTCGCCGACGCCGTCCAGCACCGCCAGCATGACCGGGCGTTCGCTGCGGGCGAAAGGCGAAGCGGCGAACGAGAACCAGGCGTGATTGTCGTGGTGCGGCGTGCAGATCAGCGGCACCGGCTTGTCCGAGCCCAGTTGCCGGCCGACATGGCGCGCGGCCCGCATGCCGCGCTCAAGATCGCTCAGATTGAACAGCGGCGTCGGCGGGCCGAACAGAAAACTGAAACTCGTCGGCGCTTCCTCCAGCATCGTGCGCACCAGCGACGCGGCGAAGGCCGCATTGTCCCATGATCCGAACCAGCCATCGATCTGTTCGACGCCGAGACCCATATCGGCCATGGCAGACCGCAGCGCCTGAATGGAAAATTGCGAGTATTGATTGGTGTGCTTGACGCCCGGAAAATCGTTCTTCTTCGTTGTTGAACAATAGTCGGGGGCCATGCGCCCGCGTCACCTCGACCAAGGCTACGCCGGAATCGTGGGTGCCGGTCGCCGACAGGCCGGCAAGATAGACGGTTTCACCGCGCTCGATCTTCTGCTTGATGGCGCTCACGTGCTGACGCGCGAAGGCGCCGTTGGAGCGATGAATGCCTCGTCTGCGGCAATGGGCTTCGAGCAATGGCAGTGCAAGATGGAATCCGGCCGCACCGAGCCATGGGTGGCGTGGACCAGTCCGCATCTCGCAATGAGCCCTCACACAGATTTTTTGGATTAATGGTACAGGCGCGGCCGGATGGCAACCGCGCGGGAGGCGCTAAAGACTGCCGAGCCTGATTCCAGCGCGCAGGAATTTCTGCGGATCGACCGCTGCGCCATTCACCCGGGTCTCATAATGCAGATGCGGACCGGTGGAGCGACCGGTCGATCCGATCTTGCCGATGACCTGCCCGATGTGCACCGCTTGGCCGACTTTGACTTCGATTTTCGAAAGGTGGCCGTAACGCGTGGCAAGGCCGTTGCCGTGATCGATCTGCACCATTTTGCCGTAGCCGCCTTCACGCCCGGCGATGGAGACTTTACCGGCGGCGGTGGCATGCACAGGCTCGCCGACGTCGCCGCGCAGATCGATGCCGGTGTGCATCGCCGGCCGGCCGAGGAATGGGTCCATGCGCACGCCGAAAGGCGAGCTCATATCGACCGCGCCGCTCACCGGCTTGCGCACCGGCACGTCGACCAAAATGTGAGAAAATCGGTTGATCGCCGCGCGCGCGACGTTGACCCGGTAAAGCTGTCGTTCAAACGCGCTAGCGCCGGGGCGCGGCATTTTCAGCGGCAGGAACGGTCCGCCGATACCGCGCGTGCGCGGCGCTCTGCCCGGATTTACACCAAGGTCGGCAAGCACGCTGCGCATCCGGCGCGCCTTGCCGTCGAAGCGTTCCTCGATATTGGCGAGCGCCGTGTTCTGTTGTTTCGCGACCTTGTCGAGTGCGAGCGATACCCGATCGAGCATGCCGTCGAGGCCGCCTTGGCTCGATTGGCTGGCGATGCGGGTCGTGCTCGCCGGCAGGCCACGCGATTCAAGCCGCGCCTCGCGATCCGCCGGCGCCACGAAGATGACCGTGTCATTGATGGGGGAGGGCTTGATCAACTCAGGCGTTTCCGCCGCAGCCTTCTGCGGCGCCTGGATCGAGCCGGTGGCCGTGAGTTCGTCGGCAAGCGCCGAGGTTCGCGATTCCAGGCTGGTTTGCCGTTGCAACAAAGCGTTGAGCTTTTTTTCGAATTGCTCCTGGTCGAGCAATTGCCGGCTGGTGATGCGATCGACCTGAGCGCGCAGCTCGGCGATGCGATCCTCGTAGGCGAATTGCATTTGCGCTTGGCGGCCGATCAGCCGCGTGAGGACGTCTTCGCGGAACGCAAAATAAGTTCCGGTGGCGATCGACCACACACCCATGATCACCAGGGTTCCAACCACAATCCAGAACAGCACCGGGCCGACGCGTACCTGGCGTCCGCCATGCACCAGCATGTAGTCGGAGCGGGGGCGTTGCAGGTGGCGGGAGACGGCGGCCGCCGATTGGGCGCGCCGGCGGTGGTGGCGGCCGGCGGGTGCACCTGTCGGATAGGTCGGATTGGACGACTGCGACATCTACCGTTCCCACGCCGGTTCGACCGGCATGGGGGGCCGGAAAAAGCCAGCCCGCCGATATCAAACTGTTATGGTTAAGAAAGCGGAAATTGGCCGGGGGTAACCTGTCGATTGCGGCAAAAAAACGCAGGATTATAAAGCCTTTGCAGCTTCGAGTACCTCTTCGGCATGGCCGGGAACCTTCACCTTCGGCCAGATACGGGCGACGCGGCCCTGGCGGTCGATCAGAAAGGTCTTGCGCATGATGCCGAGGTATTTGCGTCCATATAGCGATTTCTCACCCCAGGCCTCGTAGGCTTTCAGCATGTCCTTGGTCTCGTCGGAACCGAGCGTAATCGTAAGCTTGTGCTTGGTCTTGAATTTGTCCTGCGCCTTCACGGAATCGGCGGAGACGCCGAGAATGTCGGTTCCCGCCTTGGCGAAAGCGGCGCGCAGCTTCGAGAATGCTATGGCCTCTTTGGTGCAGCCCGGCGTATCGGCTTTCGGGTAGAAATAAAGAACGAGGTTGCGGCCCTTGAAGTCTTTGAGCGACACCGTGCCATGCCCGTCACGCGGCAAAGCGAAGGCGGGGGCTTTGGCACCCTCGGCAAGCTCGCTGGCCATGCGCCTTCCTTTCGTCGCTTTCACCCCGTCAATGTCTGCATTGCCACTTGCGTCGGGGGGGCGCAACCGGCCCCGTGACGAGGTCCCACGGGCTGCGATCGGCGAGGGGCCGGTCGGCGGTCGAAAACAGGCGATGCGGCGTTCGGGGGCGCCCCATTGGGCATGACAGCCAGACAGACCAGTCATCGACATACACCTCATCACGCGTCTCGCCACGCGAGCCGTCATGCTTCGGCTGCGCACCGCCCGCCGCGCCGCGCGGCGCTGCAGTCGCTGCTGCAACGCGGCTCGAGCCAAATTCGCCAGGGCTGGGGTCATCTGCGCCATGGCTGGAAGCATGTCGGCCGCGCTTGGGGCTACGTGAGACGCGGCTCGGGTCACCTCGGGCAACGTTGGGCCCCTGTTCGCCGTTCGCTGGTGAAGTTCCAGCGTCGTCCTTGGGTGCGCCGACTGTTCTGGGGCGTGACCGCGACGATGGCGGTGGTTGTGCTCGGTGCGCTCGGGCTGTGGTGGCGACTGTCCAGCGGCCCCATTGAGCTCGACGTGGCGACGCCCTGGTTGAAGGCGGCGATCGAGGAGAATTTCGGCGGAAAGCACACGGTCGAGGTCGGTGGCACGCAGCTTGAGCGTGACGAAAAAGGCCGCACGTCTTTGCGCCTGCGCGACATTGTGGTGCATGACGTCGACGGCACGGTGGTCGCGAGCGCGCCCAAGGCGGAAGTCGGTCTCTCCGGCGTCGGCCTGCTCACCGGCCATGTGCGGGCGCAGAGCCTCAATCTGGTCGGTGCCGAGTTGGCGGTCCGTATCGAGCCTGACGGTCGCGTCACCGTATTTGCGGGTGCGGAAAAGCATCCCATCGCCAGCGCCTCGCCAAGCGTGGCCGCTGTCTTGCCGCCGGCGGGCCCCGGCAGCAATCCCGCGCCAAAGCCGCTGCGCGCGGGCTTCGAGCATCTCGCGGGCCTGCTTGCCTGGATCGACGGGCTCGGCGCCACCGGCCTTGACGGTCACGACCTGCGCGAGCTTGGCCTCAAGAACGGAAATCTCGTGGTCGATGACGAGCGCAACGGCAAACATTGGACCTTCGATCGCATCAATGTGAGCCTCACACGCCCCAACCAGGGCGGCATCACCTTTCGAACTCGGATCCGATGATCCCAAACGCCCATGGGTGTTGAGCGCGGCCATGCGTCCGCTGAGCGGCGGCGTGCGTGCGGTCGGTATCGAAGCACGCCACGTGTCGAACTCGCGATATCATGCTGGCCTCGCGTCTCGACGGCGGAAGCATCGAGGCTGACATTCCATTGTCGGCAAGCGTCCGCGCGGAAATTGCCTCGGACGGAACCCCGCGCGTGGTGCAAGGCCAATTGGTCGCCGAAGCCGGGACCATCGTCGACCGGGAAAGCGACGACTTGCAACTGAACGTCCATCACGCCAACATTCGCTTCGATTGGGATGAGCGCCGGCGCACGCTGATCGCGCCGTTCCAGATTCAGACCAATGGCAACCAGTTCACCATGCGGGCTGTATTTGAGGCGCCCACCGATAAAAGCGGCGTCTGGCAATTGCGTATGACGCGCGGCGATCCGGTGATCGATCCGATCATTCTTGGAAATGCCGGTCGTTCCACCTCGGAGGGGTTTGCGATCAATCGCGCGACGGTACACGCGCGTATCGACACCGTTCGCAAGCGCATCGAGCTCGATCAGGGCGATTTTTCCCGTGTCGATACCCGGCCGTCGCACAATATCGGCGTCGCGGTGACCGGCAGCCTCGACTATTCAGGTCCTGACCCGCATCTGGCGTTTGGCGTCGCCGGCACCCGCATGTCGGTGCCGATTATGAAGCGCTTGTGGCCGGTATTTGCCGCCTCTGACACGCGCAAGTGGGTCGAGGAGCACGTGTCCGGCGGTACGTTGGAGCGGATCGTGATCGCCGGCAACGCGCCGTTGTCTGATTACAAGGCCGATGGGCCGCCGATGCCGGAAGAGGGCCTGTCGGTCGACATGGAGACCAGCGGTACGACGCTGCAGCCGGTCGCCTCGCTGCCGGCAATCCGCGATGCCGATCTCACGGTCCACATTACCGGGCAAACCGCCAATGTCAGCGTCGGGCGCGGCACCGTGGAAGTCGCGCCGGGGCGCAAGCTCAGCCTGACGGGCGGGGTGTTCGAGATACCGGACACGCATCTCAAGCCGTCGCCGGCGCAGGTCCACTTCCGCATCGACGGAACGGTACCGGCGGCGGCGACGCTCCTGAACAGCGAGGCGCTGCGCGAAGACAGCGCCGGTATTGCGCTCGATCCGACCTCCAGCCGCGGCACCGTGACGGCCAAGGTCACGGTCAATCTGCTGATGGGCAAGAAGGCGCCGAAGAATTCCACCACCTATCGCATCGCCGCCAATCTCACCAATTTCGCCGCCGACAAGATGCTGGCCGGTCAAAAGATCGAGGCGTCGCTGCTCAAGGTCGACGCCACACCGACCGGCTACGAGGTCAAGGGCGACGTCAAGATCAACGGCACGCCCGGCAGTCTCGATTTCAGGAAGACCAAAAGCCAGGCGACCGGCGAATTGCAGTTGCAGGCCAAAATCGACGAGGCCGCGCGCAAGCGCCTCGGCATCGATTTCGGCAGCGCCGTCTCCGGCACCATCCCGGTGACGGTCACCGGCAGCGTCGGCGGCAACGAAAAAGACGAACTCTTGAACATGCAGGCCGATCTGACGCCGGTGAAGATCGACAATCTGCTGCCCGGCTGGATGAAACCTGCCGGCAAGAAGGCGTCGGCCAGCTACACGATGGTCAAGTCCGACAAGTCGACCCGCTTCGACAATCTGACCATCGAGGGCTCCGGCGTATCGGTAAAGGGCTCGCTCGAGCTTGACGAGACGAACGATATCGTGTCGGCGAATTTCCCGGTGTTCAACGTATCGGTGGGCGACAAGGCGTCGCTGAAAGTCGACCGCACGAGCGACGGCGTGCTGCGCGTGGCGATGCGCGGCGAGGTCTATGACGGGACCGATTTCGTCAAATCGTCGCTCTCAGGTGCCGACAAATCGAAGCATGAAGCCAGCAAGGAGAGCGACCTCGATCTCGACGTCAAACTCGGGACCGTCCTCGGCTATAACGGCGAAACGCTGCGCGGCCTTGATCTCAAGATGGCGCGGCGGAAGGGCCGCATCCGCAGCTTCAGAATGAACGCCAAGATCGGCCGCGACGCGCCGCTGCTCGGCGACCTGCGTGTGCGCGCGCGCGACAATCATCAGGTCGTCTACTTCGAGACCAACGACGCCGGCGCGCTGTTCCGCTTCACCGACATGTACCCGCGCATGGTCGGTGGCCAGATGTGGGTGGCGATCGATCCGCCGTCGGCCGACACGACCTCGCAGGTCGGCACGCTGGTCATCCGCAAATTCTCCGTGCGCGGCGAGCCGGCGCTCCAGCGCGTGGTGGCGAACGCGCCCGGGCAGGCTGACGGCAATGTTGAATTCAACGAGATGCACGCCGAGTTCACGCGCACCCCCGGGCGCGTGTCGGTGCGCGACGGGATCGTGCGCGGACCGGCTGTCGGCGTCACAATGGAAGGGCAGATCGATTACCTGCACAACGACGTTCATCTGCGCGGCACGTTCGTGCCGTTCTACGGCCTGAACAACATGTTCGGCCAGATCCCGATCGTCGGCATTTTCCTGGGCGGCGGCAGCAACGAAGGCCTGCTCGGCATCACCTACGAAGCGGTTGGCCCACCCGGGTCGCCGCGCATCTTGGTCAATCCGGTGTCGGCGATCACGCCCGGCCTGCTGCGTAAATTCATTCCCTCGCCGGGCGCCTTCGATCCCAATTTCGTGCCGGCCTCGCGCTGACGGTCAGTTCGGCTTCAGCAGGACGTGCTGCTTCTTGCCGAGCGAGAGCTTGATCACGCCGTCCGGGGTGATGTCTTTCTCGCCGATCACGTGCTTATCGCTGGCGATGCGCACGTCATTGACCGCGACCGCGTTGTTGACGATGGCGCGCCGCACTTCGCCGTTCGAGCTCGCCAGCCCGGCGGTCACGAATGCGCTCAATACGCCGAGCCCCGCAGCGACATCCTTGCGCGCGACCGCAATAGTCGGCAGCGCGAGTGAGGTTGCGCCTTCTTCGAAGGTCTTGCGCGCCGTGCCGGCCGCTTCTTCCGCCGTGGCGCGGCCGTGCACCAGGGCGGTGGCCTCGGTGGCGAGCACCTTCTTGGCCTCGTTGATCTCCGCGCCTTTCAGCACGGACAAGCGCGCGATCTCATCGAGCGGCAGGATCGTGAACAGCTTGAGGAAACGCCCGACATCGCCGTCCTCGGTGTTGCGCAGGTACTGCCAGTAATCGTAGGGGCTGACCATGTCGGCGTTCAGCCACACCGCGCCGGCGGCGGTCTTGCCCATCTTGGCGCCCGATGACGTGGTCAGCAGCGGGCAGGTAAGCGCAAACAGCGGCGCGGTGCCCATGCGGCGTCCAAGGTCGATGCCGGAGACGATGTTGCCCCATTGATCGGACGCGCCCATCTGCAGGCGGCAACCGTAGCGCTTGCTAAGCTCCACGAAGTCGTAGGCCTGCAGGATCATGTAGTTGAATTCCAGGAAAGACAGCTCCTGCTCGCGCTCGAGCCGCAGCTTGACCGAGTCAAATGAGAGCATTCGATTGATCGAGAAATGGCGGCCGACGTCGCGCAGGAAGTCGATGTAATTGAGCGTGTTCAGCCAGTCGGCATTGTTGGCCATGATCGCGTCGCCCGGCCCGTCGCCGAATTTCAAGAACTTCGCAAAGACGGCGCGAATGCCCTTGAGATTTCCGGCAATCGCCTCATCGGTCAGAATCTTGCGCGTCTCGTCTTTGCCGGACGGATCGCCGACTCGCGTCGTTCCCCCGCCCATCAGCGCGATTGGTCGATGACCGGTCTGCTGCAGCCAATAGAGCAGCATGATGACCATGAGGTTGCCGATATGCAGCGAGGGCGCCGTGCAGTCGAAGCCGATGTAGGCCGTGATACGGTTATCCTTGGCCAGCGCGTCGAGCGCGTCCGGCTCCGAAACCTGGTGGATAAAGCCACGCTCGGCCAGAACATTAAGGAAGTCGGATTTATAGGCGCTCATGGATCGGCCCGTCGCGTCGTTCGCGGCGGTGGTGTAACAGGTCCGGCGCGGGATTCAAACGCGGGGCGGGGGCGTGGCGGCGGTCAAGGCCATCGGAATGATGAGCGGTACCTCGCTCGATGGCGTCGACGCGGCGCTTCGACGAATCCATGCGCGCGCACCGGCTTGCCGCTCGATTGCAATGCTCTTGCGGAGTTTTCCGTCGCCGCGCGCTTGGATCGTTGCCGGCGGCGGCGCGCGCAACCCGACGCCGACGCGGATGTTGACGGGACGGTTAGCGCCGGCGACGGTGGAAACCGCCGACGCGGTGGGCTGGTCGTCGCAGGCGATGGAAGCGCAGGCGTTCGGCTATCTTACCGTGCGCACGCTCAATGGCCTGCCGATCGCTTTCCCAAAGACCGCCGGCGTGGCAAGACCGCTGGGCGGCGGCCTGTTGGCGCAGCCGAAAAGTTGACCCCCGGCCCCATCTGGCGCACGGTCGCCCGCCTGTTGTAAATTATCGTACAGAACGTCGCTATCTATCGAGAAATACAAGCAAATTCATGTTGACCAAGGATATCGCACAGGCGCTCTCCGCCCGGCTCGACGGCGACGGTGCAATCGAAATCAAACGGCTCGTCCACCCCCGATTGGCCGAACGGTCCTCCGACTTGGCGCTGGCTCTAACCGGCGACGCGGTGGCGGCATTGGCGTCGAGCAAGGCGCAAGCCGTGGTGGTGTCGGGAAAAAATCCGGTTCCATCGGGTTCCTTCAAGGCGATCATATCGACCGACGGGAGCCGTCTGGCGTTCGCGAAGCTGACCGCTCTGTTCGATCCCGGCCCGGCGCATGAGGCCGGCGTTCACCCGACCGCGATTGTGGCGCCGGACGCCACGCTCGGCGACGGCGTCAGCATCGGCGCTTATGCCGTGGTGGGGCCGCGCAGCCGCATCGGCGCGGGAACCGTGATCCTGCCGCAGGCCTCGATCGGCGCGGACGTCGTGGTCGGCGCGCAAGCCTGCATTCATTCGGGTGTGCGCATCGGCGATCGGGTGACGATAGGAGATCGGGTGATCATCCATGCCAATGCGGTGATCGGATCGGACGGGTTCAGCTACGCGCCCGACTTGAATTCACCGACGGCCTTTGTTCCCGGCGTGGTGGTGACCAGGGTGCATTCGCTCGGTTCGGTCGAAATCGGCGACGATGTGGAAATCGGCGCCTGCACCAGCATCGACCGGTCGACCATTGAAACCACGCGCATCGGTCGCGGTACCAAAATCGACAACCACGTTCACATCGGGCACAATGTGACCATTGGCGAAAGCTGCATGATCTGCGGGATGGTCGGGATCTCCGGCAGCGTTATTATTGGCGAGCGGGTGCGCTTGGGAGGCGGCGTGGGGGTTGCCGATCACATCAAAATAGGCGATCAGGCGGTGGTCGCCGCCGGCTCGGGCGTTGCCAGCAATATCGAGCCCAACAGCTTTGTGTCCGGCTTTCCGGCGCTGCCGCACCAACGCACTGCGGAACACTTCTATTATCTGAGCCGCCAGAAGCGCCTGTATGGAAAGGTTGACGATATCAGCGCGCGGTTGGAAACGATTGAACGAGCCGTAACTAGTGGGGGTCGAACGCGATGACCGACGTTGCCAGCGACGTGATTGCCATCATTGCCAAGAAGAAAAGGGTCGACAAACCGAACGTCGAGCTGACCGACCGGCTGGAGGATTTGGGCCTCGAGTCGCTCGACGCGGTCGAAATGATTTTCGATATCGAAGAGAAATTCGACATCTCGATCCCTTATAATGCGAACACAAATAATCCGCGCACCGAATTCGATACCGTCGGCGACGTCGTCAACGCGATCGAAAAACTGGTCGCCGAAAAGAAATCGTGAATGACGTGAACCGTGTCGTTGTCACCGGCCTGGGGGCGGTCTCTCCGCTCGGCCAAACCGCGGCCGCCTACTGGGCAAACCTCAAGCAGGGCGTCTCCGGTCTTGGCCCGGTCACTTTGGCGCCGGACGCACAAGATCTGACCCAAAAGGTTGTCGCCGAAGTCAAGGGATTCGAGCCGCTCAAGCATTTCGAGGAGCGGGCGCTGTCGACGCTCGACCGCGTCTCACAGTTCGCGGTGGTGGCTGCGCGCGAGGCGATCGCGAATGCCGGACTCGTGATCGACATGCCGCTGTCCTTGCGCACGGCGGCCATCATCGGTACCGGCGCGGGCGGGCAGGGCACGCTCGATGACAATTACCGCCGGCTCTATGTCGACCACAAAACGCGTGTGTTCCCGCTGACCATCCCGAAGCTGATGGCGAACGCGGCGGCCAGCCAGGTCTCGATGCAATGCGGCTTGCGCGGTCCGGCCTTTGTGGTGGCGAGCGCCTGTGCATCGGCCACCCATGCGATCGGACTTTCCTTTCATATGGTGCGGTCGGGAATGGTCGACTGCGCCGTCACCGGCGGATCTGAGGCCTGCATCACCTTCGGCACGGTGCGCGGCTGGGAGGCCATGCGGGTGATGGCGCCCGATGCTTGCCGGCCCTTCTCCATCGGCCGCGCGGGCCTGATCCTCGGCGAGGGCGCGGCGATGATGGTGCTGGAGCCGCTTGAGCGCGCGCGTGCGCGCGGCGCCGATATTCTTGCCGAGGTGGTCGGCTTCGGCATGACCGCGGACGCCGCCGATCTCACCGCGCCCGATGTGGGCGGCATGTCGCGCGCGATGGAAGGCGCGCTCGCCGACGCGCAGCTCGCGCCGCAAGATATCCAATACATCAATGCTCACGGCACCGGCACCGCCGCCAATGACGTGACCGAGACGGAAGCGCTGCACAAAGTGTTCGGCGCGCATGCCGGAAAACTGGCGGTGTCGTCGACCAAGTCGATGGTTGGCCACGCCTTGGGAGCGGCCGGTGCGCTTGAAATGGCGGCAACCGTGATGTCTGTGCACGACGACGTGGCGCCACCCACGATCGGCTATCTCGGGCCCGATCCGGCCTGCGATCTCGATTATGTGCCGAACGAGGCCCGCGACATGCCGATCACGGCGGCGCTGTCGAATTCATTTGCCTTCGGCGGGCTCAACGCCGTGCTGGCGGTGAAGAAGTTTTCGTGACGCGCCGAACGAGCGCGGCGAATTATGCCGCGCTTGGCTTGCGCTCGGTCTTCAGCCGCTTGTCGAGATAGGCGGTGATCGAGGTCAGCAATGCCTCGACCTTGCCATCGAAGAAATGGTTGGCGCCTTGCACCACCTTCTGTTCGATGACGATGCCTTTCTGCGTCTTCAGCTTCTCGACCAGCGTGTTGACATCCTTGTGCGGCACGACGGCATCCTTGTCGCCGTGGATGATCAGGCCGGACGACGGGCAGGGCGCCAGGAACGAGAAGTCGTAGAGATTGGCGGGCGGACAAATCGAGATAAAACCCTCGATCTCCGGCCGGCGCATCAGCAATTGCATGCCGATCCACGCTCCGAACGAGAAGCCGGCGATCCAGCAGCTCTTGGCTTCCGGATTGATGGTCTGCGCCCAATCGAGCGCGGCGGCGGCGTCGGACAGTTCGCCGGTGCCGTGGTCGAACGAGCCCTGGCTGCGGCCGACGCCGCGGAAGTTAAAGCGCAGCGCCGAAAAGCCCCGGTGCACGAAGGCATAATAGAGCTGGTAGATGATCGGGTGGTTCATCGTGCCGCCGAACTGCGGGTGCGGATGCAGAACGATGGCGATGGGCGCGTTCTTTTGCCGCGCCGGATGGTAGCGCCCCTCGATCCGTCCAGCGGGGCCGGTGAAGATAACCTCAGGCATTGCCGTTGACCTCGAAGCGGACTTGGCACCGCAATAGGTAGTTGCGGCGGCGGGATTTGCGACGTGTCCGGCCCATTTGAGGACGGCCGGACCTAGATTAGAATTATTCTAATTATGTGTTTTCCGCTGTTCACGGTTGCAACACAGGCTATAACTTGGCGCCCGTGAACGCGGGCTTCTACCACGACCCCTAGGGCAAAAAGCAAGCTTTTTCGGGGGTCTAGCGCCTGGTTTCTGGCCCATAGGCAGTTGGATATCGACCCGGTATGACGCGCGAACGCGCCTATTTCGACTGGAATGCCACCGCGCCGCTGCGGACGGAGGCCCATGCGGCCATGGCGGCGGCGCTGGCGCTGACCGGCAATCCGTCCTCGGTGCATGCGGAGGGACGCGCCGCCCGCAGCCTGGTCGAAGAAGCGCGGGCAAAGGTTGCGAACTTGGTGGGGGCCGAGCCGAAGAACGTCACCTTCACCAGCGGCGCCACCGAAGCCAATATGCTGGCGCTGGCGTCGGCGATTGAGATTGGCGGTCGCAAGGCGCCGCGGGATCGGCTGTTTGTCTCGAGTATCGAGCACCCTTCGGTGCGCGGCGGCGGGCGGTTTGCCGCCGACGCGGTCGAAGAATTACCGGTCGGGATAAACGGCGTCGTTGATCTTGATGCGCTGAGAAGTGCCCTTGCGCGCGCCGAACTTCCGCTTGTTTCGGTGATGCTCGCCAATAACGAGACCGGCGTGATCCAGCCGATCGCCGCCATCGCCGAGATCGTACACGCCGCCAACGGCTTGCTGCATGTCGATGCGGTACAGGGGCCGGGGCGAATTCCCTGCCGTATCGGCGACCTGGGCGCCGACTTGATGAGTCTTTCGGCGCACAAGATGGGCGGCCCGCAGGGCGTCGGGGCGCTCGTGCGCCGCGACGGGGTTCATATTTCCGCACCGTTGATCAAAGGCGGCGGCCAAGAACGCGGCCTGCGCGCCGGTACCGAGAATGTGGCGGCGATCGCCGGCTTCGGCGCGGCCGCCGCGGTTGCGGCGGCGGCTTGGCAGGCGGACGCTTCCCGCATGGCGGCGCTGCGCGACCGACTGGAAGCGAAGCTGAAGGCGGTGACACCAAATCTTGCGATTTTCGGCGAGAATGCCCCCCGCCTGCCCAATACCAGCCTGTTCACGGTCCCCGGCATGAAGGCGGAAACGGCCATAATCGCCTTCGATCTCAAGGGGATAGCAATATCGTCGGGCGCCGCCTGCTCGTCCGGCAAGGTGCAGGCCTCGCATGTTCTGGCGGCGATGGGCGTGGAACCGGCGCTCGCCGGCGGGGCGATCCGCGTTAGCCTTGGTTGGACGACCGCCGACGCCGACATCGAAAAGCTGCTAAATGCTTGGAATGAGGTGGTTTCGTCATTACTTAAGAAGCGTAAACAGGGCTTGGCTGCCTGAAGGCGCCGCCACAAGGGATGATCGCAACGCGCTAGCGAACCGACCATAACCGACAAATCCAACCCGCGGTCCTTGCAACCGTGAGCGGAGGGAAGAATGCCGGCCGTACAAGAGACCGTCGAGCAGGTCCGACGCATCGACGTTGATCAATACAAATATGGATTCGTCACCGACATCGAATCCGAAAAGGCCCCGAAAGGCCTGTCGGAAGACACCGTTCGTTTCATCTCGGCCAAGAAGAACGAGCCGGAGTGGATGCTGGCCTGGCGGTTGGAAGCCTACAAGCGCTGGCTGACCATGCGCGAGCCGAGCTGGGCGCGCGTTTCCTATCCGAAGATCGACTACCAGAACGCTTATTACTATTCGGCGCCGAAGCGGAAAGCGCTGGCCTCGCTCGACGAGGTCGATCCGGAAATTCTGCGCACTTACGAGAAGCTCGGCATTCCGCTCAAGGAGCAGGAAATCCTCGCCGGCGTGCGCAAGCAGGGCGAGCCGTCGACGCTCGACGACGAGACGACCGGCGGCCAATTCGGTTCGGGCCGGGTCGCGGTCGATGCCGTGTTCGACTCGGTTTCGGTCGCCACCACCTTCAAGGAAGAGCTGAAAAAGGCCGGCGTCATCTTCATGCCGATGTCCGAGGCCGTGCGCGAGCATCCCGAATTGGTGAAGAAATATCTCGGCTCCGTGGTGCCGACCTCCGACAACTTTTTTGCCACGTTGAATTCGGCGGTGTTCTCCGACGGCTCGTTCGTCTACGTGCCGGAAGGCGTGCGCTGCCCGATGGAGCTGTCGACCTACTTCCGCATCAACGAGCAGAACACCGGCCAGTTCGAGCGCACGCTGATCATCGCCGACAAGGGCGCGTATGTGTCCTACCTCGAAGGCTGCACGGCGCCGATGCGCGACGAGAACCAACTGCATGCCGCGGTGGTCGAACTGGTGGCGCTCGACGACGCCGAGATCAAATACTCGACGGTGCAGAACTGGTATCCGGGCGACGCCGAAGGCAAAGGCGGCATCTTCAACTTCGTCACCAAGCGCGGCGACTGCCGCGGCAAGAATTCGAAGATTTCCTGGACGCAGGTCGAGACCGGCTCGGCCATCACCTGGAAATATCCGAGCTGCATCCTGCGCGGCGACAATTCGCGCGGCGAGTTCTATTCGATCGCCATTTCCAACGGCCGCCAGCAGGTCGACAGCGGCACCAAGATGCTGCACCTCGGCAAGAACACCGTAAGCCGCATCATTTCCAAGGGCATCTCGGCCGGCAAATCCAACAACACCTATCGCGGCCTCGTGTCAGCGCACCGCAAAGCCAAGGGCGCGCGCAACTTCACCAATTGCGATTCGCTGCTGATCGGCGACCAATGCGGCGCCCATACCGTGCCGTATATCGAGGCGAAGAATTCGTCGGCCGTGTTCGAACACGAGGCCACCACCTCGAAGATTTCCGAGGACATGCTGTTCTACTGCCGTCAGCGCGGCATGTCGGCGGAAGAGGCGACCGCGCTCGTCGTCAACGGCTTCGTCAGGGACGTGCTGCAGCAGCTGCCGATGGAATTCGCGGTCGAGGCGCAGAAGCTGATTTCGATCTCGCTCGAAGGCAGCGTCGGTTAGGTGCGTCGATGATCTTCCGTATTTGGCACGGCTGGACGTCTCCGGAAAATGCCGACGCCTACGAGGCCTTGCTCAAGCGCGAGGTGTTCGATGGCATCGCGGCGAAGTCGATTGCCGGATATCGAAAGATCGAGCTTGTCCGCCGCTCCACCGGCAATGAGGTCGAGTTCGTCACCTTGATGCGATTTGATTCGCTTGATGACGTGAAGACCTTTGTCGGCGAGGACTACGAACAGGCCTACGTGCCGGCGGAAGCGCGAAAAATCCTCAAGCGGTTCGACGAGCGCTCGCAGCACTACGAATTGCGCGAAGCGCGCGACTACAAAGCGGCGTGAGTGCAGGGATGAGCACAGCCATGAGCCAATACTGGTTCAAGCCGAAGCGGTACGGCTACGGCGCGACGCCCGCGAGCTGGGAAGGCTGGGCGGCGACGATTCTGGCTGCGGCCGTTGTCGCGGGATCGGTCATCGCGATGAATCTGCTGGTGGACCGATCCAATGCAGTCGCCTGGCTGATCTGGGCCGCGGCCATTGCAGTTGCCATGCTTTGGTTCGTCAAGCTCAGCCGGCGGCGCACCGATGGCGAATGGCGTTGGCGTTGGGGCAGAACGACCGGGCCGTAAAATTGGAATTATTGACGCAATCGAGTTTATGAGGACGACAAAGTGGCACTTTTGGAAGTCAAAAATCTGCATGTCGAGATTGAGGGCAAGAAGATCCTCAATGGGCTGACGCTGACGGTCGAGAAGGGCCAGGTCGCGGCCATTATGGGCCCGAACGGCTCCGGCAAGTCGACGCTCGCTTATGTGCTCGCCGGCAAGGATAACTACGCAGTCACCGAGGGCGATGTTCTGCTCGACGGCGTAAGCATCCTCGATATGGGGCCGGACGAACGCGCCGCCAAAGGCCTGTTCCTCGCCTTCCAGTACCCGGTCGAGGTGCCGGGCGTCGCCACCATGACGTTCCTGCGCACCGCGCTCAATGCCCAGCGCAAGACGCGCGGCGAAACCGAATTCTCCACCCCGGAATTCATGAAGCGGGTGCGCGAGACCTCCGCGCAGCTCGGCATCGACGCTGAGATGCTGCGCCGGGCCGTCAATGTCGGCTTCTCCGGCGGCGAGAAGAAGCGCAACGAGATTCTGCAGATGGCGATCTTGCAGCCGCGGCTCGCCGTGCTCGACGAAACCGACTCCGGGCTCGACATCGACGCGCTCAAGATCGTCGCCGACGGCGTCAACCGGCTACGCTCGCCCGAGCGCTCGATGATCGTGATCACGCACTATCAGCGGCTGCTCAACTACATCGTGCCGGACGTGGTTCACGTGCTGGCCAAGGGCCGCGTGGTGAAGACGGGCGGCAAGGAACTGGCGCTCGAGCTCGAAGCCTCGGGCTATGCGCAATTCGCCGACGAGGCGGCCTGATGAACGCCGAAGTCCGCGCCATGAAGACCCCCGCCGAGCAGGCTCTCGCCGAAGCCTTTGCAACGGCGCGCGCGCGCCTGCCCGGTAAAGGCGCGGTCGCGGCCCTGCGTGAGAATGCCTTTCAGCGCTTCGATGCCCAGGGCCTGCCGCACCGGCGCATCGAGGAATGGAAATACACCGACCTGCGCGCACTGATGCGCGACCTCTATCCGCTGGCCGTCCCGCCCGACGCGGCGGCGAAAACGCGCGCCAAGGATGCCGGCAAAATGCTGGCTGGCGTCGATTGCCGTCGGCTGGTGTTTGTCGACGGCGCTTTCGTGCCGGAGCAGTCGGATCTCACTGCCGAACCGGGCCTTGCTATCGGCACGATGGCCGATGCTTTGACCAAAGGCGATAAGTTGGTCGCCGAGCATGTCGGCAAGACGATCGAAACCGATGACGCGGCTGTGGCGCTCAACACCGCCTTGATGGGCGACGGCGCCGTCGTCCGTGTTGCTGCCGGCACCGCGCTGAAGCGTCCGCTCCATCTCATTTTCGCCGCCGGCAGCGACAAGCCGAGCTCGGCCTTCATCCGCTCACTGGTCGTGCTGGAGAAAGGCGCCAAGGCGACGCTGATCGAGACCCATGAAAGCGGCCCGTCGCAGGTCAACGCCGCGCTTGAGTTGGTGGTCGGCGACGAGGCGCAAGTCGATCATTTCAAAATCACCAGCGCGCAGGCCTTGCACGTCTCCACGCTGATGGCGTCGGTGGGCGCGCGCGCCATCTTCAGCAGCTTCGCGTTCAACGCCGATGCGCAGGTCGCCCGCAATCAGATGTTCGTTAAGTTTGCCGGCGAGGGTACCAAAGCCGCGCTGCGCGGCGTCAGTCTGCTCAAGGGCAAGGAGCACGTCGATACCACGCTGCTGATCGATCACGCCGCCGGCCATTGCGAAAGCCGCGAACAGTTCAAGTCGGTGCTCGACGGCGAAAGCCAGGGCGTGTTCCAGGGCAAGATCGTGGTGCGACCGCACGCGCAGAAGACCGACGCCAAGATGATGACGCGCGCGCTGCTGTTGTCGGAGGAGGCGGAAGCGGACAACAAGCCGGAGCTGGAAATTTTCGCCGACGACGTGGTCTGCGGTCATGGCGCCACCACCGGCGCGATCGACGAAACGCTCAAATTCTATCTGATGTCGCGCGGCATTCCGGCGAAGGAAGCCGAGGCGCTGCTGGTGCAGGCCTTCATCGGCGAGGCGGTCGAGGAAATTGCGCACGCAGGCATCCGCGAGGCGCTGATGTTCGCGGCGATCAAATGGTTGGGAGCGCGGGACCAGTGATGCATCCGGCGGTGAGCAACGGTTCCTACGACGTCGCCCGCATCCGCGCGGATTTTCCCGCGCTGGCGATGCAGGTCTATGGCAAGCTGCTCACTTACCTCGACAACGCCGCCTCGGCGCAGAAGCCGCAAGCCGTGCTCGACCGGCTGCACAAAGCCTATACCGAGCAATACGCCAACGTGCATCGCGGCCTGCACTATTTGGCGAACGAGGCGACGGAGGCTTACGAAGGCGCGCGCGAGACTGTGCGGGCGTTCCTGAACGCCGAGCGCACGGAAGAGATCGTCTTTACCCGCAACGCCACCGAGGCGATCAACCTGGTCGCCTACACCTTCGGTCGCGAGCGCATCAAAGCGGGCGACGAGATCGTGCTCTCGATCATGGAGCACCATTCCAACATCGTGCCCTGGCATTTTCTGCGCGAGCGGCAAGGCGCGGTGATCAAATGGGCGCCGATCGACGATGAGGGCAATTTTCTGCTCGATGAGTTCGAGAAGTTGCTCTCGCCGCGCACCAAGATGGTGGCGATCACCCAGATGTCGAATGCGCTCGGCACCGAGGTGCCGGTCAAAGAGGTCGTGAAGCTTGCGCACGCGCGCGGCATTCCGGTGCTGATCGACGGCGCGCAAGCCGCCGTGCACCTCGATATCGACGTGCGCGATCTCGATTGCGATTTTTATGCCTTCACCGGTCACAAGCTTTACGGGCCGACCGGAATCGGCGTGCTCTACGGCAAATACGCGCACCTTGCGGCAATGCCGCCGTTCAATGGCGGCGGCGAGATGATCCACGAAGTGTTCGAGGACCGCATCACCTATGGCGAGCCGCCGCACCGGTTCGAGGCCGGCACGCCGGCGATCGTGCAGGCGATCGGCCTGGGCGCGGCCATCGATTACGTTAATTCGATCGGCAAGCCGCGCATCCGCGCGCATGAGCGCGCGCTAATCGAATATGCGCATGAGCGGTTAGGGCAGATCAATTCGCTGCGCATCATCGGCCATGCGACGGACAAAGGGCCGATTGTCTCTTTCGAGCTCAAAGGCGCCCATCCGCATGACGTCGCCACCATCATCGACCGCTCGGGCGTGGCCGTGCGCGCCGGCACGCATTGCGTGATGCCGCTGTTGGCGCGCTACGGCCTTACCGCAACTTGCCGTGCCTCGTTTGCGCTCTACAACACCAAGGACGAGGTGGACGCGCTCGCCAGCTCGCTGGTCAAAGCACAGGAATTTTTCGCATGAGCGATGAAAGCCCCATGACGCCTAACGCGACTGAGAATGCAGCCGTCGCGGAGAAGTCGCCGGAGAACGCCGCCGTTACCGGCTCCTCGGCGCTGCCGCAGGACGAGCTCAACCGCCTGACCGACGACATTATCGCCGGTCTGAAGACGGTCTACGATCCGGAAATTCCGGCCGACATCTACGAGCTCGGCCTGATCTACAAGATCGATATCGGCGACGACCGGACGGTGAAAGTCGACATGTCGCTGACCTCGCCCAATTGTCCGTCGGCGCAGGAACTGCCGATCATGGTGGAGAACGCGGTGGCGAGCGTGCCGGGCGTGCGGGAGGCCAAGGTCGACGTGGTGTGGGATCCGCCCTGGGATCCGAGCCGTATGTCGGACGAAGCCCGGCTCGTGCTCAACATGTGGTAATGTCCGCGCAAGAGATTACATAGGATTCGACGAGGAGAACGATGGCGACGGTACGACCGAGACCCCAAGTGATGCGGCTCACCGAGGCCGCCGCGTTGCGCATCAAGGACGTGATGGCGCGCGCCGACAGCCCCGTCATGGGCGTGCGCGTCGGCGTCAAAAACGGCGGCTGCGCCGGCATGGAATACACCATGGAATACGCCACAACGGCCAATCCGACCGACGAGGTAGTGGAGGACAAGGGCGTCAAGATCCTGATCGACCCGAAGGCCGTGCTATTCCTGCTCGGCACCGAGATGGACTTCAAGACCGAAAAGCTGTCGGCGCAGTTCGTCTTCAATAACCCGAACCAGACCGGCGCCTGCGGCTGCGGCGAGTCGGTGCAGCTAACGCCGGCCAAGGACTCCGCCGCCGGCGCGCACTAGAGTCTGATCCGTTCAGATTAAATCAGAGTGCCGCCTAACATTTTGCTGGCGCATGATCTTGTCCGAAAACCGGTTCCCACTTTTCGGGATCATGCGCTAACCCTCGCTCGGCGGTCGGCCGTGGATGCTGAATTTATCCATGAATTGTTCGTGCAATTCGGCACCGTGCAGGTTCGCCGCATGTTCGGCGGCGCCGGGCTGTTCGCCGACGGCGTGATGTTCGGGCTCGTTTCGGACGGGCAAATCTATCTCAAAACCGACGCCGGCACCGCCGTGCAATTCGAACGCGAGCGCTGCGGGCCGTTCGAGTACGACACGCGCAACGGCAAGCGCACTTTGACCTCGTATTGGCGGCTGCCAGAGCGGCTCTATGACGATGCCGACGAGCTCGCACAGTGGGCGAGGGCGGCACTTGCCGTCGCGCGCCAAAGCGCGGCCCGCAAGCCGACGCGCCGTCTCGGAGCAAGCGCAAAAAATCGCTGAAAATCAGGCGACCTTCGTCGCGCCGGCGTCGGCGGTGACTTCCGGATCGCTCTCGCACATCACCCGATTGCGGCCGTGTCGCTTGGCGGCGTAGAGGCAGGCATCGGTGCGCTCGAGCAGCGTCTGCACGGTGTCGTTCTTGCGCAAGGTGGCGACCCCGATCGAGACCGTCACGCGGCCGAGCTGCTCGCCGGTCGAGCGCTTCATCAGTTCCTTGGTCATCACCGCGCGCCGGATGTGATCGGCGACGGTGAGCGCGGAGCGCAGCACCGTATTGGGCAGCACGATGGCGAACTCCTCGCCGCCGTAGCGCGAGGCGGTGTCCTGTCCCTTGATGTTCTGCTTCACCGACGTCGCCACCAGCCGCAGCACCTGGTCGCCAGTCAGATGGCCGAAACTGTCGTTGAAGTTCTTGAAGTTGTCGATGTCGGTCATCATCAGCGACAGCGGCTCGTTGCTGGCGCGCGCCGTAGCGATGGCGAGATCGAGCGCGTTGTCGAACAGTTTGCGGTTGGCAAGCTGAGTGAGCGGATCGGTGAGGCTTTCGTTGCGCACCGCCTCGAGGTTTTCCTGCAGCGCGCTGATTTCCAGCCTGGAGGCCTTGAGCCGTTCCTCGAGTTGATGGTTGGAGACTTCCATCTCCTTGGCGGTCTGCACCAGGCATTCGACGATGGCGCGGACCGCCTCACGGTCCTTCGACTGGCCGAGCTTCTCGCTCATGTCGACCAGGCTCTCGGTGTAGCTGCTGGCCGAGCCGACGGCGGCGTCGATCATCGACATCACCTGATCGATCTCGTCGACCACCTGGCTTCCGACGTTGTTGATGCGCTCGTTGAAGCGCTCCGGCGCGATATAGGCGTGATGGAAACGCTCGAGGTCGATTTCCGAAACCGTGCCGTTCTTGCTGATCGCGTTGTTGATCGTCTCGTTCAGCGACGGGAAATAGCCGGTCGCGTAGCTGTACCAGACCTCGTAATTGCGCGGGATGGCCGAATGGCGCAGCGCTTTGATCTGCCCGAGAGCGATCTCGGCGAACGCCATGGTGCGTTCGTGCTCGTCGGCCTGCGCCGTCATTGCAACCCCCGTAACTCGCCTCAACGCCCGACATCCGCGCGGCGGCGCCTGGCGGACCCGCTGCAACGTTTGGGGACGGTATTCGAGGGAAATGAATCGGCGGTAAATTTACAACCGTTTACGCCGCAATTCTCGCCATACGGGTATCGGCTTTGGTTTCGCGCCGCTGTCAGGCTTTGAGCGGGACCGGGCGGAGCAGGAAGGCGGGCAGGTGGCTGCCGTCGGCATCCTCGGTCCGCTCGCGCGCCGGCCGGTGAGGCGGCGTTGCGGCGCGGCTTTGCTCCTGGCGGGGTTCTTGGCGAGATTCTTGGCGAGGTTCATGACGCCGTTGCGGCTTACGCTCGCGCTGCTGGCCGCGATGACGGCCGCCGCGCTCGGCGCGCTCATGGGGGGCGGGCACTTCGGCCGGCGCGCCCGACCAGGGAATGGTCTGGCCGATCAGCTTCTCGATCGCCGCCACCGCTTTGTTGTCGATCGGCGCGACGATGGTGATGGCGGTACCGCTCAAGCCGGCGCGGCCGGTGCGGCCGATGCGGTGGACGTAATCGTCGGCATGATGCGGCACGTCGAAATTGAAGATGTGGCTGACCGCCGGAATATCGAGACCGCGGGCGGCGACGTCGGAGGCCACCAGCAGCAAGACATCGCCCTTGCGAAACGATTCCAGCGCAGCAGTGCGCGCGGACTGGTCCATGTCGCCGTGCAATGCGGCGGCGTTGAACTTGTGGCGCAGCAGCGAGCGATGCAGTTGCGCCACTTCGCGCTTGCGGTTGCAGAACACGATGGCGTTCTTGAAGCCGTCGGCGGAGCGGATCAACCGGCGCAGCGTCTCGCGCTTTTCGGCCGGATCGCGGCCGGTTGCGACCAATTGTTGGTTGATGGTGACGGCGGTGCTGGCCGGTTTGGACACTTCCACGCGCACCGGATTGTGCAGGAAGGTGTCGGCGATGCGTTGGATTTCCGGCGGCATGGTCGCGGTGAAGAACAAGGTTTGGCGCGTGAACGGCACCAATTTTCCGATGCGCTCGATATCCGGGATGAAGCCCATGTCGAGCATGCGGTCGGCTTCGTCGATGACCAAGAGCTCGACGCCGGAGAGCAGGAGGCGGCCGCGCTCGGAATGATCGAGCAGCCGCCCCGGCGTTGCGATCAGCACGTCGACGCCACGGATTAGCTTGGCGTCCTGATTGTCGAACGACACGCCGCCGATGATGAGCGCGACGTTGAGCTTGTGGTTCTTGCCGTATTTCTCGAAATGGTCGGCAACCTGGGCGGCGAGTTCGCGCGTCGGCTCCAGGATGAGCGTGCGCGGCATGCGCGCCCGCGCGCGGCCCTTTTCAAGCATAGTGAGCATGGGCAGCACGAAGGCGGCGGTCTTGCCGGTGCCGGTCTGCGCAATGCCGAGCACGTCGCGGCGGGTGAGAACGTGCGGGATCGCCTGATCTTGAATGGGGGTGGGGGTCTTGTAGCCAGCCGCGTCGATGGCGGCGATAACTTTGTCGGACAAGCCGAGATGGGAAAAGGACATATAACCTCAAAGTCCGGCCCCGCGCCGGACAGAAAATCTGGTTGCTTTGGGCGGGGGGTAGGGTCGAATCTTAGCTCGACCCGTTGGCGGGAACATAGGCTTGAACGGCGCAAAGTCAATGCTTCGACAGTGCAATAAGTCGTATTAATTCTTAATCTTTTCGTCATGGAAGGGTCATCGATGGCGCCGTCTTTACCGCTGGTTCTTGTTCCCGGGTTGACCTGCACGCCGCTGCTTTATGCTGCCCAGATCCCCGCACTTTGGCCGTTCGGGCCGGTGACAGTGGCCGATCACCGGCGCGACGGCGATATGGCGGCGATCGCCGCGCGCATTCTCAAAGATGCGCCGCCGCGTTTTGCGCTCGCCGGACTGTCGATGGGCGGTTACATCGCCTTCGCCATGATGCGGCTGGCGCCCGAGCGCATTGCCAAACTGGCGCTGCTCGACACCTCGGCGCGCGCCGACACGCCGGAACAAATCGAGGGGCGCAAGACGCAGATTGCGATGGCGCAAACGGGTCGCTACGGCGAGATCCCCGATCTTGCGATCCCGCGTTATTTGAACGAGAAACATCAGCGCGACGAGCGGCTCACGACAATCGTGCGCCAGATGATAATGCAAACCGGGCCGGAGGCTTTTGTCCGTCAACTCAATGCGATGATTTCGCGGCCGGATTCGCGGGCTCTGCTGGCGTCGATCCGCTGCCCGACTTTGGTGCTGGTGGGCGACGCTGACGTGGCAACGCCGCCTGAGCTCAACCAAGAAATCGCCGCCGGCATTGCGGGCGCCAAGCTTGCCGTCGTTCCGGATAGCGGGCATTTGACCACGCTCGAGCAACCCGATGCGGTGAATGCGGCGCTGGCCGATTGGCTGGCCGCGTGATCCGGCGCGGTTGCGCGGTGTAACGGAGCCATGACCTTGACCGAACCACGCGACACCGCCGGGGTCATCGCGCCGCCGCCGCTGATTGCGCTGGCGGTTGTCGTCGTTGGTGTCGCGCTGGACTGGTTGCTGCCGGCCTATGTGCTCAGGTTGCTGCTGTCGTTTACCGAACGCATCACCATCGGCGCGATCCTGATCGGGGCCGGCGGTGCGTTGGCAATTCCCGCCGTGCTCGCGTTCCATTCGGCGCGCACCCATGTCGAGCCGTGGAAGCCGGCGACGGCGCTGGTGACCGGCGGAATCTTCCGCTGGCTGCGCAATCCGATGTATGTCGGCCTGGCCTTGCTGGTGGCCGGGATCGGTGTTGCGATCGCCTCGGACTGGACCGTGGTGATGCTATTGCCGGGCGCCGCGATTTTGCATGTCGGCGTGGTCAAGCGCGAGGAGCGCTACCTCGAAGCCAAATTCGGCAATACCTATCGCGCTTACAAGGCGCGAGTTCCGCGCTATGGCTGGCCGATTTGAATGGGCCAGTCATTCCGGCAAACGTCCATTTGCACGCTACAGAGCATCCACCTATAGGTCCGGCGTCCAATGCCGGGAGCGAATGGAATGCGCACGCAGGTCGGAATTGTCGGAGCCGGGCCGGCCGGTCTGATGCTGGCGCGACTGTTGCGCCTGCAAGGCATCGACTCGATCGTCATCGAGAACCGCAGCCGCGACTATATCGAGAATCGCATCCGCGCCGGGCTGATCGAGCATTGGGCCGCCGACCTGCTCACCGATGTCGGCGTCGGCGAACGCATGCAGCGCGAAGGCGTCCTGCACTGGGGCATCAATATCGGCATCAACGGCGACCTGCACCGTATCGACTTCAAGGCGCTGGTCGGCAAGCGCGTCACCATCTACGGCCAGCAGGAAGTGGTGAAGGACCTTGTCGAGCGGCGGCTTGCCGACGGCGGGCCATTGCTGTTCGAGGTCGACGGCGCCAGCGTGCATGAGCTGACGTCGCAGCGCCCGAAAATCCGCTTCACGCACGAGGGCCACGCGCAGGAAATCGAATGCGATTTCATCGCCGGTTGCGACGGCTTTCACGGCATCTGCCGGCCGAGCATCCCCGACGGCGTGCTTGGCGTATTCGAGCGCGACTATCCGTTCGGCTGGCTCGGCATCCTGTCGGAGAGCCCACCGCCCGACGAGGAGTTGATCTATTCCTACACCGACCGCGGCTTTGCGCTCTACACCATGCGCTCGATGTCGATCTCGCGGCTCTATCTGCAATGCGACCACGACGAGGACATCGAGAACTGGCCGGACAACCGCATCTGGGACGAGTTGCACAAGCGGCTGGGCGGCGCGCGCAAGCTGGAGGAGGGCGCGATGCTGCAGAAGGGCATCACGCCGATGCGCAGCTTTGTGGTCGAGCCGATGCAGCACGGCCGGCTGTTTTTGGCCGGCGACAGCGCCCATATCGTGCCGCCGACCGGCGCCAAGGGCATGAACCTCGCTTTCGCCGACGTGGTTTATCTCTCGCGCGCGCTGGAGGCGTTCTACAAGAGCAAGCGCGGCGATCTGCTGGAGAGCTACACGGCGACGTGTTTGCGGCGTGTCTGGTATGCGCAGCGCTTCTCCTGGTGGATGACGCAGCTCATGCACCGCTTCCCCAACGAGTCCGCCTTCGACCGTCGCCGCCAATTGTCCGATCTCGACTATCTCACCCGGTCGGAAGCCGCTTCCCGGTCGCTGGCCGAGCAATATGTCGGGTTGCCGCTCGATTGAGCGCGGCGCGCGGCTAGTCCTTCAACACCGTCTTCAACGGCCAATTCAGCAGCGCGATGACCACGCCCGCCGCTGCCGAAATGATCGCCAGCATCAAAAAGAAATCGGCCTTGCCCATGCTCGACCAGAAGGTGCCGAGATAGCCGGCGAGGAAGTCGCCGATAAAATTGGCGGCCAGCCACACGCCCATCATCAGCGACAGCACGCGCACCGGCGCCACCTTGGTCACCAGCGACAGCCCGGTCGGCGACAAATAAAGCTCGGCGACCGTGATCACCACAAAGAAGGCGAACAGCCAGAGCCAGCTCGCCTGGCCGTGTCCGGGTCCGTCGCCGGTCACCTGCACCGCGGCCAGCATGATCAGCCAGGAGGCGGCATTGAGGAAGCAGCCGATCGCCATTTTCACGACGGTGGAGGGCTCGTGCCGGCCCTGCCGGCGCCACAGCGCCACGATGAACGGCGTGAAGGCGAAGATCATGAACGGGTTGAAGGCCTGAAACCAGGTCACCGGAATGGCGAACCCGAACAGATGACGGTCCGTGTACTGGCTCGCCCATAACACGATGGTGTTGCCCTGCTGTTCGTAGGTGGCCCAGAACAGGCTGGTCGGCAGCATCAGCACGAACAAAGCGATGATCGCCTGCCAGGCCTCGCGCCGAAGCGGCGCCTTCTCGATTTCGCGCTTGGCGAATGCGTCTTTCGGCAGCGTGGGTGTGGCGGCGAGATAGACGATCAGGCCGATGGTCATGCCGACGCCGGCGGCGGCAAAGCCGTAGTGCCAGCCAAGCGCCTCGCCGAGCGTGCCGCAAACCAGCGGCGAAAAGAACGCGCCGAGATTGATGCCGACATAGAAGATCGAGAAGGCGCGATCGCGGCGGTGGTCGCCGGGCGCATAGAGCATGCCGACCTGCGTCGAGATATTCGGCTTGAAGCAGCCATTGCCGAGGATGAGAAAACCGAGCGCGAACAGGAACAGCGTCTCGAACGCCATCATGAAATGACCGATCGCCATCAGCGCGGCGCCGAGAATGACGGTGCGGCGCTGGCCCAGCACGCGGTCGGCGAGCAGGCCGCCGAAGATCGGCGTGAGATAAACGAGGCTGGTATAGAAGCCGTAGATCTGCGAGGCGAACGGTTGCGGCGCCAGCGGGCCGAACACGGATTCGAGCGCCCGATGGAAACCGGCAAGCCCCACCACGTGTTCGGCGTGCGGCGGCGCCAGCAGATAGTTCACCATGTAGAGCACGAGCAGCGCGCGCATGCCGTAGTAGGAGAAGCGCTCCCACATTTCGGTCGCGAACAAATAGGGCAAAGCGCGCGGATGGCCGAACAATTCGGCGCGCGGCGTGTCGGCAGGGACAGCGGGTGGTGCGCTCATTCGGGGCTTTGGCGCCGGCGCATAAGGTGACGCGCGAAACGATAGCACAGGCGATAATTTCGTTTTCGCGGGCGACGGCCCGCGGACGGCAAGTCGAGTGGGGCACCTATTGCAATGCAACCCAGGCTCGCAAGACCAGCCAAAAACCGTCACGCCGCCTTGATTTAGATCATGGTGCGACGCAACAAACCATGCCTTGCTCGATGTGTGCTTGGAGAATGCCAATACAGGCAGCACAAGCCGCAGAAAGGCTAGGTGTTTGGTGGAAACGCACGCCGAAATCGCGCAATTCGCCATAAAACCGCCAATGCGCAAATCGGCACGACGGGCGCGCGCCGCGTCGTCGAAATCGCGCGAAAACTCATTTGACCGGTTGGGCACGCCGACCACGTTTGCAGCGAACCAGAAGATCTACACCAAGGGCGAGCCGGCGGATTTTCTCTACCGCGTCGAATTTGGCTGCATTCGCAGTTACACCGACTTCGACGATCGCCGCCGCCGCATTCACGCTTTCTATTTTCCGGGCGATTATTTCGGGCTGGAAGAGGGTGACGTTTACAGCATCTCGGCCGAGGCGGTGACCGAGTGCGGGCTTCGCGTCATTAAGCGGCAAGCTTTGATGGCGCGCGCCGCGCGCGAAATCGCGGTGGTCAAGCTGCTGCTGGACATTACGGCGAAGGATTTACAGCGCAGCCGCAATCACAACCAGTTGCTGTTGAAAGGCGCGCAGGACCGCATCGTCGATTTTCTGCTCGAACTGAAAGCGCGTGGGCAGAACGGCAGCGAAGTGGACCTGCCGATGTCGCGCCGCGATATCGCCGATCACCTCGGGCTCACGATCGAAACCGTATCGCGCGGCATCACCCGCCTGCGCAACGCCTCCGCGATTTCCATGCTGACGTCGCGGCGCCTGATCATGCGCGACGTGGCGCTCGCCTATCAAAGTTGACGAGTCCCGCACGACCCACATTCACCGATTCAATTTTCAAACAGCCCGCTTCGCTGCTTCGGCGCCAAGCCCGCGTACGCAACGCTTCGCCGCCCCTATTCTTTGCGGCGCGGGGCACGCCGTCGTTCCTTTCGTCCCCTCCAAACAAGCGAGGGGGTGGCGCGCCGGTCGGCGCAGCCAGTCTTTAAGTGCGCACCTTGTTGCCAAGGTGCGGCGCCTCTCGGCGCGCCACTGGCGGCGTTTTTTAGTCCCCGGGGCCGTGCTTCCCGACGCGGCGACGAGCGGCATTGGCGCCAACCCGACCCGGACGGCTTTCGCCATCCCTCGTCCGCGTCACGTCCAGCCATTGAAGGCAGACCCTCATAGTGGGGTCGGACGGCTGCCCGGGGCCTCCCGAGTGCGGGAGGAGCGTTCGTCTCCCGCCCGCGGGCGCCGCATCCTGCCCCATCACCAAGACGCCTCTAGATGACGCCCTCGCATGAACAGGACGGCGGCAAGCTTAAACCCGCCCCGGTGCACTGGGGATAAGTTCTCACGACAATGTGATTATGATCCTATGGGAGCAGCCGGGCGGCTTGCTTCATTGTATCTCAGACGCGATCGTACTAAATTGTACACAACACATTACAGAGGCCTTTGGCATGTCCTCTTCGACTTTCACCGTCCGCGTCAATTCCGCCGTGAAGAAGCGGCTGGAGAAGCTCGCCAAGAGCACCGGCCGCAGCCGGTCGTTTTTGGCAGCGGAAGCAATCGGCGAATTCGTCGATATCAATGAGTGGCAGATCGCCGGCATCAAGCGGGCCATCGTCTCGCTGGATAGCGGCGAGGGCATCGACCACGCGCAGGTCAGTGAATGGGTGCGCTCCTGGGGCCACGCCAAGGAGCGGCCGGCGCCCAAGCCATCTGCAACAAAGCGCTCGGCGCGATGATCATCGTCTGGTCGCCGCAGGCGGTGGCCGATCTCGCCTCGCTGCGCGCCTATATCGCCGAAGACGACAAGGCGGCGGCGCAGCGGACCGTTCTTCGCGTCATCCGCAATATCGAACAGTTGCTGTCGGAACATCCGGACATGGGCCGCGCCGGACGCGTGCCCGGCACGCGCGAACTGGTGATCCCGCGGACGCCCTATATTGTTCCTTACCGGGTTCGCGATAACCGCATCCAGGTGCTGCGCGTCTATCACGGCGCGCGAAAATGGCCGGAGCGGTATTGAGGGTCAAGCGTGTCGGTTGGTCGAGCGACGCGGAATTAGCTGCCTGATGGTTATTATAGCCATACATAAAGTTCGGTGCGCGTTGGCTCGGAAACTGCAAGTTGGCACCGAAACTGTCTTAAACTCGAAAAAGCATTAGCTTGAAGGGCACGTGTACCAAAAGGATTATAGTACACGGCAGACCGACCGCAGCTTATTGCGATTTTTCCATCGATCACGTGCCGCTCTATGACTACGATCGCAGACAAATCACGCGTAAGTTGCTTGAAACCAGATTCGCTTCCAAGCAAGTGGTCGCCGAGAGCCAACAACAACTCTGTGCCGAGTCCGCTCCATGTCGTATAATCAAACAGCGCCAGAACAGCCGGCTTTCCCTGACCCGCGGCGTAATGCAATTGTTGCTGTTTCTCGTTGGTCAATTTGCCTAGAATACGTCTAATCGTTTCATTTTGACTAAGCGCAACGGACTTTCGTCGCGCGAAAGTATCCTTATCTTTTTCTGATACGTTGAGTGTCGATACTTCGACAAAACAGTCGGCAGGCGGTTTGAGCTTGAAATCGGGGCACGGTATGTCCTTGGCAGGCAAAGGACAGCCAGCAATTCCTTGGCGCAGCATAAATCTCCACCACGCAAGTTCGTTTACGGCGCCAAGATGATCAGAATTCTGGTGACTCTCAAGACGTGTTCGCAGTTGTTGTTTCTGTCTGTCGGCTAGCGGAAAGCTACCAAACCACTCTCGAAGATTGGACAAATAAGTCTCGCTTCCTGTGCTGAATGTATCGATGACGTCGTGCACCCACGAATCATTTCCACTCTTCTTCGCGTTGTTTAGCCATTCCTTATCGAAAAGCGGTGCCAAATCGGTCGTCCGACTCTTTGCAATTGTCTGCCTCATACATCCAACAGCGCCTCGCTGGCGAACTCCGCGTTCTCCTGAATAAACGCGAAGCGCGTCTCCGCCTTGGTGCCCATCAACTGCTCGACGACTTTGGCGGTCGGCTTGCGCTCGGCATCGACCAGCACCACGCGCAGCAGCGTGCGTTTGCCCGGGTCCATGGTGGTTTCTTTCAGCTGCGCGGCCATCATCTCGCCCAAGCCCTTGAAGCGCGACACCTCCACCTTGGCGTTGGCGTGGAATTCCTTCTTGATCAGCGCGTCCTTGTGCTTGTCGTCGCGCGCATAGACGATCTTGCCGCCGTGGCTGCAGGCGATAGAGCGGCGGCACCGCCAGATAAAGTTTGCCGTCGTCGATCAGCTTCGGCATCTGCCGGTAGAAGAAGGTGATCAGCAGCGAGGCGATGTGCGCGCCGTCGACGTCGGCGTCGGTCATGATGATGATCTTCTCGTAGCGCAGGTCCTTGTCGTGATAGTGCGCGCCGGTGCCGACGCCGAGCGCCTGGATGAGATCGGACAGTTGCGCGTTCTGCGCCAGCTTGTCCTTGCCGGCCGAGGCGACGTTCAAGATTTTGCCGCGCAGCGGCAGCACGGCTTGTGAGCGGCGGTCGCGCGCCTGCTTGGCCGAGCCGCCGGCCGAGTCGCCCTCGACGATGAAAATCTCCGAGCCTTCCGCGGCCGATGACGTGCAGTCGGCGAGCTTGCCGGGCAGGCGCAGCTTGCGCACCGCGGTCTTGCGCGCGATGTCCTTTTCCTGGCGGCGGCGGATGCGCTCCTCGGCGCGCTCGACCACGAATTCCAACAGCTTGTTGGCCTGCATCGGATTGCCCGACAGCCAATGGTCGAACGGGTCCTTGATCGCGTTTTCGACGATCTTCTGCGCGGCCGCGGTGGCGAGGCGGTCCTTGGTTTGCCCCTGGAACTCCGGCTCGCGGATGAACACCGACAGCATGCAGCCGGCGCCGGTCATCACGTCTTCGCTCGAGACGGGCGCCGCGCGCTTTTCCTGGCCGATACGGGCGGCGTGATCCTTCAGCCCGCGCAGCAACGCGGTGCGCAGGCCGGACTCGTGCGTGCCGCCGTCCGGCGTCGGGATGGTGTTGCAGTAGGATTGCAGGAAGCCATCGGCATCGGCGGTCCAGGCGATCGCCCATTCGGCCGCGCCATGGCGGCCGGTCTTGCCGGCGGAGCCGGTGAAGATGTCGGGATGCACCAGCGTGGCGCCGGAAAGACTTTCGGCGAGATAATCCTTCAAGCCGTCGGCGAAGTGGAAGGTCGCCTTCTCCGGCACGTCCTCGACGCCCTTGAGCAGCGCCTTGTCGCAGTGCCAGCGGATTTCGACGCCGCCGAACAGATAGGCCTTCGAGCGCGCCATCTTGAACACGCGCTCGGCTTTGAACGCGGCCTTCGGACCGAAGATCTGCGGGTCGGGCCGGAAGCGGATTTTTGTGCCGCGCCGGTTGGGCGCGCGCCCGGCTTTGACCAGCTTGCCTTTCGGTTTGCCGCGCTCGAACGCCATCGTGTAGAGCGTCTGCTCGCGCGCGACCTCGACCTCCATGCGTTCCGACAGCGCGTTGGCGACCGAGACGCCGACACCGTGCAGGCCGCCCGAGGTGTCGTAGACCTTGGAGTCGAACTTGCCGCCGGCGTGCAGCGTGCACATGATCACTTCGAGCGCCGACTTGTTCTTGAACTTGGGATGCGGATCGACCGGGATGCCGCGACCGTTGTCGGTGACGGTGACGAAGCCGTCCGCCTCCATTTCGACTTCGATCCAGTCGGCATAGCCGGCCAGCGCCTCGTCCATGGAATTGTCGATCACCTCGGCGAACAAATGATGCAGCGCCTTCTCGTCGGTGCCGCCGATATACATGCCGGGGCGCCGGCGCACCGGCTCGAGCCCCTCCAGCACCTCGATGTGCTTGGCGGTGTAGCCGGCATCCGAGCCGCGGCTCGGCTTGGCGCGCGCGGCGCTTGCCTTGCGCGCGGCCGCTTTCGCCGCCGGCGCCGGCAGCTCGAACAAGTCGCTCTGGGACGAGGGTTTTTTCTTGGTGGCGGATTTGGCCATGGACGCTTTCAGATAGGGATGGGCTGATTCGGTTGCCACCCACTATGCCACGATGATGGCGGGGCCGGGACGGTGCGTGTGCCGGGCGCAGCGTAGCGTGAGCGGCGCGAACGGTGCGCTGCAGACCCGGGACCTCGGTAATTGGCGGAAGAACTGGGCCCCGGATCGGCGGCCCAGCACTCCGCCAGCACTCCGTGCCACGCCACATCCGGGGCACGACTGCCTCAAGGCGCCGCCAGGCACGCTTGCCGGCAACCAGACACCACCTCGTTCGTTGTCTCCAAGCCATGCATGGTAGCGACGCGGGGGAGCGGCAATTAAGGCTCGATATCGGCCGGCGCCAGCGTTTGCCGCCTTCCTGGCGGTGCCCTTGCCGATCATGGGCTTGGTGGCGATCGCGCACCTTTTCCCGAAGGATGAAATCGACCTGCCGGACGAGCCGGCTGGCGCGCAGCCCGCCGCCGCGCTAGACGAGAACGGGCCCGCCGGCTCGGTCGTCTCATGCATCTGCACGCTTACGTCGAACATATCATCGCCTTTGTACGGGCGCATGCGGAATGGGCGCCGCCGGTCGCATTCGCGCTGGCGTTCGGGGAATTGCTTGCCTTCATCTCGCTGCTGATCCCGGCCTGGGCGGCGCTGGTCGCCATCGGCGCGCTGATCAAGTCGGGCGGCTTGAGCTTCTGGCCGGTCTGGATCGCCGGCGCGCTCGGCGCCGCGCTCGGCGACTGGCTGTCCTATTGGATCGGGCTCAAGCTCGAATATTCCGTCCAGCACATATGGCCGCTGTCGCGCCATCCCGACCTGATCCCGCGCGCGGAAGCCTTCGTGAAAAAGTGGGGCATACCGGGCATCTTTGTCGCGCGCTTTTTCGGGCCGTTGCGCGCCTCGGTGCCGCTGGTCGCCGGAATTTTCGAGATGCCTTATTGGCGCTTTCAGCTCGCCAATTTCTCTTCCGCCTTCGTGTGGGCGGCGGTGCTGCTGACGCTCGGCGATGTGATTTCGATGAGCGCGCGGTGGTTGTGGTGATCGGTGAGCGGGGCCGCGGCCGAAAGCCGCGAGCCCGGAACACGCGCGCACCCGGCGGATTTGCCGCTTATAGACTGTGGTCCCCGCCCGGTTTCATGACGATCAACTTGTCTGCGATCTTGCGCTTCTCAAGCGCTGCGTGGAACTGATCCGGTGTGCCGGCGAGCAGCCCGAAGGTGCCGTAGTGCATCGGGATGACCTTCGTGGGATTCACGAACTGCACCGCAAGCGCAGCACCCTGCGGATCCATGGTGAAATACCCCCCGATGCACGCGAGCATCAGGTCGATGTGGTGGAATTCCGGGATCAGCTTCATGTCCTCGTACACGGCGGTGTCGCCGGTATGGTAGATCGTCGGCCCGTTGTTGATCATGAGCACGTAGCCGACCGGGTTGCCGCTCGCGAGCGCGGCCGGCTGGCCGGGTCCGGGCTTCGGAAGTTGCGGCGCCGTCAGCTCCGAGCCGTGGATCGCGTTGACGATCATGACCTTGGCGCCGGCCTTGGGCAGATCGATGGTGCCGCCGACGTTGCCGCCGTAAATGACCTGGTCCTTGGGAAAGCCGATCACCGAAACCATGTTCGCCGACAGCCCGTAGGGCGCGAGCATCTTGGCGCCGGTCTTCTTGGCGATCTCGACCGCGTCGCCGACATGGTCGCGATGGCCGTGCGTGATCAGGATGTAGTCCACGCGCCCGAGCTCGGCGATCGAGTTCTTGTCGGGGTTGGTCGGCACCGTGAGCCATGGGTCGATCAAGATCACCCCGCCCGAGGGCGTGGTGATCTTCCAGGCTGCCTGGCCGTACCAGTGAAGCTGGGTCTTGCCGTCAGCGGCCGACGCCGGCGTCGCCATCATTGCCGTCAGCAGGAGCGCAATGCACGCCCCGAAGACGGCAGTTGCGGATAGTTTCCTGATCATTCGTGTCCTCCCCACGTTGAAGTTTCTGTTTGACCGGCTGAGCGGCCCCGCGGCCGCTGCAGCCTTGGCTTTACGCTGCCCACTGTAACGGACCGAGAGGCCGCCGCCTATATGGGTTGCAGCCCAAAGGCGGGTGCACGCGAGGGAATATGTCGGGAGCGCCGGGGTTTGTCGCGCCGGCGCGCTGGTCGAGCGGGCAGGGGGCCGCTAGAGTTCGGAGTCGCACGGGAGCGAGGTCATCGCCATGACCGGGCTGAGTTTCGAAGCCGCTTTGGCCGCGCGCACGGCGGAAATGCTCGACGCCTGCACCCAATGCGGCAAATGCGTCGAAATCTGCCCAATGACCGAACCGGCCGGCATCGGTAAAGCGTCACCGAAAGAGGTCATCGCCGGCATCTTCGACATCGTGCGAACCGGCGAGGGGCCGGCTTCCTCGCGCGCCTGGGCCAAGGGCTGCGCGCTCACCGGCGACTGCATCGCGGCCTGTCCCGAGGGCGTCAATCCGCGCTTCCTGCTGGCAATGGCGCGTGTGGCGCTGCAGCGGCAGACGGTCGAGTTGCGCCAGCGGCGCAAGACCGGGGTGGAGAACTTCCGGTTGGTGGCCGACGGCGTCAACGTGCTGTCACGCCTGCAGCTTGACGATGCCGAACTGGCGCGGCTCGGCCAGCAGGTGACCGCGCGGCTGGAGAGCGGCGCGACGGTGGCGCCCGGCGAGCGTCCCGATTTCGTGTTCTACACCGGCTGCAATGTGCTCAAGACGCCGCACATGGCGCTCACCGCGCTCGACATCATGGACGCGCTCGGCGTCACCTACAAAGTGATGGGCGGGCCGACCCATTGCTGTGGCGTGATCCAAATGCGCACCGGCGACACCGAAGTGTCCGGCCGCGTCGCCACCAATTCGCTCGACCGGCTGGCGGAGGGCAAGACCGGCGTCATTTCCTGGTGCGCCAGCTGTCACGTGCAATTTACCGAAACCACGCTGC
This sequence comes from uncultured Alphaproteobacteria bacterium, assembly GCA_963727555.1. GTDB lineage: Bacteria > Pseudomonadota > Alphaproteobacteria > Rhizobiales > Xanthobacteraceae > Pseudolabrys. Next base: position 434,893 of record CAVSGT010000002.1, on the reverse strand, counting down.
CGGCGATCGAGAAGGTGAGGGGATCGCGACCGTTCGAGATGACGCCGTTCCTGTTGTTCCTGCAGACGCGCTTCGAGGACCTGCGGCCGATGTTACGCGAGCCCGTGCCGCTGCGCATCGCGCTGCACAAGCATCCGGGCGTCAAGGGCGTGGTCGAGGCCGGCACCGACCTGCTGCGCATGGTGCCGGGCATCGAGATCGTCGATCTCGGCCAGCCGGCGGTCGGGCTGATGAGCAACGCGCTCAATGCGCTGCCCGATTACAAGCGCCAGCTCCAGCGTGCCGAATTGGAAGCGGCGGCGGCCGCACAAGTCGACGCGCTGGTCGCGATCTATCACGTCGATCACCGCGAACTGTGCGCGCACGAGCGCGACTGGCCGTTCCGCATCGTCAATATTCTCGACATCGTCGGCGAGAGCATGGGCTTGCAGCACGCCGACCGCTTCAAGCAACTCAAGATGATGCAGGACGCCGACGCCATTGTGGCCGATTGCCGGGACATGATCGCGGCGCACGACCTCGATCCGGCGCAGGCGCGCGCGATGGTGGTCAAGGCGATGCTCAACGAGCAGCCGCTGCCGCTGCGCGGGGCGCAAAGTTGACGCCGCTGGGGCCGGGGCTTATATGCCCCGCCATGACGACGCCTTTTGCAGCGAAATTCCGCCGCCGCCGTGCCACCTCGGCACGGGCGTAGCGTCGTCGTCACCCCGTGCCGCCGGATTTGGCCCGCGGCACAACTTCCCCCACCGCGCTGTTGGCCTTGCTCCGGCGGTCATTTATGACACTGGACGAGGATTGAGCCATGGCCACAAAAGCGAGAATCGGCGTGCTCGGCGCCTCCGGCTATACCGGGGCCGAGTTGGTGCGCATGCTGCTGCGCCATCCGCGCAGCGAGATCGTGCTGCTGACCGCCGAGCGCAGCGCCGGCAAGCCGATGCGCGAGGTGTTTCCGCAGTTCTCGCCCTATAATTTGCCGCAGCTCACCGCCATCGACGGGCTCGATTGGGGCAAGGCCGATCTGCATGTCGCCTTCTGCGCGCTGCCGCATGCGACGACGCAGAAGGTGATCAAGGAATTGTTGGCGCAAGCGCCGGCGACCAAGGTGGTCGATCTCTCCGCCGACTTCCGGCTGTCCGACACCGCGGCTTACGCCAAATGGTACGGCCACGAGCATCATGCACCGGAGCTGCAGCAGGAGGCGGTTTACGGCCTCACCGAAATCCACCGGCGCGAGATCAGACACGCGCGGCTGGTCGCCAATCCGGGCTGCTACACCACCTGCGCGCAGTTGCCGCTGATCCCGCTGATCAAGGCCAAGGCGATCGAGATCGATGAGATCGTGGTCGACGCCAAGTCCGGCATGACCGGGGCGGGCCGGGCGGCGAAAGAGTCGATGCTGTTCTCGGAAGTCTCGGAAGGCTTCCACGCCTATGGCGTCGGCCATCACCGCCACATGGCGGAGCTCGACCAGGAATTTTCGCTCGCTGCCGGGCGCGAGGTGATCGTGAGCTTCACCCCGCATCTGGTGCCGATGAACCGGGGCATCCTTTCGACCATCTATGTACGCGGCCGGCGCGGACGCACGCCCGAGGACCTTCATGCGATGCTCTTAAAGTCCTACATGAAGGAGCCGTTCGTGCATGTGCTGCCGTTCGGCGAGACGCCGCAGACCCGCCATGTGCGCGGCTCCAACATGACCTTCATCGGCGTCGCCAAGGACCGCATCCCGGGCCGCGCCATTATCGTGTCGGCGCTCGATAATCTGGTCAAAGGCGCCTCCGGCCAGGCGATCCAGAACATGAACCTGGTCATGGGCTGGCCGGAGACCATGGGGCTGGAGCAGGTGGCGCTGTTTCCTTGACGCGCTAGCTTTGATTGAATAGTTTTTTGATGCAGCTAAAGGGAGTGTTTGTCGTACTAAAGGGGCTGTAGTGGGCGTACAAGAGCTAGTTACCGCCGCTCAGACAATTGCCGCCGCAGCCAATCGGGTTGCCGACGCGACGAGTGCCTATGTAACCGGTGTTTCCGCCAAAACCGTTGTTGCTAAGACCGAAGCTGATAAAGCGCAAACTTCAGCAACTGATGCGGCCAAAGCCCTTGCGGCGAATGATCCAATTCTTGCTGCACAGAAGACAAACGAGGCAATGGTCGCAGCTGCTGCTGCACATAAGGCCTCCTCTGACGTGTTGCTGGGGGCTTGGCAGATTGACAGGATGGCGGAATGGGAGGAATGCCGCAGATCAATTGATCGCTTTGATAAATTGCTTGTGGAGCTTCGCAAGACAGGTCTTGGTGCTCTCACCGCAATTGCTACCGCTGCAACATATATAACAGTGCGAAGTGGCGCTATTGCTACAAAGGGAGATGGAGTGATTGGAGTTGAAAGTGTAAACTTTTCGATTTTTCTAATTATCATATTGCTTGGATTCGTTCTGTATTATCTTGACCACGCCCACCAAGCATTCTTGAAAGCGGCGGTCGCACGAGCGACCGAAATTGAATCGGAATTGCATTTTGAAATTACGAGCAGGATTAGTGCGGGCAGCGAGTCATTCCGACTAGGCAAATCAAGCTTGGTCATCTACTCCGTTGTAGCGATTGCGTCGAATTTTGCATTTTGGGTCGTGCAAGGCTGGTGGAACAAATTCGACGCGGACTTTTACGTTTTCGCCCTCATATTGATTTCAGTCGGCGGGATTGCCTGGATACATTCGCTCGCTAGAGACTAAGAAAGTTACTGGCCTCTCTCGGGCGAGGCGACAAAGCCTTTTAACGACATGGCGAGACCCGTCGTATAGACTTGCTCATTATGTTCGAAGTCTTGAATCAGCCGCCGCCGCTCGAGCCCTATAATCCGTTCGCCAGCGATGCCGTGCTGCGCGAGGGCGTCAAGCGCGAGGGCGCCGAATGGGCGGAGGCCGGCTTGAACGCCCTCGGCGCCACGCTCGGCAAGCCGGAGACGATCCAGCTCGGCTTCGACGCCAACAAATATCCGCCGGTGTTGCGCGCGCTCGACCGCTACGGCCACCGCATCGACGAGGTGGATTTCCATCCCGGCCTGGCACGAGCTGATGGCGATTGCGCTGCGCGCCGGCCTGCATTCCAGCCCCTGGGCCGATCCCAAGCCGGGCGCCCATGTGGCGCGCGCCGCCGGCACTTTTCTGCTCGGCCAGATCGAAGCCGGCGTCTATTGCCCGCTCGCCATGACCTACGGCGCGGTGCCGACGCTGCGCCATGCGCCAAAGATCGCCGCCGCATGGCTGCCGAAGATTTTCGCGCGCGACTACGACCGGCGTTTTCGGCCGGTCGCCGAGAAGAGCTCGGCGCTGATCGGCATGGCCATGACCGAGAACCAGGGCGGCTCGGATCTGCGCACCAACACCACGCGCGCCGAGCCGGCCGGCGACGGCGCGTTCCGCCTGACCGGGCACAAATGGTTCATGTCGGCGCCGATGTGCGACGCCTTCCTGGCACTGGCGCAAGCGCCCAAGGGCTTAAGCTGCTTCCTGATGCCGCGCTGGACGCCGGAGGGGACGCGCAACGCGGTGCGCATCCTTCGGCTCAAGGACAAGCTCGGCAACAAGTCGAATGCGTCGAGCGAAGTGGAGTTCGAGGGCGCCTTTGCGCAATTGATCGGCGAGGAAGGCCGCGGCATCCCGACCGTGATCGAGATGGCCAATTACACCCGGCTCGACTGCGCCATCGGCTCCGCGGCGCTGATGCGGCAGGCGCTGGCGCAGGCGGTGCATCACGCCCGCCATCGCAGCGCCTTCCAGAAGAAGCTGATCGACCAGCCGCTGATGGAGAATGTGCTGGCCGACCTGGCGCTGGAAACGCGAAGCGGCGACGGTGCTCGGCTTGCGGCTGGCGCGCGCCTATGACGAGAGCGACGAGGCGGCTTTAGTCATCCGCCGTGTGGTCACGCCGGCCGCGAAGTTCTGGATCTGCAAGCGCACGCCTTACCTCACGTTCGAGGCGATGGAGGTGCTGGGCGGCTCCGGCTACATCGAGGAAAGCATCATGCCGCGGCTCTACCGCGAGGCGCCGGTCAATTCGATCTGGGAAGGCTCCGGCAATGTCGTGTGCCTGGACGTGCTGCGCGCGCTTGAGCGGCTGCCGAATGCGGGCGACGTGCTGCGGCACGAGCTCGACGACGGCGGCGACGCCCGCCTGCGCGCCTTCACCGAGCGCTTGCAGCAGCGGCTGCAATCATCTGAACGCAATGATGAATCGCAGGCGCGCGCGCTGGTGCGCGACATGGTGCTGGCGCTGCAGGCGGTGTTGCTCGTGAAACATGCCCCGGCCGCGGTGGCGGATGCCTTCTGTGCCTCGCGGCTGACCGGCGAGGGCGGCGCCTTCGGCACGCTGCCGCGCGGGCTCGATTTGCGCGCCATTGTGGAGCGGGCGGCGCCGCTCGCCTGAAAGGCAACCGACAATGAATGCCGACATCGCAAACGGCCGCTGGCGCACCGGCAGCCACAAGATCAACGGCTTCAATCAATTCTATCGCGAATGGCTGCCGCATGAGCCGCACTCGCTGCCGGTGCTGGCGCTGCACGGCTCGCTGCTGCAGAGCGGCATGTGGATGTCGCTCGCCGAGGCAGCGGGCTCGCTCCACATGCTGTGCCCGGACCAGCGCGGCTTCGGGCTGAGCGAGGATCCCGGCACCGACTCGTGTGCCGAGTTTGCCGCCGACGCGGTCGCGCTCGCGCGCGCGCAGCTATCTGGGCGCTACGTGATCATGGGCCACTCGTTTGCCTGCACGATCGCGCTCGCAGTCGCCAACGCCGATGCCAACAACGTCGCGGCGGCCGTGCTGGTCGACCCGGTGCTACCCGCCGCGGCGGCCCGCGCTTCGGCGGCCGCGCAGTCCGCCGCGCCGCCGGAAATGTTCGCCACGCGTGAAGAGGCCGAGCGCCATTTCCGCGACAGCGAGGAGGGCGTCTGGACCGAGCGGGCGCTGCGGCGCCTGGTCGAGGACATCATGATGCGCGACGGCGACGGCGGGCCGTGGCGGTTTCCCTATACGCGCGCCAGGCTGCGCCGCTTGCGCGCGTTCACCGCCTCGCCGGCGAGCGACCACAGACTGTTCGACAAAGCCAAAGCCGTCCGTTGCCCGGTGCTGGTGTTTCGCGGCGGCATGAGCAAGCGTTTTCCGGCGGACGCCGAGCCGCTTTTCGTGCAGCAGTTCGCATCCAAGCCCGAGATCGTGGTGTGTCCGACCAGCGGGCATTTCCCGACCGCCACCGAACCCGCGATTGTGGTCGCGGCGCTCAAGCGCTTCCTTGCGACCTTGCGCTGAAAGCATTCCGTTCGTCCCCGCGAAAGCGGGGACCCAGGGGATGAATTTTAATTCAACAATTTTGACTCTGGATTCCCGCTGGCGCGGGAATGAACGGAAGATGGTCTAGGCTACAGCTTGCCGAAAATCGCCAGTACCAGCGCGAGCTGCGCCAGGAAACCGACCGCGAAGGACAGCGTGCGCAGCACCGGAATGCCGAGCGCGTAGATGATGACGTGCGCCAGCCGCGCCCAGAAATAGACCGCGCAAGCTATCACGGTGGCCTCGGTCGAGTGATCCATGGCGTTGAGGATCAGCACCAGCGTGGCGAAGATCACCAAATTTTCGACGGCATTGGTGTGCGCGAAATAAAGTCGCATCGCCCACGGCGATTGCGGCGGGTCGTTGCGCGAAGGATTGGCCATGCAGCCCATCAGCCCGCGCACCATGGCGCGGTCGACGATGTAAGGTACCCACATCAGCCCGGTCAGGATGACGGTCAGCGTCAGCCACATCAGTTCCCTGGACATCGCGTTCCCCCGGTTTGGAACCATCGCCCGCCGGTAGATTAGGCGAAGCGCTGCGTGCTGTCGCGTGCCGCCGCGGTCACATTCTCGCGAAAAAAAAGCGCCCGCCGTGGGAGGAGACGGCGAGCGCGACAAAATCGGCGAAGGCTCGTGCTTTAAGCGATCGGCTCCATCTTGCCGCCGACCGGGATTTCGGTCGCCGTCTTGTTGTCGACGACGACGATGTCGTATTTGCCGTTGCCGCGCAGCCGCCACTGACCGCCGACCAGCGGCGTCTTGGCGATGTTCTTCAAGGCAAACGGCGGGAGCTTCTGCCCGGACCAGGCGATGTGGCCGACGATGGTGTCGAGCTTGGTGGCCTGGATCGCGGCCACCGTCGCCTTGGCGTCGCCCGGCTTGCCGGCGCGCTTGAGCACGTCGGTCGCCACCTCGAACAGCGCGTGCACGAAGCCGATCGGCTGCGTCCATTGCTTCTTGGTAGCCTGCTCGTAGGCGCCGGCGAGTTGCTTGGCGGATTGGCCGGTGAGCGACGACTTGAACGGATGGCTCGGCGTCCACCACACTTCCGACGACAGGTTGTTGCCGTTCTTGCCGAGCGCTTCGACCGCCACTGGGAACAGCAGCGCCTTGCCGACCGAGGCGATCTTGGGCTTGAAGCCCTGTTGCAGCGCCTGGTTCCAGAAGGTGGTGAAGTCGGGCGGGATCATCACGCCGGTGACGATGTCGCACTTGGCGGCTTTGAATTCGGAAATCTGGGCGGTGAAGTTGTCGCTCAAATTCTGATAGCGGCCGGGATCGGTCAGCTTGTAGCCGAGCTTGTCGAGCACCGGCGGGAAGCCGACATGCTTGTCGCCCCAGGCATTGCCGTCGCCGTCATTGGGGAACAGGCCGCCGACCGATTTGTCGGTCGTCGAGCTGACCCCACATGTTGGTGAACACCGCGATGACGTCTTCGAGGCCCCAGAAGAAATGATAGGTGTAGTTGAACGGCTTCCAGGATTTGGGGTCGCCCGGGTTCTGCTGGCGGCCGATGAAGTAGGGTTGCCACGGCGCCACCGAGGATACGCACGCTATTTCTTCGACCTCGCATTGGGTCGACACCGGGTTGGTGGTTTCCGGCGTCGAGGCCACCAGCATCAGATCGATCTTGTCGGAGACGATCAATTCGCGCGCGACATCGGCGGCGCGGCTGGGATTGGACTGGCTGTCCTTGACGATCACCTCGACCGGATACGTGCTGCCGCCGATCTTGATGCCGTCTTTCACGCTGGCGTGGAAGTTCGACAGCACGAAATTGTCGGCTTCCGCGAAGGCGGCGAGCGGGCCGGTTTGCGGGCTGACATAGCCGAGCTTGATGGCGCGGGCGGCCCAGACGGCGGGCGCGAAAACGGGATTGGCGGCGAGCACGGTGCCGGCGGCCGCACTGCTTGCCACGAATGTTCGACGCGAAAGCCGGCGCGAATGATCGGCCATGGAAGGTCCTCCCCGGTGTGCGGCGCGTTAAGCAACGCCGGCGTTTCCCTATCGTCCCAGTTGTTTGTTGTTGACGGGACGTATTTGTTCGATTAACGAACAGACGTTCGTATATCGACCATTGTAGGAGCGATGCGGGCGCTGTCAATCGCGCCGTGCCCGCGTTTCAAGGGTCCATGGACCAGATCAACGACAGCGCGACCGACGAGCGCGACGACAAGGAATTCATGGCGACGCTCGCCAAGGGCCTCGCCGTGCTCAATTGTTTCGGCAAGCAACAGCCGAGCATGACGCTGTCGGAAGCGGCGACCGCAACAAACATATCGCGCGCCACCGCGCGGCGTATTCTGCGCACGCTAACCGAACTCGGTTATGTCGCGCAGGACGGCCGCCAATTCTCGTTGTCGCCCAATATCCTCAAATTGGGCTTTGCCTATCTGGCGACGCAGAGCTGGATCGAGCGCGCGCAGCCGCTGATGAAGGAGTTGAGCGAGCGCCTGCACGAGTCGTGCTCGGCTTCGATCCTGCAAGGCAGCGAGATCGTTTATGTCGCGCGCGTGCCGACGCGGCGCATCATGTCGACGGTTCTCTCGGTGGGAAGTCGGCTTCCGGCGTTTCACACCTCGATGGGGCGGGTGCAGCTCGGCTTTCTCGACGAGGCCGAGATCTGGCGGCGGCTGAAGTCGCTGCGCGTCGACCCTTACACGCCGTCGACCATTACCGATCTGCAAGCGCTGTTCGACCGCGTGCGCGACGATCACGAACAGGGCTTTTCCATCGTCGACGAGGAGCTCGAGCGCGGGCTGCGCTCGCTCGCCGTGGCGATCGTCGACCGCAGCGGGCAGGCGGTGGGCGCGATCAATCTGTCCACCCATTCGGCGCGCACCACGCGCAACGAGATGCGCGACAAGTTTCTGCCGGAACTACAGGCGATGGCCGGGCAGATCGCCTTGGCGGCCGGTTGAGCCTTTCCACCGCTGGTGCCTGCCGGCTTGTGTTCGCGCTGGCCGCGACGTAACGTTTGCGCCGAGTTCGGACATCGTACAGATGTTCGATAAACGAACAATAAGATTCGTGACGAGAAATCAAAGCGATAGAGGGAGCGATCATGACCGTCCGCGCCAAGCCGGAAGCATTTGCCAAAGAGCCGACCACCATCGGCAAGGTCGACGTCAAGCGGCCGCAGAACGGCGCCGAGTATCTGGATTCGCTCGACGACGGCCGCGAGGTCTTCATCTACGGCGAGCGCGTCAAGAAGGTCACCGAGCATCCCGCCTTCCGCAACACCGCGCGCATGACCGCGCGTCTCTACGACGCGCTGCACGATCCCAAGCACAAAGACAAAATCCTGCTGCCGACCGAGACCGGCAATGGCGGCATGACGCACGCCTTCTTCAAGGCGCCGAAGACGCTTGATGAGATGGTCGCCGGGCGCAACGCCATCGCCGAATGGGCCAAGCTCACTTATGGCTGGCTCGGCCGCGCCCCCGACTACAAGGCGGCGTTCCTGGCCACCCTCGGCGCCAATGCCGAGTTCTACGAGCCCTATCAGGACAACGCCAAGCGCTGGTACAAATATAGCCAGGAGCGCGTGCCCTTCATCAATCACGCCATCATCCATCCGCCGATCGACCGCGACCGTCCGCCCAACGAGGTCGGCGATGTCTGCGCGCATATCGAGAAGGAGACCGACAAGGGCATCATCGTCTCCGGCGCCAAGGTAGTGGCGACCGGCTCGGTGCTCACCAACTACACCTTCGTCGCCCACCACGGGCTGATCCCGGTGCAGGACAAGAAGTTCGCCATCGTCTTCATGGTGCCGACCAATACGCCGGGCGTGAAATTCATTTGCCGCACCTCCTACGAGATGACGGCGACCGTGATGGGCTCGCCGTTCGACTATCCGCTGTCCAGCCGCGTCGACGAGAACGACGCGGTGTTCATCATGGACAAGGTGCTGGTGCCCTGGGAGAACGTGTTCGTCTATGGCGACGTCGAGAAGGCCAATAATTTCTTCCCGCGCACCGGCTTCCTGCCGCGCTTCGTGGTGCACGGCTGCACGCGGCTGGCGGTCAAGCTCGACTTCATCGCCGGGCTGCTGCTGAAGGCGACGGAAGCCGCCGGCACCAAGGACTTCCGCGGCGTGCAGGCCAATGTCGGCGAGGTGATCGCCTGGCGCAATCTGTTCTGGGCCTTGAGCGACGCCATGGTGCGCGATCCGCGGCCGTGGATCGGCGATTATCTGCTGCCCAATATGGATCCGGGCAATGCCTATGCCATCATCGCCACCATCGCCTATACCAAGATCAAGTACATCATCGAGCAGACGGTGGCCTCCGGCCTGATCTACCTGAATTCGCACGCCAGCGACTTCAAGAATCCCGAGATCCGGCCCTATCTCGACCGCTATCTGCGCGGTTCCAACGGCTACAAGGCCGAGGAGCGGGTGAAACTGATGAAGCTGCTATGGGATTGTCTGGCATCCGAATTCGGCGGCCGACATGAGCTTTATGAGATCAATTATGGCGGCTCGACCGAGGAAATCCGCCGTTACTGCCTGTTCGGGGCCCAGGCCTCGGGCAATGCCGACCGCTTTAAGGGTTTTGCAGAACAATGCATGGCAGAATATGACCTGGACGGCTGGCGGGTGCCGGACCTGACCGATCCCGGCGAGTTGAGCTACCACGCCAGCAAAGGTGGCCGTTGAGGGGCGCCGCGAAACGAGACGATGCGATGAACGTGCATGACAAGCACGCACCGGTGGACACCAAGTTGTTCCGCCAGGTCATGGGCCGCTTCGCCACCGGCGTGACGGTGATCACGGCGGAGATCGAGGGCGGCGTGCGCTGCATGACCGCCAATGCCTTCATGTCGGGTTCGCTGGCGCCGCCGCTTTGCATCATTTCGGTGGCGAAGAAGGCGCGGCTGCACGCGGCGCTGCACAACGTCGGGCATTTCGGCGTCAGCATCCTGGCCCTGGGCCAGGAGGAGATCAGCCAGCACTTTGCCGGGCAGGGCGTCGCCGAACCCGACGTCTGCTTCGAGCACATGGACGGGGTGCCGGTGCTCTCCGGCGTGAGCGCGACCGTCGCGGCGGCAATCGAGGCGCGTCACGACTGCGGCGACCACAGCCTGTTCATCGGCCGCATCATCGCCATGCACGACGCGGGCCGCCCGCCGCTGGTCTATCACAACGGCAAATACGCGACGCTGCACTACAAGAAGTCGCAGCCGGCCGATGAGACCGTCGATTTCTGGGAGCTAATGCCAGAGTGAGCGGGCGATGACGTAGAGCCCGACGGCAATCACGATGCCGGAGAAGGTCAGCGTCAGCGCGTGCTTGTGGCCGGAAAGACGGTGGGCGAGCTTGATGCCGACGAAGCCGCCGAGCGCGCCGCCGACGATGAACAAAGTCGCCAGAGGCCAGTCGACCAGCCCGGACCAGGCATAGCTTAAGGCGGTGGTGAGGCCGAAGGCGGTGACCGCCACCAGCGATGAGCCGATGGCGTTGATCAGCGGCATGGCGGTGGCGCCCATCAGCCCGGGCACGATCAGGAAACCGCCGCCAATCCCGAAAAAGCCGGACAGCGCGCCGACCGAAAAGCCGATACCGATCAACAAGGGCAACAGCCGCGGCATGCTCTCGCGCGTGAGCTTGACGTCCGGATTGCCGCCGGACTTGCGCGGCCGCAGCATCATCAGCCCGACCACCACCATCAGCACGCCGAACAGCATCAGCAGGCGGCTGCCATCCACCATCTTGCCGAGCTGGGCGCCGCCGGCGGCGCCGACGATGCCCGATAACGCGAAAACCAGCGCGCAACGCCACTTTACCGTGCCGGCGCGGGTGTGGCCGATGAGATTGGCGGCGGCGCTGGCCGCGACCGCGATGGCGCTAGTGCCGATGGCGACATGCGTGGTCGAAACACCCACCACATAGACCAGCAGCGGCACCGCCATGATCGAGCCGCCGCCGCCGACCAAGCCGAGCGTGAAGCCGACCACGCTGCCGGAGGCGATCGAGAGCAGGTAATGCAGGAAAAGCATGGCGGCCCCGGCGGCTGGCGGTGTTCGCGCTTAACGGAACAAGGCCGCCAAACGTTGCATGAGCCCGCCCGGCGGCGCGGCAGCGGTGTCGCTCGCCGAGGTCGGCAGCCCGGCGCGCTTCCAGCCCTCGATGCCGCCGCCGAGAATATAGACCTGACAGTCGCCGCCGCCGGCGGCAAGCTTGTGCGCGTTCATCTTGGTGCGCGCCCCGGACTTGCAGTGGTAGATCAAAACGGTGTCGCCGGCGCGCGCGGGATGGGCGGCGTCGATCTGCGACAGCGCATGGTGGCGCGCGCCCGGGATGTTCTCGTTGGCGTGCTCGCCGCTCTCGCGAATATCGATCAACACCGCGCCTTGCTGCACCAGTTCGACCGCGCGCTCGGGGCTGACCGTTTCAATCTGACTCATAATCTCTTCCTTTGGTTTTCTGCGAGGTGAAGGATTTCGCGCGGGTTTCAGGGGCAATAGATGTCCTTGAGCAGCGCGAGCAGACGCGCCGCGTCCGGATCGGCGATGCGGTAATAGACCGTCTGCGCCGCGCGCCGGGTGGCGAGCAGGCCTTCCTCGCGCATCTTGCCGAGATGCTGCGAGAGCGCCGACTGGCTCAAGCCAACCGCGCCGGCGAGATCGTTGACCGACATTTCGCGCGCCAGCATCAGCCGGCACAGGATCAGCAGCCGGTTTTCGTTGGCGAGCAATTTCAGGAACTGGGCGGCTTGCGCGGCGTTGCGCTCAAGATCGCGGATACCGGTATTCGCCGGCGAGCTGGCGCGCCGGGCCGCAGGATGAGGCATTTTTGGGCTCCATTGATTAGATATTGCTAAAATAGGAAGCGCTAATATATAGGTCAAGACAAGCAAGCAAGACTCTTGAGGGAGCCACGATCATGAGCGCAACGGCCAAGCCCGCAATCCGAGCGTTTTTCGACGAGCCCACCAACACCGTGAGCTATCTGGTGTGGGATCCGGCGACCATGGATGCCGCGGTGATCGATCCGGTGCTCAATTTCGACCACCGCAGCGGCAAGGCGACGGTTGATTCCGCCGATGCGATCTTGGCCGATGCGAAAAAGCTCGGCGTGACGATCGGCCAGGTGCTGGAGACGCATGCGCATGCCGACCATCTGTCGGGCGCGCCCTATATCAAGCTGAAGACCGGCGCCAAGGTGAAGATCGGCGAGCATATCCGCGACGTGCAGCGCATCTTCCGCCCGGTGTTCAATGCCATCGACGTGTCGGGCGACGGCTCCGAATTCGATCACCTGTTCAAGGACGGCGAGCGCTTCTCAATCGGCACGCTCGAGGGCGAGGTGATCTATACGCCCGGCCACACGCCGGCCTGCGTCTCCTATCGTGTAGGCGATGCCGTGTTCGTCGGCGACACCATGTTCATGCCCGACTACGGCACCGCGCGCGCCGACTTCCCGGGCGGCGACGCGCATGCGCTCTACAAGTCGATCATGCGCATTCTGGCGCTGCCGTCGGAGACGCGGCTGTTCATGTGCCACGACTACAAGGCGCCCGGCCGCGATCAATATGCCTGGGAGACCACGGTCGGCGAGGAGCGGGCGCGCAATGTGCACGTGCACGAGGGCGTGAGCGAGGATGATTTCGTCGCCATGCGCACCGCCCGCGACGCCAAGCTTTCAGCGCCGCTGCTGCTGCTGCCGTCGATCCAGGTGAATATCCGCGCCGGCAAATTTCCGCCCGCCGACGTCAATGGCGTGCACTATCTGAAAGTGCCGGTGAAGCTGGCGTCGTAAACGTCCCAAGCCCCGATATGTCGACGCCGGGGCGCCCCCTCTATCTGGCGGCGTTCTGGCGCGGCAACTTGCTCCGCCAGCGTAGCAGCGCTTTGTCTGCGGTGAGCAGTGTTGCCTCGTGAGCGATCGCGGTCGCGACTATAAAGCGATCGGCCGGATCGCCATGCAGATTTTTGAGCTGCGCCGCGAGAATGGCAATTTCACCGGTCAATGGAATTTCGATGATGCCAGTGTTGAGTAGCTCGGAACGAAGCCCATCCGGCGATTTGTCAGTTCAAGCCGTCTTTTTTCCGCAAGTAACGCGATTTCCCAGAAACTGATTGAGCTGATTGCGAGTTGGCCAGCTTCGCGCGCCGCCTGCACCATCAACTTGCTATCGTGGCCTAGCGGCAGTTCTTCGTTCGCCGTCCAAAGAATTGCATGTGTATCGAGGAGAATCACTTCATGGCATCCCACTCGACGTTGATCGGCGAAATGATGTCGCCTGTGATTTTAACTTTGCCTTTCCAGATTCCGAATGGACTTTTTTTCGCCGAGCGGTGCGGTACGAGGTCGGCCATCGGCTTCCCATTTTTAGTCACGACCACTGGTCGACCGGTTGCCGCCACCTCATCGATCAGCGCAAGGCATTTCGCTTTGAATTCAGAGGCTTTGATTTGTTTTGTCATGGCGGCTCACCATCTTCCTATGGTCATGACCATGGTCATATTTATCGTGATTGCCGACCGCGCGCAAGACGCCGATCTTGATCGTCACGTCCAGCTCCTGACCTTCACATACGACCCCGGTGCGTCTTCCAGCGGCGTTAGCCCGCCGCCGCCGATCTCGCGTGCCGGCAGCGTCTCGGCGCTGTGGCTCTTGATCCAGTCGAGCCAGTCCGGCCACCAGGAGCCGGGATGCTCCTTGGCCTTGGCCAGCCATTTGTCGACGTCGGCGCCGCGCGGCGCCGGACCGGTCCAATACTGGTACTTGGCGTTGGCGGGCGGATTGACGACGCCGGCGATATGGCCGGAGCCGGCCAATACGAATTTCACCGGGCCGCCGAAATATTTGCTGCCGAACAGCACCGATTTCGCCGGCGCGATGTGATCCTCGCGGGTGGCCAGATTGTAGATCGGCACCGTCACGTCCTTGAGATTGACCATGACGCCGGCAATTTCCATTTTCTTGCGGCTGAGCGTGTTATCGAGATAGCAATTGCGCAGATAGAAGGAATGGTTTGCCGCCGGCATGCGGGTGGCGTCCGAATTCCAGAACAGGATATCGAACGCGAACGGCTTCTTGCCGCGGATGTAATTGTTGATCACGTAGGGCCAGATCAGGTCGTTGGAGCGCAGCAGGTTGAAGGCGGTGGCCATGCTCGAGGCTTCGAGATAGCCCTGTTCCTTCATGTGCGCTTCCAGTTGCGCGATGCGCTCCTTGTCGACGAATACCATTAGATCGCCGGCATAGGTAAAATCGACCTGCGCGGTGAACAAAGTGGCGGACAGCACGCGCTCGTCCTTCTGGGCCGCGAGATAGGCAAGCGTGATCGCGAGCAGCGTGCCGCCGACGCAATAGCCGATGGTGTGGATTTTCTTTTCGCCGGTGACGGTCTCGACGGCGTCGAGCGCGGCGATCACGCCTTGGCGCATATATTGCTCGAAGCTCTTCTCCGCCAATTTGGCATCCGGATTGACCCAGGAGACCACGAACACGGTCACCCCGTTGTCGACGCACCACTTGATGAAGGATTTCTCCGGGGTGAGATCGAGAATGTAGAACTTGTTGATCCAGGGCGGCACGATCAGCAGCGGCGCCTTGAGCACCTCTGGAGTTGTCGCCTGATATTGGATGAGCTGCATCAGCTCGTTCTGGAACACCACCTTGCCGGGCGTGAGCGCGAGATTGCGCCCGACCTCGAACATGCCGGGATCGGACTGGCGCAGCTTGAGATGCCCGTGCCCAGCCCGGATGTCCTCGCTGAGCATGCGCATGCCGCGTACCAGATTTTCGCCCTTGGCGGCCAGCGTTTCGCGCAGCAGTTCCGGATTGGTGAGCACGAAATTCGACGGCGCGATCGCGTTGGCGATCTGCTTGACGTAGAACGCGGCTTTCTGGCGCGTATGCTCGTCGACCTCGGCGTCGTTGACCAGCCGCTCGGCCCATTGCACGCTCAGCAGATAGACCTGCTTGAGGAAGTCGAAGAACTGGTTCTGCGACCATTCCGGATCGGCGAAGCGCTTGTCTCTTGGGTCGGGCATCGCCGCCGACTCGGCCTGTTCGCCGGCCAGGCGCTTGGCCGCGTTGCCCCATAGCTCGAGATAGGCGCGGCCGATGCTGGTCTGCAATTCGAGCGCGCGCTCGGGGTCCGAGAGCCAATATTCCAGAATCTGGCCGACGGTTTTGACGACATCGGCCACGCCGTCGGCCAAGTCGTTCTTGATCTTGCCTTCCTCGCGCGGTCGCAAATAGGCCGCCAGCGCCTTGCCGCCTTCCTCGATCAGGCGAGCGAGATTATGCGCGTAGGCCTCAATCTCGACTGAGCCGACCTTGGCCGGTTCGGTGATTGGCTTTTCCATGCGCATCGTGCCGGTCCCCGCCCCAGACATGGCCTGGACCGTGGCCTCCCGCAAGGCGCTTATGACCGCATGGTTTGCTGCGGCGCGGCCGCCAAGGAACCGATGACGGCCGGCTCGACCTTGCTCCAGCCATAATAGCCGGTTAATCGAATTTTGGCATAATATATTGAGTCTACATCGATTTCCGGCGCTGGCGACGATCACCGAGGACCATGCTGCGATACCCTACACGATCGGTCTTGGCGGCCTTGAGCCTGGCGGTAACGCTCGCTGGTTGCGGGACCGTGGTCGATGCCATTCCGCAGGCGGTGGGCGGGGAGCCCGCCGCCACCCCGGCGCGGCCGGCGACGGCCTATTCCTATCCGGCGGTGCACGACATGCCGCCGCCACGCGCCGATGCGCCCATGAGCGATGAACAGCAGGCCCAGATGGAGAAGGAACTGATCGGCGCCCGCGAGAAGCAGGAAGCCGCGGCCAAGGCCGAAGCCGCGGCGGACGCCGCCCAGAACTCAGCGGCGCCGGCGCCGAAAAAGCCGCCGCTAAAGAAGACCGCAAAGAAAAAGCCGCCTGCCAGCGCCAGTCGCGGCGAAGCCACTGGCACCACGACCAACCCGTGATAAAAGCCAGCCGGGGATCACGTCTGCGGGGTGGGTCGCAGGCGACCTGAAGGTTCGAACGATGCAAGAATTTTACCGCATTCGCCGCTTGCCGCCCTATGTGTTCGAGGAGGTCAACCGGGTCAAAGCGCGCGCGCGCAACGCCGGCGCCGACATCATCGATCTCGGCATGGGCAATCCGGATTTGCCGGCGCCCGCGCACGTGATCGAGAAGATGAAGGAGACGCTGGGCAGGCCGCGCACCGACCGCTATTCGGCCTCACGCGGCATTCCCAAATTGCGTCTGGCGCAAGCGAAGTATTACGAGCGCCGGTTCGGCGTGAAGCTCAATCCAGAGACGCAGGTCGTCACAACGCTCGGCTCCAAGGAGGGCTTCGCCAACGTGGCGCAGGCGATCACCGCGCCGGGCGACGTGGTGCTGGTGCCCAACCCGAGCTACCCGATCCACGCCTTCGGTTTCCTGATGGCCGGCGGCGCCGTGCGCGGCGTGCCGTCGGAGCCGACGTCGAATTTCTTTCACACGCTCGAGCGCGCGATCATCCACTCGATCCCGAAGCCGACGGCAGTCGTGGTCTGCTATCCGGCCAATCCGACCGCCTACGTGGCGAGCATTGATTTCTACCGGGAGCTTGTCGCGTTCGCGAAGAAGCACGAAATCCTCATTCTGTCCGATCTCGCCTACGCCGAAGTCTATTTCGACAACAATCCGCCGCCTTCGCTGCTGCAGGTTCCGGGCGCGATCGATATCGCGGTCGAGTTCACCTCGATGTCGAAGACCTATTCAATGCCGGGCTGGCGCATCGGCTTCGCGGTCGGCAACGAGCGCATCATCGCGGCGCTGGCGCGGGTGAAGTCCTATCTCGACTACGGCGCCTTTACGCCGGTGCAAGTGGCGGCCATCGCCGCGCTCAACGGTCCCGACGATTGCATCAAGGAGATGCGCGAGACCTACAAGCGCCGCCGCGACGTGTTGGTGGAAAGCTTCGGCCGCGCCGGCTGGCACGTGCCGCCGCCGCGCGCCTCCATGTTCGCCTGGGCGCCGATTCCGGAGCCGTTCAAATCGATCGGCAGCGTGGAATTCGCAACGCTGTTGGTGGAGAAGGCCGATCTCGCGGTCTCGCCCGGCATCGGCTTCGGCGAATACGGCGAAGGCTTTGTGCGCATTGCGATGGTGGAGAACGAGCAACGCATCCGCCAAGCCGCGCGCAATGTCGGCCGCTTCCTGAAATCCGGGCCGGAGCAACTTCACAACGTCGTTCCGCTCGCTACGCGGCGCTGACGCGCCGCATTTGAAGACAATGACGCAGTCCCTCAAAGTGGGCGTCGCCGGATTGGGTACGGTCGGCGCCGCCTTGGTCGCCCAGATCGCGCGCCAGCGCGAGGCGCTCAGCGTGCGCTGCGGCCGGCGCATCGAGGTGGTGGCGGTCTCGGCGCGCGCGCGCGGCAAGGAGCGCGGGCTCGATCTCAGCAAGCTCAAATGGTTTGCCGATCCGGTGGCGCTCGCGCGCTCGGACGATATCGATGTGTTCGTCGAGTTGATCGGCGGTACCGGCGAGCCCGCCAAGAGCGCAGTTGAGGCGGCGCTGCGCGCGGGCAAATCGGTGGTCACCGCCAACAAGGCGCTGCTTGCCAAATCCGGCGTCAAGCTTGCCGCGCTCGCCGAGAAGCATCACGCCGCGCTCAATTTCGAGGCGGCGATCGGCGGCGCCATTCCGATCGTGAAGACGTTGCGCGAGGGCATGGCCGGCAATTCGTTCGCGCGCATCTACGGCATCCTCAACGGCACCTGTAATTACATCCTGACCCGCATGGAGCAGGACGAATTGTCCTTCGCCGAGTGCCTGGCCGACGCGCAGCGGCTGGGCTACGCCGAGGCCGATCCGACTTTCGACATCGAGGGCCATGACACCGCGCAGAAGCTGGCGCTGCTGGCGAGTCTCGCCTTCGGCAGCAAAGTCGATCAGAGCGCGGTCTACGTGGAGGGCATTTCCTCGATTCAGCCGGCCGATCTCGCCGCCGCCGACGAGCTCGGCTATCGCGTCAAATTGTTGGGCGTGGCGCTGAAGACGCCGAAGGGCATCGAGCAGCGCGTGCACCCGACCATGGTGCGCAAGGATTCGGCCATCGCCCAGGTGATGGGCGTGACCAATGCGGTGACCATCGACGTTGACGACATCAATCCGCTGACGCTGGTCGGGCCCGGAGCCGGCGGCGCTGCGACAGCCTCGGCGGTGCTGAGCGACATCGGCGACATCGCGCGCGGGGTGCGCACCGCCCCCTTCGGCCGCCCCAGCGAGCGGCTTACCGCAGTGCGCAAGGCGCCGATGCAACGCCACGAGGGCGGCTATTACATCAGGTTGCAGGCCCGCGACAAACCGGGGACCGCGGCCACCATCGCTAAGCGATTGGCCGAACAGGACATTTCGATGGAATCGATCGTCCAGCGCCATTACCAAGGGCAGCCGGCGAACGCGACCAAGGGCAGTTCCGTCCCCGTTATCCTCATTACTTACGCGACCACCGAGGACGCCGTGCGCAAGGCCCTTGCGGCGGTGGGGCGCGATAGGGTGATCTCAGGTCGGCCGCAAGTGATCCGGATCGAGAAGAACTGATCGCGGCCGGGGCGGCGGCGGCAGCCGTCCCAAACGTATTCGCGAGGGGGAACGTCACGATGTCGTCCATCACCGTCCAGCCGGAATTGCTGCTGGAGCGCGTTCTGACCCTCGAAATCGTGCGGGTGACCGAACGCGCGGCAGTGTCGGCCGCGCGCTTGCGCGGGCACGGCAAGGACAAGGCCTCCGACCAAGCCGCGGTCGACGCCATGCGGCGCGAACTCAACAAATTGCCGATCGACGGCACCGTGGTGATCGGGGAGGGCGAGATCGACGAGGCGCCGATGCTGTTCATCGGCGAAAAGGTCGGTACCAAGCACGGCCCCAAGGTCGACATCGCGGTCGACCCGCTGGAGGGCACCGTGCTCTGCGCCAAGAACATGCCGGGCGCGATCGCGACCATCGCAATGGCGGATGGCGGCACGCTGTTGCACGCGCCCGATTGCTACATGCAGAAGATCGCCATCGGCCCCGGCTATCCGAAAGGTGTTATCGACCTCGACGCACCGGCGGACGAGAACATCATCCAGCTCGCCAAGGCCAAAGGCGTCAAGCCGTCGGAGATCACCGCCATCCTGCTCGACCGCCCGCGCCATGCCGACGCCATTGCGGCGATCCGCAAGATTGGCGCCGCCGTGTCGCTGATCAGCGACGGCGACGTCGCGGGCGTCATCCATTGCGCCGAGCCCGCCAAGACCGGCATCGACATCTATCTCGGCATCGGCGGCGCGCCGGAAGGCGTGCTGGCGGCGGCGGCCCTGCGTTGCATCGGCGGGCAGATGCAGACGCGGCTGGTCATCGATACCGAGCAGTTACGCGAGCGCACGCTCACAATGGGCATCAAGGATCCGAAGAAGAAATACGAGATCGACGACATGGTCAAAGGCGATTGCCTGTTCTCGGCAACCGGCGTGACCAGCGGCGCCATGCTGACTGGCGTCAAATTCGGCAAACAGGTGATCGAGACGGAAACCGTGGTGATGCGCTCGGTCACCGGTACCGTGCGCCGCGTGCTCGCCGAGCACCGAGAGCTGGCGAAATTTCATCTGGATTGACCGACGCGGGCCAACGCCAAACGATTTGGTGTCCTGCCATGCGGGACGGAATCTTTTGCGGCTTATCTTGTCATCGCCGAGGCACCGTTTCTAATTCTCGTACGCCGTTTGGCGGCGGAGGCTATTGATGCGGAATGTTCATCTCATCGGCAGCGTGCCGCTCGGTAGTGCACGGGAGGTGTTTGATACCGTGAGCGCCGCGCTGGGGACGCGTATCAAGCGTATTCCCGATGGCGAGACCGGCGAACGTTCGGACTGGATCACGTGGCTCGAGCCGGTGTTCGCCGACAATCCCGCGCTGGAGAAGTCGGACGAGCTATTCCGGATTCATGCCACGGGTACGGCGCGCATCCGCTACCGGCTCAAACCCGGAAAAACGGTGGAAGACGTTGTCTTCGGCAATCTGTTCTATGCCGATATCGCCAAGCAGTCTTACGCCGAATTTGCCGCGCTCAAGCAGCGCGGCGTCGTCCCCAAGGATTGCCGCTTTCAGATCGACCTGGTGCCGGCGCATTCGGTGATCTGGCTATTTCTGCAGGACGACCTGCATCAGCCGCTCGACCCGGTCTACAATGAGGCGCTCAAGCGCGAGATCGACAAGATCGCGGCGGCGCTTCCGCACGATCAGATCGCGATCCAGTTCGACGTTGCGTCCGCCGTGTTCGCGCGGCTGCAGCGCAATGAGCCCAACCCCTATGGCAAGGATCGCGCCGAGATGCTCGCGCGCTTCTCGCGCATCCTCGTCGATCTCGCCGAGCGCGTGCCGGCCGATATCGAGCTGTTGTTTCACTTCTGTTACGGCGATTCCAACCACAAACATGTGCTCGAGCCGCGCGACATGGGCGACATGGTCGATATGGCGAACGTATTGTCGGCCGATATAAAGCGACCGATTGCGCTCATCCATATGCCGGTGCCGCGCGAGCGTTCCGACGACGCTTATTTCGAGCCGCTCGCGCGGCTTCAGCTCCGGCCCGAAACCGAGTTGTGCCTCGGCCTCGTTCACTTCACCGACGGCCTTGCCGGCACGCGCCGGCGCATAGCCGTCGCCGAGCGGCAAGTGAAGCGTTTCTCGATAGCCACCGAATGCGGCCTCGGCCGCCGCGATCCGGCCACCATCGCCGAGTTGCTGCGCATCCACGTGGCTGCCGCTGAGTAGGGGATTGTCATCGATTTGCGTGGGTTCCCGAATTGACGGGAGCCGGCAGCGGGATGACCATCTTGGCGTCAGCGAGGGAGGTACACATGCGCCGGATTTTCGGGATAGCCCTGCTGTTGGGCGCACTATTCGCACCGGCGCAAGCGCAAGATGCCGGCTCGCCCGACGCATTACGCGCGGCGCAGGAACTCTCCGCGATCATCACCGGCGACACCATCCATCAATTGAGCGGTACGATCACCGCGCAGATGTGGCCGCGCATCGAGAAGGAATTTTCCGGCAAGGTCGACAAGGCGACTTTGGGCGATTTGCGGGTCGAATTCGAGGAATTGCTGTCGAAGTTCACCAGCGAAATGATGAAGGATGCGCCGGCCGTCTATGCCCGCTATTTCGCGGCGAAGGAGCTGCGCGACATGATCGCCTTCTACAAATCGCCGACCGGCGTCAAGGCGCTGCACATGATGCCGAAGGTCATGGGCGACGTCAGCGCGCAGATGATGCCGCGCATGCAGGCCTTCCAGCTCGATCTCAACGTCAGAGTCGATAAGGTCATGCAAAAGCACGGCTATAATAAGCCGTAGCGTGCGGCGGCGAAGACGCCGCGCTGGCGTGTCGGGCCGGCGTCATTCAAGATTGCACGCACGCAGAACAACTGATTCGTGTCAGGCGGTTTGTCATGTCGGCTTTGCCCGCGGCGGCGACACCATTGGAGCGGTATTTCCTCGGCGTCGAGCGGTCGACGACCGGCCGCGTCTGGCGCGACCGGCTGGATGCGCGCGGGCAGGCGCTGGCGATGACAATCGCGCAACGGCATGGCTTGCCGGAATTGCTGGCGCGCGTGCTTGCCGGCCGCGGCGTCGAGCCCGACGCGGTCGAAGCCTATCTTGACCCCAGCATCAGGCGGCTGATGCCCGATCCGCATACGCTGACCGCCATGGAAGCGGCGGCGACGCGCATCGCCGATGCCGTTGAACGCTCCGAGCGCGTCGCCATTTTCGGCGACTATGACGTCGACGGCGCGACCGCTGCGGCCTTGCTCACGCGCTATTTGCGCGACGCCGATCTCGATCCGATCGTGCATATCCCGGACCGCATCTTCGAGGGCTATGGGCCGAATGTGGAGGCGATCCGCTCCTTCGCCGAGCGCGGCGTCGGCTTTCTGATCACGGTCGATTGCGGCACCACCAGCCTGGAGGCGCTGGGCGAGGCGAAGAAGCTCGGGCTCGACACGGTGGTGATCGATCACCACCAAGCCGACGAGGAATTGCCGCCCGCCGTGGCGATCGTCAATCCGAACCGCGCCGACGATCTCTCCGGGCTCGGCCATCTTGCCGCCGTGGGCCTGGTGTTCCTTGCGCTGGTCGCGGTCAGCCGCGAACTGCGCCGGCGCGGCTTCTGGGAGGCGCGCAGCGAGCCCGATCTGTTGTCGGCGCTGCATCTGGTCGCGCTCGGCACCGTCGCCGACGTGGTGCCGCTCACCGGCCTCAATCGCGCCTTCGTCGCCAAGGGCCTGATTGCCTTGCGCCGCCGCGAGCATATCGGCGCGACCGCGCTGATGGACGCCGCTCGCCTGGCCGGCCCGCCCGAGCCTTGGCATCTCGGCTTTCTGCTCGGCCCGCGCATCAATGCCGGCGGGCGCATCGGCCGCGCCGATCTCGGCGTGCGCCTGCTGCTCGAGCAGGATCCGAGCGAAGCGGCGCGCATCGCGGTCGAGCTCGACCGGCTCAACCGCGAGCGCCAGCAGATCGAGCTTGCTACGCTCGCGCAGGCGGAAGCCGAAGCCATGGCCGCGCTCGGCCTCGAGGACAAAGGTGCCGTGGTGGTCACGGCCGGGGAGGGCTGGCACCCGGGCGTGGTCGGCTTGGTGGCGGCGCGGCTGAAGGAGCGTTACGGGCGCCCGGCATTCGCCATTGCGCTGGAGTCGGGCGGCACCGGCACCGGTTCGGGGCGCTCGATCGCCGGGGTCGATCTCGGCCGCGCCGTGCGGCGTGCGGTGCGCGAGGGGCTGTTGGTCAAGGGCGGCGGCCACGCGATGGCGGCCGGCGTCACGCTTCGCAAGGACGCGCTCGGCGCCTTCCGCGCTTTCCTGGAGGAAACGCTCAAAGCGGACGTCGAGGCGGCGCGGCGCGAGCGCGTGCTCGCCATTGACGGTGCGATCAGCGCCGGCGGCGTCAATGTGGCGCTTTGCGAACTGCTGGCGCGGGCCGGGCCCTATGGCGCCGGCAATCCCGAGCCCATGCTGGTCCTGCCGGCGCATACGCTCGCCTTTGCCGATCCGGTGGGCGAGAACCACATCCGCGCGCGCTTCAAGTCCGGCGACGGAAAGGTCGTCTCGGCAATCGCCTTCCGTGCTGCCGGTCAGCCGCTCGGCAAGGCGCTTTTGGACAACCGCGGCCGCAGCCTGCATGCGGCCGGCAGCCTTGCGATCGACCGCTGGCAGGGCGCGGAGCGGGTGCAACTGCGGCTGGTCGATGTGGCGATCAATTAGGGCAGAATTGGCCTGTTTCTGGCGGGCGGCAGCCCAATACCGCTTGAAAAACCAAGATTATTTCGGCCTGGCGCCGCCGGAAACGGTCGCGGTCTGCCGTCCCCTAACTGACAGCAATCTCAATGAGACGCCGACCTGAGGGAACGGTCATGACAACCGGGATCGCATTTATATACTTGACTTAGCAACATGCACAGGGCATTATCGTGGTCATAGGAGCTTCCCGATGACCGACACCGCCCTGACTTCCCCTCAGTTCACCGACGAAACGGCTGCGATTGCCCATCTAGAAGCTTCCCGCTGGCCGGATGAGGTTTCCTGCCCGCATTGCGGCTCGGTCAACGTGCACCGCATGGAAGGCAAGACACAGGCCGGCTATTTTCTCTGCAACGAGTGCCGCGACAAGTTCACCTGCCGTACCGGCACGGTCATGGAGCGCTCGCACATCCCAGTTCACAAGTGGCTGCTGGCGATCCATCTCATGTCATCGTCCAAGAAGGGCATGTCGGCGCATCAACTGCACAGGATGCTCGGCATCACCTATAAGTCGGCGTGGTTTCTGGCGCACCGTATTCGTGAAGCGATGGCGCCCAACGGCAAGCCGACCGATATGGGCGGCGAAGGCCAGCAGGTACAAGCGGACGAAACCTATTACGGAAACACGTCCAAGCGCGCGAAGTACTACAAGAGGGGCCACAAGCAGAAATCAGGCGTGGTGGCGTTGGTCAATCCCGAGACTGGCGAAGCGCGCGCCTTCGTGGTCAAGACCGCGACCTCCGAGAAGGTTCACGCGATCCTGCACACCAACGTGCATCGCTCTACGACGCTGGTCACCGACGAGTCCCCCTTCTATCGTAAGGCTGGCTACAAGAACCATCAGAAGGTGTTTCACACGGTCAAGGAATACGTGAACAAGGACGGCTTCACCACGAACAATGTCGAGAACTTTTTCGGCGTGTTCAAGAAAGGGATGATCGGCACCTATCATTTCTGCGGTGAGCAGCATTTGCAGCGTTACCTAGACGAATTTTCGTTTAGGTATTCGAACCGTTCGGGCGTCGGCGTTGGCGATATTGAGCGCGCCGCTCGCATCCTGAAAGGCGCCGAAGGCAAGCGTCTGACTTATCGACGGCCTGATTGAGCCAAAAACCCTAAAGCATCAGGCAAGGCGCTTTCTTCTGTGGAGAAAACGCCAAGTCCGTAGATCGCCCCGAATTCAACCCTCGTTTATTTGCAGGATGAGGGTCGGCAATTCGCAGTCGCCGACCCTCGCGCCCGCGCCCTTGGTGAGCCGCCGCGGACGATATTTTATTGCTTAATCGGCGAACGGCTCCGCCTTTGAAAAAGGAACGGAGTCAATGGCTGACGCAGACAGCATCACTTTCAAATGCCTCGATTGTAGCGAACCGCTCGTCGCCGAGGATTTTGATCCGTCCAATGATAAGGACATCTTCATGTGCCACTCCTGCGGGCGCAAATTCGGCACACATGCCGAAGTCTATCAGGCGATGGTTCAATTGGGGAAGAATGAAATCGACAAAATGACCGACAAGGCAAATCTGCCGCCGTGGATCACAAGAACCTGGACATAGAGCCAAGGCGATACGGCGCGTCATTTCTGTTTTTTCTTGCGGCGACTGATTTCGCTTTTTGTCGGTCGCGTTTTGCGACCCATCTTAATTTCCGACTGCGGCTTCGGCTTACTCTTGAGCAAGTTGCCCAAAACGCGCTTAAATTCGGGGTCTTTTGTGGGGTCGGGAGATTTTGTCATGACCAAACCGTCGCACCAGGAACGCAGATTACTATTTGTTCAAGAACCAGAATATTGGCAAGCGCTTGGACGCTTCGTTGAATGTTTTGCCGTCACCGAAAATTCCGTGTTCCATTCACTCGCTTTTTACCTAGGCATGACCGACGAATTTGCCCTTGCCGTTTTCTCTGGCGCGAGGACCGAGCAGGCTATTCAGCATATTCGGCGGCTATGGAATGTTGCACCTCCATCTAAGGAGATAAAGACCGAATTAGAGATGGTATTTGAACAAATGCAACTCATCAATAAGGTGAGAAACAACCTAATTCACTACGAATCCATCGTCTTAGACGACGAGAGGAGAACGCGAGTTAGTTCCAATTTCCGGCGCGCTTTGACAGATGATCATCTAAAGGAATTTCGCGTGTCGCCCAAAATACTAAGGGCCATGACCGAGGATTTATTGAAAATAGACGGTCACCTTGTGATGCTTCGCTTCATGCCGACAGCTTCTTTCGCTGAGCGAGCAAAAGGTATGCCGGGTCTTGATCGCGCATGGCAATATAAACCTTAGCCAGTTCAGCAGCTCCTAAAGAACAAATCTCCTCACAATCAGGGGGAAGATTAGCCGCCGCATTTAGCCCTGCTCGAACCATCTCAGGCGTAATTGTGCGTGGTGCACTTTGATCGCCCTCCATGGGCCAACCTTTCGTGGTTGGCATTCATATCCTTGACCCTTGTGCTGCCCTGTCTCCTGCAAAAATACCGCAGGAGAGTGCTAAGTCAAGTATATAAATGCGACCGGGATCATAGGCTACGTTGCCTCGACCATGGTGCTGCTGACCTTCGTCACCAAGGACATGCGGCGTTTGCGTGTCATCGGCATCCTCAGCAATATCGCCTTCATCGGCTATGGCGCGCTGTGCTGGCTTCCACCCGTCCTGTGTCTGCATCTGGTCCTTTTGCCGGTGAACGTCGTGCGGCTGATGGAACTGCATAAAACATCCGCGACGACGATCACGATGAACGTGGACAAGCGCGCCCGCACAGCCGCATATCGAAACCTAAGGCGCTCCCGGCCAGTCGAAGCGCGTCGATGACCCTTGCAAGCAAATCTACCTGCAATGCGGCCATCGATGGCGCGTCAAACTCTGCGGCGCGACGATCGAGCCGGTTTTCTAGCGCATGATCCCGAAAAGCATGTCCTCGACCCCGATCGGGGATGGGAACCGGTTTTCGGAAAAGATCATGCGCCAGCAAAATGTTAGGCGGCATTCTGATTCAATCTGAACGGATCAGACTCTAGCAGCGCGTGATCGTGATCTCGCGCGTGCCGCCGCTTTCCGCGGGCACCGTGACCGTCTCGCGACTGCGGCTGCAGGTCAAAGGCGGTGGCGGCGGAATGACCGGATCGATCCGCAGCGGCGGGAACGCGGCAAGGGCCGGCTCAAAGCCTTCAAAGTAAGCGCCGGGGAGCTCATAGCCATAGCCGGCGAGATAGCCGCCGAATGGATGATAGAACCGGTCATAGCGTATTGCGCGGCGACCACGGTACCGCAACGATTTTGCAAAACCGCGGTGACCTATTCCATGCGCACCCGCCTTATGCGAGGCGTGCGGCCCAAATCCTTTTGCCGAGACGATAACCGGTGTGAGCAACGATACGGCGAATACCGCGGCGACGCCGACTGCGACCATTTTCTTGATCATCACGAACGCTCCCCATACGCGCCGGCATTAGCGAACCCCGAGCCGGCAGAAAACCCCATAATGGTCGGATGCTAGATCAAGGCCATTGCGGCCGTCAAAGACGACGGCGCAATCCTCCGCCTTCAGATCGCCGGTCGCGAACACATAGTCGAGCCTGCGGTCTTGCGGGTACGATGCGGGGACGTAGACGTTCTTGCGGGTAAAGGTGAGGCCGGGGTTTGCCGGATGGCACTGCGCATGGATGTCCTGAAAGCCGCTGTCGGTCACCAAGCGCACCGGCGGCGATTCCGGGACATCGTTGAAATCGCCGCACAGGATTGCCGGCCGCCGGCCATCGTTGGCGCAAAATGTCTTGATCGCGGACAGCGCCACCTCCGTTTGCGCTTTGCGCTCAGCGCTCATGCCTTCGATGTAAACGAGGTGGGTATTGGCGATGACCAAGGGCCGGCCGTCGACGATGCACTCGGCCAGCAGAACCTGCCGCGGCTCGTCGAAATCGGGCAAAGCCTCGCTGTGCGAGCGGACAATCGGAAACCGCGACAGGATCGACAGCGCGTCTTTGTCGAGGGCGTGCGCTAGATCGCAAGCCTGTGCGACGAGCGCGGATTGCCGACGTCCCGAGCGCGGGTCGTCCGCGACTTCCTGCAGGCAGACGATATCGGGACGCAAACGTTGCAGGCCCGCTGCCAGCGCGGAAAAGCGCGCCGCCAGTGGCTCGTTGACGTTCCACAAATTCAGGGTCAGCACGCTGAAGGGCATCGGGCGCATTCCAGTCGACACGCATTTGGCCTGCCATTCTTATCAAGGCAGCGGCGCAATGAAACAATTCAAGCTGCGCGCCGGCGATGAACGCCATTACGGCAAATCCGCGATAGCCTCACCGCCATCGGCTTCGACCCGATCGAGAGATCGCAAGCGGAGGCGGGAAGCTACTTCCGCGCCGAGCTCGATTAACGGGACAAGATGGTCAAGGCGCTCGGACTGTCGATCAAATGAGCTTTAGCGCCGGCGGATGCGGCGGCAAAAGACGTCATAGACCGCGCCGATGATCATGCGCGCCTCGTCGCTGGCGAGGTTGTAATAGACCGTCTTGCCGTTGCGGCGCGTCGACACCAGCCCATCGGCGCGCAGCCGCGCCAGCTGCTGCGACACCGTCGGTTGCCGCAACTGCAGGATTTTCTCCAGTTCGCCGACCGACTTTTCACCCTCGGCAAGAATGCACAGGATGATCAGCCGGCTCTCGTGCGCCAACGCCTTGAGGAAATCGCTGGCGCGCCTGGCATTCTCGCTCAAGCGCACAAGATCGGTGGCGCGGCCGCGTGTTTCAAGACGATGTAAGTCCATGGGAGTACCAGTGTGCCGAGCCGGCGGCGGCAGAATACAGACGATCAGCCGCTGGCGTGCAATAGCTTTTGCGATGTTTGCGCGCGTTCTCCATCCGTTGCAAGCCTTTGCAGACGATCGAACAAGACGGCGATCTGCATCCAGAACAACTCCGGACCCGGATAGCCGCGGATACGCCCGATTTCGCGGCCTTGATCGACCAGCACGAACAGCGGCGTGAAGCGCTCTACTTGGATAAACGCAAGATCGGGCGGCAGCGGCTGCGTGATATCGACACGCCGCAACGGCGCGCGCAAGGCTTCCTCGCTCTTGCCGTAGATCGGCGCGATGTCGCGGTCGAAGGCCGCGCACCATTCGCAGCCGGCACGCTCGAACATCACCAGTTCGGCGGCGCGCGCGCCGGCAAGCGCAAAAATAACAACCATCGCGCCGGCAAGCGCAATGCTGGCAGAAAATTTTCTAAAGCTCGACATGGGCGCCTAGTTCATTCTCCGCCGGGGGAGAGCACGATCAGGACGCCGATATGTATATCATAAAAAGCGAATATGTCGATGGAGAAGCAAACAGTACATGCTACCGCCCCTCAAAATAGGGAGGCGGTAGCAATCTTGCTCGCTCTACGGAACGGCTTGGCCGGCTTTCTGGCGCTCGACCAAAGCGGCCGAGAAACCGCCGTCAGGCCGCGTCGCGGTTGCCGACGTCCATGTCGCGGTCTGCCGCTACCCCGCCCAGCATCAACGCCGTCAGCAGGCTTTCGATCTCCAGCCGCGCGGTGACGTGCGACATGGTCGGGCGGGTCCCCAGCGTGGCGCCGTCGAGGTCGTCGAGCGCCGTCAGTCCGCGTGGGTAGAATTCGCGGAAGATCACGCGTTCGGCAAAGCCGTCGATGGCGCGGAAACCGAGCCGGCGCGACAGCTCTTGCAGGCCCTCGCCGACCAGACGTTTGTTGCGCGAACCCAGCGTCGAAAGCCGGTTTCGCAATACGATCCAGTCGGTCGCGGCGTTGTTGAGAAGCTGGCGTTGGCGACGCGTCTCCTCCACCATCCGGGCGTAATGGCTGGTGCCGGTGACCGCGAAGGTCTCCGGATCGACATTGCCGAGCACATCGAAGTCGACGAAGCTGTCGTTGAGCGGCGTGATCAGGCTGTCGGCCATCGAGTGTGCCAGCCGCATCAGCGAATTGTCATGGCCGGGTGTGTCGATCACGATATAGCTGCAGGTTTGCGCCATCGTCTCGACGGTACCGACCAGGGCGGCCAAGGCCTCATCGCCTTCGACGCACACATGGTTGGGAATTTCGAGATCGCGACCGACGCGGTTGGCCCATTCGCGTCTGTTCTCGACGTAGCGGGTGAAGCTCCTTTGCCGCGAATTGAGATCGATGGTGCCGACGCGTTCGCCCGCCTTCATGAGCGCGACCGCGATGTGCATGGCTACGGTGGATTTGCCCGATCCGCCTTTCTCGTTACCCACAACGATCACGCGCGTACCGCGCGGCTGAGTTTCGGTTTCGATCGACATGAGTGCCTTTCCAAATTCTAGTGAGCTGGGGGAAGCTTCTGCTAGCTTTTTTGGTGAAGGACATCAGTCCTGATTTTTTGTTTTTCTGCAACCAGTCCAATCGGTGTCTCTTTGAAAAAACATTTGCGCGTGCAGCAAGGGAACTTGTTTCGGTGCGCGTCCAACGCGCGACTGCGGCGAAGCTGACATGCTGCGCCGCAGTGTGCGGAATGGACTCTAAATTGATCGAGGATGGGTCTCAGTGACGCGAGGCAATCCAGCGACCCGCGCACTCGCCGCGCGCGCCGTTACCATGCCAGATGCCGCGGCCGCCGGAGGCCACCAAGCGGCCGGTGCCCTTGGCACCCTGGCTGCCGGTCTTGATGCTGACTCTGATCGTGCCATTTGGTGCGACGGTACCGGCCACATCGATGGGCGCCCCGCCCTGATAGGCCACTTGCCCGTGCGATACATTCACGTTGTCAAGGTAGGCGCGGCCACAGCTGCCTTTTTCGGTGATGATCATCACGCTGTAGGTGCCGTCGGTGGTGGAGGCGCTGGCCGGCAATGTGTTACCGGCAACGGTCGTTTCCAGCAATAAAGCGGCGGCAAGCGCAAATTTCGCGATTCGCATGGCAATTCCCCCAGTGTCGGCGGCGCCATCACCGATGATGGCTGCTTGAACTAGGGACGGCCCCCGGTAGCCCAATCCGGCAGCGAAAGGCAGAAAATTTTAGGCCAGATTTAGTCGAAAAATGCGCTCGGACGCGCCCTTCGACGGTCTTTGCGCGCGTTCTAGCCGAACCGGAATGCCAAGAGATTATCGAACGAGCGCAGCTCGATCAGAATGCGATGCAGGAGATCGGCATCGCGGGTGGCGATGGCTTTGGGGATCAGCGCCAGCCCGGCCTTGGCGCCGTCTATCAGCCGGCGGAATTTCGGGTTCTTGCGTACGGTCTCGCTCGCCATGCCGTCGCAACGGTCGAGCGCGTAGCCATAGATCGCCGCCTTGCTGGCCACGCCGAAGCGGATGCCGGCCTTCGTCCAGTCGAGCGCACGGTCATTATAGACCATCAGCGCATTCATGGCGGTATTGGCGTCGCGCACGCAATCGGCCAGCACCACGATGCCGGCCGACTTGCGCAAGTCGTAGAGGTCGGCGCGGATGGCATCGAGCGATTGGCGCGCCGCGTCCGCCCGCCCCGAGCCGAGCATCATATCGGCGGTCACCAGCCGCGTGCTGATGTCGGTCAGCACGGTGCCGTAAAGCGCATTGCCATCGAAGGCGTCCGGCCGCTTGCCGGCAAAACGTTGCGTCAGCGCGCTCCAGGCCTGCCGCAGGCGGTCGAGTTCGACGGAGGCGAGGTCGGTATTGCCGGTGCGCAGGTAGCCGAGCGCCACCCGGTTGTGGCTGGCGACCTTTTCCGCCGCGGCATTGAAATCGGCCAGATCGCCGGCCAAGGCGGCGCCGGCTCCGACGGTCAAAGCGAGGCTGAGGATTGCTGCGCGCGCAAGGCTGACCAGCATGGTTCTTCACCGGACTGTGAGGCGAGGATATATAATCAAAGCAATATATACGTTGCCGGTGGCGCGCGGCGAATCTAGGGCATTGTTCTGCTGGGTTGCCAATGCCGGGTAGGACCGATCCATGTCAATGACACGCAGAAATCTGCTGCTGGGCGCTGCGGCGACCGGCGCCCTGGCCATTGCCCCGGCGCGCGCCGAGCCGATGCTGACCGCCGACGGCCTCTACCGGGAGCCCTGGTTCCTGGAAAGCTTCCTCAACCTCGCCGACGATCTCGAAACCGCCAATTCGGCAGGCAAGCGCTTTGCCGTCATGTGGGAGCTGAAGGGCTGCCCCTATTGCAAGGAGACCCATTTCGTCAATTTCGCGCAGGCCCGCATTGCCGACTACATCAAGGCGAATTTCGAGATCACTCAGCTCAACATCATCGGCTCGTTGCCGGTGACCGATTTCGACGGCGAGCAGCTGTCGGAAAAGAAGCTCGCCGCCAAATACGGCGTGCGCTTCACGCCGACCTTCCAATTCTTCCAGGCGGATCTGGCCGCGATCAAGGGGCTGCCGCCGCGAAAACGCGAGGTGGCGCGCGCGCCGGGCTATCTGCGGCCGAACGACTTCCTCGCCATGTTTCGCTTTGTGCGCGAGAAGGCCTACGAGCACGAGACCTTCCGTGACTTCCTCAAGGCGCAGCCGAGTTGAGCGCCAGCGTCATTTTGCCTCCCGACCGCGTTTCGCTTATGACTTGCGCCCGAACGTAATCAGCCCGGGCGTCTTATGGCCAAGCTCAATCTTTCCGTCGCCGTGCGCGACTACGACCGCACCCGCCCGCTCTCCGACGGGCTTGTGCCGATCGACGGCGTCGATCCGGTGTTCATGGCGCTCGATCCGGAAGAAATCTTCTTTCGCGCTTTTCGCCATGCCGAATTCGATATCTGCGAATTGTCGATGTCGAGCTTCACGGTGAAGACGGCGCAGGGCAATTGCCCCTATGTCGGCGTGCCGGCCTTTGTGTCGCGCACCTTCCGCCATACCTCGATCTATGTGCGCACCGACCGCATCAAGAAGCCGGCCGACCTCAAGGGCAAAAAAATCGGCGTGCCGGAATACCAATTGACCGCCAATGTCTGGGCGCGCGCCATTCTCGAGGACGATCATGGCGTCAAGCCCTCGGACATTCATTGGATCAGAGGCGGGCTGGAGGAAGCCGGGCGGCTGGAGAAGATCGCCATCACGCTGCCGAAGGAGGTTCGGCTCGACGACGCGCCGGCGGGCCGCACGCTGTCGAGCATGCTCGAAGCCGGCGAAATCGACGGCTTCATCGGGCCGCGCGTGCCCTCCGGTTTCGGGCGCCATCCGCATATCGGCTGGCTGTTCGCCGATCCGGTGGCGGCCGCCAAGGACTATTACAAGCGCACCGGCATTTTCCCGATCATGCACATCGTCGGCGTGCGGCGGGAATTGGCCGAGCAGCATCCCTGGTTGCCGGGCGCGGTGCTCAAGGCGTTCGAGCGCGCCAAGACGATGGCGCTGGAAAAGCTGTCCGATACCTCGTCGACCAAAGTAACGCTACCGTTCGTTGAGGAGCGCCTGATGGAAGCGCGCGCGCTGATGGGCGACGATTTCTGGTCCTACGGTCTGGCGCCCAACCGCAAGACGCTGGAGACGTTTCTGCGGCACCATCATGCGCAAGGGCTGTCCTCGCGCCTCGTCACCGTGGAGGAGATGTTCCACCGCGGCACGCATGAGACCTACAAGCTGTAACCCCAACCGGACGTAGCACCGATGGCAACCATTCGGGTCATGTGCGGCGGCGCGCCCAAGGAAGTGTTCGCGCAGCTCACGCCGCAGTTCGAAACGCGCAGCGGCCACAAGGTCGAGTTCATCTATGCCGTGATGTCGGAGCTGCGCGAGCGGTTGGCGGCCGGCGAAAAGGTGGACGTACTGGTGATGCCGACGAATTTGCTCGACGGCTACCAGAAGGACGGAATCGGTGCGGGCGCAAGGCCGCGCCATCCTCGGCCTGGTCAGCGTCAATGCCGTTGTGCGCGCCGGCACGCCAAAGCCGGACCTGTCGACACCCGAAAAGGTCAAGCAAGCTATTCTCAACAGCCGCGCCATCACCCATGCCACGCCGGGCGCGACACCGAGCGGCACGCATATGGGCAAGCTGATCGAGCAACTCGGCATTGCCGAGGCGATGAAAGGCAAGATCATCCACCGTCCGGCGCTGGCCGGCGGCGTGCAATTGGTCGCGAGCGGGGAAGCCGAAATAGGCTTTTACCCGAAGAGCGAGGTGATCAATACGGAAGGCCTGGCGGTGGCGGGGCCGCTGCCGCCCGCCATCCAGCTCACGACGATTTACGGTGCAGCGGTGACGTCGGCCAGTGCGGCACCCGACGCAGGCGAAGCCTTCATCGCATTCATGGGCGATCCGAAACACCGCGCCATATGGACGCACGGTGGCTTCGATCCGCCGCCTTAAAGCCAGCCGGCCTATGCGTTGCTAGTCGCTCTTGCGCGTCATCATTGCGGTCACCGCGGCGGTGTAGCCCGGTTCGACGCGCACATCGACGACCGCGACCTCGCCGGCGTCGACCGCGGCAATGGCCATCGCGAAAGTCGCATCGAGATCGCCGATTGCCGTCACCGGGCCGAAGCCTTGCGCGCCTTGCGCGCGCGCCATGCCGGCAAGGTCGATATCGGGCTCGGAAATGCGCTGCCCGACCCAACGGTTCTCGACCGGCCGGTTACGCATACGCGCCACGCGCTCCTGGTGCAGTTCGTCGTTGAAGAAGGAGCGATTGTTGGCGACCACGACCAGCAGCGGGATTCGGTAATGCGCCGCGGTCCACAGCGCGGTCACACCCATCAGGAAGTCGCCGTCGCCGCAGACCGCGATCGGCAGGCGGCCGGAGCCTTTCAGCGCCAATGCGGCACCCACTGAAATTCCCGGACCGCCGCCGACGCCGCCGCCGCCGTCGCCACCGAGAAAGTCGAGCGGGTGGCGGAACGGCCAACTGGCGCCGTTCCATGACAGCGAGACATGGGTGAGGGAGGTCGGCCGGTCGCCGACGGTGCGGCGCAACGCGGCCGCCAGGTGATCGACGGTGAGCTTGTCGCCGGCCGGCTTGAACGGTGCGGTCTTGGGCGCCGACACTAGATGCGGTTTGCCGGGGCCGAGCGCGGCAAGCAAAGCCGGCACCGCCACGTCCGGCTCGCAATCGACCATCACATCGACCGGCGGCAGGCCCTGGTAGTCCATGCTCCAGCCATTGTGCAGGCGGTGATCGAGGGACACCTGCACGACTTTGGCAGCGACATTGCCACCGACATGTTTGAAGGTGCCGGCGATGTCGACCCAGTCGAGGCTGAGGATGACGTCGGCCGAGCGGATGGCGTCGGCCGCCTCCGGCGCCAGTGCGAAGCCGTTGGGCGCACCGGCGTGCAGCGGATGGTCGGTCGGGAACGCGGCGCCGATCTTGAGATCGGCGACGACGCGGGCGTTGAGCCGCTCCGCCAGCGCAACGCGCTCGTTCCAGGCATCGAGATCGCGCGAGACGCGTCCAGCCAGGATCACCGGCTGCTTGGCGACGCGCAACAGATCGGCGGCCTTGGCGACCATCGCGGCGGCGGGCGCGCTTGCCACCTCCGGCATGAAGCGTTCGGTCTCGATCGGAGCGACCGGCTCGGCGAGTGTTTCCTCCTGCATGCCGGCGTCGAGATTGACGTAGGTCGGACCGCGCGGCGCGGTGTTGGCAATCCAGCCGGCGCGCAAAATCGCTTCGCGCGCCGCGACCGGCGAGGCCGGCTGGTCGTCCCATTTGGTATAGCCACGCACCAGCGCGCCCTGGTCGCGCGCGGTGTGGATCCAATCGATCCACGGCCGCCGTTTGGTCGCATCGACCGGCCCGGTGGCGCCAAGCACCACCATGGGCATGCGGTCGCACCAGGCGTTGAAGAAGGCCATGGTGGCGTGCATCAGCCCGACATTGGAATGCACGGCCGCCGCCATCGCCTTGCCGGTCACCTTGGCGTAGCCGTGGGCGATGGCGAGCGCGCTTTCCTCATGCAGGCAAAGCAGCATCTGCGGCCGCTCATTGCCGAGATAGTTTACGATGCTGTCGTGGAAGCCGCGGTAGCTGGCGCCTGGGTTGAGCGCGATATAGGGGATGTCGAGCGCGCGCAACGCGTCGGCCGCGACATCGCTGCCGAACTGCGCGGCATTGACCCCGGCCGGGACGGGGCGGTCGATGGCGGCGATGGTGGCGTCACGAGCAGGTTGCGGCTTGCTGCCGACTTTGGCGTTTGAACCGGTCACGGGCTGGGTCCTGGCATGTCCGCCCGCTCGGGCGGCGGCCGGCATCCAACCGGATCATGAGCCCTGACGCAACCGGGACAAAACCTTAAGGCCCACATAGCCGTCGGCGGGCTTCATGCCGACCTTCTTCTCGAAGGCGAGAACGGCCCGGATCGTTTGGCTACCGGTGCGTCCGTCGATGCCGCCCGTCGGGAAACCGAGTTCGGTGAGCCGCCGCTGAATTTCCTTGACCTCGGCCAGCGTCGGCACGCGTTCGCCGCCGGGGAACTGCTTGTGGAAAGGCGGATCGCCGCGGATCAAGTCGCCGAGATGGCAGAGCGCCAACGTGTAGCTGGTCGACGGATTGTAGGAATAGACAGCGCGGAAATTCTGCCCGATGAGAAAGTACGGGCCGCCGGCGACCGGCCGCCACAGTTTCACGTGGTCATGGGGACGCGCGAAGGCTTTGCCATCGGCGCGCCGAATGCCGAGGTCGTGCCACTTCGCGTAGGTGCGCATCGTGCGGTTGTTGGCAAGACGATGACGCTTCGCCGGCAGCGTGACTTCGCAGCCCCAGCTTTCGCCGCGCCGATATTTGCCGCGCTCGGTCAGATAGCGCGCGGTGCCGGCGAAGGCATCGGCAGGATTGCCGAAGGGACTGGCGCGGCCGTCGCGGTCGTAGTCGACGCCGACGTGAAGCCACACTTCCGGCATCCACTGCGTGTGACCCATGGCGCCGGCCCACGAGCCGATCATGTCCGAAGGTTTCGCCCAGCCGCGATCGACGATCACCAGCGCGTTGAGCAATTCGGCTTGCCAATAGCGGCGGCGGCGCGGCTCGCCCCAGGCCAGCGCGGCGAGCGCCGGAATCACCGGCCGCATGTATTTGCGGTTGGTCACCACATCGCCGAAGGAGGATTCCATGCCCCATAGCGCGAGCATGATGTAGCGGTCGACGCCGTAATCCTTTTCGACGCGGCTCAGAAGATGAGCATATTCCTTGGCGCGTTCCTTGCCGGTGATCACCCGCCAGTCCGAGCAGCGGCGGTTGATGTACTGCCAGAGTTGCTCGGTAAATTCCGGCTGCTTGCGGAATTGCGCGTAGACGCTGGTGTCCGGGGTGAGCGAATTCATCACCCGGTCATAGGTTGCCGCCGATATGCCGCGCTTGAGCGCACGACCGCGGAAGGCGGCGACCCAGCGGGAGAAGTCGGTGGAAGCCGAGGCGGCATGGCCAGCGAAGGCAAAGTTCGCGCCGGCGCCGAGTGCGGCGCAAAGCAAGGCGCGCCGGCTTAGGCCGGGATGCGGTGCATTTATGTCGAATGAGATTCGCGCCATGCCGTCATTGTATGGGTTGCCAAAGGCCGCACAATGCAGCGCGAATACGGCGCGGCGATGGTGCAGACTCAATCTGCGGCAAAATGTCGACGTTTGTGGTGGGTCTTGTGCCGCACGACGTGGCGCCGGTGGTGCCGTCTACTGTGCTTGCTCGAGCGCGCATCCGATTCTTGCTGCTTGTCCAGCTTGGCCGGCGACTCGATGTTAGGGCTTTGCTCGGCTTGCGCCGGCTCTCCCGATGACGCGGGCCCAGCGCCGTCCGCTGTCGGTTGCGGCGGCAGTGGCGGATGCGCGACCAGCGCCGGTTTGGGCGGGACCGGCGGCGCCGGATCGCCCGGATAAAGCTCGGTGCCGCGCGCGCCGATCATCCGCTCATAGGCGGCCACCAGCGTCATGTAGGGATTGACCCACACCCAGCCGACCGTCGTGAACACCTGGATATTGAAATGCAGGTGGTACGTGGTGCCGTTCGGAAATTTGCCCCAGGTGGCGACCTTGCCGATGATCTCTCCGGCGCTTACTTGGCGGCCGTTGAGCATCCCGTCGGCGTCCATGAATTTCGGATTCATGTGCAAGTAGCGAAAACGCACATGCTCGTTGGCGTTGTTGACCACGACATAGAGCGAGAGGGTGCCGGGCATGCGCCGCACAAGCCCATCCGCGACGGCGGCGACGTGATGCTGGTAGGGCAGGCAACGGTCGGCTTCCGGTTCTTTCAGGATGCAGTTCGCCGGACGTATGTCTTCGCCCTGGTGGCCGTAGCCGCCCGGGCACTGGCCGACGAGGTAATCGCGCAGCTCGCAGAAATTATCGCGCCACGGGTAGGAGAAATTCTCCGGCGCCGCTTCGTTGAAGACGAGCGGCTTGCCGTTGCGCCGGCAGTGATATTCCGCATTTTTGCGGCCCATACGCCCGACGACACCGGTCTTGTAGCAGTCGCCCCACGGCATGAAGGATTGCGATTTGACGTAGGCCGGCGCATGCGCGATCGGGAAGCGGATGTTTGCGTAGAGATGATAGTCGGCGCGGCCGGGCAAGCGGTTCCAGCCGGTTTTTTCGATCAGGTCGCCGGGACTGTAATACGTGAACGTTTCTGACTTGGCTGCCGGCCGGCTCAGATTGATATGCGGCTCATGCGTCTTGGCCGGCGTGCCGCCGACGGTGCGCAGCAGCCGCAGGAATTTCACTGCGATCGGGTCGGCCTCGCGGCACGCTAAATAGCGGTGCGAGCGCGGCCGGTCATAGCACTGGATGGAGACCACATAAGGCACGCCGAAGCGCTTGAAGACGTAGCGAACATGCGCTTCGCGCAAGATGCGGCGGATGCCGGGATAAAGCTCGTTAAGTCCGTTGGCGTCGAATACTTCCTCATGTTGCGGGCCGTCGAGATCGTAGACGAAGGCCGCGCCCGAAACCTCGATCACGATGCGCTTCCCGTATCGGGCGCTGATCCCGGCCTTTTCCGAGCTGGTGACGAAGGTCGCGTCGTAGCCGGCCGGTCCCGGCAGAAAGAATTTGGTCGGCTGAAAGTCGCCGAAATACTTGTCCGAGGTCGCAGCGTCGGAATTTGCGTCGCTCACGTCCACGCGGAAGGTATCGAGATTGAACGGCAGCAGCACCGGCACCGTGCTCTTGCCGATGCCGGCAAAGCGCTTTTCGGTGAGCGCATTGAGCCGCGCAAAGGCTTCGGCCGAGGTTTGCACGCCGCGGTCGGGCAGGGACGCGGCAGCCGCCTCCCAGTCGACACGGGTCATCGAAATGATGGGGGCTTCCAATTCGCCCGCCACCGCCGGAGCGGCGACAAGCATCGCAACGGCAATGAGAAAGGCACGTTTCAAATGCATTCTTCGGTTGGCCTGCTCGTCCTCGGGGACTCGGAGGTCGCCGCAGCGAAGGTAAAGGAAACGGCGCTGCGCATACAAGTCTCGCCGCATTGGTATAGGGTCGCACCGGCAGCCGCTAGCGGCCGCGAAGTGAACGCAGCATGAACGAAAGGCAGGATCCGCCATGACCGTTAACGAAGCGAGTCGGATGGCGCCGGCCGGGGCCGAGCGCGAGCCGCAGTTCATCGAGAGCGGCGGCACGGCGCGGCTGCATCTGACGCTCGCCAGCACCGACTACGATCATGTGCGCGACTTGGCCA
Organism: uncultured Alphaproteobacteria bacterium; assembly: GCA_963727555.1. Lineage (GTDB taxonomy): Bacteria > Pseudomonadota > Alphaproteobacteria > Rhizobiales > Xanthobacteraceae > Pseudolabrys. Next base: position 395,707 of record CAVSGT010000002.1, on the reverse strand, counting down.
ACGGCGTCGTGCGCGCCGACGGCATCGTGCTTACCGCCTTCACGCTGCCGGTCGAGCAGGTGTTCTTCCGGTTCATCAAGAATCGCGAGTGGGACGTGTCGGAAATGTCGTTCGGCAAGTTCATCGCCTATGCCTCGCAAGGCAACTCGCCGTTTGTCGGCATCCCGGTGTTCCCCTCGCGCGTGTTCCGGCAATCGGCCTTCTACGTACGGAGCGACCGCGGCATAAAGTCGCCGAAGGATCTCGAAGGCAAGACCGTCGGCATCCCGGAATGGGCGCAGACCGCCGGCATCTATGCGCGCGGCTATCTGGCGGAAAGCTGCGGCGTCGATCTCGCCAAAATCCGCTGGGTGCAGGCCGGCATGAACCAGCCGGGGCGCGAGGAGAAGGTCGCGTTCAAGCTCTCAAACAACATCCGCTACGAGCAGCGCCCGGATGCGAGCCTCAGCGCGCTGCTGATGTCCGGCGAAATCGATGCCGCCATCTCGGCGCGTGTGCCCGATGCCTTCGCCGCGGGTGGTGGCAAGATCGCGCGGCTCTTTCCCGACTATCGGCAAGAGGAGGCGCGCTACTACGCCGCGACCGGCATCTTCCCGATCATGCATGTGATCGCCATCCGCCGCGCCGTGTTCGAGCGCTACCCATGGGTGGCGATGAACCTGCTCAACGCGTTCGACGAGGCCAAGCGCCGCAGCCTCGAACGCATCGCCGATTTGACCGCCTCGCGCATTCCGGTGCCGTGGGCGGCGGCGCTCTTGGAAGATTGCCGTCAGGATTTCGGCGCCGATCCGTTTCCCTATGGGCTGGAAGCCAACCGCAAGACGCTCGATGCGTTCTGCCGCTTCGCGCACGATCAGGACGTCACCCAGCGCCGACTGACACCCGACGATCTGTTCCCCCAGGAAGTGAGGGCGAGCGCCCGGGTGTAGTTCGGCGTGGATGACAGGGTTATGAGATCGGGCGGGTTGCGACGACTGCCTAGCCGTCCACGACTTCCAGGCTGACCCGAGCAAGACCATCCATGCCGATGGCGCGCGCGCCGGCCGGTGTCAGGTCGATGATACGTCCGCGCACAAACGGGCCGCGGTCGTTGATGCGGACGACGATGCTACGTCCGTTGCGGAGATTGGTGACGCGCACTTTGGTGCCGAACGGCAGTGTGCGATGCGCGGCGGTTAATCCATGCGGCGATGCGTGTTCGCCGTCGGCGGTCTTTGTACTTGAATAGGCATAGACGGAAGCGATTCCGGATTGCGCTTTGGCAAGCGGTGAGAAGGCAACAAGCATCACGACGCCGCAAACTGCGGCGGCCAAACGTACCGACATTCGGTTGGTCTCCCCGGATTGGCCCCACAGCCGGCGCTGCTGCTAACGACCGCGGCGCGCAATTGCGCGGCGAGATCGGGGCCATTTCGGGAAATTTACGCGTCGGTGACGAGGCGCGGATTCGTAACGTTTCGTCACACAGCGTGAACGCGGTCGCGATTTTAAAGCGCAATCAATCTTTGGCGCGCTCGACGTACGAACCGTCGCCGGTGTTAACCACGATGCGCGTGCCGATGGCGATGTGGGTCGGCACCATGGCGCGCACGCCGTTCGACAACGTCGCCGGCTTGAACGAGCCGGAGGCGGTCTGCCCTTTCATTGCCGGTTCCGTGTCGACGACTTCGAGCGTTGTCTTCTGCGGCATCTCGATCGAGACCGGCACGCTTTCGTGGATCGCAAGGCTCACCACCATGCCTTCCTGCAAATAGACCGCCTGGTCGCCGATCACGTCGGCCGGCAAAGTGACTTGCTCGAAGCTCTCTTGATTCATGAAATGGAAGCCGTCGCCGTCCTGGTAGAGGTAGCTGAAGTCGTGATCCTCGACATGGGCGCGCTCGACCTGGTCGGTGGTCTTGTAGCGCTGCGAGGTCTTCACGCCGTCGGAAATCCGGCGCATATCGACCTGGGTGGTCGGGGTGCCCTTGCCGGGATGAAAATTTTCCGCGGTGAGGACGACATAGAGCTTGCCGTCGAGATCGACGATATTGCCTTTACGAAGCTGGCTGGCGATGACTTTCACGATAACAGTCCTTGATCTTGGGGCGGCCCGGGGCCGCAGATTCGGGCCGCACCATAGCGATCTTCGGGCGCGACGCCAGCCTTTCAGGCCTGGCGGCCGAGCGAGGTGAAAGTGCCGGTCGATCCCCCATTTTGGCGGCCCGACGCCCATGCCGACCGGCGGCCGCTGCTGCTGGCGCGCAACCGCATCGCCGCCGCTTTCCGCGCCTGGTTCGGCGCGCGCGACTTTGTCGAAGTCGAGACCGCTACACTGCGGGTCTCGCCCGGCAACGAGACGCATCTGCACGCCTTTGCCACCGATCTGATCGGGCCCGGAGGTGAGCATCGGCCGCTTTATTTGCGCACCTCGCCGGAGTTCGCCTGCAAGAAGTTGCTGACGGCGGGCGAGGCCGCGCATCTTCGATTTTGCCCGCGTGTTCCGCAATCGTGAGCGCGGTCCGCTGCATCATCCGGAATTCACGCTGCTGGAATGGTATCGGGCGAATGAGCCTTACGAGGTGTTGATGGCGGATTGCGCGGCGCTGCTGCGGGAGGCGGCGCAAGTGGCCGGCAGCAAAGCGTTCAGCTTCCGCGGCAAGATTGTCGATCCATTTGCCGAGCCGGAGCACCTGACGGTGGCGCAGGCGTTCGAGCGCCATGCCGGCGTCGATCTGCTGGCGACGATTTCGGATGAAGGCGAGGGCGATCGCGCGCGGCTGGCCGCCGAAGCCGAAAAGGCCGGCGTTACGATTGCCGCCGACGACAACTGGGGCGACATTTTCAGCCGCGTTTTGGTCGAGCGCGTCGATCCGCATCTCGGCGTCGGCCGCGCCAGCGTGCTCTATGAATATCCGCTGCCGCAGGCCGCGCTGGCGCGTGCCAAGCCCGGCGACGGCAAGGTCGCCGAACGCTTCGAGCTTTATGCCTGCGGTGTGGAACTCGCCAACGGCTTCGGCGAATTGACCGACGCGGTCGAGCAACGGGCGCGGTTCGAGACGGCGATGGCCGCAAAGCAGCGCATCCACGGCGAAAGCTATCCGCTGGATGAGGATTTTCTCGAAGCGCTACCGTCCATGCCGCCGGCCTGCGGCGTCGCGCTCGGTTTCGACCGGCTGGTCATGCTGGCGACCGGGGCGCAACGCGTCGAGCAGGTGATTTGGACGCCGGTGGTCGAGCCGTGAATTAAACGAAGAGGAAAGGACGATGACGATCCGTACCCCCGCGCAGCTTTCTGAAGCCGGCCTCATTCCGCCCGCACGGATCGGCGCGCTTGAGCCGGTGGCCGCGCGCTATGCGGTGGCGCTGCCGCCGGCTTTGGCCGGACTGATCGACCGCAGCGATCCGCACGATCCGATCGCGCGGCAATTCGTTCCCGACTTGGCCGAGCTTCAGGCGCAGCCGCAGGAACTCAGCGACCCAATTGGCGATGATGCGCATTCGCCGGTTGAAGGCATCGTGCACCGCTATCCCGACCGCGTGCTGCTCAAGCTCACCACTGTCTGTGCGGTCTATTGCCGGTTCTGTTTCCGGCGCGAAATGGTGGGACCCGGCAAGCCGGGCGCACTGTCGCGCGCTGCGCTGGCACAGGCGCTCGACTATATCCGCAACCATCCGCAGATCTGGGAGGTGATCCTGACCGGCGGCGACCCGCTCGTCGCGTCGGCGCGCCGCCTGCGCGAGGTGACGAGGGCACTGGGCAACATCGCGCATGTCAAGGTCGTGCGCATTCATACCCGCATGCCGATCGCCGAACCTGAGCGCATCACGAAGGACGCGGTGCGGGCGATGAAAGCGAGCGGCAAGGCGACCTACGTCGCCGTGCATGTCAACCATCCGCGCGAACTAACGGCGCAGGCGCGCCTTGCCATCGCCCGCATGGCGGATGCCGGGCTGGTGCTGCTCGGGCAATCGGTGCTGCTCGCCGGCGTCAACGATACGCCGGAAGTGCTGGAGCAACTGATGCGCGCCTTGGTCGAGTGCCGGATCAAGCCCTATTACCTGCACCACGGCGACCTCGCGCCCGGCACCGCGCATTTGCGCACCGACATCGCCTCCGGCCAGACGCTGATGCGCAGCCTGCGCGGGCGCAGCTCGGGCCTATGCCAGCCCGCCTATGTGCTCGACATCCCCGGTGGCCACGGCAAGTCGCCGATCGGGCCGCAATACATCACGCGCGCCGGCGAAAACGGCAGCGCGCATTATGTGGTCGAGGATTACAACGGATGCCGGCATCGCTATGCGCCGGCGCGTTAGCGCGCGAAAGCGCATGATCCCGAAAAGCATGTCCTCGACCCCGATCGGGGATGGGAACCGGTTTTCGGAAAAGATCATGCGCCAGCAAAATGTTAGGCGGCATTCTGATTTAATCTGAACGGATCAGACTCTAATGCCGGATCGCCAACAGGTCGAGCAGGGCCGCGGCCACCGCGAGCCCGGCAAAGCCGATAAACATCACCACGATCACCGCGTGCCAAATAAACGACACGTCACGTCGCAATGCGGCAACTACGTTCTTGCTGTTGATCATGGTCTGACGCTCCCGAGGAGCATGTCGCCCGACAGCCGACAATGTAGCTGCCTAGGACTCACCCGGCACATAATTTGTACGTTAAAAGCGATAGCAAATGCGGCGTTTGCGCGCATGGCAGCCATGAGCGCTACGTGCGCAATGCGGCCGCAGGCTCAAACGGTGTCCTGCGTTGCGCGGATCTAAGCCTTTTGGCTAGTGACGCTTTCAAAATTAGCCAGTCGCCGCCATCGCGCCAGACAAAATGCGGTTATTGGCCGTGCGAGGACGAGCCGCGACAGGTTGACGCTGTCCAGGAGATTGGCGCGCCCTAGGGGATTCGAACCCCTGTTACCGCCGTGAAAGGGCGGTGTCCTAGGCCTCTAGACGAAGGGCGCAATGCGCGGCCGGCTCGGCGCGCAAATTTAGCGCGACGTATAATCAGCTTGGCCGGACGCGGCAAGCGAACGGTTGGCGGTTACCAGTGCCCGGTATTGGGCATCGATTTCCACGGTTCCTGCGGCGGCTTGGCCTCGCCCTTCTGCAGCAATTCGATGGAATGCATGTCGGGCGAACGCACGAAGGCCATCACGCCATCGCGCGGCGGCCGGTTGATGGTGACGCCGGCCTTCATCAACCGCTCGCAGGTCGCATAGATGTCGTCCACTTCGTAAGCGAGGTGACCGAAATAGCGCGCCTCGCCATAGTCCTCCGCGCTGTCCCAATTATAGGTGAGTTCGACCTCCGGGCCCGGGCGGCCGGCTTTTTTGCTGGCTTCGATTGTCTTCTCGTCCTCCGAGGCGCCCAGAAACACCAAGGTGTATTTGTTCTTTTCGTCGACCCGCCGACGGGTTTCCTTGAGGCCGAGCTTGTTGCAATAGAAGTCGAGCGCCGCATCGAGATTGCGGACACGCAGCATGGTGTGCAGATATCGCATGAAGAACCTCCTAGACCCTGGAAGGCCGGCACGGCCCGCAGCTCCATCTCATGATTGCTCCCGATCTTGAAACCGCCATATCCCGGCTCCGCGATCTGATCGAGGGAGCGCAGGCTATTCTACCGTTCACCGGGGCGGGAATCTCCACCGAATGCGGCATCCCGGATTTTCGCTCGCCTGGGGGCCTCTGGACCAAGAACCAGCCGATCCCTTTCGATGATTTTGTCGCCAGCCGCGAGGTGCGCGATGAAGCCTGGCGGCGGCGTTTCGCCATGGAGAACAGCTTCGCTCAAGCCGAACCCGGCCGCGGGCATCGCGCCCTCGCCAGCCTCTATCGCGCCGGCAAGGTTCCGGCGCTGGTGACCCAGAATATCGACAATTTACACCAGGCCTCCGGCATTGCGCCGCAGCATGTGGTCGAACTGCACGGCAATACGACCTACGCCTTGTGCCTCGATTGCGGCGAGCGTTACGAACTGGCTTGGGTGAAGCAGCGTTTCGAAAGCAACGGCCGGCACGCACCGGATTGTGGCTGCGGCGGCTACATCAAGACCGCGACCGTCTCATTCGGCCAGGCAATGCCGGTCGAGGCGATGCGGCGCGCCGAAGAACTGAGCACGAGCTGCGATCTGTTTTTCGCCATCGGATCGTCGCTTGTGGTGTGGCCGGCGGCGGGATTTCCGCTGATGGCGAAACGCAACGGCGCAGCGCTCGTCATCGTCAATCGCGAGCCGACGGAATTCGACGAGCTTGCCGATTTAGTTGTGCGCAACGACATCGGCGACGTGCTCGGCCCCTTTATCGCCCACTGATTCGTCATTGCTGCGCTGTGCACAGGGCTGTGTGCAAGCACATTTTGCGCTTTCGCGTTGCTAGCTCGGTGTTATCTTCGATTCCACAGATTCGGCGAAGCGTCCTTGAAGAGGCGCCAGAAAATCGGCGGCGTGTCGGCGTCATGGCGTCGGACGGGATTGAATCGAAAATGCCTGGGCCTAATCTCCGACCGGGAACGGTTAGAGAAGCCGCCGATGAGACCGGTCCTCTCGTTGAAATGGCTGGCGTCATTAAGTGGTTCGACGTCTCCAAAGGATTCGGCTTCATCGTTCCGGACAACGGTATGCCTGACGTGCTGTTGCACGTGACATGCCTGCGCCGCGACGGCTTTCAGACAGCTTACGAAGGCGCTCGCATCGTTTGCGAGGTGCTGCAACGCCCGAAAGGCTTGCAGGCTTTCCGCGTTCTATCGATGGACGAGTCGACCGCCATCCATCCGGCGCAGATGCCGCCGCCGCGCACGCACGTCACCGTGACGCCGACCAGCGGTCTCGAGCGCGCCCAGGTGAAATGGTTTAACCGCCTGCGCGGGTTCGGTTTCTTGACGCGCGGGGAGGGGACGGCGGACATCTTCGTGCATATGGAGACGCTGCGGCGCTATGGCCTCGCCGAGTTGCGGCCGGGTCAGACCGTGCTGGTGCGCTTCGGGCCGGGGCCGAAGGGCCTGATGGCGGCCGAAGTCCACCCCGACAGTGGTTCGCTCGGACCCGCCTCCCACTGACCGGCGACCCGTCACTCGCAACCGAGTCGATTTTCCGATTGCCGCTCGGCGCGCGCCCGCGTAAAGGCGAGCGCATGCGCGCGTTCAGGTGGATCGCCTTCTTGCTTGTCGGATTGTTCGTCGTCGCCGGTCCGGTCCGGTCGGCGACGCTGCAGACTCTGACCATTGCCAGCAAGACCGGCATGCACTCGTTCAAGGTGGAAGTCGCCGATACCGACGCCACGCGGGAGCGGGGTCTGATGTACCGCCGCGATTTGCCCGAGGGCCGCGGCATGTTGTTCGACTTCCAGCGTGCGGGCGACGTGAATTTCTGGATGCAGAATACGTATATTCCGCTCGATATGATCTTCATCAAAGCCGATGGTCGCATCTTGCGCATCGAGCAGAACACGGAACCCCTGTCGACCCGCATCATTCCATCGGGTGGGCCGGTGCTGGCGGTGCTGGAAGTGATCGGCGGCACAACGGCCAAACTCGGCATCGCGCCCGGCGACCGCGTCGATTATCCGATCTTCAAGCCACATTGACGCTTGCTTGTCGGCTCGGGTGCGAGCGTGTATCGAACCAGCGCAAGCGTTGGCGGTGCCGGTTATCGGCGGGGCATAGCGCAGTCTGGTAGCGCGTCTGCTTTGGGAGCAGAAGGTCGCAGGTTCAAATCCTGCTGCCCCGACCAAGCTTTATTTACTTGAACTAGTTTGCAATGGCTGTATTTCCCATTCTTTCGGTATTTAATTACCAGGCTCGCATCGCAATAGCGAGTACAACCAAAATCTAACAACGCTGGGAATATATTTAGCAACTTCTCGCTGCTTAAACGGTATTCGTCTAGCAAGAATTCGCCTCTTGGATCGATTTATTTCTTCTTAATACTACATAAAAACTATTCAATACATCATTTAATATGATTTTTTGCTTCTTAAAATGCAAAAAATGCGTAAATATAGCCCTATCCATTGGTGGTTGCTTGCGGAGGAGAGGCAATTTGCTTCTTTTTACTGTGAAATTGATAGTGCCCGTGGGTCATGCCAGTCGTCTCTTTGTCTGCATCATTTGTTCGGGAAGTAGTGTGCTATCCCGAGCGGAAAAAAGTTGATTATTTCGACGCCGGACAGCGGGGCTTCATGCTCGAGGTCCGCCGCTCGGGCGGCAAAACCTATTACCAGCGCTATACCGACGAGCGTGGCCGCGAGCGGCAGTACAAGATCGGTCCGGCCGACGTGTTGTCGCTCGATCAGGCTCGCCGCAAGGCGCGCCAGGTGGTGGCCGAGGCGCTGCTCGGGGCCGATCCGCAGCAGAAGCGGCGCGAAACGCGGGCGGTACCGCAACTGAAAGATTTCGTGCACGAACGCTATCTGCCGTTTGTCAAAACCTACAAGACCAGTTGGCAAACCGACGAGACGGTGCTGCGTCTCCACATTCTGCCGAGGCTCGGCGCGCTTGCCCTCGACGAGATCAAGACCGAGCTCATTTCCGGCCTGATCAATCGCATGCGGGAAGACGGTTACGCCTCCGGCACCATGAACCGGGTGATCGTGATCCTGCGCTACATCTACAACCTAGCGCGCAAATGGAAGGTGGCTGGTGTCGGCGACAATCCGGCCGCCGGTCTTACCGCCGGGCCCGACGTGCAGCGCAACCGCTTCCTTACCGAGGAGGAGGCGGAAGCCGTGGTGCGCTCCATACATGTCGACGAAAATCAGACCGCCGCACGCTCGATCATGCTGCTGCTACTCACCGGCGCGCGGCGCAACGAGATTACGTTCGCCAAGTGGGTCTACGTCGACTGGAAGAACAAGACGCTGCTGGTGCCGAAATCGAAATCCGGGCGGGCGCGCGCCATCGCGCTCAATCAATCGGCCATCGCTTTGCTTACGACGACGCCGCGCATCGAGGGCAACCCTTACATTTTCCCGTCGGAGGTCACCGGCCGGCCGTCGGCGTCATTATTCTTTCCCTGGGATCGCATCCGCCAGCGCGCCGGCCTGGCCGACGTCCGCCTGCACGATTTGCGCCATTCCTTTGCAAGCTTCCTGGTGAACCGCGGCGTCTCGCTCTACGTGGTGCAAAGCCTGCTCGGCCATCTGCATGCTCGTACCACGCAGCGTTACGCGCACCTCACCCAGGAGACGCTGACCGGCGCGGCCGACCTGATCCAGGATGTAGTCTCGTTTCCGGGCGTAGACGGCGTGGCCGGCGCCGCCGCCGGCGACCCGGCAATGCCATCGACGGCACATCGACCAAGCTGACCGCGTGAGATCATCTCGCTGACGTTCCGTGTCGTGTGCGCGGCCGATGTCGCACGCACAAAACGGCCGTGTGACATTCAATAAAAATTAGGAGCTTTGCGGCGATGCTGGGCATCGTAGAATCGTGCATTTGTGCCTGTGCCGCCGTGCTTTTTTTGCGCGCCACCTAGACTATACCTAGGGCGCACAAACGTCGCCCCGGGGGAGCGCTCTAGAAGAGTTGCGCGCAATCAAGAAGTTGGTTTTTCGACCGACCTAGGATGCACTCAGCCGGCATCGCCAAACCCATATTCGGGCGCCGGCACGTCGGCGGGTGCCAATGGCGGTGGCTGTTGGATTTGCGGGCGCGCGAAACTCCGAACTCGTCTGTACGTGAAGATTTGCAGTCTCTATGGCGTGGGATTCTATTACATCCCGGGCACCGATACCTGCATCAAGCTCGGCGGTTGGGTGCGCGCCGAGGTCAACATCAATTCCGGCGGGTCGTTCAACCCGGATGTGCGCGACTACGACAACCGCGAGTCGAACCTGGTTAACTGGCGCGGGCGCGGCATCCTCAGTCTCGATGCTCGCACGCAGACCGCGTATGGAACGCTGCGATCCTATATTCTGGGTGGCTTCCAATATGACAATGGTGCCACCGTCGGTGGCCACCCCTATCACTATCCCTACGCCCCGCGGATGTTCATCCAATTGGCGGGCTTCACCGTCGGTCTGGCGAAGTCGTTCTTCGACTTCGCTACGCTGGCCTGGTACTCGAACCAGACCAACGTCTGGGGCTCGGACACCGGCGGTGGTGGCCAAGAGGTCTGGGCCTATACGGCGCAGTTCGGCAATGGCTTCTCGGGGAGCTTGTCGGTCGAAGAGCCGACCCTTCGTCAGATTTCGATTTGGCGCTCCGACGTTGCTCTCGCCTTCCTCGGCACCAACGGCAATAACTACATCGGCGCCAACGGTTGGCCGGACCTTGCGGGCAATCTGCGCGTCGACCAGGCGTGGGGCAGTGCGCAGATCATGGGCGCCATTCACCAGGTCGCGGCGACCTATTATGGTGCGACCGAAGGCTCCGGCCATCCGAACGACGAGGTCGGCTGGGCGGCCGGTGCCGGCGCCAAGATCAACCTTCCGTGGGCCAAGGGTGACAGTTTCGGCTTCCAAGCCACCTACTCGGAAGGCGCTCTCGATTATGTCGGCAGCGGTCTCGGCGGCTTCGGCAAGTGGTTTGGAACCGACTGGGCGGTCGGATGGACGCCCGACGCGGTCTATAGCAACGCGGTCGGCTCAAGCCTACAGCTGACGACGGGCTGGAGCGTGGTTGCCGGTATCGATCACCACTGGGATCCGCACTGGAAGACGTCGCTGTATGGCACCTATGGTGCGATCAGCTTCAACGGCGCTGCTACGGCGCTGTTCAATGGAAGCGTTTGTGCTACCATTGCAGTCCAAACTGCAGCCAATGTGGCGGCTTGTAATGCCAGCGGCCCGGACTTCCAGTTCTGGCAGGTTGGCTCGCGCACGGTTTGGACGCCGGTACAGAACCTCGATCTCAGTGTCGACGTGATGTACAACAACATCCAGACCGCCTACGACGGCATTGTCACCACTGTACCTGCGGTGAAGGCCCAGGGGCCTGGCCTCCTGACGGACGAAGGCTGGTGGCAGGTCATCTTCCGCGCGCAGCGTAATTTCTATCCCTGAGCGCGTGATCAAGGCTTGAACAAAGACCCCGGCGGGAAACCGCCGGGGGTTTTGCAAGAATAACAACAGCGAACTTTTGTAACGACGATGGCGTCTCAGCTTGCCGTGCACGGCTCGCGCGATCTGGTCGAACTCATCCGGCTGGAACGACGGGCATTTGCCGCCAAGATCCGGGTGGCACGGGCGGTCCTTGGCTGGAGCCAGAGCGAGCTCGGTTTTCGTGTTGGATTGACGCAACGGGCCATTCACAAGCTGGAGCAGGGCGATACCGAGCCCCGTCGGGCAACCGTTCGTGCGCTCGAAGAAGTCTTCCGCGAAGAGTTGCTCTCGTTTGAGGATGTCGGGGACGGCGGCTTTCGCGTGCATGTGCATACGAGCGTGTTCGATCGTCCGGTGGCCGGCCGGTCGCGCCGGGACCGCAACGCGCGCCTCCAACTCGGCATCACATCGACCCGGCGATCGCCGACCTATCGCGCCTGAGCCCGCGATCTCCCGTCGAATTGCCGGGTGCTGAAAGGGCCGCGTCTCGCGCGGCTCACTGTGGCTTCGTTGCCAGCGATGCGCGCAAACTTAACTCGACCAGGCCTGGCGATCACGCTAGCGCCAGCCTCATGCGCTCAGTGGCGCTCGGATGCGTGCCGCAGGTCGCAATCGGCGACAAATGTGGCGATGCGTGTCATCACGTCCGGCTCGGCCAAGAAGGGCGCGTGGCCCTGGTCGGGCACTTCGTAGAACTTCATGGCCAGGCGCCGTTTGCGCATGGCCTCCACCGTTGCCGGCGACAACAGGTCGGAATTGGCGCCGCGGATCACCATCAATGGCACCCGTGCAAGCGCGTCGAACTCCTTCCACATCGGCGGCAGCGGCCGGTCGAAATCGACGCCCTCCAGCGTCTTGGCCAGTTTGACGTCGTAGTTCGGCACCAGGGCGCCATCCTTCATCTTGAACCAGCGGAACGCCGCGGCGAGCCAATCCGCAGGGCCGAGCTTGGGAAATTGCGCGTCGAACAGCCGGCGCAGGATATCGGCGGCCTCCTCGAAGCTCCTCGGCTGCGGCAGCTTGCCGACATAGCTCTTGATGCGCAGCAACCCCTGCGGCTCGAGCACCGGACCGATATCGTTGAGCACCACGCCGGCGAGCGCGGTCGGCCGCATGGCGGCGAGCAGCATGGCCAGGATGCCGCCGCGCGAAGTGCCGACCACAGTCGCCGGCATGATCTCGAGCGCCGTTGCCACCGCCAGCACGTCGCTGAGCTCGACCGGCAGGCTGTAGTTGGCGGGGTCGCGGTCATAGTCGGATTCGCCACGGCCACGGTAGTCGAGCGCAATCACCGGCCGCGGGTGGGCAGGGTCGCTCGCCAACCGGCGCGCCAGGGCATCGAAATCTGAAGAGGGGCGGGTGAGCCCCGGCAGGCAGATCACCGGCAAGCCCGGCGCCGTGCGCTGCCCGTAGCAGCGCACGTGCAGGCGCAGACCGTCGGACGCGGAGATGAAAATGGAGGTGAAGCCGCTGGCCATGGGAACCCGAACAAACGCTAATTCTTGGCGCCACGCTGCATATCGGCCTCGATCAGCAACTTGTTGCCGCCGCCGAAGCGCGCGCGATACACCTGCAAATTCTCCATGATCCGCTGCACGTAGTTGCGCGTCTCCGCAAACGGGATGCGCTCTACCCAATCGACCGGATCGACGCTCGGTTTGCGCGGATCGCCGAATGCGGCAATCCACTGCTGCACGCGGCCGCGACCGGCATTGTAGCCGGCAAAGGTGAGCAGATAGGAGCCGTTATAGCCGTCGAACAGGTTGGACAGCTCGGCTGCGCCCATCTGCATATTGTAGACCGGATCGCTGAGCAGACGTTTGCGGTCGTAATGCACCTTGTAGCGTTTGGCGGTGTCGTAACCGGCCTCAGGCGTCACCTGCATCAGCCCCATGGCATGGGCGCTGGAGAGGTCTTTCTGGTTGAAGGCGCTCTCCGTGCGGGCGATCGAATAGGCCACCACCTGGCCGATCGGCGGGGCGATCGGTTTGTAATCGGGCAAGCCGAAAGTCGGGTAGGCGTAGTAGCCGAGCGGCAAGCCGCGGTTATAGGCCTCCTTGCCGAGCATCATCATGGAGCGGGCGTCTTTGTGCTTGGCCGCGATCTCGCCCAGGATCGACAGGCCGGCGACGTCGGTGCCGGTCTCGCCCAGCGAATAGTAGATTGACGGCAGCATGGTGCGCTCGCCGATGGCATAGAGCAGTTCTATCGCCCGCACCACTTCGAGGTTGTGCAAGGTCGCGATCTGGCGCGACGTGAAATGGGGGCGGCCGTGCAGCCCGAGGTCGGGCAGGCCGAGGCGCCCCCTCGCGAGTTGCCCGTAATAGGTATCGGCATATTGCGCCCCTGCCGCATAGAAAGCTTTCGCCTCGGTGTGTTCGCCCATGGCGTCGGCGGCGCGGCCTTGCCAATAGCCGGCGCGCGCGAGCGCCCAGGGATTGTGCGTGCCGACCGGAATGCGCGCGAAGTGGATGGCGGCGGTCTTGGGATCGTGCAGGTAGCGCAGCGCGATCCAGCCAAGGGTGAAATGCTGGTCGACGCGGTAATTGTCGCGGCTCGGGGTCGGTGCTTCACGGGCCACCCGATAGGCGGTCTGCGGATGATGGTCGTCGAGCAGGTTGCGCACCAAGAGGCGCGTCTCCCGCCACCACTTGTTGGTGTCGACAAAGTGGGCTGCGTTGTGCGGCGCGGTGAGCACCAGTTTGGCCGCTTCGTCGGGCTTGTCGTGGCGACGCAACCATTGCACACGCGCGAAGATGTAGCCGGCGTCATGGCGGGCGGACGCGGGCACTGCGTCGAGCAGCGCCTTGGCCTTGTTTTCTCGCGCAATGACCGCCGTGCGTGCGCGGCCGATCGCGAGCTGGGCGCCGCCAAGCCGGTGCGCCTCGCGCATGCCCGCCGCGATGTCGTCGGCGTAGAAGCGCCGCTCCATGCGCACCTTATGGTCCTCGCGGGTAATCATGCCGCCGAACATGTCGAGCACCTGGTTCTCGACATCGGCGCTGCAATCTTCGTTGCGCCAGGCGTAGCGCACCAAGGCTGTTGCCGCGGCGCGCTCGCCTTTGGCGAGCAGGGCGCGCGCCAGCATATAGCGGCCCTTGGCGGTACTCGGTTGGCGATGCGCAAAGAAGGCGAGCACCGCGGCATTGTCGAGCTTGTCGTTCCACAGCGCGTTCTCGGCGCGGCGGGTGAAGAGCGTTACGTGCGGCCAGCTCGGATTAGCGTTCACGAAGGCGGCGTAACGCAGGAAGCTCGGCGTGGTATTGTTGCTGCGCAGAATGATCCATTCGGCCAGCTTGCGAGCGACCGGGTCGCTAATGGCTTTTTTTGCGGAGTTGGCCTCGTCTTCCTTGCCCTTGCGGGCGAACGCAATCACCCGCTTCAGCTCGTCGATATCGGCGGCCGAGGTGGAGGCGGTCGGCGCGAAAACAAACGAGCGCGCGACCGGCCGAATGACCGGGTGGAACATCGAGCGGCTGTCGAACATCAAGCTGCGCGTGGCCACATCGGCCTCGGCATAGGCCGACACCTGCGTGTCGGCGCGCTGGGGCGACTGCGGCACGGCGACGAAGCTGTCGGCGACCAACTGCGGGCGATTTTTCGGCAGCGGTGCCTGCTGCGGCAATGCGACCTGCTGCGGTGGCTGCGTCTGCGCCGGCGGCTGAGCCTGCCGCGCAAGGGGCGACAGTGGCGGCATCGGCACAGCGCTCGCGAGCCGGGGCAGGGAGGCCGGCCGCGCGGACGGCATCGGGACTTTCTTAACCACGACGTGATGGGCGTGCCGCGCATGGCCTTTCTTGGCGGCGGCCTTGGCATGTGCCTTCGGAGAGTGGGGCTTCTTGACCTTCGCCTTGGCGGTGCGGGCGTTCGGGGCGTGAGCTTTCTTGGACGCCGCAGTGTGGGTGGGCGGGGAATTGGCCTTCTTGGCCGCCGCCACGGCAATCTGGGCGCTCAGCGCGCCTACTGCCGCAAGGGCTAAGGCGATCCCTAGCCGGTTCCACTTCGACGCGTTCATCCAACCCCTTGCCTGTACGAGACGCCAACTCAAAACCGCCGCCCGGCCGCCCATTAGGCCAATATCCTTGACGGACGGCTACTCGAAAATCCCAGGCCGCAGCGACCCTAGGTCGCAAGCCTGGCAAAACCGGGGCAAGCAAGCCTTATTATCAAGCCAATTCATGGGGCTATTTGAGGGGAGGGCTTTCATCGCCGCCCCCGACCCGATATCAATGGGCACGCCTTTTTGTGGAGAAGTTGCGCCATGACCGCCAAGACGAGCTTCCGAGGATCGTTCACTGCGCTGGTCACGCCGTTCAAGAACGGCTCGGTCGACGAAAAGGCCTTTCGCGACCTGGTCGAGTGGCAGATCGCCGAGGGCACCAACGGCCTGGTGCCGGTCGGCACCACGGGCGAGAGCCCGACGCTGTCGCACGACGAGCACAAGCTGGTGGTGGAATGGTGCGTCGATCAGGCCAAGGGCCGGGTGCCGGTGGTTGCGGGCGCGGGCTCCAATTCGACCGCCGAGGCGGTCGAATTGTCGCAGCACGCCGAGAAGGCCGGCGCCGACGCGGTGCTGGTCGTGACGCCTTATTACAACAAGCCGACCCAGGAAGGCCTCTATCAGCACTACAAGGCGATCAACGACGCCATCGGCATCCCGATTCTCATCTACAACATTCCCGGCCGCTCGATCGTCGACATGGCGGTCGACACCATGAAGCGCCTCTATGAGCTGCCGAACATTGCCGGCGTGAAAGATGCGACCGCCAACATGGCGCGGGTGACGCAGCAGCGCGCCGTCATGGGCGAGGATTTCAATCAGATGTCCGGCGAGGACATCACCGCGCTTGGTTTCATGGCGCATGGTGGCCATGGCTGCATTTCGGTGACCTCCAACGTAGCGCCGCGGCTGTGCGCCGAATTTCAGCGCGCCTGCCTAAAGGGCGATTTCGCGACAGCGCTCAAGTTGCAGGACAAGCTCAGCCCGCTGCATATCAATCTGTTCATCGAGACGAGCCCGGCGCCGATCAAATATGCCATGTCGCTGATCGGCAAGTGCGCCAATGCCGTGCGGCTGCCGATGGTGCCGGCCAGCGAGAAGGCGCAGACGGCAGTGCGGGCCGCGATGGTGCACGCCGGGCTGCTCAACTGACAACGGCGCCTAGATTGCCTCGAACACGCCGGTGTCGGGATTCTTGCGGCAGCGGTCCCATGCGAAGGCTTGGCCGTTCATGGCGACGTAGACGCCCGGCGGTTTGAACTGGGCGGTGGCCGCGGCAAAACCCAAGTTGAAATCGGCATCGGTATCCCGCATGCGCGCCGGCTGCGCCGCGCCGGTGAGCACGATCGTTTTCGGCAACGGTTTTCGCGCAATGAATGCCGCCGTCGTCACCATGGTGTCGGTGCCGTGCGTGATCACAATCGATGTGCAGGAAGTCGTTTCGCAAAGCTCGACGATTTTGGCGCGATCTTGGTCGTCCATGTCCAGGCTGTCTTTGGCGAGAAGCTTGATATCGAGCCAGTCGTGCGGGACCAGGGCGCGACGGAATATGTCGGCCACTGCGGAGTTGCTTCCGAAGGTCAGGTTCCGGACGCCGGCGCCCCTGCCATATTCCTTGTCAAAGGTGCCGCCGGTCGTAATGATAAGCAAGGAAGCCATGCCGGACTCATAGAAATTGCGGGTGCCGCCGGAGTATATAACCTGAGCCGGAGGCGTTGTGTATTTGTCTCCGGCGGAAACTTTAGGGGTCTGACGATGCTCGATGATTTCAAGAAATTCGCTTTGCGCGGCAACGTGGTCGATCTCGCCGTTGGCGTGATCATCGGCGCGGCCTTCGGCGCCATCGTCAGTTCGATGGTCGGCGACCTCATCATGCCGGTGATCGGGGCCGTGACCGGTGGGCTCGACTTCTCGAACTACTTCGTGCCGTTGTCGGGCAAGGTCACCGCCATCGCCCTCGATGAGGCAAAAAAGCAAGGTGCGGTATTGGCTTGGGGCCATTTCCTTACAGTCACCATCAACTTCCTCATCATTGCCTTTGTGCTGTTCCTGGTAATCCGCGCCATGACCCGGTTGATGGCCAAGGAAATCGAAAAGGCTGAGGAAGCCCCGCCCCCGCTCAGTACGTCGGAAGCGCTCCTTACTGAGATTCGCGATCTGCTGAAGTCGCGCTAGATAGACATTGATGGCTGCCAAACCCGAGCGGCGCTTTAAGACGGTCGCTGATAACCGCCGCGCGCGCTTCAACTATGAACTCGGCGAAAGCTTCGAGGCCGGCATCGCGCTCACCGGCAGCGAGGTCAAATCGCTGCGCGCCGGCAAGGCGACCATCGCGGAGTCCTATGCCGATGCGCGCGGCGGCGAGATCTGGCTGATCAATTCCAACATCCCGGAATATCTGCAGGCGCACCGCTTCAATCACGCGCCGAAGCGGCCGCGCAAGCTCTTGCTGCACAAGCGCCAGATCGATCGTCTGGCCGGCGCGGTCGAGCGCGAGGGCATGACCATCGTGCCGATCAAGCTCTATTTCAACGACAAAGGCCGCGCCAAGGTCGAGATCGCGCTCGGGCGCGGCAAGAAGCTGCACGACAAGCGCGAGACGCTGAAGAAGCGCTCCTGGGAGCGCGAGCGCGGAAGGCTGCTCAGGCAGAAGGGATAGCCGATGCGGCAGATTGGCATGCTCATCTTTCCGCGGCTCACCCAACTCGACATGGCCGGCCCCTACGAGGTGCTGGCGCGGTTGCCGAACACCAAAGTCCACCTTGTCGCCCGCACGCTCGAACCCGTGACGACCGACCGCGGCATGCAGATCGTGCCGACCGTGACCTACGAGACTTGCCCGCCGCTCGACGTCATCATGGTGCCGGGCGGGCCCGGCCAGCAGGACTTGATGGAAGACGAGGTGGTGCTGTCTTTCCTGCGCCGGCAGGCGGAGACGGCAAAGTACGTGACCTCGGTTTGCACCGGCTCGCTGGTGCTGGGCGCCGCCGGTCTGCTGAAGGGCAAGCGTGCGACCTGCCACTGGAACGCGCTTGAGCATTTGACGCTGCTCGGCGCTATCCCGGTGAGTGAGAAGGTCGTCATCGACGGCAACATCGTGACCGGCGCGGGTGTCACCTCGGGCATTGATTTCGCGCTGACGCTTGCAGGCCTTCTCGAAGGCGAGCAGGTGGCGCGCGAGATCCAGTTGGCAATCGAATACGACCCGCAGCCGCCCTTCGATTCCGGTTCGCCGAAAACGGCCCCGCGCGAAGTGGTCGAGACGATGCGCGGGCGCGGATCGCAATTGTACGAGGCGCGCAAGACGGTTGCCGCGCGTGTCGGCCGCAAGCTCGGCATCGCGCCGACGGCGCAGGACCAATGAAGGCCAGAGATGTCATTACCGATCAAGCTCGACCACTGCGTCATCCATGTCTCCGACTGGGAGCGCTCGAATAAGTTCTACAGCGAGGTGATGGGCGCGGAGTTGGTGGCGCGGCCGGTCGGCTTCGCCTATCGCTTCGGCGATAAGCAGCTCAACGTGCATGGGCCCGGCGTCAAGCCGGCGGAGGTGGCGCGGCTGCCGGTGCAGCCGGGCAACAGCGACCTCTGCTTTGAATGGAGCGGTCCGATCGAGAGCGCGATTGCGCATTTGCAGGCGCACGGCATTGCGGTCGAGCGTGGTCCGCTGCAGCGTTTCGGCGCCAAGGGGCCGGGCACGTCCGTCTATTTCCGCGATCCCGACGGCTCGTTGATGGAATTCATGAGCTACAGCGGTTGACACCAAGGGGGCGACCATGACCGAAGCGCCCGGCACGCACAATCCGAACATCCTGCCGACCGATATTCCGGCGCCGCAGGACGACGGCGCCGCCGATCATCTGCAAGGCATGCGGTTGCCGGATCTGGCGCTGCCGGCGACCGACGGCGCGAGCGTCAATCTGGCGAAGCTTGCCGGCCGCACTGTGGTCTACATCTACCCGCGCACCGGCGTGCCGGGCGTCGATGCGCCGCCGGGCTGGGACATGATCCCGGGCGCGCGCGGCTGCACGCCGCAATCCTGCGGCTTCCGCGACCATTTCGGCGAGCTCAAACGGCTGGGCGTGCGGCACCTCTTCGGACTTTCCACCCAGGACACCGCCTATCAGCAGGAGGCCGCGAGCCGCCTGCATCTGCCGTTCGCCATCCTGTCGGACGAGGCGCTCGGCTTTACCCGGGCGCTCAAGCTGCCGACCTTCACCGCCGCCGGCATGACGCTGCTCAAGCGCATGGCGCTGGTGATCGACGACGGCGTCATCGCCCACGTGTTCTATCCAGTGTTCCCGCCCGACAAGAGCGCGGACGAAGTGGTTGCCTGGCTGTCCGGCGCGCGCTGAACGGCGCTTGCCGCAGTTGCGGGCGCTCCTCGCCAGGGCAGGATCGTCACTATTAGGCAAGTCTTTGGTGCGAAGCTGCGAACGCGCCCGCTCTGTTTCCACAACCGCTGCGCCGTGACCGGCGCCTCGTAAGTGCGCAGGAATGCGTCGCGCGACGCGGCGGTGCAAGCGTGGGTCGACAGGAGCAGCCAAGGGGATGAATGCATGTCAACTCGCGGAGATAGAATTCGTGAGGCGCTGGCGGCGCGTGGCGTTCGCAAGCAGCAGGCTTTGGCTGCCGAACTCAATGTGCACGAAAGCGCCGTCACCCGCTGGAAGGAAAACAAGCAGATGTCATTGGACAACGCGGTGGCGCTTGGCGCCGCGCTCGACATCTCGCTCGATTGGCTGCTGCTCGGCCGCGGCACCATGGACTCCCACCGCCGCCTTCCTCCGTCCGCTCGGAACGCGCACGACGAGACGCTTGTGCAGATCGGCCGGCGTCTCGGTCCGCGCTCGCTGTCGTTGCTGCTGGCGATGATCGCGTCGGTGGCCGAGGACGCCGCGTCCGGACCGCATGCTTGAGCTTGCGCGCTGCGCAAGCGGAACGGCGCGTTCTTGAGGCCGGCGCAACTAAAAGAACGAGGTGCGGCCAGATAAACTCTCTAAGGTTGCAATATTAAGTCGTCGCAACCAAAGGGAGCGGGAGATGCAATACCAACTCAACATAGCCATCGATAATGCCGGGCTGAGTCAGATCTACGCGGCCGGTCAAGCCGTCACCATCGTCAAGAGTGTCGTTACCAGCCCACTCGCCAGTGGCAATCTGCCGATCGGCTGGATCAACTTCCAGCCGCTTGAAGAAAATTCGATTACCTGGATGGAGAATTACAGCATTTACGCCACCACCACCGCGCTGAATGCCGGCGCAACGATCGTACAGACCTCGGCGACCGCCCCGGGGATTCAGACGGGCTGGATGTACACCTTCAAGCAAGGGCAGTTCACCGGCGCGGCCGGCGGCGGCGCCAAGACGTTCAATATGACCAACCAGCAGGGCGGCATGTTCAACTTCGGCTTGGCGCAACAGGCCATGGTCAACAACGTGCCGGTCAATGCGCCGCTCAATGCCGTTCCGGTGCTGAACAACGAATCCGCCAGCTTCACCCCGGAAGAGAAAGTGTCGATCTTCCTGTCCAACTCGGTCAACAACGGCGTGGTGTTGAGCCAAGTGGCCGGCAGCGCCCTGTCGGTGACACTGACCTCGCAGAGCCCGGCCGCCAATATCGGCTTCACCAATTCAAACAATACCTTCCACCTGCAGACGTCCAAGTCGCAATCGCCGGACGGCTATGCGCAACTGCTGCGCTCGACGCGCTCTTAGTTCGACGCTCTGCGGGCCGGCAACCGCTCCCCGTTCTGGCTGAAAGCGCTCGTGCACATCCAGATCGACAGCCAAGGCCTGAGCGCCATCTACGGTGCAGGCCAAGTGGTGACCCTCATGCGCCGCGTCGATCAAGCCGTGGAAACGGATTTGACCGTCGCGGTGCCGTCGGTCGCCTGGCAGGCATTCGCGCCGTTGCAAATGAATACGGTGATCTGGTCGGACGAATACTACTGCTTCGTCACCACGACACCGCTGGTCATGAGCGCCGTGATCGGCATCAACGCGAAATCCGATGCGCCCATGGAGATCGGTTACGTCTACGAGTTCACGCAGGGGCAATTCGTGAAGCAGCAGCAAGCGCAGTCGACACAGTCCTATGTTGTCAGCAACGCGACGCCGTCGGGCTCCTTCGCCTTCGGTCTCGCGCAGGTCACGACTGTCAATAACGTGACGGCGCTGGCGCCGTTCTGCGCGGCGCCGGTGCTTTGCAACGAGACGGCCTATTTCAATCCGACTGCGGTCATCGCGACTTTCCTGTCAACCGCGAAAACGGCCGGCGCGATTCTGCCGGCGGCGCCATCCAATGCTTTCGATGCGATCGTGAAGCCCGGCAACGGCGGACCGACGCTCGGCTTCAACGACCGGACCAACACGTTTTTCCTCCTATCCGAGAGGAGCGAGTCATGAACAATGTTCAACTGCAAAATCTGATCCTCGACAATTCCGAGCGCATCGCCGAGGCGATCTCAACCGGAGCGGCCTGGGAGATCTGGATGCAGGTCGAATTGGTGCTCATCCTGCGCGCCGCCGGAGTACAGGCCGCGCGCGAGGTGCCTTATCCGCGGCCGAACGAACGGCTCTCCCTCGACGTGCTGGCGCAGGACAATGACGGCCGCTACGCCATGGAACTGAAGGTGGAAAGCGCCAACAATTCGGGCCGGGCCATCATCAACGGCATCGACCAGGACCGGCACAAGCTGTTGCTCTACCCACAGCCAAATCCGGGCGCCCGCTGCGTGATCGGCATTGCCTATAGCGCTGCTGCGTTGCGCGCAATGGAGGAATTCGCCAGCATTCCGGCCAACGTTTCTATTGTCGCGCACCGTAACGGCGTCGCCGTGCTGATCGCGATCGTCTGAGCGGAAACGCTGATGAAGCGCATGATGCCGTTCATTGACGACGGCGTCATCGCTTAAACGTTCGATCCCGCATTTCCGCCCGACACGAATGCCGCGCATGCACCGCAAAGGCTATTTCACCGGCAACGCTGGGCGGCGACCCGCCGATAGAGCGTGTGGTGATGCGACGCCGAATTGCCGGCCGCCAGTCGATCAGCCTTGGCCCTGGTCAACCGTTAGAAAGCGGCGGATCGCGGCAAAGACCTCGCGAAACATCTCGGGCGTCAGCACGCCGGTATTGGTGTTGTAGCGCGAGCAATGATAGCTCGAAAATAGCGTGAGGGCGCCGAGGCCATGCTGCGCCCCGTGCTTGAAGGGCGCGGCCGATTTCTTGTGGGCGAACGCGGTCAGGACGCTGTCGTGGGCGATGCGCCCAAGCGCGAGCAGAACGCGCAGGCTCGGCATTTCCTCGATCGTGGCATTAAGAAACGCGCGGCAGCTCGCGATCTCGGCTGGCGTCGGCTTGTTCTCCGGCGGCACGCAGCGCACGGCGTTGGTGATGCGGCAATCGATCAGTTCCAATCCGTCGTCGGGATGCGCGGCGTATTGGCCGTGCGCGAAGCCGTAACGGGCGAGCGTCTCGTAAAGTAGCACGCCGGCATAGTCGCCGGTGAACGGCCGGCCGGTGCGGTTGGCGCCTTGTAGGCCAGGAGCCAAACCGACAATGAGCAGGGGCGCGTCGACCGGACCGAAAGAGGGGACTGGCGCGTTGAACCAAGTCGGCTCCTTGGCGCGCCAGCTCTTGCGGAATGAAGCCAGCCGCGGGCAGCGCGGGCAATCACGCCCCGGCTTGCCGTCGGCCTCCGGCATGGCTAGCGCGCGATCCCGAAAAAGCCGGTCCCGGACTTGATCCGGGATGGGAACCGGTTTTCCGACAAGATCACGCGCCACCCAAATCGCTATTCGAACAACTCGTCGTCGTCGTCATCGGCGCCGACGCTGGCGCCCGCGCGCTGCGACGTCGGCGGACGCTGCAGGAATTGCGGCGTGTGTTGCCCCGGGTCGCGGTCCTCGCGCGGACCGCGCGCCTCGCGGGCGGCGCGTTCAGCCGGGTCGCGCCCGATCTTGCCTTGCAAGGTGACGATGTCGACGAAGATGTCGGCCTGGCGGCGCAACTCGTCGGCCACCATCGGCGGCTGGGTGGAGATGGTGGAGACGACGGTGACGCGCACGCCGCGCCGTTGCACGGCTTCCACCAGCGAGCGGAAATCGCCGTCGCCGGAGAACAGCACCATGTGATCGATGGTGCCGGCGATCTCCATGGCGTCGACCGCGAGCTCGATGTCCATGTTGCCTTTGACCTTGCGCCGGCCGGTCTGGTCGACGAATTCCTTGGTCGCCTTGGTAACGACCGAATAGCCGTTGTAGTCGAGCCAGTCGATCAGCGGACGGATCGAGGAATATTCCTGATCCTCGACCACCGCGGTGTAATAGAACGCGCGCAAGAGATAACCGCGCGACTGGAATTCGCGCAGCAGTCGCTTGTAGTCGATGTCGAAGCCGAGCGACTTGGCGGTGGCGTAAAGATTGGCGCCGTCAATAAACAGAGCGATTTTTTCACCGGGAACGGTCATGCTGTGTCTCTATGGGTTGAGCGAATGCGTCGTCGAATCTCTGGGCCAATTCGATGTTCGCCCGACGCGCATGATGGCGCGGCGTACGGCAGCGGCTCGGCGTCAACGGGACGATAAATGGCACCTTCGGTTAAAATCGTTGGCACCGGCGCGGTTCGGGGTCTTCCGAGAAATCAAATAGGAAACACCGAACCGCGGCTCCCAAAAGTTTGCCTAGCAGAGGGTTTTGGCCAAACCAAGACAAAAATGCTTGAACTTTAAGGCCGCAGAGGATAGCTACACGGGCGAATTTCAGGAAAAGTTCCACTTGAAGGAGTGACGAGCCGATGGCCCGTGTCACCGTAGAAGACTGCATCGACAAGGTTGAGAACCGTTTCGATCTCGTGCTGCTGGCGGGTCACCGCGCGCGCATGATCTCATCGGGGTCACAGATTACCGTCGATCGCGACAACGACAAAAACCCGGTCGTGGCGCTGCGCGAAATCGCCGAAACCACGGTTTCGCCCGGTGATTTGAAGGAAGACTTGATCCATAGCCTGCAGAAATATGTCGAGGTTGACGAGCCCGAGCCCGAGGTGCCGCTGATCGGCGCCAGCGCCGGTGCCGGCGTCGATTCCGACGACACCGAGGTCTTGCCCGACCGCATGACAGAAGAAGAATTGCTCAAGGGCTTGGAAGGCCTCACGCCGCCGGAAGAACAGCCGGAAGAGGACGCCGAATAAGCAATCCTCGGCCCGTTCTTGGCGTAAATTTTTGGTAACGGCCCGGCGCCCCTCGCCGGGCCGTTGTTATTTGGCAACCAAAACCACAAGCTTTCCCTTGCGACCGCCCGGAATCGACGTGATATCCTATGGATATGGCGCGACGATCCGATCTTCCCCGCATGCAGAACCAGCCGCCGACCCGGGCGCCGCTGCCGCCGAGCCTTAGCGTTCCGTCGCAACCGATTGAAAAGCTTGCGCAATCGCGCAAGCCCATGATGCGGCAATACGACCTGATCGAGCGCGTGCGCCGCTATAATCCCGACACCAACGAAGCTCTGCTCAACCGCGCCTACGTTTACGCCATGAAGGCGCATGGCGAGCAGCGCCGCGCCTCGGGCGATCCCTATTTCTCCCACCCGATCGAGGTGGCGGCGATCCTCACCGATCTGAAGCTCGACGACGCCACCATCGCCGCAGCGCTCCTGCACGACACCATCGAGGACACCGAGACCACCCGCGCCGAAATCGACAGTCTGTTCGGGCCCGACATCGGCAGGCTGGTCGAAGGTCTCACCAAACTGAAAAAGCTCGATCTGGTCACCAAGGAAGCCAAGCAGGCGGAGAACCTGCGCAAGCTACTCTTGGCAATCGCCAACGATGTGCGCGTGCTGCTGGTCAAGCTCGCCGACCGGCTGCACAACATGCGCACCCTCGACTACATGCCGCCCGAGGCGCGCCGCCGCGCCGCTGAGGAGACGCTCGAAATCTATGCGCCGCTCGCCGGCCGCATGGGCATGCACGAGATGCGCGAGGAGCTCGATGATCTGTCGTTTCGCGAGCTCAATCCGGACGCCTATCAGGTGGTTAATGCGCGGCTGGAAGGACTGGCCGAGCGCAACAAGCATCTGATCGGGGAAATCGAAGCGCAGCTCACCAAGAAACTGGCCGATCGCGGCATCACCGCCTTGGTGGGCGGACGGCGCAAGCGCACTTATTCGATCTGGCGCAAGATGGAGCGCAAGTCGGTCGGCTTCGAGCAACTGTCCGACATTTTTGGCTTCCGCGCCATCGTCAAGACGGTCACTGAGTGCTACCAGGCGCTCGGCATCGTGCACACAACTTGGCCGATGGTGCCGGAACGCTTCAAGGATTACATCTCGACGCCGAAGGGCAACGACTACCGATCGATCCACACCACGGTCATCGGCCCCGGCCAGCAGCGCGTCGAACTGCAGATCCGCACCACGGAAATGCATGAGATCGCCGAATACGGCATCGCCGCGCATGCCCTCTATAAGGACAACGTCGGTTCGCCGACCGAGGTGTTGGAACGTGAGTCGAGCGCCTTTGCCTGGCTGCGGCGAACCATCGAGTCGCTCGCCGAAGGCTCCAACCCGGAGGAATTTCTCGAGCACACCAAGCTCGAGCTGTTCCACGATCAGGTGTTCTGTTTCACGCCCAACGGCAAATTGATCGCGCTGCCGCGCCAGGCGACGCCGATCGATTTCGCCTATGCGGTGCACACCGACATCGGCAACACCGCGGTCGGCTGCAAGATCAACGGCAAGGTTTCGCCCTTGACCTCGGAGCTCGGCAATGGCGATGAGGTCGAGGTCATCACCTCGACGGCGCAAGCGGCACCGCCGGCCGCCTGGGAGTCGATCGTGGTGACCGGCAAGGCGCGCGCGTCGATCCGGCGGGCGACGCGCGTGGCGGTGCGCGAGCAATATGCCGGGCTGGGCAAGCGCATCGTCGAGCGCTTATTCCAGCGCGCCAAGATTGTCTATTCGGACGAAAACCTCACCGGCGCGCTGCCGCGGCTGGCGCGCGCGTCGATCGAAGACGTGATGGCCGCGGTCGGCCGCGGCGAATTGAAAGCGTCCGATGTCGCCCGCGCCATGTATCCCGACT
The DNA here is from genome assembly GCA_963727555.1 of uncultured Alphaproteobacteria bacterium. Taxonomy (GTDB): domain Bacteria; phylum Pseudomonadota; class Alphaproteobacteria; order Rhizobiales; family Xanthobacteraceae; genus Pseudolabrys. The sequence goes on along the minus strand of CAVSGT010000002.1, from coordinate 369,595 downwards.
ACAAAGAAGAACGCGCCGCCGCCATGGCGGCGAAGCCCAAATCGGAGAGCGGCTGGTTCGGCCTGAAGAAGCTCACCTCGGTGAAGTTCAAGGTGCCGGATACCGATGGATCGGCAATTCCGATCCGCGGCATCAATGGCGATTTGCCGGTGCGCTTCGCGCCCGACGGCGGCGCGGTGCCGGGCGATCGCATCGTCGGCATTCTCACGCCGGGTGAGGGGATCACCATCTATCCGATCCAGTCGCCGTCATTGTCGGACTTCGAGGACAAGCCCGAGCGCTGGCTTGACGTGCGTTGGGACGAGGAAGAAAGCACGCCGCGGCGGTTTCCCGCCCGCATCGACGTGCAGTCGGTGAACGAGCCGGGCTCGCTCGCGCAGATCGCCCAGGTCATTGCCGAGCATGACGGCAATATCGACAATATCCGCATGACGCGGCGCGCACCCGATTTCACCGACGTGCTGATCGATCTGGAGGTCTACGACCTCAAGCATCTCACCGCCATCATCGCGCAATTGCGCGCCAAGGCGGTGGTGTCGAAAGCGGAACGGGTGACTGGATAGCGCATGATCCCGAATAAGCATGTCCCGGACTTGATCCGGGATGGGAACCGGTTTTCGGATAAGATCATGCGCAAGGAATAATGTTAGCAATGCTCGGCTATTCCGATTGGAATCGATTCTAAATGTCCATTCCGCGCCTCCGCCTCGGCGTCAATGTCGACCACGTCGCCACCATCCGCAATGCGCGCGGCGGCCGCCATCCCGATCCGGTGCGGGCCGCCAAGCTCGCGATCGCGGCGGGGGCCGACGGTATCACCGCGCACTTGCGCGAAGACCGCCGCCATATTCGCGACGATGACGTCGCGCGCCTGAAAGCCGAAATCGACAAGCCGTTGAATTTGGAAATGGCGGCAACCGACGAAATGCTGGCCATCTCGCTGGCCACGCGCCCGCACGCGGCCTGCATCGTGCCTGAGAAGCGCACGGAACGGACCACCGAAGGCGGCCTCGATGCCGCCGGCCAACACAATCATCTCGCGCCGTTCGTGGCCAAGCTCAACGATGCCGGCGTGCGGGTGTCACTGTTCGTCGCCGCCGAACCGCGCCAGTTCGAAGCCGCCGCCAAATTGCATGCTCCCGTGGTCGAAATCCATGTCGGGGCGTGGTGCGAAGCGCTGATCGAGAAAGATGCAAAGACTGCCGATGCTGAATGGCAACGCATCTGCGATGGCGCGAAGATGGCGCGCGAACTGGGTCTCGAAGTTCACGCCGGGCACGGCCTCGACTACGCCAGCGCGGAAACCATTGCGGCCTTGCCGCAGATCGTGGAGCTCAATATCGGCCACTTTCTCATCGGCGAGGCGATCTATGAGGGCTTAGCCGAGACCGTGACATTCATGCGCGCTGCCATGGATCGCGGGCGGCAGCGGGCAAAGGCGGACGCATGATCCCGAATAAGCATGTCCCGGACTTGATCCGGGATGGCAGCCGGTTTTTGGATAAGATCATGCGCAAGGAAAAAGCTGCATGATTATCGGCCTCGGCTCCGACATCGTCGACGTGCGGCGCATTGCGCAGACGATCGAGCGTCACGGCGAGCGCTTCCTCGCGCGTATCTTCACCGACGCCGAGCGCGCCAGGGCCGAGCGTCGCGCCAATCGCGTGGAAACCTATGCCAAGCGCTTCGCCGCCAAGGAAGCCTGCGCCAAGGCGCTCGGCACCGGCCTGCGCGGCGGCGTATTCTGGCGCGACATGGGCGTGGTCAATCTGAAGTCCGGGTGTCCGACCATGCGGTTGACCGGCGGCGCGCTCAAACGGCTCAAGGCGATCACGCCCGCCGGCTGTGAGCCCAAGATCGACGTGTCGCTCACCGACGAGGGTCCCATTGCGCAGGCGATCGTCATCATTTCCGCCCTGCCGGCGCCGGCCGAGTCCACAAAATAGCCGAAAAGCCAATTCCACCAGAGAGTTACGGATCAGCCGCTTCGATTGCGCCTGGCAGGTCCACCCGCTACAAAGTCGCCGTGGGCGCAGCGCGAGGCAGATGAGGCCAATGAGCGTGACATCCGGAACAAAAAAGAAAGAAGGCGGCGTCGGCGAAACCGTGCGCGTCGTATTCCATGCGCTGATCATCGCCCTGGTCATCCGGACCTTCCTGTTCCAACCGTTCAATATCCCCTCCGGCTCGATGAAGGCGACTTTGTTGGTCGGCGACTACCTGTTCGTGTCGAAATACAGCTACGGCTACAGCCATTATTCACTGCCCTTTTCGCCGCCGATATTTTCCGGACGGCTTCCGAGCGACTGGCTGCCACAGCGCGGCGATGTGGTGGTATTCCGCCCGCCCGGCGAACCGAACACCGACTACATCAAGCGCATCGTCGGGCTGCCGGGCGACACAATTCAGGTGATCGACGGCCAGGTCATCCTCAACGGCAAGCCGATCAAGCACGAACTGGTGAAGCCTTTTATCGACAACGAGGAAGGCATCGTCGCAGCGCCGGTGAAGCGCTGGAAAGAAACGCTGCCCAACGGCAAGACCTATTACACGCTCGACTTGGTGGACAACGGCTTTGCCGACAACACCCAGGTCTACACCGTGCCGCCGGGCCATTATTTCATGATGGGCGACAACCGCGACAACTCGACCGACAGCCGCTTCAGCCATCCGGTCGGCATGGTGCCGTTCGAGAACATCATCGGTAAGGCGCAAATCATCTTTTTCTCGGTCTACCAAGGCGAGCACGCCTGGGAATTCTGGCGCTGGCCGGTCTCGGTACGTTGGAACCGCCTGTTCACGATCATCAGATGAGCCGCAAGGCCGCCAAGGACAGAGACGCACTCGAGGACAGGATCGGCTACAAGTTCGCCGACAAGGCTCTATTCGAGCGGGCGCTCACCCACATCTCCGCCCTGTCGGGCGGACCGCAGAATCGCGCCGGCAGCTACCAGCGGCTAGAATTCCTCGGCGACCACGTGCTCGGGCTGGTGATCTCCGACATGCTCTACCGCGCCTTCCCCAAGGCGAACGAGGGCGAGCTGTCGCGCCGGCTCGCCGACCTTGTGCGCAAGGAGACCTGCGCGGAAGTGGCGCGCGCCATGGACCTCGGGCCCGCGCTCAAGCTCGGCAATTCGGAATCGCACGCCGGCGGCCGCCTGCGCGCCACCATCCTGGCGGACGCCTGCGAAGCGTTGGTCGGCGCTGTGTTCATCGACGGCGGCTACAAGGCGGCCGATGAGCTGATCGCGCGGTTCTGGAAAGCGCGCATGCTCAAGCCGCTGCGGCCGCTACGCGATCCCAAGACAATGTTGCAGGAATGGGCGCAGGCGCGCGGCCTGCCCACGCCGGCCTATCGCGAACTCGCGCGCACCGGCCCGCACCACGATCCGGAATTCCGCGTCGCGGTGGTGCTGCCCGACCGGCCGCCGGCGGAAGGGCTGGGCTCGTCCAAGCGCGCCGCCGAGCAGGCCGCCGCCGGCGCCATGCTCACCCGCGTCGGCGTGTCGGCCGAAAATGGCTGAAAACGACACGCGCTGCGGCTTCGTCGCGCTGATCGGCGCGCCCAATGCCGGCAAGTCGACGCTGCTCAATGCGCTGGTCGGCTCCAAGGTGACCATCGTCTCGCGCAAGGTGCAGACCACGCGCGCGCTGATCCGCGGCATCGCGGTTGACGGCCAATCGCAACTCATCTTTGTCGACACGCCGGGCATCTTTGCGCCGCGCCGGCGGCTCGACCGCGCCATGGTGGCGACGGCCTGGAGCGGCGCGCACGATGCCGACTTGGTCGGCGTGCTGATCGATGCGCGCAAGGGGATGGACGAAGAGGCCGACGCGATCCTCGACAGACTTGCCGAGGTGAGGGCGCCGAAGCTGCTCATCCTCAACAAGATCGATCTGGTGGACAAGCCGGCGCTGCTCGGCATGGTCAAGGCCGCCAATGCCAAGGTCGCCTTCGAAGCGAGCTTCATGATCTCGGCGCTCAACGGCGACGGCGTCGCCGATCTCAAAGCCTGGCTGGCGGCGCGGGTGCCGCCGGGCCCGTGGCTCTATCCGGCGGATCAGATGTCGGATGCGCCGCTGCGGCAGTTGGCGGCCGAGATCACGCGCGAGAAACTGTTCGAGCGGCTGCATCAGGAATTGCCTTATCAGGCAACGGTCGAAACGGAGGTCTGGAAGGAGTTGCGTAAGGGCGATATCCGCATCGAGCAGACCATCTATGTCGAGCGTGACAGTCAGCGCAAAATCGTGCTCGGCAAAGGCGGGCAGGCGATCAAGGCGATCGGCGAGGCGGCCCGCAAGGAGATCGCATCAATCGTCGAGGCCAAGGTGCATTTGTTCTTGTTCGTGAAGGTGCGCGAGGGCTGGGGCGACGACCCGGAGCGCTACCGCGCGATGGGGCTGGAGTTTCCGAAGGATTGACGGCGTCCGGGACTCGCCTTCATGGTTCGAGACGCGCGGCTTTCGCCGCGCTCCTCACCATGAGGGCTACTCATTCGCCTCATCCTGAGGAGCGCCCGAAGGGCGCGTCTCGAAGGATGAGGCGTCAAGCGCATGCAATGGACCGACGAAGGCATCGTGGTCGGCGTCAAGCGGCACGGGGAGGCCAACGCCATCCTCGACCTGATGACGCGCGATCATGGCCGCCATCTCGGGCTGGTGCGCGGCGGTTTCGGCTCGCGCCTCAAGCCGGTCCTGCAGACAGGCAACAGCGTAAGCGCGACTTGGCGCGCGCGGCTCGACGAGCATCTCGGCAGCTACACGGTTGAAGGTCTGAACTTGCGTGCGGCAAGTTTCTTCGCCGCGCCGCATGCGGTCTATGGCGTCACGCACTTGGCCGCGCTGATGCGGCTTCTGCCGGAACGCGATCCACATGCCGGCTTGCATGAAACGCTCGACGCCATCCTCGACCGCCTGGACGATGCGGGTAGCGCCGCGCCGATGGTCGCGCGCTTTGAATTGCAGTTGTTGTCCGAGCTCGGCTTCGGGCTCGATCTCGCGCAATGCGCCTCGACCGGTGCGACCGGCGATCTTATTTATGTCTCGCCCAAATCCGGGCGCGCGGTATCGCGCGCGGCCGGCGAGCCCTGGGCCGACAAGTTGCTGCGGCTGCCGGCCTTCTTGCGCGAGCCCGCGGCCGTACCCGTCGGCGGCGACCTTGCCGACGGCTTCGCCGTCACCGGCTATTTCCTGGAGCGGTATGTGCTGGAGCCGCGCGGGCTCGCGCTCTCGGACGAACGCGCGCACTTCATCGCCGCGCTCACCCGCGCATTACCGAGCGTGGCGTAATCAAGCACTATGCCTTGTTCCTCGCTGACCGAAGCGTTAGCTATCGGACATGAATAAGAGACTGATTCCCCCCGAAAAAGGCGAGGTTGAAGAGGTCCCGCTGCGCGCGGCGCTGGAAGAGCGCTATCTCGCTTATGCCCTCTCCACCATCATGAACCGGGCGCTGCCGGACGCGCGCGACGGTCTCAAACCGGTGCACCGGCGCATCTTGCACGTGATGCGGAGCTTGCGACTCGACCCTGGCGCCACCTTCAAGAAGTCGGCCAAGGTGGTCGGCGACGTGATGGGCAATTTCCATCCGCACGGCGACCAGGCGATCTATGACGCCATGGTGCGGCTGGCGCAGGATTTCGCGCAGCGCTATCCGCTGATCGACGGGCAGGGCAATTTCGGCAATGTCGATGGCGATAACGCCGCCGCCATGCGCTACACCGAATCGCGCCTCACCGAGGTCGCGCGGCTGTTGCTCGACGGCATCGACGAGGATGCCGTCGACTTCCGCCCGAGCTACGACGGTACCAATGAAGAGCCGGTGGTGCTGCCGGCGGCGTTTCCCAATCTACTGGCCAACGGCTCGCAAGGCATCGCGGTCGGCATGGCGACCTCGATCCCGCCGCACAACGCGGCCGAGCTGTGCGACGCCGCGCTGTTCCTGATCGGCAACCCGAACGCGCGCAGCCGCACGCTGCTCAAATACGTCAAGGGTCCCGATTTCCCGACCGGCGGCTTGGTGGTCGATTCCGCCGAGGCGATCGCGGAAGCCTACAACACCGGGCGCGGCTCGTTCCGCGTGCGGGCGCGCTGGGAAAGCGAGGACACCGGGCGCGGTACCTATGTGGTGGTGATCACGGAAATTCCCTGGCAGGTGCAGAAGTCGCGGCTGGTCGAAAAGATCGCCGAGTTGCTCAACGACAAGAAGCTGCCGCTGATCGCCGACGTGCGCGATGAATTGGCCGAGGACATCCGCCTGGTGATCGAGCCGCGTGCGCGCACCGTCGACGCCGGGCTGATGATGGAGTCGTTGTTCAAGCTCACCGAGCTTGAGGCGCGCATTCCGCTCAACATGAACGTGTTGTCGAAGGGCCGCATCCCGATGGTGATGGGCCTGGCGGAGATCCTGCGCGAATGGCTCGATCACCGCCGCGACGTGCTGGTGCGCCGCTCCAAGCACCGGCAGGCCGAGATCGAGCACCGCCTGGAAGTGCTCGGCGGCTATCTTGTCGCCTATCTCAACCTCGACAAGGTGATCAAGATCATCCGGCGCGAGGACGAGCCCAAACCCGTCCTGATGAAGACCTTCAAGCTCTCGGACGTGCAAGCCGACGCCATCCTCAACATGCGGCTGCGCAATCTGCGCAAGCTCGAGGAAATGGAAATCCGCGCCGAGGATAAGGCGCTGCGCGAGGAGCTCAAACAGATCAAATCGCTGATCGGCTCGACCGACAAGCAGTGGAAGACCATCGCCGTCGAGATCAAGGAGCTGAAGGAGAAATTCGGCCCCAAGACCGCTATCGGCAAGCGGCGCACCTCATTCGCCGAGGCGCCCGAGCACGACGAGGCCGCGATCGAGGAAGCGATGGTGGTGCGCGAGCCGATCACCGTCGTCGTGTCCGAGAAGGGCTGGATCCGCGCCCTGCGCGGCCATGTCAGCGATCTTTCGGGGGTCGCGTTCAAGACCGACGACGCGCTGAAATTCGCTTTCCCGACCGAGACCACCGCCAAGGTCCTGATCTTCGCCAGCAACGGCAAGTTCTACACCATCGAGGCCTCGAAACTGCCGGGCGGGCGCGGGCACGGCGAGCCGGTACGGCTCTATTTCGATCTTGAGCAGGATGCCGATGTAGTCGCGGCGTTGGCCTACCAAGGCGGCCGCAAGTTCTTGCTGGCGAGCCACGGCGGCAACGGCTTCGTGGTGCCGGAGGACGAAGTGCTCGGCACCACCCGCAAGGGCAAGCAGGTGCTGAACTTGAAGGGCGCCGACAAAGCGGCGGCGCTGACCACGGTCGACGGCGAGCTTGCCGCCATTATCGGCGAGAACCGTAAGATGGTAATCTTCGCGCTCGACCAAGTGCCGGAGATGACGCGCGGGCGTGGCGTGCGCCTGCAGCGCTACAAGGAGAAGGGGCTGTCCGACGTCACAACCTTCAAAGCGGCCGACGGTCTTACCTGGACCGACGGCGCCGGCCGCAGCTTCACGCTGGAGATGAAGGAATTGAAGGACTGGCGCGGCGACCGCGCCGCCGCCGGCCGCATCGCGCCCAGGGGCTTCCCGAAGAGCAACAAGTTCCGCGGCGCGCCAGCTGCGCAGACTAACCAGGAATGATAACCCATTCCCGATATGGCCTCCGGCGTCGGCATCTCATGTTGAAATTATCGTTATTGATAATTACAATATGACTTATGCAACAGATTGAGCTTCAGCGGCTTCTCGCCAAGGCTGATGATCAGGGCGTTTGGGCGTTCACACCCGGCACATTGTCGGCCCTGCTTGGGGGCGTCGAGCGATCTTATCATGCGCTGGCACTGAAGCGGGTGACGGACCGCGGCGTGCTCGTGCGCGCCGCCCGTGGGGTCTATGTCAATCCACGAGCCCGCTCGCTGCCGAACGATCCACGTCCCGCGTTGGTGCCGTTTCTTCGGCCTGGCGAATTCAGCTACCTCAGTCTTGAAGCGTGTCTTTCGCAGGCTGGCATCATCTCGCAGGGGGCAACCGCTCTGACTTGCATGACCACTGGGGCGTCCGGGCGATTCAACATGCCGTGGGGCATTGTCGAGTTTGTCCATACCGACCGGCCTGTGACGGCGGAGAATGGAGTTGAGTTTAATGGCCCCGAATTGCCGCGCGCATCGATTGAGCGTGCGTGGCGCGATCTTAAGCGCGTCGGGCGCAATATTGGCTTGGTCGATGATGTGACGTTGCGCGCCGCGGCTGCGGCGGAGGCCGCGACATGAACAACAGAGTTATAAGTCTCAAGGCTTTTGTTGCTGACGCAATCCGTCGCGCCGGTATCCAGCCGGAGATGGAACAAAACGTCATGAAGGAGATAATTCACCTCCATGTTCTGTGGGCCTTATCGGAAGCGCGCATCCTCGAACGTGTCATTTTCCAGGGTGGAACTGCATTGCGGCTTTGTTATCGCGGCGAGCGCTACAGCGAGGATCTCGATTTTGTCTGTGGGGCGAAGGGCGACTACATCGACGCGACCCAATTCGGAGAGATCGTCGATCGCGCCTTGGACGCGGCCGTTCATGTGCTTGCGAGGAATTTCGGCTTGAGTCGCGATGCCATCGAACTAAAAAGCCCTGAAAACCTGCCTGCGCTGGAACAGGACGCTGTTTCCGTTGCGACTTGGCAAATCCGGATTCCGATCGATGCCACCGCACGCGCGCCGCGTTCATTCATCAAGATTGAGTTCGCCAATGTCCCGTCTTATGACAATGGCGGCGTCGTCGTCGCCAATCGATTTGACCTGCCGGATATTCCGAACCTCATCCTGCGTGCCGAGCAACCAGCGGAGATTCTCGCTGACAAGGCCGTGGCGTTGACGGCACGGCCGGTCATTAAGTACCGCGATATCTGGGATATCTGGTTCCTGCGGCGGCAGTTGGGAGCCAAGTCGGATCGCGCGATGACCGAAAAGAAATTCAAAGACTACAAGACTGTCGACCCCGTCGCGAAGGCATCAAACCGTGCGACTCTGCTTGCGAAGCCGCAAACAGAGATTGAATTTATGAACGAGATGTCACGCTTTTTGCCGAAGGCGAGAGTTCGATGAAATCGACAGGTTCTCGTTACCAAAGACAATCCTCTCGGAAGCCGCCACGTTTTTGCGCGAAGCGGTATTGCCTTTGTCAGCCTAGTTTCAGCTCGCCACGAACAGCAGCGACTTCTCCGACTTTTCCAAGAGCGCGGCGGCCGTATCGCCGAAGAACAGCTTCTCGCCCGGACGCCGGCCAACGCCGAACACCACGAGATTGTGCCGTCGCCGGTTCATCTCCTTGGTGATCGCTTCGTCGGCGGCGATGTCGGCGCGCACGGCCGTGCGTATGGTGATCTCGTAGGTGTCGGCGAGCGCGACAATGTCCTTAAGGATGGCCTCCTCATACTGGCGCGAGCGCTTCTTCGCGCCGGGCGCCACATAAAGCGCGGTGATGGGGGCGTTGCTGGCGCGCGCGATCACGATAGCGACTTCCGCCGCCCGCCGCGCGGTTTCGGTGCCGTCGACCGGCGCCAGGATGCTTAATTTGCCTTCGATCGGAGCCTTGAGATGCCCGTCGCGCGCGTCGACGACCGCCAGCGGGCCCTCGAAGCCACCGGCAAGTGTGGTGACGTCGTCATGGAATTGATTGCGGCGCGCGACCATCTTCTCCAGCCCGATTAGCAGCAAGCCGTAGCCCTTCTCGGCTTCCTCCGCGATGGCCGCCGATTTCGGCGCCTTCTCGACAATGGTGGTGACGTCGAGCTTGGTCGCCTCGGTTTTCTCGTCGGCCTTCGCCGTGTTGTCGACCTGACCGGCGATATCCTTGACGGTCTGGCTTGCCTCCTTGGCCGCCTCCTTTTGCGCTTCGGCCGCCGCCTTGCCAGTCTTCTTGTCGGTCTTGATGTGCATGATTGTGGTTGGCATGCCCTTGTGACCGGCCAGCATGCCGGCGATGCGGGTGGCGAACCTGCCGTTGGCGCTTTCGTCGACCGCGAGCAGCAACCGCTCCAATTTCGGCACAAAGCCTTTGGCTTCCATCTCCTCGCGCTCGAGCCGCTGCTTTTCCTCCTTGCGCATCGGCAGCCGGGCGAGCGCCCAGCGCAGCGTCGGCGGCATCGCCATGGTGGTGACCACCGCCATGGTGACGATCATGGTGAACAGGCTCTCGTTGAGCGCGCCCATCGACAGGCCGATGGTCGCCACGATGACTTCGGTCGAGCCGCGCGCATTCATGCCGGTGCCGAGCGCGAGCGACTCACGCACCGAGAGCCCGCCGGCTTTGCCGCCGATGAAGGCGCCGGCGAATTTGCCGACGCTGGCGATGGCGATCAGCCCCACCGTGAGCAGCAGCAGGGAAGGGTTCTTCAGGATCGTCAGATCGGCGGCGAGACCGGCGGTCCCGAAAAATACCGGCATGAAGAAGGCGATGATCAGCCCGCGCAATTGCTCGTCGATGTGACGGGTGAGGATCGGCGATTTACCGACCAGAATGCCGGCGACGAAAGCGCCGAGCACGGTATGCACGCCGATCAGGTCGGTGATCATGGCCATGATGCCCATGATCAGCAGGATGGCGGTGATGACGGCGAAGTCGCTCATCAGGTTGTCGTTGACCCAGCGGATGACGACGAACACGATGCGGCGGCCGACGGTGAAGCTCAGGCCCATGAAGACGAGGGTGCCGAGCACGCTCTTGGCGACGCTGAACGCATCGACATGACCCTGCAGCGCCAGGCTGAAAATCACCGCGGCGATCATCCAGCCCACGGTGTCGTCGATAATCGCGGAGGCGAGGATCACCTGGCCGACGGTGCGCCGCATGAAGTTCATCTCGCGGATCACCGTGGCCACGATCTTCACCGAGGCGATCGACAGCGCGGTGCCGAGGAACAGCGCGGTGACCAGCCGCTTGCTCGGATCGGGCAGCATGGCGTCGGGCAGCGCCTCGCCCAAGGCGACGCCGCAGGCGAACGGCACCACGATGCCGGCGAGCGAGGCGGCGGTCGAAGCCCAACCGGTCTGTCGCACCAGCTTCAGATCGGTTTCCATGCCGGTGAGCAGGAGCAGCATGAGGATGCCGAACTGCGCGACGGCATCGAGCATCGCCTGCTGTTCCTTGGCGGCGGGGAACAGCGCGTGCTGGAAGTCGGGGAAGAGCGCGCCGAGCAGCGACGGGCCGAGCACCAGGCCGGCGATCAGCTGCCCCATCACCGCCGGCTGCTTCATACGCAACATGACCTCGCCGAGCACGCGACCGACCAGGATCAGCAGCATGAGTTGGGCGACAAACAGCAGTTCGGAGGGACCCTTCTGGCCCTCGGCGGCGGCCAAGGCCGGCGCGCCGGCGAGCGCCGCCGGCGCCAGCAGGGCGCAGAGCCAAAGCCATCGGCCGCGAATGGTCATGTCGCCCGCCAATCCTAAGTGAAGACCTGCCTAGCACCCGCTGTCGGTGCCCCCTGGCAGCCAAGGGCCATCGCATACGCCGATTCGAACGATAGCTGGCCTCCGATGCTAAGCGTCAAGCCTGCACAACAGCTTGTCCGGGATCGAGTTCCCAATGAGATTGCAATTGCAAATTATTCGCAATAAGCTTAAGTTGGTTTGATGTGAACCTAATTTTGCAGGGCAGCAAAGCACTTAGAGTCCGATGGACGCGGCGACACCGAAATCCCTGACCGACCGAACCGTGCTGGCCGCGCAGGCGATCCTGAGTGGGGAACGGCGCGGCTGGGCCGCCTATCTGGCCTTTGCCGGTCCGGCCGTCGTCGCCTCGATCGCCTATATGGACCCGGGAAATTTTGCGACCAACATCCAGGCCGGGGCGAAATACGGCTACAGGCTGCTGTGGGTCGTGCTGCTGGCCAACCTCATCGCCATGCTGTTCCAGGCGCTGTCGGCCAAGCTCGGCATCGTTACCGGCCGTAATCTCGCGGAAATGTGCCGCGATCATTTTTCTAAGCCGGTGGTATGGGCGATGTGGGTGGTCAGCGAAATCGCCGCCATGGCCACCGATCTCGCCGAATTTCTCGGCGGCGCCGTCGGGCTGGCGCTGCTGTTCAAGATGCCGCTGATCTACGGCATGGGCGTCACCGCCGTCATCACTTACGGCATCCTGATGGTGGAGAGCCGCGGCTTCCGGCCGGTCGAGCTGATCATCGGCAGCTTGGTCGCCATCATCGGGCTTTGCTACCTGATCGAGATATTCATTGTGCCGGTCGATTGGGGCTCGGCCTTGTTTCATTCGTTCAAGCCGGAAATCCCCGATGCCGAGGCGCTGCTGATCTCGGTCGGCATCATCGGCGCCACCGTCATGCCGCACGCGGTCTACCTGCATTCGGGGCTGACGCAGGCGCGCACGCCCGGGCGCGACGAGCACGAGCGGCGCATGCTGGTGCGCATCTCCAACCACGAAGTGGTGATCGCGTTGGCAATCGCCGGCCTGGTCAACATGGCGATGGTGATGATGGCGTCGGGCGCCTTCCACGCCGGCTATCCGGACGTAGCCGAGATCGAAACCGCCTATCACACGCTGGCGCCGTTGCTTGGCATCGGCGCCGCCGGTGTCTTCCTGCTCTCGCTCATCGCCTCCGGCGTATCGAGTTCGGTGGTCGGCACCATGGCCGGGCAGATGATCATGCAGGGGTTCGTCGGCTTCCGCATTCCAATCTGGCTGCGGCGGGTGATCACCATGGTGCCGGCCTTCGTGGTCGTCGCCTATGGCGTGAACGCCACCACGGCGCTGGTGGTCAGCCAGGTGGTGCTGTCAATCGCGCTGCCGCTGCCGATGATCGCGCTTTTGAAGTTCACCGGGCGCGCCGACATCATGGGTTCGTTCGTCAATAGCCGGATGACTCGCGTACTGGCCGCGGTGGCGACCGCGCTGGTGCTGCTGCTCAATATGTTTCTGATCCTGCAGACTTTCGGCGTGCCAATCCCAGGCTTGGATTAGCGCGGCGCTACTTTTCGACCCGCGTCCAGCCCGAGGGCATCAGCCGTTCCTGCGGCAGGAAGCGGCCTTTGTAGTCCATCTTGCGCGACCCCGGCACCCAATAGCCGAGATAGACGTAGGCGAGGCCCATCGCCTTGGCGCGCTCGATGTGGTCGAGGATCATCAGCGTGCCGAGCGAGCGCTCGCCGGCATCCGGATCGAAGAACGAATAGACCATCGACAGCCCGTCCGAGAGCACGTCGGTGAGCGCCATGGCCAGCAACTGTCCGGCGCCGCGGCCGTTGATGCCGGTGTCGGGCCCGCGCCGGCGATATTCGACCAGGCGCGTGTCGACATGGCTGTCTTCGATCATCATGGCGTAGTCGAGCACGGTCATGTCGGCCATGCCGCCGTCGCGGTGGCGGGTGTCGAGATAGGCGCGGAAGACCGAATATTGCTCCGAGGTCGGATTGGGCTCGCGCATATCGCCGACCACGTCGGCGCTACGCTCGGCGATGCGCCGCATATTGCGCGACGGCTCGAAATCCGCCGCTATCACCCGCACCGAGACGCAGGCTCGGCAGCTCTCACAGGCCGGCCGATAGGCAATCGATTGGCTGCGGCGGAAGCCGCCATGGGTGAGCAGGTCGTTGAGCTCGGAGGCGCGCTCGCCGACCAGATGCGTGAACACCTTGCGCTCCTCCTGGCCGGCCAAATAGGGGCAGGGCGAGGGCGCGGTCAGATAAAATTGCGGCGTGTCGCGCGAATGCTGGGTCACGGAAACGGTCTCATTCAGCAGGAATCCCCTGCTGCGCCCATAGCATTACGCCCCGCGCGCTGTTCGTCAAAGCCCATTCCATGATCAATGCGCGCTCGCCATGGTGGCGCGTAGCACGCCCGCGCGCACCGAATTGTTGATCACCACCGTGCCGAGCAGGATATCGTGCAACAACCGGCGACGCTCGTTGAAGAAGGCAACCAGCAGGATGAGCGGCGTCAACGCCGAGATCGAAAGCCAAAACACGATGGCGTGCACGGCGCCGAGCACGAAATAGGCCGGCGCGCCGTACCAAGTGCGCATCTCAAGATCCATGACCCGCATGCCGATGGTGGCCGAGCGTTCGCCGCCGAGGGTGACGCCGAAATAGACGAGCGCCCAGACCACCGTGGCCGGCGGCAAGAACCAGTACAGCGCCCAGCCCAGCCCCAGGGTCACCAGCCCGAAGGCAAAGATCAGCATGGCCGCCAACACGACCGGAACGGCGATGATGATAAAATCGATCACGAAGGCCACCACCCGGCGCGCCAATACGCCTTCGAACAGTTCTGGGTTCGCGGCCGGGTCGTAGGCGTGCGGTTTGATGTCGATCGGCATGCCGAGCCCCTGAATCCTTTGGTCGGGCATGGGAACCGCTTCGTCGGACCTCTTGGACATGGAGAAAGAATCGGGCTCGCGCAAGTGGCGTTATCGGCCCTGAGGTCGCACCATGGCGGCTGGATTGGTGGCGCCAGTTCCGGCAATCTGCAAGACCTATCGGGAGACAAGCACGTGACCGTCGATTTCGCCGCCATTGAAGCCGCCCGTCGTACCATCCGCGGCGCGGTGATGCGCACCCCCATGCTGCCGGCGCCGCGGCTGTCGGCGCTCACCGGAGCGGAAGTCTACGTCAAGTACGAGAACCTTCAGGTCACGAACTCGTTCAAGGACCGCGGCGCGCTCAACAAGCTCGCCTCGCTCAACGAGGCGGAGCGCCACCGCGGCGTCATCGCGATGTCGGCCGGCAACCATGCGCAGGCGGTGGCCTATCATGCCGCGCGGCTGGGCATCCCGGCGACCATCGTCATGCCGGTCGCCACGCCGTTCGTGAAAGTGGCGGCGACCCGCTCGCATGGCGCCAAGGTGGTGCTGCACGGCGAGTTGGTCGGCGAGGCGCAGACGCGGGTTGAAGAACTCGTCAACGAACATGGCTACGTCCAAGTGCATCCGTACGCCGACCCCAGCATCGTCGCCGGGCAGGGCACTGTCGCGCTGGAGATGCTGGAGGACGTCGGCGACCTCGACTGTCTGGTAATCCCAATCGGCGGCGGCGGCCTGATCGCCGGCAACGCCATCGCAGCCAAGGCAATCAATTCCGCCGTCGACATCGTCGGCGCGGAGGCGGCGCTCTATCCCTCGATGTGGAATGCCGTGCATGGAGGAAACCGCCCGGCCGGCGGGCCGACGCTGGCCGAAGGCATCGCGGTGAAAAAAGTCACCGGCCTCACCGTGTCGATCGTGCGCGAACTTGTCTCCGACATCCTGCTGGTGGACGAGCCTTATCTTGAGCGCGCGGTGAACGCCTTCGCCACATTGCAGAAAACCGTTGCCGAAGGCGCCGGAGCCGCCGGCCTGGCGGCGCTGCTGGCCAATCAGGACCGCTTCCGACACAAGAAGGTCGGCATCATTCTGTCCGGCGGCAATATCGATCCGCGCATCCTTGCGTCCATTACCGTGCGCGAATTGGAGCGCGAGTCCCGCATTGTCTCATTTCGGCTGACGATGCCGGACCAGCCGGGGGTCCTCGGCCTCATCGCCACGCGGCTTGGCGAGCTTGGCGCCAATATCCTGGAAGTCGATCACCGCCGGCTGTTTCTCGACGTGCCGGCCAAGGGCGCCCGCCTCGACGTCACGGTCGAAACGCGCGACGCCGCCCACGCCGAGGAAATCATCTCCGCGCTCGCCGCCGACGGCTATCAGCCGGCGCGCATCGATACCGGCGCGACGATGGAATGAAATTCAGGCGGCCGACGATTGCGGCGCCGGCTCGCGAACCTTGAGCTCGTTCACCGTCGCGTCGGTTTTGTGAATCGCCAGCAGATTGAGGCCGGCGTCGACGACGTGGTAGCCGCGCTGCTCTAGCCACGACCGCAAAAGCTCTTGCCCGGCCTTGATCGATTCGACCAGCAGGATCGGGCGGCTCTCCTGGATCGTCGCCTGCGCGCCTTCGAGCGCCTCCAATTCCATGCCCTCGATATCGATCTTGATCAGATCGACGCGCGGCAGGTTGAGCGCGTCGATCGCGATCTTCTGGATCGCGATTGTATTGGCGTCCGAATAGTCTATTTGCTGACCGATGAATTCATTGCCCTCGTGCGGGCGCAACTCGAGGCTGCCGAAGCTTGACGCCGTGAGGTAGTCCGGCGTCGGCACCTTCATGGTACCGGACTCCGAGGACACGGCGGCGTGGATGGCGATGGCGTTGAAGCAGTTGTTGACCGCGATGTTGCCCGCCAGCGCATAATAGAGGCGCTCCTGCGCCTCTATTCCGACCACCGAGCCCCAGCCGGTCATCGCGGTCGCCCACTCGACGGTATGCACCCCGATATTGGCGCCGCAGTCGAGCGCCACCACACCGTCGCCGTGATAACGGCGGCGCAACTCGAGCAATTGCGTTGCCAATTCGACCTCGACCGGATCGTAGGCGCCGGCCTCGAGAATCTGGAAACCGACGCCAATGCCGCCGGCGCCGGCCATGCGGTAGTCGAACCGGTTGACGATCATCGTGCCATGGTTCGAGGACGCCAGAACAAAGGCGAGTTTGCGTCCGACATTGCGCATGGGACATCTCCTTGCGGTCGCGCGAGAAGCGTTGATTGAATTTGGGTACGCGACGCACAAAGAGGCGACGAATCAGGCGGTAGTGTAATGCCGGGAGTGTTCTCCGTCACCCGAAAGCGCTGAAAATTGCGCTCATTCCCGCGCAAACGGGAATCCAGTATCCGATCTCGCAATGTGGAATATGGCCACCCTGGGTCCCCGCTTGCGCGGGGACGGCCGGAGTTTTCAGCCTTGCATCGCGCGCCAGACGCGCTCGGGCGTCGCCGGCATCTCGATGTGCCTGACGCCGAATTCCGATAGCGCATCGATCAGCGCATTGGTGACCGCCGGCAGCGCGCCGACGCAGCCGGCTTCGCCGCAGCCCTTGACGCCGAGCGGATTAGTCTTGGTCGGCACCGGATTGCTCTCGACCTCCATGTCGCTGAGATCGTGGGCGTGCGGCATGGCATAGTCCATGAACGAGGCGGTGACGAGCTGGCCGGCAGCGTCGAAATGGATGTCCTCCATCAGCGCCTGGCCGGCGCCTTGCGCGATACCGCCATGCACCTGGCCATGCAGCAGCATCGGATTGAGCACGGTGCCGAAATCGTCGACCACACTGTAGCGCGTGATATCGACCTTGCCGGTCTCGCGGTCGATCTCCAGTTCGCAGATATGGCATCCGTTGGGGTAGTTGTTGACCGGCGCCTGATAGACCGCCGTTGAAAACAGCCCCGGCTCCATGTCGTTCGGTAGATTGGCCTTGGTAAACGACGCGACCGCGATTTCTTTGACGGAAAGCGTGCGGTTTGTCTTGTTGGTTGAAAAAACGCCATCGTCGAATTTGAGATCGCTCTCCTCGACCTGGAGCATATGCGCGGCAATCGCGCGCGCTTTGGTGACGACTTTCTCGGTCGCCATGTAGAAGGCGGAGCCGGCGAGCGTAGCCGAGCGCGAACCGCCGGTGCCTTCGCCGTAGAACACCTCGTCGGTATCGCCCTGGATATATTGCGCCTCTTTGGGGTCGAGCCCGAGCCGGTCGCAGACCAATTGCTTGAACACCGTCTCGTGGCCCTGGCCTTGGCTATTCGAGCCGGAGAACAACGTCACCGAGCCGGAGCGGTCGAAGCGCACCTCGGCGCCTTCGGTGCTGGGCGCGCCGGCGCGTTCGATGGTGTTGGACAAGCCGAAGCCCAATAGTTTGCCGCGCTTGTGCGCCTCGACTTTGCGCGCCTTCAGGCCCTTGCGGTCGGCCAGCTCCAGCGCGAGGTCCATGTTCTTTTCGAACTCGCCGCTGTCGTAGGTGAAGGTGAGCCCGGTCTTGAACGGCATGGCCGACGGCGGCACGTAGTTGCGCCGGCGCAGCT
Source organism: uncultured Alphaproteobacteria bacterium (assembly GCA_963727555.1). Taxonomy (GTDB): domain Bacteria; phylum Pseudomonadota; class Alphaproteobacteria; order Rhizobiales; family Xanthobacteraceae; genus Pseudolabrys. The sequence goes on along the minus strand of CAVSGT010000002.1, from coordinate 351,733 downwards.
CGGCGGAATCGATACCGAGTTCCGCCGCTGCCAGTTCGACCATGCGCTCGATGATGAAAGCGGCCTCGGGGCGGCCGTTGCCGCGATAGGGCCGCATCGGGTTGGTATTGCTGAACACGCCGGTGATGTCGACGTGCAGCGCCGGGGTGCGGTAGACGCCGGCGAGCGTACCGGCATTCTGCATGAAGGCCGGCATTGCGTGCTGCAGATAGGCGCCAATCGCCGCGATCGTCTTCACCCGCATGGCGAGGAAGTGGCCGTCGCTATCGAGCGCCAGCTCGGCCTCGGTGACATTGTCGCGCGCCTGCGCGTCGCTCAGGAAAGCTTCGGTGCGGGTCGAGATCCATTTCACCGGCCGGCCGGTGAGCTTGGAGGCGAGCAGCACCAGCGGCGTCTCGTTGAAGATCGGCGACTTCATGCCGAACGAGCCGCCGGTGTCGCCGGTGACGATGCGCACCTTGCTTTCCGGCGCCTTGAGCACCTTGGCGAGGTCGGCGCGCGTCGGATGCGGACGCTGCATCGGCGTGTAGACGGTGTAGCGACCGTCGGCGGCATTGTAGTCGCCGACAGCGCCGCGCGGCTCCATGGTGGCGGCGGTCACGCGGTTGACCACGAAGCGATGCTTGACCACCCGGTCGGCCCGCGCGAATCCAGCGTCGACCGCGTCCTTATCGCCGATCAGTTGGACGAAACAGATATTGTCCGGGCAATCCTCCCAGACGCGCGGGCTTGCGGACTGTGATGCTTCGGCGGTCGAGGTGACCGCGGGAAGCTCCTCGAAGTCGACCGCGATCAATTCGACGGCGTCGAGCGCTTGCGCGATGGTTTCGGCGACCACGAAGGCGACATAGTCGCCGACCCAGCGCACGCGATCCTCGGCCAGGATTGGATAGCGCGGCTTGTACATCGGCGAGCCGTCGCGCCGCTTGAACCCGCCCGGCACCGGCAGGTCGCCGTAGCCCGCCGCCTTGATGTCGGCGCAGGTGAGCACGCACAACACGCCGGGGGCGACTTTTGCCGCCGCGGTGTCGATCGACTTGATGTTGGCGTGGGCATGCGGCGAGCGCAGCACCACGCCGTGCGCCATGCCGGCCAGCTTGATGTCGTCGATATAGCGGCCGCCGCCGCGGATCAGCCGCGGATCCTCGAAGCGCGACACGCCTTGGCCGATGGCGAATTCACCCATGGAAACGTCTGCCTGTTATTTCAAAGATCACCGGGCCGGTGACGAGGAGGGAAGTGCGCCCTTGAGCGTTTCAGCCCTTTGTCAGTTTTTCCGCCACGCGCGGGGCGAAATAGGTGAGCACACCGTCGGCGCCCGCGCGCTTGAAGGCCGTAAGACTTTCAAACATCGCGCGCTCGCCGTCGAGCCAGCCGTTCTGCGCCGCCGCGGTCAGCATCGCGTATTCGCCCGACACCTGGTAGGCGAAGGTCGGCATGGCGAAAGTCTCCTTCACCCGCTGGATGATATCGAGATAGGGCATGCCGGGCTTGACCATGATCATGTCGGCGCCTTCCTCGATGTCGAGCGCGACCTCGCGTAACGCTTCGTCGGTATTGGCCGGATCCATCTGGTAGGTGCGCTTGTCGCCGGTCAGCGTCTTGGAGGAGCCGACCGCGTCGCGGAACGGCCCGTAGAACACCGAGGCATATTTCGCCGCATAGGACATGATCGAGACATCGGCGAAATCGGCGGCATCGAGCCCCGCTCGGATGGCGCCGACCCGCCCGTCCATCATGTCCGAGGGCGCGATGATGTCGCAGCCAGCCTCGGCCTGCACGAGCGCCTGCTTGACCAGCACCGCCACGGTCTCGTCGTTCAGGATGACGCCGTCGCGCAACAAGCCGTCATGGCCATGGCTGGTAAAGGGATCGAGCGCCACGTCGCAAAGGATGCCGAGGTCGGGCACCGCTTGCTTGATGGCCCGAATCGCCCGGCACACCAGGTTGTCGGGGTTGAGCGCCTCGCTGCCGGTTTCGTCGCGCAATTTGGGGTCGGTATAGGGAAAAAGCGCCAGGCAGGGGATGGTCAGCTTGGCCGCCCGCTCGGCCTCGCGCACCGCCTGGTCGACCGTCACCCGGTCGACCCCCGGCATGGAGGGGACCGGAGCGCGGGTATTGTCCCCCTCCATGATGAACAGCGGCCAGATCAAGTCATTGGTGGTCAGGACGTTTTCCCGCACCATGCGGCGCGTCCAGTCGCTGCGCCGGTTGCGGCGCAGGCGGGTTGGCAGGTCGAGACGGTCGCCGCGAAGCGGCGCCTCGGTCTCGACCGGGGTCAGACGGGTGCGGGCTTCAATCGAACGACCGAATTTGATGGCCATCGAGCGTAACTCCTTGCGAATCTTAGCCTTGGCCGGCCAAATGGGGGCTTTCCAGGCAAAATCGCGTTTTCTTTATCGCGGCTCGCCGGAATACATGTTATTCTGCCGTAAAGGGAGTGTCGAAGCAGATTTTTAAGCGGGGCAGCTATGATGCATCGATATTTTCGTCACCTGTTCTGGGCCTTGCTTGCGGTCGCCGTGAGTTGGTCCAGCGCTTCCTATGCCGAAAAGCGCGTGGCTTTGGTCATCGGTAATGGCGCCTACAAGAACGTCGCCAACCTTCCAAATCCTCCGAAGGATGCCGAGGCGATGGCGGCGCTGTTGCGCAACGTCGGATTCGACGTGGTGCAGGGTACCGATTTGAATCGGAACGCCATGACCGACACCTTGCGCAAGTTCGCGGGCGAGGCCGAAAACGCCGACGTGGCGCTGTTCTTCTATGCGGGCCATGGGCTGCAGCTTGACGGCAAGAACTATCTGCTGCCGATCGATTCCAATCCGAAATCCGAGCTCGACGTCAAGCTCGGGGGGCCGATCGAAGTCGATACGATGCTGAACCAGACCATGGGAACGGCCAAGGTCAAGCTGGTGTTTCTCGATGCTTGCCGAGACAATCCTTTTGTCGAGCAGATCTCGCGCTCGCTCAAAACCCGCTCGCTGGCGGTCAAGTCCGGTATGGCGGAAATGAAATCGAGCGAGGGCACATTGCTGGCCTTCGCGACCGCGCCGGGCCAAGTGGCGCTCGACGGTCAAGGGGGCCACAGCCCCTTCACCAAGGCGCTGCTGGACAATCTCGGCGCGGCGAACGAGGAAATCAGCGTTGCGCTTACCAAGGTGCGCGCTGAAGTCGCCGACCTTACGAAGAAGAAGCAGTCGCCTTGGGCCAGCACCAATCTGACCGGCCTGTTCTATATGAACAAGACCGCGACGGCGGAAACCATCGCCAACGATGCCGGCCCGCAGCCGGCAGCGGCGTCGACCGCCAAATCGGGCGACCCCGTGGAAATGGAGTTCTGGCGCACGGTCAAGGACAGCTACAAGCCGGAAGAGCTCAATGCTTACCTCACCCGCTATCCTAACGGATCGTTCTCGCCGATCGCGCGGGCGCGTTTGGCGTCGCTGCAAGATGCCAAGCAGAATCCGACGAACTCGCGCAAGCTAGCGCCGGCGGTTGCGACGGCTGAGCCGACCGCGACCGATCCCGCCCTCCGCACTGAGGAAAGCTCGCGTCATACGGAAGATGCGCTCAATCTCGATCGCGCCGAGCGCAAGGACATCCAGCGGCGGCTGAATGCTCTCGGTTTCTCCACCGATGCCGATGGCGCCTTCGGTCGGAATACCCGCCGTGCCGTCAAGAATTGGCAGGGCGCGCGCAACTACTTCGAAAGCGGCTACCTGAACCGGGTGCAGTGGGATGCCTTGCGCGCCGAGCCGGTACCGAAAGAGGCGCTCGCCGAGCGCGACGATCAGGATAGTCGACCCGCGCGCCGCCAGACGTCGCATCATGAATCCAGCAGCCGGCGCCGCAGCTCGAGCAGCAACAACAACAGCGGTGGCGGTGGCGGTGGCAACGGACCGCCGGCAGCGATGGGCGCCTTCTTCGGCGGCGTCGCCCACGGTCTGTTCCGGCACTAGACGCGACATAGCCTGAGTAGGCAGACAGTATCGGCGGCCGTGACGGAGTTGCGTCACGGCCGCTTCGCTTGCTAAGCCCGGCGCCGGAGGCCGGCCTTGGATTTCCAACTCAGCGAAGAGCAGCGCGCCTTCCAGGCCACCGCACGGCAGTTTGCGCGCGAAGAGATGATGCCGCATGCGCGCGACTGGGACGAGGGCGAGGTGTTCCCGGTCGAAGCCTTGCGCCAGGCGGCGGCGCTCGGCTTCGGCGGCATCTATGTCAAGGAGGACGTCGGCGGCTCGGCGCTCACGCGGCTCGATGCCGCGCTGATCTTCGAGGAACTGGCGCAAGGCTGTACCTCGACCGCCGCCTATATCTCGATCCACAACATGGCGGCCTGGATGATCGACGCCTTCGGTGGCGATGACGTCCGGCGCAAGTTCCTGCCCAAGCTGTGCTCGATGCAGCATTTTGCCAGCTATTGCCTGACCGAGCCGGGCTCGGGCTCCGATGCTGCCAGCCTTACCACGCGTGCCCGCCGCGACGGCGAGCATTACGTGCTCGACGGCGCCAAGGCCTTCATCTCCGGCGGCGGCGTCTCCGACATCTATGTGGTCATGGCGCGCACCGGCGAAGCCGGCCCGCGCGGCATTTCGACCATCGTGGTGGAGAAGGGCACGCCGGGCCTATCGTATGGCGCGCAAGAGAAGAAGCTCGGCTGGAAGTCGCAGCCGACCGCCATGGTCATGTTCGAGAATTGCCGCGTGCCGGTCGCAAACCGTATCGGCGCCGAAGGGCAGGGCTTCAGGATCGCCATGGCCGGGCTCGACGGCGGCCGGCTCAATATCGGCGCCTGCTCGCTCGGCGGCGCGCAATTCTGCCTCGACCGCACGGTCGACTACATGAAGGAGCGCTGGCAGTTCGGCTCGCGGCTGGCCGATTTCCAGGCGCTGCAGTTCCGCATCGCCGACTACGCCACCGATCTGGAAGCGGCGCGCCTGTTGCTGCACCGCGCCGCGGTTGCGGTCGGCGAGCACGAGCCGGCGGCGACGCGGCTGGCCGCGCAGGCCAAGCGCCTTGCCACCGATACCGGCTTCGATGTGGTCAATGGCTGCCTGCAGCTGCACGGCGGCTACGGATACTTGCGCGATCATCCGATCGAGCGCGTCTTGCGCGACGTGCGCGTGCATCAGATCCTGGAAGGCACCAATGAGATCATGCGTCTGATCGTCGGGCGCGCTATGCTGGGAAACTGATAGATGGGGGCATGCCATGTGGAGCGGACAACTTGCGCTCGTCACGGCGGCGATGTTTGCCGGCGCCGCGATCTACGTCAATTTTGCGGAACAACATGCGCGCCTGCAGCTTGACGACAGGTCGCTGCTGACCGAATGGAAGCCGAGCTACACGCGCGGCTTCATGATGCAGGCAAGCCTCGCCGCGATCTCCGGCGTGCTCGGCGTTCTCGCGTTTCTGCTCACCTATGACTGGCGCTGGCTGATCGGCGCCGCGCTGATACTCGCCAACTGGCCCTATACGATCCTGATCATCAGGCCGACCAATCGGCTGTTGGAAGCGACGCCGATCGAAAACGCCAACGAGGTCACGCGCGGCCTCATTACGCAATGGGGCCGCCTGCACGCGGTGCGCAGCGCGTTGGGCGTTGCAGCAACCGTTGAATATCTATGGGCGATGACCTGACATTAGCCTCCGATCGACGGCGCAAGTGAGATATGCGCGGCCGCGTGGTCATTTGAATGAACGGTCAGGCTACGCTACTAAAGCGGCGGAGAGGAAACGCCAGCGCGAAATGTGCGGCACAAAAGAAAGAGTTCCCCAATGGCTCAGCCGAAAATCATTCTCCAGCTTTACCCTGTGCTTCCCGCCAAGGATGAAGCCGACCGCAAGGCCCGGCGCCCGCTCGGTCGCGACCGCGATCTCTATCACCGCGTCGTGCACGACTGGGCCGACATCATTCGGGCCGCCGAGGAAATGGGGGTGTGGGGGGCTGCCACCATCGAACATCACCTGCATTCCGAAGGCTACGAGGTCGGCCCCAATCCCGGCGTGATGAACGCCTGGTGGGCGGGCCAGTTCAAGAAAATCAATATCGGCGCGCTCGGCTATGTGATGGCGACGCAGGATCCGATCCGGGTCGCAGAAGAGACCGCGATCCTCGACCACCTGACCAAAGGCCGCTACTTCGTCGGGCTGGCGCGCGGCTATCAATCGCGCTGGACCAACATTCTCGGGCAGTTCACCAACAGCGTCGCGACCGCTTCAGACGGCAGCGCCAACGACCAGAAGAACCGCGACATCTTCGAAGAACGTGTCGCCATGTTGCTCGACTGCTGGAAGAACGACTCGGTCGTGCTCGACGGCAACTATTACCAGGCGCCTTATCCGCTGAAGACCGGCGTCGAAGGCTATCAGGCCTTCAAGATCGCGCGCGATGCCGGCGCGCCGGGCGAGATCGACGAAAACGGCGCAATCCGCCGCATCAGCGTGGTTCCCGCGCCCTATCAGAAGCCGCATCCGCCGGTGTTCGTCGCCACCAGCAAGAGCGACGACTCGATCCGCTACTGCGCCCGCCATGGATTCATTCCGACCTATTTCTCCAAATTCGAAAGCATCGACCGCCAGAGCGTGATCTATGTGGAGGAGGCGGCCAAGGTTGGGCGGCAAGTCCGGCGCGGCGAAAAACAGAACATCGTGCGTTGGCTGCACATCGCCGACAACGAGGCGCAGTACAACGACAAGCTCCGCAAATACGACGTCGACATCTACAAGAATTTCTACGGGCCCTTCTTCCCGCAGTTCCCGACCGATCCGAACGCCGACTTTGTCGAGAACATCAAGGCTTCGGGAATCTACACGGGCGGCACCCTCGACCAGGTGCGCACGCAGTGGCAGGAGATTTTCAAGATAGTGCCGACCGAATTCATCACGCTGATCTTCCACTACGCCCAGCAGCCGAAGGACGACGTCATCGAGACCCTGCAAAAATTCATGACCAAGGTCGTGCCGCATCTCGAAAGCGTCGAGGCCGCAAACGCCGTTGCCGCGGAGTGAGACGTTCACCGGCTATGATCTAAAGCCATGTCTGTGGTGTCATCGGCTCAGCCGGAAATTTTGTTCGAGCGGCACGGGGCGGCCGGCCTCGTCACGCTCAATCGGCCGCAGGCGCTCAATGCCGTCACCCATGCCATGGTGCTGGCGCTGCGCGCGCAGCTTGACGCGTGGGCCGACGACCCGGCGATCGCGCGGGTGGTCGTTCAAGCCGCCGGCGAGCGCGCTTTTTCCGCCGGCGGCGATATCCGCCATCTCTACGATCTCGGCCGCGCCGGCCGTCACGCCGAGGCGCTTGCATTCTGGCGCGACGAATATCCGCTCAATGCCGCGATCAAGAACTACCGCAAGCCTTACGTGGCGTTGATCGATGGCATCGTCATGGGCGGCGGCGTCGGCGTCTCGGTGCACGGCTCGCACCGCGTGGCCGGCGACCGCTACCAATTCGCCATGCCGGAGGTGGGTATCGGCTTTTTTCCCGACGTGGGCGCCACCTGGTTCCTGCCGCGCATGCCTGGCGAGCTCGGCACGTTTTGCGCGTTGACCGGCGAGCGTTTCGGCGCCGCCGATGCGCTCGCCGCCGGGCTGGTCACCCACCGCATTCCTTCGGCGCGCTTTCCGGCGCTCATCGAAGGCTTGAGCGGCACCGTGTCGGTGGACGCGGTGCTGGCCGCCTTTGCCGAGCCGGCGGGCGCGGGCCCGATCCAAGCGCGGCGCGCGACAATCGACCGTGTGTTTGCCGGCGAGCGGGTCGAAGGCATTCTCGAGGCGCTCGATCGTGAGGCGGCGTCGCACGGCGCCGACGCCGAATGGGCTGTGAAAACCGCCGCCACCATGCGGGCCAAATCGCCGCTCAGTCTGAAAATCGCGCTGGCGCAGGTGCGGCGTGGCAAGCATTGGGACTTCGAGACGTGCATGCGAGCGGAATTCCGCATAGTGTCGCGCGTGATCCATGGCCACGATTTTGACGAGGGCGTGCGCGCGGTGATCGTCGACAAGGACAATGCGCCACGCTGGCGGCCCGAAACGCTGGCCGGCGTGAGCGAAACCGAGGTTGAGCGCCATTTCGCGCCGCTCGGTGCCGACGAGTTGGTATTGCCATGAGCGAGCCGTTCACCAGCGACGATCCGGAAAACCTGGCGCCGGTGCAGGAGCTCGAAGGCGACCCGGGCGTCGGCGCTTGGACGTGGCGGCTGGTGCTGTTCCTGCGCCTGATGGCCGGCGTATCGCTGCTCAAAGGGCTGTACCACTGGTCGCGCGTCTGCGGCATCGGTGTCGCGCCGCCCGACCTGTTCGAACTGCATTCGATCGCCTGGCAGACCGCGACGGTGTTCTTCGCGGTGATCGACCTGATCGCCGCGGTCGGCTTGTGGCTGGCGGCCGCCTGGGGCGCGGTGATCTGGCTCACCTCGGTTGCCTCAACGCTGGCGCTCGAAATATTTTTCCCGCAGGTGTTCGGCGGCGGCTGGCCGGTCGAGTTGGTCGAGGGCCTTCTGCTGGCGGCGTATCTCGGACTGGCGTTGAAATCGGCGCAAGAGCAGCTGCCGTGATCGGCGCGTGATTCCGAAAACCGGGCGCCGGCTTTCGGATAAGATCGTGCGCAAACGAAAAATGAGGGGAGGGACGGGATGGCGCGCATAGGATTCATCGGTCTCGGCAACATGGGCTTGCCGATGGCGCAGAACTTGATCAAGGCCGGCCACCAGGTCGAAGGCGTCGACGTCAATCCGGCGGCGCTCGACAAGCTCAAGGCGGCGGGCGGTGCCGGCGTGGAGACCGCCAAGATCGCCGCCGCGCGCGCCGACGTGGTCATCACCATGTTGCCCTCCGGCAAGGAGGTGCGCGAGGTCTATCTCGGAACCGGCGGCGTCATCGAGGACACCAATGCCGGAACGCTGCTGATCGACTGTTCGACCATCGATGTCGAGACCGCGCGCGCGGTGGCGCAGGCGGCGGAGGCGAAAGGTTTGATGATGCTCGATGCGCCGGTCTCCGGCGGCGTCGGCGGCGCGACCGCCGCCACGCTCACCTTCATGGTTGGCGGCAGCGTGCAGGCTTTCACGCGCGCGGAGTCGATCCTGCAGAAGATGGGCAAGACGATCGTGCATGCCGGCGGCGCCGGCAACGGCCAGGCGGCCAAGATCTGCAACAACATGATCCTCGGCGTCTCGATGATCGCGGTGTCGGAAGCTTTCGTGCTGGCCGAGAAGCTCGGGCTCGAGCATCAGAAGCTGTTCGATATCTCCGCCAAGTCGTCGGGCCAGTGCTGGTCGTTGACGACTTATTGCCCGGTCCCCGGGCCGGTGCCGACGTCGCCGGCCAACCGCGATTATCAGGCGGGCTTCACCGCGGCCATGATGCTGAAAGATTTAAAGCTCGCGCAGGAGGCGGCCAGGGCCTCCGGCGCCAAGACCGATCTCGGTGCCGACGCAGAAAGGATTTATTCGCAATATGTCGCGAGCGGCGAAGCGGGCAGGGACTTCTCCGGCATTATCCGGTTCGTGCGCGGTTAACAGTTATTGTTCCGGGACGCGCACGAGACGCGCGACCCTGGAACCGGCCATCCGCAACATCGGGATGATGGGTTTCGAACGCGCTGCATTGCGGCGTTTTGGAACGACGGGGCTTTGTGTGGTGAACGAAAGATTGCCCGGCTCGATTCAATTGCAGCTTCAACACACTATTCACCGTTGTAAATAAACCTAATCTTTATGGTGTTATTTAAGCCGATTTTAGACTGCCCCCATTAGGTTGCCGCACATGGAACGGGGAAAACAGGGCCTCGTTACCGGCGAAGTACGAAGACAATAAAACGCAAAAGGGGCGTTGAACATGAAAGCCGTTGTGAAGACGGTCGAACCCGAGCGCGATGCGCAGTTCGATCATATCAGGCCGCTCTATCATGAGGCTTTGACCTTGGTCGAACGGCTGCACCGTCGGCTGCTCGACGTCATCAAGGACGAATTCGACCGCCGCGGCCGCTCCGATATCAATTCGGTGCAGGCGCTGCTGCTCTACAATATCGGCGACAAGGAGCTGACCGCGGGCGAGTTGCGCACGCGCGGCTACTATCTCGGCTCCAACGTCTCCTACAATCTCAAGAAGCTGGTCGAGATGGGCTTCCTCGACCACCAGCGCTCGCGCGTCGATCGCCGCTCGGTGCGCATCAAGCTCACCGACAAGGGCCGCGAGGTGCGCGACATCGTCGAGACGCTCTACCAGAAGCACGTGCGCACGGTGGAGCAGGTCGGCGGCATCAATGCCGACGAATTCTCGACCCTGAACAAGTCGCTGCATCGGCTTGAGCGCTTCTGGACCGACCAGATTCTCTACCGCCTGTAATCCTCCTCAAGGCGGAATAACTTGCCCCGGCCCGATTTGGCCGGGGCTTTGTTATTTGTCGGGGATTGGCCACAATATCGCCGGTTGCTGCCGCTAGCGGGTGGCGGCACGTGCCAACCGACGAGACCGTGATGCCGAAAACCTCTCGCCGCGTCTTTCTGAGCCTCATGAGTGCCGGCCTCGGCGCCGCGTTCGCGCGCGGCGCCAGCGCGCAAGATGCCGCGCTGCAGGCGCTGATCGATCAAAACCAGCGGCGCGCTTTCGGCGGCGAGTTCGACAGCGCCTCGCGCACCATTCATATGCCGAGGCCGTCGCTGCCGACGCTGTCACCGGCGACCGCCACAGCGACGGAGATCGCCGTCGGCCAATATGAAGGCATCCTGGCGCAGGGCGGCTGGCCGCAGGTGCCGCCCACCGAGCGCTTGCGGCTCGGCAACCGGCATCCGAGCGTGGTGGCGCTGCGCAAGCGCCTGATCGTCGCCGGCGATCTGGAGGCGAGCACCGGCATAACCGACATCTTCGATTCTTATGTCGAGGCGGCGGTGCGCCGCTTCCAGGCCCGCCACGGCATCACCATCGACGGCGTCGTGCGCAAGGAGACCTTCGAGCGGCTCAATATCCCGTGCGAGGTGCGGCTCGCCCAGCTCAGGACCAATGTCACGCGCTTGACGACGCTCACCGCGAACCCGCTCGGCAGCCGTGTCGTGGTCGTCAACATCCCGGCGGCGCAGGTCGAGGCGGTCGAGAACGGCGTGGTGGCGAGCCGTCATGTCGCGGTTGTCGGTCGGGTGTCGCGGCCGTCGCCCGAGCTGTCCAGCAAGATCCAGGAGATCAATTTCAATCCTTACTGGACCGTGCCGGTGTCGATCGTGCGCCGCGATCTGATCCCGCTGATGCAGAAGGATCCGAAGTACCTCACCAACGAGCACATCCGCATCTTCGATACCCACCACAACGAGCTGACGCCGACGCAGATCGATTGGAATTCGGACGACGCGGTCAACTACCTGTTCAAGCAGGATCCCGGCAGCTTCAACTCACTCGGCACCATCCGTATTCAGTTTCCCAGCCCCGACGGCGTCTACATGCACGACACGCCGGAGAAGAACCTGTTCGGCGAGGACATGCGCTTCGATTCGTCGGGCTGCGTGCGGGTGCAGAACGTGCGCGAACTGGTGTACTGGCTATTGCACGACACGCCCGGCTGGCCGCCCGAGCAGATCGACGCGGCGATCAAATCCGGCGACCGCACCGACGCCAAGCTCGCCAAGCCGGTGCCGCTGCACTGGGTCTACATCACCGCCTGGGCGACGGCCGACGGCGTGGTGCAGTTCCGCGACGATATCTATAACCACGACAATCTTGGGCCTTACGCCACCACGGTCAAAGGTTGAGCGGGGCGCGGCCGAACCCTAGATATTGGGCATCAAAGCGCTCCACACCCCATGCTTGGCGGTTTGGGCGCGATATGGTATTGGCGGAGTAATCCCAGACTTTTTCTGCATACGGCGCCGTGCCGCTGCGGCGCCAGGAGATTGTGATGTCGGTAACGACCAAGCCCGCCCCGGCAGGCGATGTGGAAGCCCTGTTCTCAGCCCCGTTAAGCGAAACCGACCCCGAGGTCGCCAAGGCGATCGGGCTTGAGTTCGGCCGCCAGCGCGACGAGATCGAGCTGATCGCCTCCGAGAACCTGGTCTCGCGCGCCGTGCTGGAAGCGCAGGGTTCGGTGCTGACCAACAAATATGCCGAAGGCCTGCCGGGCAAACGCTATTACGGCGGCTGCCAGTTCGTCGACATCGCCGAGCGGCTGGCGATCGAGCGCGTGACCAAATTGTTCGGTTGCAAGTTCGCCAATGTGCAGCCGCATTCCGGCGCGTCGGCCAACGCCGAAGTGTTCTTCGCGCTGATGCAGCCCGGCGATACCTTCATGGGGCTCAATCTCGCCGCCGGCGGGCACCTGTCGCACGGCTCGCCGGTCAATATTTCCGGCAAATGGTTCAAGCCGGTTCCTTATGACGTGCGGCGCGACGATCAGCGCATCGATATCGAGCAGGTGGCGCAGCTCGCGCGCGAGCACAAGCCGAAGCTCATCATCGCCGGTGGCTCGGCCTATCCGCGCATCATCGATTTCCGCGCCTTCCGCGAAATCTGCGACGAAGTGGGCGCCTATCTGATGGTGGATATGGCGCACTTTGCCGGGCTCGTGGCCGGCGGCGCGCATCCGTCGCCATTTCCGCACGCGCATGTCGTGACCACGACCACGCACAAGACACTGCGCGGCCCGCGCGGCGGTGTGATTTTGTCGGACGACGAGGCGATGGCGAAGAAGCTCAACTCGGCGGTGTTCCCCGGCATGCAGGGCGGCCCGCTGATGCATGTGATCGCCGCCAAGGCGGTCGCCTTCGGCGAAGCGCTGCGCCCGAGCTTCAAGGTCTACGCCAGGAACGTGGTGGAGAACGCCAAGGCGCTGGCCGAAACGCTGAAGTCAAAAGGCCTCGACATCGTCTCCGGCGGCACCGATACGCATCTGATGCTGGTCGACCTGCGCCCGAAGCGGCTCACCGGCAAGGTGGCGGAAGCGGCGCTCGGCCGCGCCCACATCACCTGCAACAAGAACGGCATTCCGTTCGATCCGGAAAAACCGTTCGTCACCTCCGGCATCCGGCTCGGCACGCCGGCCGGCACCACGCGCGGCTTCGGCATCGCCGAATTCCGCCAGGTCGGCGAACTGATCGTCGAGGTGCTCGACGTGCTGTCGCAGAAGGGCGTCGACGAGGATTCGCTGACCGAAGCGGCGGTACGCGACAAAGTGAAGACATTGATTTCGCGGTTTCCGATTTATCAAAGCTGAGGGGCTGGAGGGGGGACGTGATGCGTTGCCCGAGTTGTGGAAGCCTCGACACCCAGGTGAAGGATTCGCGGCCGACCGAGGATTCAGCCGTCATCCGCCGCCGGCGCGTGTGCCTCACTTGCAATTTCCGTTTCACCACCTTCGAGCGCGTGCAATTGCGCGAGCTCACCGTGATCAAGCGCAACGGCCGGCGCGTGCCGTTCGACCGCGACAAGCTGATGCGCTCGGTGCAGATCGCACTGCGCAAGCGCGCGGTCGATCCGGAACGCATCGAGCAGGAAGTCTCCAAGATCGTGCGCGAACTGGAGAGCCAAGGCGAGAGCGAGGTCACCTCGGAAACCATTGGCGAATTGGTCATGGAGCATCTGCGCGAGCTCGACGACGTCGCCTATGTGCGCTTTGCCTCCGTGTATCGCAATTTCCGCGAGGCCAAGGACTTTCGCGCCGCGCTCGATGAGCTTTCGCACGAGGACGAGCCGCGGCCCGCGGGCGCCGCGCGCAAATGAGCGAGCAGGCAGCGCCCGATACTGTTGCGCCCGTAAGCTCGGGCGCAGCGGATGACGAGCGTTTTATGGCGCTGGCGCTCGATCTCGGCCGGCGCGGGCTCGGCAATGCCTGGCCCAATCCGGCGGTCGGCGCCGTGATCGTCAAGGACGGCATCATCCTGGCGCGCGGCTGGACGCAGCCCGGCGGCCGTCCGCATGCCGAGGTCGAGGCCTTGCGCCGCGCCAAGAAGGCCGCACAAGGCGCCACCCTGTACGTCACGCTCGAGCCCTGCTCGCATCAAGGCAAGACGCCGCCGTGCGCCGACGCCATCGTCAAGGCCGGCATCGCGCGGGTGGTCTCGGCGATGGACGATCCCAACCCGGAAGTGGCCGGCGCCGGCCACCGGCGGCTCATCGACCGCGGCATCGCGGTCGAGGTCGGGCTCGGCGAAGAGGAGGCGCGACGCGCCCATGCCGGCCACATCATGCGCCTGCGCGAGGGCCGGCCCTACGTCACGCTCAAGCTCGCGCTCTCCGCCGACGGCAAAATCGGGCTAGCCGGCCGCAAGCCGATCGCGCTGAGCGGGCAGGCGGCACGCAACCGCGTGTTCCAGTTGCGCAGCCAAAACGACGCCATCCTGGTCGGCGTCGGCACCGTGCTGTCGGACAATCCGCAGCTGACCTGCCGTTTGCCCGGCCTCTACGAGCGCTCGCCGGTGCGCGTCGTGCTGGACGCGAACTTGCGCGTTCCGCTCGCGCTCTCGGTCGTCTCGACGGTGCGCGAGACGCCGACCTGGGTGTTCGCATCGACCAAGCCTTCGGCCATCGCAGAAGAGATCCTGCAGCAAAAAGGCTGCAAGGTATTTCGTGTGAAGGCGACCGATGGCCGGCTGCATCTCGACGAGGTGCTGAAGGTTCTGGCCGGCGAGGGCATCACCCGGCTGATGGTCGAGGGCGGCGCCACGGTGGCGGCGAGCTTCGTTGCCGCGGACCTGGTGGACGCGGCGGTGCTGGTGCGCTCCGATAAGGAAATTGGGTCAGACGGCATCGATGCGCTGGAAGCCCTGCCGCTGAGCGCGCTCACCGATCGTCTGCGCGCTTGCGACAGCGAGCGCCTCGATACCGACACGATCGAAACCTACGAGCGCGCGTGACAATGATTCAAACTTTAGATCGCAGCGATCAATTATCCGCTCGCCCCCGCGCAAGCGGGGACCCAGGGGCTACAGTTGCTGACTCTGTGTGCTTGGCTCTGGATTCCCGCTTGCGCGGGAATGAACGGAGTGTGAGCTGTCACCAACGGAATACGCGCTGATGTTCACCGGCATTGTCACCGATATCGGCGAGGTGCGCTCGGTCAAGGCGCGGGCCGACGATCTGCGGCGCATCACCATCGCCTGCGATTATCCGCGCGCCGCGCTGATCGAAGGCGCCTCCATCGCCTGCTGCGGCGTCTGCATGACGGTGGTCGACACCGGCGAAGAGGATAACCGCTGTTGGTTTGCGGTCGATGCCGCCGCCGAGACGCTGCGCGTTACCACGGTCGGCCGCTGGCGCCACGGCGCTCATGTCAACTTGGAACGGCCGCTCAAAGTTGGCGACGAACTGGGCGGCCATTTGGTGCAGGGCCATGTCGACGGTCTCGCCACCGTCGCTGTGCGCGAGAACCTGACCGACATGGCGCGCCTGTCCCTGCGCGCGCCGTCGGAACTCGCGCGCTTCATCGCGCCCAAAGGCTCGGTCACGCTCGACGGTGTCTCGCTTACAGTTAACGCGGTAGAAGGCGACAGCTTCTCGGTGCTGATCATCCCGCACACGTTGAAGGTCACGACCCTCGGCGCGCTCAAACAGGGCGACGACGTCAATCTCGAAGTCGACGTGATGGCCCGCTATGCCGCCCGGCTGATGGCGCGCGCATAATTCCCGAAAAGCTTGTCCTCGACCCGATCGGGGATGGGCGCCGGTTTTCGGCCAGGATCAAGCGCTAAAAAAATGTAGCCCTTGTTCGCCGCCCGGCCGCTTGCTACCACGCCGCGGAAGCAAGGACACCGGTCATGACCAAGAAGAAGAAAGCTGCTGCGAAAAAAGCGCCTGCGGCAGCCAAAGTTGCGAAGAAGGCTCCCGCGGCTGTCAAAGAAGCGCCGGCGCCAAAGCGCGAGCCGGTGCGCATGCTGATCGTCGAGGCGCGCTTCTACGTCCACATCGCCGACATGTTGCTCAGCGGCGCCCAGCGCGCCTTGGACGCGGCCGGCGCGCAATTCGACCGCGTGACGGTGCCGGGTGCGCTGGAAATTCCCGCCGCCATTGCCATGGCGGTCGATGCCGCGCAAGCCGCGCGCAAGCCCTATGACGGCGTGGTCGCGCTCGGCTGCGTGATCGCGGGCGAGACCTATCACTTCGAGGTCGTCTCCAACGAATCCGCGCGCGGCCTGATGGACCTCGCCATCGCCCGGCAGCTTCCGATCGGCAACGGCATCCTTACCGTCGAGACCGAATTGCAGGCGCGCGTGCGCGCCAACCCCGACGGCGACGACATGGGCCGTGACAAGGGCGGCGACGCCGCGCGCACGGCGCTCACCATGGTGGCGCTCAAGCGCACGCTGGCGGCGCTGTGATGGCCCGCAACGCGCCACTGAAGGACAAAAGCAAGGCCAATCGTCGCGGCGCCGCGCGGCTCGCCGCCGTGCAGGCGCTTTACCAAATGGATCTTGCCGGTACCGGCTTGAACGAGATTCTCGCCGAGTTCGAGAGTCATTGGATCGGCCGCGAGGTGGAGGGCGCGCAATATCTGCCGGCGGAAGCGGCGTTCTTCCGCGATATCGTCACCGGCGTGGTACGCGAGCAGCGCGCGCTCGATCCGCTGATTGACGAGGCGCTGGCCAAGAGCTGGCCGCTCAAGCGCATCGAGGCGGTGTTGCGCGCCGCCTTGCGCGCCGGCGCCTATGAGCTCAGCCACCGCCGCGACGTGCCGGCGCGCGCGGTGGTGTCGGAATATGCCGACGTCGCCGCCGCCTTTGTCGAGCGCGACGAGACCGGCATGGTCAACGCCGTGCTCGACCAGCTCGGCCGCAAGGTGCGGCCGGCCGAGTTCGGCCAAGCCGCCGGGTGAGCGTCATGGCGGGGCGCGACGACAAGCTCTCGGCCGAGGATCGCCTGATCGCGCGTTTCTTCAAGCCGCTGGCGACCCATCCGGGCGCGCTCGGTCTGACCGACGACGCCGCTTTCGTCACGCCGCCGCCGGGCTGCGATCTGGTGCTCAAGACCGACGCCATTATCGGCGGCGTGCATTTCTTCGCCGACGATCCCGCCGATCTGGTCGCGCGCAAGGCGCTGCGCGTGAACCTGTCCGATCTCGCCGCCAAGGGCGCCAAGCCGCTCGGCTTCCTGGTGTCGCTGGCGCTGCCGAAGGAGATCGGCGAGGATTGGCTCGGCCAGTTCGCGCAAGGTTTGCACGCCGACGCTACGCACTACGACTGTCCGCTGTTCGGCGGCGACACCGATCGCACGCCGGGGCCCATCACCATTGCGATCTCAATGTTCGGGACGGTGCCGCAAGGAACTATGCCGCGCCGCGCCGGCGCCAAACCCGGCGACCGCGTGCTGGTGAGCGGCAGTATCGGCGATGCCGCGCTTGGCTTGCGGCTGCGAAACGGCGCCGACTGGAAGATCAACGACGCGCAGCGCCAGCATTTGTCGTCGCGCTATCTGCTGCCGCAGCCGCGCAATGCGCTGGCCGAGGCCGTGCGCCGGTTCGCTTCGGCGTCGATGGACGTCTCGGATGGTCTGGCCGGCGATCTCGCCAAGCTCGCCCGCGTCTCGGGTGTGGCCGCGGTGGTCGAGGTCACGCGCGTGCCGCTGTCGGATGCCGCCAAGGCCGCGCTGGCCGCCGAGCCGGCGCTGATCGAACCCGTGCTTACTGGCGGCGACGACTACGAGATCGTCTGCACGCGTGCCGGCCGCCAAGCTTGCGGAGTTCCGCGCCGCCGCCAAGACAGCCGATATCGCGGTGACCGAAATCGGCCGCATCACGCAAGGCGAGGGCGTGGATTTCATCGGGGCGGACGGCAAGACGCTGGCCTTCCAGCACGCCGCCTTCAGCCATTTTTGAAAACGGCGAGGCGCATCCATCCGCGACACGCTATAATGCGAAGAACGAAAAGTAGGGAAACGCCATGCACGATGTGACGGCGACGCAATCGTTCCTGCCCAGTGGGCGCAGCCCGCAATTTGCCGCGCTGCATAAGCGCTTCCCGACCTCGGCCTATTTGCGCGCCCGCGCGCCGCGCAACGTCCCGTTCTTCGCCTTCGAATATGGCGACACCGGCGCCGGCGCCGACCAAGGGGTCATCGACAACTGGTCGGCCTTCGACGCCATCAAGGTGGTGCCGCGCTACGGCGTGATGCCGAGCCTGCCGCCCACGACCGTCGAATTGTTCGGGCGTCGCTACACGGCGCCGATCGGCATCGCGCCCATGGGCGGACCGTCGCTGGTATGGCCGGGCGCCGACCTGTTGATGGCCAAGGCGGCGCAAGAGGCGGGCATCCCCTACACGCTCGGCGTTGCCGGCGGCGCCACCATCGAGGAGGTGGCGAAGGTTGCGCCCGACGTGTTCTGGTTCCAGCTCTACCGCTTTGCGCGCAACCACCACAAGATCGGCTTCGATCTGATCCGCCGCGCGCAAGCAGCCGGCGTCAAGGTGCTGGCGCTCACGCTCGACGTGCCGGTGCGCACCACGCGCTCGCGCGAAAGCTATGCCGGGCTCGGCAGCGAATTTCGTCCCTCGGCGCGCATGATCTACGAGATGATGGTGCGGCCGAAATGGCTGATGGCGCTTTTGCGCAACGGCTATCCGCGTTTCGCCACGCTGCGAGATTATGCCGGCAACGTCGGCACCAATGACACCATCAGTTTCGCGCGGCGCGAAATGGGCGGCGCGTTTTCCTGGGAGGAGGTCGCGCGCTATCGCGAGCGCTGGAAGGGTCCGATGCTGGTCAAGGGCATTCTGCATCCGGCCGACGCCGAAAAGGCGCTCGCGCTCGGCATCGACGGCATCTGGGTGTCGAATCACGGCGGGCGGCAGATCGAGGCGCTGGCCGCTTCGATCGACGTCTTGCCGGCGATCGTCTCGGCGGTCGGCAAGCGCGCCACCATCGTGCTCGACAGCGGCATCCGCAGCGGCCAGGACGTGATGCGGGCGCTGGCGCTCGGCGCCGACGCCGCCTTTGCCGGCAAGTCGTTCCTCTGGTCGGTCGCCGCGCTCGGCGATACCGGACCCAGCCACCTGATCGACCTCTACATCGACGAACTGCGCTCCTCGCTCGGCCAGATCGGCGCACGTTCGCCGGCCGAGGCGCGCGACGCGGTGGTGCGGCATCCCGGCGCATGGCGCTTCGACCGCAACGATTAGAGCTTCATTGATCGATTGGCTGCGAGCGCTTCTTCACCCCGCCCCCGCGTAGCGGTGGGGAAGGTCGGTTTGCATTGCGCAAGTATTGCAAACCGGGGTGGGGGGTGGTTTCGACAATTACCCTATTGCAGCGAGATGCAGTTCCCCTCCACCCCTGATCTCTCCCCACCACTCGCGGAGCCTGTGCCCGGACGGCGCGAAGCGCCGATCCGGGTGCTCGTGGGGGAGGGGAGATGAGGGGCTGATCTGCGCCTGCGGCAGTGGCGATGGAGCGCCATCGCCGCTAAAAGCGGACCGCATCTTCCGGGACCCTCCCTTATGTCCGCGATTGCCGAGCCCATCACGCGCGTAGCTTTCGACGACCGGCTGGCGCGTCGCAACGCCATCGTGCTGTCGGCCGCGCAGGCGCTCGGCGGCGCCAACAACACCATCATCTTCTCGACCGGCAGCATCGTCGGCGCGGTGCTGGCGCCCGATAAGGGCCTCGCGACGCTGCCGCTCACCACCATGGTGATCGGCTTGTGGCTGGGGACGCTGCCGGTCGGCATGCTCGCGCGCCGTTTCGGCCGTCGCGCCGCGTTGCAGATCGGTACGTTGTTCGGCATGGCCTCCGGTCTGATCTCCTATACGGCGGTGATCGGCGGTAATTTCTGGCTCTTGCTGTTCGGCACCTTCTGCGGCGGGCTCTATGCCGCCGCCTTCCAGTCCTATCGCTTCGCCGCCGCCGACACCGCGAGCGAAGCCTATCGGGCCAAAGCGGTGTCCTGGGTGCTGGCCGGCGGCATGTTCGCGGCGGTGCTGGGACCGCAAGTGGTCATCTTCACCAAGGACCTGCTGTCACCTTATGCATTCGCCGCCAGCTATCTCGCGCAATCGGCTTGCGCGGTGGTGGCGATCGTCGTGCTGCAATTCGTGAAGATCCCGCACCGCGTGATCGATCGCGCGCAGAGCGGCCGCGCGCTAAGCGAGATCGTGCGCCAGCCGCGCTTCATCGTGGCGGTCGCCTGCGGCGTGACCTCCTATGCGCTGATGAATTTGCTGATGACCTCGGCGCCGCTCGCCATGGTCGGCTGCGGCCACTCGGTGACCGACGCCACGCTCGGCATCCAATGGCATGTGCTGGCGATGTACGGGCCGAGCTTCATCACCGGCAGTCTGGTCGCGCGCTTCGGCGTCATGCGCATCACCGGCATCGGCTTGGCGTTGCTCGCGCTGACCGGCGTGGTCGGCATCACCGGCCTCACGGTTGCGCATTTCTGGGGCGCGCTGATCCTGCTCGGGCTCGGCTGGAACCTGAGCTTCATCGGCGCCACCACCATGGTGACCGGATGCCACCGCCGCGAGGAGAGCACCAAGGTGCAGTCGTTCAACGACTTCCTGATCTTCGGCAGTATGGCGGTGGGCTCGTTCTTTTCCGGCCAACTGCTTGCCGCCTTCGGCTGGTTCGCCATCAATGCGGTGATCTTCCCCGCGGTGGTGATCGCCAGCGGCTTGCTGATCTGGCTTGCGCTGCGTCGTCAGTCGGCGCCCGTGTGAGGCGAGGGCGCACCACGGCCGCGCCACTTGGTCTATTTAGCTTGTCGGCCGCGCAGGAATTTTTTCGTAAAACCTCTTGACTTTATTCCTCTACTCGAATATAGTCCCAGCGTTCGGTCCGCCGAGGGCGCTCTCATGAGGCGTCATGTGGGTGGGACCGGATGCGGCGCCCGCGGGCCGGCTTCGCAAGCCGGCGCTCGGGAGGTCCCGGGACCCGACCCGTTGGGCACTACGACCCTTCTGCGAGGAGCTCGCTGGACAGGCCGCCTGAGGGCTGGCGCGTTGGCCGAAGTGCGTTCAGGTGTTGAACCTGCGCGCCGAGGCCCGATGACCAGCATAGGGCGTGTTCCTGGAAGCGCCGACCCGGGATCCGAAATCGCCGCTGCGTGGCGCGCCGAGAGGCGCCGCACCTTGGCAACAAGGTGCGCACTTAAAGACTGGCAGCGCCGACCGGCGCGCCACCCCCTCGCGGTCTTGCGGGGGTCGACTCCCCCGAACCCCCTGTTCGGGGCAAGGGAAAGACAGGCGTACCCGGCGCCTCGACGAAAGAATGCGGGCGATGACGCTTGCCTTGTCGCGATCTGGCGAAATTTGGGAGCTCTGGCTGTAACTTTGCCGGCTTTTTCGCGTTTCCCGCCGCTTTCGGGCATTCGCATACCGCTTGGGCGAATGCTGCGAATTAAGGCAATTGTGCGTTGCGTCGGCGCGGTCTTTTTGGCTATATCCGCGCGCTTTTCCGGTCGGGGTGAAGCGCCCTCAAAGCGGCCATCCTCGACGTCCCTGGCGCCGGGCGGGGGCGTTGTCTTCCGCCAGCGCCAATTTAATCGAGGTTGAATCCACCATGATGACTTTGTGGATGATCGTCGGCTGTGGCGTGCTCGCCATCGTTTATGGCATTTGGGCCACCACGTCGGTGATGAGCGCCGATGCCGGCAGCGAAAGAATGCAGGAGATTTCGGCGGCCGTGCGTGAGGGCGCGCAGGCCTATCTCAAGCGCCAGTACGCCACCATCGGCGGCGTCGGCGTGGTCATTTTTCTGCTCATCGGCTTCCTGCTCGGCTGGCTGGTGGCGATCGGTTTTGCGGTCGGCGCGATTCTCTCCGGCGCCACCGGCTTCATCGGCATGAACGTGTCGGTGCGCGCCAATGTGCGCACGGCGCAAGCGGCAACCAAATCGCTTGCCGGCGGTCTCGAGCTCGCCTTCAAGTCGGGCGCCATCACCGGCATGCTGGTGGCCGGTCTCGCGCTGCTCGGCGTCACGCTCTATTTCGGCTATCTCACCGGCACGCGCCACATGGCGGTCAACGACCGCACCGTGATCGACGCGCTGGTGGCGCTCGGCTTCGGCGCCTCGCTGATCTCGATCTTCGCCCGTCTCGGCGGCGGCATTTTCACCAAGGGCGCCGACGTCGGCGGCGACCTGGTCGGCAAGGTGGAAGCCGGCATTCCGGAAGACGATCCGCGCAACCCGGCGACCATCGCCGATAACGTGGGCGACAATGTCGGCGACTGCGCCGGCATGGCCGCCGACTTGTTCGAAACCTATGTGGTGACCACGGTCGCCACCATGGTGCTGGCCTCGATCTTCTTCCGCGGCACGCCGATCCTCACCGAGATGATGACGCTGCCGCTCGCCATCGGCGGCGTTTGCATCATCACCTCGATCATCGGCACCTTCTTCGTCAAGCTGGGTGCCTCGCAGTCGATCATGGGCGCGCTCTATAAGGGGCTGATCGTCACCGGCCTTCTGTCGCTGGTCGGCATCGGCGGTGTCATCTACCTGCTGCTGCCGACGCACTTCGGCGTCATCGAGGGTCAGAGCTATTCCGGCATGACGCTGTTCATCTGCGGCATCGTCGGCCTTGCCGTCACCGGCTTGATCATCTGGATCACCGAATACTACACCGGCACCGACTATCGCCCGGTGAAGTCGATCGCGGGTGCGTCCGTCACCGGCCACGGCACCAATGTGATCCAGGGTCTCGCCATCTCGATGGAATCGACCGCGCTGCCAGCGATCGTCATTATCGCCGGCATCTTGATCACGTTTAATATTGCCGGTCTGTTCGGCATTGCGATCGCGGTGACCACCATGCTGGCGCTCGCCGGCATGGTCGTCGCGCTCGACGCCTTCGGCCCGGTCACCGACAATGCCGGCGGCATTGCCGAGATGGCCGGCCTGCCCAAGGAAGTGCGCAAGGCGACCGACGCACTCGACGCCGTCGGCAACACCACCAAGGCGATCACCAAGGGCTACGCCATCGGTTCGGCCGGTCTCGGCGCGCTGGTGCTGTTTGCGGCCTATAATCAGGACCTGCTGTTCTTCACCAAAGACGCGGCGGCGCATCCCTACTTCCAGGGCATTCACCTCGACTTCGCGCTGACCAATCCTTACGTGGTGGCCGGGCTCCTGTTCGGCGGCTTGCTGCCGTATCTGTTCGGTTCAATGGGCATGACCGCGGTCGGGCGTGCCGCCGGCGCGATCGTCGAGGAAGTGCGCCGCCAGTTCCGCGAAAACCCCGGCATCATGAAGGGCACCTCAAAGCCCGACTACGGCCGCGCTGTCGATCTGCTCACCAAGGCCGCGATCAAGGAAATGATCGTGCCGTCGCTGCTGCCGGTGCTGTCGCCGATTTTGTGCTACTTCGCGATCTATGTGGTCGCGGGCGGCGGGGCGGCCGGCAAGTCGGCCGGTTTCTCGGCGCTGGGCGCCATGCTGCTCGGCGTCATCGTCACCGGCCTGTTCGTCGCCATCTCGATGACCTCGGGCGGTGGCGCTTGGGACAACGCCAAGAAATACATCGAGGACGGCCACTATGGCGGCAAGGGCTCGGAAGCCCACAAGGCCGCGGTGACCGGCGACACCGTCGGCGATCCCTACAAGGACACGGCGGGGCCGGCGGTGAACCCGATGATCAAGATCACCAATATCGTGGCGCTGTTGTTGCTCGCGGCGCTCGCGCATTGAGTGCGCAAAGGAAAACGACGAAGGGCCCGCGCGGTGCGGGCCCTTTGCATTTTCGGACCATCAGAAAGCGGGTATCAGGTTCTTGAAGATTGTGCGCAGGTAGCTCAGCTCCTGGCCGCCGGTCGGAGTCGTCTTCGAATAGAAGTCGAAAATCTTTCCGTCCTTCAGCCCGTAGTCGGCAAGCCTTCTGACGCGACGGTCCCTGTCGAAATAGACCGCGATCACGCGCTGGTCGGTAATGTCGTAAGGCATGAAAGCCGCCGCGCGATGCGACTGCTGCGAAATATAGTAGAAGGCCTCGCCGCTGATGGTGGCGACGGTCGACGGCGTGCCGAGCACGATCAGCACCTGTTCCTGGCTGGCGCCGACCGGGATCTGCTCGAGCGCGCCTTGTTGCAGCACGTAGCCGCGCGGCAAGGTCTCGCCGAAACTGCCGCAGCCGGCGAGCGCCAGGCCGCAGCAGAGTGCGAGCGCAAGCCTGGCGGCGCGCGGGCAGGGACGGGCAGTCTTGAGCCGCAAAGGCAACAACATCATTTCGGTCTTGCTTCAGCCGCTGCGTTGACATAACCGGCAAGGAAACGCGGTCAACCTCAAACAACAGCGATGATTTGGCCCCTCTCACGCCGCAACAAGCGGCCCGACACCATTTCCATCCTCTATGGCATGATCGTGGCGCAAGCACGATTGCCCTGCTTTTACCGCGACTATGCGGTCGCCGACACGGTTAATGGCCGATTCGACCTGATCGTGCTGCATTTGGCCGTGGTGCTGGAGCGCTTCTCCGCCGAATCCGCTTTGCACGGGCTCGGGCAGGGGCTATTCGACCGGTTTTGCCGCGATATGGACGACAATTTGCGGGAAATGGGGGTCGGCGACTTGAAAGTGCCGAAGGAGATGCGCCGCATCGGCGATGCTTTCTATGGCCGCTCCGAGGCCTATCGGGCAGCGCTTAAGGCCGATAGTACGGAGCGGCTCGCCGAAGTCATCGCCCGCAATGTCTATGATGTACCCTTGGCCGGTCAGGCTGCGCCGCACCGGCTTGCCGCTTATATTCGGGAGGCAGCAGGCAAACTGACGGCGCAAGACGCGGCCCAGCTTGCGGCCGGCGCCTTGCGCTTTCCGGACCCGGCATCGGTTACTGTGGCGGCTTAAGAAGCTTGATAGCGATGGATAGACCTGAAAATCCTTGGACCGTGCCGGTCGTCGTGGATGAGATCCCGGAAACCGGCCAGCATGTGCAAATCGAGGCGCCGCCGGCCATACGCGCCTCGATCGCGAAACTGGGCGGCCTGCGCGAGTTGGCGCGGCTGTCGGCCGAATTCGACCTCGCGCGGCGCGGGGCGGGCGCGCGGGTGACCGGGCAAGTGAGCGCGACGGTCGGGCAGACCTGCGTGGTCACGCTAGAGCCGATCGAGAGCGAGATCGTCGAGGCGATCGACGTGGTCTTTGTGCCGCAATCCGAAGTCGCGGCTGCCGGTGACGCGCGCGTGGAGGTTAAACAGGTAAAATCAGGTCAGGAGCCGCCGGAGCCGCTGATCGGCGGCAACCTCGACCTCGGCGCGCTGACGACCGAATTTCTGCTTTTGGGGATTGATCCTTATCCACGCAAAGTCGGCGCAGAATTCGCAGCCCCGCAGGCCGAGACCCCCGCAACCAACCCCTTTGCCGCGCTCGAAGCGCTGAAAAAGCGCTCGGGAAACGAGCGGCCGTGAGGCGGGGGCAAGTTTATGGGTGGAGCCAGAACCGGCTTGTCTCACCTGTGCGACCCGTTATGGTCGCCGGGTGCGTAGACCCTCCGAGGACCGAGTTGCCGGCACCCGCGCCACCGCCGCCAAGGTCGATCCAATGACCGACAAGGTTCGCATAGCGCTGGACGCGATGGGTGGCGACCACGGGCCCTCGGTCGTGCTGCCGGGCGCCGAACTGTCGCTCATCCGCCACCCCGACATCGAATTCCAGATTTTCGGCGACCGCACGGTGATCGATCCGCTGCTCGGCAAGTTGCCTGCGCTCAAGGCCAAATCGGAAATCACCCATACCGATGTCGCCATCCGTATGGACGACAAGCCGAGCCAGGCGCTGCGCCACGGCCGCTGGAAGTCGTCGATGTGGCTAACGCTCGAAGCGGTCAAGCGCGGGGATGCCGATGTCGCGGTCTCCGCCGGCAACACAGGCGCGCTGATGGCGATGGCGCGCTTCAGTCTGAAAATGCTCGAAGGCATCGAGCGTCCGGCGATCGCCGCATTGTGGCCGACGCTGAAAGGCGAGTTGGTGGTGCTCGATGTTGGCGCCTCGATCGGCGCCGATGAGGACCATCTGATCAATCTCGCCGCCATGGGCAGCGCCATGGCGCGTGTCCTGTTCGACATCGAGCGGCCGACCGTGGGCTTGCTCAATATCGGCGTCGAGGAGGTCAAAGGCCTCGAGCCGGTGCGCGAAGCGGGACGGATCTTGCGCGAAAGCAACTATGCGCATTTCGACTATCGTGGCTTCGTGGAGGGCGACGATATCGGCAAGGGTGTCGTGGACGTCGTGGTCACCGAAGGCTTCGCCGGCAACATTGCGCTCAAGACCGGCGAAGGCACCGCGCGCCAGTTCGCGCAATATCTCAAATCCGCGATGAATCGCACTTGGGCTGCGCGGCTCGGTTATTTGCTGGCGCGCCAAGCATTCGAGACGCTGCGCGAGAAGATGGATCCGCGCAAGGCCAATGGCGGCGTCTTCCTCGGCCTCAACGGCATCGTCATCAAGAGTCACGGCGGCGCCGATGCCGAAGGCTTCGCCGCCGCCATCGACATCGGCTACGACATGGTGCGCTACGAATTGCTCGACAAGATCGGCCAGTCGATGGCGCGCGATCTCAATCACGCAGCCAACGCCCGCATGGCGAGCGGGGCGCGCTCGTGAGTGTATTGCGTTCGGTTGTGCTCGGCTGCGGCAGCTATTTGCCCGCGCGCATCCTCAGCAACGACGAACTGGCGAGCGCGGTGGACACGACCGATGAATGGATCGTGCAGCGCACCGGAATCCGCGAGCGCCACATCGCCGCGGCCGGCGAGCTCACCTCCGACCTGGCGGTCAACGCCGCCCGCGCGGCGCTGACCAATGCCCGCGTCGAGGCCAGCTCCATCGACCTGATCGTGCTCGGCACATCGACGCCCGATCTGACCTTTCCGGCCACATCCGTCGCGGTGCAAGCCCGCCTCGGCATCAACCATGGCGCAGCCTTCGACCTGCAAGCCGTGTGCTCGGGCTTCATTTTCGCCCTGTCGACCGCCGATGGGCTGTTGCGGACCGGCGCCTTCAAGCGAGCTTTGGTTATCGGGGCGGAGACCTTCTCGCGCATCCTTGACTGGAGCGACCGCACCACTTGCGTGCTGTTCGGCGACGGGGCGGGCGCCCTGGTGCTGGAGGCGCAGGAGCAGCCCGGCACGCGCGAGGACCGCGGCCTCCTCACCACCCACTTGCGCTCCGACGGCCGCCACAAAGGCAAGTTGTATGTCGACGGCGGGCCCTCCTCGACCCAGACCGTCGGCCACCTGCGCATGGAAGGCCGCGAGGTGTTCAAGCACGCGGTTGTCATGATCACCGACGTTATCGACGATGCCTTCAAAGCCACAGGCTATAGCGCCGGCGATATCGATTGGTTTGTTCCGCACCAGGCCAACAAGCGCATCATCGACGGCTCCGCCCATAAGCTCGGCATCGCGCCGGATAAGGTCGTGATTACCGTCGACCGCCACGGCAACACATCCGCAGCCTCGATCCCGCTGGCGCTGGCCGACGCGGTTGCCGATCGCCGCATCAGGCGCGGCAATCTGATCCTGCTGGAGGCGATGGGCGGCGGGTTTACTTGGGGTTCGGCGCTCTTGCGCTGGTGAAAAACGCGTTTGGATGCGGCTTCGGCCGTGAAATCGCATCGAAAAATTGCTCGGAACGCTGCGTTGGAATCTTGAAATTCGGCACCGGGGCTTTCATGCCACACCTGTGTCATATTTGCCTTTGGCCCCGTTGACCGTTTGTAGACATGCTAATATCGTCGATAATTCAGCGGGATATCTTCGCCGGGGGCAGGGCAGGCGATGACCGGAAAAACAGTAACGCGGGCGGACCTGTGTGAGGCGGTCTATCAAAAAGTGGGCCTCTCACGCACGGAATCTGCGTCGCTCGTTGAGTTGGTGCTCAAGGAGATCACCGACTGCCTGGAGCGTGGCGAAACCGTGAAACTGTCTTCTTTTGGCTCATTTGTTGTGCGCAAGAAGGGCCAGCGTATCGGTCGCAATCCGAAAACCGGCAAGGAAGTGCCGATTTCGCCGCGCCGCGTGATGGTGTTCAAGCCGTCCGCCATCCTCAAGCAGCGCATTAACGGCCACGCCGAAACCGCGTAGCGTCCAGCGTTTAACGCCAGTTCGAACAGGAGGAGAGGTCGCTTTGGAAAACAAGGCGCCGGATGCATTCCGCACCATTAGCGAGGTGGCCGAAGAGCTCGACCTGCCGCAACATGTGCTGCGATTTTGGGAGACCCGTTTCCGCGACATCAAGCCGATGAAGCGCGGTGGCGGGCGGCGCTACTATCGGCCCGACGATATCGAGCTGCTGCGCGGTATCCGCCATTTGCTTTACGGCGAAGGCTACACCATCCGTGGCGTGCAGCGCATTTTGCGCGAGCATGGTGCCAAATTCGTCCAGGTCGTCTGGCAGGACGGCGCGCCGCAGCCACCGCACGGCGCCGGCGAGGACGAGGAATATGCGGTTGAGTTGGAATTCGCGGCCGAGGCCCTGCAAGAGGATCGTGGGTTGCGCGGACGGC
This sequence comes from uncultured Alphaproteobacteria bacterium, assembly GCA_963727555.1. GTDB lineage: Bacteria > Pseudomonadota > Alphaproteobacteria > Rhizobiales > Xanthobacteraceae > Pseudolabrys. The sequence goes on along the minus strand of CAVSGT010000002.1, from coordinate 323,325 downwards.
TGACCTCGCTGATTGGGCGCGATCTCGGCGATCACGAGGACGACGCGCCTAGGCGCCAGGAGCCGCCTCTGCGGGGTGCGCCGGAACCGCAGGTCGAACCGGTCGACCGCGCCATTCATGGCGCGGCGTTGCCTGCGCCTGCGCCGGCGGCCGAACCGGTCGAGGATGACCATGTGTCGGCGGCGGCGCCCCAGCACGTCGGTCCAGCCTTGTCGCGGGATGATTTGCAGCGATTGCGCAGCGCGCTCGAAGAGCTCGTGGAATGCCGCAAGCTCGTCGATAACGCGGGAGCCCGTGCCGCCTAAGGAACCGCCGTTAACCTGTGCAGAATTTTGACCTTCGGCCACCCGCAAAAGCACAGGCCGGTTTCGCTTTTTATTGAACGTCGGGCATATGCCACGACACTAAACACCATGTAGAATACCGACATTGGCTTGTGAGTAATGGGTAGGGGCATGCTGCGGGTCGTAACAGCTGTGATGCTGATGGTCGCGGCTGTTTTGGGTACGGTCGCTCCGGCACCGGCGCAGGTCAATAATCCGCCGCCACGCATACCCATACCCATACCCACGCCAACGCCCACGCCGCCACCGCCGCCAACACCGCTAGGCAGGACCCAGGGCGGCGCCGGCACGGTGCGAGCCAATCCGATTACGCCGCTCGCCTGGTACGTCATGGGCGGGGTCGCCTGCGCTGCAGCATCGCCCATCATTGGCACCATCCTGCTTAACCGCGAGATGACCGCCAGTGAGGTCGGCCGCTCGACGCTCAGTTGCTTCCTGGGACCGGTCGGGTGGCTGCTCGGCCCGATATTGTTTCCGGCCGAGGTCGAGGTCGGCGTCGGTATTCCGACGCAGCAACAAGTGCAGACGACGCGCCGGGTGCGGCGGACGCAACGCACGCGGCGTCCGCGCCGCACAAAAGCGAACAACATCACCATCCCGCGGCGCGGCGAAGCAGACTTCGTCCCCGACGAGATCTTGATTGAATTCGAACCCGGCACGTCCGCGCAATACATCGCGCGCTTCAGACAACACCTGCAAGTGTCGCTGCTGGAGACGCAGACTTTCGCGCTGACCGGGCGCACCATCGAGCGCTGGCACATCGACAACGGGCGCTCGGTGCGCAGCACGCTGCAACTGGCCTCGGGCTATGGTCAGATCGCGGCCGGGCAACCGAATGATTATTACCATGACGTGCAGGCGCAGCCGTCGGCGGCGCAGAACGGCGAGCCGCCGCCGGATCCTGCGCAATATGTCGTACGCAAATTGCATCTGCTGGAAGCGCACCGCATCACCAACGGCGATGACGTGCTGGTTGCGGTGATCGATTCCAAGATCGATACCAAACATCCCGATCTTGCCGGCGTGTTCGCGGGCGAGTTCGACGCGCTCGGCACCCCGGCGCCGGCCCATATGCATGGCACCGGCATGGCCGGCGCCATCGCCGCGCATTCAAAGCTTCTTGGCGTCGCTCCCAAAGTGAAGCTGCTCGCGGTGCGCGCCTTTGCCGGCGAACACGAGAGCGCGCAGGGCACCACCTTCAACATCCTCAAAGGCGTGGATTGGGCCGCGAGCAAGGGCGCCCGCATCATCAATATGAGCTTTGCCGGACCGGCCGATAACATGCTGCGCAACATGCTGGACAACGCCGAATTGCGCGGCATCGTTTTGATCGCCGCGGTCGGCAATGCCGGCCCGCGCTCGCCGCCGCTTTATCCGGCCGCCGACGCGCACGTCATCGGCGTGACCGCGACCGACATCAACGACAAGCTCTTGAAGCAAGCCAATCGCGGCCCGCAGGTCGATTTCGCCGCACCCGGTGTCGAGGTCTTGGTGCCGGCTCCCGACGCGTCCTATCAGATGACAACGGGCACCTCGGTGGCGGCGGCCAATGCCACGGGCGTTGCCGCCTTGCTGCTGGCGCGCAATCCGAAGCTCACGCCCGCTCAGGTGCGCGCGCTATTGATCAAGTCGGCGCACAAGATTCCCGGCAAAAAGCGCGACGTCGGCGCCGGCGTGATCGACGCACTGCGCGCGGTCGATGAGATCAAGAACTGACGGATTGGACGGCGCCTGAAGGGCGAAATGGTCGGGGCGGCGAGATTTGAACTCACGACCCCCTGTCCCCCAGACAGGTGCGCTAACCGGGCTGCGCCACGCCCCGACCGGAACGGCGCGGACTATAGGGATGCGCTTAGGAGCGCGCAACCTTCGGCGCGGCGGCGATGCGGAAAGGCCCGCGCACCACGTAGCTGATGTAGAGCGTCGCGCCCGCGATATAGACCAGCGCGTAGCCGGCGAGGAACTCGGTGATGTCGAGGCCGGCCGCGATGACGATCGCGGTCATCGCCGCCATTGTCACGACCAGGAACGTCGCGACCCGTGCGATCTGCCGGAAAAATCCGGTGTGCAGCAGCAGGCTGCTGGCGACATTCTGCGCCATGTTGGCGAGCAGCAAGAAAATCAAGATGAACACCGCCGGGCCCGGCACGGTTGCCGCGTGTCCGAGCAGCAGTGCGAACAGGCGGTCGCCGGCGAACAGCAGCGCGAGGCACAACAGAACGGTTGGAACGGCGCAGAGGACGGTGGCGGTGAGCGTTGCCTTTTTCAGCGTCGGCGCGTCGTGCTCGGCGAAGGCGCGGGTCTGCTTGGGCACCAGCGGGTCGAGGCCGGCGGCATAAATCAGCGTGGCGCCGCGGAAAACCTTGAACACGGTGTCGAGAATGATGGTCGGCGCGCCCAGGCCGAAGACGAGCGGCACGACGAAATAAGGGAAGTTATAGACCAGAAGTTCGCCGACCGCGTAATTGCCGCTGCGCAATAGAAGTTTCTTGTTGGCGTGCCAGAACACCCGCAGCGTCGCCCAGAATCCGACAAGACATCGCGTCAGCGCACCCTTGCGAACCAGATGGACGGCGCAGATCGCGAACACGACCGCCCATATCAGATTGATCAATACGAGGAACGCCGGTAGCGGCAAGCCGATCAGCAGCGCCAGCATGGCGGCGATGTGTCCGATGCGGCGGGTCGCTTCCAGCGTCTCGAAGGTAATGAATTCGTCGATCGCGTTGCTGACATTGCGCAGCGGAAACCAGACCAGGTTGAGCGCAGAAAAACTGAAGAAGAGCGCGAACTCGACGGCTTCCCGCGACGTCACCGCCGGCCGCATCTCCATGATCGCAAAACACAGTGCGGTGCCGACGAGGACGAACAATCCGTAAAGCAGGACGATCGCGGTCGATTGGTCCGTCACGGCGCGGTCGGAAACTTGCGCCAAATGGCGGGCACGCTGGCGCACGAAGACGATCTTGGCGGCCCCGAGATCGAACAACCACAGCGACACGCCGAAGGTGCCGATCAGGATGAAGATCGAGAAGTCCTTCGGCGTGAGCACGCGCGCGAACACGAAAGTTTGAACGAGCCCCGCGATAACGGCAAAGCCGGCGGTGGAGGCCCGCAGCAGCAGGTAGCGCAGCGACAGCACGCTGGTCAGCAACCGGAGCGGCTGGCGCAACGCGGATTTACCGTCGATGGCAGGGGCCTGCGAGTTCATGGGCCGCAAACTAGCGCGCTGCGCGCTTTATTCGCTTAATGATCATGGTGAATAAAACCTGTTCTCGATCATAAGGAGACACCGGCACCTTCAACGATTGGATTAAGGGAAAATTGGGTCAAATGCTGGCAATGTGCCGCATATTGTTAATTTCCGAAGTGGGCAGAATGACTGCAGGTACGAACGCGATGGACGCGGCGCCGGTCGGGCAGCCGCAAACGCACCCGGCGGTGAGCGTCGTGGTGCCGTGCTACAACGCCGGCCGTTTCCTCGACGGCCTGATGGCCTCGCTCGCCGAGCAAACGCTGCGCGACTTTGAAATCATCATCGTCGACGACGGTTCGAGCGAAGAGGAAACGCTGCGCAAGCTTGCCGCACTCGAAAAAGAGGTGCGGGTGATCCATCAGGAAAACCGCGGCCTGTCGGCGGCGCGCAATGCCGGCTTCCGCGCCGCGCGCGCCGAATTCGTGATGCCGCTCGATTGCGACGATCGGCTCGAACCGCCGTTTCTCGAAGAAGCCGTCGACCTGATACGCGCGGCGCCGCCCGATGTCTCGGGTGTGTTCTGCCACATGCGACTCTTTGGCTCGGGCAGCGGCTTGCTGGAGCGTCACTTCAACCGCTTCGATCTGCTGTTCGCCAACCCGCTGCCCGCCGGCATGCTGATCCGCAAAGCGGTTTGGCAGGCAGCGCATGGCTACGATGAGACGATGCGCGAGGGTTACGAGGACTGGGAGTTCTATATCCGGGTCATGCGCATGGGCTATCGCGCCATCGCGATCCCCAAGCCTTATCTCATCTATCGCGTTTCGCAATCCGGCATGTTGTTCAGCAAGTCGTCGGGCCGGCACGCCGCGCTCTGGCGCGCGATCCGGCGCAAACACGCCGCTGCCTACCGCCCGCTGGCGCTGCTGCGCCTATGGCAAGCGAGCCGAGACGGAACCGGTACGGTGTCGCTGGCCAAGGGGCTGACGGCCTATGTGCTGGCGACGATCCTGCCGGATCTCTGGTTCACGCGTCTTGTCGTAGGTTTGCGCAAGCGCAGTCTGTTGGAAGGTCATCGGCCCGCCTATCGGGCGACCGGGACGAAATCGAAACTTGCTGCGTAACTCGATGTTAATGGCGACTGCCTAGAAAAAGCCGCTTGCGGCCGGGCCTGTTGCCCCGACTTGTGGTCATCCAATGTCCTTTAGTTCCGCAACCTCCACGCCGTCCGCGCCCGTCAAGCGATTGAGCTTTGACCGCGCGCTGCGCAAGCTGTTTCCGTCAGTCTCGCGTTTGACTTTCAATCCGCTGTTCAAGGCGACGGTCAACGCCTTCGACGTCGTGCCGCGTCTGATCTATCCGGAATTCCGCGGCTTGCCGCCCAATCACCTGCGCATCCGCATCGGCGTGGGCAACCGCATCCTCAACAACCAGGTTCATTTCCTGGTGCACGCGCGCGATTTCTGGATATTCGTATTCACCGAAGGGCTCGCCAATGCCGGCTCGACCATCGTCGACATCGGCTCCGGTTGCGGGCGCTGGGCGCACTGGTTGCGCGACTACAATTTCCGCGGCCGCACCTTCATCGGCCGCTATATCGGCATCGACATCGACGCCGAGGCGATTGCCTGGTGCGAGGAGCACTACGATCCGGAGTATTTCCGTTTCCACCACTCCACCGACGCCAGCGTGTCCTACCATCAGGACGGCGAAAAGAACGCGCATTACCGCATCCCCGAGCCGGACGAAACGGTCGATCTTGTGGTGTCCAATTCGCTGCTGACGCATGTGCTGGAAGCCGAGCTCGAGAACTATATCCGCGAGAGCTACCGGCTGCTCAGGCCGGGCGGCGCGATGATGCATTCGCACTTCAACATGGACTATCTGCCGGCCAGCTACGGCACGCGCCACACCTTCCAGCACACCATCGGCAACGCCCGCGTGGAGTCGCTCGGACAGCCGGAAGCGGCGGTTGCCTACCGCACCGAATTCCTGTTCCGGCTGGCGCGCGAGGCCGGCTTCAAGACCAGCGAGATCGTCTATATGCCGGGCGGCGCCCAGCATCAGCCGATGCTGCTCAGCAAGAAATAAGCCTCGATTGTCGTTAGCGTGGCGCGAGCGCCCGGTTCGGCGCCGCTGCCGGCTGCGCACTGCGCACCTGCCGCAAGGTGGCGGTATAGAGACCCCAGACCATTCCCAGCAGCAGGAAGAAGTGCCGCCAGTGGTCGGTGTCGATCACCGCGCCTTCCGCCACCTCGCCGGCAAAGGCCGCCAAGGCGGTGATGGCATAAGGCTGCCAAGGCGTGCGCACGAAGGCACTGCGCAAGCCGACCCACAAGGTCGCGATCAGCAATAGCGGATAGGCCACGCCGCCGATCCAGCCATAGACCATGAAAGCCTGCAGATAGACGTTATGCTGCTGGGTGCCATGCACGCGCGCGAACTCGAACGGGCCCATGCCGTTGGGAAATTTCAGCAGCGCGGTGAGCGCCAGTTCCTGCAAGCGGAAACGGCCGCCTGATCCGACGTCGTAGGTTTGCAAGAGATGCGCGCGCTCCTGGAACATCGCGCCGATCGCCGGGAACGACAGCAGGATCACCAAAATGGCCGCCAGCGCGAGCACGCCGCCGATCGCCAGGTAGAAGATGCGCAGGCGGTTGCGCATGGTCGGCGCGGTGAGGAACGCCAGCACCGCCATCACGGTCGCCGACAGGCCGAAATGAAACCAGGCGCCGCGCGAAAAGCTCAGCAGCAGGCCGAATAGCAAAATGGCGGTCACGATCACATCGGTCATGCGGATATGACGGGTGAGCATCCGCTCCAGCCCGAACAAAATCGGCCAGATCAAAAACGGCCCGAACACGTTGGGGTCCTTGAAGGCGCCGGCGGCGCGGCCGATGGGCGCGAAGACATCCTCGGTGCCGAATAGATTGAAGTAGCCGGCCATGCCCAGAAATGACGCGATCACCGCGGTGCTGACGTAGGCGATCCGCATGGTATTGAGCCGCGCCATGGTGTTGCGCGCGAACAGGCTGGCAAACAGCAAGGCCGCCACGGCGAGATAAAGCGAGGTCACAACGTATTGGATGGTCTTTTCCTGGCCGGCGACGTTGAGCAGCGACAACAAGCCGCCTCCGTTCCAGGCCAGCAGCAGCAGCATCGGAAGCGCCAGCGGCCGCTCGAAGCGCACGCCGGCGACCAGAGCGATGACCAGCAGCACGCCCATCAAGAAGTCATGCGGCGACGGCTCGATGAAGGCGACCGAGCTCGCCAACACCGTGATGAAGAGCACCACGAGCAGCAGCCGCTCGCTGAGCGGCACGGCCGGCGCGCGCGCCATGGCCGGCGCCGCCATTCGCAGCGGCGGCGCGGCAGCGATCGCCATGTCCTGGGCGGAGATCAATAGGCGTTCTCGGTCTTGAACAAAGCGTAAGGCGTGCGCAGCACGATGTAGAGGTCGAACAGCACCGACCAGTTCTCGATGTAGTAGAGGTCGTGCTCGACGCGCTGCTGGATCTTCTCGTGGGTGTCGGTTTCGCCGCGCCAGCCGTTGATCTGCGCCCAGCCGGTGATGCCGGGCTTGACGCGATGGCGGGCGTAATAGCCGTCGACGGCCTCGTCGTAGAGGCGTGCTTCGGCCTTGGCGTTGACCGCGTGCGGGCGCGGGCCGACCAGCGACAAGTTGCCCTTGAACACGACATTGAACAATTGCGGCAATTCGTCGAGGCTCGCCTTGCGGATGATGCGGCCGACGCGGGTGACGCGCGGGTCGTCTTTGGTCACGAGCTTGTCGGCATAGGCGTCCGCCGCGCTGACATACATCGAGCGGAACTTGTAGACCTCGATCAAATCGTTGTTGAAGCCGTAGCGCTTCTGCTTGAACAGCACAGGGCCGCGGCTGTCGAGCTTGATGGCGATGGCGATGATAGCCATCAGCGGCGACGCCATGAGCAGCAAAAGGCCGCCGACGATCTTGTCGAACAGCCATTTCATCACGACGTCCCAATCGGCGATCGGCCGATCGAAGATGTCGAGCACCGGCACCTTGCCGATATAGGAATAGGAGCGCGGACGGAATCGCAGCTTGTTGGCGTGCGCGGCGAGCCGGATGTCGACCGGCAACACCCACAGCTTCTTCAGCATCTGCAGGATGCGGTTTTCCGCCGAAATCGGCAGCGAGAAGATCACCAGATCGACGCGCGTGCGGCGCGCGAACTCGACCAGATCGTCGACCGGGCCGAGCTTGCGCTGCCCGGCGCAGTCGGCGCTTGAGCGCTCATCGCCGCGATCGTCGAACAGGCCGATGATCTTGACGCCGGCGTCCTTCTGTCGATTGAGCTCGTCGATGACATGCGCGCCGGCGTCGCCGCCGCCGACGATGACCGTGCGCCGGGTCAGCCGGCCTTCGTTCGTCCATTGCCGCACCAGCAAGAACAATATCCTGCGCGAGACGATGAGCGTGACGAGCCCGGCGACATAAAACCCGCCCAGCCACACGCGCGAAAAGGTTTCCCCCATCTTGGCGAAGAACGAGAAGCCGATGACGATGAGGAAGACCATCGACCAGGCCGAGGCGAGCCGCATGTATTGCTTCTCGTGACCGCGGAAAGCCTGCACCTGGTAGATGTCGGCGGTCTGGAACGCCAACGTGGACAGCCCGGCGATGCTCAGGACCGCAAGCAGATAGCGCCAGAACAAACCTTCTTCGGAAGGGATATAGGCGGCGTAGATGGCAAGGCCGACCAGCGCCACCAGCGCGAATTCGGCTATGCGCACGAAGCCGGCAAGCACGATCGGCGAGATCGGCGCCGGCGTCGGCTTGGCGGTGACGGCGAGTGCGTCCGGCGACAGCGAGCGGGCCTGCGGACGCGCGCGCGCGCTGCCGCTTGATCATCGAGCGTCGGGGCGACGCTTGGAGCGCGGAGCAATGGGTGCGTGTCGGTATCGGTCATGACTGACGCCAGCAAACGGCCGTCCACTTTGCCCCGGCACGGCGGCAGGAATTGTCGTTAATTCCCAGAAACTTCTATGGAAAAACTCTCAATAAAGGCTTAGCGCGTTGGCCAAAAAAGAATTAACGGCCGTTTCTGCGCAGGCCTTCCAGCGCGGTCTGATAGGCCTCAAGCACGCCGTCGACCATGTGCTCGACGGAAAATAGCGACGCCACCCGCTCGCGCAGCTTGCCGGCGAGTTCCGCGGTTGCTTCCGGGTGGTCGAAGGCGTTGGCGATGGCCGCCGCCAGCGCCGGTGCATCGACCGGTGGGATCAAAGCAGGCGTCAGCGGACCGTAAATTTCCGGAATGCCGCCGACCTTGGTGGTGATTAGCGGCTTGCCGCCGGCGGCGGTCTCCAGCACCACATAAGGCAGCGACTCCGCGCGCGACGGCGCCACCATGATGTGGCCGAGCGTCAAAGCCTCAAAGCCGGGTAGGGCGCCGGTGAAGCGCACGCTGTCGGCGAGCCCCAGTTGCTCGGTTTGCGCTTGCAGCAACTGCCGATCGGGGCCGTCGCCGACCAGCGTAGCGGTGATCTTGCGGCCCTCTTTGTGCAACATGGCGATAGCATTCAGCAGCACGTCGATGCCTTTGACCGGTCGCAGCTCGCCCATGAACACCAAGTCGGTGGCGTCAGGCTTTGTGACGATCGGCTCGAATTCCGCGCGCGAAACGCCGTTATGGACGATACGCACAAGACCGGGCGGCTGCCCGATCTTGGCGCGGAAAATGTCGGCGCTGTAGGCGCTCTCAAACAAAAACAGGTCACCGCGCAGCATCAGCAGGCGCTCGGTCGTCAGATAGATTTTTCCCGGCAACGTGTCGTTCGCAAATAACAGGCTGCCGCCATGCGGCGTATAGGCGCGCACAAAACGTTTGGGACCGAAGGCGAGCCGCGCATAGGCGCCGCCCTTTGCGCCATGGCCGTGCACCACGTCGGCGTCGAGCTGTTTGACCCGCCGTATCACCTGCGCGAGCGCGAGAAAATCGGTGGGGCTGGCGTGCCGCCGCATCGGAATACGGATCAGGCCGAGTGCCAGATCGGGCGCAAGGTTTTGTAGCGCTTCTTCGGCGCGCGCGCCGCCGGTGCGGAGATCGGCGATAAGTCCGACACGGTGGCCGCGCGCGGCTTGTCCGCGGCTGAGATCCAGCACATGGCGGAACAGGCCGCCGACCGGCGCGCGGATGACGTGCAGGATGTTGAGAGAGTTCATTGCTCAGGGCCACCGCGGACGACAACACGGATTTGGGGCCCGGCTGGTTAACAAAACCTGATGGTGCGGTCTTTGTGGGACGAATTAACGCGGTGGCAACCATAATGGGGTTTGATGAACCTGACACCTCGTAATGTAAGCGTTGGAGTGGCGCATGTTGTTCCGCCGGAAGTCGAAAGTTGCGTCTGAGCCCGCGTCCGAACCGGCGTTTGAGCCGGTTCCGATTTTCGGCAACGGCGAGCCCGATATGCGGGCGCTTGGCCGCATTCTCTGGCAGAAGAAAGACAAGATCGTCGCGATCACGCTGGTCGTGGCGGTCGCCGCCTTTGTCGTCGTCAACCTGATAACGCCGCAATACCGCTCCGAGGCGCGGCTGCTGCTGGAAGCGCGCGAAAACGTGTTCCTGCGCGCCGAGGCCGACAAGAACGTCGCCAGCACCACCATCGATGCGGAGGCGGTGGCGAGCCAGATCCAGGTCGTGCTGTCGCGCGATCTGGCGCGCGAGGTGATCAAAAAGGAGAAACTTGACACTCTCCCCGAATTCGATCCGTCGCTCAATCGCTTTTCGACGTTGCGGGTGGTGCTCGGTCTATTCGGCGTCGGCCGTGACTTGAGCAGCATGTCGCGTGAAGAGCGCACGCTTGAAGCCTATTACGACCACCTCAATGTCTTCGCGGTCGAAAAGTCGCGCGTGATCGCCATCGACTTCAACTCGGCCAATCCCGAGCTTGCCTCGCGCGTCGCCAATACCATCGCCGCGACCTATCTGCGCATGCAGCAGGCGGCCAAGCAGAATCAGACCCGCGCCGCCGGCGACTGGCTTTCCGGCGAGATCACCAATCTGCGCAAGAAGGTGGCCGCTTCCGAAGCCAAGGTCGAGCAATATCGCAACAAATCCAGCCTGTTCGTCGGCACCAACAATACCTTATTGCCCAATCAGCAGCTCGGCGAGATCAATTCGCAGATCGCGGCGGCGCGCGGGCAGAAGGCCGATCTCGAGGCGCGGGCGCGCCAGTTGCGCGACCTCATTCGCTCGGGCAAACCCATCGAGTTCCTCCGACATCGCCAACACCGAATCGATGCGCCGGCTGGTAGAAATGCGCAACACGCTACGTTCGCAGCTCGCCGAGCAGTCGACCACGCTGCTCGACAAGCATCCGCGCATCAAGGAGCTTCGTGCGCAAGTCGCCGAGGTCGAACGCGAAATCCGCAACGAAGGCGCCCGTCTGGCCAACCAACTCGACAACGACGCGAAGGTTGCCGGCGATCGGGTAGAGACGCTCACCGACAGTCTTAATCAGGTTAAGCGGCTCGCTTCGAATTCCAACGAGCAGGACGTGCAGTTGCGCGCACTTGAGCGCGAGGCCAAGACCGAGCGCGCGCTGCTGGAGTCCTATCTCGCCAAATATCGCGAGGCCAGCGCGCGCGACAATATCAATGCCGCGCCGCCGGAAGCGCGCATCATTTCGAGCGCCAGCCCGTCGATCAAGCCGGCCTATCCGAAGAAGCTGCCGACCGTGCTGGTCGCAGCCTTTGCCGCGTTCGTGTTGTCGTGCGGCTTTATCGTGACAGGCGCGCTGCTCGGCCCGTCGTCGGTCGCCTACGGCTATGCGCCGCCGGCCGCCGCGCCCAGCTATGAGGCGCCGGTCGCGCAAGACACGCTGACGTCGCAAGTGACGCCGGACTCACAGGAGATGCCCGCGCCGGAGGATACGCCGGTCGCGGCGAACGCGGAATCGCCGCCGGTTGCCCCGGCCGCCGAGCCCATCCCCGAGGCAATGGATGCCCCACTGCCGCCACGCGACATTGTGCAGTTGGCCCTGGAAATGCGGGATGCCGGCGACGCCGGACGCCGGGTCGCACTGATCGGCAGCATGCGCAATGTCGGCACGACGTCCGCCGCTGTCACGTTGGCGCGGGTGCTGGCGGAGGAAGCAAAGGTGGTGCTGGTCGATTTGGCCTTCGATTCGCCCAATCTGTCGGCGCTCTCCAACGAGCCGGAGGCTCCGGGCGTTGCCGAATTGATCCGCGGCGGCGCTTCATTCGGCGACATCATCACCCGCGACCAGCATTCAAGCGTGCACTTGGTGGCCACCGGTCATGTCGGCAATGGCGAATTGGAACTCGCGGAGTCCCCGGTGCTGGGGGCCCTGATCGAGGTGCTGGCGCGTAGCTACGACCATGTGGTGATCGACGCCGGCTCGGTGCTCGATGCGTCGATTGGCTGCTTCGCTGCGCTGGCGCCGCATGCGGTCCTGGTGGCGATCGACCCGGCCAGTCCGGCGACGCGCGCGGCGCGCGAGCGTCTGACCGCCGCCGAGTTTACCGATGTGACGCTGATCGGCGGCCGAACGCGCGCCGTCGCGGCTTGAGCGTGGAATTGGACGACTAGGGAGCGGGCGACAGGCGCGCCCGCCCGCGCCGCAGTGCGCGCACGACGTTCCAGATCGCCGGATGCTGCTTGACCAGTCGCTTGCCGGCTGCGGCGCTGCGCGCAGCGAGCACCAAGAACTTGCCGGAAGGGGACAGCGGCAAGAAGCTGTCGAACAACGGTTCGGCATCGGCGCAAAACAGGTTCTTGTAGTTCGCTTCGCCGATGCCGAGATCGATGGTGGTCAGGCCGCGCTCGCAGCAGGCGCGGACCAGGTGGAGCAGCAATTGTTCGCCCGGGCTTTCGGAGGCGACACGACCGTGTTCGATCGAGTTGAACATGGCGCAGAAGCGCCCGTCGCCGACCATGCCGCCCATGGTGGCGACGATCAAGTCGCCGACCTTGAGCGCATAGATCTCGATGATGGGGCTGCCGTCGGCAAGGTGTTCTGTCGCCGCCGCTTCGATGAAATAGCGCACCTCGGGCGATGCAAAGGCGTTGGGCACGCCGAGCATGCGCATGCGCGCGGCCTTCTGCTTGAAAAACGCGTCGAGCACCTGACGGGCTTCCGTCGCATTTTCGGCGCGCTGGAAGCGCACAATGCCGAAAGTGAAAAGCATGCGTTCCTTCTTGCGCATTTTCTTGCGGGCGGTGGCGTTGGCGCGGGTGCGCAGCAGGGCGTCGAAGTCGCGCGCGAGCGCGCCCGAGAAGCCGAAATTGGCCGCGCGTTGATGCGGCAGCTGGGCGAACGGGTTGGTGGTGCCGGCCCAGGTCAGCGACTGATTGGTCAGCAGCAGCGCATCGGCGCGCGAGGCAAGCGGTGCGAGCACGGCTTCAATGTCGCCGGCGCCGATATTGGCGGCGACATCCGGCCGCCACAGCGCGACGTTGAAATTCGCGTGTTTGCCGCCGAGAAACTCGACGACCCGCAGGGGCCCGAGCGCGCGACGGCCGAACGGCCACAGGAACAACGGCTTGCCGATGGCGTCGAAGCCGACCACGATGAACGGGGTGACCCCCGCTTTGGCGCCGACATGGCGCTGCCAAAGCCGCAGGAAATCGTACCGTTGGTAGGGGGTCGACAGCGCGTGCGCTTCTTCGAGCGCGCGCCAAAAGGGCTCGGCCGCCGCCATGTCGTCGAAGACCTCGACACGCGCCACCTGCACGGGCGCGGCCGGCAAAGTGCGGCTATCGAAGCCAGCATAGCGGAGGGAGACGACGTTCATCAGGGTTAAGCACCGTTAACGCTGGCCGCAGGTTCGCAAAGATTTCTCAATAAAGGGTTGGAATATTAGGTTTACGGTGTCGGCAAGGATTGGCGGGCGTGAAGAAAACCATCATTCGCGGCGGTCTGGAGACGCTTTACTTCAGCGGCCTTTATCACCTGATGCAGCCCTTCCTGGGCGGCGTCGGGGTGATTTTGACCATGCACCATGTGCGGCCGCCGCGCAGCGAGGCGTTCCAGCCCAACCGGCTGCTCGAAATCAACCCGGCCTTCTTCGAGCGCCTGCTGCGGCGCCTCAAGCGCGCGCGCTTGGACGTGGTTTCGCTCGATGAGATGCACCGGCGGCTGACCACCGGCGACTTCAAGCGCCGCTTCGTGTGTCTCACCTTCGACGACGGCTACAAGGATTTGCTGGAGTGGGGCTATCCGCTGCTCAAGAAATACGACATGCCGTTCGCGCTCTATATCCCGACCAGCTTCCCGGACCGGCTCGGCGAATTGTGGTGGGTGGGGTTGGAAGCGGTGATCGCGCAGAATAACCGCATCGGCCTGATGATCAACGACAAGCAGCAGTTCGTCGATTGCGCGACCGCCGCCGAGAAGCGCGAGGCCTACGATCAGCTCTATCGTTTTCTACGCGGCATGAAGACGGAGGACGAGGTGCGCCGCACGGTGCGCGAGCTGTGCGTCCGCCATGGCGTCGACATGGCCGCGTTCTGCCGCGACACGTGCATGACCTGGGACGAGATCGCGCAGATGGCGGCCGATCCGCTGTGCACGATCGGCGCCCACACCGTCAATCACGTGATGCTGAAGAAGGTGCCGGACGAGAAAACGGTGCGCACGGAAATGGCGATGAGCCGGCAAGTGCTGGAAGCCGCCCTCGGCAAGCGGCCGGATCATCTGGCCTATCCGGTCGGCGATCCGACCTCGGCCGGCCCGCGCGAGTTCCGCATTGCCGCCGAGCTCGGCTTCAAGACCGCGGTCACCACCCGGCCGGGCGTGCTGTTCAAGGCGCACCGCGACCACTTGATGGCGCTGCCGCGCGTCTCGGTGAACGGCGAGTTCCAGCGCCAGCGCTATCTGAAGGTGCTGATGTCGGGCGCCGCCACCGCCATGTGGAACGGCTTCCGCCAGGTCAACGCGGCATGATCGTCACGCCCGCGGCGCGTCCGGCCGCGACATCCAGCTGACGATCGGCATGGCCGGCAGCACCCAGCCGAGCCCCGCCACCACATAGAAGATCACCGCCACCAGCCCGTTGATATCGGTCAGCACCGATTGCGCCAGCGCCATGGCGACGAGCGACCAGACGGCGACCAGGACCAGCAGGACGACGGCGCCGATCAGCTTGCGAATGCGGGCGGGCATGAAGTCTCGGACGTTTGCGGTCACGCGGGCATGACTATATGGTCCGCGCCGTCCCCGGCAAGCAACCATGTCCGAGCAAGCGATCCATCCGACCTATCAGGCGCCCGCGACCGTGCGGCTGTGGCTGCTCGCGGTGGCGACCATGATCTTCCTCACGCTGATGGTCGGCGGCGCCACCCGGCTCACCGAATCCGGGCTGTCGATCGTCGAATGGAAGCCGGTCACCGGCGTGCTGCCGCCGATGACCGAAGCCGCCTGGCAGGCCGATTTCGACGCCTACAAGGCGATCCCGCAATACCGAGAGCTCAACCGCGGCATGAGCCTCGACCAATACAAGATCATCTATTGGTGGGAGTGGACGCACCGTTTGCTGGCGCGGCTGACCGGGGCGGTGTTCCTGCTGCCGTTTCTGTATTTCCTGTGGCGCGGCGCCATTCCGCCGCCGCTGCGCAACCGGCTGTGGATCATCTTCGGCGCCGGCGCCTTCCTCGGCGCGGTCGGCTGGTGGATGGTGTCGTCCGGCCTGTCGGGCGCGCGCACCAGCGTGTCGCAATACCGGCTGGCCTTTCACCTGACGCTTGCCTGCGCGATCTATGTTTCGGTGTTGTGGACGGCGCAGCAAATGCTGCCGCAGGCACCGCAACGGCCGCCGAGACGGCTACGCATCGAGGCGCTGGCGATCCTCGTGCTGGTGCTGATCCAGATCTATCTCGGCGCGCTGGTGGCCGGTCTCGATGCTGGCTTAGTGTTCAACACCTGGCCGCAGATCGACGGCGCCTTCATCCCGTCGCCGGAGCGGCTCTGGTTCATCCATCCGGCCTGGCACAATCTGTTCGAGAATACGCTCACCGTGCAGTTCGATCACCGCATGGTGGCCTACGCGCTCTGGATCCTGGTGATGCTGCATGCCAATGACGCCTGGAATCGCCGCTACGAGATGCGCGGCGCCACCATCTTGGCGGGCGCGGTGACGCTGCAAGCCGCGCTCGGCATCGTCACGCTCGTCAATCAAGCGCCGATCCCGCTCGCGCTGGCACACCAGGTGATGGCAATCTTGGTGCTGACCATCGCGGTCATGCATGCCGAGCGGCACTGGCATCGCGCCGATTTGCGCCTGCCGGCAACCGCGGCCGCGCGCGAGCAACGCGCATGATCGACGTCATTTTTGCCGACGGCATTGCGCTGCTCACGCTCAAGCACGGCAAGGCCAATGCGCTCGACATCGAACTCTGCGAGCTGCTTGCGGCGCGGTTTCAAGAGTTGGCGCGTTCCGACGTCAAGGCCGTCGTGCTCACCGGCGAGGGCAAGATCTTCTCCGCCGGCGTCGATCTGATCCGGCTGAGCGCCGGCGGCGCCGGCTACGTGCGCAAATTTCTGCCCGCGCTGCACAAGCTCTACGAGACGGTGTTCTACCACCCGAAGCCGCTGGTGGCCGCGATCAACGGCCACGCCATTGCCGGCGGCTGCGTGCTGGCCTGCTGCGCCGACCGTCGCATCATGGCGCGCGAGGCTGGCCGCATCGGCGTCACCGAACTGCTGGTGGGCGTGCCGTTTCCAGCGCTCGCCTTTGAGATCGTGCGCGCCACCGTGCCGCCGCGCTATCTGGCGGAGGTCACGTTGAGCGGCGCGACCTACACGACCGACGCCGCCTTGCAGCGCGGCTGGATCGACGAGGTGGCGGAGCCGGACGCGTTGATGGTGGATGCGCTCGCCATCGCGCGCGAGTTGGCGCTGCTGTCGCCCGCGGCTTTCATGCAGACCAAGAGGCAGATGCGGGCGCCGGTCGGCGAGCGCATGGCGAGAAGTGGACTGACGACCGAGCGCGCCGTCACCGACATCTGGACCGCGCCGGAGACGCTTTCCCATATCCGCGCTTACGTCGAGCGGACGTTGAAGAAAAGCTGATCACACCGCCGTTAGCCCTTGCTCCAGATCGGCGATGATGTCGGCAACATCCTCCAACCCGATCGACAACCGCACCACGTCCGGTCCGGCGCCGGCCTGCACCTTCTGCGCGTCGGACAATTGCTTGTGCGTGGTGGAGGCGGGATGGATGATGAGCGAGCGGGTATCGCCGATATTGGCGAGGTGCGAGAACAGCTCGACGTTGGAGACAAGCTTCACGCCGGCGTCGTAGCCGCCCTTCAGCCCGAAGGTGAACACCGCGCCGCAGCCCTTCGGCACGTATTTCTTGGCGAGGTTGTGATAGCGGTCGCCGGGCAGGCCGGGATAGCTGACCCAGGCCACTTCCGGCCGCTTCGACAGCCATTCGGCGACGGCGAGCGTGTTCTCGCAATGGCGCTGCATGCGCAGCGGCAGCGTCTCGATGCCGGTGAGGATGAGGAAGGCGTTGAACGGCGACAGCGCCGGTCCGAGGTCGCGCAAGCCCAGCACGCGGCAGCAGATGGCGAAAGCGAAATTGCCGAAAGTCTCGTGCAGCACGATGCCTTGGTATTCCGGGCGCGGCTCCGACAGCATCGGATAGCGGCCCTCGCGCGACCAGTTGAAGCTGCCGGCGTCGACGATCATGCCGCCGATCGAGTTGCCGTGGCCGCCGAGGAATTTGGTGAGCGAATGCACCACGATGTCGGCGCCGTAGTCGATCGGCTTGCACAAATACGGCGTGGCCAACGTGTTGTCGACGATCAGCGGCACGCCGGCCTGACGCGCGACCTTGGCGACCGCCTCGATGTCGGTGATCACGCCGCCGGGATTGGCGATCGACTCGATGAAGATCGCCTTGGTCTTCGGTGTCACCGCCTTCTCGAACGTGCCGATGTCGTCGGGATCGGCCCACGCCACGTTCCAGCCGAAATTCTTGTAGGAGTAGTTGAACTGGTTGATCGAGCCGCCATAGAGCTTCTTGGAGGCGATGAACTCGTCGCCCGGCGTCATCAGCGCATGCATCACCACCACTTGCGCGGCATGGCCCGAGGCGATCGCCAGACCGGCGGTGCCGCCTTCCAGCGCGGCGACCCGTTCCTCCAGCACCGCGCAGGTCGGGTTGCCGATGCGGGTATAGATATTGCCGAACGCCTGCAACCCGAACAGCGAGGCGGCGTGATCGACGTCGTCGAACACGAACGAGGTGGTCTGGTAGATCGGCGTTGCCCGCGCCCCGGTGGTCGGATCGGGCTTGGCGCCTGCGTGAATCGCCAGCGTCGAAAAGCCCGGAATGCGTTCGTCGTCAGCCATATGTTCACCCCGTCGCATTGATGGCCGCGCCAAAGAGCCGGCACGGGTCGAGCGGGGCGATATAACGGGCCGGGCGGGCGCGCCGTCAAGGCGGCATGATGGCAACGGGTTAATAGGAAAGCGCGATCTGCGGCCGTGCGGTGCCGGGGAAATTCTTTCCGGGAAGCGCGGCCTAAGTCGGAGTAGCGCGTCGTTCGTCTTTTTTTTCGTCGCTGCCGAGCCCCATGCGTTGCACGCCCTTGCCAAGCGGTTGTGCGCGCTTGGATGACAGCGTGCGCGAATTAACCCCGATCCAGGAAATCTCCGAGGACAGGCGGCCATATTCGATCTTGGGGCAACGGTTCATCACCACCTTCATGCCGGCCGCTTCGGCAATTGCCGCCGCTTGGTCGTTGCGCACGGAAAGCTGCATCCAGATAACGCGCGGCGGCTTCTTCAGCGCCACGGCGTCCTGCACGATCGGTAAGACGTGCTCGGAGGCGCGGAAGATATCGACCATGTCGACCGGCTCCGGGATATCGGCGAGACGGGCATAGACCTTCTGGCCGAGGATGTCCTTGCCGGCTTGGCCGGGATTGACCGGGATCATGCGGTAGCCGCGCTCGAGCAGATATTTGAACGCGAAATAGCTCGGCCGGTTGTCCTTCGGCGAGATGCCGACCATGGCAATGGTTTTCACCGTGTTGAGAATGCCGCGGATATAGCTGTCGGGATATTGGTCGTGGTTCATCGCGGCGGTTCGTAAGGCGCATCGGCTTTTTGCGCAAGCAGCGCGCGCAGCCGTTCGTTCTCGGCTTCGAGCGCGGCGATCTTGCCCTGCACGGTGGCGAGCGCCTGCTCGATTTCGCTTTCGGTAAAGCGTGTCACGATGTGCGACGAGCAGTTTGCGTCCCAGGCCTCGAGGGTGAACAGGACGGCGCGCTCGGGCCGTGCCTTGTAGTCTTTGTCGAACAGCCGCTCGACCAGAGCCGCGTCGTTTTCCACCATGCGCGCGCGGCCCCACAGCTTGATGCGTTGGCGGCGCGCCGGGTCGAGCAGGAACAGAAAGGCGCGGTCGTTCTCGGAAAGATTGGCAAGCGTGATGTATTGCCGGTTGCCGCGGTAGTCGGCAAAGCCGAGCGTGCGCTCGTCCAGGACCTTGATGAAGCCCTTGGGGCCGCCCCGGTGCTGGACGTAGGGCGCGCCATCGGCGGTGGCCGTCGCCAGGAAAGCAGTATCCAGTTCGGCAATGAAGGCGGCGAGTTCCGGCGTCACCCGGTCGGGGAAACCTTCGGCGACGCGCCGTTCATAGGCCTTGGCCGAGCCGCGCTCGGCTTGTGCCTGTTGCGCCGCCGGCGTGAAGACGCGAGCTGAATTTGTCATGCGCACCACGGTTGCTGGCACAAAGATAGTCGGTTGCAGTTGCCGACGGTAGGGCCGGGTTCGGTGACGACGAAATTAAGGAGCCACCGGCGGTGCCGATGGCTTGTCGCATTGCAGGCCGGCCGCCGCACTATTTTTTCTTGTACCCGTCGACCACCTTTTTGCAGGTCGGCGCGAGATCGGCATAGTGCTTCTCCAGGCAGGCGATAATGCGTCCGCCGCCGGGGAACGTGCCGCGGCAATATTTCTCGTAGTCGGTATCGCAGGCGGCTCGCTCGGCCGCCGTGATCCCCTGCGCCAAAGCCGGCGCCAGTGACGCGAGCAATAGCGACGCGGCAAGGATTGTCGTGCGAGTCATCAGTGATCCTCCCAGGTTGGGTCGCGCTTCTCGATGAAAGCGCAAATGCCTTCCTCGGCGTCGCGCGCCATCATGTTCTCGGTCATCACTTCGGCCGCGTAGCGGTAGGCGTCGGCGAGTGTCATCTCGGTCTGCCGGTAGAAGGCCTGCTTGCCGATCTTGAGCACATAAGACGACTTGGAGGCGATCTCCTGCGCCAGCGCCAGCGCCGCCTTGCGCTCCTCGCCGGGCGCGACCGCGCGGTTGACCAGACCGATGCGCGCGGCATCTTCGGCCGCCACCATCTCGCCGGTCAGCAACATGTGCATCGCGTGCTTGCGCGCCACATTGCGCGACAGCGCCACCATCGGGGTCGAGCAGAACAGGCCGATGTCGACGCCGGGGGTCGCGAACTTGGCCGCCGAGGAGGCGATCGCCAGATCGCAACTGGCGACCAGTTGGCAGCCGGCGGCGCTGGCGACGCCCTGCACCGCGGCGATAACCGGCTGCGGCAGATTGACGATCTGTTGCATCATGGCGCTGCACATCGTCATGATGTGACGGAAATAGGCGCGGCCGCCGTCGGCGTCGCTGCGCCGCGAGGTCAACTCCTTGAGATCGTGGCCGGCGCAGAAGGCCGGACCGTTCGCCGCCAGCACGACGGCGCGAATGGATTTGTCGGCGGCGATCTCGGTGAAGGCGGCGGACAAGTCGTTGAGCAAAGCCTCGGATAGGCTGTTGCGCGCCGACGGTCGATTGAGGATGAGGACGGCGACATCGCGCGTCGCGCTCGCGCAGCAGCGCAGGTACTGCGGTTTCGACGGCGCGGGCGCTTCGGACGCTCATGAAGGTGTGACCCTGTACCGGTTCGCAGCCAATACTTAACCCGGCGGCGCGTCTGTGCAAAGCTCGCGGCAACGCAAGGGTTAGGCAGGCGTTACGCGGGCCAGGGAAGGGCGCGCATGGCCAAACGCAAGCGCAAATCGGTGAGGAAAAAGTCCAAGCGCACCGGCCGGCGCTGGTCGCAGCGCGTGACCGAGACCAGCGACGCGCTGACGCTTGAAGAGGGCGTGTTCACCAAGCCCACCGCGCGCGCGATCGCTTTGTCGCTCAAACGTTCGGCCGATCGCAGCCGGCGGCGCAAATCCGAGCCTTACCGCTCGGCCATGTCGATGCTGGTGTTCTACATCAACCGCGCCGGCAAGGGCCTCTCCAAGGCGCGCAGGCATAAATTGGAAAAGGCCAAGGACGAATTGCGCGCGCTCTACGGCAAAGATTGAGCGTTGACGCGAGCCGCGCCCCGTCTAAGACGGGGGCGCCGGATGGTCCGGCTTTTTGGGGGAGCGGATGCCGGCGCCAGCCATGTCGGCCGACGAGATCGGCAAGCTCTTATCGGCGGAGTTTCCGCAAGCGTTTTTCCCCGGCTGCGGGCTGTCGATCGAGCGCGTGGACTACGGCGACGTTCGCGTGCGCCGCCAGTATCACGAGGAACATCTGCGCCCGGGTGGCACCATTTCCGGCCCGACGATGATGGAACTGGCCGATTTCGCAATGTACGTCGCCATGTTCTCGGCGGTCGGGCCGCAGCCGCTGGCGGTCACCACCAATCTCAGCATCAATTTTCTGCGCAAGCCGGCCGCCGCGGACCTCATCGCCGACGCGCGATTGATGAAGGTTGGCAAGCGCTTAGTGGTCGGCGAGGTGACTATCCGCTCGGCCGGCCAGGACGAGCCGGTGGCGCACGTCACCTCGACCTATTCCATCCCACAGCAGCGCTAATTAGCCGGTGGTGCTAAAATACCATTATTATAAACCATTGAGATAACAGGTAATATTGCGGTAAGGTAGCGTTGACCGCGGCTGTTCCCTCGGCTAGAGAACGCACCGCTCCGGCGCAGACCAAGCGCTTTTGCAGGAACCGACCATGAAGACCTATTCGGCCAAGCCCGCCGACATCGAGAAAAAGTGGGTGACCATCGACGCCAGCGGCCTGGTCGTCGGGCGCCTTGCCTCGATCGTCGCTTTGCGGCTGCGCGGCAAGCACAAGCCCACCTACACCCCGCACGTCGACGACGGCGACAACGTCATCGTCATCAATGCGGCCAAGGCGGTGTTCACCGGCCGCAAGCGCGACCAGAAAGTCTACCACTATCACACCGGCTATATCGGCGGGATCAAGGAGCGCTCGGCCAAGCAGATCATGGAGGGCCGCTTCCCGGAGCGCATCGTCGAGAAAGCGATCGAGCGCATGCTGCCGCGCGGGCCGCTCGGACGCGTGCAGCTCGGCAATCTGCGGGTCTATCCCGGCGCGGAACATCCGCACGAGGCGCAGAAGCCCACGATGCTCGACGTTGCCAGCATGAACCGCAAGAACGTGAGGAGTGCCTGACCGTGGCCGAGACCGTACAGTCGCTGGAAGGATTGGCGAGCCTCAAGCCGGCCGCGCCGGAAACGCCGACATACGTGCAAAAGCTGGACGCGCAGGGGCGCGCCTACGCCACCGGCAAGCGCAAGAACGCCATCGCACGCGTGTGGATCAAGCCCGGTGCCGGCAAGATCATGATCAATACGCGGGAGATCGAGGTGTTCTTCGCCAGACCGGTGCTGCGCATGTTGATCCAGCAGCCGCTGGTCGCCACCAACCGCAACGGCCAATACGACGTGGTCTGCACGGTTTCCGGCGGCGGGCTCTCGGGCCAGGCCGGCGCGGTGCGTCACGGCATTTCCAAGGCTTTGACCTATTTCGAGCCGGACCTGCGCGGCGCGCTCAAGCGCGGCGGGTTCCTCACCCGCGACTCGCGCGTGGTCGAGCGCAAGAAGTACGGCAAGGCGAAGGCACGCCGGTCCTTCCAGTTCTCCAAGCGCTAACCCGCTTCACATCGCCAGATATTTCGAGGGCGCGCCGGCAACCGGTGCGCCCTTTGCTTTTTGCCGCGCAATGTCGGTCAAGAATTTGCTGCGCGGCTTTGGCGCATTCGCGCATCTTTTGAATTGAGTTTTCGCAAGTGTTTCATCGAAGTGCGCGCAAGCGGGCAAGCTTTTTACCATCGCCGCTACGTAGTTTCCGCTACGCGCGTATGGATGAGGAGGTTGGATGCCTTTCGCGGTCAGCCCGCATGCGACACCTTTGGACGTGCCGACGCTGCTGTTCGTAGCGGTGTGCCTGACCGCCGCGCTCGGCCTGTTTCTGATTTTCGCCTGGCTGACCGAGCGCAGCGTGCGCGCGCTCGCCTGGTGGGGCGCCGCCTATCTGATCGGCGCCTCGTCGTTGGCGCTGTGGAGCGCGCCGGCCCCGTTCTTCCGGCTACCTGCCGACATACCGGCGGCGCTGATTTTCGTTGCTTGCGGCATGATCTGGAACGGCGTGCGGCTGTTCCACGGGCGCCCGATCCTTCCGGTCGCGACCTTTGCCGGCGCCATCGTATGGGTGGGCTTATGTCAACTGCCGGGAGCGGCGCCTGGCGGCAATCTGCGCATCGCGTTCAGCGCCCTGGTCGTCGCGACCTATACGTTCTGCATCGCCTTCGAGCTTTGGCGCGAGCGACGCAAATCGCTCTATTCGCGCAGCGCCGCGGTGGTGGTGCCGCTGCTGCATGCCATCATCTTCTCGGCGCCGCTGGCATTGAAAGTTCTGATGCCGGCCAAATATGCCGCCGAGTGGCTTGAAGTGTTCGCACTCGAGACGATGATCTATGTGACCGGCACCGCCTTCATCGTGCTGCTCATGGTCAAGGATTATCATCTCCACGTCGAACGCCACGCCGCCAGCACCGATCCCCTGACCGGCCTGCTCAACCGGCGCGCGTTTATGGAGAACGCGATGCGACTATGCCTGCAGCAGGCCAAGCGCGGCCAGCCGGTGACGCTGCTGATGTTCGACCTCGATCATTTCAAGCGGGTCAACGACCGTTTCGGCCATGCGGCCGGCGACGAGGTGCTGCGGGTGTTCGCGCAAACCGCACGCTCGAGCATGCGCGCCAACGATATTATCGGGCGGCTGGGCGGCGAGGAATTTGCCGCCATCGTGCCGGCCCCGCTGGACATCGCCAGCAAGATCGCCGAGCGCCTGCGCGTCGCGTTCGAAGCCGCCGGCGCCGTCGTCGGCGTGCACGCCATCGGCGCCACCGTCAGCATTGGCGCCGCAGAGGCAAACGCGCCGGTCGTCGACGTCGCCCCACTGCTGTCGCGCGCCGATGCCGCGCTTTACCGTGCCAAGAATGACGGCCGTAACCGGCTCTGCGCGGCCGATAGCGAGCCCGTCAGTGAAGCGGCCTTGCAGCCAGACCTGCCGGACGTGAAAAAGGCGGCCGCGGCAAGCGGGGCGGTCTCGCCGCACAAAATCCACATGTAGCGGGCCGGAAAGCCGGACGCGGCGGGGCGCCGGACGACGGCAACCTCTCGTTTACCATATTCGCGCTAGCATCGGTCGATGATGCTTTTGTCTCATGCGGCGCGGCCGAAGACCGATCTGCTCCGGCTCGAGGCCAATATCGAGCGCGCGCGGCTGGCGCTGGCGTGCCCGTTTTCGTCATCGGCTGAGTTCGATGCCGCCTTGATCGCCGCCCGGCGCGCTGCCGGCGTCTACGGGCCGCGGCGGCACCGCAAACGCCTGCTGCTGAGTGCCGCTTGCGCGCTCGCCGGCCTCGCGCTCATCGCCTTGCTGATCGCCTGACCGGCCGCCAACGCGCAAAAAAGAAATGGGCGCCCACGCGGGGCGCCCAAGGCCGTGGTCCAAGTCTAACGGGACGCTTACGCCGCAGCGCTGACTTTGCCGCTGGTCGGAACCGACGCAATCGTCTTCAGGATTTGCGAAGCGATCTGGTAGGGGTCCCCTTGCGAGTTGGGACGGCGATCCTCGAGATAACCCTTGTAGTCGTTCTTCATGAAGCTGTGCGGAACGCGGATCGAGGCGCCGCGGTCGGCAAGGCCGTAGGTGAACGTGTCGATTGAAGCGGTCTCGTGCTTGCCGGTCAGCCGCATGTGATTGTCGGGTCCGTAGACCGAGATGTGATCGGCACGGTTCTGTCTTGAACGCTTCCATCAAGGCTTCGAAGTATTCCTTGCCGCCGACTTCACGCAGATAGGAAGTCGAGAAGTTGGCATGCATGCCGGAGCCGTTCCAGTCGGTATCGCCGAGCGGCTTGCAGTGGAACTCGATGTCGACGCCGTACTTTTCGGTCAGCCGCAGCATCAGGTAGCGGGCCATCCACATTTCGTCGGCGGCTTTCTTGGAGCCCTTGCCGAAGATCTGGAATTCCCACTGGCCCTTCGCCACTTCGGCGTTGATGCCTTCGTGATTGATGCCGGCGTAGAGGCAGAGATCGAGATGCTCGTCGACCATCTTGCGCGCGGTGTCGCCGACGTTCTTGTAGCCGACGCCGGTGTAATAGGGGCCCTGCGGTGCCGGATAGCCGCTCGAGGGGAAGCCGAGCGGACGGCCGTCTTTGTAAAAGAAATATTCCTGCTCGAAACCGAACCACGCGCCCGGATCGTCGAGGATGGTCGCACGCTTGTTCGAGGGATGCGGCGTGACGCCGTCCGGCAACATGACTTCGCACATCACCAGCACGCCATTGCTGCGCGCGCCGTCGGGATAAACCGCGACAGGCTTGAGGATGCAATCGGAGTTTGAGCCTTCAGCCTGCATCGTTGAGCTTCCGTCGAAGCCCCAAAACGGAAGCTGCTCGAGCGTCGGAAAAACGTCGAAGTCTTTGATCTGGGTCTTGCCACGCAGATTTGGCACCGGCGTGTAACCGTCGAGCCAAATGTACTCGAGTTTGTACTTTGTCATTTCAGGTCTCTCGTTAATAAGCTGATGACGCGAAGCGGGGGAATCCTAGTGCGTGCTCAGCCGCTAACGGCACGCCCGGCCGCCAACTGCTTGAATTTTTCAAGCATTTAACGTGCCAATCGACGGCATCATTGCGCGGCCGTCGCAAACGCGTGCGGCGCAACGGTTATTTTGCGAGGCGCTTACCTTCGATGCCCTTCATCGCGAGCGCCGTCCGTTCTCCATCGGTAATACCGAGACCGGAGCGATTATTGTAGCGAAATTCAAACTCGGTCACATAACGCTGCAGATGCTGCTCGCCACAATAAATGTAGGTGCCGCGCATTCCACGCTTGAAGTGCCGAAGAAGTTCTCGACGTCGTTCGTGGTTTGGCCGTCTTTGCCGACGTAGTAGCCGTTTGATTCAGCCGTGTTCCACGGTCTTGTGGCGGCAAATTCTTTGCCAGACTTCGATATAGAGGCGGCTTTCGTCCGTGTGCAGTTCAGACTTGCGGTGCACGTTCGTCTACGAGGATTTCGCGAACCTTCTCGGCGGTCGCGCTGCCTTGACCATGAAACGCGCGAAGCGCGGCCCTTGGGCTCGACCAGAGCGACAATGCCAGACTTGTGCGATGTGGCCTTTGCTTGTAGCCCTTCGCGCGCTTGCTCGTGTTGCCGTAATAGGTTTCGTCGGCCTGAACTGGCTTGCCATCTCCGCCCATGGGCGTAGGATTGCAAGATCGGTCATGGCTTCGCGCAAGCGATGCATCATGAACCAAGCGGTCTTGTAGGTAACGCCAATCGTGCGGTGGATTTCGTGAGCGGAAACGCCGTTCTTGCCCGAATTCATCATGTGCGCGGCCATCCACCATTTGTCAGGGGAACCTTTGCTGCGCTCGAACACGGTGCCAACGGTCACGGTGAACTGGCCCTTGCACTCGTTGCAGTAGATACAGGCCGGGACGGTGCGACTTCTTCCTGCCCTCGCATCTTGGCGATCTTGTCTCGGTCGCCATTGCCGCAATGAGGGCAGATAGGGGCCATCGGGCCAGCGCGACAGTTTCTAAAGCTTCGCGAGCCTCGGTTTCGTCCTGAAAGATGAAGCCAAAGTTGCCGCAGAAAGAAGCAAAAACGAGTTTTCACATATTGTCGTCAAACGCTGATTTTCTGCACGGCAAGTTGCGCAAAGCGGGAGCAAAGCTGCTACCTAGACATCATGTAGAGGGAACTCGAATCGCCTGACGCTCGTTGCGTAACTTGAAGGAGCCGAACAATGACCAACACTGTCGAAGGCGGGTCGGCCAAGATTTACCAGTTTCCGGCACGCGGCCGCTTCGCAGCCGCTGACCGTCGTAACGAGGCCGCCAAAATTCCGACGTCACGCATCGCCCAGACAGCGTGCGGCAGTGCCTGGTATCACGAAGAGGCAATCGCGGAAGCGGAGCGCGCAGACTAGCGCAGTTTGCCCAATGAGTGGACACGTTTGATCGGGTCTACTTCGTCTTTTTGAACCGACCTACGCAAGAATATCTGGAAAAATAAAGGGCGCCCCGCAAGGGCGCCCTTTTCGTTGAACTTGCGCAATCTCCGCCTACGGGTAGCTATGCCTTACAACAACCATTAGTTAGAGGGGGCGGCCATGCGTTTCCTAATTTATTTGACGGGTTTCGTTGCCGGCCTACTAGCAGCTTCTGCCGCTTGGGCGGTTGACCCCGCACCAATTTTTACGGACCAGGGGTCACATTGGACTCCGGCGACGCGATCCGACTTCTACAGCAGGGATCAGGGCTCGCGGATGATTCCGCTGGCGTGGCTGCAAGCCTTAAAGCAGTCGAACGGCCAGCCATTCTTGGCTGACAGTCTCTCGCGGTATGGCTATTTGGCAAACCCCGCGAGCAGCATCGGGCTTCCGGTTGGCTTTACAACGACTGGTCCGATGGGTGCACAGGTCGCGGGCATGACCTGTGCGGCTTGCCACACGCGGCAAATCACGGCCGACGGCAAGGCATACCGCATTGACGGCGGACCGGCGATTGTCGATTTCCAAAGTGTTTTAGTCGACCTCGACACTGCTGTCGGCCAAATACTTGCGACCGATGCGACGTTTAATAGTTTTGCCGCGGCCGTTCTAAGCTCGGCCCCTCCGGATGCCGAAGATGTTTCGACTCTCCGAAATGTCGTTGACGCTTGGTACCTTCGCTTTCACACGCTAGTGACGCACGCTTTGCCTGCACCGGGCTGGGGACTGGCGAGGCTTGATGCGGTTGGCATGATTTTCAATCGCCTTACGGGCCTCGATCTCGGGCCGCCACCGAGCTTCCTTATCGTAGACAACATCAAAAAGGCCGACGCGCCTGTGCGCTATCCATTTATTTGGAATGCGCCTGTGCAAGATAAGACACAGTGGCCGGGTTTTGCTGACAACGGCAGCGATGTTCTCGCCCTCGCGCGCAACCTCGGTGAGGTCTTTGTGTGTGTTCGGTTCTTTCGAACCGAAAGGCGATGGCTTGTTGGTCGACGAAGCCAAAGTTGCCGAACAAAGAAGCAAAAACGAATTTGCACATATTGTCGTCAAACGCTGATTTTCTGCACGGCAGGTTGCGTAAAGCGGGAGCAAAGCTGCTAGCAAGACATTATGTATGGAGGAACACGAATCGTTGACGCTCAGGCGTAACGCTACGAGGAGCCGAACAATGACCAACAATTACCAAGGCGGGTCGGCCACGATTTACCAGTTTCCTGCGCGCGGCCGCTTCGTCGTCGATCGCCGCCGTGACGAGGCTGCCAAGACCGCGACGTCGCGCATCGTCCAGACCGCGTGCGGCAGCGCTTGGTATCACGAAGAAGCAATCGCAGAGGCGGAGCAAGCCACCAACAACTAGGTCGTTAGCTTGTCGGTCGCCAATTCAAATTTGTCTTGCAAAAAAGGGCGCCCCGTAGGGCGCCCTTTGAGTTGCATCGCCCAAGTCTCGGTAACCTGAGTGCGATGTTTGGGAGGAACGCTTACGCCGAGTAGTACATCTCGAATTCGACCGGGTGCGGGGTGTGCTCGAAGCGGATCACCTCCTGCATCTTGAGGTCGATGTAACTGTCGATCATGTCGTCGTCGAACACGCCGCCGGCTTTCAGGAACTCGCGGTCGGCATCGAGTTCGCCGAGCGCCTGGCGCAGCGAGCCGCACACGGTCGGGATTTGTTTGAGCTCGGCCGGCGGCAGATCGTAGAGGTCCTTGTCGATCGCCGAGCCCGGATCGAGCTTGTTCTTGATGCCGTCGAGCCCGGCCATCAGCATCGCCGCGAAGGCGAGGTAGGGATTGGCCATCGGATCGGGGAAACGCACTTCGACGCGCTTGGCCTTCGGGTTCGTCGTGTACGGGATACGGCAGGAGGCCGAGCGGTTGCGCGCGGAATATGCGAGCAACACCGGCGCCTCGAAGCCCGGCACCAGCCGCTTGTAGGAGTTGGTGGTCGGGTTGGTGAAGGCGTTGATTGCTTTCGCGTGCTTGATGATGCCGGCGATGTAGGACAGGCAGGTCTCCGACAGGTCGGCATATTTGTTGCCGGCGAAGACCGGCTTGCCGGCTTTCCAGATCGACTGATGGCAGTGCATGCCGGAACCGTTGTCGCCATAGACCGGCTTCGGCATGAAGGTCGCGGTCTTGCCGTAGATCTGCGCCACCTGCTGGATGCAATACTTGTAGATGATCAGGCGGTCGGCCATCACGGTGAGCGGCGAGAATTTCAGCCCAAGTTCGTGTTGGGCGCTGGCGACTTCGTGGTGATGCTTCTCGACCTGACAGCCCATGCGCGCCATGGCGCCGAGCATTTCCGAGCGCATGTCTTGCGCGCTATCCTGCGGCGGCACAGGGAAATAGCCCTTCTTGGTACCGACATGGTGGCCGAGATTGCCGCCTTCATATTCGGTGTCGGAATTGGTCGGGAACTCGGTGGAGTTGAGCTTGAAGCCGGTGTTGTAGGGTTCGGCGGCGTATTTGACGTCGTCGAACACGAAGAACTCGGCCTCGGGTCCGAAGTAGACGGTATCGCCGACGCCCATCGACTTGACCATGCCCTCGGCTTTCTTGGCGATGCCGCGCGGGTCGCGGTTATAGGGCTCGCCGGTGGTCGGCTCGAGCACGTCGCAGATCAGCGACAGGGTCGTTTCGGCGAAGAACGGGTCGATGCAGGCGCTCGATGGATCCGGCATCAGGTTCATGTCGGACTCGTGGATCGCCTTCCAGCCGGCGATCGAAGAGCCGTCGAACATCTGGCCTTCCGCGAAGGTGTCTTCCTCGATGAGTGAAATGTCGAAGGTGACGTGCTGCCACTTGCCGCGCGGGTCCGTGAACCGAAAGTCGGCGTACTTCACGTCGTTGTCCTTGATCATCTTCATGACATCTTTGGCTGTCGTCATGGATGGCATTCCCCCTTATGTGATTTGGATTGCTCCGCGAGAACGCTGCCCGCGGCCTAGATCGCGTCGGTTCCGGATTCTCCGGTTCTGATCCGGATCGCTTCCTCGATGCTCGATACGAATATCTTGCCGTCTCCGATCCTGCCAGTCTGGGCGGCGCGCCGGATCGCCTCGATCGCCTTTTCCACCATGTCATCGCCGAGCACGACTTCGATCTTTACCTTGGGGAGAAAATCGACGACGTATTCGGCCCCCCGATAAAGCTCGGTGTGCCCCTTCTGCCGCCCGAAGCCCTTGGCCTCGGTCACGGTAATTCCTTGCAGTCCGACCTCTTGCAATGCCTCCTTCACCTCGTCGAGTTTGAAGGGTTTGATAATGGCCTCGATTTTCTTCATTCCGTCCGTTTCCTTCCCCCAAACCCGCCGCACGCAAACGGGCGAGCCGGGCTTCCGGTTAGCAGTTCCCGTGCCAAGCCGGCGAGGCTCTGAAAATATCGACTCCGTAGTGAGTTAGGTGGCGGGCGAGGCAAACTGTCTGGAATTGCCTAATGTTCAGTGCCCAGCAATTAAGCATTCTGCATAGGCTTTGGCCAGCGACCGAGTGCCTGATTATACAGCGGATGTTTGTCCGCCTCTCGACACGCCGATAGTGTGCAAGCGCATGATCGAACTGCTCACCACCGCTGAAATGGCCGAAGCCGACCGGTTGACGATCGCCGGCGGCATTGCGGGCATGACCTTGATGGAAAACGCCGGCAAGGCGGTCGCCGACGGCGCTGCGACGCCCCGCGGTAGACACGTCGTCGTGGTGGCCGGTCCCGGCAATAACGGAGGGGACGGCTTTGTGGCCGCCCGCCATTTGGCCGAGCGCGGCTATTCGGTGCGGGTCAGCTTTGTCGGCGATAAAGAGCGGCTCAAGGGCGATGCCGCGCTCGCGGCCGAGCGCTGGAGCGGCCCGGTCGAGCCCGCCTCGCCGGAAGCGCTCGCCAAAGCCGACATCATCATCGACGCGCTGTTCGGCGCCGGGCTCGACCGCGTGGTGGACGGGCTGCCGCGCGCCATGATCGAGGCGATGAACGCGAGCCCGGCTCCGGTCGTCGCGGTCGATCTGCCGAGCGGGGTGAACGGCACCACCGGGGCGGCTATGGGGGTCGCTGTCAAAGCGGCGGAGACGGTCACCTTCTTTCGCCGCAAGACCGGCCACTTGCTGCTGCCGGGCCGGCTGCATTGCGGTCCGGTTCGCGTGGCCGATATCGGCATTCCGGCGAGCGTCCTCGAGGATGTGAAACCGCGCACGTTCGCCAATGAGCCGGCGCTATGGGGGCGTGAATTTCCTTTGCCGCGGGTCGAGGGCCACAAATATGCCCGTGGCCATGCCGTGGTGGTGTCGGGCGGCCTATCCACAACCGGCGCGGCCCGGCTGGCGGCCCGAGGCGCACTGCGGGCCGGGGCAGGGCTGGTGACGCTGGCGAGCCCGCGCGGGACGCTCAGCGTCAATGCGAGCGCGAGCCTGGCGGTGATGGTGCGCCCGGTCGACGGGGTGGCCGAATTGACCGCCTTTCTCGCCGACAGACGCCGCAATGCGGTGGTGCTGGGCCCGGGCGGTGGCGTTGGGCCCGCCATGAAAGACCAGGTCGCGGCGGTGCTCGAAAGCGAAGCCGCGGTGGTACTGGACGCCGATGCGCTGACCAGTTTTGCCGACGATCTTGAGGGCTTGGTCGGCTTGATCGCCAAGCGTGACGGACGCCCGGTGGTGCTGACCCCGCACGAGGGCGAATTCTCCCGGCTATTTAGGGCGATAGATAAAGACGATGAAGTTAAATCGAAACTTGAGAAGGCCCGCCTCGCCGTCAGCGCCAGCGCGGCGGTCGTTCTGCTGAAAGGTCCCGATACGGTGGTGGCGGCGCCCGATGGCCGTGCGTCGATTGCCGCGAATGCGCCGCCTTATCTTGCCACCGCCGGCGCCGGCGACGTGCTCGCCGGCATGATCGCGGGGCTGCTGGCGCAAGGCATGCCGGCCTTCGAGGCCGCCAGCGCCGCGGTCTGGCTGCATGGCGAGGCGGCCAACGCGTTCGGCCCCGGGCTGATCGCCGAAGACCTCTCCGAGACGCTGCCGGCGGTCTACCGGCGATTATTGGCTGAGCTGGGCGAAATGCCGCGCTAGCCTCCAGCGGCCCGCAGATACGTCGTGGCATCGCACCGACTTGTTCGCCTTGCGCCTTGACCGTGGGGCGCCGAACGGCAGCCCTTCCATCGAGATGTGCGAATGGACAAAATCACCAAACTAAAAGTCGTCACGTTGCGCGTTAGCGACTTGCGGTAAATCGACAGGCACCTTTCTGAACCCCACCGGTTATCGTGCCGGTCATTTTCGACGCGCCGACAAGATGTCCGGTGACCGTGTCGGTGATCTTGATCGGAAAATTACTTGTTCGGCGGCGAAATCGGATTGTGTTGGCCGATACTCTGCCACCCAAAATTTTGGTGCTGAATCCGCTGGTGCTGGTGGTAGTCCCGCTTACGTGGGATCCGGTCGCGGAGGTAATATTCGCGGTAATTATATAGTGGCCGGTCGGGCAGTTGGTGTCTAAGCGCCAACGGCCGGTAAAGCCGCCGTGAGCGCTTGTTTTCGTGCTCTCATTGTTGACATCCCTTTTGCCCGATACCGCCCCCAGCGAAGCCTGTTGTTGATTCTTGGTTGCGGTCTTGGGCTTGGACTCCTTCTTAGTTTCCGTTTTGACCTCTACTTTTTTGTCGATCTCATTGTTCGCCAAGTTTGCCGATTTGACCCGTGGCTTTGCATCGGCATGTGGCGTCGCCGCCGCAGCCTTCAGCCCTTGCAACGTAATTTTGGCGATATCGACGAAGGCGCCATTCGGATAGTGCTTGAGATAGGACTCGAATAGCGCGGGGTTCTTGCTGTCCTTGGTTGAATTCCAAACCGTGATTTCGAGATTGGCTCGCGCGGTGGCCGTGAGACCCGCCTGGGCATTTGGCGCCGATTGTTTGCCGGGCTTGGACGGGGACAGGGCAACAATCGAGCCGCCCAGCGAGCCATAGATGAAGGGCTCCTGCCGGCGGTCGGTCATCTTGAGCACCGCGTCGCGCACCCGGCCAAAGGCCATGCGGATATCAAGACCGGGCTCGGTCAGGTTGTCGATCAGCGCTTTCGTGAAAGGGCTGTGAGCGCCGTCGCCGTCTTCCGCGGTCGAGCCTGCTTTAGCGGCATAGGCGACCAGCGTTTCGGTGCTGGTGGGCTCGACTTTGCCGAGGCCGGAGGAGACCGAGCGCGTGGCCGTGTGACGTAGCCGCTTCATGGACCTGACGAAGGGATTGTTGCGGCAGGCATCGAGAATGACGAGACGCAGTCGCCTGGCGCCTTCCACCGATTGGAGGACGCGATTGAGCGCAATGGCTTCGTCCTGGGTATCACGGTCGCTGGCAAGCTTGGCGTCGACTGGAACCAGATAATTGATGCCGCCGACCTCAATGCCGTGGCCGGCGTAGAAGACGACCGCGATATCGGCGTTGAGCGCGGAATCTTCGAATTTGCGGATGGCGCGCTTGAAATCCAGATTGCCGACATTGGTCGCTTCCACGACCGTATCGAAGCCGGCATCCCTGAACAGCGTGGCCATAGAGGCCGCATCCCGCTCGGGATTCGGCAGCCAGGCGACATTGCGGTAGGTGGAATTGCCGACAACCAAGGCAACTCGCCTTCCGGCGGCTGCGGCGGAATAGGTCGCCATGGCGAACGCCAGCGCCCCCGCAATTCCAGCCGAAATACATCGCCAATAAGTGTTCACCCCAAGCCTCACTCCGTCGGCGTCGATCTGAAGCGCGGACCTGTCCCCGTCGGAATTCCGCAACTGAATTCCTCGCCGAGGTAAATGGTAGCAATTTACTGAATTGGCATGAACCCAGGTGCGACGTCTTTTTTTGAGCCACACATCGTCAAGGTGCTGGATATTGGCTGCAACCGCAGTCTCGATAACGGCCCCGCCGCGCTCCTCAGGCGACTTCGAACCAGGCCGCCATGCCCGCCGCCATGTGCTCGATCATGTGACAGTGGAGCATCCATTTGCCCGGGTTGTCGGCCACGAACGCGATGCGCTCGGCGCCGCGCACGTCGACGATCACGGTGTCCAGCCAATAAGGCTTCCAGCCGCCGCCCTCGTTGAGATGGCGGAAATGATGGCCATGCACATGCATGGCATGGGGAAAGGCGGTGCGATTGATGAAATTGAGCACCACCGTGCGGCCGCGCTCCACGTGAAACATCGGCGGTCCGTCATGACCGGTGGCGGCCACCCCGGCGAGCGCCCAGATGCGCTCCTGCGGCGGAACACCGTAGCCGGTGAAGGCGCCGGGGCGCATGCCACCACCACCCATCATGCCGCGCCCCATCATCATCGCCATACCGCCGCCATCGAGCGGCACGTCGAGCTTGAGGGCTCCGGCTAGGTCGAGTTTCGCCGGCAAGGGATTGCCCGGCAGCGCCTTGGGCTCGCCGAGCGGCGCCGAGCGCAACGGCGCGCCGGCGCCGTAGACCACGTGCCCGACTGCCAATTCGCCGCCACGCAAATCGTCGACCAGGATGGGCGCCCGGCTGCCCGGCTTGAGCGTGGCATCGAGGAACAAATCGACGCGGGTGCCGGGCGCCAGCCGCAGGATGCCGTTGGGCGCGATCTCCGGCGGGCAGGGCTGTCCGTCGACCGCCATCACGCGGGCGACATGGTCGGCGATGCGAAAACCAAAGATGCGCGAGTTGGCGGTGTTGACGATCCGCAGCCGGATGCGCTCGTTGGTTTTGACCGGCAGGTCGAGAATATCTTGGCTGTTGAGTGTGATGTATTGGCCGAGGCGCCCGGCCATCATGGCGTCGTGGAAGTTGCCAAAACTCGGCTGGATGGCGCCGTCGTCCATCAGCCGCCAGTCGTCCACCACCAGCATCAGATCGCGATCGACTTCGACCGGATCGCGCTCCTCAACCACCAGCACGCCATAGAGCCCGCGCGCCAGCTGCTCGGACGACAGAAAGTGCGTGTGGTACCAGAAGGTGCCGGCATCGGGTGGGGCGAAGTGGTAGTCGAAACTCTGCCCCGGCTCGATCGGCTTCTGCGTCAGATGTGGCACGCCATCCATGGCATTCGGCAGGCGCAGCCCATGCCAGTGCACCGTGGTCGCCTGGTTCAGCCCATTGACCAAGCGGACTTTGATCTCCTCGCCTTGTTTGACCCGCAATGTGGGACCGGGCACGGCCCCGTCGTAGCCCCATATCGGTGTCGGCGTAGCATCATTGCCGCGCAAGCGTGCCTCGCCCGACTGCGCGCGCAGCACGCGATAGCCGTCGGCTACCGGCTGCTGCGCCAAGCCTCGCCGCGGCAACGCGATCATGGTGAGGCTCGCCCCGGCGCCCGCCAGGAAACTGCGGCGCGAGAGCGGAGTGACCAAATTGGCAAGCGCGGAGGCAAAAACGGTCGGCATCGTTAATCCTCTCGATTTTGCCCCGTGTTTCGTCTAGCGCGGCCCATTGCTCTGCTCATTGAGCGGCGTCAAATCCTGCCTATTTTAGTGGTAGCGCGCGGATTTGGCATGATATAAGCCGCGCCGCCTGGGTGGCGGGGCGTCTTGCCTTGCACGGACGGGCCGCGCCGCGTAAAGCCCTGCCGAATTGCGGCGCCGAATGACGTTTTTCGATGCCCTTTGCGGGCGTGGCGGAATTGGTAGACGCGCTGGATTTAGGTTCCAGTGTCGCAAGACGTGGGGGTTCAAATCCCTCCGCCCGCACCACGCCAAGGGCTCATGGCTCCGACCGAGCTGAAACGCCGGGTTCAAGCGCCGCGGCACGATTGAGTTAGAAGGCAACGAAGTGGTCATGCAAGTAACCGAAACAATGTCCGAAGGTCTCAAGCGCGAATATCAGGTGGTGGTGCCGGCCGCCGAGCTCGAATCCAAGGTCAATACGCGCCTCGACGAGCTCAAAGGCCGCATCCGCCTCGACGGCTTCCGCCCCGGCAAGGTGCCGGTTTCTCACCTCAAGCGGGTCTATGGCCGCTCAGCCATGGCCGAGGTGATCGAGGCGACCGTGCGCGACGCCAACAATCAGATCGTCAGCGAGCACGGCTACAAGCTCGCCGCCGAGCCGAAGGTCACGCTGCCGACCGAGGAAGGCGAGATCGAGAAAGTGATCGCCGGCCAGAGCGACCTCAACTACACCATGGCGCTCGAAATCATTCCGCCGATCGAGCTCGCCGACTTCAAGCAGATCAAGCTCACGCGGCTTACCAGCGATGTCGCCGACGCCGAGGTCGAGGAGGGCATCGCCCGCATTGCCGAGCAGAACAAGCCCTACACGGCGCGCCCGCAGGGCGAGCAAGCGGCGAGCGGCGATCGCGTCATCATCTCTTTTGCCGGCACCATCGACGGCAAGCCGTTCGAAGGCGGCAGCGCCGACGAGAGCGTGGTGATGATCGGCTCCAACACTTTCATCCCGGGCTTTGAAGACCAACTGATCGGCATCACCACGGGCGAAACGCGCACGCTGAAGGTCACGTTCCCGCAGCACTACGGCAAGGAAGAACTCGCCGGCAAGGATGCCGAGTTCGTCGTCGCCGCCAAATCGATCGAGGCGCCGGGCACGGTGACGGTGGACGATGAATTTGCCAAGTCGCTCGGTCTGGAATTGCTCGCCAAGCTGCGCGACGCGGTCAAGGATCGCATCACGCGCGAGCACACCGCCGTGTCGCGGCAGAAGGTCAAGCGCGCGCTGCTCGACGAGCTCGATACCAAGCACAAATTCGATCCGCCGCCCTCGCTGGTGCAGGAGGAATTCGACCGGGTGTGGAAGTCGGTGCTGAGCGAAATGGAGACCGAAAAGAAGACTTTCGCCGACGAAGACACCACCGAGGAAAAAGCCAACGCGGAATACCGCGCCATCGCGGAACGGCGGGTGCGTCTCGGGCTGGTGCTGGCCGAGATCGGCGAGAAGAACAAGATCACCGTCACCGAGGAGGAGCTCAACCGCGCGGTGATGGAGCGCGTGCGCCAATTCCCCGGACAGGAGCGGCAGGTCTACGACTATTTCCGCCAGAATCCGGACGCGATCGCGTCGCTGCGCGCGCCGATCTATGAGGAAAAGGTGGTCGACTTCCTGCTTGAGCTGGCCGATGTGAGCGAAAAGAAGGTCTCGCGCGAGGAGCTCTACAAGGAAGATGAGCCGACCGCGGCCTGAGCGGACCACGCCTTGCGCCGCGACCGACGCGGAAATAGATCATCCAGGCGCGACCGAACGGCTAATCTAGGCCGGTGATTCGCGTTAAGGAGCCGAAATGAAGGATCCCGTCGAAACCTATATGCAGCACCTCGTGCCCATGGTGGTCGAGCAGACCAATCGTGGCGAGCGCGCCTATGACATCTACTCACGGCTCCTGAAGGAGAGAATCATCTTCATCACCGGGCCGATCGAGGACGGCGTTGCGACGCTGATCGTGGCGCAGCTTCTGTTCCTGGAAGCGGAGAACCCGAAAAAGGAAATTTCGATGTACATCAACTCGCCGGGCGGGGTGGTGACATCGGGCATGGCGGTTTACGACACCATGCAGTTCGTGCGCCCGCCGGTGTCGACGCTCTGCGTCGGCCAGGCCGCTTCCATGGGCTCGTTGCTGCTCGCCGCCGGCGCCAAGGACCTGCGTTTCGCGCTGCCGAACGCCCGCATCATGGTGCACCAGCCCTCGGGCGGCTTCCAGGGCCAGGCCACCGACATCATGCTGCACGCCCAGGAGATCCTCAATCTCAAGAAGCGGCTTAACGAGATCTACGTGAAACATACCGGGCAGTCGCTGAAGAAGATCGAGGACGCGCTGGAACGCGACTATTTCCTGACCGCCGAAGCGGCCAAGGAATTCGGGCTGGTCGATCAGGTAATCGACAAGCGCGCCGAAGAAGTACTGCCCAAACCCGCCTGATCCCGACCCCCAATAAGTTCCATAGGCCGGCCGCGACACCCGGACGCTGCCTGCCAATGACGGCTTCCTCCGTTGCGAGAGAGCGGTTATCGTTAATAGATTCTTGATTATCGAGCCGTTAGCATGCTTCGGTTATGCTGCGGAGGGTGTGCTAGAGGAAGCGGCCGGCTCATGGGAGCGGGCAATCGTGCTGGAAATCCGGCGCGAAACTTGCTTGGCTTCGGGTATCGCGCTTCGGCGGGGCCTGGAACCAAACGGCGAGTAAAGGAAAACGGCGCGACGCAGCGCTGAATGATGTCGAGACGAGCGTGACGGAGAAGGGAATGAGCAAAGTCGGCGGTAGCGATTCGAAGAACACCCTTTACTGCTCGTTCTGCGGCAAGAGCCAGCACGAAGTGCGCAAGCTCATTGCGGGTCCGACGGTGTTCATCTGCGATGAATGCGTCGAACTGTGCATGGACATCATCCGCGAGGAGAACAAGTCCTCGCTGGTGAAGTCGCGCGACGGCATTCCGACTCCGAAGGAGATTCGCAAAGTCCTCGACGACTACGTCATCGGCCAGGATCACGCCAAGAAGGTGCTCTCGGTCGCCGTTCACAATCACTACAAGCGGCTCAACCATCAGACCAAGCACAACGACGTCGAGCTGGCGAAGTCGAATATCCTGCTGATCGGGCCGACCGGCTCGGGCAAGACGCTGCTCGCGCAGACGCTGGCGCGCATCCTCGACGTGCCCTTCACGATGGCGGATGCCACCACGCTCACCGAAGCCGGTTATGTCGGCGAGGACGTCGAGAACATCATCCTCAAGCTGTTGCAGTCGGCCGACTACAATGTCGAGCGCGCGCAGCGCGGCATCGTCTACATCGACGAAATCGACAAGATTTCGCGCAAGTCCGACAATCCCTCGATCACCCGCGACGTGTCGGGCGAGGGCGTGCAACAGGCGCTCTTGAAGATCATGGAAGGCACCATCGCTTCGGTGCCTCCGCAGGGCGGCCGCAAACATCCGCAGCAGGAGTTCCTGCAGGTCGACACCACCAACATCCTGTTCGTGTGCGGCGGCGCTTTCGCCGGCCTCGACAAAATCATCTCGGCGCGTGGGCGCTCCACCTCGATCGGCTTCGGCGCCAAAGTGGTGGCGCCGGAGGATCGCAAGCAAGGTGAGATTTTCCGCGAAGTCGAACCGGAAGACCTGCTGAAGTACGGTCTGATCCCCGAGTTCGTCGGACGTCTGCCGGTGGTCGCGACGCTCGAGGATCTGGACGAAGCCTCGCTCAAGAAGATCCTGATCGAGCCGAAGAACGCCCTGGTCAAGCAGTACCAGCGGCTGTTCGAGATGGAGTTGATCGATCTCACGCTGGCCGAGGAAGCCTTGGGCGCCATTGCTCGCAAGGCGATTGACCGCAAGACCGGCGCGCGCGGGTTGCGCTCCATCATGGAAGGCATCCTGCTCGACACCATGTTCGACCTGCCCAGCCTGGAAGGGGTGGAGGAGGTCGTTATCTCCCGCGAGGTCGTCGAGGGAACCGCCCGGCCGCTCTACATCTATGCCGACCGCAGCGACCGGACGGCAGAATCTGGCAGCGCCAGCGCCTGACGGGGCTCCCGCGGGCGTGTCGAGGATCGGCGGCGACTGTCGCCGATTCGCTACGTCTTGTTTGGTTTCGGCGGTACCGGCGTCCGTTTTGACTTGAAAGTCGGGCCCCGCTTGCGGACCCTGGGCCCTAATCCTACGTATAGCGTACCGAGCGACTTGGCGTACGAATCTTCGTAGTATGAGACTGGGCGAGGGGCCCTTCCTCCCTTCTCTGGCGCGCCGGCGACTACCGGCACTCCCCTTGCACAGCACTCCGGCACTGGTCCGGCGATGCCGCCTGAAGCGGGTCCCGGGACAGGGGCACAACAAAAAAGGAATTGAGCCATGACCACCAAACCACGACCTACGCTGCAACCGGGCGAAACCAGGGCCTATCCGGTCCTGCCGCTGCGCGACATCGTGGTGTTCCCGCACATGATCGTCCCGCTCTTTGTCGGCCGTGAAAAGTCGATCAAGGCGCTGGAAGAGGTGATGCGCTCCGACACCTTCATTCTGCTGGCGACCCAGAAGAATGCCTCCGACGACGATCCGGCGACCGACTCGATCTATGAGGTCGGCACGCTGGCGAGCGTCTTGCAGTTGCTCAAGCTGCCCGACGGCACCGTCAAGGTGCTGGTCGAGGGCGCGACCCGCGCCAAGGTGCTCAAATATACCGACCGCCACGACTACTACGAGGCCGACGCCGCCGTGTTTACCGACGACATGGGCGAGCGCGTCGAGGCCGAAGCGATGGCGCGCTCGGTGATCAACGAGTTCGAGAGCTATGTGAAGCTCAACAAGAAAGTGTCGCCCGAGGTGGTCGGCGTGGTCCAACAGATCGAGGACTATGCCAAGCTCGCCGACACGGTGGCTTCGCATCTCGCCGTCAAGATTCCCGACAAGCAGGAAATCCTGGAGACGGCCGCCGTCACCCAGCGCCTGGAGAAGGTGCTCGGGCTGATGGAGAGCGAAATCTCCGTGCTGCAGGTGGAAAAGCGCATCCGGACCCGCGTCAAGCGGCAGATGGAGAAGACGCAGCGCGAGTACTACCTCAATGAGCAGATGAAGGCGATCCAGAAGGAGCTCGGCGACGAGGAAGGTCGCGACGAGCTGCAAGAGCTGGAAGACAAGATCAAGAAGACCAAGCTCTCCAAGGAAGCCCGCGAGAAGGCCACCCACGAGCTCAAGAAGCTGCGTCAGATGTCGCCGATGTCGGCGGAAGCCACCGTCGTGCGCAACTATCTCGACTGGCTGTTGTCGATCCCGTGGAACAAGAAGAGCAAGGTCAAGAAGGACCTTGGGGCGGCGGAGAAGATTCTCGACGCCGATCACTACGGCCTGGAGAAGGTCAAGGAACGCATCGTCGAATATCTCGCCGTGCAGCAGCGCGCCAACAAGCTGACCGGGCCGATCCTCTGCCTGGTCGGTCCTCCCGGCGTCGGCAAGACCTCGCTCGGCAAGTCGATTGCGCGGGCGACGGGCCGCGAGTTCGTGCGCGTGTCGCTCGGTGGCGTGCGCGACGAGGCCGAGATCCGCGGCCACCGCCGTACCTATATCGGCTCGATGCCCGGCAAGGTCATCCAGTCGATGCGCAAGGCCAAGACCTCGAACCCGCTGTTCCTGCTCGACGAGGTGGACAAGATGGGCGCCGATTTCCGCGGCGATCCGTCGTCGGCGCTGCTCGAGGTGCTCGACCCCGAGCAGAACCACACCTTCAACGACCACTATCTCGAGGTCGACTACGATCTGTCCAACGTGATGTTCATCACCACGGCGAATACGCTCAATATTCCGCCGCCGCTGATGGACCGCATGGAGATCATCCGCATCGCCGGCTATACCGAGGACGAGAAGGTTGAGATCGCGCGCAAGCACTTGATCCCGCACGCGGTCGCCAAGCACGGCCTCAACGAGAAGGAATGGTCGGTCGACGATGAGGCCTTGCTGACCATCATCCGCCGCTATACGCGGGAAGCCGGCGTGCGCAACCTCGAACGCGAGCTGTCGACCCTGATCCGCAAGGCGGTGAAGGAGTTGATGACCTCGAAGAAGAAGAGCATCGCGATCACCGCCGCGGGGCTCGGCGATTATCTCGGCGTGCCGAAGTTCCGCTACGGCGAGATCGAGGCCGAGGACCTGATCGGCGTGGTCACCGGGCTCGCGTGGACCGACGTGGGCGGCGAGTTGCTCACCATCGAGGCCGCCATGATGCCCGGCAAGGGTCGCATGACCGTCACCGGCAATCTGCGCGACGTGATGAAGGAGTTGATCTCGGCGGCGGCGTCTTACGTGCGCTCGCGCGCGGTCGCCTTCGGCATCGAGCCGCCGTGGTTCGACAAGCGCGACATCCACGTGCACGTGCCGGAAGGCGCGACGCCGAAGGATGGACCGTCGGCGGGCGTCGCCATGGTCTCGGCCATCGTCTCGGTGATGACCGGCATTCCGGTGCGCCGCGACGTCGCTATGACCGGCGAGATAACGCTACGCGGGCGCGTGCTGCCGATCGGCGGCTTGAAAGAGAAGCTGTTGGCCGCCTCGCGCGGCGGCATGAAGACCGTGCTGATCCCGGAAGAGAACGCCAAGGACCTGGTGGAAATCTCCGAGACCATCAAGAAGGGCCTGGAGATCGTTCCGGTCACCCGCATGGACGAGGTGCTCGCGCGCGCGCTGGTGCGCAAGCCCGAGCCGATCGCCTGGGACGAGGAGGCGGCCAAGCTCGCCGACGACGCGCGCCGGGCCGAGGCGGCGGGCGACGAGGAAGGCTCCGGCCTGACCGCGCACTGAGCGTGTAAAGGCGATGTGAAATAGGAGACGGCGCCGCAAGGCGCCGTTTTCGTGTGTGCATCAGCCGCGCTTGCCTCGCTGCGGCATCCGGCGCTATTGGCTTGGAAACGGGCGGTTAGCTCAGTTGGTAGAGCGCCTGCTTTACACGCAGGATGTCGGCGGTTCGAGTCCGTCACCGCCCACCAGCCTTCGCGCCTTTGGCGCCTCGTCGAGCGAGCCAACTTTTCGCGCCAAGGCTGTCCGCCGAAATCCGCGGGACGAAGACGGGCTGATGAAATTTATCGGCTCAAAAATAACGACAGGCGCGGAGCCTGTTGCTCCACGCCCGCCGTCGCTTCCCCGGAGGGTCCGGCTTGAAAAGCCGTCAGATCGATTCCTTCAATTCCTTGGAGGCGCGGAAGGCGACCTTCTTGCTCGCCTTGATCTGGATCGCTTCGCCAGTGGCCGGGTTGCGGCCCATGCGGGCGGCGCGTTTGCGTACCTGCAGAATACCGAGACCGCCGATGCGAATGCGCTCGCCTTTCTTCAAATGCTTGACGATGTCACCGACCAGATCGCCGAGCACG
This sequence comes from uncultured Alphaproteobacteria bacterium, assembly GCA_963727555.1. Taxonomy (GTDB): domain Bacteria; phylum Pseudomonadota; class Alphaproteobacteria; order Rhizobiales; family Xanthobacteraceae; genus Pseudolabrys. The sequence goes on along the minus strand of CAVSGT010000002.1, from coordinate 280,637 downwards.
GCTTCCGCCTGCTTCTTCGACATCTCATGCGAGTCCGCGAGCGCGGCGGCGAGATGCTTCAACGTCACGGTGGTCGGCGTCGGGGCTTTTCCAGGAACCGTAGCCATCAGTGGACCCTCCTCATGAATCCGCGAGCTTGGCGAAGCGCCAAACACACCGCCCGCATAGACAATTCGGGGGCGGTCTGACCATCAATTCTTCGCGGTAAATAAGGCTTTTTCGCAATTTTCAGGGGTCGGTTTGCGTTTACCTTGACTTGCCTTGGGGGCGCCTATAACTCGATTTCATCGCCCGCGGGGGCGTAGCTCAGTTGGTTAGAGCGCTGCCCTGTCACGGCAGAGGTCGCGGGTTCGAGTCCCGTCGCTCCCGCCATTTTATCAATGACTTAGCCGTGGTTTCGGGTGCGCGAAACCGGCCAGCTTGGGCGAAAAATTCATGCCTGTAGAACCCCCCATCCTCGACGTCCGTGCCCTGTTCTTCGACGTGTTCGGCACCCTGATGGACTGGCGCACGTCGGTCGCGCGCGAAGCCGAGCGCGTGCTCGACACCCTCGGCTACCGGCTCGATTGGCTTGCCTTTGCCGACGCCTGGCGCGCCGAATACCAGCCCGGCATGGAGGAAATACGCTCGGGCCGGCAGCCCTTCGCCAAGCTCGACGTGCTGCACCGGCGCAACCTCGTGCGACTGCTGCCGCGCTTCGGATTGCAGAATTTGTCCGACGAAGTGCTCGACGATCTGACGCTGGTCTGGCACCGGCTCGACGCGTGGCCGGATGTGCCGGCGGCAATGGCGCGGCTCAAAAAGAAATTCATGATTGCGCCCTGCTCGAACGGCAACATCTCGCTGATGGTCGATCTCGCCCGCCGCAACAATATTCCGTGGGACGCCATCCTCGGCTCGGAGATCGCCGGCGACTTCAAGCCGAAGCCGCGCGTCTATCTTGCCGCCTGCGAGGCGTTCGATCTTGCGCCGGCGCAATGCATGATGGTGGCCGCGCACACGCGCGATCTTGTGGCGGCGGCGAAGCTCGGCTTGCGCGGCGGCCACATCGCGCGCGTCAACGAATACGGCCCCAACACCGGCGAGGCGGGGCCAACGGCGCCGGTCGATGTTGCCGGCAAAGACCTGAGCGACCTCGCAGACAGGCTGGGGGTTTAGAGCGAGACGCGGCATGCGTGCGATAAACCGAGGGCGCCGGCGCGTTTATGACCTGCTTTCCAAGACGGCATTGTCCGCGCCACCGCGCGCGCGCCACTTGGCGAGGATGGTGGGAATGAACAACGAGATGATCAGCGCGACCCATAGCGCGTTGCCGATGCGCGAGGAGAACAGCACCATGATGTCGCCGTTCGACTCCTTCAGGGCGCGCAGGAAGTACTGCTCCATGAGCGGGCCCAGAATGACGCCGATCAGGATGGCGGCGACGTGATAGCCGGTCTTGCGCGCGATATAGCCGATGACGCCGAACATCACCGCGAGCCCAATGTCGAACATGTACTGGCGCGGCACGAAGGCGCCGAGCAACGAGAACGCCAGGATTAGCGGCACCAGATAGGCGATCGGCACCATGGTTACGTGCGACATGTAGCGCGCAATCGGCAGTGCGGTGGCCAGCATCAGCAGATAGGTAACGGTCATGGCGGTGAACACGCCATAGCTGATCTCGGGATGGAGCTGGAACAGCGCCGGGCCGAAATTAACGCCGTGATATTGCAGCACGATCATCATGATGGCCGCGGTCTCGCCGCCCGGAATGCCGAGCGTCAGCAGCGGAACCATCGTCCCGGAGGTGACGCCGTTGTTGGCGGCTTCGGGCGCGATCAGCCCCTCGGGATGGCCCGTGGTGTAGAGCTCGGGCGTCTTGGAGAAGGACCGGCTCTGCTGGTAAGCGACGAAGCAGGCGATGCTGGCGCCGGCGCCGGGGATGACGCCGACGATGAGGCCGATGATGCTGGTCCACACGATGTGCCACCAGCGCGTCAGCGCCATCATCATGCCTTCGAAAGTTGCCGCCCAACTGCCGTGGGTGATGTTGGCCTGGTCTTGCTCGCTGACGATGGAGCTCTGCTCCATGATCAGGAACGCTTCGGAGACCGCGAACAATCCGACCAGCGCCGGGATGATCGGCACGCCATCGTAAAGTTCGAGAAAGCCGAAAGTGGCGCGCGGCGTCTCATAGACGGGATCGGAGCCGATGAAGCCGATCATCAGCCCGAAGAAGCCGGCGATCAGGCCTTTCCAGGGGTCGCCGCTGGCGATGGTGGCGATCAGCGAGATGCCGAATAACATCACAACGATGAGTTCGACGCTGTGCATGTAAAAGCCGACCTGGGCGAGGAGCGGCATGGCGAAAAGCGCGAGCATCGTGGTGAGCAGGCCGCCGAGGCAGGACGCGACGAAGGAGATGGCGAGCGCCTGCTGGCCCATGCCCTTCTTGGCCATCGGATAGCCGTCGAGCGGGGTCGCCGCCGCACCGGCAGTACCTGGGATGTTGACCAGGATGGCGGGAATGCCGGCGCCCATGTGCGACGAGCAGTAAATCGCGATCATGAAGATCAGCCCGACCTCGACCGGCATCGCCAGGGTCAAGGGCAGGAGGACGATAATGGTGTTGGCGGCGCTGAAACCGGGCAGGGCGCCGACGATCATCCCCAGGAACACCGAGGGGATGATCACCCACCAGAAGGAAAGACTGTGCAGAAACAGATGGCCGAAGGTCGCGATCTCAGCCATGGAAGAAGACCTTCTGCATCAGGAATTCGAACGGGCCGCGCGGAAAGCGCGTGTCGAAGGCCACGATGAACAGGAGATAGCCCACTATCACCACGACGAAGGAGACGATGGCCGTGAGGCCGAGCCGCCGGGCCCGGTTCAGGATGGCCATCGTTATGAAGAGGTAGAAGAAGGTGGTGATCGTGAACCCGCCCCACTGGATCACGTAGATGTAGAAAATGGTGAGCGCGAAAATGGCCGCCCGGCCGCTGCTGACGTCCGCATGCGTCACGAGATCGCCGAGGCCGAGCGTGGCGCGCCCGCGCCGTACCGCGTAGAGCTCTCTGGCGACGAAGGCGACGGCGAGGATCAGCAGGATCGTGCCGACGAAGAAGGCGCTGACCTGTGCGGTCCAGGGCGTGTCGAGGATGGTTGTGAAGTAGTAGAGGGTGAAAGCGATCGCGGCGATCGGAATGATGAGCTGCGCGCCGATGGGGCGGGGCTCGGCGTCACGCGACGGCGTGGTCTCTGCCATTTCAGTCGGCCGTAGGATTTTTCATGACGCGATGGTGCGCCATCGCTTGGTGAGGCCGGCGCGCCATTCATCGGCGCGCCGGCCCTTAAGGCTGATGTTTAGCGGGCGATCCGCGATTAGCTCTTTTTCTTGCTCTTGCCGGTCAGCAGCGACTTGTATTGCTCGCCGAGCTTCAACATCGAGTCGGCGAACTTCTGACAGGCTTCCAGCCCGCCGTACTGCAGGAACGCCGGATCGCTACCCGCCTTCTTGATCAGGTCGATCAGCTCCGGATCTTCGGAGGTCTTCTTGAGCGTCTCCTGCAGCAGCTTGAAGGCATCCGGATGCTTGTCGATCGCCTCCTTCTTGATGGCGAAGGCGCGCGACGACAGCATCGGCGGCAGGTCGGTCTTGAAGTGCGCGTTCATGGTGGGCGCATTGTTGAGCTTCGCGGGCAGCGGGTTGGAGTCGCCGAAGATCACCAGCGCACGGGTCGTATCGCCGCTGACAACCACCGACGACGCCGGCAGTGCGCTGAAATCCACCTCGCCTGTGAGGGCGCCGGCAATGGTGTTCTTGCCCCCCGACAACGGGATCAGGTTGAACTTGGCGCCGGTGTGCTCGGCCAGCGCCAGCACGCCGATCGAAGCCGGGTGCGCCAGACGGCTGGTACCGACATTGAGTTGACGCTTCTTGCCCTCGGCGACGATGTCGTCGATCGTCTTGAACTTGCTCTTGGCGCTGACGAAAATGCAGCCCGGATCGCTGTCGATCTTGCCGAAATAGACGCAGTCCTTCACCGGGAAGCTCGGTTTCTTCACCACCCAGTTCAGCAGTTCGGGGCCCATGTTGCCGAACAGCAGGTTGTAGCCGTCGGGCGCCTTCTTGCCCATGTACACCTCATAGCCGACGCGGCCTGAAGCGCCCGGGTAGAAGCCCGGCTGGAAATTGGTGTGGAGGTGCTTTTTCCAGACATTGACCACGGCACGGAACAGCCGGTCGGCGCCGCCGCCCGCCCGCGTGGGGATGACGACGTCGATATTGCTGTCCGGATAGGCCGCAAGCGCCTGCGTAAACGGATCGAGCGCAGTCATGGCAGCGCCGCCGGCAAGCACCGTCTGCAATAATGTGCGCCGCGACAGGCGATAGGTGCCGCTCATCTGGATATCCTCCCTATGGTCTCTTGATGGCTGTTGTTCTTGAAGGCCAGGCCTTTTCGGTGACGCGATGCCGCAAGCTGCGCGCGGCAACTTGCATGTTCAGACACGCCCCGAATGCAATTTGGAAGATAGCAGGTGGCGGGGCAGCCGGATAGGCGGGCTGCCCTTCATCCCCGATAGATCGGCTGCGGCTGTTCGAAGAAGCTCGCCAGGATGTGGTAGCACATCAGGTAGTTCTTTTGGTGGAAGCTCGCGTGCGCGATGCCCGGCATCACCGTGAACTGCTTGTCCGGGTTCGGCAGCTTGGCGAAGAAGGCTGCGAGGTCCTCGAACGAGGCGATGCCGTCCCATTGGCCGCGCATGATCAATGTCGGCACCGTAATCTTCTCCGGGTCGACCACCGGCAATTTCGCGCACATGTCGACGTAAGTGCCGGTCGGCACTGAATCGTCGAGCTTGAGGATGGCATCGGCGAAGGCCTCGACCACTTTGTCCTCGGCGGTGCCGGGGTGGTCGCGCGTGAAAATCGATTGCACGAAGGCCTTGTCGATCGGCCGCCGGTTCTTGGCCATGAATTCGGGCAGCCGCTTGCGCCGCTGCTCGAGCGTGGGCGAGCCTTCGCCGGTCCACACCATGGCGTCGAGCGCCAAGCGCGCCACCATCTCGGGGTGACGTTGCGCGAACAGCGCCGCGCGTAACGCGCCCGAGGAGATGCCGTAGACCAACAGCGGCCGCTTGCCGCGCAGCTTCTGGATATAGAGTGCCGCCGCGTAACAGTCGTCGGCGCCCTGCGCGATCGGCGCGTTATTGTCGCGGTCCTTGGTGGAGCGGCCGTAGCCTTCCATGTCGACGCACCAGCAGTCGAAGCCGCGGCGGGCGAAATGATCCATCGCCGAGGTTCGCCCCGGCACCTGCAGGTCGAAGGTCGGCGTCGAGGCCATCGACGAGCCGTGCACGAACAGGATGGTGCCGGCGCTCTTGCCCGGATCGCCGGCGCATTTCTCCCACAGGAACAGCTTGACGTCGCCTTTGTCGGTCCAGTGCTCCTGCCCGGAAATCGCTGTCATCATTTCGTTCATGCTGCACCCTTATCGGTGAATCTCGTGCTGGTCGAATCGCAGCCAACTCTGCCGGTCCTGCCGTAGCGCGGGCACCGCGGCGGTGCGCTGCGCCGGGCGGGATTCGCGGCCAAAGCTTGCTGCGGCCGATGTCATCTTTGTCCTTACGGGTTCCGGCGCGATCGGGCCGGCCAAATGGCCGCCGGCGCGCATCTTCGGGGTCCATTCGGCGCTGTCAATCTGCCGGTTCCCGCCGCGTGCGACGGTGCCGTCCACAAGATTGATCTGCGTCAAAGCCGTCGCTCATCCGTCATCGGAATGTCGGCTTGCACAGCTTTGTGCACTGCGCTAAGCCTCAGACGCTCCCGTCCTTGAGGCTTTTCCTGACAGGCAAGGGCGTTTTGGTGCGGGGCTGCGGCGCCGTCCGACGGCCGCCGAAGAGTCCAGGGCGGGCGGATATCCGGGTAGGCGCGGGGCTGTAGTCGGAGGTCGCCGATGAGCGCATTGCTTTTGGACTACTTGCCTCTGGCCATTTTCGTCGCGGTGGCGCTGGTCATCGGGATCGTGCTGCTGGTTGCCCCCTTCATCGTCGCCTTCAAGCAGCCCGATCCGGAAAAACTGTCGGCCTACGAATGCGGTTTCAACGCGTTCGACGACGCGCGCATGAAATTCGACGTGCGGTTCTATCTGGTCGCGATTTTGTTCATCATTTTCGACCTCGAAGTGAGTTTCCTGTTCCCTTGGGCGGTCGCGTTCCGCGATGTCGGCCTTTTCGGCTTCTGGGCCATGATGGTGTTCCTTGGCGTTCTCACCATCGGCTTCATATATGAGTGGAAGAAGGGGGCGCTGGAATGGGATTAGCACCATGACCGTCGTCGCACCCGCTCCAAAAGGAATTCTCGATCCGCGCACCGGCAAGCCGGTCGGCGCCGACGACGCATTCTTCGGCACCGTCAACGACGAGCTTGCCGACAAGGGCTTCCTGGTCACCGCCACCGACGAATTGATCAACTGGGCGCGCACCGGCTCGCTGATGTGGATGACCTTCGGGCTCGCCTGCTGCGCGGTCGAGATGATGCACATGGCGATGGCCCGCTATGACTGCGAGCGCTTTGGCTTTGCCCCGCGCGCCAGCCCGCGCCAGTCCGACGTGATGATCGTCGCCGGCACGCTCACCAACAAGATGGCCCCCGCCATGCGCAAGGTCTACGACCAGATGCCGGAGCCGCGTTACGTGATCTCCATGGGCTCCTGCGCCAATGGCGGCGGCTACTATCACTACTCCTATTCCGTGGTGCGCGGCTGCGACCGCATCGTGCCGGTCGACATCTACGTGCCGGGCTGCCCGCCGACCGCCGAGGCGCTGCTGTACGGCGTCATGCTGCTGCAGAAGAAAATCCGCCGCACCGGCACGATCGAGCGCTGAGAGCCGCCATGGACGAAATACTCGACAGACTGGGGCAGACGATCAAAGGCGCGCTCGGCGAGTCCGTGATCGGCTATCAGGTCGCGTATGGCGAATTGACGGTCACCGCCACGGCCGCCGATATCGTCAAGGTCGCGACCTTCCTGCGCGACGATACCGTTTGTCAGTTCGTTTCCATTATCGACATCACCGCCGTCGATTGGCCCGGACGCGAGCGGCGCTTCGACGTCGTCTATCATTTGCTGTCGCCGCGCCTGAACCAGCGCATCCGCGTCAAGTTGGAAACCGACGAGGTCACGCCGGTGGCGTCGCTGATCGACGTGTTCCACGGCGCCGACTGGTACGAGCGCGAGACCTACGATCTCTACGGCGTGCTGTTCACCGGCCATCCCGACCTGCGGCGCATCCTCACCGACTACGGCTTTGAGGGTCATCCGCTGCGCAAGGATTTTCCGCTCACCGGCTTCGTCGAGGTGCGCTGGGACGACGAGCAGAAGCGCGTGATGTACGAGCCGGTGCGCCTGGCGCAGGAATTCCGCACGTTCGATTTCCTTTCGCCCTGGGAAGGCACCGACTACGTGCTGCCCGGCGACGAGAAGGCGAAGTAACCGCAGGTTTGTTCGATGGCCGAAACGTCGCTTCGCAACTTCACCATCAATTTCGGGCCGCAGCATCCGGCGGCGCACGGTGTGTTGCGTATGGTGCTTGAGCTCGACGGCGAAGTCGTCGAGCGCGTCGATCCGCATATCGGCCTGCTGCATCGCGGCACCGAGAAGCTGATCGAGGCGAAGACCTACCTGCAGGCGGTGCCGTATTTCGATCGGCTCGATTACGTCTCGCCGATGAACCAGGAACACGCCTTCTGCTTGGCGACGGAAAAGCTGCTCGGCATCACCGTGCCGCGGCGCGGACAGTTGATCCGTGTGCTCTATTGCGAAATCGGACGGCTGTTGTCTCACATGCTCAACGTCACCACGCAGGCGCTCGACGTCGGCGCGCTCACCCCGCCGTTGTGGGGCTTCGAGGCGCGCGAAAGGCTGATGGCGTTCTATGAGCGCGCCTCCGGCAGCCGTTTGCATGCGGCCTATTTCCGCCCCGGCGGTGTGCACCAGGACCTGCCGCCCGACTTGATCGACGACATCGAGGCCTACTGCGACCCGTACCTGAAGATTTGCGACGACATCGAGGGCCTGCTCACCGACAACCGAATCTTCAAGCAGCGCACCGTCGGCATCGGCGTGGTCGAGTTGGAAGACGGCTGGAACCGGGCCTTCACCGGCGTGATGGTGCGCGGCTCGGGCGCCGTCTGGGATTTGCGCAAGGCGCAGCCCTACGAGTGCTATTCCGAGATGGAATTCGACGTGCCGATCGGCAAGAACGGCGACTTTTACGATCGCTACTGCATCCGCATGGAGGAGATGCGCCAGGCAGTGCGCATCATGAAGCAGTGCATCGTCAAGCTGCGCAGCAAAGACGGGCAGGGCCCGGTCTTGGTCGCCGACCACAAGATATCGCCGCCGCGACGCGCCGACATGAAGCGCTCGATGGAGGCGCTGATCCACCACTTCAAGCTTTACACCGAGGGCTTCCACGTGCCGGCCGGCGAAGTCTATGCCGCCGTCGAGGCGCCCAAAGGCGAGTTCGGCGTCTATCTGGTGTCGGACGGCACCAACAAGCCCTACAAGTGCAAGATCCGCGCGCCCGGCTTCGCGCATATGAGCGGGATGAATTTCCTCTGCCGCGGCCACATGCTGGCCGACGTCTCCTGCATCATGGGCACGATCGACGTGGTGTTCGGGGAGGTTGACCGATGAGCGTGCGCCGCCTCGCCCCGCCGGATATCCAGCCGAAGGAATTCTCGTTCAGCGAGGCGAACCTCGCCTGGGCCAAACGGCAGCTCGCCAAATATCCGGAAGGGCGCCAGCAATCGGCGATCATTCCGCTGTTGTGGCGCGCGCAGGAGCAGGCCGGCGGCTGGCTGCCGGAAGTCGCCATCCGCTACATCGCCGATTTCCTCGGCATCGCGCATATCCGCGCGCTGGAAGTGGCGACCTTCTACACCATGTTCAATCTGTCGCCGGTCGGCAAAGTCCACGTGCAGCTTTGCGGCACTACGCCGTGCCGGCTGCGCGGCGCCGACGATCTCGAGGATCTTTGCCGCTCCCGCATCGGCGAGCAGGGCCACGTTACCGACGACGGCAAGTTCTCCTGGGTCGAGGTCGAGTGCCTGGGCGCCTGCGTCAACGCGCCGATGGTGCAGATCAATGCCGATTATTACGAGGACCTGACGCGCGAGAGCTTCCGCGACATTCTCGACGCCTTTGCCGCCGGCAAGACGCCCAAGCCCGGCCCGCAGATCGACCGCCAGCTATCCGAACCGATCGGCGGCGCGACCACGCTGCTCGACGCCGCGATCTATGCCAAGCAGGGCAAAGCCGCCGATGAAGACAGCGCGGCGCCGCCACCGAAAAATAACCGCAAGAAATCCAAACCGAGTTGAACGCGAACGACCATGCTCGCCGATAAAGATCGTATCTTCCTCAACCTCTATGGCCGCCATGACGCGGGCCTCAAGGGCGCGCGTGCGCGCGGCGCTTGGGACAACACCAAGGCGATCCTGGAGAAGGGCCGCGATACAATCGTCGACGAAGTGAAAGCCTCCGGGCAGCGCGGGCGTGGCGGCGCCGGCTTTCCGACCGGCCTGAAATGGTCGTTCATGCCGAAGAAGTCGGACGGTCGCCCGCATTATCTGGTCGTCAACGCCGACGAATCCGAGCCCGGCACCTGCAAGGACCGCGAGGTGATGCGGCACGATCCGCATCTTTTGATCGAAGGCTGCCTGATCGCCGGCTTCGCCATGGGCGCCAACCACGGCTACATCTATATCCGCGGCGAATTCATCCGCGAGCGTGAACGCCTGCAGGCCGCGATCGACGAGGCCTACGAGGCCAAGCTGATCGGCAAGGACAATGTGCACGGCTGGGACTTCGACCTCGTCCTGCACCACGGTGCCGGCGCCTATATTTGCGGCGAGGAGACCGCGCTGCTGGAAAGCCTGGAAGGCAAGAAAGGCCAGCCGCGCCTGAAGCCGCCGTTCCCGGCCAATGTCGGCCTCTACGGCTGCCCGACCACCGTCAACAACGTTGAATCGATCGCGCAGGTGCCCGACATCATGCGCCGAGGCGCCACCTGGTTCGCCGGTATCGGCCGGCCGAACAACACCGGCACCAAGCTGTTCTGCATTTCCGGCCACGTCGAACGCCCGTGTAACGTCGAAGAGGCGATGGGCATTCCGCTGCGCGAGCTGGTCGAGAAGCACGCCGGCGGCGTGCGCGGCGGCTGGGACAATCTGCTCGCCGTCATTCCCGGCGGCTCGTCGATGCCGCTGGTGCCGGCCGGCGCCGAATGGGCGGACTCGCTGCTGATGGATTTCGACGGCTGCAGCGACAAGAAGTCGGCGCTCGGCACCGCCGCCGTGATCGTCATGGACAAGTCGACCGACATCGTGCGGGCGATGACGCGCATCTCATATTTCTACAAGCACGAAATCTGCGGCCAGTGCACGCCCTGCCGTGAAGGCATGGGCTGGATGTGGCGCGTGCTCACCCGCATGGCGGAAGGTCGCGCGCAGAAAAAAGAAATCGACATGCTGTTCGAAGTGACCAAGCAGATCGAGGGTCACACCATCTGCGCCTTCGGCGACGGCGCCGCCTGGCCGGTGCAAGGTCTGTTGCGGCATTTCCGGCCGGAGATCGAGCGGCGCATCGACGAATATAGCCGCCGCGCCGACAATCTCGGCGTGCTCGATCCGGCGCCGGTTGGCGCGCAGGCGGCGGAGTGACGGTGATGCGCCATCTCGCCCAGTTCAACGTCGCGCGCATCCGTTACCCGCTCGACGATCCGCGCATGGCGGAATTCGTCGACAATGTGAAGCGGATCAATGGGCTCGCCGAGCAGATCGAAGGTTTCGTGTGGCGGCTGCAGGACGATAGCGGCCACGCCATGAACATGACGGTTTATGGCGACCCGTGCGTGCTGCCGAACCTGACGGTGTGGGAGAACGCCGAGGCCTTGGAGCGTTTCGTCTGGCAAACGCTGCATGGCCGCTTCTATCGCCGGCGCCAAGAATGGTTCGAACCGATCGAGACGCCGCTGGTGATGTGGTGGGTGCCGGCCGGCATTCGCCCGACGCTGGAGGAAGGCGTCGCGCGCCTCGACCATCTTAAAGAGCACGGACCGAGCGAATACGCATTCGATTGGACGGGGATTGCCGCGGCGCGGCTTTGGAAGGCCGCGCGCGGGAAGCAACCCACGGAGCGCAGCGATGTCTTGGGAAAACAAGAACCTGAGGTGCCGCGACTGCAAGTTCTGGTGGCCGACCGCGGAGGGCGCCGGCAGCGAGCCGAGCCGGGAACGTTCGATCTTCGGACAATGCCGGCGGCACGCGCCGCCGACCTTGATCGCCGAGATGCCCGACCACAGCCGGCGCTATCCGGCGTGGGCGACCACCAAGCGGGATGATTGGTGCGGCGAGCACCAGCATAAGGAAATGTGAGTTAAGACGACGCCGGATGACCTGAAGAAGAAAGACATGACCAAGATCATCGTCGACGGCAAAGAAATCGACGTCCCGCCGGAGTACACGCTGCTCCAGGCGTGCGAAGCCGCGGGCGCGGAAATTCCGCGCTTCTGCTTCCACGAGCGGCTGTCGATCGCCGGCAATTGCCGCATGTGCCTGATCGAAGTGGCGGGCAATCCGAAGCCGCAGGCCTCCTGCGCCGTGGGCGTCAAGGACCTGCCGCCCAACCGCGACGGCACGCCCAAGGTCATCAACACCAAGTCGCCGATGGTGAAGAAGGCGCGCGAAGGCGTGATGGAATTCCTGCTGATCAACCATCCGCTCGATTGCCCGATTTGCGACCAGGGCGGCGAATGCGATCTGCAGGACCAGGCGATGGCCTATGGCGTCGACGCCAGCCGCTATCAGGAGAACAAGCGCGCGGTCGAGGACAAATATATCGGCCCGCTGGTCAAGACCATCATGACGCGCTGCATCCAGTGCACGCGCTGCATCCGCTTTGCCGCCGAGGTCGCCGGCGTGCCCGAGCTCGGCGCCATCGGCCGCGGCGAGGACATGGAGATCACGACCTATCTCGAAGAGGCGATGACGTCGGAGCTGCAGAGCAACGTGGTCGACCTCTGCCCGGTGGGCGCGCTCACCTCCAAGCCCTACGCGTTCTCGGCGCGCTCCTGGGAGCTGACCAAGACCCAATCGGTCGACGTGATGGACGCGCTCGGCTCGGCGATCCGCATCGACACGCGCGGGCGCGAGGTGATGCGTATCCTGCCGCGCGGCAATGATGACGTGAACGAGGAATGGATTTCCGACAAGACCCGCCATGTGGTCGACGGATTGCGCACCCAGCGGCTCGATCAGCCGTATCTGCGCCTGAACGGGCGCCTGCAGCCGGCGACCTGGAAGGAAGCCTTCGCCGCCATCGCCGCCAAGGTGAAGGCGGCGGACGGCAAGCGCATCGGCGCCATCGCCGGCGATCTCGCCGCCGTCGAGGATATGTTCGCGCTCAAGGATCTGATGACGCGGCTCGGCAGCGCCAATATCGACGCGCGCCAGGACGGCTCGGCGCTCGATCCCAAATGGGGCAGGGCAAGCTACCTGTTCAATGCGACCATTGCCGGCATCGAGCGCGCCGACGCGCTGCTGATCGTCGGCTCCAATCCGCGCCGCGAGGCGCCGGTGCTCAATGCCCGCATCCGCAAGCGCTGGCGTGCCGGCGCGTTCCCCATCGGCGTCATCGGCGAGAAGGCCGATCTCACCTACAAATACGACTATCTCGGCGCCGGGGCGGAAACCTTGGCCGAATTGGCAACGAGCAAATTCGGCGAAGCCCTGAAGGCCGCCGAGCACCCGCTTATCCTCGTCGGCAGTGGCGCGCTGGCGCGTAAGGACGGTGCGGCGATTGCCGCGCTTGCCGCCAAAACCGCGCTCGAATTCGGCGCCGTCAAAGACGGCTGGAACGGCTATTCGATGTTGCACACCGCCGCCTCACGCGTCGGTGCGCTCGATCTCGGTTTCGTGCCGGGTGAGGGCGGCCTCGATGCGGCGCGCATGGCCGAAGGCGGCGTCGATGTCCTGTTCCTGCTCGGCGCCGACGAGATCGAGGTCTCGCCGGGCTCGTTCGTCGTCTATATCGGCACCCATGGCGACCGCGGCGCCCATCGCGCCGACGTGATCCTGCCGGGCGCCGCATATCCGGAAAAATCCGCGCTCTACGTCAACACGGAAGGCCGCGTGCAGCTTGCCAACCGCGCCGGCTTCCCGCCCGGCGATGCGCGCGAGGACTGGGCGATCCTGCGCGCGCTCTCCGATGTGCTCGGCCACAAGCTGTCGTATGACTCGTTCGAGCCAATTGCGGCAGGCGCTGTTCGCCGCCCATCCGCACGTCATGCGCATCGGCGAGATTGCCGCCGGAGACGCCGGCGACATCGAAAAGCTCGCCAAGCTCGGCGGCACGGCCGACAAGGCGCCGCTGCGCTCCACGGTCGTCGATTTTTATCTCACCAATCCGATCGCGCGCGCCTCCGCCATCATGGCCGAATGCTCGGCACTGGCGCATGCGGCCGCCAAGACGGCGGCGGAGTAGGGCCATGGACCTCACCGCATTCTTCTTCGCCTACATCTGGCCCTTCATCATCATGCTGGCGGAATCGATCCTGCTGCTGGTTCTGCTGCTGGTCGCCATCGCGTACGTTCTTTATGCCGACCGCAAGATCTGGGCGGCGGTGCAGATGCGGCGCGGCCCCAATGTGGTCGGGCCCTGGGGCTTGTTCCAGTCTTTCGCCGACATGCTGAAATTCGCGCTCAAGGAGCCGGTCATCCCGGCGAGCGCCAACAAGGGCGTGTTCCTGCTGGCGCCGCTCGTCTCCTGCGTGCTCGCGCTCGCCGCCTGGGCGGTGATCCCGGTCAACCTCGGCTGGGTGATTGCCGACATCAATGTCGGCGTTCTGTACATCTTCGCCATCTCCTCGCTGATGGTCTACGGCATCATCATGGCGGGCTGGGCGTCGAATTCGAAATATCCGTTCCTGGCGGCGCTGCGCTCGGCGGCGCAAATGGTGTCCTACGAGGTCTCCATCGGCTTCGTCATCATCACCGTGCTGCTGTGCGCGGGCTCGCTCAATCTGTCGAAGATCGTCGAGGCGCAGCAGAGCGGCATCGCCGACCTGATCGGCGTGCCGTGGCTTGGTTTCCTGAACTGGTACTGGCTGCCGCTGTTTCCGATGTTCGTGATCTTCTTCGTCTCGGCGCTGGCCGAGACCAACCGGCCGCCGTTCGATCTGGTGGAAGCGGAATCGGAACTGGTCGCCGGCTTCATGGTGGAATACGGCTCCACGCCTTACGTGCTGTTCATGCTCGGCGAATACGTGGCGATCTGCACCATGTGCGCCATGGGCACGATCTTCTTCATGGGCGGCTGGCTGCCGCCGATCCCGTATCCGCCGTTCACCTGGGTGCCGGGCGTCATTTGGTTCGTGCTCAAGGCACTCTTCCTGTTTTTCCTGTTCGCCATGGTCAAGGCGATCGTGCCGCGCTACCGCTACGACCAGTTGATGCGATTGGGCTGGAAGGTGTTCCTGCCGTTGTCGTTGGCCATGGTGGCGATCGTCGCCGCCGTCCTGCAATACGGCATGCTGGTGCCGAAGTGAGGATGCCATGAGACTGGATCGCGCAACGAAGGGCCTGTTCCTGTGGGAATTCGTGATCGGCATGGTGCTCGGCATGCGCTATTTGCTCGGGGCCAAGGCGACGCTCAATTATCCGCATGAGAAGGGGCCGCTGTCGCCGCGCTTCCGCGGCGAGCACGCGCAGCGCCGCTACCCCAACGGTGAGGAGCGCTGCATCGCCTGCAAGCTGTGCGAGGCGATCTGCCCGGCGCAGGCGATCACCATCGAGGCCGGCCCGCGCCGCAACGACGGCACCCGCCGCACCACCCGCTACGACATCGACATGGTCAAATGCATCTATTGCGGGCTGTGCCAGGAAGCCTGCCCGGTCGACGCCATCGTCGAGGGCCCGAATTTCGAATTCGCCGCCGAGACGCGCGAAGAGCTCTACTACGACAAGGAGCGCCTGCTCGCCAACGGCGACCGCTGGGAACGCGAGATCGCCAAGAACCTGGCGCTCGACGCGCCGTATCGGTGAACGCATGATCGTCACTGCACTGTTCTTTTATCTGTTCGCTTGCCTGTGCGTGGCCAGCGCGGTGATGGTGATTGCCTCGCGCAATCCGGTTCATTCCGTGCTCTTCCTCATCCTCGCCTTCGTCAACGCCGCCGGCTTGTTCGTGCTGATGGGAGCCGAATTCCTGGCGATGATCCTGATCGTGGTCTATGTCGGCGCGGTCGCCGTGCTGTTCCTGTTCGTGGTGATGATGCTCGACGTCGACTTCGCCGAGCTCAAGCAGGGCCTGCTGCAATATCTGCCCATCGGCATGCTGATCGGCGGCATCTTCCTCGCCGAGTTGTTGCTGGTGGTGGGCACCTGGACCATCGGCCCCGGCGTTCCGCAGGCGATCACCGCGCCGATCCCGCCGATCGCTCAAGTCTCCAACACGCAGGCGATCGGCCTCGTGCTCTACACCAACTATGTCTACTACTTCGAGGCGGCCGGCATGATCCTGCTGGTCGCCATGGTCGGCGCCATCGTGCTCACGCTGCAACACCGCGTGCGCGTGCGCCGGCAGAACATCAACGAGCAGGTCTCGCGCACGCCGGCTGCTGCCATCGAAATCATCCGGAACGTGCGGCCCGGGCAGGGACTGGGGGGCACGCCATGAGCATCGGGCTCGGCCATTTCCTCTCGGTTGCCGCGGTGCTGTTCACCCTCGGCATTTTCGGCATTTTCCTCAACCGCAAGAACGTCATCATCATCCTGATGTCGATCGAGCTGATCCTGCTCGCGGTCAATATCAATCTGGTCGCCTTCTCCACCCATCTCGGCGACATCGTCGGGCAGATCTACGCGCTGCTGGTGCTCACCGTGGCGGCGGCGGAAGCGGCGATCGGACTTGCCATCCTGGTGGTGTTCTACCGCAACCGCGGCTCGATTGCGGTCGAAGACATCAATTTGATGAAGGGATAGCGCATGATCCCGAAAAGCATGTCCTCGACCCCGATCGGGGATGGGAACCGGTTTTCGGACAAGATCATGCGCCAGCTCAATAAGGCTTAGCGGACATGTACGAGGCCATCGTCTTTCTGCCCCTGTTGGGCTCGATCCTGGCGGCGATCATCACGCTGGCCGGCGCCCGCACGCGTTTCCCGGGCGAAGGCCCGCCGGCGCCGGACGCGGACGGCCATGCCGTCCATTCCGCCGCGCCGCACGTCGAACATGACGCGCACGCGAGCGCGCACGGTACCCATGAGCCGGCCGCCGTCGGCTCGCGCACGACCGAGCTGATCACCACCACGCTGCTGATGGTGTCGATGATCCTGTCGTGGATCGCTTTCGTTCAAGTCGGCTTCGGCCATCACGACGCACGGGTGCCGGTCTTCACTTGGTTTGCGGTCGCCGACCTGAAAATCGACTGGGCCTTGCGCATCGACACGCTGACCGCGGTGATGCTGGTCGTCGTCACCACGGTGTCGGGCTTCGTCCACCTCTACTCCATCGGCTACATGGAGGAAGACCCCTACCGGCCGCGCTTCTTCGCGTACCTCTCGCTCTTCACCTTCTTCATGCTGATGCTGGTGACGGCCGACAACCTGGTGCAGCTGTTCTTCGGTTGGGAGGGCGTCGGTCTTTCGAGCTATCTGCTGATCGGCTTCTGGTATCACAAGCCGGAAGCCAACGCGGCGGCGATCAAGGCCTTCGTCGTCAACCGCGTCGGCGACTTCGGCTTCGCGCTCGGCATCTTCGCCGTCTACATGATGATCGGCGCGATCGATTTCGACACGGTGTTCGCGCAGGCGCCGTCATTGGTCGGCAAGACCATTCCGTTCTTCGGCTGGCATCCCGACGCGCTCACGCTCATCTGTCTCATGCTGTTCATGGGCGCCATGGGCAAGTCGGCGCAGTTCCTGCTGCACACCTGGCTGCCCGACGCCATGGAGGGCCCGACGCCGGTTTCCGCGCTGATCCACGCCGCCACCATGGTGACGGCCGGCGTGTTCATGGTGGCGCGGCTGTCGCCGCTGTTCGAGCTCGCGCCCAATGCGCAGGCCTTCGTCCTGTTTATCGGCGCCACCACCGCGTTCTTCGCCGCCACCATCGGCTTGGTGCAAAACGACATCAAGCGCGTCATCGCCTATTCGACCTGCTCGCAGCTCGGCTACATGTTCGTCGCCATGGGCGTTGGCGCCTATTCGGTCGGCATGTTCCATCTGTTCACCCATGCCTTCTTCAAGGCGCTGCTGTTCCTCGGCTCCGGCTCGGTGATCACCGCCATGCATCACGAGCAGGACATGCGCAAAATGGGCGGGCTCAAGGACCGCATCCCATTCACATACACGACGATGATCATCGGCACGCTGGCGCTCACCGGCTTCCCGCTCACCGCCGGCTATTTCTCAAAGGACGCCATCATCGAGGCGGCCTATGTCTCGCACGGCACGGTTGCGCTCTATGCTTACATTTGCGTGGTCGGCGCCGCGCTGCTGACCTCGTTCTATTCCTGGCGGTTGATCTTCAAGACCTTCCACGGCGAGCCGCACGACCGCCATCACTGGCGCGAGGCGCATGAAAGCCCGATGACGATGCTGATCCCGCTCGGCGTGCTGGCGTTCGGCTCGATCTTTGCCGGCCTGCCGTTCAAGGAGATCTTTGCCGGCCACGGCGTCGAAGGTTTCTTCCGCGAGTCGCTTACCTTCGCCAAGGGCAACAACGTGCTCGAGGAGATGCACGCCATCTCGCCGTGGATCGCCGTGCTGCCGACCGTGATGATGGTGATCGGCTTCGTCATCGCCTGGCAATTCTATATCCGCCGGCCCGATATTCCGGTCGAGCTCGCGCGCTCGCACGGGGTGCTGTACCGCTTCCTGCTCAACAAGTGGTACTTCGACGAGATCTATGACGCGATCTTCGTGCGCCCGACCATCCGGCTCGGCAAGCTGCTGTGGAAGGGCGGCGACGGCTGGCTGATCGACGGTTTCGGGCCCGACGGCGTGTCCGCCCGCGTGCTCGACGTCACCCGCAACGTGGTCCGCCTGCAGACCGGCTATCTCTACCACTACGCTTTCGCCATGCTGATCGGCGCAGCCATCTTCATCACCTGGTTCATGTTCGCGATGCGATAGCATGATCCCGAAAAGTAGGAACCGGTTTTCGGACAAGATCATGCGTAGAGAAAAAAGATGAATTTGAATTGGCCCATTCTTTCGGTCGTTACCTTCCTGCCGGTGCTCGGCGCGCTGTTCATCGCGGTCGTGCGCGGTGACGATCGCGTGGTCAAAGGCACTGCACGCTGGGTGGCGCTGTGGGCGACACTGATTACCTTTGCGATTTCGCTGGTGCTGGTCTGGCGCTACGACCCGACCTCGCCGGAATTCCAGTTCGTCGAGAAAAATGCCTGGCTTGGCATCGCCTCGTATCATCTCGGCGTCGACGGCATCTCGCTGCCGTTTGTGATCCTTACCACCGGGCTGATGCCGATCTGCATCATCGCCAGCTGGACCTCAATCCAGACCCGGGTGAAGGAATACATGATCGCCTTCCTGATCCTGGAAACGCTGATGGTCGGCACCTTCTGCGCGCTCGATCTGGTGCTGTTCTATCTGTTCTTCGAAGGCGGCTTGATCCCGATGTTCCTGATCATCGGCGTGTGGGGCGGGCCGCGCCGGGTCTATGCCAGCTTCAAGTTCTTCCTCTACACGCTGCTCGGCTCGGTACTGATGCTGCTCGCCATCATGGCCATGTATTGGCAGTCCGGCACCACCGACATCGTTACGCTGCTGCGCCACGGTTTCCCGATCGGCCTGCAGCAATGGGCGTGGTTTGCATTCTTTGCCTCATTCGCGGTCAAGATGCCGATGTGGCCGGTGCACACCTGGCTGCCCGACGCCCATGTGGAGGCGCCCACCGCGGGCTCCGTCATCCTCGCCGCGATCCTGTTGAAGATGGGCGGCTATGGCTTCCTGCGCTTCTCGCTGCCGATGTTCCCGGTGGCGAGCCACGAGTTTGCGCCGCTGATCTTCACGCTCTCGGTGGTGGCCATCATCTACACCGCACTGGTGGCGCTGGTGCAGGAGGACATGAAGAAGCTGATTGCCTATTCGTCGGTCGCGCATATGGGCTTTGTGACCATGGGCATCTTCGCCGCCACCGCGCAGGGCGTGGCCGGCGGCATCTTCCAGATGATCTCGCACGGCATCGTGTCCGGCGCGCTGTTCCTCAGCGTCGGCGTGGTTTACGACCGCATGCATACGCGCGAGATTTCCGCCTATGGCGGGCTGGTCAACCGCATGCCGCTTTATGCCGCGTGCTTCATGGTGTTCACGCTCGCCAATGTCGGGCTGCCCGGCACCTCCGGCTTCGTCGGGGAATTCCTGTCGCTGATCGGCACCTTCAAGGTTCAGATCGCGGTGGCGACGTTTGCCACCCTCGGCGTCATCCTGTCGGCGGCCTATGCGCTGTGGCTCTACCGCAAGATCGTCTACGGCGTGCTCGACAAGCCGCCGCTCGCCGGCATCAAGGACATCGGCTGGCGAGAATCG
This sequence comes from uncultured Alphaproteobacteria bacterium, assembly GCA_963727555.1. Lineage (GTDB taxonomy): Bacteria > Pseudomonadota > Alphaproteobacteria > Rhizobiales > Xanthobacteraceae > Pseudolabrys. Next base: position 261,038 of record CAVSGT010000002.1, on the reverse strand, counting down.
TTGATCTTGGCGCCGCTGGTGGCGCTCACCATCCTGTTCGGCGTGGTGCCCAAGCCGGTGCTCGATATGTCGGCGGCCTCGGTTGCCCAGTTGGTCGAGAGCTATAATCACGCCATCGCCGCGACCAAGACGGCAGAGCAGCCGGCTGCGCCGACGGGGGCGGGTGAGATCGTTGCCCAAATCAAAAGCCCCGTGAGTGCCGGCCGATGAACCATGTGACGCAAATGTCGGACCTGATGCCGGTGATGCCGGAGATCGTTCTGGCGGTCGGCGCCATGCTGCTGCTGCTCATCGGAGCCGCGCTGGGTGAACGAAGCTCCGGGCTGGTCAACGGGCTGTCCGTGCTGGTGATGGCAATCGTGGCAATGATGTTGTCGACGCTGCCGCCCGGCAAACATGTCTTGTTCGGCGGCAGTTTCGTGGTCGACGATTTCGCGCGCTTCCTCAAGCTGCTGGCGTTGATCGGCTCGACCGGCGCGCTGGTCATGTCGTTCGATTATCTGAAGCTCGAGCGGCAGGAGAAATTCGAGTTCGGCATACTGATCCTGCTGTCGACGCTCGGCATGATGATGCTGATTTCGGCGGGCGACCTGATCGCGCTCTATCTCGGCCTCGAATTGATGTCGCTTTCGCTTTACGTCGTCGCGGCCTCGGACCGCGACAATGTGAAGTCGACCGAGGCGGGCCTCAAATATTTCGTGCTCGGCGCGCTGTCCTCCGGCATGCTGCTCTATGGCGCATCGTTGATCTACGGCTTCACCGGCACCGTCAGCTTTGTCGGCATCGCCAAGGCGACGCACGCCGGCGCCAGCATCGGGCTGATCTTCGGTCTGGTGTTCCTGTTCGTCGGCTTCTGCTTCAAGATTTCGGCTGTGCCGTTCCACATGTGGACGCCCGATGTCTACGAAGGCGCGCCGACCCCGGTGGCCGCCTTTTTTGCCGCCGCGCCCAAGGTCGCCGCCATGGCCATCTTCATGCGCGCCACCGTGGTGGCTTTTCCAGGCATTACCCGCGAATGGCAGCAGATCGTGGTGTTCGTCTCGATCGCCTCGATGGCGCTCGGCGCCTTCGCCGCCATCGGCCAGCGCAACATCAAGCGGCTGATGGCCTATTCGTCCATCGGCCATATGGGCTTTGCGCTGGTTGGGCTGGCCGCCGGCACCGCGCAAGGCGTGCAGGGCGTGCTGATCTACATGTCGATCTATGTGGCGATGACGCTCGGCACCTTCGCCTGCATCCTCGCCATGCGGCGCGACGGCACGCTGGTGGAAAACATCAGCGATCTTGCCGGCCTCTCGCGCACCCATCCGACCATGGCGTTCTTCCTGGCGATGCTTCTGTTCTCGCTTGCCGGAATTCCGCCGCTCGCTGGCTTCTTCGCCAAATTCTACGTGTTTCTCGCCGCGATTAATGCCGGCTTCTATACGCTGGCGGTGATCGGCGTGCTGACCAGCGTGGTGGGCGCCTATTACTATCTGTCGATCGTGAAGGTCATGTATTTCGACGAGCCAGCGCCGGCGTTCCAGCGCATGCCCCCGCTCTTGGGTTTCGTGCTCGGCATCGCCGGACTGGTGAATATCCTGTTCTTCGCCTATCCCGCGCCGATCCTGGGTGCCGCGACGGCGGCGGCGAAGTCCCTCTTTTGACGCGCGATCCCGAAAAGTGGGGACCGGTTTTCGGTCAGAATCGCGCGCCGCTAAGATGAACCGCGACGCCACGGGCCTGGCGGGGGTCCGACACGTAACCTACGACACGCTCGGCTCGACCAATGCCGAGGCGCTGGCGCTTGCACGCGCCGGCGAGCGCGGACCCGTGTGGATCACCGCGCAAAGCCAGAGCGCCGGCCGCGGCCGCCGCGGCAATGCCTGGGTATCCCCGCGAGGCAATCTCTACGCCACGCTGTTGCTGAGCGAGCCGTCGCCGCCGGCCGCCGCGCCGCAGCTCTCGTTCGTTGCGGCGCTGGCGTTGCACGATGCGGTTGCCGACTGCGCACCGCAGCTCGGGCCGAGCCTGCATGTGAAATGGCCGAACGATCTCCTGCTTGGCCCGGCCAAATTTGCCGGCATCCTGATCGAGGGGGAGAGCGAGCCGGTCTTCGCGGTCGCCATCGGCATCGGCGTCAATTGCGCCAACCATCCGGACGACACCGCGTTTCCGGCGACCGATCTCGCCGCCGCGGGCGCTTTGGTCGCGCCGGATGCGCTGTTTGCCGCGCTCGCCCGCGCCATGCAGCAACGTCTGACGCAATGGCAGCGCGGCGACGGCTTTGCCGGCATCCGCGCCGACTGGCTCAAGCGCGCCGCCGGCATCGGGCAACCGATCCAGGTGCGGCTGCCGGAGCGCGAGCTCTCGGGCCGCTTTCATGGCCTCGATGAAGCGGGCCGCCTGCTGGTCGAGCAGCCGGGCGGGATGATCACCGTCACCGCCGGCGAAGTGTTCGGCTTCGGAGCGTCCTGACCATGGCCGCCCCGCAGCAGGAACTGGTGTATGCGCCGCTCGGCGGCGTCGGCGAGATCGGCATGAACCTGTCGATCTACGGCCTCGGCGACGAACATCGCCGGCAATGGCTGATGGTCGATCTCGGCGTCTCGTTCGCCTCGGAAGAGCATCTGCCCGGCGTCGACCTAATCCTGCCCGACATCCGCTATTTGATGGAGGAGCGCAAAAATATCGCCGGCCTTGTGCTGACCCACGCGCATGAGGACCATTTCGGCGCCGTGCTCGAACTGTGGCCGAAGCTGAAAGTCCCGATCTACGCCACGCCCTTTACCGCCGCGCTGCTGGACGCCAAACGCGCCAGCGAGCCGGGCGCGCCGGAGATCCCGGTCAAGGTCGTGCCGGTCGGCAGCCGCTTCAGCGCCGGCGCATTCGACGTCGAACTGGTGACCATGGCGCATTCGATTCCCGAAGCGAATGCGCTGATCATCCGCACCCCGGCCGGCACCGTGCTGCATACCGGCGACTGGAAGATCGATCCGACGCCGATCCTCAACGACCGTACCGACGAGCGGAAACTGCGCGCGCTGGGGGAGGAAGGCTGCCTGGCGCTGATCGGGGATTCCACCAATGCGGTGCGCGACGGCCGCTCGCCCTCGGAGGCCGACGTCGCCAAGACCATCGCCGAGCTGGTGAAGACCGCGCGCGGGCGGGTAGCGGTGACCACCTTCGCCTCCAATGTGGCGCGGCTGCGCACGGTCGCGAATGCCGCCCGCGCCGCCGGACGCGAAGTGGTGCTGGTCGGCCGCGCCATGGAGCGGATCACCCAGGTCGCGCGCGAGACCGGCTATTGGGACGACATGCCGGAGCTTCGTTCCGTCGATGCCTATAGCCAGTTGCCGCCCAATAAGGTGGTGGCACTGTGCACCGGCAGCCAGGGCGAGCCGCGCGCGGCGCTCTCGCGCATCGCGCAGGATCAGCATCCGGACGTGACGCTGGCGCGCGGCGACCGTGTGATCTATTCCGCCCGCACCATTCCCGGCAACGAGCGCGAAGTCGGCCGCGTCATCAATGGGCTGATCGACCAGGGCATCGAGGTGATCACCGACCGCACCCACTTGGTGCACGTCTCCGGCCATCCGCGTCGCGCCGAGTTGGAGGATTTGATCGGCTGGGTGAAACCGAAAATCCTCATCCCGGTGCACGGCGAGGCGCTGCATCTCGCCGAGCACGCCGCGCTTGCGCGCCGCTGCGGCGTGCCGCAGGTCATTCAATGCCGCAACGGCGACCTGGTGCGGCTCGCGCCCGATGCGCGGCTGATCGATGAGGTGCCGGCCGGTCGCGTCTACAAGGACGGTTGGCTGCTGGTCGACGCCGAGGGGCGTACCGTCGCCGACCGCAAGCGCCTGAGCTTTGCCGGCGCCGTGTCGGTCGCGCTCGCCCTCAGCGACAAAGGCGAGATGGTGGATGAGCCCTCGCTCGATCTGATCGGCATCCCCGAGCGCGACCGCGAGGGCAGGGCGCTCTACGAGGTCGCCTATGACACCGTGATCGCGACATTTGACTCGCTGCCGCGCGGCCGCCGGCGCGATCCCGACGCCGTCGCGGAAAGCATCCGCCGCGCGCTGCGCGCGGCCATCGCCGCGCGCTGGGGCAAGAAGCCGATGTGCCATGTGCACGTCTTGACGGTATGATGGCGCAGACATCGGGTATGCCCGATGTCTGCATCTATAGTGCCCAAGTCGGCTAAAGCCGACTTGGGGTGCCGGCCACGAATAGAGGACATCCATGATCGGTCGTCTCAACCATGTCGCCGTCGCGGTCAGCGACATCGCCAAGGCCGCCAAAGTCTACCGTGACACGCTGGGCGCGGAGGTTTCCGGCCAAGTGCCGCAGCCCGCGCACGGCGTGACGACCGTATTCATCACGCTGCCCAACACCAAGATCGAACTGCTCGCGCCGTTGGGTGAGAATTCGCCAATCGCAAAGTTTCTCGAGCGAAATCCCGACGGCGGCGTCCATCATGTCTGCTACGAAGTGCGACGACATTCGCGCCGCCCGCGATACGCTTGAAGGCGCAAGGCGCCCGCGTGCTCGGCGACGGCGAGCCGAAAACCGGCGCGCATGGCAAGCCGGTGCTGTTCCTGCACCCGAAGGATTTCTGCGGCACGCTGGTCGAATTGGAACAAGCGTAGCGCATGATCCCGAAAAGCATGTCCTCGACCCCGATCGGGGATGGGCGCCGGTTTTCGGACACGATCATGCGCCAGGAATAACCTATGAGCATCACCACCGTTCTTGCGATTTATTTCATTCTCTGGTGGGTGGTGCTGTTCGCCATATTGCCGATCGGCATTCACAGCCAGCATGAAAGCGGCGAGGTGACGCCGGGCACCGATCCGGGCGCGCCGGCGGTGCATTTTCTTTGGCGCAAGGTGCTATGGACGACGATCGTGGCGAGCGTCGTGTTCGCCATTGCCGTTGCCGTCTACAAGGCGAATTTGCTGCCGCTCGACTGGCTGATGCGAATATCGCAGCCGCCGCGGCAATAGGGAATGATCTGAATTCCAAAAAAAAGGAGCAGGGCAACTGGCCCTGCTCGTCGCATATGGTGTCCTTGTCCCCGGGTTGTTTTTCGTCTGATTACGGGGCGGCCGCGGTATCCGCGCCTAGGACTTGCTTCCCTCCCAAGACTTGGACCGCACGCTGGAGCCGGTCTTGCTGCCGGAATCTCCTTTGACACGGTGGCGGCACGCTAGCCGATTATGACAAGGTTGTCACCAGTAATTCGTGTCGCCGGCCCTAGTCATCGATCAAAAATAGAGCGCAAGGACGCATAGTTTCGCGCTATGGGCTCGCTAGCGGCGTTCGCGAATGTAGTCGTTCGTTTTGCCTAATCTTTGGCCCCGCCGATTTTTTAGCTCGCTCCTCGGAGTCACTTGCAATTTCCGGCACGACTTCCGGATTGAGCCTATGAATAAGACCGGCAAGACTTCGCGTATAGGTCGCACAATCGGACTGAAGGGTCGGCGCCTTGTGTTTTGCGCGCCGATCCGCTTTCACTCAGGCCCCATCCGGCCCGATTCCGAGATATTGCGAATGCGCCTGTCCCGTTTCTTCCTGCCGATTTTGCGCGAGACCCCGAAAGAGGCCGAGATCGTCTCGCACCGGCTGATGCTGCGCGCCGGCATGATGCGGCAGGAGGCGGCCGGCATTTACGCCTTCCTGCCGCTGGGCCTGCGCGTGCTGAAGAAGATCGAGCAGATCGTGCGCGAGGAGCAGAACCGCTCGGGCGCCATCGAGCTGTTGATGCCGACCATCCAGTCGGCCGATCTCTGGCGCGAGAGCGAGCGCTACGAGGCCTATGGCAAAGAGATGCTGCGCATCAAGGACCGGCACGAGCGCGACATGCTGTACGGGCCGACCAACGAGGAGATGATCACCGAGATCTTCCGCGCCTATGTGCGCTCCTACAAGGACCTGCCGCTCAACCTCTACCACATCCAATGGAAGTTCCGCGACGAGGTGCGCCCGCGCTTTGGGCTGATGCGCGGCCGTGAGTTCCTGATGAAAGACGCCTATTCCTTCGACGTCGACCAGGCCGGCGCGCAGCACAGCTACAACAAGATGTTCGTCGCCTACCTGCGCACGTTCGCGCGCCTGGGGCTGAAGTCGATCCCGATGCGCGCGGAGTCGGGCCCGATCGGCGGCAACCTCAGCCACGAGTTCATCATCCTCGCCTCCACCGGCGAGTCGGAGGTGTTCTGCCACAAGGACTATCTCGACTTCGCGGTCCCCGCGGCCGATGTGAATTTCGACGACGTCGCCGGCTTGCAGACAATCGTCGACAAGTGGACCTCGCAATATGCCGCCACTTCCGACATGCACGATGCGGCGGCCTATGCGAAATTGCCGGCCGACAAGCAGGTGTCGGCGCGCGGCATCGAGGTCGGGCATATCTTCTATTTCGGCACCAAGTATTCCGAGCCGATGAAGGCCGTGGTGGCGACCGGCGAGGGCGGCGAAGTGCCGGTGCACATGGGCTCCTACGGCATCGGGCCGAGCCGGCTGGTGGCGGCGATCATCGAGGCGTCGCACGACGACGCCGGCATCGTCTGGCCGGAGCCGGTGGCGCCGTTCAAAGTCGCCATCCTCAATCTCAAGCAGGGCGCGGCCGACACCGACGCGGCTTGCGAGCAGCTTTATCGCGACCTCACCGCCAAGGGAGTCGACGTGCTCTATCACGACCTCGACGAGCGCCCGGGGGCGAAATTCGCCACCGCCGATCTGATCGGGGTTCCCTGGCAGATATTGATCGGCCCGCGCGGGCTCGCCGAGGGCAAGGTCGAGGTCAAGAAGCGCGCCGACGGCTCGCGCGAAATGATGAGCCCGGCGGCGGCGTTGGATTTGCTGACGCAGTGAAGGCGTCGGGGGCGGAGGCGGCAATAAACCTGTGTGCGGTCAAGCATTTTGGCGCAGCCAAGGGGCTTGAAACCGCCAGAATCATGTGAAAATCGGGGCGCGGGAACATGACCTCTATGACCGAGCCCAACGGGACGAAGCCTTTCTCCCCGTTCGAGTGGATGCTGTCGCTGCGCTATTTGCGGGCGCGGCGCAAGGAAGGATTCATCTCGGTGATCGCCGGGTTCTCCTTCCTCGGCATCATGCTGGGCGTCGCCACGCTCATCATCGTGATGGCGGTGATGAACGGCTTCCGCAAGGAACTGCTCGACAAGATCCTCGGCCTCAACGGCCATCTGCTGATCCAGCCCTTGGACAAGCCGCTGACCGACTGGGAGGAGGTTGCCGCCCGCATCGCCAAGGTACGCGGCATTCGCCTGGCCGCGCCGATCGTCGAGGGGCAGGCGCTGGCGTCGTCGCCGTTTAATGCCAGCGGCGTGCTGGTGCGCGGCATTCGCTTGCAGGATTTGGAAAAGCTTCCCTCGATCGCCAAGAACATCAAGCAGGGCACGCTCAAAGGCTTCGACGACAACAATGGCGTCGCCATCGGCCGCCGGCTCGCCGACCAGTTGTCGCTGCGCGCCGGCGACAACCTCACTTTGGTGGCGCCGCGCGGCGCGGTGACGCCGATGGGCACCATGCCGCGCATCAAGGTCTACAAGATCGCGGCGGTGTTCGAAATCGGCATGTCGGAATACGACTCCGCCTTCGTGTTCATGCCGCTCAAGCAGGCGCAGGCCTATTTCAACCGGGCCGGCGATGTCACGGCCATCGAGGTCTATACCGACAATCCCGACCGCGTGGACAGTTACCGCAAGGCGGTGCAGGACGCCGCGCAGCGGCCGATCTTCATGATCGACTGGCGCCAGCGCAACGCCACGTTCTTCAATGCGCTGCAGGTCGAGCGCAACGTGATGTTCCTGATCCTGACGCTGATCGTGCTGGTGGCGGCGCTCAACATCGTGTCCGGCCTGATCATGCTGGTGAAGGACAAGGGCCAGGACATCGCTATCCTGCGCACCATGGGCGCGAGCCAGGGCGCCATCATGCGGGTGTTCCTGATCACCGGCGCCGCGATCGGCGTGGTCGGCACGCTGGTCGGGCTGCTGCTCGGCGTCGTGGTCTGCCTGAACATCGAGAACATCCGCCAGTTCCTGTCTTGGCTCACCAATACCGAACTGTTCTCGCCCGAGCTCTATTTCCTCTCGCATTTGCCGGCCGATATGGACTCGGCCGAGACCAGCGCGGTGGTGGTGATGGCGCTGGTGCTGTCGTTCCTCGCCACGCTCTATCCGTCGTGGCGGGCGGCGCGCCTCGATCCGGTGGAGGCGCTGCGCTATGAGTGAGACCGTGGTCGAAACGCGCGTGGAGGTGACACAGGAAACGGAGGAAGTCCCCATCCTGTTGCTGCACGACGTTGAGCGCCATTACCGGCAAGGCGACGAGACGTTGCACGTGCTCAAGGGTGTCGAGCTGGCGCTCTGGCCGGGCCAGTCGGTCGCGCTGGTGGCGCCCTCCGGCGCCGGCAAGTCGACCTTGCTGCACATTGCCGGCTTGCTCGAGCATCCCGATGAAGGCGACGTCTATATCGACGGGCAGGCGACCGCCGCTCTGCCCGATCACGAGCGCACGCGCATTCGCCGCAACGAGGTCGGTTTCGTTTACCAGTCGCACCATCTGCTGCCGGAATTCAACGCCCTGGAAAACGTGGTGCTGCCGCAGATGATCCGCGGGCTTGCCCGCGCCGAAGCCAAAAAACGCGCGATCGAGCTATTGACCTATCTCGGCTTGAAAGACCGGCTCACGCACCGGCCGGCGGAACTTTCCGGCGGCGAACAACAGCGCGTTGCGATCGCGCGCGCGGTGGCGAACGCGCCGCGCATTCTGCTGGCCGACGAGCCGACCGGCAACCTCGACGTCAACACGGCCGATCACGTGTTTGCGGCGTTTGCGCAGCTGGTGCGCGCCTCGCGCCTCGCCACCATCATCGCCACCCACAACATGGACCTTGCCGCCCGCATGGACCGGCGCGTGACGTTGAAGGATGGGCGGGTGGTGGAGCTGGAGTAGGGCACGGCTCGATCGAGGTTAGTTGTAACCGAGCCGCGCGCTTCGCGAGTTGTGCCGACTACGGGCACTCGGGCAAAGACAAAAGGTTATTCGGTTGCTCGCCGTCGGCCTCGGTCTTGATGTACTTGTTTCCGTACCGGCTGACCGCCACAACCACCCACACGGCATCGGCTTTAGGTCGGTTTCACCCAAAAGCGCCATTCTTCGCTTTCGATGTACCTAATGGCTTCCTGCTGCGTGATCTTCCACCGTTTGTCCTCGTAGCCACCAACGTGAGTGATCCGCTCATGAGGATTCGGACGGTCGCTCTTGTTGATGCACTTGATTTGGATCGTCTTGGTAGCAACTGTCGTGGCCATATGGCCCTCCTGTTGATGACGACGCGGTGCGTCGTTTTGAAGAGGGCCAGGCCTTGACCGAGAGCGTCGGACTCGTACCTAATCAGTCCGCTACCAAGCGCTCGTCCCCGGCCCGGCCCAACCGGGTGGGGATCGGAACTTAGAGGTCGTCCGCCCTGGCAGGGGTTGGGCGGCCTCGTTCGTTCCGCGTCGTGCCAACGATGATTGCTGCTTCGTTAACGGCCGTCAACGACAGATAGTCACTAAATCTGAATCAACCACTAAATCATGTGGTTGGCTGGGGAATATCGGGGACAACGACGAACGGTTGACGAAAATTCCAACAGACCGGCCAGCGTTCTTTGAGCACTTGACATTAGAACATACCATGAACTATGTTCCCTCTCCGTTCTTGGGAGAGAACCATGTTCAAAGCCGTCATTCAGGAAGCCGCCGCGCTCACCTCGCTCGCGTTGTTCATCGGCATGATCGCCATCTGGTCGCAGGTGCTGGGCAGCCTCTGAGGTCGCTTGGCGACGAACGTCAACCGCATGGCCGGGCTTGTCCCGGCCATCGATGTCTTTAAGCGGCTGTGCACGACCGCGCGCGCGCCCTGTTGAAAACCGGCATAGCCGCGGGCCATGCGCCCTTGGCGGTGGACTTGGCGCCTCGTCGTCCTCACTGTGGATACGGTAAGGAATCACCCAAGCTTTAAGTCGCCATGGCCGATCTCGATTTCGTGCACTTGCACGTACACTCGAACTATTCGCTGCTGGAAGGCGCGATTCCCCTTGCGCGGCTGGCCGAGCTCGCCAAAGCCGACAAGCAGGCCGCGCTCGCGCTCACCGACACCGACAACATGTTCGGGGCGCTGGAATTCTCCGAGAAGCTGGCCGGCGCGGGCGTGCAGCCCATCGTCGGCTGCGCGCTCAGTGTCGATTTCGGCGACACCGATCATGGCGCGCGCAACGCCAATGCGCCGCATGAGCGCGCGCGCATCGTGCTGCTGGCCGCGCGCGATGCCGGCTATCGCAGCCTCATGCGGCTCAATTCCCGCGCCTTCCTCGACACGCCGTCGAACGAGCCGCCGCATCTGAAGCTTTCCTGGCTTGAGGGCGAAACCGAGGGCGTTATCGCGCTCACCGGCGGCCCGGGCGGGCCGCTCGACACCGCGATCGCGGCCGGCCAGAGCCATCTCGCCGGCTCGCGCCTTGAGGCGCTGCAGCGCCTGTTCGACGGCCGGCTCTATGTCGAATTGCAGCGGCACGGCACCCGTAGCGAACGCATCAGCGAGCCGGTGCTGATCGACCTGGCCTATGCCAAAGGCCTGCCGCTGGTCGCCACCAACGAGCCGTTCTTCGCGACCGCGGCCGACCATGAAGCGCACGACGCGCTGATCTGCATCGCCGAAGGCCGGCTGGTCAGTGAATCCAACCGCCGCCAGCTCACGCCCGAGCATCGTTTCAAGAGCCGCGCCGACATGGTCGCGCAATTTGCCGACCTGCCGGAGGCGCTGGCCTCGACCGTCGAAATCGCCGAACGCTGCGCCTTCCGCCCGCACACCCATAAGCCGATCCTGCCGCGCTTCTCGGCGCGCGAGGGCGGCAGCGCGCTCGATGAGGCGGCCGAATTGCGCAAGCGCGCGGCGGAGGGGCTGACGCAGCGCCTCGCCACCGCAGGGTTGGCGCCCGGCGTCACGCAGGATGAATACCGCGAGCGGCTCGATTTCGAGCTCGGCGTCATCGAGCGCATGAAATATCCCGGCTACTTCCTGATCGTCGCCGATTTCATCCAGTGGGCGAAGGCGCAAGGCATTCCGGTCGGCCCCGGGCGCGGCTCGGGCGCCGGCTCTCTGGTCGCTTATTCGCTCACCATCACCGACCTCGATCCGATCCGCTTCGGCCTTCTGTTCGAGCGCTTTCTCAATCCCGACCGCGTGTCGATGCCGGACTTCGACATCGACTTCTGCCAGGAGCGCCGCGACGAGGTGATCCGCTATGTGCAGGAGCGCTACGGCCGCGATCAGGTGGCGCAGATCATCACCTTCGGCACGCTGCAGGCGCGCGGCGTGTTGCGCGACGTCGGCCGCGTGCTGCAGATGCCCTACGGCCAGGTCGACAAGCTCTGCAAGCTGGTGCCGCAGAACCCGGCCAATCCCGTTACGCTCGGCCGCGCCATCGAGGATGAGCCGCGGCTGCAGGCCGAGCGCGACGGCGATCCCGTGGTCAAGCGCGCCTTCGACATCGCGCGCAAGCTCGAAGGCCTCACGCGTCATGCCTCCACCCACGCCGCCGGCATCGTCATCGCCGACCGGCCGCTGACCGAGCTGGTGCCGCTCTACCGCGACCCGAAGTCCGACATGCCGGTCACCCAGTTCAACATGAAATGGGTCGAGCAGGCGGGCCTGGTGAAATTCGACTTCCTCGGCCTGAAGACTTCTCACGGTGCTCGACCGGGCGGTGAAGCTGGTGCGCCGCCGCGATATCGCGATCGATCTGCTCAAGATACCGCTCGACGATCCCAAGACTTTCGAGATGCTGGCGCGCGGCGACACCGTCGGCGTGTTCCAGGTGGAAAGTCAGGGCATGCGGCGCGCGCTGATCGACATGCGCCCGGACCGTTTCGAGGATCTGATCGCGCTGGTCGCGCTCTACCGTCCCGGTCCGATGGCGAATATTCCGACCTATTGCGCGCGCAAGCTCGGCTACGAGGCGATCGAATATCTGCACCCGAGACTGGAGCCGATCCTCGCCGCCACCTACGGCATCATCACCTATCAGGAGCAGGTGCAGCAGATCGCGCGCGACCTTGCCGGCTACAGTCTGGCGGAAGCCGACATTCTGCGGCGCGCCATGGGCAAGAAGATCAAGAAGGAAATGGATGCGCAACGCGGCCGCTTCCTGGCCGGGGCAACCGAGCGCGGCATCGACAAGGGGCTTGCCGACACCATCTTCGATGCCTGCGCCAAGTTTGCCGAATACGGCTTCAACAAATCGCACTCGGCGCCCTATGCGCTGCTCACCTACCAGACCGCCTATATGAAGGCGAATTACCCGGTCGAGTTCCTCGCCGCCACCATGACGCTCGACATGGGCAATACCGACAAGCTCGCCGAATTCCGCGCCGAGGCCGAGCGGCTCGGCATTGAAGTGGCGCCGCCGTCGATCAATCGCTCGAGTGTCGAATTCGAGGTCGACGGCAACACCATCATCTACGCGCTGGCCGCCCTCAAAGGCGTCGGCAAGCAGGCGGTGGAAGCCATCCTCGCCGGGCGCGGCGAGGCCAAGTTTGCCGATCTCGCCGACTTTGCCGCGCGCATCAATCCGCGCGCCGTCAACAAGCGGGTGCTGGAGAGCCTGGCTGCCGCCGGCGCATTCGACGCGTTCGAGCCCAACCGCGCCCGCGTGTTCATGACCGTGGATCAGGTGTTGGGACGTGCCCAGCGCGCCCACGACACGGCGTTGGTCGGACAGAATGAATTATTCGGCGGCGGCGGCGCGCGCGAAGCGATTGCGTTGCCGAATGTCGAGCCCTGGCTGCCGGCCGAGCGGCTGCGCCGCGAATACGAGGCGATCGGCTTCTTTCTGTCCGGGCATCCGCTCGACGACTATGCTGCCGTGCTCAAGAAGCTGCGCGTGCAATCCTGGGCGGAATTCGCGCGCGCCGTGAAGGGCGGCGCCACCGCCGGGCGTGTCGCCGGCACCGTTGTGTCGCGGCAGGAGCGGCGCACGCGCACCGGCAGCAAGATGGGCATCATCGGCCTGTCCGATCCGACCGGCCACTATGAGGCGGTGATCTTCTCCGAGGGTCTTGCCGAGCACCGCGATTTGCTGGAGCCCGGCACCGCGGTGCTGCTGTTCCTGTCGGCGGAGGTGCAGGGCGACGATGTGCGCGCGCGCATCCAATCGGTCGAACCGCTCGATTCCGCGGCCGCCAATCTGGCGCACAGTCTGCGCGTGTTCCTGCGCAATGAGAGCCCGATCGAGGCGGTGGCCAAGCGCCTGGAGCCGGTCGCACGCACCGCGGCGCGCAATGGCGACGGCGAGGTGAGCATGGTGCTGTTGCTCGAGCAGGGCACCGAGGTGGAAGTGAAGCTGCCCGGCCGCTTCAAAGTTTCGCCGCAGATTGCCGGCGCCATCAAAGCGGTGCCGGGCGTGGTGCAGGTCGAGGCGCTCTAGCCGATTTGTGCTGCCGCGCGTATCCTGGATCGCGGAAATCGGCCGTGGCCGCTTAAAAAGTTTTCCGCCTCGACATGGCTGCAATCGACCTTGAAAAGTCTCATCGCCCATCGACTTGATGCGCTACGTGCGGCCAAAGGCATCGACAAATTATTGCTGATCCCAAACTGGCGCGGGACCATCGTCGCATTGCTGGTCGCGCTGGTCGTCTTGTTTTTTGCAATCGGATTCTGGTGGCCCTATTGGCGCGTCGGCGACATGGACATGTGGATGGTCTATGAGGGCTTCCTGCTCAACGATGGCTTGCGCCAGGAATATTTCGATCACCCGGGCTATCTGACCATTCTGCTGCTGTGGCAGTGGTTCAAGCTTCTGCACGCGATTGGCTTACTGCCCATTCATGCCTTGTCCGAATTGCCGCCGGTGGCGGATGTCGCCGCCTCAGGACTTGCCTGGATGCGCGCCACCCAAGCGGCGCGTGCCTTGTCGCTCATGATCGGCATGGGCTTCGTGACCTCGTTTGCTTTCCTGTTGCGCCGGCTTGTGGACGACTGGCGCATTGCCGCCCTTGCGGCATTCATGTTGATGTTTTCCGGCGGCTTCATGATGGAAAGCCGCATCATTCGCACCGAGCTGATCGCCGCCGCTTTCGCTTATTCCGCATTGCTGATCTTGCTGATTTGCGCCTGCCGCGTGAGCAGCGGCATGCGGCCTTTGCTGATTGGCTTTGCGGCGCTGTTGGCAACGCTCGCCATGCTCAACAAGGTTCAGATCATATTTCTTCTCGGGGTCATGCCGCCGATCGTGTTTGTTTTCGGCCGCCATATCGATGAAACAAACTCGCTGTGGCAGCGGCGCGCCAGCGCGGGGACGATGGCTATTGCATCGATTGCAATTGCCGCGGTTCTGGTATGGCTTGCTTGGCCGATTGCGCGCGCCGGCCTGTTCGATGCGGAGGTTATCAGACGTCGCACGCAGATTTTTGGCACTGGCTTTCCGGCCTACCAGGCGGCGATAGCCCTCTGGGTCATGGCGTGGATGGCCGCCTACGCCGTGCGCTTTCGCGTCGATGCGCTGGAAACTCTTTCGGCGTTTGCGGCGGTGGCCTCCGGGATCGCGCTCGGTCTGCTGGTGCTAGCGCTGCGGTACGACATTCAGAACGTCGTCGCCGTGATGAACCCGTTGGAACTGATGCTCGCCTTTGCGTCGGGAAGTCATTCCGGGCTGGTGAAGGGAGGTGCCGTGTCGGGCGCGGCGGCTCTGCACGTGCTGTTGAGCGATATCGGTCTCTTGCTTGCGCGCTTCACGTTCGTCTTAAGCTCATCCCCCCGGCCGACCACTTTCCTCGAATGGGCGGTCATCGCCGCCACAATCTTCGCCTGGCGGCGCGGCGAACGCAAAACGGTGTTTCAGGTTGCGATCCTGTTGGTGGCGGCAGCGGCGATCGATCTGGTCGGAACGGTCAGAGGCTTGAAGCTCGAATATTTCATCATCACCGATCCGTTGGTGATCATCGCCGCTGCCTGGTTGCTCGCGCGGGTTCCTCATCTGCAGTATCACCGCTTAACCTATCCGATAGGGCTTTCGCTGATGATTGCGACCGTCGCCGTCGGGCTGGCCGAACCGGTCAAACATACGTTCAAGCGCGACAAGCCGCTCGATTTCTGCATGCCGCATTATCCGCAAACCAAGCGGATCGAGCGGTTCTCTTACTGTCCGTGATTATTAATTGGTGCCATGAGCTTGCTTGCAGCGCGTCGGCGCGGTGTGGTTGCAGCTTGCATCGCTGAAATCGCCCCTATATAAGCCCCGCATCACTCACGCGGACGTTTGGCTTTAGGCCCCGACAATGGGTCAAAAAGGCCGTCCGGTGGCCTCAAACGGGGCTCACACCGTCCGCGGCGGATCAACCGGAGAAGACTATGGCGCTCCCTGACTACAGCATGCGCCAGCTTTTGGAAGCTGGCGTGCATTTCGGCCATCAGGCCCACCGCTGGAACCCGAAGATGGGTCCTTACATCTTCGGTACCCGCAACAATATTCACATTGTCGACCTGGCGCAGACCGTGCCGATGCTGCATCGCGCGCTGCAGGCGGTCAGCGATACCGTGGCCAAGGGCGGCCGCATCCTGTTCGTCGGCACCAAGCGCCAGGCGCAGGACGCGATCGCGGCGGCCGCCAAGCAGTCGGCGCAGTATTACGTCAATTCGCGCTGGCTCGGCGGCACGCTGACCAACTGGAAGACCATCTCCGGCTCGATCTCACGCCTGCGCAAGCTCGACGAGATGCTCTCCTCGGGCGAGACCGGCGGCTACACCAAGAAAGAGCGCCTCACCATGCAGCGCGAGCGTGACAAGCTCGACCGCTCGCTCGGCGGCATCAAGGACATGGGCGGTGTGCCCGACCTCTTGTTCGTGATCGACACCAACAAGGAAGACATCGCCATCAAGGAAGCGCGGCGGCTCAATATCCCGGTCGCGGCCGTTGTCGACACCAATTGCGATCCGGCCGGCATCACCTATGTCGTGCCGGGCAATGACGATGCCAGCCGCGCGCTCTCGCTCTACTGCGATCTCATCGCCAAGGCTGCCATTGACGGTATTTCGCGGGCGCAAGGCGAGATGGGCGTTGATACCGGCGCCGCCGAAAAGCCGGTCGTCACCGAGGAAATCCCGACCGCGCCTGCCGCCGGCGATCTCGGCTTCGAGCAACTGCCCGGCCCGCGCGGGGTGGCCGACGACCTCAAGAAGCTGCCCGGCATCTCGCCGGCGATCGAGAAGCAGCTCAACGACCTTGGCATTTTCCACTACTCGCAGATCGCCGAGCTCAACGAGAAGGCCGCCCACAATGTCGGCGAAGAGGTCGGTTTGCCCGGCCGCGTTCCCGGCTGGATCGTCAAGGCCAAGGAATTGACGGCGGAAGCGGAATAGCCGCCCCGTCGTCAGGCCCGGCCGTGTACCGGGCATGCGCGCCCTAACAACGCGTCTACATCATAGACGTGGATGGTCGGGACAAGCCCGGCCGTGACGGATCAAGGAAAGATTGCGATGGCAAATATCTCGGCCCAGATGGTCAAGGAGCTGCGTGAGTTGACCGGCGCCGGCATGATGGATTGCAAAGCCGCGCTCACCGAGAACGCCGGCGACATGGAAGCCGCGGTCGACTGGCTGCGCAAGAAGGGCCTGTCAAAAGCCGCCAAGAAAGCCGGCCGCGTCGCCGCCGAAGGCCTCATCGGCGTCGTCGTGCAGGGCGGCAAAGGCGTGGTGGTCGAGGTCAATTCGGAAACCGATTTCGTCGCGCGCAATGATCTGTTCCAAGGCCTCGTAAAGATGATCGCCGACGTGGCGCTTTCGGTCGGTACTGATGTTGAAACCATCAAAGCCGCCAAGGCAGGCAGCATTACGGTGGGCGAATCCATCAACGACACCATCGCCAAGATCGGTGAAAACATGAGTCTGCGCCGCGCCGCCATGCTGTCGGTCGGTCAGGGCGCCATCGGCTCCTATGTGCATAATTCAGTCACCGACGGGCTCGGCAAGATCGGCGTTATTGTTGCGCTCGAGTTCGCCGGCAAGGCCGACGAGCTCGCGGCCATCGGCCGCCAGGTCGCGATGCATGTTGCCTCGGCCAATCCGCAGGCGCTCGATGCGGCGAGCCTCGATCCGGCCGTGGTCGAACGCGAGAAAAATGTGCTCGCCGACAAGTTCAAGGCGCAAGGCAAACCGGCTAACGTCATCGACAAAATCGTCGAGTTGGGTCTCAAGACGTTCTACAAGGAAGTTTGCTTGCTGGAGCAGGCGTTCATCTTCGACGACAAGAAGAGCGTCACCCAGGCGCTGAAGGAAGCCGAAGGTAAAGCCGGTGGGGCAATCAAGATCACCGGGTTCGTACGCTTCGCGCTTGGTGAGGGGATTGAACGGCCGGACACCGATTTCAGCGGTGAAGTCGCCGCTGCCGCCGGTCTGAAATAACGAGCCGTCTTCGCTCGACCGATCCCATGGAGGATCGCCACGATGAGTGACCCGCTATATCGACGCGCTATCGTCAAGCTGTCGGGCGAGGCGCTCAACGGCGCACAAGGGTTCGGCATCGATCAGGCGACGGTCGAGCGGATCGCCGGCGACCTCGTGGCGGCTGCAAAGCTTGGAGTTGAGCTCGGTGTCGTTGTCGGCGGCGGCAATATCTTCCGCGGCGTCGAGGTGTCCGAGCGCGGGGTACCGCGGCCGGTCGGCGATACCATGGGCATGCTGGCGACGGTCATGAACTGCCTGGTGCTGGAAGCCGCCATCGAGCGCGCCGGGTGCGAGGCGCGCACTTTATCGGCGCTCGCGATGCCCGCGGTGTGCGAGACCTATAACCGCAAGCGCGCGCTGAAGAACCTCGGCAAGAGCCGTATCGTGCTGCTGGCCGCCGGCACCGGCAACCCATTCTTCACCACCGACACCACCGCGGTGCTGCGCGCCGCGGAACTCGACGCGCAGGCGGTCCTTAAGGCCACCAATGTCGACGGGATCTATAGCGCCGACCCGAAGAAGGACCCGAAAGCCAAGCGTTACGAGCGGATCAGCCACCAGCACGCAATCGAAAAGGACCTCAGGGCCATGGATTCCACGGCCTTCGCGCTTGCCCGGGAAAACCACATGCCTATCATTGTATTTTCGATACGAGAGGCGGGGGCGATTACAGAGGTGCTACGCGGCAAGGGGAGGGCGACCGTCGTCGGTTAGCATCGTTGAAGCTGCGCACGACGCGCAAGGGGCGCGAAACAGCCAATAACGCCGTATCCCCGGGGGATCGCCATGACCAACGCAACGCACGACATCAACGAACTCAAGCGTCGCATGCAGGGTGCCATAGGCGTGCTCAAGACCGAGCTGTCCGGATTGCGCACAGGGCGCGCCTCAGCCCATCTGCTCGATCCGGTGACGGTCGAGGCCTATGGTCAGCAGATGCCGCTCAACCAGGTCGCCACCGTCAGCGTCCCGGAGCCGCGTCTCATTACGGTCAACGTCTGGGATAAATCCCAGGTGCACGCGGTCGAAAAGGCAATCATCAATTCCAATTTGGGCCTGTCGCCGGCGACCGAAGGCCAAATGTTGCGGCTGCGCATTCCCGAGCTTAACGAGGAACGGCGTAAGGAACTGGTGAAGGTTGCGCACAAATATGCCGAAGCCGCGCGCGTGGCGGTACGCCATGTGCGGCGCGACGGCCTCGATGTGGTCAAGAAGCAGGAGAAAGACCACAAGATCGGCAAAGACGATCACGATCTCTTTTCCGCCGACATTCAGAAGGCGACCGACGCGGCGATCAGCGAGATCGATCACATGCTGGCGGGCAAGGAAAAGGAGATCCTCACGGTCTGAGGTGACGATGTCATGACCGAGGTTGCGCCTATCGTGCCGCCGGCTTTCGTGGTGCCGCGCCATGTTGCCATCATCATGGATGGCAATGGCCGCTGGGCGGCCGCGCGCGGGCTGCCGCGCGCCGAAGGCCATCGGCGCGGCGTCGAAGCGTTGCGCCGCACGGTGCGCGCCGCCGGCGAACTCGGCATTAAGATTTTGACCATCTTCTCGTTCAGCTCGGAAAACTGGTCGCGCCCGGTCTCCGAGGTGCGCGAGCTCATGGGCCTGTTGCGCCGCTTCGTGCGCAACGATCTCGCCGAACTGCATCGCAGCAACGTTCACGTGCGCATTATCGGCGAACGGGTCGACCTCGACCCCGAAATCGGCCGCCTGCTGACGGAAGCCGAGGAACTGACGCGCGACAATGACGGGCTCACGCTGGTGGTGGCCTTCAACTACGGCGGCCGCCAGGAAATCGCCAGCGCCGTGCGCCGCATCGCCGAGGACGTCAAGCAGGGCCGCCTCGCGCCGGCCGAGATCGATGCGGACACCATCGGCCGGTTCCTTGATGCGCCTGACATTCCCGATCCCGATCTGATCGTGCGCACTAGCGGCGAACAGCGCCTGTCCAACTTCCTGCTTTGGCAATCGGCCTATAGCGAACTCGTGTTTTCGCCGATCTACTGGCCGGACTTCGACCGGGCCGCGCTTGAGGCCGCTATCCGCGAATATCAACAGCGTGAGCGGCGGTTCGGCGGTCTCATCGCCAAGACCGGATCCTGACCCCGTGATTGGTCCTGTCCCTGGCCCGGACGAGAGCCAACATCGGACTTCCGTGCTGACGAGCAATCTCGCACTGCGTGTCTGCTCGGCCATTGTGCTGGCGCCGCTCGCTTTGTTCGCGGCTTATCTCGGTGGGCTGCCGTTCGCGGTGTTTTGGGGCGCCGCCGCCGTTGCGGTGTTGTGGGAATGGACCACCTTGGTCGCCGGGCGCAACCATCGCATGATGTTTTCCGCGTGCGGGTCCGCGCTTGCGATTGCCGCGCTGGTCGATTGGCTCGGCCGTCCGATCACCGCCATTCTGATCGTCGGTCTCGGCGCTTTTGCCGCTGCGATTTTCGTGCCTGGCGCGCAGCGGCGATGGGTGACCGCCGGTATCGGCTATGCCGGGGTCATGCTGATGGCGCCGATGATTTTGCGCGCCGATGTCAAGCTCGGGTTCCTTGCCATGCTGTTCTTGTTCGCGGTGGTGTGGTGCACCGATATTTTCGGTTACCTCGCCGGCCGCGCCATTGGCGGGCCCAAGCTGGTGCCGGCGATCAGTCCTAACAAAACCTGGGCCGGCGCCATTGTCGGCACGGTGGGCGCGATTATCGTCGCGATTTTGGGGGCCTATGCCTTAGGCGCGTTCAATCTCGGCGCAATCGCCGCATTGGCGCTGGCGCTATCGGTCGTCGCCCAACTCGGCGATATCCTGGAATCTTGGGTGAAACGACGCGTCGGGGCCAAAGATGCCGGCCACCTGATCCCGGGCCATGGCGGGGTCATGGACCGGCTCGACGGCTTCTGGGCGGCGGCGCTGGTCGGTGCCTTGATCGGCCTGTCCCGGGGCGGATTCGATGCCGCCGCGCGCGGACTGCTGATATGGTGACGGCATGAGCGTACCCGGTCTCACCCGATCAAAGCCGCTGCCGGCGACGGACAGGCTTAGCATCACCATTCTCGGCGCCACCGGCTCGATTGGATCCAGCACGATCGATCTGATCAAGCGCGAACCGGGGCGCTATCGGGTGGAGGCTGTGGCCGCCGGGCGCAATGCGGTGGCGCTGGCGAAACTTGCGCGCGAACTGGGCGCCAAGTTTGCCGTGGTCGCGGACCCGGAGGCCTATGGCGAGCTCAAGGATGCGCTCGCCGGCACCGCCATCGAGCCGGCCGCGGGTGAGGGCGCCCTCAAGGAAGCAGCACAACGGCCAGCCGATTGGGTGATGGCGTCGATTACCGGCTCGGCAGGCCTGCCGCCAACTTTGGCCGCCATCGAGCGCGGCGCAACCGTCGCGCTCGCCAACAAAGAGTGCCTCGTTTGTGCCGGTGCGCTGTTCATGAAGCGGGCGGCAAGCATGGGTGCGACCGTGCTTCCGGTCGATTCCGAACATAATGCCGTGTTCCAAGCGATGTGCGCGGGCAGCCGCGAGGACGTCAAGCGGGTGATCCTCACGGCGTCGGGGGGCCCGTTTCGCACTTGGACGCTGGACGCGATCAAGGCGGCGACGCCCGAACAGGCGCTACGCCATCCCAACTGGTCGATGGGGCCGCGTATCACCATCGACTCCGCGACCATGATGAACAAAGGCTTTGAGCTGGTCGAGGCCATGCACCTGTTCGCGCTCGAGCCGGACGAGCTCGACGTGCTGGTGCACGCTCAATCGGTGGTGCATGGCATGGTCGAATTCCGTGACGGCTCAGTGGTCGCCCAACTCGGCACGCCCGACATGCGGATCCCGATCGCGCATTGTCTGGCTTGGCCGAACCGCATCGACGGCCCGGCGCCCCGGCTCGACCTCGCCCAGATTGGGAACTTAAGCTTTGAAGCGCCTGATTACGAACGGTTTCCAGCTTTGGCGTTGGCACGTCAGGCGCTGCGCACCGGGGGCGCGGCGCCGACCGTGCTCAACGCCGCCGACGAGGTCGCGGTGGCCGAATTCATCGCCGGCCGCATCGGCTTTACCGGCATCGCCGCGCTGGTGGAAGCAACGCTGCAAGCCGCCGACGCGCGCGGGCTCATGGCTGAGCCGACCAGCATCGAGGCGGCGCTGGCCGTTGACCATATTTCCAGAAGTTTAGCCCGGGACCACTTGCCTGAAATTGCCGCAAAGGCAAGCTAGTAACCTTTCGCTAACCGACCGTACCGGCGGGACGAGGACAGTATGAATTTTGACATCATGGGGGGCCTGAGCGCCTTCGGCGGCGGGCTGGTGGGCTACATTGTTCCGTTCCTCTTTGTTCTGACGATTGTCGTTTTCTTTCATGAGCTTGGGCACTTTCTGGTGGCCCGCATGTGCGGCATCAAGGTGCTCGCTTTCTCGATCGGATTCGGCCCCGAAATCATCGGCTTCTATGATCGCTACGGCACCCGTTGGAAAATCGCGGCGGTACCGCTCGGCGGCTATGTGAAGTTTTTCGGCGACGACAATGCCGCCAGTGTCCCCGACCAGGGCGCGCTCGCCGCGATGACCGAGGAGGAAAAGAGGGACAGCTTCGCCAATCAAAAGGTCGGCCCACGGGCCGCCGTCGTGGTGGCCGGGCCGGTCGCGAATTTCATATTGGCGATCGCGATCTTTGCCGCGATCTTCATGATTTACGGCAAGCAGACGACCAGCGCGCGCGTCGATGCGGTGCAGGCGAATAGCGCGGCCTCCGCCGCCGGGTTCAAACCGGGCGATCTGGTGGTCGCCATTGACGGCGGCAAGATCGCCAGCTTTTCCGATATGCAACGCATCGTCAGCGTCAGCGCCGGTGAAACGCTGAAGATCGAGGTCGAGCGCGACGGCAAGTTGGTCACGCTCAAAGCCACACCTGCTCTCAAGACCCTCAAGGATGCGTTTGGCAATGAGCATCGCCTCGGCGTGCTCGGCATTAGCCGGTCGATGCAGCCCGGGGATATCAAAACGGAAAAGCTCGATCCGCTGCGCGCCATTGGAATGGGCGCGCAAGAGACCTGGTTCGTAGTCGATCGCACGCTGTCCTATATCGGCGGTGTCTTTGCCGGTCGGGAGGCGGCCGACGAACTCGGTGGGCCGATCCGCATTGCTCAGGTGTCCGGACAAGTTGCGACCGCAGGCTTCGCGGCGCTTATCCATCTGACCGCTGTGCTGTCGGTCTCGATCGGATTGTTGAATTTATTTCCAATCCCGCTGCTCGATGGGGGTCACCTTTTGTTCTATGGAATCGAGGCGGTGCGCGGCCGACCGCTCTCGGACCGAGCGCAGGAAGTCGGCTTTCGAATTGGGCTTGCGATTGTCGCGATGTTGATGATTTTCGCGACCTATAACGACATCCAACGCTTCTTCACATCTTAAGTAAGCGTTGCTAATGGGCAACTTTTTGACGGGAAAGGGAAAGTTGCTTGGGAAGTTCGTTTGCAGTGCCCTAAAAACGCTGTAAAAGCTGCCAAAGCTAGTCCATCGGAGCTGCCGAATCCTTTGCGGACGGTCGCGACGAGGGGAAAAAGGGCACGTAGCGCATGGGAATTGGAGTGCGGCTGTTACGGGGACTAGCCGTTGGCTACGTGATCCTCGCCGGTGGTCTTCTCGCCACCGGGGTCGGGAGTGTCGCTTTTTCGGGCGTAGCGGTCGCCCAGACCGTTCATTCAATCGTCGTCGAAGGCAATCGCCGGGTCGATGCCGAGACCATCCGCTCATATTTTAAGGTTGGCCCCGGCGGACGGTTGGGGCCCGAGCAGGAAGACTTCGGTCTTAAGGCTCTCCTTGCCACCGGACTGTTTAGCGACGTTCATCTCAGCCATGCCAGAGGTCGGCTGGTGGTCTCGGTGGTCGAGGCGCCGGTGATCAATCAGGTTGCCTTCGAGGGCAACAAGAAAGCCAAGGACGAGCAGCTACGAGCGGAAGTGCAGTCGAAGCCGCGCGGCACGCTATCGAAGCCGACCGTGCAGGCCGACGTGCAGCGGATCATCGAGATCTACCACCGCAGCGGCCGCTTCGATGTGACGATCGTTCCGGTGATCATCGAACTGCCGAACAACCGGGTCAACTTGGTATTCCAGATCAAGGAAGGTCCCAAGACCGGGGTCAAGGAAATTCGTTTTATCGGCGCACACGCCTATTCGTGGGGCCGTCTGCGAAACGTGATCAAGACTTCGCAGACCAATTGGCTCAGCTTCCTGCAAACCACCGACATCTACGATCCTGACCGCGTGGAGGCCGATCGCGACCTCTTGCGGCGTTTCTATCTGCAACACGGCTTTGCCGATGTGCGCATTGTATCCGCCGCCGGCATATACGACCCCGTCAAGAAGGGTTTCATCGTCACTTTCACCATCGATGAGGGCAAGCAATATCGCGTCGGCACCATCGACGTTATCTCGAACGTGCACGCCATCGATCCAAACGCACTGCGCAGTCGCATCAAGCTCAGCCCCGGCAGCGTGTATAACGCCGATCTGGTCGAGAAGAGCGTCGAGGCGATGACTATCGAAGCGGCCAAGCGCGGCTATGCCTTCGCCAATGTGCGCCCGCGCGGCAACCGCAATTTCCAGACCCATACGATCAATTTGGCGTTCGTGGTCGAGGAGGGCGCGCGCGCCTATATCGAGCGCATCAATATTCGCGGCAATACCCGCACCCGCGGTTATGTTATCCGGCGCGAATTCGATATCGGCGAGGGCGACGCCTATAACCGCGCGCTCATCGACCGCGCCGAGCGCCGGCTGAAGAACCTCGACTTCTTCAAGACGGTAAAGATCACCACCGAGCCCGGCTCGGCGCCCGATCGTGTCATCGTCAATGTCAACGTCGAAGAGAAGTCGACCGGCGAATTCTCGGTTGCCGGCGGCTTTTCGACCGCAGACGGCTTCATCTCTCAGGTCAGCATCGCCGAACGAAATCTGTTGGGCCGCGGACAATACGCCAAGGCTTCGGTACAATACGGTCAATATGCCCGCGGATTCGATCTGACCTATGTCGAGCCCTATCTGCTCGGCTATCGGATGGCCGGTGGTATCGACCTCTTCTACCGCCAGAACCTGGCGACGTCTTACGTCTCCTACAACACCAATACGGAAGGCATTACCCTGCGTTTGGGCTTTGCCTTGACGGAAGAGCTTGCGCTGCAGCCGCACTATTCGCTCTACCGCCAGGACGTCACGCTGCCGGATCAATACAATAACTGCCAATTTTCAAGCTTGGCGACAATTAACGGCGGCCCCGGCGTGACTACGGCTGGAGAGTCGGGTGGTTTGGATACGACCGTCAACGTCCCCTCCGGCTGTTACGCCGATGGCGAGGCCTCGCTTCCGGTGCGGATCGAGCTGTCCAATGGCGCCAAGATAGTGTCGCTGGCTGGCTATACACTTTCGTACAGCACCCTCGACAACAACAAGACGCCGACCAGCGGCATGTTTGCCCAACTCAAGCAGGATTTTGCCGGTCTCGGCGGCGACGTGAACTTCATCCGCACCTCGCTGGAGACGCGCAATTACTACGAGGTGTTCCCGGACATCGTCGGCGTACTGAAGCTGCAGGGCGGCAACATCAGCGCCTGGGGCGGCCAAGGCTTGCGCATGCTCGACCACTTCCAGATGGGACCGAACCTGGTGCGCGGTTTCTCGCCCGCCGGCATCGGTCCGCGCGATATAACGCCTGGAACCACCAACGACGCGCTCGGTGGCAGCCTCTATTGGGGCGCCAGCGTGGAAGCGCAGACGCCGCTTTATTTCCTGCCGAAGGAGATCGGCATCAAGCTCGCCGCTTTCGCCGACGCCGGCTCGCTTTGGGATTACAAGGGGCCGACGGGGTGGAACGTGACCGGCGAGACCCTGCAAGTCGGTCTCGACAGCGCATCCATGGTTCGCTCCTCGGTCGGTTTGGGCCTGCTTTGGGACTCACCGCTCGGCCCGATCCGCTTCGATTTCGCCTATCCGATAACCAAGTATTGCGCCACGCCCGTCGGCGGATCGGAAGTGTGCGACAAAACGCAGTGGTTCCGCTTCAGCGGTGGGACGAAGTTCTGATCTTGGCCGCGCTTCTCGGCACGGGCTTTGTCTCAACGCATCGGACTCACCTGTTATGAGCGATCCGGTGTTCTTGAGAAGTACCCGGAGTTCTCAGCCTCGACGAAATCGCCTCGTTGGCGGACGCCGAGCCGCTGGCATCCAAATCGGCGCTTGAGATCGGGAACATTGCCTCGCTCGACCGCGCCGGGCCTTGCGATCTCACCTTCTTTGACGACAGCCGTTTTGCAGCGGTGGCTGCCAAGGCCCATGCCGGCGCGTGCCTGACCACGGCGGCTCTGGCGCCAAAATTACCGTCCCGCGTCGCCGCGCTGGTGGTGCAGGAGCCTTTTCGAGCCTTCGTCACGGTCGCACGCACGCTCTTCCCAGAAGCGTTAAGGCCTTCGTCGCTTTACCCGGCAAATGACCAAGGCAAGGCCCATGCGCATCCAAGCGCGCGGCTGGAAAACGACGTCGTCCTCGAGCCTGGCGCGGTCATCGGGCCAGCCGCGGAGGTTGGCGCCGGCACCGTAATCGCCGCCAATGCCGTCATCGGAACCGAAGTCCGCATCGGGCGCGACTGCTGGATCGGCGCGGGCGCGAGTATCAGCAATGCTCTGATTGGCGATCGCGTCATCGTCCGCGCCGGCTGCCGGATCGGTCAGGATGGCTTCGGCTTTACGATGGACGCCGAGCGCCAAATCAAGGTCCCGCAGGTCGGCCGCGTCATCATCCAGGACGACGTGGAAATCGGGGCCGGCACGACGATCGACCGCGGTTTCACGCGAGACACCGTGATTGGCGAGGGCACCAAGATCGACAACCTAGTGCAGGTGGGCCACAATGCCAGCATTGGCCGCTATTGCGTCCTGGCCGCACAAATGGCTATTTCGGGCTCATCGACGCTTGAAGACTTTGCAGTCGTGGGAGCGCGCGCCGGAGCCGGGAGCCGGTAACGCTCGTGAAATTATGGTTCCGAAAGAATGGATGAAGCCGTCACCAAGCTTGAAGCAGCCGATATCGCGACGGTGCTCAAGATGCTGCCGCATCGTTATCCATTTCTGATGATTGACCGTGTCGTCGATATCAACGGCAGCAAGAGCGGCGTCGGCATCAAAAACGTGACGATCAACGAGCCGCAGTTCCTCGGACATTTCCCCGGAAATCCGGTCTTCCCGGGCGTGCTGATGATCGAAGGCATGGCGCAGACCGGCGGCGTGCTGTGCCTTGTAGGGCTTGGCCTTAATTCGTCGCGCTCGGTCTATTTCATGACCATTGACAAGGCCAAGTTCCGGCGGCCGGTCACGCCCGGCGATACCATCGAATATCACATGGCGCTGATGGCCCAGCGTCGGAACATGTGGTGGTACAGGGGCGAAGCCAAAGTGCGCGGCCAAGTGGTCGCCGAGGCCGAAGTCGGCGCCATGCTGTTGGATCCGGGAACACAAGCATGATCGATCCCTCGGCGCGGATCGCCGCCGGGGCGAAGATCGGACGCGACGTGTCGGTCGGTCCCTATTGCACCGTTGGTCCCGATGTTACGATTGGCGATGGCTGCCGGCTGGTTTCACATGTCAGCCTCAGCGGGCACACCGCAATCGGCCCGCGCACGGTGATTTATCCGTTTGCTTCGCTTGGCACGCCGCCGCAATCGGTAAAGTATCGCGGCGGTCCGACCCGACTCGTAATCGGCGCCGAATGCGATATCCGCGAGGGCGTGACCGTCAACATCGGCACCGAGGACGACCGCGGCGTCACCGAGATCGGCGACCGTTGCTTTCTGATGGTCAACTCGCATGTCGGGCACGATTGCCAAGTCGGTGCCAACGTCGTGTTCGCCAACAACACGGTGCTCGGTGGCCACGTTAGCGTCGGCGACAACGCGGTGTTCGGCGGTGGCGTGGCGGTTCGCCAATTCGTGCGTATCGGCGAGGGAGCCATGATTGTCGGTCTGAGCGGCGTTCGCGCCGACGTCATCCCCTGGGGCATGGCGCATGGACCGCTCGCGCATCTGATCGGCCTCAACGTTATCGGCATGCGCCGCAACGGCGCGTCCAAATCGAACGTCCTCGAGCTGCGTCGCGCCTATGAGGCGCTGTTCTTTGGCGAGGGCGAATTTCGTGCGCGCGTCGATGCGGTGGAGGCGGCATCCGGAGCCGATCCGCGCGTGCGCAAGATCACCGACTTTATCCGTTCCGCCAAACGCCCGCTCACCATGGCGATCAAACGCAACGAGGGTGACGAGGAGTTATGAGCGCCGAGCGCGCCACGCGGCCGGATGACCCGCTTGCCTTGATTTGTGGCGGTGGCAGTCTACCGTTGGCGGTCGCGGATTCTGCCACCGCGCGGGGGCGCAAGGTGGTGTTGTTCCTGTTGCGCGGCGTTGCCGACCCGGCGCTGGCCGCACGCTATCCGCATCACTGGCTCTATCTCGGCCAAGGCGGCGGGTTTCTACGGCTCGCGCGAGCCGAGGGCTGCCGTGACGTCGTGTTCATCGGTTCGCTGGTGCGGCCGGCGCTCTGGCAGATGCGTTTCGACCTGTGGATGTTGCTGCGAATTCCAACTCTCATTGGCGGGTTTCGCGGGGGCGATGATCATCTGCTCTCGCATGTGGCCCGCAATTTCGAGCGGTACGGCTTTCATCTTCTTGGGGCGCACGAGGTGGCGCCGGAAATCCTGATGCCCGAAGGAACACTCGGGCGCGTGCAGCCATCCGAGAAAGACCGCGCCGACATTGCCCTCGGCCTCGACTATCTGCGCACCGCCGGGCCGTTTGATGTCGGCCAGGCCGTAGTGGTTGCCGGACGCCATGTGCTGGCGGTGGAGGCGGTGGAGGGCACCGACCACATGCTCGCGCGTGTCGCCGAGATGCGCAAGAACGGGCGATTGCGCGCGCCTGCCGGCAGCGGCGTGCTGGTGAAGGCGCCGAAGCCGGGACAGGACCGCCGCTTCGACCTGCCCACCGTCGGACCACGCACGGTCGAAGGCGTGGCGCTCGCCGGCCTCGTTGGCATGGCGGTCATGGCCGGCAGCAGCATCGTTGCTGAGCCGGAGCGGCTGGTGGCGGCCGCTGACCGCGCCAACGTCTTTGTGATCGGCACGCCCGCCGTCCCGCCGGGGTGAGGTTATGCCGGCAGCCTATGACACGCCCGCTTCGCCGCCGCATGTCTTCCTGGTAGCGGGCGAAGAATCCGGTGACCGCCTGGGCGCTGCGCTGATCGCCGCGTTGCGCCGCCGCTGCCAAGGCCAGATTCGCTTTTCGGCGGTCGGCGGATCGCATATGGCGAAAGAGGGCGTGCCGAGCCTGTTTCCGCTCGGCGATCTAGCGCTCGTCGGCTTCTCCACCATCCCAGGGCGGCTGCCGACGATTCTGCGTCGCATTCGTCAAGCCGCCGATGCGGTGGTGGCGGCGCGGCCGGATGTGCTGGTGATCATCGACAGCCCGGATTTCACGCATCGTGTCGCGCGCAAGGTGTGCGCGCGCGCGCCGGAAATTTCGATTATCGACTACGTTTGTCCCTCGGTCTGGGCCTGGCGGCCGTGGCGCGCAAAGACCATGCGCAGCTATGTCGATCGCGTGCTGACGCTGTTGCCGTTCGAGCCGGCGGAACTCGAACGCTTGCGCGGGCCGCCTGGTACTTACGTGGGTCATCCCTTGATCGAGCAGGTGGCGCAGTTGCGGCCCAGCGCGGCGGAAGCTGAACGGCGGCTTGCCGATCCGCCGCTGCTCTTGGTATTGCCGGGCAGCCGGAGCGGCGAAGTCCGGCGCATGGCCGGCGCGTTCGGTGCCGCCGTCGGCTTGGTCGCCAAGCGGCTCGGAACAATTGACGTCGTGGTGCCCACCGTGCCGCGACTGGCCGAGACGGTGCGGACCGCTGTTGCCGCCTGGCCGGTACCGGCGCGGGTGGTGGCCGACCCCGACGAGAAGCTTGCCGCTTTTCGGACGGCGCGCGCGGCGCTGACCAAGTCGGGGACTTCGACGTTGGAACTGGCGCTTGCCGGCGTTCCCATGGTGGCCGGCTACAAACTGTCTCTAGTCGAGGCGGCCATCGGGGGTCTGTTGGTCCGGGTCCCCAGCGTCATTCTCGCCAATCTGGTGCTGGGCGAGGCTGCGGTTCCTGAATTCCTGCAATTCAAGTGCACGCCGCAGCGGCTGGCGGACGCATTGCTGCCGCTGATGGGCGATACCCCGGACCGGCAGCGCCAGATCGAAACTTTCGAGCGGCTCGATGGCATCATGGAGATCGGCCAGGCGGCCCCCAGCGACCGGGCGGCGGCCGTGGTGCTCGATGCCGTCGGTCGAAAAGCCTAGCATTGCCGGAAACAGTGGCGCGCGGGGTGCCGACCGCGTAATTTGCCTAAAACCGGCCGCTTTGGTCGTGTCATAACTAGCCGGAAGCTGGGATACCGCCCCTTTGTCCATTCCCAACCGCGCCTCGATTACCGCCGTCCACGGCTACCTGCCGCCGGACATTCTCACCAATGCGGAGCTGGCGCGCATGGTGGACACCAGCGACACCTGGATCACCGAGCGCTCCGGCATCAAAGAGCGGCACATTCAAAAGGGCGAGGGCCTCGGCACCTCGCACATGGCGGCGGAGGCCGTGCGCGGCCTGTTGCGAAAGACCAACACAGACCCGGCCGAGGTCGATCTCCTCATCTGCGCCACCACCACGCCCGACCTGCAGTTTCCGTCGACCGCCAACCTGATCTGCGACTTGGTCGGCATCCGCAATATCGGCTCGTTCGACGTACAGGCAGCCTGCTCGGGATTTCTTTATTCGCTCACCGTCGCGGCTCAGTTCATCGCCACCGGCGCCGCCCGCAAGGTGGTGGTGGTCGGCGCCGACAAGATGTCGTCGATCATCGACTACACCGACCGCGCCACCTGCGTGCTGTTCGGCGACGGCGCCGGCGCCGTGCTGCTGGAACCGAACGATCAAGGCTACGGCATCATGGACGCGCTGGTGCGCTCCGACGGCGCCGGCATGATTCATTTGCATCAGAAGGCCGGCGGCAGCCGCATGCCGGCGACTTTTGAAACGGTCGCCCAACGTCTACACTACGTGCATCAGGAGGGCGCGGCGGTCTACAAATTCGCCATCGCCAAGATGGCGGAAGTGGCCGGCGAGATCATGGCGCGCAACAACCTACGCGCCGACATGATCGACTGGCTGGTGCCGCACCAAGCCAACAAGCGCATCATCGAGTCGACCGCCGAGCGAATGGGTCTGCCGATGGACAAGGTGATGGTGACCATCCAGAAATACGGCAACACCACCAACGCAACCATTCCGCTGTGCCTGTGGGACTACGAGCCGAAACTCAAGCGCGGCGACCGCATGCTGCTGGCCGCCTTCGGCGGCGGCTTCACCTGGGCCGGCGTCTATCTGCAATGGGCTTATGACGGCGCCAGCGCGCCGAAGCTCAACGGCAAGGGCGGAAACGGCAAGGGCGGCTGAACGCCGCCCCTTCGCGCAACAAGAGCATCCGAAAGTTTATTTTCGCCGCGAGATCGGCACGTAGTCTCGGCGCGCAGCACCCGTGTAGAGCTGCCGCGGGCGACCGATCTTCTGCTTCGGATCCTCGATCATTTCCTTCCACTGCGCGATCCATCCGACCGTGCGCGCCACCGCGAACAGCACGGTGAACATGGTGGTCGGGAAGCCCATCGCCTTGAGCGTGATACCCGAATAGAAGTCGATGTTCGGATAGAGCTTCTTCTCGATGAAATACTCATCGTGCAGCGCGATCTTTTCGAGTTCCATGGCGACGTCGAGCAGCGGGTCGTCCTTGATGCCGAGCTCGGCCAACACCTCATGGCAGGTCTTCTGCATGATCTTGGCGCGCGGGTCGTAGTTCTTATAGACGCGATGACCGAATCCCATCAGCCGGAACGGATCGTCTTTATCCTTGGCGCGCTTGACGTATTCCGGAATGCGGTCGACCGAGCCGATCTCGCGCAACATGTTGAGCGCGGCTTCGTTGGCGCCGCCATGGGCCGGGCCCCACAGGCAGGCACAGCCGGCGGAGATGCAGGCGAACGGGTTGGCGCCCGAGGAACCGGCAAGCCGCACCGTCGAAGTCGAAGCATTCTGCTCGTGGTCGGCGTGCAGGATGAAGATACGGTCCATCGCGCGCGCCAGCACCGGGTTCGGCTTGTATTCCTCGGTCGGCACCGCGTAGCACATGCGCAGGAAGTTGGTGGAATAGTCGAGGTCGTTCTTCGGATAAACGAATGGTTGGCCGATCGAATATTTGTAGGCCATGGCGGCGAGCGTCGGCACTTTGGCGATCATGCGGATCGAGGCGATCATGCGCTGATGCGGATCGGAGATGTCGGTGGAGTCGTGGTAGAAGGCCGACAGTGCCCCGACCGAGCCGACCATCACCGCCATCGGATGCGCGTCGCGCCGGAAGCCTTGGAAGAACCGGCTCATCTGCTCATGCACCATGGTGTGGCGCGTGACGCGGTAGTCGAAGTCGGCTTTCTGCGACGGCGTCGGCAATTCGCCGTACAGCAGCAGGTAGCAGGTTTCGAGGAAATCGCCGTGCTCGGCGAGCTGTTCGATCGGGTAGCCCCGATACATCAGCACGCCTTCGTCACCGTCGATATAGGTGATCTTCGACTCGCAGCTCGCCGTCGAGGTGAAGCCCGGGTCGTAGGTGAACATGCCGCTCTCGTTGTAGAGCTTGGCAATGTCGACCACGTCGGGACCGACGCTTCCTTCGTAGATCGGAAAATCGAAAGTCTTGTTACCGACCGTCAGCGTGCCGGTCTTGCTCTTGGGGTCGATCTTGGCGTCCATGGTTGGGGCCCTCGAATTGGCAGCGGGTTGCGTGAGATCGCGCAACCGGACCCGAGCGCCGGGGGCGGGCAGGCAAGGTTCCGGCCACTTTGCGTTAGCCTATCCTATTGTGCGCTGCAAGATCGGGCAACGCGCATCGCTGCAGGGTGTGCACGGTATATAAGCATGGCTGTCCCGGGGGCAGCGCTGGCGGGAGGATTTGTGCGAATCGCTAGCCGGCTTGGTCGCGCAGCCGCGCCAGGCTTTCCTCCCGGCCGAGGACCGCCAGCACGTCGAAAATGGGCGGCGAGGTGGTCCGCCCAGTGAGCGCCGCCCGCAAAGGCTGCGCCACCGCTCCAAGCTTCAGCCCCGATCGCTCCGCAAAATCGCGTACCCCAGTTTCGATCGACCCCGCATCCCAGTCGGCATTGGATTCGAACTCTTGGATCAGCGGGGAAATCAAAGCCTTGGCTTCCGCGGTCAGCAGGGCCTTGGCTTTGTCGTCAAGTTCGATGGGACGGCTTGCCCAGATAAAGCGTGAGCCCTCAAACAGTTCGACCAGGGTCTTGGCGCGCTCCTTCAAGCCAGGCATGGCGGCCATGAGCTTGTTGCGAAGGGCGGGCGTCATCCTGCTGGCCAGTTTCTGCCCGCCGGCGATGTGCGGCAGCAATTGCTCGATCGCGGCGATCAAGTCGGCGTCGGCGCTGGCACGGATGTAGTGACCGTTGAGGCTCTCGAGCTTGGCGAAATCGAAGCGGGCCGGCGAGCGGCCGATTTGCGCGAGATCAAATGCGGCGATCATTTCCTCGGTTGAGAAGATTTCCTGGTCACCATGCGACCAGCCGAGCCGGACCAGATAGTTGCGCATGGCCGCCGGCAGGTAGCCCATGGCGCGGTATGCATCGACGCCGAGTGCGCCATGGCGCTTGGAGAGCTTGGAGCCGTCCGGACCGTGGATCAGCGGAATGTGCGCCATCGCCGGCACGCTCCAGCCAAGCGCGTCGTAGATGTGCGTCTGCCGCGCGCCGTTGGTGAGGTGGTCGTCGCCGCGGATGATGTGGGTCACGCCCATGTCGTGATCGTCGACCACCACCGCCAGCATGTAGGTCGGCGTGCCGTCGGAGCGCAGCAGCACCAGATCGTCGAGATCGGAATTCTGCCAGGTGACGCGGCCCTGCACCTGGTCCTCGATCACCGTTTCACCGGTGGTCGGCGCTTTGAGTTGAATCACCGGCTTGACGCCAGGCGGCGCATCGGCGGGGTCGCGGTCGCGCCAGCGCCCGTCATAGAGCTTGGCGCGGCCCTCGCGCCGGGCGGCTTCCCGCATCTCCGTGAGTTCCTCAGGCGAGGCATAACAGTGATAGGCCTTGCCGGCTGCCAGCAGTTGTTCGGCGATCTGGCGGTGGCGCTGCGCGCGCGAGAACTGGAACACGATCTCGCCGTCCCAGGTCAGCCCCAGCCAGGTTAGCCCGTCGATGATGGCGTTAATGGCGGCGGTGGTCGAGCGCTCGCGGTCGGTGTCCTCGATGCGCAGCAGCATCTTGCCGCCGCAGTGACGGGCGTAGAGCCAGTTGAATAGCGCCGTGCGCCCGCCGCCGATATGGAGGAAGCCGGTGGGGGAGGGCGCGAAGCGGGTGACGACGGGCTCGGTCATCGCTCCGCCATTACCATGATTGCGACGTAAAGTGTCAGCGCAATTGACATTGAGGCGTCGGCCACGTCATGGCATAGGCCGCCGGTCGGCGGGAGCTGCATCATAAAGCCGGACTTGAGATCGAGGAAGCATGGCGAGCGACCTAAAGGCAAGCGGTGAAGCGGCGGCGGCGGAAGCCGGGCGCGATTTCATCCGCGATATCGTGCAGGCCGATCTCGATGCCGGGCGCGTCAAGGAGGTGGTCACCCGCTTCCCGCCCGAGCCGAACGGCTATCTGCATATCGGCCACGCCAAGTCGATCTGCCTCAATTTCGGCGTGGCGGAAGAGTTCGGCGGCCGCTGTCATTTGCGTTTTGACGACACCAACCCGGTGAAGGAGGAGCAGGAATATATCGACGCCATCGAGCGCGACGTGCGCTGGCTCGGCTTCGACTGGGGCAAGCATCTCTACCATGCCTCCGACTATTTCGAGCAGCTTTATAGTTGGGCCGAGGACCTGATTCGCACCGGCAAGGCTTACGTCGACGACCAGACGCCGACCGAAATGCGTGAGAACCGCGGCACGCTGACCGAGCCCGGCAAGAACAGTCAGTTCCGCGACCGCAGCGTGGAGGAAAACCTCGACTTGTTCCGCCGCATGCGTTCCGGCGAGTTCCCCGACGGCGCGCGGGTGCTGCGTGCCAAGGTCGACATGGCGTCGGGCAACATCAATCTGCGCGATCCGGTGCTCTATCGAATCTTGCACGCCAGCCACCCGCGCACCGGCACGGCGTGGAAGATCTATCCGAGCTACGACTTCGCCCACGGCCAGTCCGACGCCATCGAAGGCATCACGCATTCGATCTGCACGCTTGAGTTCGAAGATCACCGGCCGCTCTACGACTGGTTCATCGCCAATCTGAGCGTGCCCTCGCAGCCGCATCAATACGAATTCGCCCGGCTCAATTTGACCTACACCGTGCTCTCCAAGCGTGTGCTGACCACGCTGGTGCGCGACGGTCTCGTCTCCGGCTGGGACGATCCGCGCATGCCGACGCTTGCGGGTTTACGCCGGCGTGGGGTGCCGCCGGAGGCAATCCGCGATTTCATCAGGCGCATCGGCGTCGCCAAGGCCAACAGCCTGGTCGACGCCGGCATGTTTGAGTTCTCGGTGCGCGAGGCGCTCAACAAATCCGCATTGCGGCGCATGGCGGTGTTGCGGCCGCTCAAAGTCGTGATCGAGAACTATCCGGAAGGGCAGACCGAACAGCTCGACGCGGTCAATCATCCCGACAATCCGGCGGCGGGCTCGCGCAAGGTCGGCTTCGGCCGCGAGCTCTATATCGAGCAGGAAGACTTCATGGAGAACCCGCCGAAGAAATTCTTCCGGCTGTCGCCCGGCCGTGAAGTGCGGTTGCGCTACGCCTATTTCATCACCTGCCGCGAGGTGAAGAAGAACGCGGCGGGCGAGGTGACCGAGCTGCGCTGCACATACGATCCGGCCACCAAAGGCGGCAATGCGCCCGATGGGCGCAAGGTGAAGGCGACCATCCACTGGGTGTCGGCGGCCGACTCAATCGCGGCCGACGTGCGGCTTTATAGTCCGCTGTTCACCAAGCCGGATCCGAGCGGTGGAGAGAATTTTACCGCCGATCTCAATCCGAATTCGCTGGAAGTGCTGAGCGGGGCGCGGATCGAGCCTGCGCTGACGGCCGCACAAATCGAGCAGCCGGTGCAGTTCGAGCGCCAGGGCTATTTCTGCCTCGATCGCGATACGACGCCCGAGCGGCTGGTGTTCAACCGCACCATCGGGCTGCGCGATACTTGGGCCAAGGAGAAGGCGGCGGGCTAAGGCGCACACTCAACCCGAAGCTTGTCCCCTCAACCATGGCGCCGGCGCGAGCCTATGATCGACGGCGCCCAAGCGGCCGCCAGCAGGCCGGCGCCGATCAGGTCGATCCAGATCGAGGTGGGGAACAACAGGCAGAACGCGGCCGCTCCGAACATGCCGCGCTGCCACAGCGCAATGCGCCCGTGCACCGGCTCGGCGCCCTGCACCAGCATGGCCAGCGCCAGATATCCCAACAGATAGCCGAGCATGCCGTTCACAATGTCCCAAGTCGAGCCGTAGAGCAGCAGTTCCGGCGCATAGACGAAGCTGAACGGGATCAGCACCAGCGTGGCGCCGAATTTAAGCGCGGCAAAACCCGTGCGCATCGGGTCGGCACCGGCGATCGCCGCGGCGGCATAGGCCGATACGCAGACCGGCGGCGTGATATTGGACAGGCACGCGGCATAGAACACCACAAGATGCGCGGGGATCTCCGGCACGCCGAGCTGGATCAACGCCGGCGCCGCCACCACGGCCAGGATGATGTAGGAGCCGGTGGTGCTCGAGCCCATGCCGATGATGATGGAGATGATGGTCACCAGTACGACGGTGAAGAAGAGGTTGCCGCCGGCGAATTCGATCAGCACGGCGGAGAATTTCAGGCCGAGCCCGGACAGCACGATGCCGCCGATGATGATGCCGAGCGTGCCGATGGCCGAGCCCGCCGAGGTGTTGTTGTGGGCGCCGGTGATCAATGCGTCGATCACCTTGTGTGGCCCCATCCAGGTTTCCTTGCGCCGGAACGACAGCACGAAGGCGGACACCGTGCCCCAGAAGGCGCCGTAGTCCGGCGAATAGCCCAGGAACAACAGGCCGAGCACCACGATGAGCGGAATGAGATAGTGCCAGCCGCGGGCGAGCACCGTGCGGATGCGCGGGATTTCCTTTTCGTCGAGCCCCTTGAGGCCGCTCTTCATGGCCTCGAGGTCGACCATGTAGATCAGGAAGAAGAAATAGAGGAACGCAGGGATCACGTTCATCGCCGCGATCTTGAGATATTCGGTCTCGGTCAACGTCGCCAGAATGAACACGCCGGCGCCCATGATCGGCGGCATGAACTGCCCGCCGGTCGACGCGATCGCCTCGATGGCGCCGGCATGATGCGGCTTGAAGCCGATGCGCTTCATCAGGGGAATCGTAAACGTGCCGGTGGAGACGACGTTGGCGACCGAGGAGCCGGAGATCGATCCGAACAGTGCGGACGTGATGACGGCGATCTTAGCCGGCCCACCGCGCCATTTGCCGGCGATCGAAGTGCCGAGCTCCATGAAGAACTGGCCGGCGCCGCTCGCCTCCAGGAAGGCGCCGAAGATCATGAATGGAAACACGAAGGTGGCGAACGTCGCGGCGACGACGCCGAACATGGCCTCCTGGGTCGAGAAGGTGAACTCGATGATGCGGTGCACGCCGAGCCCGGAATGGGCGAGCTTGCCGGGAAGGTATTTTCCGAAATA
Source organism: uncultured Alphaproteobacteria bacterium (assembly GCA_963727555.1). Lineage (GTDB taxonomy): Bacteria > Pseudomonadota > Alphaproteobacteria > Rhizobiales > Xanthobacteraceae > Pseudolabrys. The sequence continues at coordinate 223,723 of CAVSGT010000002.1, read as the reverse complement.
GAGTTGGGCGAGAAAGGCGACGGCGATAAGCACCACGGTGATACCGAGCACGCGGCGGCTGGTCTCCAGCATCACCGCGATGCCGATGATGCCCATGACGAAATCCCATTGATTGGGATCGCTCACCCGGTTGACGGCGTAGTCGACGTATTGATCCATCCAGTAGCCGACCGAAACGACGGCGGCGATCACCCAGATGATGTCGAACAGGCTGGGCCTTGTCTTGGGCGAGGTCGGCAGCGCCGGGAACAGCAAGAACACCAGCACCGAGGTCAACATCAGATAGAAGCCGCGGTTGCTCTCGGTGGAGACCAGGCCAAAGCCGGACGTGTAGAGGTACCAGACGCTGAAGAAGATGGCGGTCGCCGCATAGATGAGTGCGACCGGACCGGAGAGCGTTCGATTGCGCCCCTTGATCGGCTTGATCCAGCTCTCGGCTTGCGGCGTGGCTTGCTGCGCGGCCATGGCAGCGCCCGGCTCCATCCAATTGGGCAAGAAAATCGGGCCGCCCGAACTATCGGGCGGCCCGGCTGTGCGAGACGCTTAGCTTATTCCTTATAGAGCCCTTTGGACTTGTAGTAGGCGACGGCACCTGGATGCATGGGAACGCCGAGCTGATTGAAATTATGGGTGTCGGGCTCCATCTGGCCCCAGGCCTTGTGACCGGCGGCGAGCCGCTTCTTGATGGCGGGTTGATAGACCAGTTCGAGGATGTCCTGCACCGCCTTCGCGGGCACGCGCTCATGCGCAACCCAGTAGACGGTCAGGAACGGCAGCGTGGTCGCTGGCACGCCCTTATACGTCGTGGCCGGCATGGTGTCGGGGACATAGAAGGGATACTTGCTCGTCACCATCTTCATCTCGCTGTCGGAATAGGGCAGCACGACCGCGCCCTTGGTCTCGGCCAGCTCCTTGACGGCTGCGGCCGGCGCCGACGATTGGCAAAGCGCATCGATCTGGCCGTTGCCAAGCGCACGGCCGGCATCGGCGAAAGTCATATAGCGCGCCTTGATGTCGCCGATGATACCCACGGCCGTGAGCATGTTGTTGCAATTGAACACCGTGCCGGAGCCGGGCGGACCCATGGCGACGGTCTTGCCCTTGAGATCGGTCAGCTTCTTGATGCCACTCGAAGGCAGGGTGACGAAATAGGTCGGGCCCTTGTAGGCCTTGGCCACGCCGCGCAGCATGGTGCCCTTGGCGCCGCCTTTGAACGGACCTTCCGGCTTCTGCGCCATGTAGACATGAGCGCCATAGACGATGCCCATGTCGAGCTCGCCCTTGATCAGCCGCTTGGCGTTCTCGGTGGAGCCGCCGGTGGTGACCTGGGTGATGTTGTACTGCGGCAGCTTCTCGGAGATGATCGTGCCGGCAGCACCCACCATGTAGTACATCACGCCGCCGGGGTTCGAGCCGCCCCAGGCGATGTTGATCTTGTCTGCGGCTGACGCCGATGACGCTAGCGACAATGCGATCAGCATTGTCCATGCAAATTTGTTTTTCATAGTGTCGCCTCCCTTGACGCGCGGTCGGAGACCGCACCCGTACATACCAATTCGCGTAATGCGGGAGAAGGGCCGGGCGCCGATTTGTCGCGCGAGAAGATCGGCTTTGCCGCACTGCGCGAGATGGAGCCGGAGATCGGAAGCCTGACCGACACCGGATATGACGAGAAGAACGCTAGGTGGCTCGCCCGGCACGACGGCTCGGCCGGATTTATCAATTCTTGAAGCGGTCGCTTGCAAGCGAATGCCTGGACTTGGTCCCTAGCGGGGATGTTGAGACCGCGGTTAAGGAGTTCGCTTTTAAAGGCAAAGCGGACTTCCACCAGCCGCTGCCCAGCAATTCAAGCCATGAGGACGCAGCCCAGTCGTAGCCAAAGTTCACAACCGTTCTCCTAGCCACAGCGTCTGCCTGACGTAGCATAAGCCATCGCGCATTCGCGCCGGCGTTGAGGGGCGCCATGGCAGGAAGCGAAGACAACCGCACGCGTGCCAGAGCGAAAGCTTGGGCGGCCGGGATCGACGCCGCGCGTCGGCGCGCCGGACTGGCGCTTCCCGAGAGTTTGGAAGCCGCCGCCGAACGGCTGCGCCGCTTGTTGTCGCAATGGGCGCTGGCCGAAGTCGCACCCGGCCGCCTTGTCCCTTGGCTGCCGGTCAGCTTCGGCTTCGGCATCGTGCTTTATTTCACCGCCGATCGCGAGCCGGCCGCCTGGGCGGCGCTGTCGCTCGCGGTCATCGGCGTTGCGGTTGCGATTTTGGCGCGCCGCCGCCCCGTTGGTTTTCCACTTGCGCTCGCATTCGCCGCGACGAGTGCGGGCTTTGCCGCCGCCACGCTGCACACCGTGCGCATCGCGCACCCGGTGCTGGCCTATCCGACCTGGAACGCGCAGGTCGCAGGCTTCGTCGAAACCCGCGAGGAGAGGGCGCGCAGCGACCGTATCATGGTGCGCGTGCAGTCGATAACGGCACAGCGTTTACGCATGAAGCCCGAGCGCGTGCGCGTCGCCGTGCGCAAAGGTAGCGCGCCCGCGGTCGGCAGCTTCGTCGCCTTCAAAGCGCATCTGGCACCGCCGCTGCAGCCGTTGCGGCCCGGCGGCTATGACTTTGCCCGCGACATGTACTTCCAGCGCATCGGTGCGTCCGGCTTCGTGCTGGGCGCGATCCGCAGTGCTTCGCCGCCGCACGCGTCCGGTTTCCGGCTGCATTACGCCGCGCAACTCGACGCGCTACGTGAGACCATCAATCAGCGCATCCACACCATTCTGCCCGGCGACCGCGGCTCGATCGCCTCGGCGCTGATCACCGGCAAGCGCAACGCTATCTTGGAGCCGGTGCAGGACGCGTTCTACGTGTCGAGTCTCGCCCATGTGCTAGCGATCTCCGGCTTCCATATGGCGGTGGTGGCCGGCATCCTGTTCTTTTTCATCCGCGGCGGGCTGGCGTTGAGCCCGTCGCTCGCGAGCACAAAGCCGATCAAGAAATGGGCCGCCGCCGGCGCGCTTGCCGCGGCGGCGTTCTATCTGGTGCTCTCCGGCGCCGGCGTTGCCACCCAGCGCTCGTTCGTGATGATCGCTATCGTGCTGATCGGCGTCATGGCGGATCGGCGCGCGCTCACCTTCCGCACGCTGACCATCGCCGCATTCGCCGTATTGATTCTTAGCGCCGCAGGCTTTGGTGACGCCGAGCTTTCAGATGTCGTTTGCCGCAACGCTGGCGCTGATTGCCGGCTATCAATACGGGCTGCCGTGGCGCGCCAATGCCGACACCTCGTTCGGTGCGCGCGTGGCGTTGTGGGGCGGACGCGAAATCGCAAGCCTGATCTTTGCCTCGCTGCTCGCCGGCCTCGCCACCATGCCTTACGCCGCTTACCACTTTCATCGCGTGTCGCCCTACGGAGTGCTCGCCAATTTACTCGCTATGCCGGTCGTGTCCGCTTGGGTGATGCCGATGGGCATTCTCGGCGTCGCGACGCTGCCGCTCGGCCTCGATGCGCCGTTCTGGCGGTTGATGGGGGAAGGCATCGACTGGATGATCGGCGTGGTGCTGTGGGTGGCGCATCTCCCGGGCGCCAACGGCCACATCCACGCCTTCGGCACCGGGCCGTTACTGCTGGGCACCGCCGGACTGCTGCTGCTCTGCCTGCTGCGGACGCCGTTGCGTTGGAGCGGCATCGTGGTGGCGATTGCCGCCGGTGTGTGGGCGCTGCTGACGCCGCGGCCCGATATTCTGGTGGCTGCGGATGGCAAGGCCGCCGCTGTACGCGGCGCCGGTGGGCGGCTCAGCGTTCTGCACGCCGGTCGCGACACATTCGCCATCAAGGAATGGCTCGCCGCCGATGGCGATGCGCGCGGCGTCAAGGATGCGCATTTGCACGACGACGTGCGCTGCGATGGCGACGGCTGTGTCGGCCGACTCAAGGACGGCCGGCTGATATCGATGGCGCTGTCGCCTGCGGCGTTCGCCGAGGATTGCGCGCGTGCTGCCGTGGTGGTGAGCCCGCGCGCGGCGCCGGGCGCTTGCGCCGCAACCTTGATTGACCGGAACGCCTGGCGCGCCAATGGCGCGATCGCGCTGCGTTGGAGCGGCGATCATTTTGTGCAAACCGCCGCGCGCCCACCGAGCTACCAGCGGCCGTGGGCATCGGGCTCGCGCAATGTGTCGCGGATTTGGCCCAGCGTGCGCGACGCGACGCCGAAGCGGGAAGATTTGGAAACCGACGATTAAATAAATTCTGTCATGCCCCGCGAAAGCGGGGCATCCAGTACGCCGTAGCGTCACGCTTGCCACCGAAGAACAGGGAATACTGGATCATCCGCCTTCGCGGATGATGACAGCAGTAAGAAAATTCAGTACCGCCGGAACAGTCCGGCCAGCTTGCCCTGGATGCGCACGCGGTTGGGCGGCAGGATGCGCACCTCGTAAGACGTGTTCGCCGGCTCGAGCGCGATCGAGGCGCCGCGGCGGCGGAAACGCTTGAGGGTTGCTTCCTCGTCGTCGATCAGCGCCACTACGATGTCGCCGGTCTCGGCCGCCTCGGTGCGGCGGATGAGGGCAATGTCGCCGTCGAGAATGCCGGCCTCGATCATCGAGTTGCCACGGACTTCCAGTGCGAAATGCTCGCCGGCCGACAACAGGTCGGGCGGCATGTTGATGACATGGCTGCGCGTCTGAATCGCCTCGATCGGCGTGCCGGCGGCGATGCGGCCCATCACCGGCACCGCGATCGGCCGGCCGCTGTTATCGTCTTCCGACGTTTGCCGCACCCGGCCGAGGTCGCCCTCGATCACGCTCGGGTTGAAGCCGCGTGAGCGACCCCCAGCGATGCCATGGGCGACTGAGTTCGGGCAGCTTGATCACCTCGATAGCGCGCGCCCGATTCGGCAGTCGGCGAATGAAGCCGCGCTCTTCTAGAGCCGTGATCAGCCGGTGGATGCCGGATTTGGATCGCAAGTCGAGAGCGTCCTTCATCTCGTCGAAAGAGGGCGGCACACCGGCTTCGGTTAGCCGCTCATGAATGAAGCGCAGCAGCTCGAATTGCTTGCGGGTCAGCATCTGTCTCTCCCCGTCGCGGCTGGTACCGGCCTATGGCCCGCCCGCCAGAAACAAATCATGAACGGACACTATCTGTTCGATATGTGTTCCGCAACCATTTAATTTGAGGTGAAAAAGTCGAAAGGCCGCTAAAGCGCTAGCTTAAGGATGACACAGGGTGAACCGGCGGCCGCTGCCGGGGCGTGCGGTGCCCGAATCACCAGACAGTCGGCTTTGGCCAAACCGGCCATCAGGGAACTGTCCTGCGTCTGCAAAGGGGTCGCCACCGGGCCGTCCGCGCCTGCCTGCAAGGTGGCGCGCAGATAGTCCTGCCGCTCGTCGTTGGCCGGCAAATCGCGGCCAAGGCGGGCCGGCTCGGGGACCCGCTCGACGTCGTCGCGGCCGGCGAGCCGGCGGATCAGAGGCACCAGGAACAGGAAGGCGCAGACATAGGACGAGACCGGGTTGCCGGGCAGCCCGAGCACCTGCATGGCGCCCAGCCGGCCATGCATCATCGGCCGGCCGGGCCGCAGCGCCACCCGCCAGAACGACAGGTCGAGACCTTCGGCGGCGAGCGCCTGCTGCACCAAATCGTGTTCGCCGACCGAAGCGCCACCGGTCGTCACCAGCACGTCGGCGCCGGCCGCGCGCGCTTGGCGCAGCCCAGCGGCGATGTGCTCGACCTTGTCGCGCGCGACGCCGAGATCGATCGCTTCGGCGCCTTCGCTGCGGACAAGGGCGCCAAGGGCAAAGCCGTTGGAATAGACGATTTCGCCGGGGCCGGGCGTCGAGCCGGGCGGCACCAGCTCGTCGCCGGTTCCGAGCACCGCCACCTTCGGCCGGCGATGCACGGACAGCGTGGGGTAGTTCATGGCGGCGGCCAGCATCAGGTCGCGGCCGGTGAGGCGGCGACCCTGGGCGAGCAGCGTCTGCCCAGCGGTAAAATCGATGCCTTTCGCCCGCACATTGCGGCCGGTAGCGGTCGGCTTGTTGATGGTGACGGTGTCGCCGTCGCGCGAGGTGATTTCCTGGATCACCACGGTGTCGGCACCGTCCGGCATCATGCCGCCGGTGAAGATGCGCGCGGCCTCGCCAGCGCCGACTGTGCCTTCGAATGGATGGCCGGCGGCAACCTCGCCGATCAGTTTGAGCTTGACCGGCGCTTGCGCGACGTCGGACCCGCGCACCGCATAGCCGTCCATGGCGGAGACCGCGGCCGGCGGCTGCGTGCGCAACGCCTTGACGTCCTCGATCAGCACGCGGCCGAGCGCCTCGTTGAGCGCTGCGTCCTCGCCCGGCAGCGGTTCCACGCCCGCGAGCACGCGCGCCAGAGCTTCGGCCACCGGCAACAGCGCCACGGCTTAAGTCTCCGCCCGGTAATTGCCGGACTTGCCGCCGCGCTTTTCCAACAGGCGGATGCCCTCGATGCGCATGCCGCGCTCTATCGCCTTGACCATGTCGTAGATGGTCAGACACGCGATCGAAACGGCGGTGAGCGCTTCCATTTCGACGCCGGTCTGGCCGGTCACCTTGACCGTCGCCTGCACCAGGAAGCCGGGCAGGGAATGCTCGGGATTGATGTCGATCTCGACCTTGGTGATCGGCAACGGGTGGCAGAGCGGGATCAGCCCGTGGGTGCGCTTGGCCGCCATGATGCCGGCAAGGCGGGCGGCGCCCAGCACGTCGCCTTTGGCTGCGTTGCCTGCGAGCACGATATCGAGCGTTTCCTTGCGCATGATCACGCGCCCTTCGGCGATAGCGAGCCGCTCGGTCGCGTTCTTGGCGGAGACATCGACCATGCGGGCCTGACCGCGCTGATCGATGTGGGTCAATTCCGCATCGGGCAGGAGAGGGGCAGCCTTTTGCGGCGGCTGCCGGGCCGGCTTGTTCCGCGCGACGTTTTTGCTGCCGCGCGCCATGGCTCACTCTGCGGTGACGCGCCGGCGCGACCGCATCAGCAGGGCGCGGGTCGCTGCGGCGACATCGGCTTGCCGCATCAGGCTTTCCCCGACCAGGAAGGTCGATATGCCGATCTGCGATAGCCGCGCCAGATCAGCCGGGCTATTGAGCCCGCTTTCGGCCACCACAATGCATTCCGGGGGGATATGCGGGGCCAGCCGCTCGCTGACGGCCAAGGATGTCTCGAACGTGTGCAGATCGCGGTTGTTGATGCCGATCAGCCGCGTCTCGAGTTTGAGGGCACGTTCGAGCTCGTCTTCTTGATGGACTTCAACAAGAACATCCATGCCATTGCTGAAGGCGGCGTCCTCGATTTCCTTGGCCGCCGTGTCGTCGACCGCTGCCATGATAATCAGGATGCAATCGGCCCCCAGCGCCCGGGATTCCACTACCTGGTAGGGCTCGTAGATGAAATCCTTGCGCAGGACGGGCAGCCCGGAAGCCTCGCGCGCCTGGCTCAAGAACTCGGGCCGCCCCTGGAACGACGGTCCGTCGGTCAACACGGACAGGCAGGTGGCGCCGCCGGCCGCATAGGCTTTGGCGAGCGCCGGCGGATCGAAATCGGCGCGGATCAGTCCCTTTGACGGGCTCGCCTTCTTGATCTCGGCGATCAGCGCGTAATCGCCCTGTGCGTGGTGCTGCTCAATAGCGCGCACAAAGCCGCGCGCTGGGCTTGCCGCATTCGCGGCCTGCTCAAGCTCGGCAAGCGGATGCGTGCGCTTGGCCGCCTCGATCTCGACGCGCTTGTAAGCTTCAATCTTGGTCAAGATATCCGACAACGTCACGCCTCCGCGGCGTTGGAAACCGCAATCAGTCGATCGAGCCGACCTTCCGCTTCGCCGCTGTCAATCGATTTCGCCGCCAGCGCGGAGCCTTCCTTCAAATCCTTGGCCTTGCCGGCCACAATCAGCGCGGCTGCGGCATTGATGACCGCTACGTCGCGGAACGGTCCCGGCTTGCCTTTGAGCACGTCGAGCAGCGCCTTGGCGTTCTCATCGGCGCTGCCGCCGCGCAAAGCCTCCGGTTTGACGCGCTTGAGCCCGGCATCCTCCGGGGTGATCTCGAAGGTGCGGATCTCGCCGTTCTCCAGCGCGGCCACGCTGGTCGGGCCTGAGGTGGTGATCTCGTCGAGCCCGTCGGAGCCGTGCACCACCCAGACGCATTCGGAGCCGAGGTTCTTCAGCACCTGCGCCATCGGCTCGATCCACTGCTTGGAGAAGGCGCCGATCATCTGGCGCTTGACGCTCGCCGGGTTCGACAGCGGCCCGAGCAGATTGAAGATGGTGCGGGTGCCGAGCTCCACGCGGGTCGGGCCGACGTTCTTCATCGCCGGATGATGCGCCGGCGCGAACATAAAGCCAATGCCGGCGTCGCGAATGCAGCGGCCCACTTGGCCGGCGCCAAGATCGATCTTGACGCCGAGCGCCTGCAGCACGTCGGCGGCGCCCGATTTCGACGACAGCGCGCGATTGCCGTGCTTGGCGACCGGCACGCCGGCGCCGGCGACGATGAAGGCCGCGCAGGTCGAGATGTTGAAAGAGCCGGAGGCATCGCCGCCGGTGCCCACCACGTCGATGGCCTCGGCCGGCGCCTTCACGCCCAGCATCTTGCCGCGCATGGTGGTGACCGCGCCGGTGATCTCGTCGACGGTTTCCCCGCGCACGCGCAGACCCATCAGCAAGCCGCCCATCTGCGAGGGTGTCGCCTCGCCCGACATCATGCGGTCGAAGGCGCTTGCTGCTTCCGCGCGCGTGAGGTTCGCACCGGTCGCGACCTTGGCGATGAGCGCCTTGAAATCGTCGGCCACGGGCTTTGCCCCTTATTCCGCTGCGTGCGCCGGCGCGCGCGCGGCGCCTTGTGCCGGCCGGTTTTTGCATTCCACGCGTCGGCGAGATCGAGGAAGTTCTTGAGCATCAGATGACCGTGCTCGGAGGCGATGCTCTCGGGATGGAATTGCACGCCATGCACCGGCAGGCTGGCATGGGCGAGGCCCATCACCAAACGATCGTCGGTCTCGGCGGTGACGGTGAGCTCGCGCGGCACACTGTCGCGCGCGACCACCAGCGAATGATAACGCGTCGCCTTCAGCGGGCCATTGATGCCGCGGAAGACGCCGGTACCGCTGTGGCTGATCGCGGAAATCTTGCCGTGCATCGGCGTCGCGCGCACGACCTTGCCGCCGAACGCTTGGCCGATCGCCTGATGCCCGAGGCAGACGCCCAGGATTGGAACGGTCGACGCGGCCGCCGCCACGAGATCGAGGCAGATGCCCGCAGTGTCTGGCGTGCCGGGGCCGGGCGAGAGCACGATCGCCTCCGGGTTCAACGCCATCACGCCGGCCACCGAAATCTTGTTGTTGCGATGGACAACCGTCTCCGCCCCCAAGCTGCCCAGGTAATGGAACAGGTTGAAGGTGAAGCTGTCGTAATTGTCGATCAAGACGATCATGTTTGCGTGCCCGCTCAAGGTCTTAGACGGGGGCATGGGGAGGGGTCAAGGTTACCGCTCCCGGCCAGTCATGACCCATAGAGGCAACAATAACGGCACACAACCCGCGTCGGTTATAGTCCTTAACAAGGCCAAGGCGTCTCGGGAGGACATCGCCATGCACGCTGACGCAGCTTCAGTACGAAAGGCGGCCCTGTTTGCCGCCGTGCTCATCGCGTTGACGGCTGGCAGCGCCCATGCCGACACGTTGGCTTCGGTCTGTCAGAAAACCTATGCGCCTGCGACGCTGGACAATACCCAACCGATCAACCTCGGCCAGCTCAAGCAGCAGATCTATTTCTACGCCTGCTCGGGCGCCTACGATGCCGACATGAACAAGGTGCTGGCCGAGGCCAAAGCCTATGTCGAGATGCGTGCGGGCCAAGTCAGCAAGCCGGCGCTTGTTCTGGATATCGACGAAACATCGCTGTCGAATTTACCGCAGGAACTGGCCAACGATTTTGGTTATATCCGACACGCGCCGTGCGACGCCTTGCCGAAAGGACCTTGCGGCTGGGCCGAGTGGACGGGGAAACCACTTGCCAAAGTGATCGAAGGCACGCTGAGCTTGTTCAAGGCGGCGAAGACGCACAAGGTCGCGGTATTCTTCATCACCGGGCGCAGACTCAGCAGCGACAACAAAGAAGGCGATCCGCTATACGAGGCCACGGTCGAAAATCTGACGAAGGCGGGATATTCCGATTGGGACGGGCTCGCGCTGCGTCCCAAGAACGACAACCGGACGACTGCCGGTTACAAATCGGGCGAGCGTGGCAAGATCGCCGAGCGGGGCTTCACCATCATCGCCAATGTCGGGGATCAACAAAGCGATCTTGCCGGCGGGTATGCCGAACGCGCCTACAAGCTGCCGAACCCGATGTACTATATTCCATAACGGCTACTGCCCGCGCTTGGCTTGGCTGGCGAACCGGCGCGCTTCCTCGGCGGCGCGGAACAAAGCCTGCGCCTTATTGATGCATTCCTGCTGCTCGGACGCCGGATTGCTGTCGGCGACAATGCCGGCGCCGGCCTGCACATACATGGTGCCGTCTTTCATCAGCGCCGTGCGCAAAACGATGCAGGTGTCCATCTCGCCGGCGGCGGAGAAATAGCCGACGCAGCCGGCATAGAGCCCGCGCTTTTCCTTCTCCAATTCGTCGATGATTTCCATCGCCCGCACCTTGGGCGCGCCCGACACGGTGCCGGCGGGAAAGCCGGCGGCCAGCGCATCGAGCGCATCGCGATTGGCCGCTAAGCTTGCCTTCGACATTGGAGACGATGTGCATCACGTGGCTGTAGCGCTCGACGAAAAACTGGTCGGTGACGGTGACCGTGCCGATCTTGGCGACGCGCCCGACATCGTTGCGGCCGAGATCGAGCAGCATCAGGTGCTCGGCGCGCTCCTTCGGATCGGCGAGCAGTTCGTCCTCCAGCGCCTTGTCCTCGTGCGGCGTCGCGCCGCGCGGGCGGGTGCCGGCGATCGGGCGGATGGTGACGACGTCGCCGCTGACCTTGACCAGGATTTCCGGGCTGGAGCCGGCGACCGCGAAGCTGCCGAAGTCGAGGAAATAGAGATAAGGCGACGGATTGGTCCGCCGCAGCGCGCGATAGAGCGAAAACGGCGGCAGCGAAAACGGCGCCTCGAAGCGCTGCGCCAGCACGATCTGGAAGGCGTCGCCGGCGGCGATGTATTCCTTGGCCTTGAGCACCATCGCCTTGTATTCGGCGGGCGTGGTGTTGGATTTCGGCGGCACATCGAGCGGACCGGCGTCGAATTCGGCGAGCGACTTGTCGAGCGGGCGATCCAGGCTCTCGACCACGCCGGACAACCGCTCGACCGCGCGCGCCAGCGCCGCTTTGGCATCGACGGCTTTGTCCGGCCACACCGGCGTGACGACGGTGATGGCGTCTTTCACCGTGTCGAACACCACGATGAGCGTCGGCCGCACCAGCACCGCGTCGGGAATGCCGACCGGATCGGGATTGGCCGCCGGCAATTCCTCCATCAGCCGCACCATGTCGTAGCCGAGATAGCCGAACACGCCGGCCGCCATCGGCGGCAGGCTGTCGGGCAGCGCGATGCGGCTCTCCGAAATCAGCGCGCGCAGCGCCTGCAAAGGCGGCTCGGGGCAGGGCACGAAGGCGTCGGACTTGCTGCGGGCCGCGCGATTGACCTCGGCGCGCGTGCCGTTGGCGCGCCAGATCAGGTCGGGCTCCAGCCCAATAATGGAATAGCGCCCGCGCGTATCGCCGCCTTCCACCGACTCCAGCAGAAAGCTCATCGGCTTAGCCCCGCCGAGCTTGAGAAACGCGGAAACTGGCGTCTCCAGGTCGGCGACCAGCGTCGTCCATACGACCTGCGGCTCGCCGCGGCCGTAGCGTTCGGCGAAGACGGTCTGCGACGGCTCGATTTGCATGGGACCGGTTACTGCGGGCTGCCGCCGCCAATGGCTTGGGTGATGGCCGACTGGTTGAGCGTGACGCCGACCTCGTTCTCGAGATGCGCCAGATATTGGCCATTGAGGTCGTCGGTGAAGGAATTTTTCAGCGAGGTATCGAGCGATTTGGCGTCTGCCGATTTCGGATCGAGTTTGGGATCGACGACATCGGTGACGCGAAACACCACGCGCTCATCCTCGGTCCTTCCTTCGGCGCTGCCGGGTGCGCCTTTCGGCGTGCTGAACACGATCTCCAGAACGCGGGCAGCGATCTGCTCGGTCGGCTTGCCGCGTTGCAGTCCGGTCGCGCTTTCCACTTTGACGCCAGCGCCCGCTTCGCCGGCGAGTTGGGCCAACGTCGCGCCGGATTTGAGCTTGGCGACCATGTCAGCGGCCTTGGTCTTGAGGCGCTTGGCGATCTCATCGTTGCGCCACTGCGTCTCGACTTTGTCCTTGATCTCATCGAGCTTGCGATCGCGCGCCGGCGTAATGCCGTCGACGCCGTACCAGAGGAAGCCGCCATTCGTGTTCTGCAAGGCCTCGTTATCGACGCCGATGTCGGTGGCAAAAGCGGCGGACAAGACGTTAGGCGGCAGGTTGGCGACCTTCGCGCCATCCGGGGCACGACCTTGGCGGTCGACCGCGTCGATCGTGTGGGAGGTGAGGCCGAGCTTCTTGGCGGTCTCAGGCAGCGTCGAACCGGCGGCGCGTTCGTCCTCGATCTTGTCGCGCATATCGGCAATCTGGTTCTTGGCGCGGGCTTCGGCGATTTCGTGCTTGATCTGCGGCGCGACCTCTTCGTAGCTCTTTTGCGTGCCGGGCTCGATCTTGCCGACCTGCAATAAAACGGTACCGAAGCGTCCCTTGACCGGCTCGCTCACCTCGCCCGGCTTGAGCGCGAAGGCGGCATCGGCAACCGCCGGATCGATGATGTCGCTCTTGGCCACCATGCCGAGATCGGTATCGCTCGCCTTCAGACCGCGCTCTTTGGCGAGATCGGCAAAGCTCATGCCTTTGACCATACGTTCGCGCGCGGCGGCGGCTTCCTCCGGCTTCTGGAACACCATCTGGTGCACGTCGCGTTTTTCCGGCGTGCCGTAATTGCTCTTGTGCAAGTCGTAATAGGCTTTGGCGTCGGTATCGGAGACGGTGATCCAGCGCGCCTGGTCGGCGGGCGTCAGCGGCAGGAAGGTGATCTTGCGATATTCCGGCGCGCGGAACAGCGCCTTGCGGTCTTCGAAAAATTTACTCAATTGTTCGGGCGTCGGCTGCGGGATGTCGCCGGCTTGCGCCTTTGTCAACGTCAGAAAATCGATGCTGCGCTTCTCGTTGCGGAACTGGTTCATCGCCGACAGGACCGTGTTGGGAACCCGCACGTCGCCGGCAACGCTTTGGACGATTTGCCGCCGCAACAATTCGCGGCGCTGCTCGGCCACAAAGCTGGCCTCGGTATAGCCGCCATTGCGAATGAGATACTCGAAGCGCGCGCGGTCGAATTTGCCGCTGGCGTCGCGAAAGGACGGATCGCTGGTGATCCGTTTGGCGATCTCTTTGTCGGAGAGGCCGAGCCGCCAGTCGTGCACTTTCTCGTCAAGGGTGGTGTCCGCGATCAACTGGGCGATGATTTGCCGGTCAAGTCCGAGCGCGCGGGCCTGATCGGGCGTGAGCGCGCGCCCGAAGCGGCGGCCGAACTGCTGCAGGCGGTCGTTGTAGAAGCGGCTGAACTGCTCGATTGAAATCTCGGTGCCGCCAACCTTGGCGGCGGAGTTTTGTCCGAAGCCGCGGAAAATGTCGCCGATGCCCCAGATCGCGAAACTGATGACCAGCAAGCCCATGACGACGGCCATCACGGCCTTGCCGAGCCAATTGGAAGTGGCTTTGTGAATACCGCGGAGCATGCGCTTTCGTCGCTTGATCTAAGCTTTTCGGCTGAGGGCTGTTAGCGGTCCTTATTGGGCACCGCCACAACTATCATAAAGTTCGCGCCAACTCCTTGCAACTCAAGAAGGATCGGCCTTCTTGCGGAGCGCACTGGCGCGACCGCCGGGGCTCTGATAACCGCTCGCGCGAAGGGAAGCAAACCATGGCTTCGGCGGCGATACGCCCGCTGGTCGCGGGCAACTGGAAAATGCACGGCCTTCTGGCCTCGGCCGGCGAGCTCGCCAAGATCGTCGCGGGCGGCGCGGAGCTGGCGGACAAGGCCGACCTTCTGATCTGCCCGCCGGCGACCCTGATCGTGCCCTTCGCCGCCGCGGTGAGCGGCTCCGCCGTCGCCATTGGCGCCCAGGACTGCCACGCCGAGGCATCGGGTGCCCATACCGGCGATATCGCGGCGGAAATGCTCAAAGACGCTGGCGCCACAGCGGTGATCGTCGGCCATTCCGAACGGCGGACCGACCATCATGAGACCGACGCCGAGGTCTGCGCCAAGGCGTCGGCCGCCCACCGCGCGGGTCTGACCGCTATCGTGTGCATCGGCGAGCAGCGTTCCGAGCGCGAGGCCGGCCGCACCCTCGACGTGATCGGCCGGCAACTCGACGGCTCGTTGCCGGACGGCGCTACCGGCGCCGATCTGGTGGTCGCTTATGAGCCGGTCTGGGCGATCGGAAGCGGCCTGACGCCGACCCCGCGCGATGTGGCCGAGGCCCATGGCTTCATCCGCGAGCGGCTGGTTGGACGCTATGGGCCGCAGGGCGGCGCGGTGCGCATCCTCTACGGCGGATCGGTCAAGCCGGCCAATGCCAAGGAACTCCTGAGCATCGACGACGTAAACGGCGCTTTGGTCGGCGGTGCCAGCCTGAAAGCGGCCGATTTCCTCGCCATTGCCGCGGTCTACCGCTAGGCCGGGCGAGGGTGGAAATGCTCGGAAATACCGTGTAGAGACCCCGGCGAATTCCTATATGGCAGGTCATGTGCTGCCTGGGCTCGGCGCCCCGGACCAGCGGGTTTGAATGGATTGAGACGTCATGCAGCAAGTGGTCATCGTGATCCATCTGATGCTGGTGCTCGCCATGATCGGCGTGGTGCTGCTGCAGCGCTCGGAAGGCGGCGGGCTCGGCATCGGCGGCGGCGGCGGTTTCATGACCAACCGCGGCACCGCCAACATACTCACGCGCGCGACCGCCATCCTCGCCGGCATGTTCTTCGTGACCAGCCTGCTGCTGTCGATCCTCGCCGGTTATGGCCACAAGCAGACCTCGATCCTGGGCGGCAGTACGCCGGCGACACAGCAAGCGCCGGGCGCGCCGCCGCCGTTGAGTACGCCGGGCGGCGGAGGCCTGCTCAAGCAATTGCAGGGCCCGCCGGCCGCACCGTCGGCGCCGAGTGCGCCGGCGACCCCGAGCGGCCCGCAAGTGCCGCAGTCGAAGTAAGTGAATGCCAGGAAGGGCCGGGAAACCGGCCCTTCCGCATTTGGATGGAAGGGCGTGGGTCGAACCTGCCGGCGTTCTCAAAAGTGGGATGAAGACAGCGATGGAACCGGTTGTTGCAATGAGAATTTGCGGACCTGCCCACAGATGCAAGGCGGCTCTGACGTTTTCTCGCTCGTCGAATCGATTCGGGCCCGCTAAAGGTTAAGCCCCATGGCGCGGTACATCTTCATCACCGGCGGCGTGGTCTCCTCACTGGGTAAGGGTCTTGCTTCCGCGGCGCTCGGCGCGCTGCTGCAGGCGCGCGGCTACAAGGTCCGCCTGCGCAAGCTCGATCCCTATCTCAACGTCGACCCCGGGACCATGTCGCCCTATCAGCACGGCGAGGTGTTCGTCACCGATGACGGCGCCGAGACCGATCTCGACCTCGGGCACTACGAGCGTTTCACCGGGCATCCGGCCAACAAGCAGGACAACATCACCACCGGCCGCATCTATCAGGACATCCTCGGCAAGGAACGGCGCGGCGACTATCTCGGTGCCACCATCCAGGTCATTCCGCACGTCACCAACGCCATCAAGGACTTCATCCGCGAGGGCAATGACGACTTCGATTTCGTGCTGTGCGAGATCGGCGGCACAGTCGGCGACATCGAGGGCTTGCCGTATTTCGAGGCGATCCGCCAACTGGGCAACGAATTGCCGCGCAATCATGCGGTCTATATTCACCTTACGCTGTTGCCGTTCATCCCGAGCGCGGGCGAGCTGAAGACCAAGCCGACCCAGCATTCGGTCAAGGAACTGCGCTCGATCGGCATCCAGCCCGACATTCTGCTCTGCCGCACCGACCGCCCGATCCCGATGAGCGAGCGGCGCAAGCTGGCGCTGTTCTGCAACGTGCGCGAAAGCGCGGTGATCGAGGCGCGCGACGTCGACAACATCTATGCCGTGCCGGAGGCCTATCACGAGGCCGGCCTCGACCGCGAAGTGCTGGAAGCCTTTGGCCTCGATCCGTCGGCGGCACCGGATCTGGCGCGCTGGCACCTGATCAACGAGCGCATCCGCAATCCGGAAGGCGACGTCACCATCGCCATCGTCGGCAAATATACCGGCATGAAGGACGCCTATAAGTCGCTGATCGAGGCGCTTTCGCACGGCGGCATCGCCAACAAGGTCAAGGTCAATCTCGATTGGATCGAGTCCGAAGTGTTTGAGAACAAGGACCCGGCGCCGTTCCTCGAGCACGTCAACGGCATCCTGGTGCCGGGTGGCTTCGGCCAGCGCGGCGCCGAGGGAAAAATCCGCGCGGCGCAGTTCGCGCGCGAGCGCCACGTGCCTTATTTCGGTATCTGCTTCGGCATGCAGATGGCGGTGGTGGAGGCGGCGCGAAACCTCTGCGGCATCGAGCAGGCCAACTCGACCGAGTTCGGACAGACAAGCGAGCCGGTGGTCGGCCTGATGACCGAATGGCTGAAAGGTAACGAATTGGAGAAGCGCGCCGCCAATGGCAATCTCGGCGGCACCATGCGGCTGGGCGCCTATCCGGCGGTGCTGACGCGCGGCAGTCGGGTGGCCGAAATCTACGGCAAGACCGAAATCTCCGAGCGCCACCGCCACCGCTACGAGGTCAACACCGGCTATAAAGGCCGGCTCGAGCAGCGCGGCATGCGTTTCTCCGGTATGTCGCCCGACGGCATCCTGCCGGAGATCGTCGAGTACGATGACCATCCATGGTTCATCGGCGTGCAGTTCCATCCCGAATTGAAATCGCGACCGTTCGAGCCGCACCCGCTGTTTGCGTCGTTTGTCGAAGCGGCGATGGCGCAATCAAGGCTGGTGTAGCTCGGGCGCTACCGGCCGCCGCCGGACCAGCATCAATTCTTTATTCGCCTCGGACGTCGAAAAACCTCTATTTCTCGGGCTTGGCGCGGTCGGCGCATTGCGGCGGCCCGAATAACTACGATTCATTTATGCCGGCGAGAATCCGTTTTATGCGCCCTTTACGCTGGGAGCACCCTGCGGCGTACGTTTCTTGGATGTTAAGGAAATTTAACCTCCAAGGACACCACAATGCGCCACATCCTCACTGCCGCCGCCGCCATCGCGGTCAGCGGACTTCTCCTTTCCACTGCCGCGGTCGCTCAGTACCAGGCGGGTGGTCCGACCCAAGCCAACGGTCAGTGCAAGGTGGTCACCGACAGTGACGCCGACGCTTACGGCTATATGGCTCCGTGCGCGCCGTCGGCCCATGCTGCCGCAGCTCCTGGCTCGTCGGCCTATGCGCGGGCCCCGGGCGGCAACTACGAAGCCGGTGGACCGAGTTCGGGCCGGCGGCATGTGCAAAACTGTCACCGACGGTGACGCCGATGCCTACGGCTATATGGCTCCCTGCAAGTAACCGCTTACGCCGCCAAGCGTTGGCGTGAATCGGTAAGCCGACGGTGCCGTTGCTAAAAGGCAGCGGCATCGCTCGGCGATTTTGTTTTGCGCGCTGCTTGCGGCATCATGGCGCGCGGGCCCAATCCGGCCCCGGCAAGGATGCCCATGGCGCGCGGTCTCGATCACATCGTCCACGCCGTGCGCGACTTAGACGCGGCGGCGCAGCTTTATCGCGGCCTTGGGTTCACGGTCGGCGCGCGCAACCGCCATCCGTGGGGCACGCACAATTACGTCGTGCAATTTCCCGGCGTCTTCATCGAATTGCTGACACTGGCCGAGCCCGACAAACTCGGCGACGACGGCTTCTCCAAGCTGTTCGGCGCCTATACCGGCGAATTTCTCAAGCGCGGCGAGGGTCTGTCGCTGCTCATTTTGGAGTCGCATGACGCCGGCGCCGACGCGGCGGCGTTTCGCGATGCCGAAATGGCGGGCTCGGACCTCATGCGCTTCGAGCGCGAGGGCAAGCGGCCGGATGGCTCGACGGTGAAAGTTGCCTTCTCGCTGGCCTTCGCCGACGACAAACTCGCACCCGACATCCATTTCGCCGTGTGCCAGCAGCATCATCCGGAGAATTTCTGGAACCCGGCGTTTCAGAAACATCCCAACAGCGTGTCGGGCATCGCCGGCGTCATCGCGGTTGCTGAAGAGCCGGCGCGCCACGTGAGCTTCATGCAGAGCTTCGCCGGGGTCGACACTGCCGAAACAGGCGGCGACGGATTCACCATTGCAACGCCGCGCGGCACCATCGAGGTCATCACGCCGGCCGGCTTTCTCCGTCGTTTTGGCGTGCGGGCACCGGACGTTACGCGCGGCGCCAGGCTGGCGGCGCTACGCTTTTCGGCAAGCGACGCGAGCCTGCTGCAAAGCGCCCCCGAGCTTGCCGGCATTGCCGGCCTCTACGCCGGGAATCCCGCCGTGATCGGTACGGAGGACGCCATGGGCGCCGTCCTGGTATTCGAGCCATCCCGTTGACCGGGCGGCTTCCCCGCTTCATGGTCCGCCCGCGAGGGCCATTTTGACCAACAAACCCAATGCCACAGTCGCGGTCGGCGCCGTGCGTTTCGGCAATGCGCTGCCGCTTGCCCTGATCGCGGGGCCTTGCGCGCTGGAGAGCAGGGCGCATGCGCTGGAGATGGCGGTCGCGCTCAAGGAGATCGCGGCGCGCGTCGGCATCGGCTTCGTCTATAAGACATCGTTCGACAAGGCCAACCGCACCTCGGTCAATTCGGCGCGTGGCATCGGGCTCGATCAGGCTTTGCCGATCTTTGCCGAGATCCGCGACAAGGTGGACGTGCCGGTGCTCACCGATGTGCACGAGCCCGGGCAATGCGCCGCCGTCGCGCAAGCGGTGGACGTGCTGCAGATCCCAGCCTTCCTGTGCCGGCAAACCGATCTCTTGGTCGCCGCCGCCAAGACCGGGCGCACGATCAACGTCAAGAAGGGCCAGTTCCTGGCACCGTGGGACATGACGAATGTGGTCGACAAGATCACCGGCGCCGGCAACGCCAATGTGCTGGTGACCGAGCGTGGCGTCTCTTTCGGCTACAACACGCTCGTCTCCGACATGCGCGCGCTGCCGATCCTCAAGCGCACGACCGGGGCGCCGGTCATTTTCGACGCCACGCATTCGGTGCAGCAGCCGGGCGGGCAGGGCACCGCCTCGGGCGGCGAACGCGAATTCGTGCCGGTGCTGGCGCGCGCGGCAGTGGCGGTCGGCGTCGCCGGGGTGTTCATCGAGACCCACCAAGATCCCGACAAGGCGCCGTCCGACGGCCCCAACATGATGCCGCTCAAAGAGATGGAGCCGTTGCTTCGTCAACTGGTCGAATTCGACCGGCTGGCCAAGCGCTGACTCTCGCCACCCTGCAGCCCGCATGAGCCGCGTTCTCAACCTCATGGCGTTTGTCGTGTTCGCGACGTCGCTGTTCATGCGCTCGGCCGATCCGGTCATCCCGCAGATCGCGACCGGCCTTGACGTCGCGCCCAGCACGGCGGCGCTGCTCTCGACCGCTTTCACGTTGCCTTATGCGCTGGTGCAGCCGCTGATGGGCGCACTCGCCGACACCTTCAGCAAGACGCGGCTGATGACGGTATGCCTCTTTATTCTGGGCATCGCGTCGGTGGCCGGCGGGCTGGCGTCGACCTTCGAAATCTTGATTGCCTTGCGCGTCGTGGCCGGCATTGCCGCCGGCGGCCTGTTCCCGATCGCCATGGCATTCACCGGCGATCAGATCCCGATGCGCCAGCGTCAGGTCGCCATCGGCCGGCTGTTGTTCGCGGCGATGAGCGGCAATCTGTTGGGTGCGTCCGGCGCCGGCGTGGTCGGCGATCTGCTCGGCTGGCGCGCCGTGTTTTTCGCGACCGGCGCCATCGACATGATCGCTTTAGCCCTCATCATTCCGGGGTTTCGCGAATTCGGCGAAACCCCAAAGCGGTTCGATATGTCGACTTTTATTCCGAATTACCGGGCCGTGTTCAGCAACCCGCTGGCGAAATATTGCTTCGGTTCGGTTTTCGTCGAAGCGATCTTCTTGTTCGGTGTCTTTCCCTATATGGCGACTCTACTGCACACCGAAGGCGTGACCAGCGCTTCGATCGCCGGCCTGGTGCTTGGCGGCTTCAGCGTCGGCGCGCTCGCCTACACGCTCATGGTGTCCTGGTTGCTCAGGCATGTCGGCGAACGCCGCCTGATGGCCACCGGCGGCATGGTCATGGCGCTCGGTCTGATCGTCATCGCGCTGCGTTTGCCGTGGCCGATTGAACTCGTCACTTTCATCGTCATCGGTTTTGGCTTCTACATGTTACACGGCTGTATTCAGGTGAACGTCACTGAGCTGGCGCCGAAGGCACGCGGCTCGGCGGCGGCAGGCCATTCGAGCTTCTTTTTTCTCGGGCAGGCGCTGGGGCCGGTGGTCTACGGCATCGGCCTGCGCAACGGCGGCGTAGCCCCACTGCTGCTGATCGGCGCGGTGGTCCTGACGGCGACCGGTTGGATCTGTGCCTTCAAGCTGCGGCGTCCGGTCAGCACCTGATCGTAAAGTCAGCCGCGCCCGCGGTAAGGGGCGACGCTCTGTTCGGGCACCCAGACGCCTTTCGGCAATCGTCCCGCCTGCCAGAACACGTCAATCGGCATGCCGCCGCGCGGATACCAGTAGCCGCCGATGCGCAGCCATTTCGGCTTGAGCAGCCCGAACAGCCGCTTGCCAATGGCGACGGTGCAATCCTCGTGGAAGGACCCGTGGTTGCGGAAGCTTGTCAAATAGAGCTTGAGCGATTTCGACTCCACCAGGAAACGCCGCGGCACATAGTCGATCACCAGATGCGCGAAATCCGGCTGGCCGGTGATCGGGCAAAGCGTGGTGAATTCCGGCGCGGTGAAACGCGCGACATAGTCGGTGTCGGGATGTGGATTGGCCACGCGGTCGAGCCGCGCCTTGTCGGGCGAGGCGGGGATGGAGCTTGGGCGGCCCAGTTGCAGCGGCTTTCTTGCCATCAATCTTTCTCGCATATCGGACAGCGCCTTGAAATGCCCGATCGCAAGTCGGCTTTAGCCGACTTGCGCAAGTTTATATACCGATTTCGGGTATACCCGGGATCGGGTTGCGGGGCATGACAAGGGGGTTCTTGATCCTGTAGAAGCCACACAAAACCCAACCGCCGGAACGCCGCAATGACCGCCATCATCGACATCATCGGCCGCGAAATCCTCGACAGCCGCGGCAATCCGACCGTGGAGGTCGATGTCCTCCTCGAAGACGGCTCCAAGGGACGTGCCGCCGTTCCCTCCGGCGCCTCGACCGGCGCGCACGAAGCCGTCGAGCTGCGCGACGGCGACAAAGCGCGTTACGGCGGCAAGGGGGTCCTCAAAGCGGTAGCAGCGGTCAACGGCGAAATCTTCGATGCGCTCGGCGGCATGGACGCCGAGGCGCAGGCCAAGATCGACGAAACGCTGATCGCGCTCGACGGCACGCCCAACAAAGGCCGGCTCGGCGCCAATGCCATTCTCGGCGTGTCGCTCGCCGCGGCGAAGGCGGCGGCCATCGCCAAGCAGGCGCCGCTTTATCGTTACGTCGGCGGCACCGCCGCGCGGCTGTTGCCGGTGCCGATGATGAACATCGTCAACGGCGGCGTGCATGCCGACAACCCGATTGACTTCCAGGAATTCATGATCATGCCGGCGGGTGCGGCGAGCTTCGCCGAAGCCTTGCGCGCCGGATCGGAAATCTTCCACACGCTGCGCGCTCAGCTCAAATCGGCCGGCCTCAACACCAATGTCGGTGACGAAGGCGGCTTCGCGCCCAACTTGCAGTCGGCGGAACAAGCGCTCGATTTCGTCATGCAGGCAATCGAAAAGGCCGGCTACAAGCCGGGCGGCGACGTCATGCTGGCACTCGATCCGGCGGCGAGCGAGTTCTTCAAGGAAGGTGCCTATGTCTATGCCGGCGAGGGCAAGACCCGCTCGCCGCAGCAGCAAGCCGAATATCTCGCCAGCCTGATCAAGGCCTATCCGATCGTCTCGATCGAAGACGGCATGGCGGAAGACGATGACGAAGGCTGGAAAATCCTCACCGATCTGATCGGCGACAGATGCCAATTGGTCGGCGACGACAATTTTGTGACCAACGTCGCCCGCCTTCAAAACGGCATCAAGCGCGGCATCGCCAATTCGATCCTGATCAAGGTCAACCAGGTCGGCACGCTCACCGAAACGCTCGCCGCCGTCGAGACCGCGCACAAAGCCGGCTACACCGCGGTGATGTCGCACCGCTCCGGCGAAACGGAAGATTCCACCATCGCCGATCTCGCCGTCGCCACCAATTGCGGGCAGATCAAGACCGGCTCGCTGGCGCGCGCCGACCGCACCGCCAAATACAATCAGCTCTTGCGCATCGAGGAAGAGCTGGGGCCACAGGCCAAATTCGCCGGCAAGTCGGTCCTAAAGCGACTTGGCTGAGCTAACGCTCGGCGAATGCCAGCTTGACCCCGAGCGCGATAAAGGCGGCGGCGAAGCTGCGGCGCATCCAGGTCAAGACCCGCGGCCGCGAGATCACGTGTTTGCGGATCGAGGCGGCGAACAGTCCGTAGCCGACAAAGACGACAAATGTCAGCAGCATGAAAACGAGACTCAGCACGCCCATGTGCAGCAGCGGATGCGGCTCGTGCGGGCTGACGAATTGCGGCAGGAAGGCCAGAAAGAAGATCGACAGTTTCGGATTGAGGATGTTGATCAGGATGGCGGTGACTGTCACCTGAAGGGCCGAGCGGGGCGCGATCTCCCGCTCGACGCGCAGCGCGCCGTGTTGCTTCAGCGCCTGCCAGGCCAAATAGAGCAGGTAGGCGACGCCGGCATATTTCAAGGTCTGGAACGCCACCGCGCTGGCATGCAGCAACGCCGCCAGGCCCAGGATCGCCGCGGTCATATGCGGCACGATGCCCAGCGTGCAGCCGAAGGCGGCGACGACACTGGCGCGCGAGCCGCGCGCGAGCCCGGTCGCCAGCGTGTAAAGAACGCCGGTGCCCGGCGACACGATGACGATCAGCGAGGTGATTAGAAACGCGATGGTCATGGCGTCTCCCGTCCCGCAAATGCGGCGCCGGCGCGCCGATCAAGCCGGCTTGCATTGACTACCAAATCACCGCAAATTGCCGCCAATTTAGGGCGATAAGCACGAGTAGCGGCGATGGATCAAGCAACGACCCTCACAGGCCATGACCGCCGCCGGGCGGTCGAGCGCCTGACCGATTTCGTGGCGCAATCGGTCGAGGCCGCGCGCGCGGCCGAGAAGCCGTTTTTCCACCTCGAATTCGACCGGGTGTTCCCGGACGATGTCTACGCGCAGATTCTGGCGTTGATGCCGGAGAGCTCCGACTACCGGCCGATGCACGGCCGCAGCAAGGGGCACGATCTTGCCGACGGCACCCACACGCGGGTGAAGATCGATCTGTTTCCGGAGTACATCCGCAATTTACCGGCCGAGAAACGTGCGCTCTGGGACGTGGTCGGCCGCGCGTTGTGCTCGGACAAGGTCAAGCAGGCTTTCATCCATCGTCTCGCGCCCGGGCTGTCGAAGCGCTTCGGCAAGGATTTCGTCAAGGTCGGCATGTATCCGATCCCGATCCTCACGCGCGACATTCCCGGCTATCTGATCACGCCGCACACCGACACGCGTTGGAAGGGCATCACCGTGCAACTCTATCTGCCGAAGGATGATGCCAATACCGACATCGGCACCATCTTTCACGAGGTGCTGCCGGACGGCTCGAAGCCCAAGCACACGCAGATGCGCTTTGCGCCGAACACCGGCTATGCCTTCGCGGTCGGCGGCGATACCTGGCATTCCGCCGATGCCGTGCATAACCGCGTGAAGACCCGTGAACTCGATCCTGCTCACGTATTTCGTCGACCAGGGCGTGCTGAAAGTCTTGCGCAACCGCGGCAAGCGCGTCGGCAATTTCGTGCTCAACGAGTTCCGGCACAGAATCTGACGCTGTCGTCGCGGCCAAGCGAACGCGAGCCGCACCCCGGCAAGCACGGCGCGCAAGATACGGAAAGACTGGACTTGCTGGGTTCCCGCTTCCGCGGGGAGGGCATTTAACAGCATTAAAACGGTCTTAACGCGCCTGCGGCATGTTCAGCCGCCATGGTATCCCACCGGCGTCGCCGCACCATCCTGACCGTCCTTGCGCTTTACCTGTTCGCCGCGCTGTTCATCGGCTATTTCGCGGTCAATGCCTTCACCGGCAATCATGGCTTGCGCGCGCAAGCCAACCTCGACCAGCAGATGGCGACCATGCAGGCTGAGCTGAAGGAACTGAAGGCCGAGCGCACGGCCTGGGAATACCGGGCGTCGTTGTTGCGCTCCGACCGCATCGATCCCGACATGCTGGACGAGCGCGCCCGCGTGCTGCTGGGGTTCGTCGACCCGCGCGATGTGACGCTGCTGTTGCGTCCGCACTAGCAACCCAAGCGGCCGCGCCGGGTTATCCACCAAAGAGACGCGTCTAAGGCCAATACCGGCGGTCTTGCCGCAATCCTGACGGGCGGCCTCGCGCTTCCGCCCCCGGGTAAATTAAGCTATCTGGGGGGCCGAACAGGCTTTACCGACACGCCCATCTGCCGGACGCTGTCGCAGGGAGTGCCAATGGCGGTCGCCCAGAAAAATCCGACCCCCGAGACGCCGGTAAAGGCCGGCGCGCCGGTCGCCGACTTCAGCAAGAGCGAAGAGCTTGCCGCCTACCGTACCATGCTGACCATCCGCCGCTTCGAGGAGAAGGCCGGCCAGATGTACGGCATGGGGCTGATCGGCGGTTTCTGCCACCTCTATATCGGCCAGGAGGCCGTGGTGGTCGGCATGCAGATGGTGCTCAAGCAAGGCGACGAGGTCATCACCGGCTATCGCGACCACGGTCACATGATCGCCTGCGGCATGGAGCCCAAGGGCGTGATGGCCGAGCTCACCGGTCGCAGCCACGGCTATTCCAGGGGCAAAGGCGGTTCGATGCACATGTTCTCCAAGGCCAAGGGCTTCTACGGCGGCCATGGCATTGTCGGCGCGCCGGTCCCGCTCGGAACGGGCTTGGCCTTCGCCAATCGCTATCGCGGCAATGACAACATCTGCCTCACCTATTTCGGCGACGGCGCCACCAACCAAGGCCAAGTGTACGAGAGCTTCAACATGGCGGAGCTGTGGAAGTTGCCGGTGATCTACGTGATCGAGAACAACCGCTACGCCATGGGCACGGCGATCACACGCTCCTCGGCGACGACGGATCTCTCCAAGCGCGGGGCCTCGTTCAATATTCCGGGCGAACAGGTCGATGGCATGGATGTGCGTGCGGTCAAAGCCGCGGGCGAGAAGGCGGCGCTATGGTGCCGCACCGGCAAGGGACCCTACATTCTTGAAATGCTCACCTACCGCTATCGCGGCCACTCGATGTCGGACCCGGCGAAGTACCGCACGCGCGAGGAAGTCGACGAAGTGCGTACCCATCACGATCCGATCGACATGGCGCGCCACCGCATCCTGGAGAAGAAATTCGCCAAGGAAGAGGATCTCAAGAAGATCGACGGCGAAGTGCGCGACCTGATCAATCAAGCTTCCGAATTCGCCACCCACGATCCCGAGCCGGAGCCTTCCGAGCTTTGGACCGACGTCTACCGCGCATGACCCTGAAAAGCTTGTCCTCGGACTTGATCCGTGGATGGGAACCGGTTTTCGGACAAGATCATGCGCAAACAAAAAATGCCCGGCCATGAGTAGGAAACAGTAGCGCCCATGCCGACCGAAGTGCTCATGCCCGCGCTTTCTCCGACGATGGAGAAGGGCAACCTCGCCAAGTGGCTCAAGAAGGAGGGCGACGCGGTCAAGTCCGGCGACGTGATCGCCGAGATCGAGACCGACAAGGCGACCATGGAAGTGGAGGCCGCCGACGAAGGCACGCTCGGCAAGATCCTCATTCCGGAAGGCACCGCCGACGTCGCGGTCAACACGCCGATCGCCGTCATCCTCGGCGACGGCGAGGACAAGTCGGCGATCAAGGATGTGAAGCTCACGCCGCTGCAACAGGCCGCTGAATTGGCCCCGGCGGTGAAAGCCGACGTCAAAGCGCCGGAGGCGCCGGTCCCGAAAAAGGAATCCGCGCCGCCGCCGCCCGAAAGCAAGGCCGCGCCCGATCCCGACATCCCGGAAGGCACCGAGATGGTCACCATGACCATGCGCGAAGCGCTGCGCGATGCCATGGCCGAGGAGATGCGGCGCGATGCGGACGTGTTCGTGCTGGGCGAGGAGGTCGCCGAATATCAAGGCGCCTACAAGGTGACGCAAGGATTGCTGCAGGAGTTCGGCGCCAAGCGCGTCATCGACACGCCGATCACCGAGCACGGCTTTGCCGGCTTGGGCGTCGGCGCCGCGCTCGCCGGGCTGAAGCCGATCGTCGAATTCATGACCTTCAATTTTGCCATGCAGGCGATGGATCATCTGATCAATTCAGCCGCCAAGACACTTTACATGTCGGGCGGGCAGATGGGCTGCCAGATCGTGTTCCGCGGGCCGAACGGCGCCGCCGCACGTGTCGGCGCCCAGCACAGCCAGGATTATTCGTCCTGGTACTCGCACGTTCCCGGCCTGAAGGTGATCGCGCCGTCGAATGCCGCCGACGCCAAGGGCTTGCTGAAGGCCGCGATCCGCGATCCCAATCCGGTAATGTTTTTGGAAAACGAAATTCTCTACGGCCATTCCTCGCCGGTCCCCAAGCTCGACGATTTCGTGCTGCCGATCGGCAAGGCGCGCATCGCGCGCGCCGGCAACGATGTGACCATCGTCGCCTGGTCGATGGGCATGTCTTACGCGCTGCAGGCCGCCGACGTGCTGGCCAATGACGGCATCGACGCCGAGGTGATCGACCTGCGCACGCTGCGGCCGATGGACACCGAGACCGTCGTCGCGTCGGTACAGAAGACCGGCCGCTGCGTCACGGTGGAGGAGGGCTGGGCGCAGTCGGGTGTCGGCGCCGAGATCGCGGCGCGGCTGATGGAGCAGGCCTTCGATTATCTCGACGCGCCGGTTGCGCGCGTCACCGGCAAGGACGTGCCGATGCCTTATGCCGCCAATCTCGAAAAGCTGGCGCTGCCCTCGGTTGCCGAAGTGGTCGAGGCAGCCAAGGCGGTTTGTTACAGGTAGCGCGCGCGACTGAACATGCCCACCAACATCCTCATGCCGGCGCTGTCGCCCACCATGGAGAAGGGCAACCTCGCCAAATGGCTGAAGAAGGAAGGCGACGCGGTCAAGACCGGCGACGTGATCGCCGAGATCGAGACCGACAAGGCCACCATGGAATACGAGGCGGTCGACGACGGCACGCTGGCCAAGATCGTGGTGCCGGAGGGCACGCAGGACGTGCCGGTGAATTCGCTGATCGCGGTGCTGGCCGGCGAAGGCGAGGACGTCAAGGCGGCGGCCGCGAGTGCCGCCGAAAACGGCAGCCCGCCGCCGAAGCCGAGCCGAGGCGGCTAAAGCGGCAGCGAAGCCCGAGCCGCCGGAAGGCCGCGCCTGTCGCGTCAGCAGCACCCGCGCCAAAGCCGGAAGCGCCAGCCGCGGCAGCGCGCCTCGGCCGGCAACCGCATCTTCTCATCCCCGCTCGCACGCCGGCTTGGCCAAAGAAGCCGGCATCGATCTCACCGCGCGTACAGGGTTCCGGCCCGCACGGCCGCGTCATCGCGCGCGATATCGAGGCGGCGAAATCCGGCAAAGGGCTGGCGCCCGCCGCGGCGTCCGCCGCCGCGCCGCTCGCTCGCGCCCGTCGATGTCGGACGCGCAGGTGCGCAGCCTTTACGAGGAAGGCTCCTACGAATTCGTGCCGCATGACGGCATGCGCCGCACCATCGCGCAACGGCTCACCGCCTCGGTGCAGACCATTCCGCATTTCTACGAGACGATGGACTGCGACATCGGCAAGCTCGCCGCCGCGCGCGAGGAGATCAACGCCGCCGCGCCCAAGGACAAGGACGGCAAGCCGGCCTACAAGCTCTCGGTCAACGACTTCGTCATCAAGGCGCTGGCGCTGGCGCTGCAACGCATCCCCGACGCCAATGTGAGCTGGACCGACGCCGGCATGCTCAAGCACAAGCATTCCGACATCGGCGTCGCGGTGGCGCTGCCGGGCGGGCTGATCACGCCGATCGTGCGCAACGCCGAGACGAAATCGCTCTCCGCCATCTCCAACGAGATGCGCGACCTCGCCGCCCGCGCCCGCGCGCGCAAGCTCAAGCCGCACGAATATCAGGGCGGCTCAACGTCGGTTTCCAATCTCGGCATGTACGGCATCAAGGAATTCACCGCCGTGATCAATCCGCCGCAGTCCACCATTCTCGCGGTCGGCGCCGGCGAAGAACGCGCGGTCGTGCGCAACGGCCAGCTCGCCGTCGCCACCATCATGAGCGTGACGCTGTCCTGCGACCACCGCGCGGTCGACGGCGCGCTCGGCGCCGAGCTCATCGTCGCCTTCAAGCAGTTGATCGAGAACCCGGTGATGATGGTGGTTTGAGCCATGCGCTTTCGGTGAGGAACGTTGGACTGTTCGTCGCTGCGGCCATACCTATTATTGGTGTCGTCGCGGGCGGGATTTGGGGCACGCTGACTTATTTGCACGGCAAACGGCTCGAATATCAAAAAGCCTTCAACGATAAGCAACTCGAAATTGTCATGCTCACTGCGCAAACGGTGGGCGACTTGGTTGCAATTGAAAAAGAAGACGAATGGAAGCATGCCAGAGAACGATTTTGGGAGTTGTATTGGGGTCGCCTGGTCCTTTTTGAAGATGATTCCGTCGTCAAGGTAATGGTCGAGCTTGGAGATCATCTTAAAAATTTGCCGTTCGATCACCGAGGCGACATCACCCGTGACTTCTACAATGTCTCCCTCGCCCTAAGAACCTTCTTGGCGAAAAAGAACGACGAAGATTGGAGAATTTCGTTCGCTGTGCTCACCGAGCGGAAATAGGAAAAAGCTACGCGATGAAGATTTGGTTTCAATGAGCGAACGCGAAACCAGTCCGCACCGCGGTTGTCGTCTATTTCCCGATGTTCATCGCGGCGCTGTCGCTCTTCACTTCGATCTACAACGGCTATCTCAACAGCAAATTTGTCGATTTAATACAGCATCGTCTTGCGGTCAGTAAATCGTTGCGCACCTGCAAGGAAATTCTGGAAGCGCACGCGCAGGTCCAATTCAAGGCGAAGATTCTCAGCCAAGTCGGCGAGCGGCGCGCAAGGGTGATGCGGTCGATCTGACCGCGGCGCGAAACGACGCCGACGGCGCCTTTATCAAATATGTCTCGCTCGCCACTTATCTCGCCAACCTGCATCCCGAGGCGCGCGAGCGCTATACGCATTTGTCGGTGGAGCTGGAGAAGATCATCGACGACGCGCCGAAGCTTGCAGTTGACGACGTGAACAAGCGCTTCGACAAAACAGATCCAATGTTCGTTGCCATGAACGACGACTGCGTCAGAATGGCTAAGTAATAGCGGCAAGGCCCGCTGGTTAATCGCGAGTTCCCGACATGAAACGATGGCCTTGGTTCAGCATGTTATTGGCGGCGATCGTGGTCCTCAATCCGCTCGGCCAGGACATCATCTACGCCGCGTTTTTCTCCGGCGAACAATTGTCGCGCAACATCTGGCAACCGATCGCATTGGTCGCCGCGTTGGTGCTCGCGCTTCTGATCGGCCTCGAATGGTGGATCCGTAAAAAGGCAAGCGTCCGTCGCGCGCTCGCTCAAGATTAGAACTCCTGCCACGTTGTTGAGGAACGCACCCCGATGCCAAAGGTTGAAGCAACGATCCGCCCGGCGCGCAAAGCCGACGCCGCCGCGCTCGCCGCGTTGATCGACATCGCCGGCGAGGGGCTTCCGGTTTTCCTATGGACGGGGATGAAGGCGCCGGAGCAGTCGGTCTTCGAATTTGGCCGGGCGCGGGCGGCGCGCGAGCAAGGCAATTTCAGCTACCGCAACGCCAGCGTTGCCGAGATCGACGGTGAAGTCGTCGCCGCCCTGGTCGACTATCCGCTCGACGACCCCTACGACACCGGCGATCTCAACGACTTGCCCGAGGTGGTGCGCCCGCTGGTGGTACTGGAATCGAAGGCGCCGGGTTCCTGGTACATCAACGTGGTGGCGGCCTTTCCCGAATTTCGCGGGCAGGGGATCGGCGCCCGTCTGTTGGCGCTTGCCGAGGAGCGCGGCCGCGCTCAGGGCGCCAAATCCGCTAGCATGATCGTCGCCAGCGAGAATGCCGGTGCCATGCGGCTCTACGACCGCAGCGGCTATCGGGAGACGGCACGCGCCGCCGTCGTCGCGTTCCCCGGCTGCGCCCATGGTGGCGACTGGGTGCTGATGGCCAAGCCGATCTGATAAGACTATCTGAGACGAGACCCACCGGCCCATCGGGGCCGCCAACGAGCAGCGAGCGCTATGGCCGACACTTCCTTCGACGTCCTCATCATCGGCTCCGGCCCCGGCGGCTATATCGCCGCCATCCGCGCCGCTCAGCTCGGCTTCAAGACGGCCATCGTCGAGCGCGATTATCTCGGCGGCATCTGCCTCAACTGGGGCTGCATTCCGACCAAGGCGCTGCTGCGCACGGCGGAAGTCTACCACTACATGCAGCATGCCAAGGACTATGGGCTGAAAGCCGACAATGTCGGCTACGACCCGACTGCGGTCGTCAAGCGCTCGCGCGCGGTGTCGAAACGGCTCAACGACGGCGTCGGCTTCCTGATGAAGAAGAACAAGGTCGCCGTGATCTGGGGCGAGGCGGCGATCGATGCGCCCGGTAAGGTGACGGTGAAGGCGTCCAAGAGCGAGGCGCCGAAAGGCGCGCTCGGCGCAGGCAGCTATCAGGCCAAGCACATCATCATTGCCACCGGCGCGCGGCCGCGCGTGCTGCCCGGGATCGAGCCCGACAAGAAACTGGTGTGGACCTATTTCGAGGCCATGGTGCCGCCGAGCATTCCGAAATCGCTGCTGGTGATCGGCTCCGGCGCCATCGGCATCGAGTTCGCCTCGTTCTTCCGCACGCTCGGCTCCGACGTGACCGTAGTCGAAGTGTTGCCGCAAATCCTCCCCGTTGAGGACCACGAGATCCAGGCGTTCGCACGCAAGAGCTTCGAGAAGCAGGGCATCAAGATCCACACCAATGCCAAGGTGACCAAGCTCGACAAGGAAGCCGACAGCGTCACCGCAACAATAGAGGAGGGCGGCAAGACGCAGACCATCGAGGTCGAGCGCGTCATCTCGGCGGTCGGCGTGGTCGGCAATGTCGAAAACCTCGGGCTGGAAAAGCTCGGCGTGAAGATCGAGCGCGGGCTCATCAAGATCGACGAGCTCAACAAGACCAATGTGCCGGGCATCTACGCCATCGGCGACGTCTCCGGTCCTCCGATGCTGGCGCACAAAGCCGAGCACGAGGGCGTCATCTGCGTCGAAGCGATCAAGGGCCTGCACCCGCATCCAATGAACAGGCTGATGATCCCGGGCTGCACCTATTGCACGCCGCAGGTTGCCTCGGTCGGCCTCACCGAGCAGGCGGCGAAAGATGGGAAGCGCGACATCCGCGTCGGTCGCTTTCCCTTTGTCGGCAACGGCAAGGCGATCGCGCTCGGCGAAGACCAGGGCCTGGTGAAGGTGATCTTCGATAAGAAGACCGGACAATTGCTCGGCGCCCACATGGTCGGCGCCGAGGTCACCGAGCTTATTCAAGGCTACGTGGTGGCGATGAACCTGGAAACCACGGAAGAAGAATTGATGCACACCGTCTTCCCGCATCCGACGCTTTCGGAGATGATGAAGGAAGCGGTGCTCGACGCCTACGGGCGGGTGCTGAATATGTGACGCCGTCGCGCCCGCACCTGTCGCGGGCCATGACGAACAAACAATCTGGGGGGATCAATCCAATGGCCAAGTTCGCGAATATCCTCGAAACCGTCGGCAATACCCCGGTGGTCAAGATCAACAGGCTGGCGCCGAACGGCATCAACCTCTACGTCAAGAGCGAAGCCTTCAATCCGCTCGGCTCGGTCAAGGATCGCCTGGCGCTCGGCGTCATCGAGGCGGCGGAAAAAGCCGGCGAGCTGAAACCCGGCCAGACGGTGATCGAGGCGACCTCCGGCAATACCGGCATCGGGCTGGCCATGGTTTGCGCCGCCAAGGGCTATCCGCTGGTGGTTACCATGGCTGAGTCCTTCAGCGTCGAACGGCGCAAGCTGATGCGTTTCCTCGGCGCCAAGGTGGTGCTCACGCCGGCGGCCGGTCGCGGCATGGGCATGGTCGAGAAGGCGCAGGAGCTCGCCAAGACGCACGGCTGGTTCCTCACGCGCCAGTTCGAGAACGAGGCCAACCCCGACATGCATTCGCGCACCACCGCGCGCGAGATCGTCAACGACTTCAAGGGCGACAAGCTCGACTACTGGGTCACCGGCTTCGGCACCGGCGGCACGCTGAAAGGTGTGGCGCGCGTGCTCGCCAAGGAGATGCCCGACACCCAGATCGTGGTGTGCGAGCCGGCCGAGGCGCCGATGCTGACCAGCCACATCGGGCAGGAGCGCAACCCGGACGGCTCGCCGGCCAAGGCGCATCCTTCGTTCAAGCCGCATCCGATGCAAGGCTGGAGCCCGGATTTCATCCCGAAGATCACCGGCGACGCGGTCGACATGAAGGTGATCAGTCGCATCGTCACCATTCCAAACGCTGACGCGCTCAAATGGAGCCGCGAGCTGGCGCAGAAGGAAGGCATCTTTGTCGGCATCACCGCCGGCGGCACCTTCGCCGGCGCACTCGAAGTGTGCAAGACGGCGCCGCCCGGCTCAACGATCCTCGCCATGCTTCCGGATACCGGCGAGCGTTATCTATCGACGCCGCTGTTCGGCGACATCGGCGCCGACATGAACGAGGAGGAAGTAAAGATTTCCGCCTCCACGCCCAACCACCAAATGCCGACGAAAGCGGCGTGACGACCGTCGCGGCATCGCACCGCCGTTTGACCAGTCATGGCCGGGCTTGCCCCGGCCATCCACGATGAGCTGCCACAAAGGAAGACTTCGTAAGACTGTCTCTGACGAACGTCATCATGGATGCGCGGGTCAAGCCCGCGCATGACCATATCAGAGGCTAGGCATGGGCATCTTCGCCTGGATCGTCATCGGCCTGATCGCCGGCTGGCTGGCGACGCGGATCCTCGGCGGCCGCGGCGGCCTGCTGCACAATCTCGCGGTCGGGTTGATCGGCGCCATTGTCGGCGGTTTTTTGTTCCAGAAGCTCAATGTTGCGGTGACGCAGGATTTCTGGGGCAGCCTGATCACCGCCGTCATCGGCGCCATCATTTTTCTGGCCATCTGGCGGGCGATCCGTCGTGCCTGATGCGCCTTTGGCGCAGGGCGGCCGCCTTGCAGCGACGCGTCGGCGGCCGTAAGTAACGGGCATGGCCGTCGTTCTCGACCTCACCAATCCGCGCCCGCGCCATCCGGAAAAGGCGCATCGTCCGGATAGCGCGCTGCGCGCCAAGCCCGACTGGATCCGCGTCAAGGCGCCGGTGTCGCCGGGCTATTTCGCCACCCACGCCATCATGCGCGCCAACGGCCTGCACACCGTGTGCGAGGAGGCCGGCTGCCCGAACATCGGCGAGTGCTGGGAGAAGAAGCACGCCACCTTCATGATCATGGGCGACACCTGCACGCGCGCCTGCGCCTTCTGTAACGTCAAGACTGGCTTGCCGGGCGCGCTCGATGCGTCGGAACCCGAGCACGTCGCCGAGGCGACCGCCAAGCTCGGACTCGCGCACATCGTCGTGACCTCGGTCGACCGCGACGATTTGGCCGACGGCGGCGCCCAGCATTTCGCCGACACCATCCGCGCTATCCGCAAGGCGTGCCCGCAAACCACCATCGAAGTGCTGACGCCCGATTTCCTGCGCAAGGACGGCGCGCTTGAGATCGTGGTCGCGGCCCAGCCCGACGTGTTCAACCACAATCTCGAGACCGTACCGTCGCTTTATCTCACGGTGCGGCCGGGCGCGCGCTATTTCCATTCGCTGCGGCTGTTGCAGCGGGTGAAGGAGCTCGATCCCGCGATGTTCACCAAGTCGGGCATCATGGTCGGCCTCGGCGAAGAGCGCAACGAAGTGCTGCAGGTGATGGACGACCTGCGCTCGGCTAATGTCGATTTCCTCACCGTCGGGCAATATCTGCAGCCGACGCGCAAGCATCACGAGGTCATGCGCTTCGTGCCACCCGACGAGTTCAAGGCGCTGGAGACGATCGCCTACAGCAAGGGCTTCCTGATGGTCGCCTCCTCGCCGCTGACGCGCTCCTCGCATCACGCCGGCGAAGACTTCGCGCGGCTGCGCGCCGCGCGCGCGCGCTGATCCATGCCGCATTTTTCCACCAAGCGCCGCGTGCGCCACGCCGCGGCCGACATGTTCGATCTGGTCGCCGACGTCGAGAAATATCCCGCCTTCGTGCCGCTGTGCGCCGATCTGAAGGTGCGCAGCCGCACCGACAAAAGCGAGGGCGTCAGCGTCGTGGTCGCGCGCATGACGGTCGCCTACAAGATGATCCGCCAGAGCTATACCAGCCGCGTCACCCTCGACCGGCCCAAGCTTGAGATCTTTGTCGAATATCTCGACGGCCCGTTCAGCCGCATGCGCAACCGCTGGACCTTCCATCCGACCGGCGAGCAATCTTGCGAGGTCGAGTTCTTCATCGATTACGAGTTCCGCAGCCGCACCTTGGCGTTGCTGATGGGCGCCATGTTCGACACCGCCTTCCGCAAGTTCGCGGGCGCCTTCGAGCAGCGCGCCGACCGGGTCTACCGCACTAAAGCCTGAACGCATGACCGGTCAGCGATTAAGCCACCAGAGCGATAAATTGAGCGCGCCGGCATAGCCGATCCATGCCGCCAGTGGCACCAGACACCAAGCGGCGATCCGGCCGAGACGCTTGAAGGCGACGATCGTAGCAATGACGACGCAAAATTGCGGGACGATGTTCACGAGCCCGAGCAGAGGGCTATGCGCGCCAAAGAACATCCACGACCAGGCTGCGTTAAGTGCGAGCTGGATGAAAAATAGAACCAGCGCCGAGCGGCGCGCAAAAGAGCTTGGTAGCCGCAGGATTTGCCAGACGGCGAAAGCCATAAGCCCGTAGAGCGTGGTCCAGACCGGTGCAAAAACCCAGTTGGGCGGATTAAACGACGGCTTGACCAGACCGGCGTACCAGGGCGCAAGATTCGGATAGGTCGCAAGCTGGCCGATAGCCGACACGGCGACGACAACGGCAATCGCCAGCGTGGCGAAGCCGACGTCGCGCCGCCATGAGGTTGCGTTGGGTTCGCTCATAGTGACCGGGGCTCCTGCCGGGCGGGGTCGATAACGCTTAATCACCGCGCAGATGGATCAGCCGCTTGCCGAGGTTCTCGCCGCGATAGAGCTCGGCGATGGCGCCGGGGCAATGCTCGATGCCGTCGGCGATGTCCTCGCGATAGCGCAATTTGCCCTCGCGCACCCAGTCCGCCAGCCGGCCGATCGCTTCCTCATAGCGGTGCGCGTAATCGAAGATGAGCAGGCCGCTGATGCGCGCGCGCTTGACCAGAACATGCCGCTCGACGCGCGGACCCATCGGCGGCGGGTCCCAGCTCGCAATCGAAGCGGTGCCGCAGATCACCACGCGTCCACCGATCGCGAGTTGCGCCAGCACCGCGTCGCTGATGGCGCCCGCGGTGTTGTCGAAATAGACGTCGACGCCGCGCGGGCAGGAACCGGTCAGCATTTCTTTGATGTCGCCGGCCTTGTAATCGATAGCCGAGTCATAACCGAACGCCTCACGGCAGAGTTTCGTTTTGACCGCGCCGCCGGCGATGCCGACCGTGCGGCAGCCCATCAGTCTGGCGATCTGCCCGACCGCCGAGCCGACCGCGCCGGCGGCGGTCGACACCACGACGGTGTCGCCGGGCCGCGGCTGGCCGAGATCGAGCAGGCCGAAATAAGCGGTGATGCCGTTAAGCCCGAGCACGCCGAGCGACAGCGACAGCGGCAGATCGGTCTCCTTCACCTTGCGCGTGATCGCGCGCCCGTCGCTCACCGCATAGTGCTGCCAGCCGAGCATGCCCATGACCGCGTCGCCCTCGCGATAGCCGGGATGACGCGAGGCAACGACCGTGCCGGCCGAGAAGGCGCGCATCACGTCGCCGACGGCGACCGGGGTCGAATAGTTGGCGACCGCGCTCACCCAGCCGCGCATCGCCGGCTCAACCGAGAGATATTCGTTGCGCACCAAAATTTGCCCGACGACGAGTTCGGGAACGTCGGCTTCGACGATGTCGAAATGTTCGGCTTGTGGGATGCCGTTGGGGCGCGATTTGAGCCGAACCTGCCGGTTGCGTCTTGCTGTCATGAACAGACCATCTCGATTTAGCGCGCCGGCGGCAAGGGCGACGGTTGCACGGCCGTCGCCTCGAACCGATCGGCATCGATCTTCAGCGTCCCGATCAGTGTCGGCATCAGCACGCGCACCGGCGCCATGATCGCGGTGCCGGCGATCGGCGCAAACCACAGCTCCATGTCGCGCCGGCCGGCGACGTATTTCACCAGCAGGCTGTCGGAACGGTAGCCGGCGATCGGCTGCAGGGTCACGCCGCACACCAAGATCGGTCCGGCATAACCGTGCGCGACGGTAACCTTGCCCATGCGGGCAAACGTGAGCACCAAGTTGTAGCGCCGCCGCCCGTCAAAGATCATCAGCACATGATTGCAATCCGACGACGACAGCATGCCGGGGCCGGCTTTGGTCGGGATCAGCACCGCGCTCAATGGATCGGCGACGCTGCGGCGGTCGGCCTCGGTCACCGGCACGCGGTCCTTGCTCACCGGCGGCGGCGTGATCTGCTCGGTCGCCATGCCGTCGGCGAAGCTCAATTGCAGATCGATGGCGCCTTCGTCGTCGGTCGTCTTTGAGGTGAACGAAGAGCGGACTCAATCGGCCTTCCATGACGCTGCCCTTGGCCACAACCGAGCCTTCGCCGTTCACCAGCACGCTCAGCACGCCGCTGGCCTTGCCGCTCGCCGATGTGGTGTAGAGTGCGCTGCCGATATCGGCCCGCCAGGTGATTTCACCGATGGTCACGCCGGTCATGGTGATGCCGTAGTGCGCTTGCAGCACGCCTTGCGCATGGCCCGGCGGCGCAGATGCGCTCAGCCCAGCCAGCATCAACGCGGCAACAAGATAACGTCGAAATACAGGCATATTGGCCGTCGCAATCTGCCGAATGTTCGCGACACGCGGGAGCCACTATAAGGCAGCCGCACGAGTTGGGCGCGGGGGCGATCCATGAAATCGGCGGTAACCTTGCCGACCGTTGAGTTGACTTTATGGCCCCGCGAGGGCCGGTTCAC
This sequence comes from uncultured Alphaproteobacteria bacterium, assembly GCA_963727555.1. Classification (GTDB taxonomy): domain Bacteria; phylum Pseudomonadota; class Alphaproteobacteria; order Rhizobiales; family Xanthobacteraceae; genus Pseudolabrys. Next base: position 186,061 of record CAVSGT010000002.1, on the reverse strand, counting down.
CCGCTTTGGTCGCGGTCGTCAGCGAGAATAGCCGCGCATGAAGTTCCGCTCGCTGACGCTGCTGATGCTGGCCGAAGTGGCGGCCATGTCGCTGTGGTTCGTCTCCGCAGCGGTACTGCCCGACATGTTGCGCGAGGCCGCCGTGTCGCCACTGCGCCAGGCAGCCCTCTCGAGCGCCGTGCAGGCGGGCTTCGTCATCGGCGCGCTCGGTTCCGCCATACTGGGCCTGTCCGACCGCTTCGACCCGCGCCGCGTCTTTGCGGCGTCTGCGATCGGGGCGGGGCTCGTCAACGGCATCCTGCTCATCGCCGTGCCTGGCGGCGATATGGCGATCGCGGCGCGCGTGGTCACCGGCGCGCTGCTTGCCGGCGTCTATCCGGTCGGCATGAAGGTCGCCGTCGGCTGGGGCGTGAAGGACCGCGGCTTTCTGGTCGGTGCGCTGGTCGGCGCGGTCACCCTCGGCTCGGCCGCGCCGCATTTGCTGGCCTTCGTGGTCGGCGCCGATTGGCGCGAGAGCATCGCCGCGGCGTCGCTCATTGCCGGCGCCGGCGGCCTGCTCGCGCTCGCAAGCCACCTCGGTCCCTACCACGGCAGCGCGACCCGCTTCGATCCGCACGCCATCGCCGCCGCCTGGACCAACCGCCGCGTCCGCCTGGCTTACGCCGGTTATCTCGGCCACATGTTCGAACTCTACGCTATGTGGGCCTGGATCGCGGCGGCAACGGCCGTGTCGTACGGCGCCACGCTGGCGCAGCCGCAAGCCGAGCAGCTCGCCAAGCTCACGGCCTTTCTGTCGATCGCCGCCGGCGGCGTGGTGTGCGTGGTCGCAGGCCTTGCCGCCGACCGCGTCGGCAAGGCCGAGACCGCGACCATCGCCATGGTGGTGAGCGGCGCCTGCGCCATCGCCACGGCGCTCACCTTCGGCGGCCCGGTCTGGCTGACTTTCGTCATCGTGCTGGTTTGGGGCGCCGCCATCCTGCCGGACTCCGCGCAATTCTCCGCGCTGGTTGCCGACTACGCGCTGCCCGAGCAGGCCGGGTCTTTGCTCACCTTCCAGACCGCGCTCGGCTTCGCGCTCACCATCCTCACCGTGCAGTTCACGCCGCTCGTTGCCGGCACGTTGGGCTGGCCGGTGCTGCTCGCCGGCCTCGCGCTCGGGCCGGCGTTCGGGATCGTTGCGATGCTGCGGCTGCGGGCGATGGGACGGACGAAATGACGCGGTAATTAGGGCGCGGGCGAGCGGGGGGCACGGCGAGCCCTATCCAGCGCTTTCGCGCGGCCATATGTCGAGTCCGCTGCCGCGGGGCAAGAAACCCGATTTGGCCTAGCTCGGCAGCCCTGCCTTCACCAACCCGTCGCGCAGATGCTCGACATCCGACGGCTGCTTGAAGTGAAGCGTCCCGAGGTAGCTCTGGATGGTAAAAGTGGCATCTCGTTGCAGCACTTCTCGCGCATGCGCGGCGGCGGCGGTACGGTTTCCCAACTGCGCCGACGATGCCGCGAGAAAGGCATGATGCGTGTGATCCGGCGTTGCCAGCTTGCTGAACGACTGGATCGCATCGCCATAGAGGCGCGCCGTGTATTGCGCGCGGCCGAGATGGCTCCAGAAGCGCTCTGGATGATAGGGGTTGAGCCGCATCGCTCGGCGAACCCACTCGATCCCTTCCTCGGGACGTCCAAGCCAGGTGAGGATTTCACCCTGCTGCACGACAATAAGATCGCTGTTCGGATTGAGGCTAAGCGCGCGATCCTGATGATAGACCGCTTTGTCGTACTCGTTGAAATTTAACTTCAGTGCGGCGAGGATCCGGTGCACGTCGGCATCGTTGTCGTCGAGCGAGAGAGCGATCTGCAATTCGTCCGAGATCACCTGCACAGTGGCTTCGGGATCCTCGCACCATTTGTGCAGCCAAGACTGACCGGTCACGCAAGCTTTCCAGGCGTGGGCGTGCGCATAGTTCGGATCGATCTCAATGGCACGCTCCAGCATGCGAAGCGCCTCGGCGTTGGCGTCGCGGTTCGACCAATGGTGCAGGACCTTGCCGGTCAGCACATACTCGTATGCCGCCATATTCTCAGTGCGTTTGCGTTGGACCCGGTCGTGGCGGGCAGCCTCAACGCGGCCAAACAGCGTCGCGGCGATAGCCGACGTCACCTCGTCCTGAATGGCAAAAATATCTTCAAGCTTTCGGTCGTAGCGGTCAGCCCAGATATGCGTTTCTGTCCCGCCGTCGATGAGTTGGACGGTGACCCGCACGCGATCCGCCGCCTTGCGCACGCTTCCTTCCACAACATAGTCCACGCCGAATTCGCGCGCGATTGCCTGCGCCTTCACGGGCTTGCCCTTGTGCACGAAAACGGCGTTGCGCGAAATGACCAGGAGTTCGCGAAAACGCGACAACTCGGTAATGATGTCCTCGGTCAGCCCGTCGGCAAAGAATTCCTGCTCCGAATCGCCGCTCATATTGACGAACGGCAGCACCGCGATCGCCGGTTTTCGCGTGCTCGTCCCCGATGCAGCCTGGCCGCTCGAGACTCCTTTGCTTGCTTCCGAAGATTGGCCGTCCAGCAGAACCCTATAGGCGCGGATTGCGCGGTTGATGTTCTTGACCTGCTGCTCGCCGAGATCCTCGTATCCGACGCCGAGCCGATCGCCAACCTGGTCGCGCACCGCCGCGGAGATGCAGATCCCGCCGGGATCTGCCATCGACTCAAGACGCGCCGCCACATTGACGCCATCGCCGAAGATATCGTTGTCCTCAACGATCACGTCGCCCAGATTGATGCCGATCCGATAAAGCAGGCTGCGCGATGCCGCCATGTCGCGATTGCGCCGCGCCATGCGCTGTTGGAATTCGACTGCACAGCTGAGCGCTTCGGTGACGCTTTGGAATTCCACCAGAAGTCCATCGCCGGTGGTCTTGATGATGCGGCCCTTGCATTTGGTGATCGCCGGGTCGATCAACTCCAGCCGCACCGATTTGAGCCGTGCGAGGGTCCCCGCCTCGTCGACCTCCATGAGACGACTATAGCCAACCACATCCGCCGCCAGAACTGCCGCGAGCCGGCGCTCTACTCCTCGCTCTTCCATTTTACCCGGGCCCGCGTTCGAACTAGAAATCTTGAGATAATACCAATGATAGTACAGACTTGCGTGCTATTCCATTCATTCGCATTTTAGGCGCCAATTCTACTCCGGCATCACGTCGCCTGAGCCGCCAAACTCTTTAGGAAAATCCTTCAGCTTGGGGAGACCATCCCGCATCGGCAAAACTGTTTCGGCATAGTTTACGTGGACACCTGGGCTGAATTTCAAGGTCGGCAAAGTCGCTGCATAGACGTCGACCAATCCCAGCGGAGGATGGTTGGTCATAAGGTGGCCACCGCATTTCCGGCAGTATTGCCGCTGACTGGTTTCTGTTTTTTGGAACATGGCAACGTGCTCCGCACCGGCAGTGATCCGTACGGCATCGGGCTTCCAAAGGGTAAAAGCATTCACCGGGCCAGCCGACCAGGATCTGCATGACTGGCAATGGCAATACCCCATTGCTTCCGGCTCGCCGGAAACCTCCAGCTGAACAGCTCCGCAAAAACACTCGCCTTTGTGTGTTGCCGCCATTGTCGCTTCCTCCTCAGGCTTAATAGCTTATTCACGAGCGAACCAATGATCAGCGCGAACGATAGCATGCCGCGAGGGTGCCCGTCAGGCACCCAATCGCGCCTTCATCAAGCTCGTATTCATTCGGGTTTGGCGACGCGTTTTTAAGTCAGCGTTCTAGGACTTCTCCGCCAACTCTTTGAGCATCGCGAGTGCTTGCTGCACCGACTTGTGCCGCACATCGCTGCGCCCGATATCGCCGTAGTGCATTTCGCGATGGGTGGGGGCGCCTGTGCGCGAGGCGGCGGCAAAATGCACCAGGCCAACCGGCTTGTCGGCGCTGCCGCCGCCGGGGCCGGCGATGCCGGTGATGGCGACCGCGAGGTCGGCGTTCGAATGGCTGATGGCGCCGCGCGCCATCGCTTCGGCGGTTTCGCGGCTGACCGCGCCGTGCTTCATCAGTGTCTCAGGCGCCACGGCCAGCATCTGCTGCTTGGCTTCGTTCGAATAGGTGACGAAGCCGCGGTCGACTACGTCCGACGAGCCGGCGATTTCGGTGAGCGCGCCGGCAACCAGGCCGCCGGTGCAGGATTCCGCCGTCGCCACTTTCAAGCCGCGCGCGCGACAGGTTTCGAGCACCGCCGTCGCCGCCGCGCGCAGTTCCTCGTCCATCACGTCAGCTCCACGGCAGCCGCACCGTCGCGGTAGCATAGGCCACGATGCCTTCGCCACGGCCGGTGAAGCCGAGCTTCTCACTGGTGGTCGCCTTCACCGCCACGCGGCCGGGATCGATGCCGGCAAGCCGCGCGATGTTGTCGCGCATGGCGTCGCGATGCGGCCCGATGCGCGGGGCCTCGCACACAATATTGATGTCGATATGGCCGATGCGGCCGCCGCGCTGGGCGAGACGATCGAGCGCGAAGGCGACGAAGCGGTCGGAGGAGGCGCCGCGCCATTGCGGATCGCTCGGCGGAAAATGCACGCCGATGTCGCCGTCGGCGAGCGCGCCGAGAATGGCATCGGTCAGCGCGTGCAGCACGACATCGGCGTCGGAGTGGCCGGTGAGCGCTTGGCCGTGCGGAATGCGAACGCCGCCGAGGGTGACGTAATCGCCGGGCGCGAAGGCATGCACGTCGATGCCGGTGCCGGTGCGCACGTCGCCAAGCGACGCGAATTGCGCGGCGAACGACGTGGCTTGCGCGCGCGCGAAATCGTCCGGCGTCGTCATCTTGATGTTGCCGGCTTCGCCGGCGAACACGCTGACCGGCAGGCCGGCCCATTCGGCGAGCGCGGCGTCGTCGGTGAAATCCTCGCGGCCGGCGGCGGCGGCCTTGCGATGCGCCGCCAGCAAGGCGTCGAAGGCGAAGGCCTGCGGCGTCTGCACCGTGCGCAAGCTTGCGCGCTCAATGGTGCCGGTGATGCGATTGTCGGCATCGACGCTCTTGACGGTGTCGGTGACCGGCAGGCCGGGGATGGCGGCGCCGCTTTTGCGCGCGGCTTCGATCGCCCGCGACGCCAGGGCCGCGCTGGCGAAAGGCCGCGCCGCGTCATGCACCAGCACGATCTGCGGCGCGCGCGCCGACAGCGCCTCGAGCCCCGCGCGCACCGAGGCCTGTCGCGTCGCGCCGCCGAATACCGGCGGCAGAAGATCGAGACCGACAGCCGAGGCGCGAAACATCTCCACATCGTCGGGGTGGATGACCGGCTGTACGCACGCCACCTCGGGGTGCACGTTGAGCATGACCAGGCTCTGCCGCACCATGGGCGCGCCACCGATGGGCTTGAATTGCTTGGGCAGATCCGCCCCCGCGCGTAAGCCGCGCCCGGCCGCCACGATCACCGCTGCAACGCCTGCCATGCTGTTCCCGCTCCCGAATTCGGCTTGGATTAGCGCGTTCCGGCCACTTCAGGGAAGCTTTAGCGGTGATCGGGGTGTATTTAACGATGAACATCTTTTTGCAGTGCAGCACTTGCGCCCCTTGCCGAAATGGCTAAACTCTGAGCAAATTTGTATTTCGCCTAAAACATAGGCAGGACGACGTGAGAGCCGAAATCAGTCCGTTCCCGCAAGACTTTTGGTCAATTGGCGCTATCGAGGTGCCGAACCGGGTCGTTCTTGCGCCGATGTCGGGGATCACCGATGCGCCCTTCCGCCGGCTGGCGGAGCGCCTGGGCGCCGGCCTTGTCGTATCGGAAATGACCGCGGGTGCCGGCCTCGCGCGCGGCGCGCGCGAAGCGCAGGTGCGCAGCGAAGGGGCAGGTGTCGCTATCCACGTCGTGCAGCTCGCCGGCTGTGAAGCGCGCTGGATGGCCGAGGGCGCCCGCATCGCCGAAGCCGAGGGCGCGCACATCATCGACATCAACATGGGCTGCCCCTCCAAACAGGTGACCAATGGCGCCGCCGGCTCGGCCCTGATGCGCGACCTCGGTCATGCGCTCACTTTGATCGAGGCGACCGTCGCCTCCGTGCGCGTGCCGGTGACGTTGAAAATGCGGCTCGGCTGGGATGACGCCAACATCAACGCGCCCGAACTCGCGCGCCGCGCCGAAGCCGCCGGCATCCAGGCGGTCACCGTGCACGGCCGCACCCGCTGCCAGTTCTATGACGGGCGGGCGGACTGGGCCGCCATTGGCGCGATCAAGCAAAGCGTGCGCATTCCGGTTGTCGTCAACGGCGACATCCGCGCATGCGATGACGCGGTCGCCGCGCTGGCCGCATCGGGCGCCGACGCGGTGATGATGGGGCGCGCCGCGCAAGGCCGTCCGTGGTTGCCCGGCCAACTGGCGCGTTATCTCGCGACGGGGCGCCGTGAAGCGGCGCCGCCGCTTTCCGAACAGCTGGAGATGAACGATGCGCTCTACCGCGAAATGATCGATCATCACGGCGTCGCCATCGGTCGCCGCCACGCCCGCAAGCATCTCGGTTGGGCGCTCGATACCGCCGCTGCCACCGCCGGCGCGCCGATCGCCTTGCTCAAGCATCACCGCGTGCGCGTGCTCACCGCCGACGAGCCGGTGCACGCGCGCCGTCACCTCGCCGATGCTTACGATGCCTTTGCGTGGAGGGCCGCCGCATGAGCCGCGCCCACGCCGTCACCGCCGACACGTCATCGCCGGCCGATGCCGTGCTGCACGCGCTTCCGCACCCGGTGATCATGGTGTCGGCCGACGGCAAGATCGCCGATGCCAATGTGGCGGCCGAGCAATTCTTCGAAGCCTCGATCCCGATGTTGCGCCGGCACATGTTGCGCGACCTGGTGCCGTTCGGATCGCCGCTGCTCAGCTTGATCGAGCAGGTGCGCCGCACCGGCGCGGCCGTCAACGAATACAAGGTCGATCTCGCCACCCCGCGCAATCCCGGCGAACGCTTGGTCGATCTCTATGTCGCGCCGCTGCCGGAATATCGCGACCATGTCGTGGTCATGCTGCAAGAGCGCACCATCGCCGACAAGATGGACCGGCAATTGACCCACCGCGGCGCCGCGCGCTCGGTGATCGCGCTCGCCGCCATGCTGGCGCATGAAATCAAGAACCCGTTGTCCGGCATCCGCGGCGCCGCCCAGCTTCTGGAGCAGTCGGCCGGCGATGACGACCGCCCGCTCACCAAATTGATTTGCGAGGAGACCGACCGGATCGTGAAGCTGGTCGATCGCATGGAAGTGTTCGCCGACGAACGGCCGGTCGAGCGCAAACCGGTCAATATTCATGTCGTGCTCGATCATGTGAAGCGCCTGGCGCAGTCGGGCGTCGCCCGCAACATCAAGATTGTCGAAGTTTACGACCCGTCGCTGCCGGCGGTGCTCGGCAATCGCGACCAGCTCGTGCAGGTGTTTCTCAATCTCGTAAAAAACGCTTCCGAGGCCATCGGGGAGGGCGCGGTCGACGGCGAAATCCACCTGACCACGGCGTTCCGTCCGGGCGTTCGCCTGATGGTGCCCGGCCGCAAGACGCGGGTGTCATTGCCGCTTGAGTTCTGCGTGAAGGACAACGGACCCGGCGTGCCGGAAGACCTGATGCCGCATCTGTTTGACCCATTTGTCACCACCAAACCGACCGGAAGCGGGCTCGGTCTGGCGCTGGTCGCGAAGATCGTCGGCGACCACGGCGGCATCATCGAATGCGAATCGCAGCCGCGCCGGACGACATTTCGCGTGTTGATGCCGATCTACAGCGGCGATGGCGCGGTCGCCAACGACGCTCCGCCGGTTCACAGCCCGTGAGGACACCATGCCGACGGGAAGCATATTAGTCGCCGACGACGATGCGGCCATCCGCACCGTCCTCAACCAAGCGCTGTCGCGCGCGGGCTATGAAGTGCGCTCGACCGGCAACGCCGCCACGCTCTGGCGCTGGATCAGCCAGGGCGACGGCGACCTCGTCATCACCGACGTGGTGATGCCGGACGAAAACGCCTTCGATCTCATCCCGCGCATCCGCAAGGCGCGGCCCGATCTGCCGATCATCGTCATGAGCGCGCAGAACACATTCATGACCGCGATCCGCGCCTCCGAGCGCGGCGCCTACGAATATCTGCCGAAGCCGTTTGATCTCAAGGAGCTGATCGCCATCGTCGGCCGTGCGCTGTCGGAGCCGAAAGAGCCGCGCTCGCCCGCGCTGAAAAACGAAGACTTCGACAATATTCCGTTGGTCGGGCGCTCGCCGGCCATGCAGGAAATCTACCGCGTCTTGGCGCGGTTGATGCAGACCGACTTGACCGTGATGATTTCCGGCGAATCCGGCACCGGCAAGGAGCTGGTGGCGCGCGCGCTGCACGATTACGGCAAACGGCGCAGCGGCACCTTCGTTGCCATCAACATGGCGGCGATCCCGCGCGACCTGATCGAGTCCGAATTGTTCGGCCACGAGAAGGGCGCCTTCACCGGCGCCAATACGCGCAGCGCCGGCCGTTTCGAGCAAGCCGAAGGCGGCACGCTTTTCCTCGATGAAATCGGCGACATGCCGATGGAAGCGCAAACCCGGTTGCTGCGCGTGCTGCAGCAGGGCGAATACACGACAGTCGGCGGCCGCACACCGATCAAGAGCGACGTGCGCATCATTGCCGCGACCAACAAGGATCTCCGGCTGTTGATCCAGCAAGGTCTGTTCCGCGAAGATCTGTTTTTCCGGCTTAACGTCGTGCCGCTGCGGCTGCCGCCCTTGCGCGAGCGTACCGAGGACATCCCCGATCTCATCCGGCACTTCTTTGCGCAGGCGCTACGCGAAGGCCTGCCGCCCAAGCAGATTGAGGCCGCGGGCCTTGACCGCCTTAAGCGGCACCGCTGGCCCGGCAATGTGCGCGAACTGGAAAACCTCGCGCGGCGGCTGTCGGCGCTTTATCCGCAGGAGACGATCAGCGCGGCGGTAATCGAATCCGAGCTTGCGCAGCCGGCGCTGCCGGCTGGCGGCGATGAGCCGCGCGCCGAGGAAAGTCTGAGCGCGGCGGTCGAACGCCATCTCGCCGCGTATTTTGCCGGCTTTGAGGACGGCGTTCCGCCCGCCGGCCTCTACCACCGCATCTTGCGGGAAATCGAATACCCGCTGCTGTCGGCGGCGCTCGCGGCCACCCGCGGCAACCAGATCCGCGCCGCCGACCTTTTGGGCGTCAACCGCAACACCTTGCGCAAGAAAATCCGCGACCTCGACATTCAGATCTTCCGCGGCGGCAACTGACGCCCGATCTAGCGACTGGGCGCGATTTGCGCCGTGGATTTGTCGCATTTTCGCAACATTGTTGTATAAAGGCATCACTACGGGGACGGTGCTGGGCGCCGATCCCGACGTCGTGCATCGGGGCGGACACACCCCCATCCGCCGGACAGGGGCTTGATGAGCGTCGAACAAGCTGCCACCGCCGAGGCTTCGCTGACCGCCCCGCCCGCCAAACGGCGTGAAATCCGGGTGCTGGGTCCGATCGCGGTCGGGCTTGCCCTGCTGTCGGCCTTCGTCACCTTTGTCGTTCTCGCCAACCTGACCCCGATTCCGCCCACCCACAATGTGGTGGTCACGCTGCTGCTCGCGAATGCGGTGACCGTGTTGCTGCTGATCGGCGTCATTACCCGCGAGGTGTGGCAGGTCGTGCAAGCCCGCCGAACCGGGCGGGCGGCGGCGCGGCTGCATGTTCGCATCGTCGGATTGTTTGCGATCATCGCGGCGTTGCCGGCGGTCGTGGTCGCGGTGGTGGCGAGCGTCACGCTCGATCGCGGTCTCGACCAGTTGTTTTCCACCCGCATGCGGGGCGCGATCGAAAACTCGCTGATCGTCGGCGAGGCCTATCTGCGCGATCACGCGCAGATGGTCCGCTCCGACATCCTGACCATGGCCTACGCGATTGCCCGCAGCAAATCGACATTCGACGACGACCCGACAAAGCTAAAGCAATTCCTGACGTTTCAAGCGTCCGCGCGCGGGCTGGCCTCGGCAATCATTCTCGACAAGAGTCTCAACGTCGTGGCGCGCGCCAATCTTGGTATCACCCAAGTCTTTGCAATTCCGCCACGTGAGGCGTTGGCGCAAGTCAGCGACAAGGTCCCGCAGATCGTGCTGCTGCCCGACACCAATTATGTGGCGGCGATCATCAAACTGCAGGAGTACAGCGACAACTATCTCTATGTCGCGCAATTGCTCGACGCGCGCGTCGTACCACAGTTGCAGGCCATGCGCGCCGGCGTAAGTGAATATGCCGCCCTCGAAGCACGCCGCCTCGGCGTGCAGGTCGCCTTCGGGCTGATGTACACCGTAATCACGCTCATCGTGCTGTTGTCGGCGGCATGGATTGGGCTGAATTTTGCCAACAAGCTGGTCGCGCCGATCCGTCGACTGATCGGCGCCGCCAATCTGGTCTCCACCGGCAATCTTTATGTGCGTGTGCCGGTGCACCGATCGGAAGGCGATCTCGGCCATCTTGGCGAAACCTTCAACCGGATGACCCAGGAATTGCGCACGCAGCGCGACGACATCGTGCGCGCCCGCGACGTTATCGACAGCCGCCGCCGGTTTACCGAGGCGGTCTTGGCCGGCGCGAGCGCCGGCGTGATCGGCGTCGACGGTCAGGGTTGCGTGAGCATTCTCAACCGGTCGGCCGAGAGGCTCATCGAACGCAGCGAGGACCAAGCGCTCGGCAAGCCGCTGGTGGAAGTCCTGCCGGAGCTCGCCGGTATCATGGCCGACGCCCAGTCGGGCGCCCAGCGGCTGACCCAGGACCAGGTCACCATCAGCCGCAAAGGCCGTGAACGCAATCTGTCCGTTCGGGTCGCCAGCGAACAGTCGCCTGAATCCGATCATGGCTACGTGGTCACACTCGACGACATCACCGATCTGGTGGCCGCGCAGCGAACCTCGGCCTGGGCCGACGTCGCCCGCCGCATCGCGCACGAGATCAAGAACCCGCTCACGCCGATCCAGCTCTCGGCCGAACGGCTGCGCCGGAAATACGGCAAAACCATCACCGACGACCGCGAGGTGTTCGAGCAATGCACCGACACCATCGTGCGCCAGGTCGACGACATCAAGCGCATGGTGGACGAGTTCTCGCGCTTCGCACGCATGCCGAAGCCGGTGATTGCCGCCGAGGACGTGGCCGATACCGTGCGGCAGGCGGTGTTTTTGATGCGCGTCAGTCTCGCCGATATCGATATCGCGGCGGAGATCGCCGAGGATCCGATGCCCGCCAAGTTCGATCGACGTCTGATCTCGCAAGCGCTGACCAACATCATCAAAAACGCCAGCGAGGCCATCGCGGCGGTGCCGCCGGCCGAACTTGGTAAGGGATCGATCCGCGTGTTCGCGGGCCGCGATGGCGGCGACATCGTGATCGACGTAGTCGACAACGGCATTGGTCTGCCGACGGAGAATCGCAATCGCCTGTTGGAGCCCTACGTTACCACGCGCGAGAAGGGCACCGGTCTCGGGCTGGCGATTGTCGGACGCATCGTGGAGGAACACGGCGGCAGCATCGAGCTACGGGACGCCGCCGACAAGATCGCGGGCCAGCGCGGCGCTTGGGTGCGCGTGCGCTTTGCCTCTGAAGGCCAAGACGAGGCCGCCCCCAACGACAAACAGAAAATCGTGAACGAGTAAGCTAATGGCCGCTGACATTCTGATCGTCGACGATGAAGCCGATATCCGCGATCTGGTCGCCGGCATATTGCAGGACGAGGGCTATAGCGCGCGCACCGCGCGCAACAGCGACGACGCGCTGGCGGCGATCGTGGCGCGGCGGCCGAACCTGATATTCCTCGATATCTGGCTGCAGGGCAGCCGGCTCGACGGCTTGCAATTGCTCGAAGCCATCAAGCAGGAACATCCCGAATTGCCGGTGGTGATGATTTCGGGTCACGGCAATATCGAAACCGCGGTCGCCGCCATCAAGCACGGCGCCTATGATTTCATCGAAAAGCCGTTCAAGGCCGACCGTCTGGTGCTGGTGGCCGACCGGGCGCTGGAAACCTCGCGGCTCAAGCGCGAGGTCCGCCAACTCAAGCAATTGGCGCCGTCACCGGCGACGCTGATCGGACGCTCGGCGATGATCGGGCAGTTGCGCCAGACCGTCGAGAAGGTGGCGCCGACCAACAGCCGTATCCTCATCGTCGGTCCGTCGGGCGCCGGCAAGGAGCTGGCGGCCCGCACGGTGCACCAGATGTCGAGCCGCGCCGGCGGGCCGTTCATCGTCATCAATGCCGCCGCCATCACCCCGGAGCGCATGGAAGTCGAATTGTTCGGCGTCGATCAAACCAACGGCGGCGAGGGGCGCAAGACCGGGGCGCTCGAAGAAGCGCATGGCGGCACGTTATTCATCGACGACGTCGCCGACTTGCCGCGCGAGACGCAGAACAAGATCCTGCGCGTGCTGGTGGACCAGACGTTTCAGCGCGTCGGTGGCAGCGCCAAAATAGCGGTCGACGTGCGTATCGTCTCATCCACCGCGCACAACCTCGAGGCTGCGATCGCGGAGGGACGCTTCCGCGAAGACCTTTATCACCGCCTGTCGGTGGTGCCGATCCGCGTGCCACCGCTCGCGGAACGGCGCGAGGATATTCCCGATCTGGTCGAGTATTTCATGGGGCAGATTTCGCAGGCCACCGGCCTGCCGAAGCGGCGCATCGGCGACGACGCCATGGCGGTGCTGCAATCGCACGATTGGCCCGGCAATGTCCGCCAGCTTCGCAACAATATCGAACGCCTGATGATTTTGGCCGACGGCGATCCCAACGTGGTGCTCGATGCCAGCATGCTGCCGCCTGATGTCGGCTCCATGGTGCCGAGCATGCCGAACGGCGACGGCGGCGAGCATCTGATGGGGCTGCCGCTGCGCGACGCGCGTGAAGTGTTCGAGCGCGAATATCTGGTGGCGCAGATCAGCCGCTTCGGCGGCAATATTTCGCGCACCGCCGAATTCGTCGGCATGGAGCGCTCGGCGCTGCATCGCAAGCTCAAGGCGCTCGGGATCGGCTAGCGCATGATCCCGAAAAGCATGTCCTCGACCCCGATCGGGGATGGGAGCCGGTTTTCGGACAAGATCATGCGCCACGGAATAGGTCTTTTATGTCGCGCATTGCGTATGTGAACGGCCGTTATCTGTCGCGCGCCGAGGCCATGGTTTCGGCCGAAGATCGCGGATTCCAATTCGCCGATGGCGTCTATGAGGTCTGCGAGGTGCGGGCAGGGCGGCTGGTCGACGAACGGCGCCATATGGCCCGGCTCAAACGCTCCCTCGACGAACTTCGCATGGCGCAGCCGATGGCGCCGGCGGCACTCGCCGTGGTGATGCGCGAGACCATTCGCCGCAACCGCGTACAGGACGGGATTGTTTACGTGCAGATCACGCGCGGGGTAGCGCGCCGCGATTTCCCGTTCCCCACGGCCGGCACGCGCCCGTCCTTGATAGTGACGGCGCGCAGCAACGATCTTGCCAAGCTCGAGCAGGTCGCCGCCGAGGGCATTGCCGTCGTCACGGTGCCGGATATCCGCTGGCAGCGCGTCGACATCAAATCGGTAGCGCTCTTGCCGAATGTGCTGGCCAAGCAGGCCGCGCGCGACGCCGGCGCCCGCGAAGCCTGGCTGGTGGACGCCGAGGGCCGCGTCACCGAAGGCGCTTCGTCCAATGCCTGGATCGTCAATCGCGACGGCAAGCTCATTACCCATCCGCTCGGCCGCGACATCCTCCCCGGCATCACCCGCTCGGTCGTTATCGACGCGATCAAGGCGCAGGGGCTTGCGTTCGAGGAGCGCGCCTTCACCGTCGAGGAGGCCTATGCGGCACGCGAGGCCTTTGTCACCTCCGCCAGTCAGATCGTGCTGCCGGTCACCCGCATCGACGGCCGGCCGGTCGGCAATGGCGCCCCGGGCCTGATCGCCACGGGCCTGCGCCGCGACTATCGCCGCTATGCCGAAGTCAGCTAAAATCCAACGATCTCAATACATTAGAACGGCCCGCGACTTGCATGCTTGCACCGCGATACATGGTCCTTTCTAATGGTGTCCCCGGCGGCCTTTTTCGCTTCACCCAGGGGAGAGGCAGCACGCGTCGGCAACGCGCGGCTGAAAGGCACCGGCAACGAAAGTCTCGTGCAACGACGCGAGCAAAAAAGGAGCCGCCGATATGGCAGCCGAACGTGCGCAAAATCTACAAGACACTTTTCTCAATCACGTCCGTAAAAGCAAAATCCCGCTCACCATCTTCTTGGTCAATGGGGTGAAATTGCAGGGTGTGGTAACTTGGTTCGATAACTTCTGCGTGTTGTTGCGGCGGGACGGACATTCTCAGCTGGTCTACAAGCACGCGATCTCGACCATCATGCCGGGTCACCCGATCCAGCTGTTCGAAGGCGGCGACGAACCGCCGGCTGGGGACAAAGCCTGATTGGAACCACGTCGGCGTCATGAAGGCGCGGACCGGCTGAGCGCGACGCGCTCGGAAACCGGACGCGCGCTCGTCATTGAGCCGTGGCTCAAGCAGACCGGCGCGCGGGCAGGGGCGCGCCTCGCCGCGCAGACGCGCACGCCGGAGGCGCGGCTTGAGGAAGCCGTCGGTCTTGCGCGGGCGATCGACCTCAACGTCGTTCAGTCGGGGCTGGTCACGCTCAACGATATTCGCCCGGCGACCTATATCGGCAAAGGCAAGGTCGATGAAATCGCCGGCCTCACCAAGAGCCTGGACGCATCGGTCGTGGTGATGGACTGCCCGGTCTCGCCGGTGCAGCAGCGCAATCTGGAGAGGGCGTGGAACGCCAAGGTGCTCGACCGCACCGGCTTGATCCTCGAAATCTTCGGGCGGCGCGCGCGCACGCGGGAAGGCGCGCTGCAAGTCGAGCACGCCCATCTCACCTATCAGAAGAGCCGGCTGGTGCGCTCATGGACGCATCTGGAGCGCCAGCGCGGCGGCTTCGGCTTTCTCGGCGGGCCCGGCGAGACGCAGCTCGAAGCCGACCGGCGGGTGATCGAGGAACGGCTTGCCCGCATCGAGGGCGAACTCGACAAGGTCAAGCGCACCCGCAAGCTGCACCGCGAGGCGCGCAAGCGGGTGCCATATCCGATCGTGGCGCTGGTCGGCTACACCAATGCCGGCAAGTCGACGCTGTTCAACCGCATGACGGCGGCGACCGTTGTGTCCGCCGACATGCTGTTCGCGACCCTCGATCCGACCCTGCGCGCGGTCGACCTGCCGCTCGGCACCCGCATCATCTTGTCCGATACCGTGGGCTTCATCTCCGATCTGCCGACCATGCTGGTGGCGGCGTTCCGCGCTACGCTGGAGGAGGTGATCGAGGCCGACGTCATTCTGCACGTGCGCGACATGTCGCATGAGGACGCGGCCGCGCAGTCGCGCGACGTCGAAAAGGTGCTGGGCGAACTCGGCATCGAAGCGACCGACCGGCGGCTGATCGAGGTCTGGAACAAGATCGACCGTCTGGATGCCAACGCCCGCGAGCAACTGGCCAATCTGGCCGAGCGCCAGCCGATCGAACGCCGGCCGGTGTTGGCGTCGGCGTTAAGCGGCGAGGGGATCGACAGCCTGATTGCGGCGATCGAGGCGCGCTTGGGCGAAAGCCGGCAGACGCTCGAAATCTCGATCGACCCGGCCGACGGCGCCGGCTTGAGCTGGCTCTATCGTCATTCCGAAGTGCTCTCCAAGGACATGGGCGACGATGGACGACTCGCCGTTATTGTGCGCGCCGACGCCGACAAGGTGGCGCAGGTGAGGGCGAAGTTCGGGGCGTGACGGCCGTCGTCCGCGCGAACGCGGGGACCCATACGCCGCGGTCTCTCGACAACCGGGGTGGCTATGGGTCCCGGCTCTTGCTGCGCTCGGCCGGGACGACAGGAGATATCTTCTCCGCCGCCTTCGCCTCGTCCCAGAGCGCATCCATTTCCGCCAAAGTCGCATCCTTGGGCGTCATGCCGCGCGCGGCAAGCGCGCGCTCGATGGCCGCGAAGCGGCGCTCGAATTTGAGGTTGGTGGCGCGCAGAATGCCTTCCGGATCGGCCTTGAGATGGCGGGCAAGGTTGACCACCGCGAATAGCAGGTCGCCGACTTCCGCCGCGCTCGCGTCGCGCTCGCCGGCATCGATCACGGCCTCGATCTCGTCGGCCTCCTCGCGGATCTTGGCGAGCACCGCGCGCGGATCGTTCCAGTCGAAGCCGACCCGCCCGGCCTTGTCCTGCAGCTTCAAGGCGCGGGTTAACGCGGGCAGGGTCACGGGCACGCCGGCAAGTGCACCGGCGGCGGGCGCTTCGCCGCGCTCGGCTTTCTCCTCGGACTTGATGCGTTCCCATAGGCCGGCCACCGCCTCGACGGTGCGGCCGTCGGCATCGGCAAACACGTGCGGATGCCGCCGCACCATCTTGGCGGTGATGTCCTGCACCACATCGCCGAAATCGAAACGGCCTTGCTCCTCGGCCATGCGGGCGTGGTAGACGACCTGCAGCAACAGGTCGCCGAGTTCGCTGCGCAACTCCGCGAAGTCGGCGCGCGCAATGGCGTCGGCGACCTCGTAAGCCTCCTCCAACGTATAGGGTGCGATGGTCTCGAAATTCTGCTCGAGGTCCCACGGACAGCCGCTACCGGGCGTGCGCAAGGCCGCCATGATCTCGAGCAGCCGGGCGATGTCGCGGGAAGGTTTCACGAGGAAAGTCTGCTGGCGTGAGGATCAGCGGCGAGCGTAGCAAAGCCACGGCGTATGAGCGAACGTCAATGTCGGATTCGCATAAGACATATTATGGAACATTTCTATTGAGGCCTTTAAACCAGGGATTTTCATCTGTTTCCTTGGCATGGCGGCAGGCTTTGAACGCTAGAGCGTCCGTTGGTTCGCCATCGCGCCGACGACCCGGTGGATGTGCCCGACGCCGTTCGAGATGGTCGCGATCTGTTGCTCGAGATGTTTGATGCGGGCGTCCTGCTCCTGCAGCAGCGTGAAGGCGTAGGTGTCAAAGGCGGCAACGGGTGCGCCGCAGCCGGTGCATTGCACGAGGAAAAGCTTATGCCCAACGCCGCCGACATTTCCCTCGCCCAGTTCAAATGTATCGTTGTGGCAATGCGGACAGGTTGATGTCGCCATGATGTCCTCCTGATTCCCGTTGCCAGAATAGCGCGGGAATCGGCGGAATGTCGGGCGCGCAAAATGACGATTTCGGCGGCGGCGCAGCGCGCATTAACAATTCAGCGAAAGCCTCTCATTTCGCAGGCGGATTTATCGATCGGGGGGCGCTCTAACCAGCGGCGATCTCAAGCTGCATCCCGTCGAAGGCCGGCTCGACATTGGCCGGTATGCGCGCCCGCAGCGCCTCGTAGTCGAGGTCGGAATGCAGGTTGGTCAGGATCGCCCGCTTCGGCTTGACCCGCTCGATCCAGGCCAGCGCCTCGTCAAGATTAAGGTGGCTCGGGTGCGGCGCGATGCGCAGCGCATCGACGATCCACAGGTCGAGCCCGGCCATCGCCGGCAGGCTTTCCGCCGGCAGGCTCTTGATGTCGGCCGAGTAGGCGATGTCGCCGAAGCGGAAGCCGAGCGAGGGGATGTCGCCATGCTCCTGCAAGACCGGCAGGGCGTCGATTGCGCCGCCCTGCCCCTCGACGGTCACGCGATGGCCGGGCGTGAGCCGGTGCTCGTTCAGGATCGGCGGATATTCGCTGCCGGGCGGCTTCATGAAGCAATAGCCGAAGCGGGCATGCATCGCGCGCGAGGTCGCTTCGTCGACATAGACGTCGACACGGCGGCGCTTGTGCAGGAACAGCGGGCGCAGATCGTCGATGCCGTGGGTGTGGTCGGCGTGCTCATGGGTGATCAGGACGCCGTCGAGCCAGTCGACTTGGGCGTCGAGCAATTGCATGCGCAGGTCCGGCGTGCAGTCGACCAGAACGCGGGTCTGCAGCCCTTGCGCATTCGTGCGCTCGACCAGCAGACTGCAGCGCCGGCGGCGGTTTTTCGGGTTGTTCGGATCGCACGAACCCCAGCCCAGCGCCACGCGCGGCACGCCCATGGAGGAGCCGCAGCCGAGAATGGTGAACCGCAAACTCATGCGGCGTCCGCTAAAGTTTTAGATTTGCGCATGATCTTGTCCGAAAACCGGTTGCCACTTTTCGGGATCATGCGCCGGACGCGGGACTTTGCTGAACAGCCGGAAGAACGTCTCGCTGGTCTGGCGCGCGATTTCGTCGGCGGAAACGCCGCGGGTCTCGGCCAGCACCTTGGCGGTCTCGGCGACGTATGCCGGCTCGCAGCGCTTGCCGCGGTACGGCAGCGGCGCCAGATATGGCGAGTTCGTCTCCACCATGATGCGGTCCGCCGGCAGTTCGGCGGCGATGGCGCGCAGATCGTCGGAGCGCTTGAAGGTCAGGATGCCGGTGAACGAGATATGCAGTCCTAGATCGATGGCGCGCATCGCCAAATCGCGGCCGCCGGTGAAGCAATGCAGCACCGCGGGGAAGGCGCCCTGCCCGGTTTCTTCCGTCAGAACCGCCGCCATGTCGGCGTCGCAGTCGCGCGCATGAATGACCAGCGGCAGCCCGGTTTGTCGCGCCGCGGCAATATGTTGACGGAAGCTCTTCATCTGCTGGTCGCGCGGCGAGTTATCGTAGTGATAATCGAGCCCGGCCTCGCCGATCGCCACGATTTTCGGATGTTTCGCCATGGCGATCAGTGCCCCGGCGTCGACGTCCAACTCCTCCTGCGCATGGTGCGGATGGGTGCCGACCGAGCAAAAAACGTCGGGAAATTTCTCCGCAATGGCAAGCACCTGCGCATGCTTCTTCACCCGCGTCGAGATGGTGAGCATGCGGCCGATACCGGCGGCGCGGGCGCGCGCCACCACCGCGTCCAATTCGGACGCAAAGTCGGGGAAATCCAAATGGCAATGGCTATCGATGAGCATAGTCAGGCCTTTGCTTCGGGCTCGACATAGCGCGGGAAGACCGGCGCCGGCGCCGGCAACGTGCGGCCGGCGGCGATGCGCTTGCCGGGCGCCAGCGCGGCGAAGTCGCGCTCGCCCGCACGGACCGCCAAGATGTCGAGCAGTTTTGCGGCAGATGCGCGGCATGAACGGCTGACAGAGAATTGTTACTCTGGCGCAGAACTTCCGCGGTGACATAGAGCACCGTGCCCTGCCGCTTGCGGGTCGGTCTTGGCCAGCGCCCAGGGCGCCTCGCCCGCGAAATAGCGGTTGGCGTCGGCCACCACCGCCCAGATCGCGTTGAGCACCTGGTGCAGCTGCTGGGTCGCCATCGCCTCGCGCGCCTTGCCGATCAAGCCGTCGGCGGCGGTCAGCATCGCCTTGTCGTTATCGCTGAAGCTCGCCCGGCTCCGGCAGCACGCCGCCGAAGGCTTTTCGCCACCATGGTGAGCGAGCGCTGCGCCAGGTTGCCGAGGTCGTTGGCGAGATCGGCATTGATGCGGTTGACGATCGCCTCGTGGCTGTAATTGCCGTCCTGCCCGAACGGCACCTCGCGCAGCAGGAAATAGCGCAATTGGTCGACGCCATAGGCGTCGCACAGCGCGAACGGATCGACCACGTTGCCGACCGATTTCGACATCTTCTCCCCGCGATTGAACAGGAAGCCGTGGCTGAAGATGTGCTGCGGCACCTCCACCCCGGCCGACATCAAGAAGGCCGGCCAATAGACCGCGTGGAAGCGCACGATGTCCTTGCCGATGACGTGCAGCGCGGCCGGCCAATAGCGCTTGAACATCGCGCTCTGGTCGTCCGGGAAACCGACGCCGGTGATGTAATTGGTCAGCGCGTCGACCCACACATACATGATGTGCTGGTCGTTGCCGGGCACGCGGATGCCCCAGTCGAAGGTGGTGCGCGAGATCGACAGGTCCTGCAGACCGCCGCGCACGAAGCTGGCGACCTCGTTGAGCCGCTCCTTCGGCAGCACGTAATTCGGCCGCTGGTAGAGCTCGAGCAGCTTGTCCTGGTAGGCCGAGAGCTTGAAGAAATAGCTCTCCTCCTCCACCCAATCGACCGGCGTGCCGGTCTTCGACGACACGCGCACCTTCTGCTCGTTCAGATGCGTCTCGCTCTCGGCGTAATAGGCCTCGTCGCGCACCGAATACCAGCCGGCATATTTGTCGAGATAGATGTCGCCGTTCTTCTCCATGCGGCGCCAGATCTCCTCCGACGAGCGGTGGTGGCGCTCCTCGGTGGTGTGGATGAAGTCGTCGTTCGAGCATTCCAGCCGCGCGACCATCTTCTCGAACAGCGGCACGTTGCGGTCGCGCAACTGACGCGCGGTCAGCCCCTCGCGCGCCGCGGTCTGCTGCATTTTCATGCCGTGCTCGTCGGTGCCGGTGAGGAAATAGACGTCCTCGCCATCGAGGCGGTGAAAGCGCGCGATGGCGTCGGTCGCGATCGCCTCGTAGGCGTGGCCGATATGCGGCGGGCCGTTCGGGTAGGAGATCGCGGTGGTGATGTAGAAGGGGGTTTTGGCCATATTTCCTTAGTCATCGCCGGGCCGGCGTCGAGGCGCCGCGACCCGGCGATCCCACTTAGGGGCGCACTTTGCCGGGTCTTTTGCCGGTCATTCGCGGCTTATGCAATGGGGCTTCACGCCACCTCGTCCGCCCGCGTCGGACGGATCAGCACCTCGGCGGAAATGCCGAGCTGCTCGTGCAGCCGCCGGATCATGTCGATCGACAGGCTGCGCTTGCGGTTCATGACCTCGGCCACGCGCGCGCGCGAGCCGATCATCGGCTCAAGGTCCTTGCGGCCCAGGCCCTGCTGTTCCATGCAAAACTGGATTGCCGCGATCGGGTCGGGTGGGTCCACCGGAAAGTGTCGCCCCTCGTAGGCCTCGATCAGCGTCGCCAGCACGTCGAGCCGGTCGCCTTCGGCGACCACCCTCCCCCTTTGGGGGAGGGATAAGAAACCCCGCAGCCCCGAATAGCGCGTATAGTCCCGTAAGCCGTTGGCGCCGAAAGCGCCCACCCGGTAACTCGCACATTTGCAAACCAGTCAATTCCGAAAGGAAACCGCATGGCTTTCAAGCCGAATTACCGAATGCAGCGCAATGACCGCAACCGCGCAGCGCAGGCCCGCAAAGAGGAAAAATTGCGAAAGCGTGAGGAAAAATCCGCGCAACGCAAAGCCGAACGCTTAGGTGAGACCAAGAGCTCAACCGACGATGCGAAGGCAGAATAAGGAAAGATCGATGACCAACGCCGAATCCAAGGCCCTGAAGAAGGGTGACCGGGTTTATTGGCGAGGCGATGCCGCCGACCGCGGCGCCATCACCGAAACGAGCTGGGATGCCGTCACCATCGCTTGGGACAATGGGAAGGTCGCCAGAGTGCACCATGGCGATATGCGCGAAATCCGGCAAACGCCGATAAAGCCGGTTACCGCGCAGATATAGCATCCATCCGGTCGCCTAACCCTCCCTCGCGTGCGCCCAGAGGGGGAAGAAGGCGATCACGCCGCCCTAATCCGCCCCCGGCCCTTGAGCGCGGTGCCGAACACACGATCCCAGACGCCGGTCGTCACGCCGAAGTTGCCGCCATGGGACAAATGATGGTGGCGCGCGTGGCGCATGCGCGCCCGGTAAAGATAAGAGCCGCGGCGCGGCTGCCAGTGATGCGTCGCATAATGCACGAAGACGTACCACAGGTAGCCGGTGACCAGACCCGCGGTCGCCGCCGTCGCCAGGTCAAATCCGAGCGCCTCCCAGGACGGGCTGGCGAACGCGACCAATCCGACCAACAGGCTTGCCCAGGCGGGCGTGCCGATCAGGTCCTGCGGCGAATGGTGATGGCGTTCGTGGATCTGCGACAGGATGGGCGCGTGGTGAAAGAGCACGCGGTGCAGCAGATACTCGATCAAGGTCCAGCCCACCAGGCCGGCGCCGTAGACCAGCGCCCAGATGAGCGGCTGCGGCGGAACCGCGGCACGAAAGGCGAACAGCGTGGCGATGAAAATCAGTGGCGGAAAAAGCAGGAACTCGGAAAAATAGCCGAGCTTGCTCATCTTCATGACGATGCTCCCAAGGACGTAAATCGGCGACCGAAAGCCGCGGTCCAGCGCCCCCGAGATTTCAAATCATATTCCCCGCAAACTGAGGCAGAAAGGTGAGCGCGCCGCCGAAACGTGTGAGTCCGGCTTGTGCGATATTGTCTATGCCGTCATAGAGCGCCATATACCCAGCGACTCGATTCCCCTCCCAGGAGCATGAATGAGCAACTTTCGAAGCCCCGACGTATTGGAACGTCGCAACAATGCCGAGACCGTCAAAAAGGCGATGCTGGCAAAGTTTCGTGCGGTAACGCAGGACCCGGTCCTCGCCGAACAACGGCGCGCCCAGCGCGTGGCAATCGCCGAAGCGCGCGCGGCCCGTGCGGCGGCGCGCGAAGCCGCCAACAAGCAGCGCGAGGCCGAACGCGTCGCCGAAGCCGCACGCGCCGCCGAAGTCGCCGCGCAGGCGCAACGCGAGGCCGATGAGCTTGCGGCTCTGATCGCAGCGGAAGAGGCCGAAAACGCGGCCAAGCTGGCGGCCGATCAAAAAGCCGAGCGCGACGCCCGCTATGCCGCCCGCAAAGCGGCGAAAAAGCAGCGCCGGCGCGGCTTCTAGAGTCCGATCCTTTGAGTTTAAATCTGCAGTACCCGTTCGTCCCCGCGAAAGCGGGGACCCAATGCCAAAGAGTTGGATTCCCGCTTTCGCGGGAATGAATGGAGAATGGTTCAACCTTGGTGGATCAACTCTAGGGTCTGGACTCAATAACGCGTAAGCCATTGATCTGACTCACTCTCGATACTTGCTCGAAAAAAGCAGAGTGATTTAATTTCAATGGGTTAGTCCTAATTGAGTACGGACCCAAGCGCGTCGTTACCGCCCAAAGACGGAACGCCGCGGGTCATGCCGAGGTGTCGGCTATGGCGCAATCGACCGATTGAGATGCGTCAAAGCCGGCCGCCTTAAGGCGTGGCTCGTGGTCGGCTACCTTCGCAAGGGAGACGCCGCATGGCCAGCGCCAGCCCCAACGACCACGGCATCGACGCGTTGCTGCCGGCGGAAATCGCCGAAAAGGCCGAAGGCGTCGGCGTTGCCAAGGCGCGGCTCGACGCGATCAGCCTGGTGGCGCTTGCCGTGCTGGCCGGCGCCTTCATCGCGCTCGGCGCCATGTTTGCCACCACCGTGCTGGCGGGCGCCGACGGCGTAGTTCCGTTCGGCGTCAGCCGCCTGCTCGCCGGTATCGTGTTCGGGCTCGGACTGATCCTGGTGGTGCTCGGCGGCGCCGAGTTGTTCACCGGCAACAATCTGATGGTGATGGCCTGGGCCGCCGGCAAGCTGCCGCTTGCCGCCATGTTGCGCGCCTGGGCGATCGTCTATGTCGGCAATTTCATCGGCGCGGTCGGCACCGCGCTCTTGGTGTTCCTGTCCGGCCAATACCTCGCCGGGCGCGGCGCGGTTGCCGCGGTCGTGCTCAAGATCGCCGCCGACAAGACCGCCCTCTCCTTCAGCCACGCGCTGTTCCTCGGCATCTTGTGCAATGTGCTGGTGTGTCTGGCGGTGTGGCTGTCGCTCGGCGCCCGCACCACCAGCGACAAGCTGCTGGCCGTGCTGTTCCCGGTGTCCGCATTCGTTGCCGCCGGCTTCGAGCACTCGGTCGCCAACATGTATTTCATCCCGCTCGGCCTGTTCGTGAAGGCCTGGGGTCCGGCCGACATGTGGTCGCAGCTCGCCACCGGCGCCGCGGCCTTCGGCGGGCTGACCTGGCCGGCGTTTTTCTTGAGCCTCATCCCGGTCACCATCGGCAACATCATCGGCGGCGGCGCGCTGGTCGGCGGCGTCTATTGGTTCATCTATCTGCGCAAGCGCTGAGGCGCCCCAAGCGCGGCCCGCAGGTGCGCCGCAATAAAATTTAGAAAACCGTCATGCGAATCGCTTAGCCTCTCGGCATGGCGGTTCGTCGGTTACGGATCGATAGTCGGCCTGCGGGAACGCAACGTTCCCGCGCGCCGGCCGCGCCGCCAAATCCCGAAACAGTTCAAGTTTTGTCCCCGCGCCCCGGCGCGGGCCGTTGGCCTTTGCCTTTACGTCCACCAGAAGGAGTTGGCCCTTGGGTAAGAACCTCAAGAAGAAGCGCCGTCACGAGCGGCACTTTGGATCCGCCGAGATCATAGAGTTCCAGAATTCGAAATTCGAAACCGAGCGCATCCTGCCGCCGATCAAGGCTCTCAACCCGACCCAGGCCGACTATCTTACCGCCCTTCGCAAATCTCCCCAGGTGATCGTTCTCGGGCCCGCGGGCACCGGCAAAACCTGGATCGCGGCCACCCACGCCGCCGACCTCTACCGCAACCGAGCAATCGACAAGATCATTCTGACGCGCCCGAACGTGCCGTGCGGCCGCTCGCTCGGCTTCTTCCCCGGCACGCTGGAGGACAAGTTCGCGCCCTGGGCGCAGCCGGTGGCGGAAGCGATCAAGGAGCGCATCGGCAAGGCGGCCTACGACATCGCCTTGAAGAACGGCGGCATCGAGTTGGTGCCGTTCGAGGTCATGCGCGGGCGCTCCTGGAAGAATGCCTTCGTGCTGCTCGACGAGGCGCAGAACTGCACGCCGGCGGAGATCAAGACCTTCCTCACCCGCGTCGGCGAGGACTGCGCCGTGGTCGTCAACGGCGACGTCAGCCAATGCGATCTGACGCTCGACAGCGGCTTGCGCGTGCTCATCGACATGATCGACGCGCAAGGTCTGCCGGTGCCGGTGATCGAGTTCACGCGCGCCGACATCGTGCGCTCCGGCCTGTGCGCCATGTGGGTGAACGCCTTCGCGGAGGCCAAGCTCTAGCACGGCGAAATTCGGGAACGATTGATAGGCAGCGCCGAGTTTCGCTGCACTCCACCCGGGCTACGCTTGCGTATCAGTTTGCCATCCCACAGCCCGAGCAAAGGTCGTTCACAGTGGAGCAGGTGGCACGAACTTGTTCGGAACCTCTGCTACTTTCTTACCGCAGTTTCTAAGGAACCCATGGTAGGTTGCGGAGGTCGAATCGCGTTCAATTGGGAGTGAGCGCGAATGGCCTGTTTCAGTTTCAGCTCTAGTTTCAGTTCCAATTCCAGTTTCAGTTCCAGTTTCAGTTCCTAGGCGAAGACAGCCGCGTGCATCCGAGGGCGAACGGTCTCCGACGACGGGGCAAGGTCCAGCGCGTTTGGGCTTCCAGTGCCCATCGGAGGCAGCGCCGCAAACTCAACGTTCGGTTGTAAAGCCTGTCGCATCGAAGGAACGACCCAATGGTGGATTGGCTGGGCTGGCGCCGAGCGCGGCGCCTGAGGGTTTCGCAAACCAGGATAAGTCGTGCGCGGGGCGATATCCCGTCTGAGCGTGCCGTTTCGGCACGCCTGGTCCGGTCGACCGGAGCGCTGGCTGTAAGCATCCCATTGTTGCTGTGGTTGCTTACCTTTCCTCTATCGGCGCGGGCCGAGGAGTCCATCGTTCCGTGGTCAAGTTGGTTTGTCGGCTTCGGCGGTAGCTTCAGTACCGCGAACTTCAATCAGGATATGTTCGCCAGCGGTGTTGGCAATGTCTACCAGGGAGGAACGCTGGTCGCTGTCGGCGAGGCTGGCGGTCCTGCCAATCCCCATCAAAGTACTCAGTTGACCTTTGCGCCTGCGGCGCAACTGGGCTACTTCGCGCACTTTGGCGCGAGCAACTGGTTGTGGGGTGCGAAAGTCTTCTATCGATACCTGGACGCGACGGCTACCACGTCCGACATCGACCCGCAGGCCGGAATGTTAACGACCGTATCCGGAACGGATTCGTTCACGGGGCACGTCGTCATCGGATCGTACAGAACGCTGCTCAAGCATGAAATCGCTTTTGTGCCGTTCATCGGGCGTTCGATTGCACGAGGCTATGTTTACTTGGGCGCTGGTCCTGCGCTATTCGCGACCGAAACCAAGATCGACAATGCCATCGGCTTTGCGCATTTCAATGGCACGGTCGCCGATGTCACCGGCACAGGTGACAATTTCGCGAGTTCTCAGTGGGTATGGGGAGGCGTCGCCCAGATCGGCCTTACCTATTACTTGGATGACAACTGGTTCTTGGACCTCAACTATAGCTATGCTCGCACGGCGGAATTCGAGAGCGACTTTTCGGCTCCCTTCGCGAGCACATCCGCTGGCTATTATTTTACCGGCACCTTGTTCGTATCGCCATCGCAGCACGTAACCGATCAGTTTGTCACCCTTTCGATCAATAGTAGATTTTGAAGCCGTCGCTCGAATGTCGAGGGTCTACACCGTTTGACCGGGCCACTGCATGTGGCCCATCTCGTCCATTCATCGTGACGTACCAAGTCGTCAGCAGCTAGCAGGCCGCTGAAAAGGCCAGACCAATTCCAACAAAAATAGTCCTCGGGCTTTTGGATTTGCTGGGGGATAGGCGTTCAGTTGGCGACCGCGTCCTCTTTCTCGTTGTCTGCCTGCGCAAGGATTTCCTTGTCGAATTCAAGTTTCCTAATCAGTCTCTCGATCCCCTTACGTGCAGGTCATTGAACCGGATTGCCGCCCTCGTGAATGTCGAGAGTGCGCGTGTCCGCGCAACTTCGTAATAGGGCCTAAGCCGCGCCCGCGTGCAGCAGGTCGTGCACGTAGATGAGCCCGACCGGCTTGCCCGCCTCCACCACGAACAGCGCGGTCACCTATGCTTTCGTCGTCTGCCGCCGGGCGGCCGCGGACGTGTTCAGCGCCACGGCGGCGCCAATGAGCGCCTGCCCGCCGAGGATCAGGAACAGATCGGGCGGACACTGCTTTCTCATATCGAAAAGCTGCGTGCATTGCGCGCGGAAGTCGACAAGGGAATCCGCTCGCTCGATGCGGGACAGGGAAGAGAGTCCAGTATCGACGATTTTCTCCGCCAAAAGAATCGGTAGATGGCCGAAGCCAGGCGCGCGGCGCTCTGATCGCCCGAGGCGCTCGGCGATCGCGAGAGGCTTTGGGATTACTACGTCCGGGCCGCCGACGGCGTTACGCTTGTCCTCTCACCGCACAGCGTGGGATGATCGATCCGGTCACCGGAGCACGACCGATGCAAGCCATCGCCGCAGCCTTGTCGGACCCGGCAACGCGCCAAGCCTATATGATATTCTGCTTCGCATTGCTGGTGCTGCCGATGATTGCCTTGGCGGCGTGGTATCACACGCGCATCAATCGCACCGCCGGCGGGCGCGCTCTGATGGGGCGCCAGAACCAATCCGACGTCACGCCGTTGCCCTACCGCGCCGGCCGGGCCCCCGGCCTGTTGCAGGAAGCGGGCAGCATGGCAAGCGACATCGCGGCCGGCAAATACGGCGCCGACGCCAAGGCGATGCAGACGGTCGTCTATTGGGTTAGTGGGCTGTGGGTCATCGCCAACGCGATCGCGTTCGGCATTCTGATCTGGGCCGATGAAATCAATCGCGGTGCGGGTTGACCATCCCGCGCCGCGACCGATTAAAAGGCAAACAGCCCGGATGGCGCGAAGCGCAACCCGGGCTACCTGCCCAATCCGGGCACCTCGCCCGCCTCGTCCCACGTCTCGGCTGCCTTTGTTTTGCGTTGAGCGATTTGGTATACTGGTGTCATGGTCAAAACACTTGAACAAGCCATTGCCGAAGTGGAACGCCTGCCCGCCGAGGATCAGGAGCAGATCGGGCGGACGCTGCTCTCCCATATCGAAAAGCTGCGCGCATTGCGCGCCGAAATCGACAAGGGCATCCGCTCGCTCGATGCGGGACGAGGAATAGAGTCCAGGATCGACGATTTTCTCCGGCAAAAGAACCGGTAGATGGCCGGGCGCGCGGCGCTCTGGTCGCCCGAGGCGCTCGACGATCGCGACAGGATTTGGGATTACTACGTCCTCGTCGCCGGCAGCCATACTGCAGAAAAGATACTGCGCGAAATCGCCGAAGCGATTGCGCTGATCGAAGACCATCCGTTCGCCGGACGCGCGCGAAACGAGGTGCGCCCAGAGCTGCGTTCGTTTGCCGCCACGCCTCACGTCGTATTCTATCGTGTCGTCAATGACACGCCGGAAATCGTGCGCGTGCTGGATGGGCGGCAGGATATCGAGGAGAAATTTGCGGTGCCGGATGGGGAGTAACGGCTCGTAGCCCCGGGTTTCGCTACGCTCCATCCGGGCTCCAAGGTGACCGGTCACATGCCGGGCAGCCGGCTCGCTTGCTTCACCCGAGCGGCGAGTTCCCCTAGCCGCCCTGCTTTGAACCTTTTCCCGCCAATCCCCACCAAGGGGTACTCCGCCTCATCAGCCGATGGGCGGAGCGCAATGGTTTGTCGGCGCAACGGCCCCTTTGGCGGTCCCGCGCAGGGCAACGGCAAGGGAGAGCGGCCATGAGCGGCGCGATGCGGCGGTCTTTATCGATTTTGGCGTTGATTTGCGTCACCACCCTCGCGGGCGCCTGCAGCCGGTCGGAAGCAACCGGCACAGCCGCCGAAATCACCCATGGCATCGACGTCAGCCGCCTGCCGCGCGTCGCCGGCGCCAAGCAGGTGTACGCCAGTCCCTATAGTACCATCTTTACCGCGCCCGGCTCGGTCAAAGCGACCGCCGCGAGCGGTGCGCAAGACGCTCTCCGCTATCGGCTGGAAGTCCTTCGTCAGCCCGGACAGCGGACATATCGAGTTCGACAACGTCGCCATCATGAATTTCAAGAAGGGCCCGCAGGCGCTGTCGGTGATGGTCAATCTGGCGCCGGCGCAGAATAACGCCACCGCCGTCAGCTACAACGCGCTGGCGCTGCCGATCGATCTGCCGTTCCCGCAAGATGCAAGCGCGATCGAATATAACTACGACAAGCCGCAACTCATTTGCCTGACCGGCGCAGCGATCGAGCCGACGCTCGCCTATTACCGCAAGGAGCTCGGCGCGCTCGGCTGGTCGCTGTGGTCGGCCAAGCTCGGCGACAAGGCGCCGGCCGGCGGCCGCGCCGGCGAGCTCACCGACACCGGCGCCTATGCCTTCTACACCCGGAGCGGCAAGCAGCCGCTGGCGTTGACGCTGCGCACGCGGCCCGACAGCAAGCTCAAGGTGGAGATCAAGTCCTATCCGATGGCCGTGCTGGAGGCGCAGCATCGTGCCGCGGTCAACGGCGACAAGCGCGCCCACGGACTGCCGGTCGCGCTGGCCGAGCCGCCGGCGGCCAAGCCCGCGCCCGCGCCGATTGCGAAACCGGCCCCGGCCAAAGCCGCCGGTGCGGATATCGGCGACGAGATCAGGCGACTGGCCCTGAAGGCGATCGAAGACGCCATGGCCACGCCTCCGAGCAAGGCCCGCAAGCCGTCGGCCAAGTCGGTCGCGCGTCCGGCGCAAGCCGCGGCGACGGCAGCAGACACCTGCCGCCAAGCATCCGCCCATCCCGGTGACGGCCGACGCGCGCGAGGTCGACTACGACGGCGACAACGGCACGCTCGATTTCGTCAGCCCGGCCAGCGTCAAGGCGGTGAGCGATTTCTATCGCGCCGAATTGAAGCGCCGGGGCTGGCAGGAATCCTCTCCCGCCATGGTCCGCGCGAAATTCGTCATGCTCAATTACGCCAAGGCCGATGACGGATTGCAGATCACCATCAACGCGTCCGGCACCGGCGATACCAATGTGAGCGCCAATGGCTCAGCGCTGAAGTCCGTGGCCGCCAAGGCCGCGCCGCCCTCGCCCGAGGATCTCGAAGTCACCGAGACCGCCGGCCTGCCGGTGCCGAAGGCGCACGAGATGGCGATGGGCGAGCGCTCCGGCATGCGCGTTTCGGTGAAAGCCGACGTGCGGCTGCCGCTCGCCGCCACGCTCGACTTCTATCGGCGCGAACTGGGCAAGCGGCACTGGCAGGAAATCACCGCCGGCGCCGTGATCGCCGCCGACCACGCGGCCATCGCCTTCACCGCGCCCGGCGGCCCGGCCATGCTCAAGCTGGCGCGCAAGGCCGGCCACACCACGGTCGATCTGTCGATGAAGGATACGGCCAAGGCCGCCAAAGCCGGCATCCTGCCCAAGCCCGGCCAGGCCAAGCTGCTGTTCGGCAACATGCTGAAGGCCGACGCCGCCATCACGATCAAGGGCAAGACCGTCAAAGGCAAGACCGTCAAGATCAAGGCCGGCGCCGGCAGCAAAGGCCCCGACGGCCCGACGCTCGACCTGCCGCCCGGCCGATACACCTTCACCGCCCAGATCCCCGGTGGCGCCAACAGCAACGACACCGACAACACGGTAACGCTTGCCGCCGGCGAAACCTGGGGCCTGCTGGTCGGGCCGGGCGGCGTGCTGCCGCTGCAGATGTACTGAGCGAGAATAGCGCGGGCGGGCCGTCGCGGCCCGCTCGCCTATTTCGCGCTCTCGAACGATCCCGGCTGCAAATTTCTGACGCGATAGCGTCCACCGGCTATCACTTCACCGATCGCCCGCGCGGAGAAATCGACAAAGTACCAATCGTATTTGACATTGTTGTCGCCGATAGTGGTCTCGTGCGGCTTGGCCTCCCGGCGCCCGAAGGCGCCAAGCCGGCGTGCCAACTCGGGCGTGCTGGAATTGAACAGCCGCCGCTCGGTCACTTGAAACGTGGTCGGGCTGAGCCACGTGATCTGGGTCACGCTTGTGCGCAAGTCATAGTCGTCGGTGGATACCAGCGCAGCCTTGGTCACGGCGCCGAACAACGTCGGTCCATCCATTTGATGCGGATGGCCGCCGCGGATTTCGTAGAGCAGCATCACCGCCACGTGGCGGTCAGCCCGGAATAGGATGGCGATATGGCCGGAGTCCGGCGACCAGCGCGCGTAGAATGCGCGGGGACCGGAATCGAGGATGACGCTTAAGTCGATCGAGGGAAGCGTCACGATCGGCGTATGTGCCGGCTCCGCCATCAGATAGAGATGAAAATTGTCGCTGCCGAACTGCCCTTCGCCATGGGCGGCGATGGACAATTTGCCGTTCGGCGCCCGGCCGTGATCGACGACGACGTATTCGTTGATCTTGTAGTCGTAGACCGCGGTGGCGTGCACCGGCGCGCTTGTGCCGAGCAATGCCACGATCATCGGTCAACAAAAGCCGGCGAATCATTTGCGTTACGCCGCCTTCTCGGCCACCACCACCAGGCCGATCAGCCGCCCTTCCGCGCCGGAGCGTCGGCCGTTGGCCATCCGCGCGGGCATGTCGGCACCCATGGCGGCGCTTGGGCCGAGGTCACCGGTCGGCCGCCCTTTGGCGTCGCCGGGCGTGCTACCTTCGGTGCGGCTTTCGATGTTGCTGAAGCCGGCCGCGCGCAGGATTTGCAGAAATTCCTCAGGCGTGCCGAGGAAGCTGTAGGACGGCTCGCTCGCCCAGGGCAGCGGATAATAGGGCTCGCCGTTCGGCCCGCGCGCGGCGTGGCTGACGGTGAAGCGCCCGCCCGGCTTGAGCACGCGATAGCTTTCCGCGAACATGCGCGGCTTGTCGGCGATGTTCATGGTGACGTTCTGACTCCAGACCAGGTCGAAGCTGGCGTCTGCATAGGGCAGATCGGTGACGCTACCCTCGCGCACCGCGATAGCGCCGCCGAGGCCGCACAGGTCGTTCAGATACTTCGCTGCATCGACATATTCCGGCGTCAGGTCGATGGCGTCGATCTTGCAGCCATAGGTACACGCGAGATAGCGGCTGGAGCCGCCGATACCGCAACCGGCATCAAGCACGCGCATGCCTTTGGCGACGCCGGCCCATTCCGCCTGCGCCTTGGTCGAGTTGAGACCGCCGCCGTGCAGCTGGTCGACCAGGTTGAACATCGCTACGGTCGGATGGGCGGTGTCGTGGTCGGCTTCGCCGAGCGTCCGCAGGATGCGGTCGACCAGATCGCTTGAGCCGTAGTGGGAAACAACGGACGATGTTGTATCGGTCATAAGTGAGCCTATGTGGACGGCCAACCGGCGGCTGCTCTATCCGAAATAGGAAGCTCTGTATATCCTGCCGGTGCGCCCCTCATTGTGATCCGAGCTCAAACATGAACGCCGCCGCCTGGCCCTCCCCCGCTATCGACCCTGAGCATGTGGTGGTGACGGAGCCTGTGCGCGGCTCGCCCTTTCCCGTGCATCTTATGTACGTCGAGATGGCCGACGGCGCTTACATCCCGATCGGGCTGCGCAAGCCGGACGGGCCCGGGCCGTTTCCGCTGGTGCTGTGCGCCACCGGTAATGGTGGCGGCGGCATGGCGATGTTGCGCGAGCACACGCAGAACCGCAGCTGGACGCAAGACCGACTGATCGACGCCGGCTATGCCATCGCCTGGATGCGTTACCGCGCCGAAGTCGACTATGCCTATGACCGGGTCGGCAAGTTGATCGAATCCGGCCGGCAAGGCCGGCAGCTCTTCAACCGTGGCCCGCTCGAATATGACGACGCCATTGCGGTCGCCGACTACGCCAAGACCCTGCCCTTCATCGACGGCGCCCGGCTCGGCTATATCGGCGTTAGCCATGGCGGCGAGATGGCCTTCAAGATCGCCTCCGAATATCACGGCTTCCGCGCCATGGTGGCGAGCGAGCCCGCCTGCCACGAATTTCTCCGCCTGAAGCCCGACAACACCGCGCATGTCGATCCGAAGACCGGCCTCTTGAACGTCGAGAAGATGCTGATGCGCGAAGCTGCAAAAGTGCGCCCACGCATCACCGAAGAAGTGGCGCGCGACCGCGTGCGCACTATTGTGACGCCGATTTTCGTGCAAGGCCGCGATGCCGACGAGCTGCAAGGCATCTTTCGGGTGAGCTACGACCTGCTGCACGAGGTCGGCAAAGACGCGCTCTGGAAAAGCTACGACCACGCCCTGCACGGCTTTGTCTACCCGCTGCGCAACGCCGACGGCGCTTACGCGCCCGATGCCCTGCAGCGCCAGGCGGTCGCGGATGTGCTCGTTTTCTTCGACAAATATATGAAAGCTTGATCGGGCCGGGCGACTCGGATTTAGCGCCTGAGTGTCATACTTTGGCTCTACTGCAAGGCGCAGGCTGGGAACGTTGCCAAGCCTGAGCGGTTTAATCTTGAGGGTCGGCGCAAGCCTCAGCAAAGGATTCCGACATGCCCAAATCGCGTCTGCTCGTCATCGGCCTGGTTGCCGCCGCGCTCGCTGTTTTGCCGC
Source organism: uncultured Alphaproteobacteria bacterium (assembly GCA_963727555.1). Taxonomy (GTDB): domain Bacteria; phylum Pseudomonadota; class Alphaproteobacteria; order Rhizobiales; family Xanthobacteraceae; genus Pseudolabrys. The sequence continues at coordinate 152,882 of CAVSGT010000002.1, read as the reverse complement.
TCGCGCCGGCCGGCGCCGCGCAACGCGGCAAGCAGGGCGAGCTCACCGCCACCGACCTCTCGTTGTTCGGCAGCGTGGTTACGCTGGTGCAACGTGCCTATGTGCATCCGGTCGGTTCCGGCGAACTGACCAAAGACGCGCTCAAGGGCATGCTCAACCGGCTCGACCCGCATTCCGACTATATGGACGAGCAGGAATATCAGGAAACGCGGGCCAACCTCGCCGGCAAGTTCGGCGGGCTCGGCATGCAGATATCCTCGCTGAACGGCGTGCCCAAGGTGATCGCGCCGATCGACGGCACGCCCGCCGACAAGGCCGGCATGCAACCGGGCGATCTGATCGTCGCCATCGATAGCGAGAGCACGCGCGGCATGGGGCTCACCAAGGTCGTGCGTCTATTGCGCGGCGATCCGGGCACAAAGGTTACTATCACGGTGGTGCGCGGGACCAAGACGCCGTTCGACGTCACCATCACGCGCAAGATCATCGAGGTGGCCAGCGTCAAATCCAAGATCGAGCCCAACAAGATCGGCTATGTGCGCATCACCGAATTCGGCGAAGACACGCCGCCCGATTTCAAGAAAGCCATCCGAAATCTACAAAAGGAATCCGGCGGGCTGAAAGGCCTGGTACTGGATTTGCGCAACGACCCGGGCGGCTTGTTGAACTCCGCCATCGACATCGGCAGCGTTTTCCTCAATGGCGGCAAAGTGGTCAGCACCCACGGCCGCAATCCCGGCGACAACCATGTCTACCGCGCGGCGAGCGGCGCGCTGTTGCCGACCTTGCCGGTCGTCGTGCTGATCAACGGCGCATCGGCTTCGGCCTCCGAGATCGTTGCCGGCGCTTTGCAGGACCGGCATCGCGCCACCGTCATGGGCACGCAGAGCTTCGGCAAGGGCTCGGTGCAGACGATTATCGCAATCAAAGACCACGGCGCGCTGCGTCTGACCACCGCGCTCTACTACACACCGAGCGGTCGCTCGATCCAAGGCAAGGGCATTACGCCCAACGTGGTCGTCGAGGCGCCCAAAGACCAGCAGGTTGAAGGCGGCCTCGTGCTGCACGAAGCCCAGTTGCAAGGCGCCTTCGCTAATCCCGGATCGCTCGGCGGCAAAGCCCAGAGCAAGAAGGGTGCACAGGCGAGCACGAACAACGCCGAACCGCCGGTCAAGGAAGGCCGCGAATCCTATGCCACGCCGATCAAGAACAATCTGATTGGCACCGACAAAGACGCCCAGCTCAAAGCCGCGCTGAACTATTTGGAGAAGAACCCGGACCTCATCACCGGTCGGGCGGAAAAACAGTAGCCTGCAATTCTCGCTCTCGGCCAAAGCCGTAGCTGGCAAGTCGGCTCGCTGCTACCATCATGCGTTCTTAGGGGAGGATTGCATGGCACAGATTTCAGGCGGCTGCGCCTGCGGCGCCATCCGCTATGAAGCGAATGCCGATCCGATTGTGATGGTGAATTGCCATTGCCGCGACTGCCAGCGCTTTGCCGGCAGCGGCTATGCCGCGATCGTGGTCATGCCGAAGGCGGCCGTGCAATTGCGCGGCGAGCCGCGTTTCTACCGAACCGTCGGCGACGCCGGCAAAGCGGTCGACCGCGGTTTCTGCCCGACCTGCGGTTCGCCGGTGGTGACGAAGCTCGAACGCGTGCCCGACCTGCTCGGGCTGACGGCCGCGAGCCTCGACGATCCCTCGCAATACAAGCCGACGATGGACATCTTCACCGCCAGCGCGCACGCCTGGGACCATATGGATCCGGACATCGAGAAAAAGCCGCGTGGCATGACGGCGTAAGCGGCGCGCCGCCCGGCGGCTACGCCGCCTTGGCGAATTCCTCCTGCACCGACTTTTCGAACGCCAGCAGCTGTTGCACGCTGGGCCGCGTCTTCATGCGCTCAAAATGCGCTGCGCAGTTCTTAAAGCCGGAGAGGTCGAGACCGAACAGCAAGCCGCGGCGGTAGCACCAGAAGAAATGCGCATCGGGCGCCGTGAAATGGTCGAAGAAATAGTCCCGTCCTACCAGCATGGTATCGGCGATCTGGTAGGTCTCGAACAGCATCTCGATCGCCAGCCTGCGCACATCCGGCTCGGCGCCGGGCAAGCTGCACACGCGCGCCGGCGCGTTGAGGCGCGACAGGAACGGATGGATGCCGGACGAGCACCATGACAGCAGCGAAACCGCTCGCAGTTCTTCCCAGGGATCGCTCGGCAGGATCTTGGCCTGCGGGAATTGGCGGGCGATCCATTGGTGGATTGCGACGTTTTCGCTGAGCGGCCGGCCGTCGACCGTCAACAGCGGCACTTTGTGTTTGGGGTTGAGCTTGAGATAGGCGGTCGTCTTGTGCTCGCCCTTTTTCGTATTGAGCGGGCGCACTTCAAAATTCGCCTTCGCTTCGGTCAGCGTGATGTAAGGCGCCAGCGCACAAGTGATCGGGGCGTAGTACAAGACAATATCCATTAAACTCTCCCTTTCCCTTATTGTGCCCGCGCGGCTTCCGCCAACAGACCGAACACCGTAAACACCAGCGGTTTGCGTTCGAGATTATAGGCTTCGGCCTCTCGTGCGGCGCGGTTGACCTTGTCCCAGGCCTCGGCGACGCGCACCAACTGCGGGGTGGCGCGTTGCGGCGTCTGCGACTCCAGCCGTTCCGCCAGCCAGCCATTGACCAGATCGATGAAAGTCTCAAGCGCCTGCGGGTCGCTGAAGCCGAGGCTGTCGCCAAGGGCGTGCAGCGCGCGCGGATCGGGATCGGGCAGTTGCGCCAACAGTTCGAGCACGCGCTGGCGCAACGCCAGCGCCGGCCCGTCGATGAGAGCAAGCGCGCGGGCGACGCTGCCGTCGGCAGCAGCCGCGGCCTCGAAATATCGGCATCGTCTTCAGCGCGGCCGGCCGCGGCGGCCGCCGCGCGCGCCACATCGTCGGCATCGAGCGGGCGCAACAACAGCCGCCGGCAGCGCGAGCGAATGGTCGCCAGCACACGGCCCGGCGCGTGACTGACCAACAACAGCAGGGATTTTTCCGGCGGCTCCTCCAGCACCTTCAGCAGCGCATTGGCGCCGGAGCGGTTGAGCTCATCGACGGCGTCGACGATGGCGATGCGCCAGCCGCCCTCACTCGCGGTCGAGCCGAAGAAGCCGACCGACTTGCGCACGTCCTCGACCGCGATGTCCTGGCGTAGATTGCCTTTGTCGTTGAGCGTGCGCTCAAGCACCAGGAGCCCGCCATGAGCCTGCGCGGCGATGCGGCGCGCCACGGCATTGGCGGGCTCGACGGCCAGTGTCTCCGCATTCTGCACCTCGGGCGCCTGCGGCACGGGAAGGGCGAGCACAAAGCGCGCCATCCGATAGGCGAGCGTCGCCTTGCCGATGCCCGGCGGCCCGCCAATCAGCCAAGCGTGCGGGATGCGGGCGCTCTTGTAGCTGTCGAGCAAGGCGCGTTCGGCTTCCGAATGGCCGAATAGCTCGGCGGTTTCGCGCGGATGCGGCGCGCCGTCGTCGGTCTCGCTCATGGCGCAGCCGTCGCTGCCAGACGCGCGAGCTCCGGGTGTAGCCGTTTCGCCACGGTGCTCCAGATGTCCTCCGCCACCACGTCGCGCGCATTACGGCCGTCAACCATGACACAACGCTTGGGCTCGACCTTCGCCAGCATTTGATAGGCCGTGCGCAAGCCCTCGTGGAACGCGATGTTCTCGCTCTCGAAGCGATCGACGCTCTCATTCTCGCCGCGCCGGCGCGAGGCGCGCGCAAGCCCGAGATTGGCCGGCACATCGAGGATGAAGGTGAGATCGGGGATGTTCTCGCCCACCGTCACGCGCTCAAGCCCGCGGATGAGACGAAAATCGACTTTGCCGGCCACACCCTGGTAGACGCGCGTTGAATCGATAAAGCGGTCGCAGATCACCCATTTTCCTTGCGTCAGCGCCGGCGCGATGGTGTTGCGCACATGATCGTCGCGCGCCGCCGCAAACAGGATGGTCTCGGTTTCAGCCCCGAGCGGCTTGGCGACGCCCGACAGCAGAATGTGACGGATGATCTCGGCGCCCGGCGAGCCGCCCGGCTCGCGCGTAAGCACCACCTCCAGCCCGATTTGATTGAGCCGGTCCGCCAACAGTCTGGCGTGGGTGGATTTGCCGCTGCCTTCGCCGCCCTCGAAGGTGATGAAAGATCCGCGCATCTTGCTTTGCCGGCGGTGTTATAGCCGTTGGACCCCCGCGCGGAATAGGCCAATCATGAGTTCGGTCACGGCGTCGAAGGCGCGTTGCGGAAGGTTGCCCTTGCCGACGGTTGTGGCGGTCTTCAGCGGCGTGACCAGCACCAGATTGTCGTTGCGCCACACCTTCAGCACGCCGACCGGCGTATCCTTGTCGACCGGCGCCGGCACCGGCCCGGTATAGGCGATGCGGGCGATAATCTTCTCGCCGCCGGCCTTCGGCACCATGACCTGCACCGGGCCATAGGCCTCAAGCGGCACGTAACCGCTAGCGCCGCCGAATACCTTGGCGTAGCCGATGGTCTGGTCTTGCCCGAACAGCGGCCGCGCCCGGAAATTGCGGAAGCCCCATTCCAGCAGCTTCTTGCCTTCATCGGCGCGCTGTTTGGCGGACTTGGCGCCGTTGACCACCGCGATCAGCCGCAAACCGTCCTGCACCGCCGAGCCGACCAAGCCGTAGCCCGCTTCCTTGGTGAAGCCGGTCTTCAGGCCGTCGGCGCCGATCTCTAACTTGAGCAGCGGATTGCGGTTGTACTGATGGATCTTGTTCCAGGTGAAATCGCGCTGCCCGAAGAGCTTATAGAAATCCGGATAATGATGGATGATGTAATAGGCCAGCATCGCCAGTTCGCGCGACGTCACCATGGTGCCCGGATCGGGCAGCCCGTTGGAATTGGCGAAGGTCGATTTCATCAAGCCGATCTCGCGCGCGCGCTTGGTCAAGCTGCTCGGCGAACTTCGCCTCGCTGCCGGCGATCCCCTCCGCCAGCACGATGCAGGCGTCATTGGCCGACTGGATGATGATGCCGTGCAGCAGATCGTCGACGCTGACCGAGCTGTTGAGCGCGGCGAACATGGTGGAGGTGTGCGACGGCGCCCCGCCCTTGCGCCAGGCGTTCTCGCTCACCGGGAATTCATCGGTCAGCCTCAGCTTGCCTTCCTTGATGAGGTGGAAGACGTATTCGACCGTCATCAGTTTGGCGAGACTGGCCGGCGGGATCAGCGTGTCGGCGCTGCGCTCGAACAGCACGCTGCCGTTCTGGCCATCGATCAGGATGACATGCGGGGCGCCGATCGGGCCGCCATCTTTTTTGGGCGCGGGGACGACCCGTTTCTTCACGCTGTGCGGGGCGACATGCCGGGGCGCCGCCGTCGCCCCGACCGTCAAGGCCAGGGCCGCAACCACGGCCATCCCGGCCGAGAACAACGGAAACCGTCGAAACCCCATCATAATCGCTCATCCAAAACGCCCGGAAAACTCCCGGAAGCGTTTGATTACACCGGCATTTCAGCGGTTTGATGGTGAAGTGCGGCTCAGTAAAGGCCGCGGCCGTCCATGAATCCGCTGCTATGGCCATCATAGCGGACGGGCGCGTAGGCGGAAACCGGCGCGGTGGACGGCGTTTCATCGGCGCCATGCGGCCGCGCGGCGGCGGCAAGCTCGGTGGTGGGCGCCGTATGCCTGTAGGCGGCAACCTCGCGCGCGCCCTCACCCAGACGATAGGGTCTCGGCGCCGGCGCGGCGACTTGGTGCGGGAAGCGGGTCATTGAGTGGGCGTCGAAATAAGTCGGCGCATAGGACCGGGCGGACGCGACGCGCACGGGCGAGGTCATGCCCGGTCCGCGCAAGGTCGCCATCAGCTTATGATCGCTTGAGCCGGCGAGCGGCGCGCGCCCGACATATTGCACCTTCACTTTGGTGGTGCCGTCACCGTAGAAGCCGAGCAGCTTCGCCGTTTTCACCGACACATCGATCAGGCGTTCGCGGGCAAAGGGTCCACGGTCGTTGACCCGCACCACGATGGAGCGGTGATTGTGCAGATTGGTGACGCGCGCATAAGACGGCAGCGGCATGCGTCGGATGCGCCGCGGAAATCGCGTTTTCGTCGAAGATCTCGCCGTTGGCGGTGTAGCGGCCGTGGAATTCGTCGCCGTACCAGGAGGCGATGCCGACCGCGCTGTAATTGACATTTTCGCGCGGGATATAAGTGCGCCCGGCGACCACATAGGGCTTGCCGACCCGGTAGACGCCGCCGCCTTTGGGCACCGGTTGGCCGAGCGGGATCACCCGTGCGCTGCTGGCGACGCCGTAACGGGGATCGATCTTGCCGCCGCCCGCGCAATTGGCGAGCGCCAGACAGCCGCCGGCAAGCGCGATCAAGCGCAGCCACGGCCCTATTTTGGCAAGCCCCCGATGACTACCCATCCGCTCGTCCCAAGTCCCCACTGTGACGACGCCAGACTACCACGAACCTACAAGCCGGCCCTTAACAGGGATGGACGACCGGTTGGCTGGGTAAACAATTGGTTCCGCTCAGAATTTGGCTTTTGTACGGCAACTGGGGCGGCGCCATGGCGGGGCTGGGGCGCCGGGGCCTCGCCTGGCGCGGCCCCTCGCCCATTCGATTTATGTTTTTATGTTATTGGACGAATCCCTGTCGGAAGGGTGGCCGAGCGGTTGAAGGCACCGGTCTTGAAAACCGGCAGTGGGGCAACTCACTCGTGGGTTCGAATCCCACCCCTTCCGCCATTTCGTGTCTTAGCGCACGGATCGCGCTGAATTAGTTTTCGACGCCCGCGAGCACCCCGCTTCATGAAAGCAACGGCGCGGCTTCGTCGGATGGCCTTCGGCTTGGGCTGGAGCCGGAAAATGTGCCCCGGTCCATGCGGCTGTGTCCGCGAGCCTTCGTAATGGGAGCGGACTAGAAGGACGACGCGCGCCTATCGAACCGGCCGCCCGGTCTCGTCAACCGTTCGCTTCGTCGTGTGTCCGCACTTCGAACATTCGAGCGTTTGGTTTTGATATTCCGCGCGGCCGGGATACGGGGAGCGCCGCACGATTACCATGCTGTCCCCACAGTTGGGGCATTTCATTTTACCGTTACTTCCGAAGCGTTCCGGCATTGCCTTCGCCAATTTCAATGTCGACGGCCTGAGCTTGGCCTCAAAACATTCTCCCTCAAAAACTGTTCCAATCTATTTCGAATGCCGAATAATCAAGGGCATCAGAATTCAAGATTCCTTAGCTATGACCCGACGCCAAGGCGAACTCTCTGACGCGGCGACAGACCTGCGAATTCCCGTTTTAGGTCGCCCCGCCTGCCGATCAGGCGTCCGGGAAACACGACGACCCAATCAGGATCGCTCGCGCGGCGCTGTCGGCCGCGCCGCGAACGCATTCGGTCCGGCGCGCCGACCACGATTACTTTGTGTTTGGCTTCGCAGCGAGGTTCACGCCCGCGGCTTTCGGGCAGTGTTCGGCGGCGAGCCGTTCAAGCCGGAAGATCGGGGGCGCAGGAAGTGTTGGATTGAGCGGGAGACTTATGACAACTAAAATTCAAACGGCTCGCGATGGTGCGCTCGCGCCCGTCTTGACCGTGAAGTCCAGAAGCTACGCGCGTCCGCGTCAACGCGCCATTCGATGATGATAATTTGTTCTTGAGCGGCCTCGATCAGCGCTTCCTCGGCTCGCTCGGCTTCCTCGATTCGCATGCGGCAGCCAAGGTCGAGGGCTGGATATTGGATGTGCCTAAGTACCGGCCTGCAATTGCTTGGGCCGGGTGGACTCGATTGTGAGAAGCGAGATTGCGCGAAGCAAATATGTGTGCGTCAGCTCCGACAAGACGCCTATTTCGGCATGTCTTGCCATTGCTTGAGACTGTCGGTGATGACTTTCATCGACATCGTCGCCGAGCGACTGAGGCTCACATAGCTGGCGATCTCACCACTCACGCGCTCACCTTCCTGGCGTATCTTGTCGCGCACGCTGTCCAGCATGCGAATGACCAGGTCGATTTCACTCGTCGACGCGCTCGAGGCGCGCTGAATTATTTCACTCAGTTTTTCGGCGGGAAAGTCGTTGACCGTATCAAGTCCGCCGCGCAGCCAGGGCAAGGGAGTGACGCGCTCGGCCATCTTAACTGCTTCAGCCGCCCGCTGGTCGGGGGGCGCGTATTTCTCCGGGCCGGAAGTCTCTGCCATTGAAGGCCTCCATCATGGGCGCCACGGTTGCGAGTTACATCTTCATCGTTAACAGATGGTTTAGCCGATTCGAATCGGCTTCGGGTTAACGCCGCGGCCATTGGCAATGACGGAAGCCGCCGACCTTACCCGTTGTGTTCAGACTTTCCCGTATTCGGCTCTATTAGCTCAATCTTCCGGCTGCACGGTCGTTCGCCCTTGGCGCGGGCTTGGCCTATCCGGCATTTTCGCCAGCTGCCGCACCCCGCGGCAGAACAGGTCGCCTAGGCGCTACTTCAAGACCGCCGGCCAGTTTTTGTCGGCGTCCTTGATGTAGCCCGGAATGTTCTTTTCCCAGAGCTTCTGCACGGACGGGCTGAGATTGAGGTAGAGCTTGCCGTCGACGATGTGCCAGGATTTGGGGTCGCCTTGCGCGGTTGAGCCCTTGGCCACCGCATAGGCGCAGTAGCCGCCATATTGCGGCGCATATTTCTCCGGCATCGCCTTGAACGCGTCGCGGTTCTGCTCGCTGGTGAAAGCGCCAGGTTGCGCCCTTCCACGCATAGGTGATGTCGGGCTTGCCCGGCACCGGCTTGTGCTCGCTGAAATAGGCGACCGGATCGTAGCCGCCGACGGCGACGCCCTTGACCAGACCGGTAAAGACTTCCGGCGAGGCGGCCTGCGCCACAAGCGGCGCGGCACAAGCAAGCACGAAAGCGGCGACGAGAACGCGACAGAACCGGGCAACGGGCGCCATGATGCTCTCCTTGCGGGTGACGGAAAGCATCATGTCGCGGCAGCCGTGGCGGCGTCCATTCAAGCCGTTTCACATATTCGTCAACCAGCGGAAGGCCTGGCGCAGCGCGGCGGCGCCGTTGTCCTCGAACCAGCGCCCGTGCGCGATGATGACGCGCGCGGGGTCCCAGGCGATCATCTGCTCGACCGCCGCGCGCAGTTCGCGCTTGTGCCGCCAGGTAAAGGTGAGCCGCAGATCGCGCGGCAGCCCGCCATGCGGCGGGGTCACGCCGCCGATCCACATCAGCAGGTGCAGGAAAACCGAGCCGAGCTTCTGCGGCTCGAAATTCTCGATCAGGTCGGTGAGGATGAGCGTGCGACTGGCGCGGTGGAAGAATTCGACCTCCGTCATATAGCCGCCCGGTATCGGCAGCGTGGCGATCTCGTCGTCCCACGGATAGCCGCTCGCGCCTTCGAGGGGGCGGCAGTTGAAATCCATGCGCCCTTTCGCCTGCTCCTGGATGCGCGGCGCGAGATAGACTTGCGCCTCCGGATAAGCCGCCTTCCACTCGGGAATCCACCAGTAATGGATGCGGTTCGGCCCGATGATGAAGCGGACCCTGCCCTCCTTCTCGATTTCCGCCCGCAAGGAGGGTGTCAGCGGCGTCGGCGAATGCACGAACAACTCGCCGGAGCCCAGGCAAATGACCGTCATGCGCGTGGGAAACGGATATTTCGGCCACGGGATGCCGAAGCGGATCACCGGCCCGTCGACGATCCAGACATTGTCGACGACACGCTTGAGCGTGTTGATCGGCGGGTAAGTGGCGCGTGCATCGTCGTGCAACGTTTGACCCCGATGCGGTTGCGCCCGTTCGTACCGATCGCCGCCGCGCTAGAAGTCGATCGGCAATAACGGTCCCGCCCAACTCCGGCATTGGCGCTGACAGGAGCGGTCGCAGGCGTCGGTGAGCGTGAGGCAACGCCCTTGCGCGTCAAATTTGAGGCAGGCCGCCTCCCCCCACGTGCAATGCGTTTCGCATGCGCGCCAGCAGGCATCGTTGGCCCACACCGCTTGCGCACGCTTGCTGCGCGCAAATGGCAGCGCATGGGCCGGCGCGTGGTAACGCCAAATCGTCATGTCGGCGGCGGCCGCCGGATCGTGCGGCCACACCGCAATACCACCTAACAACAGTGCGAGCAGGATGCTGGTGCGCTTCATGGTGATTCCATCGCGGAATGCCACGATAGCGCCGCCACGCACTGCCGCCAACCGTTCACAGAACTTTCATTGCCGGATGGCGGTTGCTAGTGTGGCAAGTTCGCGGGGCGCGTCGCGTCAAGGAGCCGCCGGGTGAGCAGCGCTGCAGAGCAAGAGCCGCAAGGCGTCCACGAACCAAATCCGACTCAACGTTTCGGCACCGACGGCATCAAGCCGCTGCAGCGCGCGAGTTGGGTCACGCGCGCTTTCATGGCCGTGGTCGCGGCAATCGAGCGGCTCAATCTCAAACTCAGCAAAGTTGGCAATCCGCCGATCTACGACAAGACGGTGTTTCCTTGGACCACGGAGATCGAGCGCGACTGGCGCATGATCCGCACCGAACTCGACTGCGTGCTCACCCGCAAAGACGACCTGCCGGGCTTCCACGAGATTTCCTCGGACGTTTCCACCATCAGTCAGGATCGCGGTTGGAAGACCTTCATGCTCGCGGGCTACGGCTACAAGTCCGACGCCAATATCAAGCTCTGCCCCAACACCTGGCGCATCTGCCGGAAAATCCCCGGCCTGATCACGGTGATGTTTTCCATCCTTGAGCCGGGTAAGCACCTGCCGCCGCATCGCGGGCCCTATAACGGCGTGCTGCGCCTGCATCTCGGCCTGATCGTGCCGGAGCCGCGCGAGCAATTGGGTATCCGCGTCGAGCACCAGCTCTATCGCTGGAAGGAAGGTGAAGCCGTCATTTTCGACGACGCCTATGAGCACGAGGCCTGGAACCGCACGCCGCATACCCGCGTGGTGCTGTTCGTCGATTTCCGTAAGCCGCTGCGCTTTCCGGCCAACTTCCTCAACTGGCTGCTGCTGCATCTGGCGGTGTTCACGCCCTTTATCCGCGAGGGCCTGGACAACGAGAAGGCGTGGGAGAAGAAATTCTACGCCGAGGCCGAGGCGCTGAGGAATCGATAGGTTTCGGTGTCATCGTCCGCCAACGGGCCCGCGCAAAGCGCGGCCCGATGACAAACTCCGGCGGGCGATCCAGTACTCCTAGCCTTAGCGATTGATCGCCATGCCCTGGCTTACTGGATGCCCCGCTTTCGCGGGGCATGACAGAATTGCTTGCTTTCATGCTCAGCCACCATTACCTCCATCCCCGCATGCGCGCCCCCGAAAACGACAAAACCGCTCCCAAAGTGAGCTTCGTCTCGCTCGGCTGCCCCAAGGCGCTGGTCGATTCCGAGCGCATCGTCACCCGCCTGCGCGCGGAGGGCTATGAACTTTCGCGCGAGCACGCCGGCGCCGATCTGGTGATCGTCAACACGTGCGGTTTCCTCGACAGCGCCAAGGCGGAGTCGCTCTCGGCCATCGGCGGCGCGCTCAAGGACAACGGCAAGGTCATCGTCACCGGCTGCATGGGTGCCGAGCCCGAGAGCATCACCGAAGCCTATCCCGAAGTGTTGGCGGTGACCGGGCCGCAGCAATACGAAAGCGTGGTCGATGCCGTGCATCGCGCGCTGCCGCCCCAGCACGATCCCTACCTCGATCTGGTGCCGCCGGAAGGCATCAAGCTCACGCCGCGCCATTACGCCTATCTGAAGATTTCCGAAGGCTGCAACAACCGCTGCACCTTCTGCATCATCCCGCGTCTGCGCGGCGAGCTGACCTCGCGACCGGCGGCCGATGTGTTGCGCGAGGCCGAGAGACTGGTCGCCGCCGGCGTGAAGGAACTGCTCGTCATCTCGCAGGACACCTCCGCCTACGGCCTCGATCTCAAATACGCCGCGAGCACATGGCGCGACACAGAGGTGCGCGCCAAATTCGTCGATCTAACGTGCGCACTCGGCGAGCTCGGCGTCTGGGTGCGGCTGCACTACGTCTACCCCTACCCGCATGTCGACGAGGTCATCGGCCTGATGGCCGAGGGCAAGGTGCTGCCCTATCTCGACGTGCCGTTCCAGCATGCCGCGCCCGCGGTGCTCAAGCGCATGCGGCGGCCGGCGGCGCAGGAAAAGACGCTGGAGCGCATCGCCGCCTGGCGTAACATTTGCCCCGATATCACGCTGCGCTCGACCTTCATTGTCGGCTTCCCGGGCGAGACCGACGCCGACTTCGAAACGTTGCTGCAATGGCTGGAAGAAGCCGCGCTCGATCGCGTCGGCTGCTTCCGCTACGAGCCGGTGAAAGGCGCCGCCGCCAACGATCTCGCCGCGCCCGTACCCGACGACGTCAAAGAAGAGCGCTGGCACCGCTTCATGCAGGCGCAGCAGAAGATTTCGGCGCGCCGGCTTAAGCGTAAAGTCGGCTCACGGCAAAAGGTGATCATCGACGAAGCGGGCCCGTCCGTTTCAAAAGGCCGCTCCATGGCCGACGCGCCGGAAATCGACGGCGCCGTCTATGTCGCCAGCCGCCGCCCCTTGCGAGTCGGCGAAATCGCCACCGTCAAAATCGAGCGCGCCGATGCATACGACTTGCATGGTACAACCGTCGGCTTTTAAGCTCGCGCGGAGCGTCGGCGTCACCTGAGCCAAGGGGCTAAGCCATGCACGACCGGGTCGCCAGCCACTACAGCGAGAATCTCAAGCTCGCAGATGTAATAGCCGAAAAATTGCGGGACGCCGGCAAAGATCTCGACAAGCTGACGACAGCCGACCTCGCAACTGTCGACGAATTTCACATCCGCGGCCGCAAAGCGACATTGGAGTTGGCCGAGCACATGAAGCTCTCAGCCAACTCACGCGTCCTCGACATTGGTAGCGGCTTGGGCGGCCCGGCGCGAACACTGGCGGAAAAGTATGGTTGCCGGGTGACCGGCATCGATTTGACGCAAGCGTTTTGCGAAGCGGCCACCACCATGTCCGGTTGGGTGGGCTTGGGCAAACAAACCGAATTTCGGCAAGGGGACGCCACCAACCTGCCCTTCGCCGACGATCAATTCGATGCGGCGACGACCATCCACGTCGCGATGAACATTGCGGCCAAGGACAAGATGTATGCCGAGGCGCGCCGGGTGCTGAAGCCCGGCGGCATCTTCGCGGTTTATGACGTCCTGCAAGGCGAAGGCGGCGAAATTTTATATCCGGTGCCGTGGGCGCGCGACCCCTCGATTAGCCATGTGGCGACGCCGGACCAAATGAAATCGCTTCTTGCCGGCGCCGGATTTAAGCTCTTAGAGGTTCAAGATTTCGACCGAGGAGAGCCAGGCGTTTTTTGAGAGGCTGGCGGCGCAAATTGCGAAAACTGGCGCCTCGCCCGTTTTATGGCGTCTCTTCCTGGGCGACGACTTTCCCGTGATGGCGCGCAATCAGGTGCGCAACGTGACGGAGCGGCGCATCCGGACCGTCACGTTCATTTGCTCGGCCTGACCGCTTACTCCGCCGCCACCGCGCCTTCCGCGCGCCGCTGCGCCTCGCCGGCGGCGGCAAAACCGCTGGCGAAGCTTTCGATGTCGGCGACGCCGACGCCTTTCACCGCATTGCCCTGCCGGCGGTTGTATTCGACGCTTTCAAGCTCGGTCCAGAACGTGTCGTTCAGCCGGTTGATCATGTTGAACATGGCCGAAGCGAGCGTGATCTCGACGATCTCGGCGTCGCTGAACAGGCGCTTCATGGTCTCCCACAGCGCCTTGTTGCTTTTGGCGGTATTGAGCGTGACCGCTTCCGCCCAGGCGATTACCGCCTTCTCGCGTTCGTCGAACAGCGCGCTGTTGCGCCAAGCGTCGCTTTGCATCGCCTCCAACTGCGCGTCGGTGACGCCGAGCGCCTGCCCATAGATCGAGGTGTGGGTCGAGCAATAATTGCAGGCGTTCACCATCGAGGTCTTGATGTTGGCCAGGTTGCGCAGGCGCACGTCGGACACCGCGCCGAGATTGGGCTGGCGCACCGCGCCGACAAAGCCGATGAACCAACGCGCCAGATAAGGCGTTTGCTTCGACAAGATGCGCAGCAGATTGGACGAGCGGCCGAGCAGCTTGGTCGAGCCGGCGAGCGCGTCCTTGGCGACGCCGGTGGCGTCCTCATCCGACAATGTTGGCAGGCGTTGTGTCATGGTGCATTCCTCCCGAGGGTCATTTTTTAGCGTGCGGGAACTCTAGTCGCTGCCGCCCGACGATGCCAGTCAACGAACGGTGACCAAGGCCGACGAAACAATGTCGCCTACGTCAACAACGTGCCGGTGCCGGTCGAGCCGCGAACGCGGCGGATCGAGTACATCTATCGACGACTAAGTCGCTCTGCGCCGCGCGTTGCGGCGCATACCCCTCACCGGCTTCGGAACAATGCTTCCGGCAATTTATATTTGTCGACCCATTCGTACCAGGCGACATCGGTCGGCCCGATAAAGGTGCCGACCACCGTCCAGCTGCCGTCCTGCTTCTGCAGTAGAAGAGCGAGCACCAGGCCGGAAAACATATCGGCTTCGTAATCCCTGCGATATTTGGTGGCGCGCCAGTTGATCGGGCGGCCGTCGGGCCGCTGCGGTTTGGCGTCGACATAGGCCCACGGGCCCATCGCGTTGATGGCGGTGATGACGAATTGCACCGGGCCGCCAGTTTCCCTTTCGATGGTCGGACGCAGCGCATCGAGAATTTCCGCGCGCAGGCTCGAGCCGCGCGCCGGCGATGTGACTTGCGGCGCGCCCCCCGCGTTCGTGCAGGCCGCGGCCCACAACAGCAATGCAACAATCGTCCGAATCATTTACCCCACCTACAGGCGATAGAAGGCGTCCGCGTTGTCGTGCAGCACCGCGCGCTGCTCGGCCTCGGTATATTCGGACAATACCGCGCGATAGACGGCGAGGAAATCGCCATAGCTGGCGTGCAATTTCTCCAGCGGGAAATTGCTGCCGTAGATGGTGCGCGCGACACCGAACATCTGGATGGTGTCGCGGATCACCTGGCGGGCCTGCGGCTTGGTAATGCCTTGGTTGAACATGCCGAGCCCCGACAGCTTCACGTGCACGTTCGGGAAGGCCGCGATCGCGGTCAGCGCCGCGCGCCACTGCTCGATCATGTTGGGCGCGCGGTCGGTGAGCATGCCGGCATGCAACAGGATCATCGGCACATTGGGAAACGCCTTGATCAATTCGACCGCATAGGCCGCCTGCCCGGCGAACACCTGCAACTCGAAATGCAGCCCGTGTTTCTCCAACAGCGCGAAGCCGCGGCGAAAGTCCGGCGTGTTGCAAAGATCGGGCTTTGGCGTCGCCTGCCGGCCCGGGTAGCTGTCCCAATAGAGCTGGTGGCGCACCCCGCGTACGTTGGGAAACTGCTTCTGCGCCTTCAGCTTGGTATCGAGATCGGGGTCGGTCATGTCGGCCTGGCAGGAAATGCCGTGCGGGAAACCGAATTTGTCGGCGATGCCTTGCAGCCAGCGCGTCTCGTCGAGCGCGCGCGCGGCACCCCAGTTGGCGGTGACGTGCACCGATTTGGTCACGCCCTGTGGCGTCACGTCGTTGATCCACTCCTCGACCGGGTAATCGCGGCGCAGCCCGAAATAGTCGCCATACATGCGCGGGATCGGCGGATCGGCCAGCCACGGAATGTCCTTGCGCAGCCAGATGTGATGGTGCGTGTCGATCACCGGTCCGTTGTAAGGCGCCATCGTTTCCCCCGCTTTTTACTCATTCGACGCAAATCATTGCGATGTTGCTGTTATCATGGGCACTCATCGAGCTAAACTGCGGCCGCATCCGATCATTCCTTTTGCTCAAGATCAATGCTCGCGGACGCGGTGCGGGATGCTGCCATGCTGATCGCGATCTTCGCCGATATTCACGCCAACCGGCAGGCCTTCAGCGCTTGCCTCATCGACGCGTACGAGCAAGGCGCCGAGCGTATCGTTCTGCTCGGCGATTATGTCGGCTACGGCGCCGATCCGATTTGGACGGTGAACGCGGTGATGGACCTGGTCGATAGCGGCGCCGTGGCCGTACTGGGCAACCACGACAGCGCCATCAACAATCCACGCGTGCGCATGAACATCGTGGCACAGGCCGCGATCGACTGGACGCGCGGCGAGCTCTCCGCGTCGCAACGGCAGTTTCTCGCCGGGCTGCCGCTCACCCACACCGACGGCGATCGCCTCTATGTGCACGCCGAAGCAAGCGACCCGCAACGCTGGACTTATGTGACCAATATCGCCGACGCCGCCCACAGCATCACGGCCACATCGGCGCATGTCACTTTCTGCGGGCACATCCATCAGCCGGCGGTCTACAGCATGGTGGCGACCGCGCGAATGACGGGCGAGACGCCGGGCACCGGCGTTCCCATTCGCCTGCTGCCGGACCAGCGCTGGCTGGCGGTCGTCGGCTCGGTCGGCCAGCCGCGCGACGGCAATCCGGCGGCCTGTTACGTGATGCTCGATACCGAGAGGAACGCCATCACCTACTGTCGCGTGCCCTATGACATCGAGGCGGCGGCGGCCGCGATCCGGCAAAAGGGCCTGCCGGACTGGCTGGCCGAGCGGCTGTTGTTCGGGCAATGAGCCGTCAGCCGAGCGCGCGCACGACGTTGACAACGGTGCCGGTCAACGTCCGCAGTTCCTCGGCCGGGATGGTGAAGGCGGGCGTCAGATAAATCACGTTGCCGATCGGCCGCACGAAGCTGCCCTCCGCCACAAAGCGCGCGCGCGCGGCGTCGAGATTGTCGATGCGGTTCATCTCGACTACGCCGACGGCGCCCCTGACGCGCACCTCCTTGACGCCCGCCAGGCCGCGGCAAGGCGCAAGCCCCTGCTCCAGCGCCGATGCAATGTCGGCAACCTGCCGCAAACGCGGCTCGCGCTCGAACAGATCAAGCGAGGCGTTGGCGGCGGCGCAGGCGAGCGGATTGGCCATATAGCTCGGCCCGTGCATCAGTGCCTTGGCCGGATCGTCCGACCAGAACGCGTCGAACACTTTTGGCGCGGCGACGGTGGCGGCCAGCCCGAGCGTGCCGCCGGTCAGCGCTTTCGACAGCGCGACGATGTCGGGGACGACGCCGGCGGCCTCGCAGGCGAACATCGTCCCGGTGCGCCCGAAGCCCGTGAACACCTCGTCGAAGATCAGCAGGAGGTCGTGCTTGTCGGCGAGCGCGCGCAACCGGCGCAGCACCTGCGCGTCATGAAAACGCATGCCGCCGGCGCCCTGCACCAGCGGCTCGACAATGATGCCGGCAATGGCGTCGCCATGCTCGGCGAGCAGCCTGTCGAGCGCGGCAGCCTTGGCGTCGTCATCGGGCAGATCGACGATATGCTGGCGTGGCAACAGATCGGCGAACTGGGCATGCATGCCGTCTTGGGCGTCGCTCACCGCCATGGCGCCGCTGGTGTCGCCGTGATATCCGCCTTTGAAAGCAATGAATTGTGCACGCTTCTTGACGCCGCGGTTGATCCAATATTGCAGCGCCATTTTCAGCGCCACCTCGACCGCGACCGAGCCTGAATCGGAGAAGAAGACCTTCGACAAATCGCCCGGCAGCAAGGCCGCCAGCCGCCGCGCCAGCGTGAAAGCTTGCTCATGCGCCAGCCCGCCGAACATCACATGCGGCATCTGCTTGAGCTGGCGCTCGACCGCTGCGCGGATATGCGGATGGTTGTAGCCGTGGCAGGCGGTCCACCAACTGGCGGTACCGTCGATCAGCTCGCGCCCGTCGGCGAGCACGATGCGCGAGCCATGCGTGGCGACCACCGGCAGTGGCAGCGGCGCCGTCTTCATCTGCGCATATGGCCGCCAGACGTGCTCGATGCCGGCCGCATACCAGCCCGGCGGGCCGTTTTTGCCCATTTTGGCAGCCATTTAGTGTGTCCCTGCGACCAAGCCCGGCGGGCATTTAGCCGATTGTGCTAGGTAAGGTCACCATGCCCTCGCTCGATCAGTTCGCTCAAGCCAAGCTCGAGGCCCTAGAGCGGCGCAATCTGCGCCGCGCGCTCACCGAGACCTGGCGCGAGGACGGCCTCTGGGTCGAGCGCGACGGGCGACGGCTGTTGTCGTTTTCCTGCAACGACTATCTCAACCTGACCCAGCATCCCGCGATCAAACGCGCCGCCATCGCGGCGATCGAGCGCTATGGCGCGGGCTCCGGCGCCTCGCGCCTGGTCACCGGCAACCACCCGCTCTACGCCGAACTCGAAGCGCGCCTCGCCAAGATCAAAGGGACCGAGGCGGCCGTGGTGTTCGGCTCCGGTTATCTCGCCAATACCGGCATCATTCCGGTGCTGATCGGCCGCGACGGCCTGGTGCTGGCGGACGAACTCTCGCACGCTTGCTTGTTCGCCGGCGCGCAGATCTCGCGCGGCAAAGTGCTGATATTCCGCCACAATGACGTTGCGCATGCGCGCGCGCTGCTGGCCGAGCATCGCAAGGCGCATGACCAGACGCTGATTGTCACCGATGGCGTGTTCTCCATGGACGGCGATCTGGCGCCGCTCGCCGAGCTTCTCACGTTCGCGCAGGAGCACGATGCCTGGCTGATGTCGGACGACGCCCATGGGCTCGGCGTGGTTGGCGGCAGCCGCGGCTCAAGCTTCGCGGGCAACGGGCGCGTCGCGGCGCCGTTGCAGATGGGCACGTTGTCGAAAGCGGTCGGCGCCTATGGTGGCTACCTCTGTGCCTCCGGCCCGGTGATCGACCTGATGCGCAACCGCGCCCGCACGCTGATCTATTCGACCGGGCTGCCGCCGGCGATCGTCGCCGCGGCGATTGCCGCACTCGACCTGATCGAACGCGAGCCCGACTATGCCGCGCAGCCGGTGAAGAAAGCGAAAGCTTTCACCCGTCGCGTCGGCCTGCCCGAAGCGCAAAGCCCGATCGTGCCGGTGATCGTCGGCGAGGAGGCAGCAACGCTTGCCGCCTCGCACCTGCTCGCCGAGCAGGGCTTTCTCGCCGCCCCCATTCGCCCGCCGACGGTGCCGGCCGGCACCGCGCGGCTGCGCCTCACCTTCACCGCGCAACATCCCGACGATGAGGTTGCGCGGTTGGCGGACTTGGTGCGCGACAGAATTTTGGTGCGCGCATGATCCCGAAAAGCATGTCCTCGACCCCGATCGGGAATGGGAACCGGTTTTCGGAAAAGATCATGCGCAATAAGAAAAATCGCTGACATGACCGCCTATTTCGTCACCTCCACCGGCACCGATATCGGCAAGACCTTCGTCACCGCCGGGCTGATCCGCCATCTGCGCGGCGCCGGCGCGGCGGTCGACGCGCTCAAGCCGGTGGTGAGCGGCTATGACTCCTCGGTCGTTGAGACCAGCGATCCGGCGGTGTTGCTTGGCGCGCTTGGGCGGCCGGTGAGCGCCGACGAGATCACGCGCATGGCGCCCTGGCGCTTTCGCGCGCCGCTGTCGCCCGATGTCGCCGCCGCGCGCGAAAGCCGCACCATCGATTTCGACGAACTCGTCGCTTTCAGCCGGCGCGCGGTCGACGGTACCAATGGATTGCTATTCATCGAAGGCGTCGGCGGCATCATGGTGCCAATTGACGGCCGGCGCACCGTGCTCGACTGGATGGCGGCGCTGAACATCCCGCTGCTGCTGGTGGTCGGCGGCTATCTCGGCACCATCAGCCACACGTTGACCGCGCTCGACGTGCTGACCCAGCGCGGGCTGAAGCTTGCCGTGGTCGTGGTGTGCGAGAGCGAGCGCAATCCGGTCGAGATCGGCGACACGGTCGCCAGCATTGCGCGCTTCACCGACGGCGTCGAGGTGATCGGCCTGCCGCGGCTGCCGGCCGGCATCCTCGACCATCCGGCCTTTGGCCGCATCGCCGCCCAGCTATGAGGCGGGATCAACGCGCGCCATGCAGCGCCAAGACGGTCTCGAACATGCCTTCGAAATTGATCAAGCCGTGCAGCAGCATCGTCAGCAACGTCGAGCCGCTCGCCCAACGCAGCCAGCCCAGCAGCAGTCCCGACACGAACACCTGGGACATCACGTAGAAATCGTATTGCACGTGGATTAGCGCCCACATGCCGGCGGTCACCGCGATCACCGCCCAGGCATCGGCCGGCTTGCGCAGCCAGCCGCGAAACAAAAAGCCGCGGAACAGCGTCTCCTCCCCGACCGGCGTCACCACCACCACGGCGAGCCACAGCCATGGCAGCCACCCTTCCGCGCTGGCGGTACGAAAAATGTCGGTCTGGAAGGCCGGGACGATATTACGGCCGAGCAGCCAGCTCAGCGTGTTGCCAACGACGATCAGGGCGACGATAGCGCCGACACCGATCATCACCTCACCCCGGCGCGGCAGGATAAAGCCAAGATAGTCGGCGGCGCTTTCGCTGGCGCGCGCGGCAAACAGCGCCAGCAGCCCGACCTGGATCGGGGTCGAGACGAAAATGACCAAGGTGATGGCGACGCCGTCGCTACCGAAATCCGGCAAATGGCTGAGGCCCTGGCCGTACCACCACGTCAGCGCCACCAAGGCCATCAATTGCCCGCCCAGAAGGGCGGTTGCCCCGAGGCCGAGTGTGGCCAAGCGACCCCAGGGCTGCATGCCGTCGTTCCGGGCCGCTACGGGATCAGGATCGACGAGCCGGTGGTCAAGCGCGATTCCAGTTCCACGTGCGCCTTGGCGGCGTCCTTGAGCGGATAGGTCTGGTTGACCGGAATCTTCACCGCGCCGGAGCCGACTTTCTCGAACAGATCCTTGGCGCAAGCCATCAGATCGTCGCGCTTGGCGACATAGTGATTGAGCGTCGGGCGGGTCGCGAACAGCGAGCCCTTGGCCTGCAGGATGTTTATGTTGAAGGCATCGATCTGCCCCGACGCCGAGCCGAAGCTGACGAAATAGCCGAGCGGGTGCAGGCAATCGAGCGAAGCGGGAAACGTGGTTTTGCCGATGCCGTCATAGACCACGTCGCACAGCTTGCCGCTGGTGATCTCCTTCACCTTCGCCACGAAATCCTCATCGCGATAGAGGATGGTGTGATGGCAGCCATTGGCCTTGGCGAGCGCGGCCTTCTCCTTGGAGCCGACGGTGCCGATGACGGTGGCGCCGAGGTGATTGGCCCATTGGCAGAGGATGAGACCCACGCCGCCGGCCGCCGCGTGCATCAGCACGATGTTGCCCTTGCCGACCTTGAAAGTGCGGTTGACCAGATATTGCGCCGTCATACCCTTGAGCATCATGCCGGCAGCCTGCTCATACGAAATATTATCGGGCAGCTTCACCGCGCGGTCCGCCGGCATCAGGCGTTCGGCCGCATAGCCGCCCATCGGTCCCACAAAGGCGACACGGTCGCCTACCTTGATGTCGGTGACGCCGGGGCCGACCGCGATCACGTCACCGGCACTCTCGCTACCGGAGATGAACGGCAGACCGACCGGCGAGGGATAGCTGCCGTTGCGGAAATAGCAGTCGATGAAATTAATACCGGCGGCATGTTGCTTGATCTTGATCTGGCCCTGCCCCGGCGCCGGGATATCGACGTCCTCGAAGGTCAGCACTTCGGGGCCGCCGGTTTTGTGAACGCGCACTGCCGCAACCATTGTGTCACTCCCTCAAATACGGATGGAATTGTTGATTTGATCGATTTCGGCGGCGATCATAGGCAGCCGAACGCCGAACACAAGAAGGGTCAGCGGGCGCCGGATACCCGCAGATTGGCGCCGCTGATATAGGACGCCGCGTCCGACAGCAAAAACAGGATGGCTTCCGCCACTTCTTCCGCCTTGCCGGCCCGGCCCATCGGAAGCATGGGCGAAACCCGCTCGACCCGGCCGGGTGGCTGGATATCGGTGTCGATCACGCCCGGCGAGACGGCGTTGACGCGCATGCCCTCCTTGGCCACCTCGCGCGCCACGCCGATGATCAGGGAATCGACGCCGCCTTTGGCCGTCGCGTACCACACGCATTCATTGGCGCCGCCGAGCGGGGCCGCCATCGACGACAGCATCACCACCGACCCGCCCTTGCCGCCATGCTTGGTCGACATGCGGCGCACGGCGGCGCGCAGCCCGAGCAGCGCGCCGAAGGTGTCGATGTCGAGCACCTCTCGCATGGTCTGCGCTTCGGCTTCGTCGAGTCGGGAAAATACCCCGCTGATGCCGGAACTGTGAACGAAATGGGTGATCGGTCCGAGCGCGCGCGCCGCATCATCGAAGACGCGCTCGATATCGGCCTCGATCGCCATGTCGCCCTGCACGGCGACGGCCTTGCGGCCGGCCGCCTTCACGTCGGCGACGACGCCGTTTGCCGCTTGCGCATTGCTTTTGTAGTTGACCGCGACGTCGTAGCCGCGCGCGGCGGCAAGATGCGCGGTCGCAGCACCGATGCCGCGGCTACCGCCGGCGATAAGCAGGACAGGCATGGGACTTCTCCGAGAATTCAGTCAGCGGCGGGAGCGCCGGTTGCGGCGGGCGAACACATTGAAGACTTCAACCAAGGCGGCGAAGGCCATGGCCGAGTAAATATAGCCGCGCGGTATGTGGAAGTGGAAGCCGTCGGCCAACAATGCGGCGCCGATCAGCAGCAGGAAGGCGAGCGCCAGCATCTTGGTGGTGGGATGCGCCTCGATGAAGCTGCCCACCGGGCCGGCGGCCACAAACATCACGATCATGGCGATGACGATGGCCGCGACCATCACCTCCAGGTCGTCGGCCAGGCCGACGGCGGTGACGATGGAGTCGATGGAGAACACCAGATCGATCACGGCGAGCTGGCCAACGACCGCCCAGAGCGCCCGCCCGCGCGATGCCGTCGCACCGGCCACCTCGGTGTCGCCTTCGACTTCGCCGTGAATCTCGCGCGTCGCCTTGGTAATCAGGAACAGCCCGCCGGCGACCAGAATGATGTCGCGCCAGGAAAACGTCAGCCCCCCGACGGAAAAGACCGGCCGCGTCATGGCCATGATCGTGCTCAGCGAAGCGAGCAGCAACACACGGAAGATGAAGGCGAGCGACAGGCCGATGCCGCGCGCAAGGCGCGCGCGCTTGCGGTCAAGCGGCGCCGTCAGCAGCGCGATGAACACCAGATTGTCGATGCCGAGCACAATTTCGAGAACGCTCAGCGTCAGCAGCGCCGCCCAGGCATTGGCACTGGTCAGGAGCTCGAACATGTCAGGTCGCCTTGCGGAAAATGCCGGCGATCAGGAAATAGACGCCGATCGCCGTGAGCGGCCATGTGACGTAGGGCCCGGGCATGAGATTATAGATGACCGCCAGCAGCGCCAGCACGGCCCAGGCGCACAGCAGCGCGACATTGAGCGTGCGCAGCCGCTTGACGCGCAGCGGATGCACGAAACGGATCGGCGCGAAAGTCAGCACGGCAAGCGCAAACAAGGCAAAGGCGGCGATCCAGGGCGGCGGCTCCAGCAAAAACAGATAGAAGGCCGCGAGGTTCCACAGCACCGGGAAGCCGCGGAAATAATTGTCGTGCGTCTTCATCTCGCGGTCGGCGAAATAGATCGTACCCGTCACCACGACAACGATCCCGCCCAAGATGGCGGCCGCGGGTGGCAGCAGGCCGCTGGCGGCAATGGCATAGGCCGGCACGAACACGTAGGTGACGAAATCCACCACCAGATCGAGCGTCACCCCCGACCAGCGCGGCAGCACTTCGGCCACGCGGAAGGCGCGCGCCAGCGGACCGTCGATGCCGTCGACGATCAGCGCCAGGCCGAGGCAAAAGAACATCGCCGCCCAATGCCCGCCGGTCGCCAGAACGAGCGCGAGCAGCGCCAGCGCCGCACCGCAGGCGGTGAAAACATGAACGGCGAAGGCGCGGACGCTGACGAGGTTTATTGGTTGCCCCAATCGAGCTTGACGATCTCGGCCGAACGGCCGGCCAGATTCCAGTTACGGCCGAAGCCGCGGAAGCGCGACTTGTCGGCGCGCGACACGATGATGTCGGGGCCGACCCAATAGCGGCTGTTACGAATGACGACGTTCTCGCCCTTTGCATTGCCCGCCACCGGCGTAATGGCGCCGTCGACATAATTCTCGATGCGCACGATGCGGGTGTCGCCTTGCGTCTCGTAGGTGATCGGCGCCTGCCGCACGCCGAGAAATTGACCGACCAGGATCGAGAGCAAATGCGTGGTGCCGCCGACGCGGCCGGTGAAGATGCGGGTCAGCCCTTTGACCGCGTGCACCGAAGCCTGCTCGTCGACGAACAGCGCGGCGGTCCAGTTGCCGCGTGACATGATGCCAGGCAAATCCATCATCAGTCCGGCTTTGACGCCGGACAACTCGACATCGCCGATATGCCCGTCGTCGATGCGCACGCCGGCCCAGGTCTGGCAGCGGCTTTCGGTCGGCGGATGTTCGCCGAGCGAGAGCACGCAGGGGCAGAACACCGTGCAACTGCACGACAGCGCCATTTCGCCTTTCAAGGTCCAACTTTCACTCAACGCACGACTCCCGAGCTTACTGACGTCCTAACTTACATTGCCGCGCCCGGCCAATGGGCGGCGAAAGCCGTCAACAAAAAGCCAATGCCAGCGACGATCAAGGCCACGCCCACGGCATGACTGAAGCGCCGTCCGCTCAGCATCTTCTCGACGGTCATGACAATGCCGAGCGCCGCCATCCAGATCACGTTCATCACCCCGACCGCGAACATCACCAGCATCATCGCCCAGCAGCAGCCGACGCAATAAAGCCCTTGCTGCAGCCCGAGGCGGAACACGCCGCGCGGCGTGGTCGCCCAATGGGTGAAGAAGAACGGAAACGGGCTTTGACACTGGGTCAAGCAGGCGCGCTTGAGCGCGGAGAACTGATAGAGCCCGGCGCCGATGAAGATGGCGCCCGAGAACAATCCGCTCGCCGAGGCCATGCCGGCATTGAGCAGCAGCGCTTGCGTCAACGCCA
Organism: uncultured Alphaproteobacteria bacterium; assembly: GCA_963727555.1. Classification (GTDB taxonomy): domain Bacteria; phylum Pseudomonadota; class Alphaproteobacteria; order Rhizobiales; family Xanthobacteraceae; genus Pseudolabrys. The sequence continues at coordinate 127,966 of CAVSGT010000002.1, read as the reverse complement.
CTTGCGCCAGCGTAGCAGCGGCGGCAAAGCCGAGCCACACCGCGGTGTAGCCGCCGGCGAGCGCGAGTGGCGACACGATGCTCTCGCTCTTGCGCGCGGCGGTATCGGCGATCTCGGCTATAGGCGAGGATCATCGGCGCCGCGCTCGGCAGCATCATGGCGAGCACCATGGCGCCCCACATCAGCGCGATCAGCGCGACGCTGGTTGCGCTGACCGGACCGAACGAGGCGCGGCAGATCGCATCGAGTGCGCGCGGCAAAACATCGAAGACGCCCATGCCGGCCCCGAGCGCACTCGCCGGCCCGCCGCTGCCGGCAATCATCAGCGCGAGATAGGCCCAGCCGAGCCCGGTCAACGCCACCACGCAAGCTCCCGCCACCCGCTTTGGCCGCGCGAAGGCGTGGCCGAGGCCCGCGGCAGCCGGCGGCAGATGAGGCAAGCTATGGTCGGCGGCATCGATCATCGGCGGAATGTGCCTCCTTGGGGCACCTAAACTGCATAGCGCATCGCGGTCTTGGGCGGTATCGGAAGCCTTTCCAATGGTTTCCGCCCTCTCTTGCGCGTGCTAATGCGGTTAATGCGAGAATGAGGCGAAGCCATTGATGTCGGACAAATTTGCCAGCAGCGAGAAAGCGGACGCCGTCATCGTAGGCGGCGGTCCGGCCGGGCTGACGGCGGCGATTACGCTGGCCGGTGCCGGCATCGCCACCGTGCTGGCGGGCAAGCGCCCTGCCCTGGCCGACAATCGTACCACCGCTCTGTTCGCCGGCTCGGTCACCGCGCTCGAAACCCTCGGCGTCTGGGATCTGTGCAAAGCGCAGACCGCCCCGCTCAGCGTCATCCGCATTGTTGACGATACCGGCCGGCTATGGCGCGCGCCCGAGGTGAAGTTCGACGCCGACGAGATCGGGCTTGAGGCCTTCGGCTACAATATCGAGAACCGCCATCTGGTCGCAGCGCTCGAGCAAAAAGCAAAGAGCTTCCCGACACTGCGGATGATCGACGACGAAGTCGTCGCGGTCGATCCCGAGGCCGACGCGGTGACGGTGTCGCTCAAGAGCGGCAACACGCTCGATGCACCGCTCGTCATCGGCGCCGATGGACGGCGCTCGCTCTGCCGTGAGGCCGCCGGCATCGGCATCGACGAACGCCGCTACCGGCAGGTCGCGCTCACCGTTTGCTTCGCGCACAGCCGGTCGCATCGCGACACCTCGACGGAATTCCACACGCCGAGCGGGCCGTTCACGTTGGTGCCGCTGCCGGGTCAGCGTTCGAGCCTGGTCTGGGTGCTCGATCCAGGCGAAGCCGAGACCATCGCCGCGCTCGATGACGCCGAATTGTCGGCGGAGATCGAGCTGCGCGCCCATTCGATTGTCGGCAAGGTTGCGGTCGAGCCGGGGCGTGGCCTGTTCCCGCTGTCGGTCGCGACCGCGCGCCGCTTTGCCGCGGATCGTATTGCGCTGATCGGCGAAGCCGCCCATGTGATCCCGCCGACCGGAGCGCAGGGGCTCAATCTCGGGCTGCGCGATGCCGCCAGCATCGGCGAGCTTGCCGTCGCCGCGCACCGCCGCGGCCGCGACATCGGCGGGCCTGACGTGCTGGCGCGCTACGACCAGATGCGGCGCGCCGACGTCGCCGGCCGCACCCTCGCCATCGATCTGCTCAACCGCACCCTGCTCTCGGATTTCCTGCCGGTGCAGGGCGCGCGCGGCCTGGGTCTCTATGTCCTCGATCGCATCGGGCCGCTGCGGCGCGCCGTCATGCGCGAGGGCGTCTCGCCTGCCACCGCGCAGCCGCGGCTGATGCGGGGGGAAGCGGTTTAGCAGAACAGTAGCAGCGGCTGCGCCAGATTAAGTACGCCGACCATCCCTTTGTTCCGGCATACAGTTTCTGGCCAGCAGCGCGCGGCCTCGCGGCCACTTGGCGCGGCCTTTGCATTGCTCTAAAGGGCAGACCGGCCATTGGGAAGGACCCGCGTTTTGAAGCTTCCGCGTCAATTCTTCGCTCCGCTCGCCATCGGCGCGCCGGCGCCGTTGCGCGACTTGCCGGTGCGGCTGGAGCGCATGATCCATTTCGTGCCGCCGCATCTGGAAAAGCTGCGCGCCAAGGTGCCCGACCTCGCCCGCCAAGTGGACGTGGTGCTGGGCAATCTCGAAGATGCCATTCCGGTCGATGCCAAACAGGCCGCGCGCGCGGGCTTCATCGCGATGGCGAAGAGCGTGGACTACGGGCCGACCGGATTGTGGACGCGCATCAATGCGCTCAACTCGCCCTGGGCGCTCGACGACGTCATAGAGATCGTCGGCGCGGTCGGTAACAGGCTCGACGTCATCATGCTGCCCAAGGTCGACGGTCCCTGGGACATCCATTATCTCGATCAGTTGCTGGCGCAGCTCGAAGCCCGCCACCAGATCGGCAAGCCGATTTTGATCCACGCCATCTTGGAAACCGCGCAGGGCGTCAACAATGTCGAGGCGATCGCCACCGCTTCCCCACGCATGCACGGCATGAGCCTCGGGCCGGCCGATCTTGCCGCCTCGCGCGCGATGAAGACGACGCGCGTCGGCGGCGGCCACCCCGAATATAAAGTGCTCGCCGATGCAGCACCTAAAGGATCGATATCGGGTAAACCCGACATCGATGGTAATGCGCCGCGCGCCGCCTACCAGCAGGACCTCTGGCACTACACGGTCGGGCGCATGGTCGATGCCTGCGCCGCCGCCGGCATCAAACCGTTCTACGGCCCGTTCGGCGATTTCTCCGACGCGGCCGCCTGCGAGGTGCAATTCCGCAACGCCTTCCTCATGGGTTGCCTCGGCGCCTGGTCGCTGCACCCGACCCAGATCGACATCGCCAAGAGGGTGTTCTCGCCCGACCCGGCGGAAGTGGCTTTCGCCATGAAGATTATCGCCGCCATGCCGGACGGCGCCGGCGCCGTGATGATCGACGGCAAGATGCAGGACGATGCCACCTGGAAGCAGGCCAAGGTACTGCTCGACCTCGCCAAATTGGTCGCCGCCAAGGATCCCGACATGGGCGCGCGCTACGGCCTGTAGCTCTGGCGCAGGGCGCAGCGATGTATTAAGTGGGCACTGCCATGGAAAAGATACGGATCGCCAAATACAAGATCGGCCAAGTGGTCAAACACCGCCTCTATTCATTCCGCGGCGTGGTGTTCGACATCGATCCGGAGTTCGACAACACCGATGAATGGTGGGAGTTGATCCCGGCCGAGGTGCGCCCGTCTAAGGATCAGCCGTTCTACCATCTGTTCGCCGAGAATGCGGAGAGCGAGTACATCGCCTACGTCTCCGAGCAGAACCTGCTGCCCGACACCTCCGATACGCCGATCCGTCACCCGCAGGTCGCCGAAGTGTTCGACCGCGACGACGAAGGCGTCTACCGCCCGCGCAATTACCAGATCAATTGAGCGCAACGGCGCGATCGCGCCGACGCAATGAAAAAGGCGCGGGACTAACCCCGCGCCTTTTACGTCATCGGCTTTCGGCGACTTATTTCTTTTGCGCGGGAGCCTGCGCGGTCGGATGCTGGGCCTCCAGCTTCTTGCGCGCCTCTTCCGCCTTCTTCTGCAATTCCGATTGCAGCTTTTTCTGCTGCGCCTCGAACACCTTCGGATCGATCGGCTTGCCGTCATAGGCCTTGGCGAAATCGCTCAACGGTATCGGCAGGCTGATCGGGGTGCCCTGCATATTGATCGCCTGCAGCATGAGGGTCTTACCCTTTTTGAGCTCGTCGATCGTGGCGGCGTTGACCTCGTAATCGGACATGCAGCCGACCGGGAAGCAGATCGTATAGGGCGCAGTCGCCGGCGATCCCTGATCGATGATCACCCGGGTGCCGTGGGCCAATTGCATGCCGAGCGGCACGGTAACGCGCAGCAATTTGCGCTTATCGCCTTGCGGCTCGAACAATTGCACGACCGCGACCGGCATGCCGTTTTCCAGCCGGCCGTCTTTGGTGATGACGCACACTTCCTTGGCATTGGGCTCCTTGCCCTTGCCGCAAACTTTCATCCACGGCGAATACATCAGTTGCGGCGTTTGCTGGGCGGCGGGTGCCGGTGTGGCCGCCTTCATCTCCGGCATCTGCTTGGGCGCGGGCTTGACCGGTTGTTTCTTCGCGGCCGGCTTGGTCTGGGCCAGCGCCGGCGGCGCGACCAGCATAGCCGCAGCCGCTGCCAGCGCGATCCCCGCCAACGTGGCCGCCAAAGCCCGACCCAACGGCCGGGCCGATGCAATCCGATGATCCATGCAGTTGTTCCTTTGTTTTTCCCCGTTCGCGGCCCCTGGCCGTTCGAGAACGGGAGCCTTGCCGTCGGCCCTCTGCCGGCTCTCTCCGCACTAAATGCGGCGGCAGCGTGACACCGCACGGCTGCCTGATAGCCGAAATCGAGCCTGCAATAAAGCCACGAATGACAGAGACAATACAGTGGAACCGCATCATTCCGCCAGGGCCTGCAATCTGCATCGCGGCCTGTGGTAAATTGCGCAAAATCGGAGCCGAATCGCATTCCTCTCTTGCCGACGCCCCCTCACTTGGACCGCAGCGCGCCGCGTTTCGCGCCGTCTCGTCGCGCGGTTTTGATCGGCGGGCTGCTTGCTTGCAGCGGGGTCGCGCCGTTACGAGCAGAGACCGCAAGCGGTCGCTATGCCATCGCCATGCATGGCGAGCCGGCCTGGGGGCGGACCTTCAGTCATCCGACCTACGCCAATCCGGCCGCACCCAAAGGCGGGCGTCTCACGCAAGGCGTGCTCGGCGCCTTCGACAGTCTCAATCCCCTGATCGTGATGGGACTGCCGGCCGCCAATATCCGCAATTACGTGATCGAAAGCCTGCTGGCGCGCGGCTATGACGAACCGTTCACACTCTACGGTCTGCTGGCACGCACCGTTGCGACCGATGCCGCGCGCACATTCGTCGTCTTCGATCTCGATCCGGCCGCGCGCTTTTCCGACGGCAAACCGGTGACGCCGGATGACGTGATCTTTTCCTGGAAGATCTTGCGCGACAAGGGCCGGCCCAATCACCGCACCTATTATGCCAAGGTGGCCAAGGCGGAGATCGTCGGCGAGCGCGCCGTGCGTTTCGATCTGACCGGCGCCAACGACCGCGAGCTGCCGCTGATCCTCGGGCTGATGCCGGTGCTGGCGCGCCACGCCATCGATCCGGCGACGTTCGAGAACACCAGCTTCAAGCCGCTGATCGGCACCGGCCCCTATATCGTCAGCGAGGTCAAACCGGGCGACAGCGTCACCTTCAAGCGCAACCCGAATTATTGGGGCCGCGACCTGCCGATCAATCGCGGCCTGTGGAATTTCGACGAGATCCGCTACGACTACTACCGCGACGGCAACACCTATTTTGAGGCGTTCAAGAAGGGCCTCTACGACGCGCGCTCGGAGTCCGACCCGGGACGCTGGCAGACCGCTTACAATTTCCCGGCGATGCGCGAAGGCAAGGTGGTCAAGGAAACCTTCCCCTACGGCCTGCCCAAGGGCATGCGTGGCTTGGCGATGAATACGCGGCGTTCGCAATTTGCCGACGTCCGCGTGCGCGAGGCGCTCAACTATCTGTTCGACTTCGAGTGGCTCAATCACAATTACTTCTTCGATCTCTACACCCGCACCGCCAGCTATTTCGACGGCTGCGAACTCTCTGCCCACGGCGTAGCGGCCAATGCGCGCGAGCGCGAATTGCTCAAGCCGTTTCCGGGTGTGGTGCGCGCCGACATCATGCAAGGCAAGTGGGTGCCGCCAAAGACTGACGGTTCCGGCCGCGACCGCAAAATGCTGCGCCATGCACTGGGGTTGTTTCGCGCCGCCGGCTACGCGATCAAGGGCACCACGCTCACGCATCTTGCGAGCGGCCGGCCGTTCGGCTTCGAGATTCTGTGCAACACGCGCGACCAGGAACGGGTCGCGCTCGCCTATACGCGCAGCCTCAAGCTCGCCGGCATCGACGCGCGCGTGCGCAGCGTTGACGCCACGCAATTCGAGCGCCGGCGCATCGCCTTCGATTTCGACATGATGGAGTATCTCTGGGATCAATCGCTGTCGCCCGGCAACGAGCAACTATTCTATTGGGGTTCGGCGGCGGCGGACCAGCAAGGCACCCGCAACTACATGGGCGTCAAGTCGAAGGCGATCGACGCCATGATCGACGCCCTGCTGTCGGCGCAGAAGCAAGAGGATTTCGTGTCCGCCATCCGTGCGCTCGACCGCGTGCTGCTGTCGGGCTTCTACGTAGTGCCGCTCTACTTTCCGCCGGTGCAATGGGTCGCACGCTGGACCCGCGTCGAACACCCGCAACACACCTCGCTGTACGGCTATCTGCCGGAAACCTGGTGGCAGGCGAGCAAGCCATGATCCTTCGCGATGACGATAGCGCCGGCGGCGCCACGCTTGACGGTCTGTTCCGCCGCGCCGGCGTGCGCCATCCCGATGCCGCTGCGCTCGCCGATCCGCCCAACCGCGCGGCCTTCACCGATGGCGCACCGCGCACGCTCACTTATGCGCAGGCCGATCAGGTAATTTCCCGCCTCGCCGGCCGCCTGCGTGCGCTCGGGCTTGCGACCGATACCGTGGTGGCGCTGCAACTGCCCAACACGGTCGAGAGCGTGCTCACGCTGCTCGCGGTGCTGCGCGCCGGCATGATCGCCGCGCCGCTGCCGCTGCTCTGGCACCGGCAGGATGCCACCGCCGCGCTGCGCGCCGCCGGCGCCAAGGCGATCATCACCTGCGCCCGCGTTGGAGAGACGGCGCAGGCCGAGATCGCCATTGAGGTGGCGGCCGACCTGTTCCCGATCCGCCAGATCTGCGCCTTCGGCGCGACATTGCCCGATGGCGTGGTGCCGCTCGACGATCTGTTCGCAGCCGATGGCCATGGTGCGAGTGCGGTCGCGCGCGCGGCCAATCCGCCTGCCCATGTCGCGGTGGTCACCTTTGACGTCACCGCCGGCGGCATCGTGCCGGTGGCGCGCAATCACGCGCAGCTCATTGCCGGCGGGCTTGGCCCCAATCTCGAAGCCCGCCTGCAACAAGACGCCAACATCCTCTCAACGCTTCCGGTCAGCTCGTTTGCCGGCCTGGCGCTCACGCTGCTGCCGTGGCTGCTGAGTGGCGGCACGCTGACGCTGCACCATTCATTCGACGCCGAGACGTTCACAAACCAAGTCGGTGCGCAGCCTTGTGACGCCGTGGTGCTGCCCGGCCCGGCGGTCGCCCGCATGGCCGATGCCGGACTGCTCGATGCCGCCAAGTGCGTGATGGCGCTGTGGCGCACGCCCGAGCGATTGCCCGCCACCGCATGCTGGGACCGCGATGCGGCGTTGGTCGATGTCGCGAGCTTCGGCGAGCTCGGCCTTGTCGCCGCGCGCCGCGAGGCCGACGGCACCGCGGCGCCGATCCCCCGCGGCGTGATCGGCGCGCCGCGCGGCATGCCCGACGCCCTCCCCGTCATTGAGACCGCGCGCGGCGCGTCCGGCACCTTGTTGCTGCGCGGGCCGATGGCGCCGACGCTCGCCTTCCCGCCCGGCGCCGAGCACGGCGGCGAGCCGCATTTGTCACCCGATGCCGGCGGCTTCCTCGACACCGGCCAGATCTGCCGCTTTACCCCCGACGGGCAATCGCTGCTGGTCAGCAGCCCGCCCGCCGGCATCGTCACCGTCGGCGGCTACCGGCTGCGGGCCCGCGATCTCGACGGGCTGGCCGACCGTTTCGGGGCCATGCTGGCCGTCTTGCCGCAGGAATTGACCGGCCAACGCCTGGCCGGCAGCGCGCCCGAGCGCGCCGCGGTCTTGCGCCAATTGCAGGAGCGCGGCGTCAACCCGCTGGTATCCGGGGCCTTCCGTTATCCTGAACCCAATGCGGCGTAGTTTCCAAACGTTGTTGACGGGGCGTTAATCGCCGCCGGCTATGGTTGCATGCCCTGTAACTGCGTAGCCCGCGCCGCCCATGTCGCTGCAAGGTCCGATGCTTTTGGTCGCCGAACAACCGGCGGCCGACTTGGTGACGGCGCTTTCCACGGCCGGCGCCTTCCCCGTCGTCGAGGCCAAATGGGCCGATGCCGCGACCGCCTTTGCCGCGGTCAGGCCCGCCAGCATGGTGATCGCCGAGCCCGGTCCGGCGCCGGACGAGTCGCTTGCGCATGCGCTCTCGTTGCAAATCGCCAATGCCGACGGTCCGATCGTGCCGGTGATCGCGCGCGTTGAAGGCGACCAGGACCCCGCGCTGCCGATCGCTTTGCCGAATGATGCCGCGCTGCCGGTCGAGCGGCTGATCGCGCGTCTGCGCTCGGTGCTACGCGTGCGCGCGCTGCACGCCACGGTCCTGCGCCGCATTGAGACGTTCGATTCACGCGGCGCCACATTGCCGGAGCTGCCGGTTGGCGACGCGCTCGACGACGCCACCGTGCTGATCGCCGGCCGCGGCCGGCTCTATCCCGCGCTCAGCGTCGCGATCGGCGAGCGCTTCGGCATGGTCGGCGCGCTGAGCGTGGAGACCGCCGCCCGTCACCTGAGCGCGCGCGACATTGACGGCATCGTGGTCGGCGACGGGCTGCCGGCGCGCAAGGTGGAAGCTTTTCTCACCGTGCTCGCCCAGGATGGCCGCTACCGCGACATTCCGGTGGCGGTGATCGGCGAAACGCCGCCCATCTTTGCCGAGACGCTGCCCAATATCGATCACGTCACCGGCGATCCGGCGCGCGTGGTCGGACGCATGGTGCCGCTGGTGCGGCTGCATGCCTTCGAGCGGCGGCTCAAGCGCGTGCTCGCCTCGCTCGAGGCCGGGGGCATCATCGATTCCGCGACCGGCCTGCTCACGCACGACGCGTTCTGGCAGGAACTCGCCAAGGCGGTGGCGGAAGCGAGCGACCGCAGTCAGGCGCTGACGCTCGCGCGCTTGTCGTTCGACGGCCCGATTGACGAGCGCTCCAGTCTCGACGTCGCGCGCATGCTGACGCGGCTCACCCGCAACATCGATTTCGCCACCCGTGACACGGACGGCGAGATCATGATCGCCTTCACACAGACCGATCTGCCCAGCGCCCATGTCATTGCCCGCCGCATCGCGACCACGCTGAAGAACACCATTCTGGCGCCGCACGGCGAGTACCCCAAAATCGCCGCCAATCTGACGCTGGCGACGCTGAAAGCCGGCGACACGCTCGATAGCCTGATGCGGCGCGTAATGGGGCTCGGCCAGGTGGTTGCCGCCGAATAGGCGGAGGCATAGGTTAGCGCCAAAAGGAGCGCGCTTATGCCCGATCATCATCAGCCCGTCCGCATCGATGTCGTCTCCGACGTGGTCTGCCCGTGGTGCTTCATCGGCAAGCACCGCCTGGAAAAGGCGATCGCGCTCACGCCCGACATTCCGGTCGAGGTGCACTGGCGGCCCTATTTCCTCAACGACTGGATTCCGCGCGAGGGCATGGCGCGCGAGCAATACCTCACCACCAAGTTCGGCTCGCCCGAGCGCTACAACGGCATCGCCCAGCGCGTGTCGCAGGCCGCCGCCGACGAAGGGCTGACCTACGCCATCGACAAGATGAGCCGCCAGCCCAACACCATCGACGCTCATCGTCTGATCCGCTGGGCCGGCGGCATCGGCAAGGCGGCCGAGATGAAGCAGCGGCTGATGGATCTCTATTTCACCGAGGGCGCGGATCTCACCAACCACGCCGTGCTGGTGCAGGCGGCCGCCGACGTCGGGCTCGACGCCGAGGACGTACGCGCGGCGCTCGACAGCGACCAGGACGTCGCCGACGTCGAGCGCGAGGCGCAGTCCGCCAAGGAAGCCGGCATCGAAGGCGTGCCCATGTTCATCTTCGGCGGCAAATTCGCGGTGTCGGGCGCGCAGGCGCCGGAATATCTCGCGCAAGCGATCGAGCGCACGGCGCAGGCGCAAGAGGCTGCGGAATAGCGACAACCGCCCTGCCTGGGCGCCGTTGACTTCCGGCTTTGCCGCTCGGCTTGGCCGATTGATTTCCGACCATCGATGCGCCAACTTTCGTGGCTTCGTCGACAGGAGCCGCGGTGCAGGAAACCGAAACATACGATTTCGTCATCGTCGGCGCCGGCAGTGCGGGATGCGTTCTGGCAAACCGATTGACGGCGTCGGGGCGGTTCCGCGTCCTGCTGCTGGAGGCGGGACCGGCAGACCGCAATCTCTGGCTCCATATCCCGCTGGGCTTCGGGAGGCTCTTTACCGACCGGCGGTTCAACTGGTGTTACGAAACCGAACCGCAGCCGGAATGCGCCGGACGCACGGTGATCGCCCCACGCGGCAAAGTTCTTGGCGGTTCAAGTTCGATCAACGGTCTGATTTACATCCGCGGCCAGGCGGAGGACTTCAACCTGTGGCGCCAACTCGGCAATACAGGGTGGGGCTATGACGACGTTCTTCCCTACTTCCGCAAGTCGGAGGCGAACGAGCGCGGCGCCGATGAATTGCACGGCGGCAACGGACCGCTCGCCGTGTCGAACGCACGCGACCAGCATCCGCTGGCGCTCGCTTTTGTCGAAGCCGCGGTCCAGTGCGGCTATCCGCGCAACGACGACTTCAACGGCCGCACACAAGAAGGCGCCGGCTTGTACCAGACGACGACCCGGGGCGGCATGCGTTGCTCCACCGCCAAAGGTTACCTGAAGCCGGTGTCCGGCCGCGCCAATTTGCGCGTCGTGACCGACGCCCTGACCACGCGCGTTCTGTTCGAAGGACGCCGCGCCGCCGGCATCGAGTACAGCGTCGGCGGAAAAACGCGAACGGCGCGGGCTGCGCGCGAGACCGTGCTGTCGTCCGGCACCTATAATTCGCCGCAGCTATTACAGTTGTCGGGCGTGGGGCCCGCGCCCCTCCTCCAATCGTTCGGCATACCGGTCGTCGCCGACATGCCGGGCGTCGGCGAAGGCCTCAACGAACATTATTCCGGCCGCATCGCGCTGCGCTGCCGCGAAGCGATTACCGTCAACGATGCGGTCAACAGCTGGAGCGGAAGTGCCAAGGCGGCCTTGCGCTACGCGCTGTCGCGGCGCGGCGACCTCGCGGTAGCCGCCATCTCGGCCGGCTGCTTCGTTCGCGCCCATCCGTTGTCGGAAACCCCCGATGCGCAATGCTCCATGGCGCTCTATTCGGCGGACTCGATCGGCGGCACGCTGCACCCGTATCCCGGCGTCACCGGCGTTTGTTCGTTGCTGCGCCCGGAAAGCCGCGGCTACGTGCGCATCAAATCGGCCGACCCGCGCCAGGCCCCGGCGATCCATCCCAATTATCTTGGCACCGAGCGAGACCGGGAAACCGCGATCGCCGGCGTCAAGGCGATGCGCCGCATATTCCAGGCGCCCGCCATGGCCCGTTACATTGACGAAGAGATCGAGCCGGGCGTTGGTTGCGACGACGACGACGAGTTGTTGGAATTCATCCGCCGCCGCGGCAGCACGACCTACCATCCGGTGAGCACCTGCCGGATGGGACAGGACGCGCTCGCCGTCACCGACGAGCGTTTGCGCGTGCGCGGGATCGCCGGTCTTCGCGTGATCGATGCCTCGATCATGCCGGCCGTGGTTTCCGGCAATACCAATGCCGCGACCATTATGATCGGCGAGAAAGGCGCAGACATGGTGCTCGCCGACGCAGGATGAGCGTGGTGCCCTTGAGGCGTTGCTCGGGATTCTGCCAATCGTCGAACAAGAGTTTCAAGCGCGAAGTTATCTTGCCGAAAAAACTTGCTAGGTGCGAAGGGAAGCGCACGTATTAATTATAATAATTATTCCTGCGGTTCGATGGCTTCGGCTGTTATCCGGTAACCGATCTTGGCGATATCGGTTTCCGTGGGCGCCACATTCATGACGCCCGTGACCGCGACCGGATCGACAAAATTGTCGAGGCGAATGCCCTTCTCAAGAATGATGAGGATTGCCTGGTTTCGCGGCGGCGGGAATTTAACGCACGCTCCGGAGAAGGGAATCAGGAGCAGCCTCTTGTACGGTTGCTCATCGTTGTTGAACGGCAAGATAAAGCCCGTAATCTTTACGCGCTGACCGTTGTAGGCGGCGACCAGATCCGACCGCTGCGACACGCTCATATTCGCGCGCACTTTCGTTTGTCCGTGCGACAACATCTTCGCCATCAGATTGTGTGGCGCGGCCTGCAGCGATGCGGGAATTAACTGTTCCCACCGGATTTCGAGCGGCTCCAGCGCACGCGCCGGCGGCACTGCAACGAATCCAGCCGCGGCGGCGACCGAGAACGCCAACAGGAAATTCCGCAACCAAGCTCGCATTGGGAAATCACCTTTTGCACTCATCATCCTACAACATATTCGGATCGAATAGTGCGTGCGGAAGTTCTTTTTAGGCTCGCTTTGAAAAGGTCGGGAACGAACAATCGCCGACCGTCTCGTTTGTTCTGCATCTCGTGTTTTTAGCGGATTATCGGCCACTTTTCCAGCCGGAAGCCACACCGGTCGAAAACTTAAGGGCGACAGGCCAGCCGACTTGCCGGTCCAGCGGTCCACAAAAATTGCAATCGCCGTCAACCTGAAGTCCGCTCCCCCACTATGGTGGGGCAAAATTCACGCCGCCTTAGCCTGCTCGGCGATCGAGGCCAGCTTGCGCAAGATCAGCGCGGTGCCCTTGAGCCGCTGCTCGGGTCGCGGCCAATCCTCGAAGAATACGAGCTGCTGCGCCTTGGCGTTCTTAGGATCGCTGCGCATGCGCACGCCGGAGCCCTGCTCGCGGATATAGCCGATCAGTCCGTCCGGATTGGGGAAGACGTTGTCGCGGAAGGCGAGCACGATGCCTTTCGGCCCCGCCTCTACCCGCTCGGCATTGGCGCGCCGGCTGAGCGCCTTGATCGCCACCACCTGCAGCAGATGCTCGACCTCCTGCGGCAGCGGACCGAAGCGGTCGACCAATTCGGCGGCGAAGCTTTCGATGTCGCGCTCGTCCTCGATCTCGGCCAGCCGCCGGTAGAGCGCCAGCCGCACCGACAGGTCGGCGACATAGTCCTCCGGAATCAGCACCGGCGTGCCCATGGTGATCTGCGGCGACCAGCGGTCGGCGACCGGCGCTGAAATGCCGGCCTTCAGGCTCAGCACCGCCTCCTCCAGCATCTGCTGGTAAAGCTCGAAGCCGACTTCCTTGATGTGGCCGGACTGCTCCTCGCCCAACAGATTGCCGGCGCCGCGGATGTCGAGATCGTGCGAGGCGAGCTGGAAGCCGGCGCCGAGCGTGTCGAGCGATTGCAGAACCTTCAGCCGGCGCTCGGCCTGCGGCGTGATCTTCTGCTGCGCCGGCAAAGTGAGCAGCGCATAGGCGCGCAGCTTGGCGCGCCCGACGCGTCCGCGCAGCTGGTAGAGCTGCGCCAGCCCGAAGCGGTCGGCGCGATGCACGATCAGCGTATTGGCGGTCGGAATGTCGAGGCCGGATTCGATGATGGTGGTCGACAGCAGCACGTCGTATTTGCCGTCGTAGAAAGCCGACATGATGTCGTCGAGCACGGTCGGCGGCATCTGGCCGTGCGCGACGGCGACGCGCACCTCCGGCACGTTCTTGTCGAGGAAGTCCTTGGCGCCCGCCAAATCCTCGATGCGCGGGCAGACATAGAAGGCCTGCCCGCCGCGATATTTCTCGCGCAGCAGCGCCTCGCGCACCACCAGCGGATCGAACGGCGACACGAACGTGCGCACCGCCAGCCGGTCGACCGGCGGCGAGGCGATGATCGACAGATCGCGCACGCCGGTAAGTGCCAATTGCAAGGTGCGCGGGATCGGCGTCGCGGTGAGCGTCAGCACGTGCACCTCGGCGCGTAGCTGCTTGAGCTTCTCTTTGTGGGAGACGCCGAAATGCTGTTCCTCGTCGACCACCAAGAGGCCAAGATCCTTGAACTTGATGGTCTTGCCGAGCAGCGCGTGCGTCCCGATGACGATATCGACGCTGCCTGAGGCCAGTCCCGCCTTCACCGCGTTGAGCTCGGTCGTCGTCACCAGCCGCGAGGCATGTGCGACATTGACCGGGAAGCCGCGGAAGCGCTCCGAGAAGGTCTTGAAGTGCTGGCGCGCCAACAGCGTGGTCGGCACCACCACGGCGACTTGCTTGCCGTTGATGGCGGTGGCGAAGGCGGCGCGCAGCGCCACCTCGGTCTTGCCGAAGCCGACGTCGCCGCAGATCAGTCGATCCATCGGCCGTCCGGCATCGACGTCCTTCAGCGTCGCGTCGATGGCGGTGAGTTGGTCGTCGGTCTCTTCGTAAGGAAAGCCGGCGCAGAATTCGTCATAGGCGCCCGGCCCGACAGCAAGACGCGGCGCCTCGTGCAATTGTCGCTCGGCCGCGATCTTGATCAGTTCGCCGGCGATCTCGCGAATGCGGCTTTTCATGCGCGCCTTGCGCGCCTGCCAATTGCCGCCACCGAGCCGGTCGAGCTCGACGTTCGCCTGCTCGGCGCCATAGCGCGACAACAGGTCGATGTTCTCGACCGGCAGATAGAGCTTGGTCTCCTCGGCGTAATGGATTTCCAGGCAGTCGTGCGGCGCGCCGGCGGCCTCGATCGCCTGCAGGCCGGTGAAGCGGCCGATGCCGTGATCGACATGTACGACGAGATCGCCGGGCGCGAGGCTGGTGACTTCGGCGATGAAATTCTCCGCCCGGCGGCTGGCGCGGCGCGGGCGCACCAACCGGTCGCCGAGGATGTCCTGCTCGCTGATGACGGCGGCGTCGGCGGTCTCGAAGCCGGATTCGATGCCGAGCACGGCGAGCGCCACCGCGTGCTTGGGCAGACGTTGCGCCTCGGCCCAGGACGTAACCGGGCTGAGATTGTGAAGCCGATGATCGGCGAGCACGTGGCTCATGCGCTCACGCGCGCCTTCACTCCACAGCGCCACCGCCACGCGCTTGCCGGAAGTCTGCAGCGCCTCCACATGATGGGTCACCGCCTCGAACACATTGGCGTTGGGCTCGGCCCGCTCGGCGGCGAAGTTGCGCCCCTGCCGCGCGCCGATATCGATGACATTGGCGGCGTCCGGCACCGCGAAAGGCGTGAAGCGCGCGAGCGCCGCAGCTTCCAGCCGCTCCTGCCATTCCGCTTCGCCGAGATAGAGTCGCTCCGGCGGCAGCGCCTTGTAGGGCGGCGTGACGCCCTCCTTCAGCGCCTCGCGCCGCGCCTGGTAATAATCGGCGATGGTGGTCAGGCGCTCGCGCGCGGCATCCTCGTCGAGCGGCTCCAGCGCCAGCGCCGTGCCGGGCAGATAATCGAACAGCGTTTCGAGTTTGTCGTGGAACAGCGGCAGCCAATGCTCCATGCCGGGATAGCGGCGGCCTTCGCTCACCGCCTCGTACAACAGATCGTCCGGGGACGTGGCACCGAACTCCTTCACATAGCCGGTGCGGAAGCGGCGGATGGTCTCGGTGATGAGCTGGAATTCGGCGACCGGCACCAGATCGAGCGCGCGCAAGGCTTCCTCGCTGCGCTGGGTCTGCGCGTCGAAGCTGCGGATCGTCTCCAGCGCGTCGCCGAAGAAATCGAGCCGCACCGGCATATCCATGCCGGGCGGAAAGAGATCGAGAATGCCGCCGCGCACCGCGTATTCGCCCGGCTCGCGCACGGTCGAAGCGCGGATGAAGCCGTTGAGCTCCAGCCACTCGACGATGCTCGCCATGCCGGTGACGTTGCCGGGCGCGACCGAGAGCGCATGGGTGGCAACGAAATGCCGCCCCGGCACCCGCTGCAGCGCGGCGTTGACGGTGGTCAGCAGCACCGACGGCTTGTCGCGGCCCTTCACGCGCGTCAGCCGCGACAGCGCGGTCATGCGCTGGGCGACAACGGCTGCGTTCGGCGACACCCGGTCGTACGGCAGGCAATCCCAGGCCGGGAATTCCATCGCCGCGATATCGGGGCCGAAGAAGGCCAGCGACCGCGCCAGCGCCGCCATGCGCTGGCCGTCGCGGCAAATCACGCACAGCGACACCGCCGGCGCCTGCGCCCGCGCCGCCATGGCGCGCGCCAGATCCGCCAGCACCAGGCCTTCGGCGCCGTCGGCGACTTGCGCCAGCGTGAGCGGCTTGCCGGGATGCAGCCGGTCGGCGGGAGATTTGGCAGCAACGCTCACGGGGCGGCCGGCCCTTGGCGATGGAAGTCGCGCAGGCGGCGGAACAGCGCGGTATCGACCTGCGGCGGCGGCTGTTGCGCGCCGTTCACCCAGGCGAAGATCTGCTGGTCGGGCACTTGCAGCCAGGTTTCGTATTCGTCGAGCTCGGCATCGCTCAAGATTGCGATTTCGGCGTCGGCGAAGCGGCCGAGCACCAGATCCATCTCGCGGATGCCGCGATGCCAGGAGCGGAACAACAGCCGCCGCCTGCGTTCGTTAAGTCCTTCGCTCGAAATGCGCGTTCCGGTCACCGCTTGCTCCAACGCCAAAAACCCGGACGGGGCCGGGCGGGGAATATATAGAGGCGTTTAGCGTCGGTGTCAGGTGCGCTTTGCACAGGCCCGGATTGCCTCTGCCATGCGCGCAAGCCAGCATGTCAGCCATGCGCCCGCCGGTCCTCAACCCGCTGTTTGCTTCGCTCACCAGCCTCTCCGGCGTGGGGCCGAAGTTGGAGAAGCTTTACGCCCGGCTGCTCGACCGTGAGGCGCCGCACGTCGCCGATCTGTTGTTTCACCTGCCCTCGGGCGTGATCGATCGCCGCGCAAGGCCCAAACTGAACGAAGTCGAGCCTGGCCAGGTCGTTACCGTCGCGGTCACCGTCGACCGCCATCGCCCGGCGCCGCCGCACCGCCCGCGCGCGCCCTATCAGGTCTATTGCAGCGACGAGACCGGCACCACCCTGACCCTCACTTTCTTCAATGCACGCAAGGATTACCTGGAGAAACTTCTGCCGGTGGGTGAGCTGCGCTACGTCTCCGGCAGCGCCGAATTCTACGACGGCATGTTGCAGATGGTGCATCCCGACCGGGTCGTCGACGAGGAAGGCTTCGCCAAGCTGCCGTTGGTCGAGCCGGTCTATCCGCTCACCGAAGGCTTGGCGCTCGGCAATATGCGGCGCGCGATGGATGCGGCGCTCACCCGCCTGCCCCATCTGCCGGAATGGCAGGATGAAACCTGGGTGTCGCGCGAACAATTTCCCACTTTCGCCGACGCGCTGCGCCATCTGCACCGGCCGGCCGAGCCGCGCGATGTCGCCCCTGAAAGCGCGGCCTGGACGCGGCTCGCCTATGACGAATTGCTCGCCGGCCAACTCGCGCTGGCGCTGATGCGCGCGCATATGCGCCGGCAGGCCGGCCGCGGCAGCGCCGGCGAAGGCCGCTTGCGCGCCCGCGTCCTCAAAGCGCTGCCTTACGCGCTCACCCATTCGCAGCAGAAGGCGCTCGACGACATCGTCAACGACCTGGCGCTGCCGCAGCGCATGTTGCGGCTGCTGCAAGGCGATGTCGGCTCCGGCAAGACCGTGGTGGCGTTGCTGGCCGCCGCCACCGTGATCGAGGCCGGCCGGCAGGCCGCCTTCATGGCGCCGACCGAAATCCTCGCCCGCCAGCATCTTGCCACCATCGCGCCGCTGGCCGAGGCGGCGGGCTTGCACGTCGCCATCCTCACCGGCCGCGAGCGCGGACCGGCGCGCAAGGAAATCCTCGACCGGCTCGCGCTCGGCGACATCGATCTGCTGCTCGGCACCCATGCGCTTGTTCCAGGACGACGTCGCCTTCCACGACCTGGCGCTCGCCATCGTCGACGAGCAGCACCGCTTCGGCGTGCACCAGCGGCTGGCGCTGACGCAGAAGGGCGAAGCGGTCGACGTGCTGGTGCTCACGGCGACGCCAATCCCGCGCACGCTGGTGCTGACCTATTTCGGCGACATGGACATCTCGGAATTGCGCGAGAAGCCGGCCGGCCGCCAGCCGATCGACACCCGCACCATCCCGCTCTCCCGCATCGGCGAGGTCGAAGAGGCGGTCGGCCGCGCCCTCGACGAGGGCAAACGCGTCTACTGGGTCTGCCCGCTGGTCGATGAATCCGAGAAGATCGACCTCGCCGCCGCGCAGGCGCGCTACGAGGAGCTGCGTCGAGAAATTCGGCGCCCGCGTCGATCTGGTGCACGGGCGCATGAAAGGCGCCGAGAAAGACGCGGCGATGGAGCGCTTTGCCGCCGGCGCGTCCCAGCTTCTGGTCGCCACCACCGTGATCGAGGTCGGGGTCGACGTGCCGGAGGCGACCATCATGGTCATCGAGCACGCCGAACGTTTCGGGCTCGCGCAATTGCATCAACTGCGCGGGCGCGTCGGGCGCGGGCCCGGCCATTCCACCTGTCTGCTGCTGTACAAGGCGCCGCTCGGCGAGACCGCCAAAGCAAGGCTCGCGATCCTGCGCGAAACCGAAGACGGCTTCCGCATCGCCGAGGAAGATCTGCGGCTACGCGGCGAAGGCGACCTGCTCGGCACCCGGCAGAGCGGCCTGCCCGGCTTCCGCATCGCCCGTATCGAGTTCCACGGCAAATATCTGGGCGCCGCGCGCGACGATGCCGCGCTCATTATGTCGCGCGACCCGACGCTGGCGGGCGAGCGCGGCGAGGCGCTACGCCATCTGCTCTATCTGTTCGAGAAAGACGAGGCGATCCGGCTGATCCGGGCGGGCTAGTCTTCGCCTGTCTACGCTCGGAGCGCACTGAATTGTTCGCTTTCGTCCGTATTTTGAGGAAGCGGGCGCCCTTTATTGTTTATATACTCTGCGGGCGGAGACAACCCTATGTTTTGGGCGCTGGTGCTTTGGTGCGGCTTTGCAGCTGCTGTCGGCATCCTTGCTGGCAACAAGGGACGGAATGGTTTCGGTTGGTTCGTTCTCGCTTTGATTATTTCACCATTGCTCGCCGGTATATTAGCTCTCGTAGTTAGCAATCTTGCCACTGAAAAATCTCGTCGTACTGGCTACGTCGAGTGTCCCCATTGCGCGGAGATGGTCAAAGCGAAAGCAAGTATTTGTCCCCATTGTAGGCTCAGTCTGATTCCGACCGTTGTCGACGTCACGTCCGCCGAGAAGCCGAAATGGCAATCTGATTCAGCCATAAAAACGCAGCCGTTAGCGCCAAGCAGTGAGGAAAACTCCTGGCGGATGAGATAGCCCCCGAACTGTGAATCAAGCTTCCGCATTGCGGGTATCGAAACGCAGGGCGAATTTCTCGGTACCGCGCGGCGAGGCGCTACGCCATTTGCTCTATCTGTTCGAGAAAGACGAGGCGATCCGGCTGATCCGGGCCGGATAGGCCGGCATGTCAGGCGGCCGCGGCAACGACTAGTCCGCCGGCGCCTTTTCGCGCGTGGCCTGCGCCGCGCGCGCGCTGGTGGCTAGCGCCGCCAGTTTCTTCTGATTGTCCTTGTCCGGCTGCACCATGCCGGCCGAGATCAGCAGCGACATCGCGTTCTCCACCGTGATGTCGAGCTCGATCAGCTCCTTGCGCTGGATATAGAAGAAGAAGCCGGTGGTCGGGTTGGGCGTGCATGGCAGGAAGGCGCTGACATAGTCGCCATTCTCCTCCGGCAGCCGCTCGGCCAAATCGCCGCTCGGCGGCTGCGACAACAACACCAGCGACCACATACCGGGCGCCGGGAACTCCACCAGCGCCACTTTGCGGAAGCTCGACCCACTCTTGGAGAATAATGTCTCGAACACCTGCTTCATGGTTTTGTAGACCGGCCGCACGATCGGCATGCGGTTGAGCAGGCTCTCACCGAGTTCGACCAGCGAGCGCCCGACCAAGTTTGCGGTGAGGAATCCGAGCAGTGTGAGCACCACGAAGCCGATCACCAAGCCGGTCCCCGGGATCGGCCAAGGCAGATAGGTTTCAGGACGATAGACCGGCGGGATGAAGGGACGGATGAACCCGTCGACCCAATTGATAAACGACCAGGTCAGATAAACGGTGACCGCCAGCGGTCCGGTGACCACCAGACCGGTGAGGAAATAGTTGCGGATGCGGCCGACAAAGCCGGTGTGTGGTGTCGAGCCCGACAGGTCGGAAGGGTCGATCCTGGCCATGGCGGCAGTCTATTCCACCGTGACGGATTTCGCGAGGTTCCGCGGCTGGTCGACGTCGGTGCCGATGGCCGCGGCGGTATGATAGGCAATCAACTGGACGGCGATGGCATAGACTAAAGGCGTCACTGTGGCCGCCATATCGGGCAGCGTCAGGGTCTCCAGGGACTCGATTGTGGCCTCTTTGGCCCCTTTCGGGTCGGTAACCAGGATGATCTTGCCGCCGCGGGCGGCCACCTCCTGCATATTCGAGACCGTCTTCTCGAACACCTGGTCGTAGGGCGCGATCACGATCACCGGCATGGTCTCGTCGATCAGCGCGATCGGGCCGTGCTTGAGCTCGCCGGCGGCATAGCCCTCGGCATGGATATAGGAGATTTCCTTCAGCTTCAGCGCACCTTCGAGCGCGATCGGAAAGCTGGTGCCGCGGCCGAGATAGAGCACGTCGCGCGCCTTGGCGAGATCGTGCGCCAGCCGCTCGATCTGCGGCTCGAGATTGAGCGCCTGCGCCATCAGCCGCGGCGTCTCGATGAGGGCGTGGACGAGCCTCTGCTCGTCGATGTCCGACAATTCGCCGCGCGCGCGACCGGCGGCGACGGCGAGACAGGCGAGCACGCTGAGCTGGCAGGTGAAGGCCTTGGTCGAGGCGACGCCGATCTCCGGTCCCGCCAGTGTCGGCATCACCACATCGCTTTCGCGCGCGATGGTCGAGGTCGGCACGTTGACCACCGACAGGACATGTTGCTTGTGCTCTTTGGCGTAGCGCAGGGTCGCCAGCGTGTCGGCGGTCTCACCCGACTGCGAGATGAAGATGGCGAGATCGCCGGCTTCCAGCGGCGCGCCGCGATAGCGGAACTCCGAGGCGATATCGATTTCCACCGGCAGCTTGGCGAAGCGCTCGAACCAGTATTTCGCCACCAGCCCGGCATAGAAGGCGGTCCCGCAGGCCGAGATCGACAGACGCTTGAGCTTGCGCCAGTCGAACGGCAATTCCGACGGCAACTCAACTTGTTCACCGATCATATTGATGTAGCGCGCCAGCGTATGGCCGACCACTTCGGGCTGTTCATGTATTTCTTTAGCCATGAAGTGCTTGAAATTGCCCTTGTCGACGAGTGAGGCCGAGGCCGTGGACTTGATGACCGGCCGCTCCACCAGATTGTCTTTATCGTCGCGGACCTCGACGCCCTTGTGGGTCAGCACGGCCCAGTCGCCGTCTTCGAGATAGCTGATGCGGTCGGTGAAGGGGGCGAGCGCAATGGCATCGGACCCGAGATACATCTCGCCGTCGCCGTAGCCGATGGCGAGCGGCGAGCCCTTGCGGGCGCCGATCATCAGGTCGTCCTCGCCGGTGAAAAGAAATGCGAGCGCGAAAGCGCCGCGCAACTGCTTGAGCGTGGCGGCAACCGCCTCGACCGGCGATTTGCCCTGCTTCATCTCATAGGTGACCAAGTGCGCGACGACTTCGGTATCGGTCTCGCTGGCGAATTTGGCGCCGCACTTGATCAGCTTCTCGCGCAGCTCGCGGAAGTTCTCGATGATGCCGTTATGCACCACCGCCACGCGGTCGGTGGCGTGCGGATGAGCATTGTTCTCGGTCGGACGGCCGTGGGTGGCCCAGCGGGTGTGGCCAATGCCGATATTGCCGGCGAGCGGCTCGCGCGCGAGCCGCGTTGCCAATGCGTTGAGCTTGCCTTCGGCGCGTCGGCGCCCGAGCTTGCCGTGGTCGAGCGTGGCGATGCCGGCGGAGTTGTAGCCGCGGTATTCGAGGCGCTTGAGCGCGTCGACCAGATGGCTGGCGACCGGCTCGCGCCCGATAATGCCGACGATCCCGCACATCCGGGAGGGAACCCCCTATTGCCGCCCTGCTTTAACTGGTTCCGGCAAACAGTATGAAATCAAGCCGCATTTCATTTTATGACAGGCCGGCGCGGCGTCCCGGCAAGCGGCTTAACCGGACCTTTGCGGCTTTTTCTTGCGCAAGCCGGTGAAGGCCCGCAAGCGCTTTGCCCAACCTTGCTTAATTGTCTGCTCGCCCCGCGTTAACGCTAGTGCGTCGGCCGGTACGTCCTTGGTCACCACCGAGCCGGAGCCGATATAGGCGCCGTCGCCGATTTTGACCGGCGCGACCAGCGCGGAATTGGAGCCGATGAAGGCATGTTTGCCGATATCGGTGCGATGCTTGGCGACGCCGTCGTAATTGCAGGTGATGGTGCCGGCCCCGATATTGGCGCCGGCGCCGATGCGCGCGTCGCCGATATAGGTCAAGTGATTGGCCTTGGCGCCGGCCTCGATCTTAGCCTCCTTCACCTCGACGAAATTGCCGATATGCACGTCAGTGCCGAGATCGGCGCCCGGGCGCAGACGCGCGAACGGGCCGACGCGCGCGCCTTTGCCGACATGCGCGCCTTCCAGATGCGAGAAGGCGCGGATGGTCGCGCCATCGTCGACCGTAACTCCGGGACCGAACACCACATTGGGCTCGACGGTGACGTCCTTGCCGAATTTGGTGTCGGCCGACAGAAACACCGTCTCCGGCGCCACCATGGTGACGCCCGCCTGCCATGGCGGCGGTGCGCAGCCGGTTCTGCAAGACGGCTTCGGCCTCGGCGAGTTGCGCCTTGGTGTTGATACCCCGCAAATCGTCCTCCTCGGCTTCGATGGCGACCGCCTTCAAACCCATATCGCGGGCGATGGCAACCGCGTCGGTCAGGTAATATTCCCCCTTGTTATTGTCATTGCCGATGGTTTGGAGGATCGCCAGCGCGTGCTTGCCGGCGAGCGCCATCAGGCCGCCGTTGCAGAGGGTGATCGCGCGCTCGGCAGCGCTCGCGTCGCGCTCCTCGCGGATGGCGACCAATGTATCGCCTTCAATGACGAGCCGGCCGTAACCGGTCGCATCGGCCGGTCTGAAACCCAGAACGGCAACCGCTGCCCCTTTGGTCAGCGCGCCGCGCAACGCCGCCAAGACCGGCGGCCGCACCAGCGGCGTATCGGCGAACATCACCAAGATGTCGTCCGGCTTGCGGGCGATGGCTTTGCGCGCCGCCAAAACGGCATGGGCGGTGCCGAGCCGTTTCGTCTGCACGAAGATCTGCGCCTTCGGGGCGACGCGGCGCGCTTCCGCGGCGACTTCGTCCTGACCGGGCCCCACCACCACCGCGATCTCTTTGGCGCCGGCTTGCCTCGCCGCGCTCAGCACATGCGCCAACAGGCTGCGGTAACCGATCTCATGCACGGCTTTCGGGCGCGAGGTGCGCATGCGGATGCCCTCGCCGGCCGCCAGCACAATCGCAAGGCAGGTTCTGCGGCTCATCGGGTGGGCGCTCGGTTGAGCGGGATTTGTTGCATAGCGCGCGCCCCTCATAGCCGAGGGGCCGGTGGCGCAAAAGGGCCGCCGCGGCACCTTGCCGTATTCAAGCCAAATCTGATCGGTTCTGTTAATGTTTCCAACAATTCGACCCGCCAGAGGATGGGGATGGCGAGCAGCATCGTTCCGCCGCAACAGAGATTGACCGGGCCGTCCGAGGCGACGGCTTCCGGGCGCGGCTTGTGGCGAGCCGGCGGCTGGGGCCTTGCCGCTGCCGTCTCGCTCGCCGCCGTCGCCGTTGTCACCCAGACCGATGTCGGAAAGACGCGGCTGCAAGATGCGGTCGCGCAAGCGCCCGCGCTGCGCCATGTCTTTCTCACCGGATACGTCCCGCAACGGCCGCTCGCGAAGACGCTCGCGCGTCCGGTCGCCGTCCTGCCGGCGCATACGGCGGACAACAAAGCCGAGATGCAGCGGCTGGAAACCGCGGTGCGGACGCTGACCGCGGATCGCGATCGGCTCGCCGGCCGGCTTGCCAGCCTCGAGCAGAATCTCGACGACATGACCGGTTCGATCAAAGCGGTGACCGACGCGACTGCGGCCGCGCGCGCGGCAACCGATGAGGTGAAGGTCAAGATCGCGCAGCGACCGCCGGCAGCTCCACCACCGGTCGCTCCGCCGGCCATGAACTTCCCGCCGATCATTTCGATGGTCGGCGCATCGCCGCCATCCGTTCCGGCGGCGCACGCGTCGACGCCAAGCCCGGCCAAACCGTTAGAGGCCAACGCTCAGGCGCCGAGCGAGCCCGGCGCGCCAGCCAAACAAGATTGCTGCACGGGTTCACGCCGCACCTTCGGCGCCGCCAGCCGCGCCGCCAAAATTGGTCGCGGTTCCCATGCCGCCGACCCACGTCGCCAGCGTCACGCGCGAGCCGGCGCAACCTGCCCCGCCGGCGCGTCATGAATTCGGCATCGACGTCGCCGGCGCGCGCAGCATCGGCGCACTGCACGCGCAATGGGCGGCGGTGAAATCCAATTTCGGCCCGCTGCTGGTCGGAATGCACCCGCTCGCCGCGCCGCACCACAGCGGCCGCTCGCGCTATCGCTTGGTGGTCGGACCGGTGCCCAGTCTCGCCGCCGCGGCGCGCCTTTGCGTCCGCATAACCGCCGCCGGCGGGCTCTGCGAGCCGGCCAATTTCGCCGGCAGGCAACTGGTCCAGCGCTGATTGCCGCAAATCGGCGAAGCCGGCATAATGCGCCCCGGCGCCGAACTTAATGTTGAACTTTAAGTCATGAAGCTGTTCTTGCCGAGCGCGCGGGCGACCAATGTTCTGCTGATCGTCGGCTTCGTTTCCCTCGGATATGCGCTCTATATGCGTTATCTCGCGGTCGAACAGTCGACTATCGGCATCGCCTGCCAAGCCGGGTTAGGCACCTGGCTATGTTTCACGCGAAACATTGTCATCTCGCTGTTCTCGCATTCCGTGTTCGGCTGGACCGCGCTCATTATCGCCGCGCTTAATTTGCTTAGGCCGTCATTGGTGCTGTTCGCATTGGCGCTCGCGGCCGCCTGCCTCGGCCTTGTGCTTTACAACACCACACTGTCGGCGCTGGCCGTGGGACTGTTGGTGCTCAGTCTCGCCCGTCGCGCGCCCGCGCCAGAGTGACGGCGAGTCCGGCCAGCGCGGCGCACAGCCAGAGCGACTGCCAATTCACGAGACTTTCGTTCAGCACGATATAGGGCACCGCGAGCGCCAGCAGTCCGGCTGCCGCAAGTTCCGACGCCGGATGCCCGCCTTTTGGACGTGGCGCCGCGAAACTGTGCGTGAGGTACGGCACGATGGCGGCGGTCAGCGGCGCGAACGGGAAATCGCGGTAGCGTGCATTGAAGACCAGCCCGAGCGTGACTTCGATCGCTACCAATATGAGCACAATCAACATGACGCCGATGGCAAGCGCCAGCAGATCGCGGGTGCGTTCGGCACCGGGCCCGATGACGCGCCAGAACGGCGGGACCGCCGTTCCGCGCATGGTGGCCGCGCTCAGCGCCGGTGGGACCACAAAGGCGAGGGTCACGAGGACCAGCGTGCGCAGCCAGCTCGTGAAACCCAGGCTCTCGATCGGCGCGTTAGCGACGCTCCAGCCGATCAAGGCGCCGCCGAAAACGGCATTCGCCGTCACCGCCAGCCATGAGCCGAGCGCAGCATTTCGACCGCCGGAGACGAAAGCAATGCCAAACACCAAGACCACAAAAGCGACGCCGCCCGCCGCCTGCCATGTCCATTGCGGATGATTGGACACCGCCTCGCCCCAGGTGAACTTGAAGGCGCGGCTATAGGCGTCGAGCAGTCCCCAATGACCGCCGACCGTCCCCTCCTGGGCGCGCTTCCACGGTTGGTCGAAGGCTTCGATCACATTGACGTGGAAATTCTCTCGCTTCGCCAGCGCCAGCACGTCCTGGATCACCCGCGCCTGATTGGCCGGCGACGGCAACGCGCCTTCGCGCATGCGGCCGGCGCTCGGCCAGCCGACTTCGCCGATCAGCACCTCCTTGCCCGGAAAGGCCGCCGCCACCTTGCGGCGGATCGAGTCCACATGGATGGCCGCTTTGTCGGCGGCAATCGGGAAATCCTCCCAATACGGCAGAATATGTATGGTGACGAAATCGGCAGCGGCGGCGAGATTCGGATTGCGCAGCCAGAACTCCCATACGTCTGCATAGGTCACCGGCTGCTTGATGCGCGACTTGACGGCGCGAAGGGTATCGGCGAGCGCACCCGCCGCCATTTCTCCCCGCAGCAAGACTTCGTTGCCGACCACGACCGCTTGGATCGTGTCGGGATAGCGGTTGGCGAGCGTCAACCGCCGTGTCGATCTGATCGCGGTTCTTCTCGGCATGACGCGACAGCCACAGCCCCTGGATCACTTTGAGACCGTGGTGGGCGGCAATGCCGGCGATTTGGTCGAGGCCGAAATCGGTCGAATAGGTCCGCACGCAGTTGGTGATCTTTGCAAGCAGCGTCAGATCCGCGTCGATCTGGGCGGCGCTGACATGGGTCGTCGGGTCAAGCGGGGTCTGGCGGGCGCCGAACGGCGCATAGGACAGGCAATAGAGCTTTTCGCCCGGCTTGAGCGGCGTGTGCGGCATCGGCACGGGCGTGCCGAGCCAAAGCCAAAAACCGGCCACCGCCGCCGCCGACAGGATCAACAAGCTCAAGCCAAGGCGCATAAGCGGGTCCGGCGAGGTTCAAGACTGGAAGGACCGGCTTATAGCGCGCGCTTGCGGCTGCCAAGCGCAGCCACCTCTTAAGCAAAGCCAGCGCCGACGCTGGACAAGGGCGGAACTTCACGCCAAATCTTGCCGGCAACTCTTTGACGGTTAAAACCCATTTCGACGGTTGGGGCCGCCAGGGGTTCAGCAACCATTCAGGGGCGGATTTGTAGAGAGGGGCATGGCCGAACCGCGAGTCGCGGCAGAAGTCGTAATAGTGACCCAATCCGGTCGCACAGCGGTCCAAGCACGGGCGGGCAATCTCCATCAACATCAGCGGGACAATGGCAACTATTCTTGGTTTGCGTCGTTTCAGCGCCGTGCTTTGCGCGGCGGCTGCCATCGCCCTGGCTGGGCCGGCCTTTGCCCAAAGCGGCAACGGCAAGCCGCAGGAGAAAAAGCCGGCCGCCGAGAACGCCAAAGAGGCGCAGAAGAAGATCGACGATATCGCGGAAGCCTCTCGCCTGCTCTCCGGACCGTCAGGCAATCCGGAATGCGTCTGGCTTGGACGCCGGGTGGTGACCTTGCTTTGGCGCGACGACCTCGACACCGCCTTCCGCCACCTCGACATGTATGACCGTTTCGGCTGCCCGAGCGCCCATGTTCAGGCGACGTTCCGCTGCGTCGTCCGCCAGGGCAATCTCGACCCGAAAGTGCCGGAAACTCTCAACGGCCGCGTCCATGACTGCTGGCTCAATCCCGGCCTGCCGCCGGTCCCGCCGACAGCGGCCCCACAGGCGGCGGCTGGCGGAACGACTCGCCGCTAACTGTGTTTCCTTCCAGTCAAAATAATTTTACCGCCACGCGTCCGCCAAGGATTTGCCATGAGCCGCGTTTACTTGACGATACGCCTGATGCCGAACTCCGACGCTTCGATGCGGACAGAGCTTCGGCTGAGCCCAGGGGACGGGCTTAGGGGTCTGCAATTCCGCCCCAATTGGTTGTGAGATAATGCGCTCTGTCGCTGCCGTCGTCGCCCTTGTGGCGTGCGTGCATGCTGGGCTGTGGGCATTGACGCGCGAAACGGTCAACGCGCCCAATTTCGACGGCCAACTCGCCAGCGTTTCCTACGCACCGTTTGGCCTCTCCAGCAATCCGAACGAAGGCGACGAAGCCCGCGTCGAGCAAATCCGCTCGGATCTGAAACTACTCACACCGCTCACCCGCTCAATCCGGCTCTATTCGTCGACCGGCGGGGTCGAGCTGGTGCCGCGGATTGCCGAGGAGTTCGGGCTGCGCGTCACGGTCGGCGCCTGGATCGACAAGCATAAAGACCGCAATGAGCGGGAAATCGCGTCGGCGATCGATCTCGCCCACCGCTACGGCGACGTGCGCAGCGTGATTGTCGGCAATGAAACCATCTACCGTGCCGATCAGACCGTGCCTGAGCTGATCAAGAAGATCCAGCGCGTGAAACGCGCCGTCAACGTGCCGGTATCGACCGGCGAAATCTGGCACGTGTGGATCGAGCACCCCGAGCTGGTCTCGGCAGTCGACTATATCGCCGCCCACGTCCTGCCCTACTGGGAAGGCCTGCCGGTCAGCCAGACGGTCGATCAGACGATCATGATCTACGACAAGCTGCGCCAGGCCTATCCCGGTAAGCGTATCGTGATCGCCGAGTTCGGCTGGCCGAGCGCCGGGTACAATTACCAGAATGCCTATCCGGGACGGCTGCAGCAGGCCGCGGTGATGCGCGAATTCGTCACCCGCGCCGACGCTCTCGGCATCGACTACAATATTGTCGAAGCCATCGACCAGCCGTGGAAGACCTTTGAAGGCGGCGTCGGTCCCTATTGGGGCCTGTACGATGCCGCGCGCGAGCCGAAGTTCTCCTGGAGCGGCCCGATCACCGATCCCGACCATTGGAAGATCGCCGGCTTGGCGCTGCTATTGAGCGTGCTGCTGTCGCTGCCGATCTTGGCAATGGCTTCGGTCGGCGTGCGGCAGACGCTGCTGCTGGCCGGCTCCGCCAACGTAGTCGGCGCCTGGGGCGCCACGCTGTTCGCCTATTGGAACGGACACTATTTTGTGCCCGGCGCCGCCTTCGCGCTCGGGCTCGGGATCGCGCTGCTGATCCCGCTGGTGATCATCGCGCTGGCGCGGGTGGAAGAAATCGCGGCGATTGCCTTCGGCCGCAAGCCGCGCCGGCTGATCGACTCGCCGCCGCTGGCGCCCGATGTGCCGGCGCCGAAAGTGTCGATCCACATCCCGGCGCATAACGAGCCGCCGGACATGCTCAAGCAGACGCTCGATGCGGTCGCGCGGCTCGACTATCCGAATTTCGAATGCCTGGTGGTGATCAACAACACCCCCGATCCGGCGCTGTGGCGGCCGATTGAAGACCACTGCCAGACGCTGGGCGAACGCTTCAAGTTCGTCCGGGCCGAAAATCTCGTCGGCTACAAGGCCGCCGCGCTGCGGCTGGCGATCGTGCATACCGCCGCCGACGCCGAGATCCTTGGCGTTATCGACGCCGACTATGTGGTGCAGCCCGATTGGCTCAGGGATCTGGTGCCGGCTTTCGCCGACCCGGCCGTCGGCCTGATCCAGGCGCCGCAGGATCATCGCGACAGCGAGCGCAGCCTGATGCACCACGCCATGAACGGCGAATATGCCGGCTTTTTCGACATCGGCATGGTGCAGCGGAACGAGTGCAACGCCATCATCGTGCACGGCACCATGTGCCTGATCCGCCGTAACGCGCTGGAAGCGGCCGGCGGCTGGTCGAGCGACACCATCTGCGAGGACACCGATCTCGGCCTCACTTTGCTCGAGCTCGGCTGGCAGGCGCAGTACACCAACAAGCGCTACGGCCACGGTCTGTTGCCGGACAGCTTCGAGGCCTACAAGAAACAGCGTCATCGCTGGGCCTATGGCGGCTTCCAGATCGTGAAGAAGCACTGGCGCCGGTTCCTGCCGGGCGCCAGCCGCTTGACCCGCGAGCAGAAGCGCGAATTCGGTCTCGGCTGGCTCAACTGGCTCGGCGCCGAAAGCATCGGCGTTGCCGTCGCCATCCTCAATATCGTCTGGGTACCGGTCATCGCCTTCCTCGACATCGTGGTGCCGGACCGCATCCTGACCATGCCGATCTTGGCGAGCTTCGTCGTCTCGATGGCGCATTTCATGACGCTCTATCGGCTGCGCGTGCGCGTGACCAAGGGGCAGTTGTTCGGCGCGGTGTTCGCCGCCATGTCGGTGCAATGGACGGTGGCGCGCGCGGTCGGCTTCGGCGTGGTCAAGGACCACCTGCCCTTCGTGCGCACCTCCAAAGGCGGCTTGCGCCGCACCACCGACTTCCATGCTTTCTGGGAAGCGGTGCTGGCCGCGCTGCTCATCGCCGGCGCGATCGCGCTGATCCAGACCAACTACAAAGAAGTCCGCGAGATCTACATTTTCGCCGCTGTGCTGGTGGTACAGAGCCTGCCCTTCATCGCGGCGGTGGCGCTGGCCGCGATCGAGCGTACGCAGCTCAACGACTTCGCCTATTGGCGCAGCCTCGAGGGCCGCTTTGCCGAACTGCTGCCGCGGCGCGCAATCGCTCAACCGGCCCCCGCCCCGGTGCCGAAGCAAACCGAGTTGGTGCGGTAGAAGGTTGGTCATGGCCGGGCTTGTCGCGGCCATCCGCGTGCTTCCCGATGCAATGCCGTTAAGACGTGGATGCGCGGGTCGAGCCCGCGCATGACAAAAAAGTCAGTTCACGCCGCCAGCGACGTTTCCACCAGCTTCACCCAGTACGACGTGCCGACCGGGATCACCTCGTCGTTGAAGTTGTAAGCCGGGTGATGCAGCCCGGCGCTGTCGCCATTGCCGACGAAAATGAAAGCGCCCGGCCGCGCGTTCAGCATGAAGGAGAAATCCTCCGCGCCCATCACCGGTGCGAGGTCGATGTCGACCTTGTCCTTGCCGGCAATGTCGGCGGCGACCGAGGACGCGAATTCGGTCTGCGCGGGGTGGTTCTTGAGCACCGGATAGCCGCGCCGGTAGCTGAAATTCACCTTGGCGTCGTGCACCTTCGCAACGGCCTCGATAACGTCGCGCATGCGCTTCTCGACCAGGTCTTGCACATAGGGCACCAGGCTTCGTGCGGTGCCGCGCAATTGCGCGGTCTGCGGGATGACGTTGTCGGTGTTGCCGGCGTTGAACACGCAGACCGAGACCACCGCCGATTCCAGCGGGTCGACATTGCGCGACACGATGCTCTGCAGCAGGTCGACGATCTGCGCGCCGACCAGGACGGTGTCGATGCCGAGATGCGGCCGCGCCGCGTGCGATCCCTTGCCCTCGATGTCGATGGTGAAGTGATCGGCGGCCGCCATGATCGAGCCCGGGCGGATGCCGAATTGGCCGACCGGCATGCCGGGATAATTGTGCATGCCGTAGACCTCGCCGATCTTGAAGCGCTCCATCAGCCCGTCTTTGACCATGGCCCTGCCGCCGGCGCCGCCCTCTTCCGCCGGCTGGAAGATCACCACCGCGGTGCCGGCGAAATTGCGCGTCTCGGCGAGATAGCGCGCGGCGCCGAGCAACATGGCGGTGTGACCGTCATGGCCGCAGGCGTGCATCTTGCCGGGCACCGTCGATTTGTAGGGTAGATCGGTGATCTCATCGATCGGCAGCGCGTCCATGTCGGCACGCAGTCCGATTACCTTGTCGGATGTTCCCTTGCGGCCGTGGATGACGCCGACCACGCCGGTGCGGCCGATACCGGTCACCACCTCGTCGCAGCCGAAGGCTTTCAGCTTGTCGGCGACGCTGCCGGCGGTGCGCTGCACGTCGTAGAGGATTTCCGGGTGCGCATGCAGATCACGCCGCCATTCGGTGATTTCGCCCGCCAGGTCGGCGATGCGGTTGATAATCGGCATGATCCTACTCCAGGCCTGTGGGGTCCAAGCGACCACCTTAGCAAACCGCAAGGGCTTGGCGCGAGTTCAAGAAACGGGCGAAAACCGCCTATTGACCGGGCATGGCTGCATCCCTACACACCCCCGAGTGAGAGCGCGTAGCTCAGGTGGTAGAGCAACTGACTTTTAATCAGTAGGTCCAGGGTTCGAGTCCCTGCGCGCTCACCAAATGCATTTTCTGGGGTAACGCGGACACGGCGCGGCAGTTAGACCTCCGCCACGGGTCGCCTAGGCTGTTGATTTCGAGAAGTTTCTTTGCCTTCTCATGCCCAAAAAATGTAATTGGCCGAATTTCGAAATCGGCTTTGCCGGGAAGCAAATGGCAAGGACTTGTGGTGTCAACGACGCGATTGGGTATCGATGCCCAACAGCGCATAAACCGGGCACCAGCCGACCAATCCAGTCACGATTGAATATACTCCAAACATTCCTATTCCCGCGACGATCATGCCTTGAATCAGGTCAAAGGGGCCTTCGGCAAAAAAAATAATCGAATGCCAACAGGATCGCACCTCCAATAGCGCGCACGATTCGATCGGTAGATCCTTCGTTCATCTTCATGACGCGCCCTCGCCAGCATTCCCCGGATGAAATTTGAATTGATGCAAATGGTAGATGTTCTCTGAACTAGTGAGAACCTAAATCCGTGTGATCGGCCCGTAGCGGACATTGGCTTGTTCTGGCTTGAAACGACGTTGCGCGGTCATTGAAAGCCCGCGCGTCGCGGACCCGCGTTTCAATGGCGCCGGAAAGGCGCGACCATGCGCGCGGCCCCATAGATTGCGAGCGGCGCGAGCAACAAGTTGGCCGTATCGATGTAGCGGGTGGCCGGAAATGTCACCAGCACGGTCAAGGCGCCGGCGGCCAGCAGCCAGGCGCCGGCCAGCAACAGCATGACCGGCACATCCATCGGATTCAGCGCGGCAAGTTGCGCCGTTCGATAGACGAAAAGCCGTATCGCGCCGGCAACGATGAAGACGATCGCCGCCAGCATCAGCGGCAGATTGGCGATCATGCCGTGCCCTAACAAGCGCTGCGTGGCGCCGACCACCCAGGCGGCGTAACGGCCCGGTGCGGCGAACACGACCGCCAGCGAAAAATTCATCAGTCGCCGGTTGAACGCAACCCAGCTCTCGCCCGGCCGCCGCTGCTCGCCGACCAACGGCATCATGCGGTCGTAGGTGCGCGCGAATACATCGAAATAGGCAAGCGCAGCCGAGACGAACGATCGCTCGTTCGACGAATTGAGCGGCACGCCGATCGCGCGTCCGGAGTCCTCGGCGGCCTTGCGCGCCGTCAGCAGATTGGCGCCGAGCGCGCGCTGGTCGGCCGGAAGCCGCGCCACCACGGGTTCCGACAGCATCAACGTCGCCATGCCGGACATCTGGTAGCCGCCGAACGACACGATATTGAAGTCGCCGACCGCGATGGCGCGAATGCCGGCGACGGCGAGAAACGGCAAAGCGGCGGCCAGCAAGATGGCGCCCGTCCAGGCGGTGAACGGCCGCTCGCCGCGCAGCGCGCGCAAAGCGGCATAAACGATCGGCAGCACGACGATCAGCGGCAGCAGGCTGGGACGCAGCAAGTAGCTGCAACCCGCGCCCGCGAAAATCAGCAGAACGGGCCAGCCGCGCGTGCTCGGCCCGGCGAGGCGCACCGTGCCGGCAAAGGCGAGCAGCGCGCAGGCGATGGCCGGAAGCTCGGGATGGATGGTTCGGCCGACCAGCAGCACAGAATTGGAGAACAAGAGCGCGGCCGCCACGCTCAGCACCGCCAGCCCCGACAGACCGAACCGGCGCAGCTCGATGACGAAGACCCAGATCGCGATGATGAAGAACGCGGTTTGCAGCGCCGGCACAATCGCGAACGTGCCGCTCCCGTCGTCGAGTGCCGCGATCAGCGGCCCGTAGAACGGCAGCCGCGGCTTCGCCAGCGCATCCGGAAACGAACCGACGTCGAGATAACCGGCGGTGTCGGGCACGATGTCGGGCGCGAACCCGCCGGTGAGCGCGAGCACGATGAGGCTCACGACCGTCAGCGCAAGAAGCCACATGATCTCGCGCCGAGACATCCGTTTCCCAACGAGATTTTCCGATTGAATGATGGGCGTGGACGATTTGACCACGATTCCGGCGGGGCACCAAGCCGCGGCCCTAAGCGATGCCCCAGCCGTCCGACCGCGCCTCCCAGGTTGACTTCCGTCCGGCCCACAACGCAAGCTGCCGCAAATCGGCGCGGATTCCGCCATGGCAGCCAACGAACCTGTTGTTTCGCATAAGAAAGTCGTGATGGGCTCGAACCGATCGTTCGGGCTGGTTTTTGCGGTTTTCTTCGTCCTGGTCGCGCTGCTGCCGATGGTCCATGGCGCGCCGGTGCGCTGGTGGGCGCTCGGTATTGCCGCCGCCTTTGCGGCGGTTGCCTTCTTTATCCCGCGCCTGCTGCAGCCTTTGAACTGGGTCTGGTTCAAGCTCGGGCTGCTGCTCCACCACGTGGTCAATCCGGTCATCATGGCGGTGATGTTCTATGGCACGATCCTGCCGATGGCGGTGCTGCTGCGCTGGCTCGGCAAGGACCTGCTGCGCCTTAAGCGCGAACCGGACAGCACCTCCTACTGGATTCCGCGCGAGCCGCCGGCACCGGCACCCGGCTCGATGAGCAAGCAATTTTAGGGGGCGCCCCTGTGTCCTTCGTCGCCGAGCTTTGGGAATTCCTGCGCGTCCGCAAGAAATTCTGGCTGATGCCGATTGTCATCATGATGTTGATCTTCGGCGGCCTGGTGATCCTCACCAAGGGCTCCGCCGTCGCACCGTTCATCTACACGCTGTTCTGAGCGCCGGCTGCGGATGATCGTCCTCGGCATCTCCGCTTATTACCACGACAGCGCCGCCGCGATCGTGCGCGACGGTGCGATCGTCAATGCCGCGCAAGAAGAACGCTTCACCCGCAAGAAGCACGACCCCGGCTTTCCGGTGAACGCGATCCGCTGGTGCCTCGCGGACGCCGGCGTGGCGGCGCGCGATATCGACCGCGTCGCTTTCTACGACAAGCCGTTCCTCAAATTCGAGCGGCTGCTGGAGACTTATCTCGCCTTCGCGCCGCGCGGCTTCCGCTCGTTCCGCACCGCCATGCCGGTGTGGCTGAGCGAAAAGCTGTTTCAGAAGGATATGCTGCTGAAGGAGCTTCGCGCGATCGATGAGGAGCTCGGCGCCGTCGACAAGCTGCTCTTTGCCGAGCATCACTTCAGCCACGCCGCCTCGGCCTTCTATCCCTCGCCGTTCGAAGAGGCCGCCGTGCTCACCATGGACGGCGTCGGCGAATGGGCGACGACCTCGGCCGGCGATCGGGCGCGGCAGCGAACTCACGATCGCCAAGGAAATCCATTTTCCGCATTCGCTCGGCCTGCTCTATTCGGCCTTCACCTATTACACCGGCTTCAAGGTCAATTCCGGCGAGTACAAGGTCATGGGGCTCGCGCCCTATGGCGAGCCGAAATACGCGCAGACCATTTTCGACAATCTGATCGACCTGAAAGCCGACGGCTCGTTCCGGCTCAATCTCGATTATTTCGACTATTGCACCGGCCTGACCATGACCAATGCGAAGTTCGACGCGCTGTTCGGCGGCCCGCCGCGCAAGCCGGAAGTCTGGCTCGACGCAACGCGAGATGGATCTGGCCGCCTCGATCCAGGCGGTGACCGAGGAAGTGGTGCTGCGGCTGGCGCGCTCGCTCGCCGCCGAGACCGGCATGAAGCAGCTTTGTCTTGCCGGCGGCGTGGCGCTCAATTGCGTCGCCAACGGCAAGGTGCTGCGCGACGGCGCCATCGACGACATCTGGATTCAGCCGGCCGCCGGCGATGCCGGCGGCGCGATCGGCGCGGCGCTCGCCGCCTGCCATCAGCATGAGAAGCTGCCGCGCGCGCCGACCAACGGGCCGGACGGCATGTCGGGCGCCTATCTCGGCCCGGATTTCGCGCAGAACGAGATCGAAAAGCGGCTTAAGGCCGCCGGCGCACAGTTTTCGGTGTGCGAGGACGGCGCCGTGGTCGACAGCGCCGCGCAGGCGCTCGCCGCCGGCCAGGCGGTCGGCTGGTTCCAGGGCCGCATGGAGTTCGGGCCGCGCGCGCTCGGCGCCCGCTCCATCCTCGGCGATCCGCGCTCGCCGACCATGCAGAAGACGCTCAATCTCAAGGTCAAATACCGCGAGAGCTTCCGCCCCTTCGCGCCGGCGGTCTTGCGCGAGGACGTCGCCGACTGGTTCGAGCTCGACGCCGATTCGCCCTACATGCTGCTGGTCGCGCCGGTGAAGGAACGACACCAGCGCAAGATGAGCGAGGACGAGCGCGCGCTGTTCGGCATCGACAAGCTCAACGTGCCGCGCTCCGACATCCCGGCCGTCACCCATGTCGATTATTCCGCGCGCGTGCAGACCGTGCACGCCGACACCAATCCGCGCTTCCACGCGCTGATCTCGCGCTTCAAGGCGCTCACCGGCTGCCCGGTGCTGGTCAACACCAGCTTCAACGTGCGCGGCGAGCCGATCGTGTGCACGCCGGAAGACGCCTTCCGCTGCTTCATGGGCACCGAGATCGAGATGCTGGCGGTCGGCAATTGCATCCTGCGCAAGGAAGACCAGAACCCCGCCCTGAAGCAGGACTACAAGGACGCCTTCGAGCTTGACTGAAGCCTCGCCGCCAAATCCATCGCCCGCCCGTCGGATAGTGCTGTGGGCGAGTGCTACCTTTCTGCTTTTGGCCGTGGTTGAGATTGCCTGCGCGATTTTCCTGCACGTCGTCATTGCGTCGAGCGCGCACTTTCTCATTTGGAATCCCGATTTCGCTGAGGCGCGCAAAGCCTGGTCGGCAGCCCATGGAAATTGGGACAGCAAGCTGGGTTGGCCCTCGCCGCATGACGCTGTCTCGCCGCCGCGCGACAGAAGCGGCGCCAAGGCCAATGCCGAGTTCCGGCAGCCGGGCCACGCTTGCGCGTCGGCCTATGGCGACTTGTTCGTGTGGGGCGACGGTGTCCCGCTACAGGACGGCTGGATCGAGCGGCTTTCCCACAAGCTCGGCTGCCGCGTCGCCAATTACGGCGTGTCCGGCGACGGCAACGATCAGGCCTATGTCCGCTTCACGTGCATGAAGCATGACGAAGCGCCGGTCGTTTTGCTCGGCATCTTTCCTGAGAACGTCTTGCGCAACGTCAATCAGTATCGCGGCTTCCTCGGTTTCACGCAGACACCGACCTGGCTCGAGGGCCGCTTCGGGCTCGACGGCGCCGGCAAGCTGGAATGGATTTATCGGCCGCGCATCGACGAAGCCGGTTACCTGCGGCTCCTGCGCGATCCTGTCAGCGTGGTGCCGCATGAATATCTGCTGCCCAATTCGCACGACGGCCCGGTGACGCTGCGCTTTCCGTATACGCTGGCGTTGGCGCGCGTGCTGCTGATGCCGCGACTCTGGGTGCGGGTCACCGGCCGCCCGTCACGGGCGGACTTCTACAGCGCCGATCACCCCTCCGGGGCGCTTCAATTGACGACCGCCGTCGCCGAGGCCTTTGCCCGCGAGGCCGAACGTCGCGGCAAGCGCGCGCTCATCGTCATGCTGCCGGGCGCCAGCAGCTTCCGCGCCCGCGCAAAATTCGGCGAACCGGAATACCAGCCGTTGCTGACCGCGCTGGCGGCCAAGCACGTGGACGCTTTCGATCCCTCCGCCGCCTTGCTTGCGGCTCTCGGTAAGCGCAGCTATTGCATGCTCTATCGCTGGCCCGCGCAATGCAGCGGCCATTTCGGCGCGGCCGGCAGCGACATCGCTGCCGGCATCATGACGGCCGAACTGCGACGGCGCGCGCTCGTCAAATAATCCGCACCGAGCCCACATCTTCGACCAGACGCCGCAGTCGTATTTTCTCGATCTCATTCATGTCAGCGAAGCGGCAAACCGTATGGTCGCCGCGCATCTGGCGCCGATCGTCGCCAAGCGTTTGGCCAACGTCGGGGAATAAGCGGCGCTCGCGCAGAGACGGTGGGCGCCCGACTACCGCTTCGCAATAACGTCGAAACAGTGTTTGCTGCATTGCGGTCGCGCCTGCGCGCCAACCGCGACACCCCCGCGATCACAATATGTTTATGAATTCAATTGCGCGCTGCCGCACGCTGGTCGTCACGAAACTTTTGCGTTGCGGCCACCACAGTTTCATCAATCGGTCGCAGCCGCGCCATGTTGCCCGGTTACGCAACGGCATCAGACGGGGGAAGACAGAGGAGGCCGAGACCATGCAGCTTCATTGCCATGCGGCGAACCTTTCTGCCCTGCGCGCGTTTGCCACGCCGACCTGCTGCCCGCACTGCGGCGACTGGATGGTCGCGCCGGTGTCCTCGGAATTCGTCGAAGGTGGCGAAATCCGCCACCATTGGGAATGCGAGGCTTGCGGCGAAACCTCCAGCACCACCATACCGCTCACGGCCGATTGAAAATTGGCCCGCGGGAATAGGTGTTAGGGTGCGGTGTTTTTAAGTCGATGGCGGCATTTAAGCCGCGCCCCAAGGAGCAGCAAACATGACACCGATGGTCCTGCGGCCGACCGTGGCCGCCTTCGCTTGTGTTGCCGCGTTAGCGTTTGCCACCCCCTCGATGGCCGCCATGGTCAATTTGAAAGCCACGCTGAGCGGCAAGAATGAGGTGCCGCCCAATACGACTGCCGGCACCGGTGAGGTCACCGCCAGCTATGACAGCGGCAGCAAGAAGCTGACCTGGAAAGGCCACTATTCCGGCCTGACCGGGCCCGCCACCGCCGCCCATTTCCATGCCGGCGCGCCCGGCAAGAACGGCGCCGTCGCCGTGCCGATCAACCCGCATGGCCCCTCTTTCGAGGGCTCCGCCACCCTGACCGACGAGCAGTCGCGCCAGATGCTGGCGGGCGACTGGTACGTCAACATCCACACCGCCGCCCACAAGCCCGGCGAAATTCGCGGTCAGTTGACGAAGTAATCCGTTTCGCCGTCATTCCGGTCTGCCAGACCGAATGACGCATTTGTTGAGGCAACAGCCCGCCGGTCCCCGCCGGCGGGCTTTTTTCATGGCGTAAGCGTGCTTTGCGTCCGGGCGATGAGCGATTTATCCTTTGCCTTCTCCGGGCTCAGCGCTCTGCCGGGCCCTTCACATCGATCGAGGTTTGCTTCCATGGCCACCAATGGCGGCTCCGCGCCGTTTCTCATTTCCGGCGGCGGTATCGGCGGGCTGATTACGGCCTATGCGCTGGCGCGCCACGGCTATCCGGTGCGCCTGTTCGAGCAGTCGCCGGAGTTCCGCGAAGTCGGCGCCGGCATCCAGCTCGGCCCCAATATTTTCCGGGTGTTGGAGAAAGTCGGCCTCAAGGAAGCGATCCTCGCCGACGCCCACGTTCCGCCGGCGCAGGAGATGCGCGACGCGCTCACCGGCGACCTGGTCACCCGCATTCCGCTCGGCGCCGAATTCTCCGAGCGCTTCGGTCAGCCCTATGCGGTCACCCATCGCGCCGATATCCACGGCACGTTTCTGAAAGCCTGCCAGTCGAGCAATCTGATCGCGCTGGAAACCAGCCGGCGCGTCGATGGTTTTACCGACCACGGCGACCATGTCACCGTCACGCTAGAGAACGGCGAGCAGGTGGAAGGCTGTGCGCTGATCGGCTGCGACGGCATGTGGTCTACCATTCGCGAGCGCGTGGTCGGCGACGGCAAGCCGAGCGTGTCCGGTCATATCGCCTATCGCGCCGTGCTCAAGCGCGAGGACGTGCCGGAGGACCTGTGGCGGCCGGACGTGGTGCTGTGGGCCGGCCCGCGCACTCATTTCGTGCATTACCCGCTGCGCCGCGGCGAGCTCTATAACTTGGTCGCCGTGTTTCACTCCGATCATTACTCGGAAGGCTGGGACGCCGAAGGCGCCAAGGACGTGATGTGGCGGCACTTCAATATGCAGGTGCCGCAGGTCAAACGCATGCTCGAACGCATCGAGACCTGGCGCATGTGGGTGCTGTGCGACCGCGAGCCGGTGAAGGTGTGGTCGAAAGGCCGCGTCACGCTGCTCGGCGATGCCGCGCACCCGATGCTGCAATATCTCGCGCAAGGCGCCTGCATGGCGACCGAGGATGCCATCGTTCTCGCGGACAAGGTGGCGGCGCAGCCCAACGATCTGCCGGCGGCGTTCAAGGCCTATGAGCAGGATCGCTACTTGCGCACCGGCCGCACCCAGATCATGGCGCGGTTCTACGGCGAGTTCTATCACGCCCGCGGCGTCGCCGCCGAATTGCGCTACCTCGCGCTCAACGGCCGCACGCCGCAACAGAGCTACGACGGCATCGCGTGGCTGTACGGCGGGCCTTAATTCGGTCCTGCACCCAGCGTTATCGTATCGAACCGAGGCATAGCCAAGGGGACATCCGATGACGCAGTTCACGGTCAATCCGCACCGCTTCGATCCCTATAAGGATTTCAAATTCCGGGTGAAATGGGACGGCAAATACGTAGTCGGCATTTCCAAGGTCAGCGCGCTCAAACGCACCACCGAAGTCGTCGAACATCGCGAGGGCGGCGATCCGAATACGACGCGCAAGTCGCCGGGACTTACCAAATTCGAACCGATCACGCTTGAACGCGGCGTCACGCACGACCCCGACTTCGAACAATGGGCCAACAAGGTCTGGCAATTCGGGGCTGGCGCCGGCAGCGAAGTCTCGCTCAATGATTTCCGCAAGGATATTACGATCGAGCTTTTCAATGAAGCGGGACAACTGGTGATCGCGTATCGGGTGTTTCGTTGCTGGGTCTCCGAGTTCCAGGCGATGCCGGATCTTGACGCCAATGCCAGCAGCGTCGCGATCCAAAGCATTACGCTGCAGAACGAGGGCTGGGAACGCGACGCTGCCGTTCAGGAGCCGGTCGAACCCAGTTACAGGGGCTAATCTCTTTCAGCGCCCTCACCTCGCCCATCGTCAACAGATGCGGCGCGTTTCCGTCGAATGCGCCGCGCCTCGTTGTTGTCAGGCAAAGCCATAAAGCTTCGCCGGGTTGTCGACCAACAAGCGCCGCTGCGCCAATGGGTCGGCAACGAATTGCGGCACCAGATCGACCAAGTCGGCCTCGTCGGCCTCGTGCGTGGCGTTGGGATGGGGAAAGTCGGTGCCCCACAGCACGCGCTTTGGAATGGCCGACACGATCGCATGCGCGATCGGCACCGCGGCGGTGTAAGGCGGCATGGAAATACGCTCGGCGCCGCACACCTTGATCCAGCAATTGGGAAGCTTGGCCAATTCGAGCAGCACCTTGAGCGGCGGCTGCTCGACGCCGTCCTTGGCCGGCACCCGGCCCATGTGGTCAATCACGAAAGTCAGCGGCAATTTGCGGATCATGTCCGACAGCGGCGCGATATCGGGCGCATCGACATGCAGCACCACATGCCAGCCGCGGCCTTTGATGCGGTCGATGACGCGGTTGAACACGCTTAGGTCGGGCGCGCCGCCGAGATGCTTGACGAAATTGAAGCGCACGCCGCGCACGCCGCCGGCGTCGAGCCGGTCGAAATCGGCCTCGGTGAAGCTGTCGTTGACGATGGCGACGCCGCGATAGCGCTGCGGATCGGAGGCGATGGCGTCGAGCATGGCGGCGTTGTCGCTGCCGTGGCAGCTCGCCTGCACGATCACGGCGCGCGAAACGCCGAGATGGTCGTGCAGTGCGCGCAGCATTTCCTTCGGCGCGTCCTCCGGCGTGTAGCGCCGGTTGGGCGCATAGGGAAACGTGGCCGCCGGCCCGAACACGTGGCAGTGCGCGTCGGTGGCGCCCGGCGGCAACTTGAAACGCGGTTTGCGCCGGCGGGCAAGGAAAGACGGATGCACGTTCATGAACAGCCTTTAGCCAAGCGCGTCGCGCGAGACAACCCGCTTACAAAGCGGGAATGTCGCCTTTCTCCCACAGCTCTTTGGTGACCGCGTGGAAGTCGGCAAAGCGGCCTGCCTCGATCGCGCCGCGCATGCCGTTCATGAGCTCCTGGTAATAAGCGAGATTGATGGTGGAGAGCAGCACCGCGCCCAACATCTCGTTGGCCTTGGTCAGATGATGCAAGTAGGCGCGCGAGTAAGTCCGCGCTGCCGGATGCACGCTCGACTTATCGAGCGGTCGCGGGTCGCTGGCGTGACGCGCGTTGAAGAGATTGAGCGAGCCGTGGCGCGTGAAGGCCATGCCGTGGCGGCCGTTGCGCGTCGGCAGCACGCAGTCGAACATATCGATGCCGTGTTTGACCGCTTCTACCAAATCCTGCGGCGTACCGACGCCCATCAGATAGCGTGGACGGTCTTCCGGCAGCAGCGGCGTCGTCTCGCCGACGACCTTGAGCATCACCTCCTGCGTCTCGCCCACCGCAAGCCCGCCGATGGCGTAGCCGTCAAAACCCATGGCAACCAACGACCGCGCGCTCTGCGCGCGCATGGCGATATTGTCGCCGCCTTGCACGATGCCGAACAGCGCATAGCCTTCGCGCGCCCGGCTCTCGAAGGCGCGCTTGGAGCGCTCGGCCCAGCGCAACGACAATTGCATGGCGCGTTCGATCTCTTCCGGCGGCGCCGGCAGCTTCAGGCATTCATCGAGTTGCATGGAAATATCGGCGTCGAGCAGCGCCTGGACTTCGATCGACCGCTCGGGCGGAAGCTCCACCATGGCGCCGTCGAGATGGGAGCGGAAGGTCACGCCCTCGTCCGTCACTTTGCGCAGATCGGACAGCGACATCACCTGAAAGCCGCCGGAATCGGTCAGGATCGGCAGCGGCCAATGCATGAAGGCATGCAG
This sequence comes from uncultured Alphaproteobacteria bacterium, assembly GCA_963727555.1. Classification (GTDB taxonomy): domain Bacteria; phylum Pseudomonadota; class Alphaproteobacteria; order Rhizobiales; family Xanthobacteraceae; genus Pseudolabrys. The sequence goes on along the minus strand of CAVSGT010000002.1, from coordinate 85,631 downwards.
ACCGCCCATCGCGGCGATGCGCTCGGCGCCCGGCCGCAGCATCAGGTGGTAGGTGTTGGCCAGCACGATCTCGGCGCCGGTGTCGTGCACCTCGGTCGGGGCAAGCCCCTTGACGGTGGCTTGGGTGCCGACCGGCATGAAGGCCGGCGTCTGCACCCGGCCGTGCGGCGTCGCAAGCTCGCCGCGGCGCGCGGTGCCGTGGGCTTTCAGCAGTCGGAAGGAAAACGGCTCGGACATCTGTGTTTTCGTCGTGGCCGGCATTTCCCGGCCATCCACGTGTTGGTTCGGTTTTAATGACGTGGTCGCCCGGCACAAGGCCACGCCCGACTAGGGTTGTGGGTACAGCAAACAGGCGTCCCCATAGGAATAGAAGCGATAGCCCGCGGCGATGGCATGGGCATAGGCCCGCTTCATCGTCTCCAGGCCGCTGAAGGCTGCGACCAGCATGAACAGCGTCGAGCGCGGCAGATGGAAATTGGTCAGCATCAGGTCGACGGCACGAAACCGGTATCCGGGTGTGATGAAGATCGCGGTCTCACCGCAGAAGGCGCCTAGCTTGCCGTCCTCGCCGGCCGCGCTTTCCAGCAGCCGCAGCGCGGTCGAGCCGACCGCCACGATACGCCTGCCCTTGGCGCGCACGGCATTGAGCGCGTCGGCCGTTTCACGGGAAACCGAGCCGAATTCGGCGTGCATGGTATGGCCTTCGGTGTCGTCGGTCTTGACCGGCAGGAAGGTGCCGGCGCCGACATGCAGCGTGACCTTGTGCAGCCCGATGCCGCGCTCGGCGAGCCGCTTCAGCAGCGCTTCGGTGAAATGCAGGCCGGCGGTGGGCGCCGCCACCGAGCCCTCATCATGCGCGAACATCGTCTGGTAGTCGGCGCGGTCCTGCTCGTCGGGGGCGCGGCGCGAGGCGATATAGGGCGGCAGCGGCATGTCGCCGCGCTCGGCAATGGCCTGGTCGAGCACGGGCCCATGGAAGGCAAATGAGAGGGTTACCTCCCCGCTTTCATCTTTATGTGAAACTTGAGCATCGAGCTCCCCAAGGAAACAGACCTTGCCTTCCTCGCCGAAACGCAAGGTGTCGCCGACCTGCACTTTGCGGGCGCCGAGGATGAAGGCGCGCCAATGCGAGCCATCGAGCCGCTTGTGCAGCGTCGCCTCGATCTCCGGCTCACTCGAACCGCGCCCGATGCGCCGGCCCTTGAGCCGGGCCGCGATCACCTTGGAGTCGTTGACCACCAGCGCGTCACCGGGCTCCAGCAGATCGGGCAGATCGGCGATTGTGCCATCGTCGAATTTCGGCGCCCCGCCCGGCCGCACCACCATCAGCCGCGCGGCGTCTCGCGGATGCGCCGGCCGCAGCGCGATCCGCTCGGCCGGCAACTCGAAGTCGAACAGGTCGGTTTTCATACCTTTCCTTCGTCATGCCCGGCCGCAGCCGTCCGAAGGACGGCCTGCTTCGTGCCTATGTGCCGGGCATCCACGTCTTGCGACATCATGAGCTTCTAAGACGTGGATGGCCGGGAACAAGCCCGGCCATGACGCAAAGCATAGGCAGTTTGGCCGGGGACTACGCCCCCATGGTCGCCTTGACGATCTTATCGGGGTTCTGCACCGGCTCGCCGCGCTTGATCTTGTCGACGTTCTCCATGCCCGAAATCACGTTGCCCCAGGCCGTGTATTGGCCGTCCAGGAAGCGGGCATCGTCGAAACAGATGAAGAACTGGCTGTCGCCGGAATCCGGGCTTTGCGCCCGCGCCATCGATACGGTGCCACGCACATGTGGCTCCTTGTTGAACTCAGCCTTGAGCTTCTGCCCTGAGCCGCCGGTGCCGGTGCCTTGCGGGCAACCGGTCTGCGCCATGAAGCCGTCGATCACGCGGTGAAAGACAATGTCGTCATAGAAGCCCTCTTTCACCAGCTCCTTGATGCGGGCGACGTGGCCGGGGGCGAGATCCGGCCGCATGGCGATCACCACCGGCCCTTGCGTGGTCTCGAGCGTGAGCGTGTCTTCGGGCTTGGCCATGCTGTTTCCTTTCGTTGTGCGCGTCCGCCTTAAGGCTCGATGCTGGCTTTCTTGATGTAATCCATGCGCGGGAAGCTCTTGGTGAGATAGGCATTGCCTTCCATTTGCAGGCGGCCCTGCTCGGGCCCGCGGCCTTGCGGGGCGCCCTCGCCATAACCGGCATAGAGCTTGTCGACCACGTTCATGCCGGACACCACCTGGCCGAACGGCGCGAAGCCCTGGCCGTCGAGCCCGCCATTGTTGCCGAAGTTGATGAACACCTGCGTGGTGCGGGTGTTGGGGCCGGCAGTGGCGAAAGTGATCATGCCGCGCTTGTTGCTCTGGCGCACCGGATCGTCCTTGATCTGGGCCTCGCGCCAATGCGCCATCAGCGCCGGATTGCCGTTGATGCCGAACTGCACCATGAAGCCGGAGATGACGCGGAAGAAGCGCACATTGTCGAAGAAGTCGTTCTTCACCAGATTGTAGAAGCGGTCGGCGCCTTGCGGGGCCCAAGCGCGGGTCACCTGGATCACGAAGGTGCCCTTGCTGGTGTCGAACTTGGCCTTGTAGGTCGCCGGCGCCTGCTCCTTGAGCGCGGCCGGATTGGCAAGCTTCGGCGACTGGGCCAAGGCCGGCAAGGTCAGCGCGGCCAGCAAAACGGGCGCAAGCGTCAGGATCGATCGGCGGCTGGTCATCAAGTTCCTCGGATAAGTTGATTAGGCGCCGGCAGCGCCGGAGAATTTCTGCTTCAGCCGCTTGGCGACGGCAGCAGGCACGAAGGCGGACACGTCGCCGCCCATGCCGGCGATCTGGCGGACCAATGTGGCGGTGATCGGGCGCACCATCGGCGAGGCCGGCAGGAACACGGTCTGCACGTCGCTCGCCATGGCCTCGTTCATGCCGGCCATCTGCATCTCGTAGTCGAAATCGCTGGCATCGCGCAGCCCGCGGATCAGGAGGGTGGCGCCGACCTGCTTGGCCGTGGTCACCACCAGGTCGGAAAAGGTGATGCAGTCGAATTCGCAGCCCGCCTCGCTCGCGAGCGGCGCGCAATTCTCCACCAGCATGGCCAGCCGCTCTTCGGAGGAAAACAGCGGCGCCTTGCCCGGATGCACCCCGATCGCCAGCACCAACCGGTCGGCCAACCGGGCGGCATGGCGCACCACGTCGATATGGCCGTTGGTGACCGGGTCGAATGACCCGGCATAAAGGGCGATCCGCGGCATGGGCGCGGGTCTATCCCGGGTTCCGGCGCCCCGCAAGATCGATTTCCCTCTCCTCCGGCGCCGGATTGAACCTTTTGGTGCCGTTATACGACCAAGAGGCAAATTCGCTGATTCAGGGGACTATCATGCTGAAATCAACCACCGCCGTCATGGCCGCCGCGTTCCTCGCCACCGTCGTCACGCTTCTGTCGCTTCCAGGCGCCAAAGTCGACGCCCATCCGTCGCTGATGCCCGCCGCCGCCGCCCCGGCCTGCGCCGAGCGCCCCTGGCCCTATCTGAACTGCGTCGGCACCACCTACAGCTTCAGCCACGTCCGGCTGGTCACCACCGACCGCCTCCCGCAATAGCCGCGCCCGGTCTGAAGGCGGATTAATTTCTAACTGGGTCGGCGCGCGAGCGAGAGCCAGACGCCGCCGCCGATCAGCACCAGCCCGGACGACCGGCCGAGCCACTTGGTGCTGGCGCGCTGCAGGAAGAAGCTGCGGCCGGCGCCCGCCACGGCTGCCCAACCGCAATCGGTCAGCGACGCCATCGTGATCGCAACGCTGCACATCACCAACAACTGATGGCCCGCCGGCAGCGTCGGGTCGATGAATTGCGGCAGGAAGGCCGTGAAGAAAGCGATGGTCTTCGGGTTGGTGATCGCCGCCAGAAAGCCGCGGCGGAAATAGACGTGGCCGGCCGGCGCCGCCACGGTCGCGCCCTCCCCGGCGTGCCGCCAGCCCTGGATGCCGAGCCAAATGAGATAGGCCGCGCCGATCCAGCGCAGCCACTCGAAAATTTCGGCGGCGTGCTGGATGATGATGCTCAAGCCGAGCGCGATGCCGGTGATCAGCAGCGCATTGCCGACGGTCGAGCCGGCGACCGTGATCAGCGCCGCGCGCGTGCCGCGTGTCGCGCCGGTCGCGATCACCAGCGTGACGATCGGCCCCGGCACGATGACCAGCACGAAAGTGATGAGCAGAAAGGCTGAGAATAATTGCCAGTTCATGGAAATGTCCGTTGCGCGCGGCGCAAGGTTCAGATCGCGCGACAGTCTAGCGAATGAGAAGAGCTTGATAAACCAACCGGGGGCGGCGCTCGCTTCAACCGTGGGTCCCGGCTCGTCCGACCGCGCCGGCGGCCGGCTTGGGCCGCAGCAACGTCACGAACAGAATGCCGACGATGACCAGGCTGCCGCCGGCGAAATGATACCATCGAAGCGCCTCGCCGAGGATCAGCCAGGCAAAAAAGGTCGCAAAGACCGTCTGCAAATAGATCAACGTGCCGGCGCGCGCGGCGCCCAGCACGCCCACGCTCCAATTGTAAAGGAAATACATGAAGGCGCCGCCGATGACGGCGGTATAGACAAGCGCGAGGTAGCCAGTCGTCGCCAGATGCTCGTGTTCGCCGTGCGCGATTTCCCAGAGCGAGAACGGCAGGGCGGCCGCGCCGCCGGCGCCCAGCAGGATGGCCAAGAGCGGCAGCGTCGACAGCTCGAATTTCGCCCGCTTCAGCAGCACGGTATAGCCGGCGAACAGCAAGATCGCGACGAAGGCAAACAGGTCGCCCAACCCGATCTTCAAGCCGAGCAACAGCGCAAGGCTGCCGTGCGCGGCGATCACCACGATGCCAATGAAGGCAATAGCCAAACCGATACCCTGCCAGCCGTTCATCGGCTCTCCGAGGACGACGCGCGCCAGCAGCAACGTCACCATCGGCGCCAACGCGAAAATGATGCCGACATTGACGGCGCTGGTATAGGACAGCGCCATGATGGTCACGCCTTGCGTGAGGCCGAGCCCGATGGCCCCGATGAAGACGGCCTCCAGCCATCGCCGCCGCAGCAGATCGACCATGTCGCGATAGTGGCCGGCGACGAAACGGCAGCAGAATGAGGTCGGCGATCAGCGCGCGCGAACAGCAAAAGGTCCAGGGCGGCATCTCTCGGACGCCCAGCTTGAACGCGACGAAGACGCTGCCGGCGATTAGCCATGTCACGACGCCCGCCGCGTAGCCGGCGGCGTTGGACTCTCCGGAAATATGTGTCTTTCGCGCGGCCGCTTGCGCGACCGACCATATTTGCAGGGCCATAACGGCCGCCCCCCTGCGAAAAACGAATGCTGGAACAATCGATCGCGCGCTGCAGCAGCGCCTAGTCTTCCTCTTCCTCGCTCAGCCCCTCGACCGACACAACGCGCTCGTCCTCCGCCGTGTCGAGCACGATCACGCCTTGCGTCGAGCGGCCGGCGATGCGGATGCCGGCAACCGGCGTGCGGATCAGCTTGCCCTGGTCGGTGACCAGCATCACCTGATCGGCCTCCTCCACCGGGAACGAAGCGACGATGCGCCCGGTCTTTTGCGTCAGCGACATCGCCACGATGCCTTTGCCGCCGCGGCCGGTGGTGCGGTACTCGTAAGAACTGGAGCGCTTGCCGTAGCCGCGCGCCGATACCGTCAGCACAAATTGCTCGGCCGCCGACAATTCGACATAGCGCTGCTCGCCCAGCTCGATGCCGCCATTGCCGTTGGTCTCGGCCGCATCCTCGGCGTCGGGCGCCGCTTCCAACTCGACGCCGGTGCCGCGCCGGATGGCGCTGGCGCGCTTGTGATAGGCGGTACGCTCATCGGCCGTGACCTCGACGTGACGCAGGATCGACAGCGAGATGACGTGATCCTTGTCGGCCAGCGTGATGCCGCGCACGCCGCGCGAGGTGCGGCCCTGGAACACGCGCACTTCCGGCACCGCAAAGCGGATGCACTGGCCGCCGGTGGCGGTCAGCAGCACGTCGTCCTTCTCGGTGCAGATCTGCACGTCGACGATCGCCTCGCCCTCCTCGAGCTTCATGGCGATGATGCCGGACGGCCGCACGTCGACGAAATCGGACAGCTTGTTGCGCCGCACGGTGCCGCTGGTGGTGGCGAACATCACGTCGAGCGCGCTCCAGGTCGTCTCGTCCTCGGGCAGCGGCATGATGGTGGTGATGCTCTCGCCGGCATCGAGCGGCAGGATATTGATCAGCGCCTTGCCGCGCGCCTGCGGCGCCGCCTGCGGCAGCCGCCAGACCTTCTCCTTGTAGACCCTGCCGCGCGAGGAGAAGAACAGCACCGGCGTATGCGTTGAGGCGACGAACAGGCGCGAGACGAAATCCTCCTCGCGCACCTGCATGCCGCCGCGGCCCTTGCCGCCGCGCCGCTGCGAGCGATAGGTCGAGAGCGGCACGCGCTTGATGTAGCCGAGATGCGAGACGGTGACGACCATGTCCTCGCGCTGGATCAGGTCCTCGTCCTCGACCTCGGCCTCCGCCTCCGCGATCACGGTGCGGCGCGGGGTGGCGAACTGGTTCTTCACCGTCGTCAGCTCGTGCTTGATGATCGCCTGGATGCGCGCGCGCGAGCGCAAGATGTCGAGATAGTCGGCGATCTCGCTGGCGAGCTTGTCGAGCTCCTCCTTGATCTCGTCGCGGCCGAGCGCGGTCAGCCGCTGCAGGCGCAGATCGAGGATGGCTTTGGCCTGCTCGGCCGACAGCCGGATGGTGCCGGCATCGGTGAGCTTGTGGCGCGGATCGTCGATCAGCGTCACCATCGATGCCATGTCCTTGGCCGGCCAGTCGCGCGACAGCAACGCTTCGCGCGCCTCGTTCGGGTCCTTGGCGGCGCGGATCAGCCTGATCACCTCGTCGATATTGGCGACCGCGATGGCGAGGCCGACCAGCACATGGGCGCGGTCGCGCGCCTTGCCGAGCAGATACTTGGTGCGCCGCGACACCACCTCTTCGCGGAACGCGATGAAGGCGGCGAGCAGGTCCTTCAGCGTCATCACCAGCGGGCGGCCGCCGTCGAGCGCCACCATGTTGGCGCCGAAGGAGGTCTGCAGCGGCGTGAAGCGGTAGAGTTGGTTCAAGACGACGTCGCGCTCGGCCTCGCGCTTGAGCTCGATCACCACGCGGTAGCCGTCACGGTCGGACTCGTCGCGCAAATCGGCGATGCCGTCGATCCTCTTCTCGCGCACCAATTCGGCGATGCGCTCGACCATCGAGGCCTTGTTCACCTGATAGGGAATCTCGGAGATGATGATCGCCTCGCGCTCCTTGCGGATGGTCTCGAAGGCGACCTTGCCGCGCATCACGATGGAGCCGCGGCCGGTGTGAGTAGGCGCTGCGGATGCCGGCTTTGCCGAGGATGATGCCGCCGGTCGGGAAATCCGGCCCCGGCACGATGGCGATCAGGTCGTCGATGCTGATCGCCGGATCGTCGATCAGCGCGACGCAGGCGTCGATCAGTTCGCCGAGATTATGCGGCGGGATGTTGGTCGCCATGCCGACGGCGATGCCGCCGGCGCCGTTGACCAGGAGATTGGGAAAGCGCGCCGGCAGCACCACCGGCTCGTTCTCGCTGCCGTCGTAATTGGCCTGGAAGTCGACGGTGTCCTTGTCGATGTCGTCGATCAGCGCCATCGCCGGGCGCGCCAGCCGGCACTCGGTGTAACGCATGGCCGCCGGCGGATCGCCGTCGACCGAGCCGAAATTGCCCTGCCCGTCGATCAATTGCAGGCGCATGGAGAAATCCTGCGCCATGCGCACCAGCGAGTCGTAGATCGCCTGGTCGCCGTGCGGGTGATATTTGCCCATCACGTCGCCGACCACGCGCGCCGATTTGACGTATTTCTTATCGGGCGTGTGGCCCTGTTCGTTCATCGAATAGAGGATGCGGCGATGCACCGGCTTCAAGCCGTCGCGCGCATCGGGCAGCGCGCGCGCCACGATCACGCTCATGGCGTAATCGAGGTAAGAGCGCTTCATCTCCTCGGTGATCGAGACAGGACGTATGTCGGTGGGACCGGGATCCCCCGATTTGGGATTTTCAGTGTCGGACAAAGATGGCTACTCGCGGTGTTTAACGGACCAAATTGTGTAGCTGATTCACCCCGGCATTGCCACTGCAAAGCGCATCTGTAAACCGCTATTTTCATGCATTATTTCAATGGCTTGGGAGAGGAAATTGCGGCGCCAAAATGGCCCATCAAAGGACGCCGTGGCGCGACCAATTTGACCCGGTAACCGGCGGCCGCTAGGCGAACTTAATGCCGGTCGAATTCCTCATCTCCGCGCTTGTCACGCTGGTGGTCGTGGTCGACCCGCTCGGGCTGGTCCCGACCTTCATCGCCATCACGCACGGCCTGCCGGAGCGCGCCCGCCGCATGGTGGCGCTGCGCGCCTCGCTGATCGCGGCGCTCATCCTGGCCGGCAGCGCGCTGGTCGGCGACTGGCTGTTGCAAACGCTGGCGATCGGACTGCCGGCCTTCCGCATCGCCGGCGGCCTGCTGTTGTTCTCGATCGCCTCGGAAATGGTGTTCGGCGTGCGCATCGAGCGGCAATCGCGCGAGGCCGAGGACGCGGTCGAGGAACGCGTGCGCAACATCGCCACCTTCCCGCTCGCCATTCCGCTGATGGCCGGCCCGGGCGCCATCGCCGCCACCGTGCTGCTCGCCGACCGCGCCAATCACGATCCGGCGCGGCTCGGCATGCTGCTCGGCGTCATCGTGGCGGTGCTGGCGCTGTGCCTGGTCGTCTTTCTCTTGGCCGCACGCCTGGCCCGGCTGATCGGACCGACCGGCAATGTGGTGCTCTCGCGCCTGCTCGGCGTGCTGCTCGCCGCGCTCGCCGTGCAATTCGTCATCGACGGCGTGCGCGCGGCGCTGGCGGGATAGACGCCGAACCAAGGTAATTCCCGCTCGGAGTTCCCGCCGCAACGGAACCAGAGACGGCGGCGCCGGTTGAACGGCAGGGGGCGCGGCTGAAACAAACATGAGAGGCGCCATGAAAGTCGTGCAATTTCTCGCCATGGTTTTCACCGCGCTGGCGCTGGTGTCCGGTCGGCGCGCACCTGTTGTCGCTGCCCAACAAAATTCATCTGGCGCAGAACGACTATTTCATCGTGCAGAACATCTACCGCGGCTGGGCCTGGCTCGGCGTCGTCCTGATCGGCGCGCTGCTGATCAATCTCGCGCTCACCGTCATGACGCGTGGAAAACGACCGTTCCCCTTCGTCCTTGCCAATTTGCTCTGCCTTGCCGCCTCGCTGGCGATCTTTTTCATCTTTACCTTCCCGACTAATGTGGCCACCAACAATTGGACCGAGATTCCCGCCAACTGGCAGCACTTGCGCTGGCAATGGGAAATCTCGCACGCCGCCAATTGCGCGGTCACGTTCGTCGGCTTCTGCTCGCTGACCATGTCGCTGCTGGTCGCGCGCGAATAGCCTCAGAGATGGGTCTCGCGCGCGGCCTTGAAGCCGGCGACGAAGCGCGCGAGCGTATGCGAGGTCTCGCCGCGCGGCAGCATCGCCTCGATCAAAGAAAACTGCCCGCGTCGCTTGACCGCGCGATCGAGCGCGGCGGCAAGCGCTGCCCGCGTCGTTACCCGCTCGCCGACGCCGCCGAGCGAGCCGGCGATATCGGCGAAATGCCAGTCGTCGAGATCGTTGAAGCGCGATTCCGGCTGGAACACGCGCAGCATTTCCCAGCTGCAATTGTTGAACAACACCACAATCGGATCGAGCCCGTAGCGGCGGCAATTGCCGAGCTCCCAGCCGGTCATCTGGAAGGCGCCGTCGCCGACCAGCACCAGCGGCCGCAACCCGGTCGCCGCCACGCCGATACCGGCCGGCACGCCGAAGCCCATGCCGGCGTAATAGCCGGGCGCCGCCAGCGCGGTGTTGTCGATCTCCATCGCCGTGAACAGGCAGTCGCCGATGTCGGATGTCATCGGCATCTTGCCGTGGCGGTCGAACAAATCGTTGATCGCCGTCGCGATATCCGACGGCGCGATCGGTTGCTCGTCGGCGGTTAGCCCACGCGGATAGGCGATGCCCTTCCCCTTTTTGCGCGCACGCCGTTCGTGGCTAGTCGCCTGCGCATCGAGCCCGGCGATCAGATCGGCCAGCGGCATGTCGCGATAGACGTGATGGCCGACCTGCACTTCGCGGCCGGCGGCCAGAATGGTGCGGCGCGGGTCCGGCGCGCGGTTCGACAGCGCGAAATTGGTGTCGGACAAAATAACGCCGAACAACAACACCAGATCGGCGTCCTCGACCAGTTGCGTCACCGCCGGATCGCCGGCGGCGCCGAGATAGGTGCCGGCGACGACATCGGGCGCCGCTTCCAACAGGCCGCGCCCCATGAAGGTCGTCACCACCGGCAGGCCGAGCTTGCGCGCGAGCGCGGCGACCTGCTCCTCGATGCCGTAGCGGCGGATTTCCACATCGACCACCAGCACCGGCGATTTGGCGCCGGCAATGCGCGCGAGAATTTCCTCGGCGCATTCGGCAAGCGCGCCCGAATCGGCCGCGCGCGCCGGCAGTTGCGGCACCGGCTCGCAGCGCGCACCCACCATGTCGCGCGGCAATTCGATATAGACGGGCAGCGACAATTCCAGCGCGCTGCGCAAGACGCGGGCGATCTCGGCGGGCGCGCGTCGTCTCGTCGTCGAGCACAGCCTGGTCGCAAGTGACTTCCTTGAACACCGCGAGCTGGGTATCGACGGTGCGCGCCTGGTGATGCAGCAGATAGCCGCTGGCGCGTTCGCGCGCGCCCGGCGCGCCGGCGATCACCACCACCGGCGAGCGTTCGGCATAGGCGCCGGCTACCGCGTTCACCAGGTTGAAGGCGCCGGCGCCGTAGGTGACGACCGCGACGCCGAGGCCGCCGTGATAGCGCGCCGCGGCGTCGGCGGCGAAGCCGACCGCCGGCTCATGACTGAGCGTGAAGTGCGGCAGCACCTTGCTTTCCTCGATGACCTTGAACAACGGCAGCACGAAGTCGCCCGGGATACCGAAAATCTCCCGGGCGCCGTGAGCTTTCAGGCCTTCGAGCAGAGCGGCGGCAAGCGTCGGCATGCCACGCCATCCTAGCGCATCTTAGCAACGTGCCGGATATCGTCCGGCGTCGCGCAGTCAGAACGGAATCTCGTCGTCCATGTCGTCGCGCTTGCCGCCGGCGCCGGCCATGGCCGGCTTGCGCTCACGCGGGGCGCTCGGGCCGGATGAGCCGAAATCGTCGCCCGCCTCGGCGCTACCCCCGCCGCCGCGGGTATCGAGCATGGTGAGCTGCGAGTTGAAGCCTTGCAGCACCACCTCGGTCGAATAGCGGTCCTGCCCGTCTTTGTCCTGCCATTTGCGCGTCTGCAGCGCGCCTTCCAGATAAACCTTCGAGCCTTTCTTGAGATACTGCTCGACGATCTTGCACAGGCCCTCGTTGAAGATCACCACGCGGTGCCATTCGGTCTTCTCGCGGCGCTCGCCGGTGTTCTTGTCGCGCCAGGTGTCCGAGGTCGCGACCCGCAAGTTTGCGATCGGCCGCCCGTCCTGGGTGCGGCGAATTTCCGGGTCGGCGCCGAGATTGCCGATCAAGATCACTTTATTGACGCTACCTGCCATGATGCTCTCCGCGTGACGATTGCGATTGCGCGACGTTCAAGTCGCGACCGCTCGCCGGTAAGGGGCCGTTTGCCGTCGCGCCCCGCCATTGAGTTTCACCCTAGCCGTCGGCCCTCACCCGGCAAGCGCGTTCGGCCTTAATCCACAGGGCTTCCGGCATCGGTGCCGGCCGCGGCAAATCTGCCCCGATACTAATGTTCTTTGTTTGTTCTCGCAAGCCTTAACCCTGTCTTAACCATTTAGAGCGCTGATCTGCCTGAGAAAATTCGGTTCGGGCGGACAGATTCGCAGCCGCGAACCGGCCGGAAAAGAGAGTGCGTCCGCCGTCCATCGGCGGGAACAACCAGGAGGTCAACGCGATGAAGCGTCTTACATTGGCGGCCTGCGCCGGTTTGCTGGCGGCCGCCACTGCCCTACCGTCCTTCGCAGCCGACATGCCGCTCGGATATCCGCCGCCGCCGGTGGGCGGTGCGCCGTTTTATTGGACCGGCTTCTACATCGGCATCAACGGCGGCTACGGCTTCGGCACCTCGCAATGGACGGCGGCGGCGCCCGGCTTCACGACCGGCAGCTTCGATACCAATGGCGGCCTGTTCGGCGGCACCATCGGCTACAATCAACAGATGGGCACCTGGGTGCTCGGCTTGGAAGGCGACGGCGCCGCCAGTTGGATGACAGGCAGCGACACCGCCACTTGCGGCACGTCCGGTTGCGAAACCAGCAATAGCTGGCTGGGAACGGTGCGCGGTCGTTTGGGCTATGCGGTCGGCCGGGTGATGCCCTTTATCTCCGGCGGCCTGGCGCTCGGCGACGTCAAGATGACGCCGCCGGTCGGCGGCTCGGCATCCTCGACGCAAGCGGGCTGGACCGCCGGCGCCGGCATCGAGTTCGCCTTCATGGGAGCGTGGTCGGTCAAGGCCGAATATCTTTATGTCGATCTCGGCACGGCGACTTGCGACGCGGCGACTTGCGGCGTCAGCACCGATGTCGACTTCCGAACCAACATCGTGCGGGCCGGCATCAACTATCATTTCTGAGGTCTGCAAGAACACGGGCCGGCAGGCTTACGCCGGCCCGCAATTCAGGCGGCGCTCACTTCGCCGCCGCCTTGAGTTGCTTGCGCTCGGCGTAGATTTGCTCGGGCGTCAGCTTCTTTGAGCGCAGCGCTTTCACCGCCGCCGCGTCGACCGGCGCCATGGTCTTCGGCCGCAGCGCCGCGTTGCCGAAATTGTCGCGCACATAGTTCACCACCGCCGCGATCTGTTCATCGCTCAGCACGTCGAGCGGCGGCATCGCGCTGTCGAAGCTCTTGCCGTTGACGTCGATCTTGCCGCTCAGCCCGAACAGCAGCACGCGCACGGGATAGTCGCGGCTGAGAAACAGATCGACGTTGTGCGCGAGCGGCGGGAAGGCGTCCTCGACACCCTGCGCATTGTCCTGATGACAGGCCGTGCATTGATCCTTGAACACGGCCGCGCCGTCGACCTTGACGGGCATCGCCGGCGCCGCGGCCGTTTTCGGCGGCGGGTTGGGGCCGAGATAGGTGGCGAGATAATCGAGGATCTTGGCGCGCTGGTCCGGCGGAATCCGCAAGACCGTATTGCTTCATGCTATCGAGCATATCCGACCAGGCATCGCGCGGAATGCCGGCCGACTCCTCCAGATACTGCAAATCATGACAGGTCCGGCACTGACCATAGACCAGCGCGCGCCCCGGTCCCTGCGGCAGTTCGATTTGCGCATAGGCGGTCGCAAAGGCGACGCACGCCCCCAGCGCCGCGAACAAGAGCGTGCCCGCCCGCATCCGCCGATCTCCTTAATCGTTTGAATTGGTAGGGCGCCGCCGGCGGGCGGCGCCCCGCGCTTGTTAGACCGTGACCGTCACGTGGTCCGCGCCGTTCCACTCGTAGCCGCGCGGGTTCCAGCGGGCCAGCCCGTTGATGGGCTGCGTGCGGCCGAGCGCGTCGGTCGCCCGCGACACCAGCATGTTCTGGCCCTTGCCGAGCTTGGCCTTGGCCGAGAAATGGTGCCAGGCCCACGGGCTCATGCCCTCCTTGACCTCGGCGTTCGTCCAAGTCTTGCCGCCGTCGGTGGAGACCTCGACCTGCGTGATCTTGGCGTTGCCGTCGTTGAAGGCCACGCCCGTGATCGTCACGTCGCCGGCCTTCGGATTGTCCTCCGGCAGCGGCGAGAAGATCACGCTCTTGATCGTGTGGGCATAGGTCGGACGGCTGTTGTACCAAGTGTAGTCGTTGGCGCCGAATTTGCCCGGCTCGACCGGGAAGTTCGGGAAGCGGTAGCCGACCGACTGGAACACGCTCGGCGACTGCTCTGTCATGAACAGAAGATTGGTCAAGAACTTCACGTTCATGTTGCCGTAGTAGCCGGGGATGATCAGCCGCACCGGCCCGCCGTGCACGGCCGGGATTGGCTCGCCGTTCATCTTCAGCGCCAGGATGGCGTGGTCGAGCGCGTGGTCGCCCATGTGGTAGCTCTTGGCGAAGTCGGAGCCGACCGGGGTCGCCGGGTGGTCCCAGCCCTCGGCGGTGAGCCACAGCGCCTTGTCGGAGATCGCCATCTTAAGCTCTTCGATCAGCGGACGCAGCGGCACGCCTTCCCATTCGACATTGCCCATGCCACCATTGTGCCACTGGCCGCCGCCGACCTTTTGCTTGGCGGCGTAAAAGGCGCGGCCGTTGCCGGCGCACTGGATGACCGACACGCGCTTTTCCATGCCCATCTTTTCCAGATCGGCGATGGTCAGCTTGCGCGAACGCTGCACCAGCCCGTCGAAGCTGATCGACCAGCCCTTCACCCGGTCAGCCGACGGCGCATCGGTGGTGGCCTCCCAGGCGGAATTGCCCGGGTGCGGGAAGTGCAGACGATTGAACAGGATGTCCTTCGGCGTAATCGCGTGCTTGCGCAGATCGGCGAGCGGGGTTTCCATCACGCCGAGCTTGGCGTTGTGGATGATCAGGCCGGACTTCTTGCCATGGATGATGGCGGCCGAATCCGGCTTGCCCTGCGCGAAAGATAGCTGCGGCATGGCGAGCGCCAGACCGGCCGCGCCAGCAAACGTATTGAACTCGCGTCGGGACAAATGGGGGAAGCGTCGGTTGAGCATATCTCATTCTCCCTAGCTCTCACGATCCGGGGTTGGATCGGCCCTTTGGCCCCTGCTGCCGGCATCCATCGAGGCTGGCGAGGCGGGGCGAGAGATGTTGTTTTCTCATTTTTGCCGATCGTCAGAATATCGGCACTGCGATCTTGGGTCGGCGGAGAATGAAATTCAACATATTTATTTTCTTGCATATATCTCGGCGGGTTAGGCGGATTGCCGCACGCCTTGATTCCTGGCCGGGGGCTGCGGTCAGCCGGCGCCGAGCAACACCGCCAGTTGGTAGGTGATAAAGGCGGCCATATAGGCGAGCGCCAGCATGTAGCCGAAGGTGACCGCCATCCAGCGCCAGCTTCCGGTTTCGCGCTTGATGACGACCAGCGTCGAAGCACATTGCGGTGCAAAAATATACCAGACCAGCAGCGCCAGCGCGGTCGCCAGGCTCCATTGCTGCGCCAGCGTCTGGCCGATCTGTTGGGCGGCTTCCCTGCCGCCCTCGATGGCATAGACCGTGCCGAGCGCCGCCACCGCCACTTCGCGCGCCGCCATGCCCGGGACCAACGCCACGCTGATCTGCCAGTTGAAGCCGACCGGGGCGAGCAGCGGCGCAAACCAATGCCCGATGATGGCGGCCAGGCTGTAGTCGATGGCCGGGCCGGTGGCGCCGGCCGGCGGACGCGGGAACGACGCCAGGAACCAGATCAGCACCATCATGGAAAAGATGATGGTGCCGGCCCGCTCCAAAAACATCCGCGCGCGCATCAGCAGGCCGAGCGCAACGCTGCGCGGACGCGGCAGCTTGTAATCCGGCAGTTCCAGCATGAAGGGCGGTGTCGGATCGTCTCGCCAGAAGAAGAATTTGGCGAGAAACGACACGCCGAGCGCGCTGACGATGCCGGCCGTATAGAGACCGAACATCACCAGCCCTTGCAGACTGACGACGCCCCAGAGCTGTTTGGCGGGAATGAAGGCGGAGATGATGAGCGTGTAGACCGGAATGCGCGCCGAGCAGGTCATCAACGGCGCCACCAGTATAGTGGTCAGCCGGTCGCGCGGATTGTCGATCACTCGCGTCGCCATGATGCCGGGGATGGCGCAAGCGAAACTTGACAGCAGCGGAATGAAGGCGCGGCCGTGCAAGCCGGCGCCGCCCATGATGCGGTCCATCAGAAAGGCCGCGCGCGCCATGTAGCCGAGGTCTTCCAACAGCAGGATGAACAAGAACAAAATCAAAATCTGCGGCAGGAACACCAGCACGCTGCCGAGCCCGGAGATGACGCCGTTCTCGATGAAGCTTTGCAGCAGGCCGGCCGGCAGCAGGTCGTGCACCAGCACGCCGAGTGCCGTGAAGCCGGCCGAGATCAAATCCATCAGCGGCTGCGCCCAGGTGAACACCGCCTGGAACATCACGAACAAGACGCACAGCAGGATCGCCAGCCCGGCGACAGGATGCAGCAGCACGGCGTCGAGCCGCGTGGTCAGCGTGTCGGGCTTGGGCGGCATGCGCACGGCACGCTCGATGATGCCGTCGGCCTCGCGCTGCGCGGCGCGCAATTCGGCGGCGGTCGGCACCGTCCAGCTACTTTCGCTGTCCGGAGCCGGTTGCGCGACGGCCAGCTCATCGAGCCGGCGCAACAGATCGTCGGTGCCGCCGCGCCGCACGGCCGCGGCCGTGATCACCGGCACGCCCAGTTCGGCCGATATCGCATCGAGGTCGATCTCGATGCCGCGCCGGCGCGCGATATCGATCATGTTGAGCACGAGCAGAAGCGGCCGCCCTGCCCGCTTGAGCTCGATCACCAGGCGCAAGGCCAGCCGCAGATTGGTGGCGTCGGCCACGCAGAGCAGAAGATCGGGCGCGCTGACGCTGGCGAAGCGTCCGAGCACGACGTCGCGCGTCACCTGCTCGTCGGGGCTGCGCGCGCGCAGCGAATAGGTGCCGGGTAGATCGATCAGGTTGACGGTGCGGCCGGATGGCGTGAGCAGCGCGCCGGTCTTGCGCTCGACGGTGACGCCCGGATAGTTGGCGACTTTCTGCCGGCTGCCGGTTAGCGCATTGAACAGCGCGGTCTTGCCGCTGTTCGGCGTCCCGATGAGCGCAAAATGGCGGGCGCCCTCTTCGGTGGCCGCAGTCATTGATGAACTCGCTTAAGTCACCAGGATCGCCATGGCTTCGCGCCGACGCAACGCTACCGTGGCGTCGTTGATGCGCACGGCAATCGGATCGCGGCCGAAGATGCCCTCGTGCAGGATCTCAATGAGCGCGCCTTCGGTGAAACCAAGCTCGAGCAACCGCCGTTCGAGTTCACCGACCGGCAGATTGGAGGCGGCCTCGTCGACCGCGATGGCGTGAATGCGGCCGCGGAAGCCCCGCTGCGCGTGGCCCAAGCACCGCTTTTCGCCCGATTGTTTCCGCCCAAACATGTCGCGACGTCCGATTGAACTTGCGAATTAATAGCATGTCATCTGGGTCCGATCTTGCTTTAGATCAAGCGAGAACGATAATAAATTCAATAGTTTAGAATTATTATAAGGAAGCAGCCTAAGCTTTGGCGGTATTGCGGATAACGCCGCTTTGGGCGTTCGGACGGTCCATTTTTCCCCAATAGCACGGCCGGATTGTCGCCTCGCAATGGCACAATCGCACCGTTCTCACTACCGTCCCGAGGCGCTCCCGACATCACCGACGGCCGGGCCTCGACCGCCAGCGCTTTATAGGGTTTCCATGAACGACTGTTCCACCCGTTGATGGGATGCGAAGGCTGATCAAGAGCGCGCTGATCTCGGCGGCCATCGCCCTCGCCGCAACGCTTGCGCTGTTTGCATTGAATCTCACGATCGAGCTTGTCGGGCCGGCGCATTACCGTCAGGTCGTCTCGCAAGCGATCGCCAACGGAATTTTCAACGAAAAACACCATTGGCTGCTCGGCCCGTACGATCGGACGATGCCGGTTTTTGGCGGCAATGATTGTCTGATCGCCTCGATGCTGGCTGCGCCCATCGAGTCGAATCTAAAGACCGCGGTATCGCCACGCGTTCCGGCTTCAAAAAACTTTTGTGCGGGCTTGACCGCGCTCGTATCGGCAAAGCCAACTCAATTGCAATATTATCATCGCTACCTGCACGGCGACCGCACTGTCGCTGGATTGCTGCTGACGATCATTCCGCTCGGCATCGCCATGCAAGCGATGCGGCTCGTCTGCTATGGCCTGTTGGCGGTCGTTTTTGTGATCGCGCTGGCGCGCCGCCGTGGCGGCGGCGAAAAGGCCTATCGCTCCGACGCTTTGTTGATCCTCGCCGCGACGTTCGCGTTATTTTACGGACTGCCACAGTTCGGCCTGTTATTTTCCTTCGCTCCAACCGACATCGTATTGCTTGGCTTCCTGCTGTTCGCGACCCTGCGCCCGTTGCCCAAATTATCGGAAGGCTCGCTCACCGTTGCAGTTGCAGCGTTCGGCAGCGCCATCGCCGCGCTCGAATTCCTCACCGGCGGAATTCCAATCGCCACCACGCTGTTGATGCTGCTGATCGTGCTCGACCATAGCGGCGATGCCCGCAGCCTCGGCCGCACAGTGCTGATCGCAGGCACGTCGTTCGGCACCGCCGTCGCGACCTGTTTCATCATTAAAGTGCTTGTGATCTGGACGGTCTGGGGCAAACCCGAGGTCGTCGACTTCTTCCAAACGCTCCTCAAGCACATCGAGGGCTCGGTCTCGACCGCGGTTCCCCCGGCCTTGGTGCTGTGGCTTGCCGCCCACGGCATCGGCATTGCCGTGGTGGATCACTCCTACCTTGCCCGTCTGCTGCTGGAAGGGACGATGTTGACCTATTCGGCTTTCATTATCGGCTGGGGCTCGCATATTTTGGGCGCGGCGCTGGTCCTGCTGCCGCCTTTGTATCTGCTGTTTCGCGCCGCGCGCGCCGTCTGGGCCGGCGGCAAATGGGCGGAGCGCCGCGAGGTCCAATTCGCCGCGGTCGGATTCATTCCCATTGCCTGGTATTTGGTGTTCACCTTCCACACCGTCCATCATTCATCGTACATGGAGCGGCCGCTGACCCTTAATGTCGCGCTCGCGGCCATCGTCTTGTTGTTGATCCCGATGCGCTCGAAAATCGCGCCGCGCGCGCCGGCCGCCGCCGAGGCTGCGCCGGAGCGATAATGGGTCCGACGAGCGCACCGCGATCGTATGGGACAACTGCGAATTGAGACTGTCCGGGTCTGGCGGAGCGGTTCGGTTCTCACTATGTTCCGGCAGGCACATCCCCCGCATTTGCCGGCGCCGATTAAGGAATCCATGCCCAACGGTCTGAGCAAAAAGCCCGGCGACGCCCGCGCCATTACCATCCGCGGCGCGCGCGAGCACAATCTCAAGAATGTCGACGTCGCCATTCCGCGCGACCAATTGGTGGTGTTCACCGGCCTGTCCGGCTCGGGCAAGTCCTCGCTCGCCTTCGACACCATCTATGCCGAGGGCCAGCGCCGCTACGTCGAGTTGCTGTCGGCGTACGCGCGCCAGTTCCTGGAGATGATGCAGAAGCCGGACGTCGACCAGATCGACGGCCTGTCGCCGGCCATCTCCATCGAGCAGAAGACCACCTCCAAGAACCCGCGCTCCACCGTCGGCACCGTCACCGAGATCTACGACTACATGCGGCTGCTGTGGGCGCGCATCGGCGTGCCTTTTTCGCCGGCCACCGGCCTGCCGATCGAAAGCCAGACCGTGTCGCAGATGGTCGACCGCGTGCTGGCGCTGCCGGAGGGCACGCGCATCTACGTGCTGGCGCCGCTGGTGCGCGGGCGCAAGGGCGAGTACCGCAAGGAGCTCGCCGACCTGCTCAAGAAGGGCTACCAGCGCGTCAAGATCGACGGCACGTTTTCTGAGATCCAGGACGTCAAGCCGCTCGACAAGAAGTTCACCCACGACATCGACGTGGTGGTCGATCGGCTTGTTGTGAAAGGCGATATCGCCACGCGGCTGGCGGACTCTTTGGAACAATGCCTCAAGCTCGCCGACGGCCTCGCGGTGGTGGAGTTGGCCGACAGCAAAGCGACCGGCGCCGCCGCCAATCGCGGCCGCAACGCCAATGCCGAGCGCCTGATCTTCTCCGAGAAATTCGCCTGCCCGGTGTCCGGCTTCACCATTCCGGAGATCGAGCCGCGGCTGTTCTCGTTCAACAACCCGTTCGGCGCCTGTCCGGAATGCGGCGGGCTTGGGCTGGAGCAGCACATCGATGCCGAGCTGGTGATCCCCGACAAGGACGCCACCTTGCGCAAAGGCGCCATCGCGCCCTGGGCAAAAAGTTCGTCGCCTTATTACATCCAGACGCTCGCCGCGCTCGCCAAGCATTTCCGTTTCACGCTCGACACCAAATGGAAGGACCTGCCGAAGAAAACGCAGGACGCCATCCTGTACGGCTCGGGCGAGGACGAAATCAAATTCGTCTATGACGACGGTCTGCGCGGCTACACCACCAAGAAGCCGTTCGAGGGCGTCATCACCAATCTCGAGCGCCGCTTCAAGGAAACCGAGAGCGAGTGGGCGCGCGACGACCTGATGAAATATTTCACCGACGTGCCTTGCGCCGCCTGCCAGGGCGCGCGGCTCAAGCCCGAGGCGCTCTGCGTCCGAATAGCCGACAAGACCATCGCCCAGGTCGCCGACCTGTCGGTCAAAGGCGCAGGTGAATGGTTCACCGAGCTACCCCAATGGCTGACCTCCAAGCAGAACGAGATCGGCGTGCGGGTGCTGAAGGAAATCCGCGAGCGGCTGAAGTTTCTGGTCGATGTCGGGTTCGACTACCTCACCCTCTCGCGCGCGTCCGGCACGCTCTCCGGCGGCGAGAGCCAGCGCATTCGCCTCGCCTCGCAGATCGGTTCAGCGCCTCACCGGCGTGCTCTACGTGCTCGATGAGCCGAGCATCGGCCTGCACCAGCGCGACAACGCCCGCCTGCTCGAAACGCTGAAACGCCTGCGCGATCTCGGCAACACCGTGATCGTGGTCGAGCACGACGAGGACGCCATCCGCTCGGCCGATTACGTGCTCGACATCGGCCCCGGCGCCGGCATCCACGGCGGCCACATCGTCGCCGAAGGCACCGTCGACGACCTGATCGCCGCGCCGCGCTCCTGGACCGGCAAATATCTCTCCGGCGAGCTCGCCGTGCCGGTGCCCGAGCGGCAGCCGCGCAACCCGCGCCGCACCTTGCGCGTCGTCAACGCGCGCGGCAACAACCTCAAAGGCATCGACGTCGAGATCCCGCTCGGCCTGTTCACCTGCGTCACCGGCGTCTCCGGCGGCGGCAAGTCGACGCTGCTGGTCGACACGCTCTACAACGCGGTGGCGCGCAAATTGAACGGCGCCTCGCTCGCCCCCGCCGCGCACGACCGCATCGAGGGCCTGGAGCACATCGACAAGATCATCGACATCGACCAGTCGCCGATCGGCCGCACGCCGCGCTCCAATCCGGCGACCTACACCGGCGCCTTCACGCCGATCCGCGAGTGGTTCGCCGGCCTGCCCGAGAGCAAGGCGCGCGGCTACGCGCCCGGCCGCTTCTCCTTCAACGTCAAAGGCGGCCGCTGCGAGGCCTGCCAGGGCGACGGCGTCATCAAGATCGAGATGCACTTCCTGCCCGACGTCTACGTCACCTGCGACGTCTGCAAGGGCAAGCGCTACAACCGCGAGACGCTGGAGGTGCTGTTCAAGGGCAAGTCGATCGCCGACGTGCTCGACATGACGGTGGAAGAGGCGCTCGAGTTCTTCAAGGCGGTGCCGCGCGTGCGCGACGTGCTGGCGCTGCTGCACCGCGTCGGCCTCGACTACATCCATGTCGGCCAGCAGGCCACCACGCTGTCCGGCGGCGAGGCGCAGCGCGTCAAGCTCGCCAAGGAGCTGTCGAAGCGCGCCACCGGCCGCACGCTCTATATTCTCGACGAGCCCACCACCGGCCTGCATTTCCACGACGTCGCCAAGCTGCTCGACGTGCTGCACGAGCTGGTGGAGACCGGCAACACGGTGGTGGTGATCGAGCACAATCTGGAAGTGATCAAGACCGCCGACTGGATCATCGACCTCGGCCCCGAAGGCGGCGACGGCGGCGGCGAGATCGTCGCGCAAGGCACGCCGGAGGATATTGTGAAGGCGAAGCGAAGTTATACGGGCGAGTTTTTGAAGCCGGTGTTGGGAAGGGAGGCGAAGCCAAAGAAGCGGATTCAGGCGGCAGAGTAAGATAGTTAGCTTACCTCTATTCCGCGCGCAATCTAATGTTGCTTTTTATGGCGCCTCTCGTTTTAATGCTGCACTTTCACTGTGCGGAAGGAACATGATGCCGCCGGTGTCAAGAATCTGGCCATTCCTGAAGCGGAAATCCAACCGGGAAATCCTCGGCTGGATCGGCAGCGGTTTCGTTATCCTTGCGGCGGGGCTCTGGACTATCGTCACCTATCTTTGGTCAAACACCCCCCAGACGCAACGTGTAAGCCCCGCCATCGAGGCGAACTGCAACGCTCTTGCTGTGGGCGGGAACGTCAACACGTCCACGATTGTAATTGACTCTGGTGAAAATTCTGGGTGCACCACTCAATCGAAATAGGTGGCAATGATGCCAACCTTATTTTTCCGTGTGGTAATCGTGGGACTGGCGGCAATCCTTGTCGGTAGTCCGACGTCGGCTCAGACACCCACAGTGAAGGCTGAAAATTTTGGCGTCGCAATTGGCGGCTCGCTCAATCATTCCAATATAATTATCGGCACCCCTCCGGAAAAACTTCAGAAACTTAATAGAGATTTCAATAAGCTTAGAGTTGGTTTCGAAAGTCATGAAGCCCGCGCTATTCTGCGCACGAGGAGCATGACGGAAGCGGCGTAGAGGAAAGCGCGCGCAGAGTTGATGGTTGCTTCGAAATCCTTTGCCAGCCTCCGATTGCGACTGATCCAGGCGAAGAACCGCTCGACCACCCAACGCCGTGGCTTAACGACAAAGCCGACTTGATCGGGATTTTTGCGCACGATCTCGACCGCAATCACCGTGGCCTCTGCGACCTTCTCACCCGCATATCCGCTTCAGCGAAGACCCGCTGGATGAACGGGAAGACACGCGCGAGGCTCACAGTAGCGGTCCGCCGCCGTCGCGATCCTGGATGCTCGCTCGGTGCGGTTCGATCACGAGGCCACGCCCATCCGTATCGACGAGCGCATGGCGCTTACGTCCGTTGATCTTCTTGCCCGCGTCGTAGCCGCGGGCCCGCCAGCCTCGGTCGTCTTACGCTCTGGCTATCAATGATCGCACCGGTTCACTGGCGTCGCGCCCAATCCGTTCGCGTCGAGCATACCAGCGCGTGATTGATCTTCTCGAAGCGGCCTTCGTCACAACTCCGCAAACCAGCGATAAATTGTACCCCACGCGCAAATCGCTCGGCAGCAACGCCACACAGCCAACCGCATCACATAGAAAATGCCGTTGATGATCTCGCGCATCGGCCAGGCGCGCGGTTGTCCCGTTATTCGCCATCGGTAAGTGAGGCTCGATCACGTACCATTCCTCATCGGTAACATCAGTTTGGTATCGGATGCCTTGCGGCTATGCTGCTTTCGAGTGGTTGGGGTCCACATCCTACGCTCTTACGGAACTCAAAGGGAAACAATTGGCGCCCTGCGAGAGCGGCTCGAAATTACCGAGCAACAAATTCGCTATGCATTGGAACTTTTAGGAGAGGCGGGCGTACCGCGGGAGCTTCTCGCCATTAAGTTGGTCGCAATCGCGGTCCAGATGAAGCACCTCAAAAAAGATGACATCGGCGCACGAATGCCCGGCGACAACGCGGAGATAGCGGCCCTAAGAAGCAAGGCGAAAGCCGCCTTCGAAAACAACGATTACAATACGGCCGGCAATTTGCTGAAGAAAGTTCAGGAAAAGCAAAATCAGGCCAAATCAAAGCTTGCTGTGAGTGAATCGCAGACCTCGGCGCAGCTCGGCCGGCTTGCCCTAGCGCGCCTGCAGTACCGCGAGGCCGCCAACTTTTTTGCTGCGGCGGCAAGCCAGCTTCCGCAAGCAGATGAATATGATGCCAAACGCTTAGAATACCACGAACAAGAAGCGCTTGCACTGTATGATCAAGGCAACGAATTTGGCGACCCTCTGGCTGCACACTTAGCGGTCGTCCGCTTTCACCGCGTTGTCGACCTGAGCGTACGTCTGCAAGCCCCCCTTCAGATCGCGAGAAATCGCGCTTGGCTTGGACAAGCAGTGTTTGCACTCGCTGATCGGGATGGCAACTACGCACACGTCCAAGAATTGATTTTAATTTTTAGAGCAGCCATCAATGGCCCCATCAAGAATATTGACGTGCTTGAGTGGGCAAGAATCAATATCAGCCTCGGCAATTCGCTCATAGTGGAAGCGGGACTCAAGAATAACCAATTCTTGATGTACGATGCCCTAAAACGTTTTCGGACCGTTATCAACAATCCGATCTTGAAGGAACATTCAAATATGCTTGCGCAGGCTATGGCCGGAGAAGGCGCCACACTTGCATTCATTGCCTCAACGGAAAGCAGCGCGAGCAAGATGCATGAAGCCTGCAAACGCTTAAAAGAAGCACTTCGCCTTTTGCCACTGGATTGGCCCGTCGATCGAGCGAAAACTCAAAACTTCCGCGGCCTATGCCTTCTCTCCCTTGCAAAATATCGAGCAGTGACGGACGTCAACGCAACCATAATACAAGCTATTGATAATTATCGCGTTTCACTGAAGGTCTTGACGCGTGAACGCTTTCCGATCGATTGGGCACAGACCGAAGTAGCTTTAGGTTTTGCACTCACTTATCTGGGTAACGAAAGCGGATCACTCCGGCATTTAGAAGAAGCCGGTATCGCGTTTCGTGCCGCGCTAACCGAAATCAGACCCGAACGCGCGGCGTTTTCGTGGGTTGCGACCAAGGCCGCTCTGGGCAATGTCCTTGTCATATTAGGAACTAAGAAGCGCGACGAAGCCATTGTCGCCGAAGCAGTCCATACGTATCAATCCTTGTTGTCTCATCGAGATTTGGTGCCATCGGCTTTTGACGCATTTATTGAAAGCCAACTGCGAAGCGCACAAGAGCGTTTGTCTGCCATCCAAAATCAATCGTCGGATTAAGACTAGTGTGGAAGCAGACCCGACGGTCTCGTAGCCGTATCGCGATCACTCGAGAATTGCGGTTCACCCTTGTCATTCAGATCGATCGGCCGTTACCAAATCCCTATGACCACCCTCGCCTTCCCATAAATCCCCCTTGCCTCGCTCTCCCGTGGGCCGCCGACCGCGAGCCTGAACGGCGCGTCGCCTGCATGCGCCAGCAGCGCAGTGAGCCATGCACGCACTTGGGCGGCCGCATCCGCCGCGCCGACATCGGCCACTAGCAACGGCTTGCCGTATTGCGCCGCCAGCGTCTCGGCCAAGGCCGTGCCGCCTGACACGGCGACGCCGCCCGCATCGACCAGGATCAGGCAGGCGTCGCTGTCCCGCACGTTCCACGCGGTGCGCTCGGCCGGATCGGCGCTCGGCGTTTCGCGCAAGTGCGGATAGCGCGCCAGCAAGCCGGGCGGCTCCGGCATGTCCTCCGCCCAGCCGCCTTTCGGGCACCAGCCGCCATAGGGAATGCCGCGCGCGATCGCGACATCGAGTGCCGCGCGGTCGACGCCGCTCTGTCCGCCGGAGATGATGATGAGCTGGGGCATGGGCGGGAGCATAACAGCCTCAATCGGCCTCATGGTGAGGAGCAACGCCAAGCGTTGCGCCTCGAACCATGGGGCCGCCCCATCCTTCGAGACGCCCGCTGCGCGGGCTCCTCAGGATGAGGCGGAAAAAAGAGCCTGCTCCACACCGAAAAAGCCAGACCCTGACAAATCACGACTTCCATGCTATCTATTCCCCATGCTCCGCATCGAAACCGAACGCGAGGAAGACGGTCGCTGGCTCGCCGAAGTTCCGGCGCTGCCGGGCGTGCTGAGCTACGGCGCGAGCGACGCGGAAGCGCGCGCCAAGGCGACGGCGCTGGCGCTGCGCGTCATCGCCGAGCGGGTCGAGAACGGCGAGGCGCTGCCGCAAGACCTCTCCGGCATGTTCCAGCTCGCATGAGCCGCTGGCCGGCCGCCAAAGCGCCGCGCGTGCTCGCGGCGCTGTTGCGGATCGGCTGGACGCTCAACGGCAAAGCGGGTCGCATCGGACGTTGCAGCGGCCGGGATGGCTGGACTTTGTCTTCGCGTTCCATGATCGCGACGAAATCGGCCCGCGCATGCTGGCGCGCATTGCGAAACACACCGGTCTGACCGTGGACGATTTGTGATCTGAGGCATCTATCCGCAGTCATCACCGGGCTTGTCCCGGTGATCCCACTCAGGCAGGCGCTGCGCCCCTCATCGAGATGGCCGGCTCAAGTTTACGACCGGGCCGGCCGAAGGCCGGACCCGGTTGCCCGGCCATGACGACGCCAAAAAGCCCCTTCGCACCGGCGCCCTAGGACCATAATCACATTCGCGTGAGAACTTATCCCCGCGCCTCTCGCACTAGGCTTATAGTCCCCCTCGCCCTGTCCTCGAGGGGACGCGAACCGGTTGCGCCGGCCGCGGGGACAGGGCCGGCGCCCGCGGGCAGGTCTCGCAAACCTGCGCTCGGGAGGCCCCGGCCAGCCGTCCGGCCCCACTACGAGGGCCTGCCTTCAATGGCTGGACGTGGCGGAGACGAAGGGCGGCGGAAGCTGCCCGGATCGGCGGGCGCCAAATGCCCGCCCGGGTCGCCGCCGGGAAGCACGGCGCCAGGGACTGAAATCGCCGCGACGGCGCGCCGAGAGGCGCCACGCCTTCGCGAGAAGGCGTGAACAGACGGACTGGATGCGCCGCTCGGCGCGCCGTCCCCTCGCTTTTTGCGGGGGCTCGTCCCCGCGAAAGCGGGATCCCCCTGCCCAGGGCCGGGCGATGGTGCAAACCTCGGGCGCGCGCCACGCCGCGAGAACGATGGAGCTTGCCTGATGAACGGAATGCTTGCGCCTCACCTGCCGCCAGCCGCTCGGCCATCGCCGTGCCGCCCGACACCGCCACGCCGCCGGCATCGGCCAGGGATCGCCGGCATCGGCCCCCCACCCTTCACCCACCTACTCATGCTATGAAGCGCCGATGTCCCGCCTCATCCTCCTGCTCGGCCTGCTCGCCGCCGCACTGCCCGCGCAGGCAAAGGAATTGCGCGTGCCGAAAAACGGCAAGCAGGCGCTCATCGTCGATCTGCCGCGCGGCTGGCAGAGCAGAACCGACAAGCTCGGCGGCGTGCTGGTGATCCCACCGGCGCAGCGCCAGCACGCCATGCTCTATCTCGGCATCGTGCACGACGAGGCGCTGCGCGGCGCCAGCAACGAAGCCGTCGCCGCCAAGCTCGGGCGCAAGGCCGGCGTCACCAGCTTCGGCAAGCAGGAGCCCGCGCGCATAACCGACCGCAAGGGCGCCGTGCACCGCGGCACGATGTTCTACGGCAAGGTGCCGGAGAAGCGCGGCTACGCGCGCGAAGCCAAGATCGTGATCGTCCCGCTTGCGCCCACCACCTGGGCGCAGGCCTGGATCGTCACCCAGCCGGGCATGAATCACGTCGAGACCGACGCGCTCGACAAAGTACTCGAGAGCATCACGCTTTCGAATGAATAGCCGCAAGCCGGTCGGGCGGAAGGACGAAGCCTATGCCGCCGTTTTTCGCCTGCGCATGATGTTGCGCGCATGCGCCCTACGGCATCGCATCCATCGCTTGCCCCAAAAATCTCCTCGCCTTTCCATAAATCCCCCGCGCCTCACTTGCGCGCGGGCCGCCAATGGCAAGATGGAATGTCGTGTCGGCATTGTGCGCCGCCAACAGCGCGGCAAGCCAGGCGCGCACTTGCTCGCACGCATCCGCCGCACCGACATCGACCACCAGCAACGGCTTGCCGAAGTGCGCCGCCAGTTGCTCCGCCAATGCGGTGCCTTTCGACGAAGCGACGCCGCCGGCATCGACCAGGATCAGACAGGCGTCGGCATCGCGCACGTTCCATTCGGTGCGCTGCGCCGGATCGGAACTCGGCGTTTCGCGCAGATGCGGATACGCCGCCAACACGCCGGGCGGCTGCGGCAAATCCTCGGCCCAGCCGCCTTCGCGGACACCAGCCGGCATATTGCAATGTCACGCGCGATCGCCTCATCGAGCGCCGCGCGGTCGACGCCGCTCTGCCCGCCGGAAATGATCATGAGCTTGGCCATGGACGCGAGAATAGCAGGCGCGACGGACGCGCGCCGCCTTGGCCGCTGGCGCCGCACCCTGTGACGAGATGAAGCGTTGACGCGTCTCGATCAAAGGTCACGATGGTTTGCTTTATCAAGAGGACTGCCGCCCGTGAACAAATCGACCGCATGCTTGCGCCTTGCCACGCCAATCGTCTTGGCGCTGTTCGGCTGCTTGGCTTTCGCCGCTCCCGCGCCGGCCCAGACGCGCAACTTCTTCTGCGGGCACGGCCGCGCCGTCACCATCGTCGTCAACAACCAGCGCCGCATCACCGTTTCGCCCATCGACGGCGCCGCCATGACCCTGCGTCAGCAAGGACGCAATCCCTTCCATTTCGTGCGCGACGATTACGGCGTGACGATCTCGCCCGATCAGAACACGGCCACCGTCGACATCCCCGATTTCGGCGTCAGTACCTGCCGCTACCGGGCGGGCCGCTCCATCGCCGGCCTGCAGGGCCTCGGCCATGCCGATCCTTGCGGCCCCGGCTTCCACCAGGTGCCGGAGACCGACGCTTGCGAGTCGAACGCCGGCCCGCGGACGCAAACCCGCATCAGCCAACGCGGGTTGCCGATCCCGGGCGCATCGCTCGGCGGCGTTGTGCGTGCCGAGCCGACGACGTCGTCGGCCAAGATCGCCAACCTGCGCGAAGGCACCCCGGTTATGATCCTGGGGCGCGAGCAGGTCTGGGAAGGCTACAACTGGTTCCTGATCCGCATCCCCCAGGGCGGCAAGGCCTATCAGTGGGGCGGCATCATGTGCTCGCAAGAGCCGCTCGACGGTATCCTCTCACGCTGCCGCCACTGAGCCGCGTGGTTCCGGCGGCACGCGCACGCGCTGAGCCTGCGGGTGGCGGGCACCCCTCCCCCCTCACCGCGCCGTGATCGGCCCGTCATCGGCGCTGACCACAACGTGACGGCCTTTCACGCATTTGCCATTCGGAGTTGCGCGCCGGCGCATTTATTTATCGTTGCGAAGGCACCGGCGTTTTTCCGCGCGCCGCGCAACCCAAACGACGGACCGAAATGCTCAGCGCTCTGTTCGCCCTGCTCGCCGGCATTGTCACGGTCGCGGCGCCTTGCACGCTGCCGGTGCTGCCGATTTTGCTCGGCACGTCGCTTGCTGCGCGCGGCAAGGCGCGGCCGCTGTTCATCGCCGCCGGCTTCGTTGCCGCCTTCGCCGCGGCGACGCTGGTGTTCAGCGCGGTCGCCCGCGTGGCCGGCCTCGAAGCCGATCAGTTGCGCAACGTCGCGATCGTGCTGCTGGCGATCTTCGGCGTGCTGCTGCTATGGCCGCAAGCCTATGCGCGGCTTTCCGCTGCCGCCTCGGGCCTATATCGGCCGCCTCGGCGCCAATTCGCCGCGCGCCACCGAAGGCGCTTTGGGCGGCTTCCTGCTCGGCACCACCCTCGGCCTGGTGTGGACGCCCTGCGCCGGCCCGGTGCTCGGCTCGATCCTCACGCTGCTGGCGACCGAGCCGAACAGCAGCTGGGCGGCGACGCTGCTCACGTTCTACGCGGTCGGCGCCGCCATCCCGATGCTGGCGATCGCCTATGGCGGGCAGTTTGCCGCCACGCGCGTGCGCGCGGTCGCGGCCGTCGCGCCGCGGCTGCAACAGGCCTTCGGCGTGCTGATCGTCACCTACGCCGCCGCCATGTACCTGCAATACGACACGGTGATCACCGCCTGGCTCACCGAATTCTATCCGTCCGGCCAAGTCGGCCTGTAACCGAAAAAGGAGACCGTCATGGTTCGCAAGTCACTCTACGCCGTGCTCACCGCCGGCGCGCTCGCCGGGCTCACGCTCGCCACCGGCGCCATGGTCGGCGTCTCGGTGCCGACGCGCGCGGACGCGACATCGGTCACGCTTGCCGATGCGCGGCGCGCCGCGCCCGAGCTCACCGGCATTACGCATTGGCTCAATTCCAGCCCGCTCACGCTCGCCGAGCTGCGGGGCAAGGTCGTGCTGATCGATTTCTGGACCTATGGCTGCATCAACTGCGTGCACACGCTGCCGCACGTGGTCGACCTGTACGAGAAGTACAAGGACAAGGGGCTGGTGGTGATCGGCGTGCACGCGCCGGAATTCGCCTACGAGAAATCGACGTCAGGCGTTGCCGCCGCGCTCAAGCGCCACCACATCACCTATCCGGTGGCGCAGGACAATAATTTCAAGACCTGGAACGCCTACCGCAACCACTATTGGCCGGCGCAATACATCGTCGACCGGCATGGCCGCATCGTTTACCGGCACGCCGGCGAAGGCCAGTACGACACCATGGAGCAGACGGTGCACCGACTGCTCAGCGCGGAAAGCTGAGGGGAATCGAGCGGTCCGGCGAACTCAGGACGACGTGCCCCGGACGCGGCGCAGCACGAAGCAAAGCGCAGTAATGCGCCGCTGATCCGGGGCCTAAATTCGTCACAACAACCTGGGTCCCGGGTCTGCGGCGCACCGTTTCACGCCGCGCGGCGCCTGGGACACGAGACTCCGAACCGAGTTCAAGGCCCGGGCACGGCGGCACAGAACTACGCCGCCGGCTTCTCGATGATCAGATTGCCGTCGTCGTCCACGCGCAGTCCGGTGTTGCGCACCTCTTCGAGCACCGACGGATGCCAATCCACCTTGCCGGCGTCGGGTCCGCCGACCAGCGCCATCAGTAGCGCGTCGGGCCGGTCGGATAAGCTGCGGAAACCGCGATAGATGCCGATCGGCACGTTGATCACGTCGCCCTCGTCGAGATCGACGGTGCGTTCCTGGTTGCCCTCCAACCAGAACACCTGCCACGGCCCCGTGATCGGGATGAACACTTCTTCGGTCGCGTGCCGATGCAGCGCCGCGCCCTTGCCGGTTTTGGCGCGCACGTAAGTGACCGAGAAACCGAACGCGCCTTTTTTCACGTTGGGCTTGAGCGCCGCATTTTCGGTGACGCCCATGCCGACCATATTGATGATGTCGCGCTCGTAGGTCGGAATGCGCTGGTCGAGAAAGGCCACGTCGAGCGCCTTGACGTTCTTCACGCGCGCGACGCATTCGCGCTCCATCGCGTCTTGCGAGATGCTCGGTATCGGCTTTCCTGCCAGCCGTGGATCGACGACCGCCATTGCTGTCCTCCCTTATCTTGCGCGCCGGTTGAGCCGGCGTCCGGGCCAAGCCTAGCGCGGAACGCGGCACGCTGGAATTGGTGTTGTCATGGGGCCGGTGCAATGCCGCCGATCATCCCGCGACGGGATGGGTTCCACAGGCGGCGCCGGCTTTTTTCCGACTTTCGGGCGGCCTGAAAATTGCTATGGTCCGCCCGGAAAATCGCGGCCGCAGCCGCCGAATGGGGGAATTCATGCGCCGTTGCGCCGTTGCGCTCGTGGGCCTGCTGGGCATGTTGTGGGCTGCCGCGCCGGCGCAAGCGGAGCTGGTCAAGTTTCCCCAAGCCGGACCGAACTCATTTCTGATCGACCTGCTGCCCGGCTGGGAAACCAAGACCGACGACTATAACGGCCTGCAGGTGATGCCGACCGCGCGCTGGGCAGTGGTGTATCTCACCATCGTGCACGACGAGACGTTCGCCAATCGCCCGCTCGCCGCCGTCGCCGGTGCGATCGGCAAGGGCGCCGGCATCGACCATTTCGATCGGGAAACGTCCGGCGAGATTTCGCGATTCAAGGGCCGGGCATTCTTCGGCAAAATGAAAACCAGCAACGGCATTCTCAACGTCAAGATGACCGTCGTGCCCCTGGGGCCGGACCGCTGGGCCGCGGAATCAATACTGATGTCGAGCGCCGGCATTTCCGACGATAACCAGAAGATCCTCGACGATGCCATCGGCAGGGTCACGCTTACCGGCATCCCACACTAGCGGCGCCGATTTTCCGGCGACCGATCACAGGAGAATCATCATGGCCGGCAACACCATCAAGATCGCATCGCGCGAGGGCGGCACCTTCGATTGCTATCTGGCGCTGCCCGCCGCCAGCGAGCCGGTGCCGGCGATCGTGCTGGCGTCCGCCGTGCACGGCGTCGACAAGGACGTGCGCGATCTCGCCGATCAGTTCGCCGCGCAAGGCTACATCGCCGCCGCGCCCGATCTGTTCTGGCGCACCATGCCGGGCCCGCTGACGCGCACCGACGGCGACCTGCCGCAGAAGCGCTCGCAGCCGCGGCTGGAGAAGATCAAGACCGGCGAAGCCGACCTCGCCGACACGCTCGCCGAATTGCAGAAGCTGCCGTCGTTCAACGGCCGCGCCGCGGTAATCGGTTTCTGCTACGGCGGCCCTTACGCCATCATCGGGCCGAAGCGGCTCGGCTATGCCGCCGGCATCTCCTGCCACGGCACCAACTTGATCTCGTTCATCGATGAGCTCGACGGCGTCAACGCGCCGATCTGCATCATCTGGGGCGACCAGGATCATGCCGCGCCGGCGGAAGTCCTGGACGCCTACCGCAAGGTGCCGGCGCGCATGAGCAATGTCGAAGTGCACATCTTCCCCGGCGTCAAGCACGGTTACATGATGCCGGATGCCGGCGCCGCCTTCGACCAGAAGACGCGCGAATTCTCGCTGGCGCGCGCGCTCGCCATCCTCGGCACCTTGCGCGGCGGCGGCGAGCGGCTACGCAAGGCGTCGTAATTACGACGCGGCAAACTCCTTGTCCTTCGCTTCGGCGCGCTGCGCCGCAGGGCGCGCCGCCAATCGCGCCGCGTAGTCGAGGAATTCCTTTCGCTCCGGCAGCAATTTGAAAATCATGCCCCAGCGGATATTGGCGCCGATCACCACGTCAGCGGCGGTGAACTGCTCGCCCATCAGGAACGGCCCCTGCTCTACCGCCTTCGCCACCACGTTCATGGTGGTGTCGAAATCGCCGTAGCCGAGCATGGCGCGCCGCGCCTCCTCCTTGCGCGGGGCGGCGCGGTCGATCACCGCCGGTTCAATGCAGCCGGGACCGAAAAACAGCCATTTGAGATAGACGCCGCGGCGCGGCGTGCCGACCGGCACCGCCAGATTGGCTTTCGGAAATGCGTCGGCGAGATAAGTGCAGATCGCCGCCACTTCGGTGATGACGGTGTCGCCGTGCTTGAGCGCCGGCACCTTGCCCATCGGATTGACGGCGAGATAATCGGGCTGGAGCTGCTCGCCCTGGCTCAAGTGCAACAGCTTGATGTCATAAGGTTCGCCCACCTCCTCCAGCATCCACAGCACGACGGACGAGCGCGAGGGTGAGGCGTGATAAAGCGTGAGGTCGGGCATGGAACACCTTGCGTTTGCCGTGGGCCGCACCAACGTTACGCCTATGATTGTGCCGGGAACATGACAGATGTCCAATAACGTGCGCGACAACACCGAACGCCGGCGCTTCGAGCTCGACGTCGACGGCAAGCTTGCGTTCTCGAACTACCGGCGCGCGGACGGCCTGCTCACCGTCATGCACACCGAGGTGCCGGACGAGCTCAACGGGCGCGGCATCGGCTCGGCGCTGGTGCGCGGCCTGCTCGACATCGCCCGCGCCCAGGGGCTAAAGGTCAAGCCGCTTTGTCCTTTTGTGAGGGCCTATCTCGACAGGCATCCCGACTATGCGGATTTGCGGGTGTAGGCACTGCGGCAAGGGCCGCTGTCATGCCCGGGCTTGACCCGGGCATCCATGATGAGCTGCCACGGGAAAAATCCTTCCAACTGATTTTGCAGTGAATTCATCATCGATTGCCGGGTCGAGCCCGGCAATGACAGCAGAGAGGCCGATAAACTCCGCCAGGCCACCTAACGCAATATTTACCCTTCGGTAAGACATTGGACGCTTCGTTGCGTGACCGCGGGAGTTGGCGTTGGATCTCTGGGCCGGCATTTCATTCTTCTTTGGCCAAACGAGCCGGCTGTTGTTCTCGCTCGGCTCGCATTTCTCGCTCACCTCGCTGGCCGTGGCGTTGGCGATCTCGGTGCTCTATTTCGTCCATCAGCGCCGCAAGCGCGGTCGCCGCGTGCGCCTGAAGACGATCGTGCGCGCGCTGTTCCCCAAGCGCATCATCGCGCACCGCTCCAACCAAGCCGACATCGGCTATCTGTTTTTCAACGTGTTCCTGTTCGGCATCATGTTCGGCTGGGCGGTGTTGTCCTATCAGTTCATCTCCAACGGCATCATCTCCGGCCTCGTCGCCGTATTCGGGCCGGTCGCGCCGTCGACTTTGCCGACGATCGTCACGCGCTCGGTCATCACGCTGATGCTGTTCCTCGCCTATGAGCTCGGCTACTGGTTCAATCATTGGCTCAGCCACAAGGTGCCGGTGCTGTGGGAATTCCACAAAGTGCACCATACCGCCGAGGTGCTCACCCCGCTCACCAATTTCCGCGTCCACCCGATCTATGCCTGGGTGTTCGCCAATATCCTGGCCTTCTCGACCGCGGTCGCCAATGGCTTCGGCAACTACATGTTCGGCGACACCGCCTATCAATACGCGATCAACGACACCAACATCATCCTGGTGCTGTTCATCCACGCCTATGTGCATTTGCAGCATACCCACATGTGGATCGCATTCCGCGGCGCGCTCGGGCGTCTCTTCATCTCGCCCGGCGCATCACCAAGTGCACCACTCCAACAATCCGAAGCACTTCAACAAGAATTTCGGCAGTTGCCTAGCGCTGTGGGATTGGATGTTCGGCACGCTCTACGTGCCGGCGAAGGAGCGCGAGCCGCTCGTCTTCGGCTTTGACGACTACCCCGATGCGCATACCGTGAAGGGCGAGTTGGTCGACCCGCTGATCAACGCCGCCGCGCATTTCAAGCCGCAGCGCCAACGCGAACTCGCACCGGTGCCGGCAACCGAGCGCAAGCAGGCGTCGACCTACCTGCCGGCGGGTTGGGGGGAAGCTTATGGTTTGAATTGGTTGGTAGGGGGCCGATCCGGTTCCCGTTTGATTTGGCGCAATCCGCACTGCTTGAGGGCCGCATGCGCGAGCGCACCGTCACCGTCAACGACAAAATGCAGAAAGGCTACCGCTATGCGCTGAGCGCGCCGGCCGGCCGCCAATTCGATCCCGAGTTCAAGCCGCAACTGAAGCCGGCCGACATGCTGCGGCTCGGCGTGTTCGGCGGCAAATACATGACCGACTGCCGGCGCGAATTTCCCAAGAGCTGGTTCGCGCGCGCCAAGCTCGCGCCGCAAGGACGCGACTGCTCGCTCAATTTCTTCGGCGTCGACGCCAGCCAGCCGCTGTCGGAATGGAAGCGCAAAGGCTGGATCCATCCCGACGACCCGCGCGGCTGGTTCCAATGGTATTGCCGCTATTACATGGGGCGACGCATGCCGAAGGAGGACAAGCGCCAGATCGGGCGATGGAAGGCGATCCGCCGCCACGTGCGGCAAATTCAGAAGAATTGCGAGTGGGGCGATTTGCTCTGCCGCCGTCGCCAACGGCAGGCCCTGCTGCACTGGGCCTACGACAGCCGAAAGATTTGACGCGTTCTTCTCCCCTCCCCACCACTCGCTTCGCTCGCGGGGGGAAGCCGCTACACGGCAATCCGATCGAGCAAATCCATCAGCACGTCGGGACAGGTGACGTGCGGATTGTGGCTTGAGTTCGATCTCATAGGCGCCCCAGCCTTCCACCTTGGCGCGGTCGTAGAAGCGGCGGAAGCGGTCGTCCGGTGTCACGCGTGCGCAGCGGATGTAGTGGCGCGGCAAAGTCAGCGGCCCGTTGTGCAGCTTCAGTTTCTGCACGAAGGTCTTGGCCGGCTGCGGCACCCGCCGCGGCGCGCACCAGGCCAGATCTTCGTCCGGCGTATCGGGCGGCATCGGCCGCGGCGGAATCCGCCAGCCTTCCGGCTTTCGCTCCGCGCGCGCGGTGGCCGGCAGCAGATCGAACAGGCTGTCGCCATCGTCGGGCGCGAAGGCATCGAGATAGATCAGTTGCACGATGCGCTCGCGCACACGGTCGGCGACGCCGGTCGCAACCATGCCGCCGTAGGAATGGCCGATCAGGTTGACGCCGGCGAGATCCTCGAATTCCAGCACGCCGAGGATATCGGCGATGTGGGTCTCGAGATCGATATCGGGATTGGCCAGATGGCGGCGCTCGCCGACGCCGGTATAGGTCGGCGTGAACAGCTCATGGCCGCGCGCGCGCATCAGCGGGCGCATCTTCTTCCAGACCCAGCCGGCCG
This sequence comes from uncultured Alphaproteobacteria bacterium, assembly GCA_963727555.1. Classification (GTDB taxonomy): domain Bacteria; phylum Pseudomonadota; class Alphaproteobacteria; order Rhizobiales; family Xanthobacteraceae; genus Pseudolabrys. The sequence goes on along the minus strand of CAVSGT010000002.1, from coordinate 49,437 downwards.
CTCCACGCGCCATGCGCGACAACAAATGTGGCCATCGCTCTCCCCTTGCGGATCTGCTTGTTATTCGGCCGCGACCGTGCGCGGCCGCGGCGCGCGACTATCCCAGCGCGCGCGCACAAAATCGAGCGCCACCACCGCCAAGCCGGCGCCGAGCACTTCCCAGCCCGGCCGGATGCCGGCGGAGAAATCGAACGACACCTCGAGCACGCGCATCGGCGACACATGAAAGGCGATGCCGATGCCGATCGCTTCGCCGGCGAACATGAGGATCGACACCGCGACGCTCAGCCCGAGCAGCGCCAGCGTCGACAATTCGCTGGTGTCCAGCCACCAGGCCAGCACCCGATAGGCGATCAGCCAGCGGAACAGCCCGGCGGCAAATACCGGCACCGTGACGTCGGCCTTGGTCTGCTGGAAATAATGGATCAGCGCGAGCAGCGCGATGGCGTAGACGATCTGGTGCAGCCGGCGCCAGCGCAAGCGACCGAGCCGGCGCACCATGCCGTCGGTCGAGGTGGCGGCCAGCACCGCCAGGCCGAGCCAGGCCGTGCCGCCGACGATGAGGTACCAGCGGTGGGTGATCTCGTGCACGACCTTGCCGAGGTCGAACATCTGGTCGGCGATAAACAGCGAGAGATGCGCGGCGATGTAGCAGAAGGCGCCGACGCCGAGCATGCGCCGCACCTCGATGCAGGTTGCCGAAGCGCGCGATGCGGCGGAACGGCGTGACCGCCAGCGTCACGCCGAGGAACACCAGCGCCCAGAAGCCGGCGCGGTGGATCATGTCGTTGAGCGGCCGCGCGCCGTGATAGATGGCGTCGGCGTCGTACAGCGCCTTGGCGAGCGGGAACAGCAGCAGCGCCAAGCGTGCCGATGCGCAGCGGCGAGAGCCGCCCGCGCCGGTCGCGCCAGATCTGCCAGGCGGCCGTCATCGCGCTTGCCATTGCTGACGCCGCGCGACGCGGTTCCGGGCGCTGCAGAATTGGCAAGGCGCGCATGCGTGCAGGGCATCCGTGTCTATACCTTTGAGAAGCCAGTTATTCTCTGCTCGCGAGGCGATCATTACCATCATGCCGCAGCTGCACAATTTTACCTACCGAATCCGTGCGATCGTGCTAGCATTTTCACCGATGCCTCGATTCGTCACAACTGATCACAAGCTTGCGTGGTCGACGGCTGGACGCGGGCTCAAACGAGATTGACCGCGTTGGAACCAATCCGGCGGCAATCCATTTTGGGAGGAGGGAGGGGCAAGAAACTTAAGCCGCGCCGGGGGGCTTTTGACGGAGGCCATCCATGCCGCGCGCTTTGCTTCGCTCCCTGCTCGTACTCGTCCTTCCCTGTTCAGTTCCGCCGCCCTCGCCCACGACATCTGGATCAATCGCGGGCGCTTCAGCAATCCGGCCGGCGAATGGTGCTGCGGCGCCGAAGATTGCGGCGTCGTCAGCCCGAAAGCCGTGCACGCCAGTCAACGGCGGCTATTCGGTCGTCGGCACGGTGACCTATGGCGAAGCCGTGACCGGCAACATCAATGACGGGCCGACCGTGACGCAGCACGTCAACGAGAATATCCCCTATAGCCAGGCGCTGCCCTCGCCGGACGGCGCCTATTGGCGCTGCAAGCGGCCGGACGGCGCCATGCGCTGCTTCTTTGCGCCGCCGCCGGGGAGCTGACGCGATTAGAGCGTCGGCCGCGTCAAAGGCGCGGCAGCGGCCGGCCGCCGCCTTCTTCGAAGGCACCTTCACCCAGGCCTCGCCGTCGAGCACCACTTCGTCGCCCACCGAGCAGGTGCAGGCGAGCCGCGCGCGGCATTTCTCCGGCATCAGCTCGGCCACCGACACGCTCACCTCGACGGTATCGCCGATCTTCACGGGCGCGCGGAAATTGAGCGTCTGCGAGATATAGACCGCGCCCGGCCCCGGCAGCCGGGTGCCGAGCACCGCCGAGATCAGGCTGGCGGTATAGAGGCCATGGGCGATGCGGGTGCCGAACGGCGTCTTGGCGGCGAAATGCTCGGACAGATGGATCGGATTGCGGTCGCCGGTGACCTCGGCAAAGCCGACCACGTCGGCGGAATCGACCTTCTTGCTCAGCCGCTCGGTCATGCCGACCGAGAGGTCCTCGAAGGCGAGCGTGCGCAAGGTCAGCATGTCAGGCTTCCGTCGTGTGCCGGCACAGCCACCACAAGGCGCCGATCAGCACCAGATTGACCAGCGCCAGCACGGTCAAGATGCCGATTGTCGTATGCTGCCGCCGCCTCGATCAGCAGCGCCCCCCGACGGCGCCAGCGCCAGGATGATCAGGGTCGGAAAGGCAAGCTTACCCATCAGCAGCGGAAACCGCTCGGGGCCGAACAGCGCCAGCGGCAGCGTCCCGCGTCCGACCCACGACACGCCAAAGCCCGCGCCGTAGATCAGGATGGTCAGCACCAGGATGGGAAACTGCACCAGCAGCAGCACAAGCCGACCGCCATCAGCGCGCAGGAACCGATCATGGTCCAGATCGGGTGATAGTGGCTGCCGAACAGGCGCTCGACGACGCGGGCGCCGACCTGGGCCGGGCCGAACAACGTGCCCAGACCCACCGCCGCTGCATAGTCGACGCCCCGCGCCTGCAAGAAGATGAGCAGGTGGACGACCACGATCGAGCCGACGCCGGCGGCCAGCGCCAGCATCAGCGCGACCAGCACGAAAATCAGCGCCTCGTGGGCGATCGGCGCTCGTCGTGGGGCGCGTCGGCGGCCTGTTCGCGTGCCCGGCTCGCCCGCCGGCGTGGCGCGCACGACCGCCATCTGCAGCGGCAGCGACACCGCGAGGTGCAGGCCGGCATAGATGAGACAGGCCATCCGCCAGCCGACATGATCGATCATGAAGGCGCTGAGCGGCCAGCAGACGGTGCTGGCGAAGCCGCCGAACAAAGTGAGGTTGGTGATCGGCCCGCGCGCGCCTCGCGCCGTACATGCGGCTGAGCGCGGCGAACACCGCATCGTATAGCCCGGTGCCCATGCCGAGCGCCGAGCAGCACCCAGGCGGCGAGATAGACCGGCAGTGCCGGCGCCAGCCCGACGCCGACGAGCCCCGCGGCAAAAAACAGCGAGCTCGCCAGCAGCACCGGCCGCCCGCCGTGGCGGCCGATCAGCTTGCCGACCTGCGGCGAGATCAGCCCCGCCACCAGGAGCCCGAGCGAGGTTCCCCCGACCACCATGCCGAGCGACCAGCCGGTCTCGCGCACGATCGTCTCGGCGAACACCGCGGGAAAATAGAACGAGGTGCCCCAGGCCAGGATCTGGCCGGCGCCGAGCGCGGTGATGACGATGCGGCGGTCGCCGCGCCAGCTATGCGTTTGCCCGTGCAACGGACCGTGCGCCCCTCACACGGCCCGCGTGATCGTCGGCAGAAAACTGCTGCCATGACTTTGCCTCCCCGGCCGGCGCAGCAATCTACACGATCTGCCCGTTTTCCAGGCGCTCGGCCGGCGTTTCCCTCGCCGTGTTGGCCGCCACGCCTGCGACAAGCTGTCCCTTTTGGTTAATAATCAGTTAGTTAAGCTATGCGTTTTTTGCATTGCTGCGGCGCAACATTATTGCTTTTCAAGCGGCCGAATATCCCTATTTTCCGGCAGAACGATTTGCCGGCCCGAAGCCGGACCGAAAGAAAGAGGTACTGCCATGTTTGCCACCATTGTCCGCTTCTTCCGCGAGTGGCACCGCTATAATCAGGCTGCGCGAGCTGTCGGCGCTCGGCGACCGCGAGCTCGCCGATATCGGCATCAGCCGCTCCGACATCCAGCGCGTGGCCTGGAACGCCACCCACCACGGCTGATCGCCGGCACACCGGTTTCGAAACGCCCGCCCTCGGCGGGCGTTTTCGTTTGCGCTGCCCGAAAAGTGGGCACGGTTGCCGCGCACTGACGGTGCCGGCGGCGCGCCTAGTTTCCGCCATGACACCCAAGCCCGTCCATGTGATCGGCGGCGGCCTCGCCGGCTCGGAGGCCGCCTGGCAGCTCGCGCAAGCGCGGCGTGCCGGTGACGCTGCACGAGATGCGGCCCGAGCGCGGCACCGCCGCGCACAAGACCGGCAGCTATGCGGAGCTGGTCTGCTCGAACTCGTTCCGCTCCGACGATGCCGCGCACAACGCGGTCGGCCTGCTGCACGAGGAAATGCGCCGGCTCGGCTCGCTGATCATGCGCGCGGCCGATGCCAACCAGGTGCCGGCGGGCGGCGCGCTGGCGGTCGACCGCGACGGCTTTGCCGCCGCGGTGACGGCGGCGCTCGAAGCGCATCCGCTCGATCACGCTCGAACGCGGCGAAGTCGCGCTGCCGCCGGACGATTGGGACAGCGTCATCGTCGCCACCGGCCCCCTCACCTCGCCCGACCTCGCCGACACGATCCGCGCTCTGACCGGCGAGGACGCGCTCGCCTTCTTCGACGCCATCGCGCCGATCGTGCATCGCGAGTCGATCGATCTCGATCAGGCCTGGTTCCAGTCGCGCTACGACAAGGCGGGACCCGGCGGCTCCGGCGCCGACTACATCAATTGCCCGCTCACGCGCGAGCAATACGACGCCTTCGTCGACGCGCTGATCGCCGGCGACAAGGTCTCGTTCCACGACTGGGAAGCCTCCACGCCCTATTTCGACGGCTGCCTGCCGATCGAGGTGATGGCCGAGCGCGGGCGCGAAACCCTGCGGCACGGGCCGATGAAGCCGTTCGGCCTGACCAATCCGCACGCGCCCGGGCGCGAAGCCCTATGCGGTGGTGCAGCTGCGCCAGGACAACAAGCTCGGCACGCTGTTCAACATGGTCGGCTTCCAGACCAAGCTGAAGCACGGCGAGCAGGTGCGCATCTTCCGCACCATTCCCGGCCTGCAGAATGCCGAGTTCGCGCGGCTGGGCGGCCTGCACCGCAACACCTTCCTCAATTCGCCCAAGCTCCTCGACGACGACGCTGCGGCTGAAGGCCAATCCGCGCTGGCGCTTTGCCGGGCAGATCACCGGCTGCGAGGGCTATGTGGAATCGGCGGCGATCGGCGGCTTGGCCGGCGCGCTTCGCAGCGGCCGAACGGCGCGGCGAGACGCTCGATCGCCGCCGCCGCCGACCACGGCGCATGGCGCGCTGCTCGCGCATATCACCGGCGGGCATATCGAGACCATCGATGCCGGGCCCTCTTCGTTCCAGCCGATGAACGTGAATTTCGGCCTGTTCCCGCCGCTCGCCGAGCCGGCGTCCTACGACCCGGAAGACGCGCGCAAGTTCGGCGCGCGGCTCGGCCAAGAACCTGGCGCGAAGAAGCGGCGCTCTGCGCCCGCGCGCGCTGGCCGATCTGGCGCGACTGGCTCGCCGGCACGGCCCGCGCCTCCGCCGCCGAGTAACCCGCCGGCGATGAGCGCCTCATCCGCCCATGCCGAAATCGACGGTCGTTGGCGTGGCGAGCTGGTGCTCAAGCGCGACGTGTTTTCGACAATCGAGCGTGGCTATCCTTCCAGCCCGAAGGCGAAATCGAGGCGATCCTGCGCCGGATCGATGAGGTGCCTTGGTGGACGCGCCCGCTCGCGCGCCATCTCTTTCACGCGAGAGCGCCGCGCCTTGGCCATCGTAGGCAACCTTGGCATCGCGCCGCCGCTCCACTTTGCCGGACGCGAGCTTTGGTGCGCGGCTGGATCGATGGTGTGCCCTCCAACTCGCGAAGCCGGAGAATGACGCCGCCTATTTCCGCTCGGCCAAGCTTGTGCTGTGCAAGCTCCGCCATGCCGGCATCTGCCACAACGATCTTTCCAAGCAACAGAACTGGCTGCGCGGCACCGACGGCAAGGCCTATCTGATGGATTTCCAGCTGGCCTTGGTGCTTCCGAAGCGCGGCCCGATCTTCCGCATCCCCGCCTATGAGGACTTGCGTCATCTGCTCAAGCACAAGCGTCGCTACGTTCCCGACGCCCTCACCGCCAGCGAACGCCGCGTGTTGGGCCGCAAGAGCCTTGTCCACCCGCCTCTGGATGACCTTCGGCAAGCCGGTCTATCACGCGATAACGCGCGGCCCGTTTCATTCCCGACCGCGAAGGCGGCGGCCGCCGGCTGGTCTACGACGCGCCCCCGATCACCGCAGCGGATCAAGGCCACTATCCGGAGGTCCGCGATGCGGCAGTGGTCGCCTTTCCCGATCGCCGCAGCGGCGTCGGTCTCTATGCCTTTGTCGAGGGCAGCGATCTCAGCGAGCACAGCCTGCGCGATGCGCTCAAAAGGCGGCGGCAATATTGCGCCGCCCGAGCGCCTGCAACTGGTCGACGCCTTTCCACGTCGCGCCAGCGGTGAAATCCGTACGGAAATCCTTCAGCTCGTCGCCATGAACCAGATCGACCTGATCGATCCCTTGATCGCCAGCGAGACCGAGCGCGGACTGGTCGCATGCATTATTGCCGGCCGCCGTAATCTCCGCGACCGCACCGCCTTTTGATGTGACGCACCGAGCCGCAGGGATCAGCGCTAGCCGAACAGGCGTGCGGGTCTGCGCGCCGCGCGCCACAACAGCCATTGCCGCCGCCACGCCGGCAAAGGCATGAAGTGGAACGGGATCGTCCGCCCGCTCCATGCGGCGCAGCGTCGGGCCCCACCAGCGCCGAGTGCAGCAGCGCCGGCAGCGTGGCCGGCGACGCCAATGTCATCTTCGCCTGCGCCGCCGCCAGATGACGGCGCGCAAGGTCGCGCATCTCGCCCAATACGGCCTGCAGTTTCGCGCTCTCCTCCTGCGCAAAAATATCTTCGCGCTCGACCTGATGGCGGTCGAGCACGTCGAGCGGCACGTAGAGCTGCCGGCGCGCGGCGTGGCGCGCGAAAGCGCTTAATGCCCCCCGTGATTGCGTAGGCGATGCCGGCCTCCGCGCTCAGGTCTTCGGCATTGTCGCCGCCCGCCGAGAATCTCAACCGCAATCGCGAGAATGGTCGACTGGGTTCTGACGCCGTAATTCTCCAAGTCGGCGACGGTCGACATGGGATCGTCATAGAGATCAAAACCATGCGCATCGATCAGCTCCCTCAAATCGCGCAGCCTTAAGATCATAGCGTTCCAGCGTCTCGCGCAGCGCCGCCGCCACCGGATTGCGCCGCCGCCTCGCTTGCGCGCTCGCCCGACACGGCCTCGCGCCACCATTGCAGCCGGATTTCTCCAGGCATCGGCTCGCGCGCCAATTCGCGCACCCGCGCGATCTCGACATTGAACGCATAAAGCGCAAACAGCGCGTCGCGATGCTCGGCCGGCGCAAACAGCGTCGCGAGGTAACGATCGCGGTCGGCCTCGCGCACCAGCGTGGCGCAATAGTCGGCGTTCGTCTGCATGGGCCCCAGTCTAGCAGCTTATCATTGCGCATGATCTTTTCCGAAAACTGGTTCCCACTTTTCGGGATCATGCGCGTAACTACGCCACCGCGATCAATCCGCCGCCGACGCGGCGGGGTCCGCGAGCAGGACGTTGTAGGTGCGCACCGCCGCCCCCGTGCTCATGGCGTCGACCGACAGACCGGCGGCACGAAAGCGCGCGCGCAAATGTTCCGGCAGCGCCGCGGGGTCGCGGCCGGCGCCGATCATGAACAGGTCAAGTTGGTCCGCCCGCGCCAAGACCGGCTCAAGCATCGCTTCGTTCAAAGCTGCAAAATCGGCAACCGGCCAGGCCCAGACGCCGTCCGGCAGACACAAGAGCGAACCGCGGTGCGACATGCCGCCAAAGCGAAACCCGCCATTACCATAAGCCTCGATCGGCGCCGGCTGCGGCAGATGCGGGCATCGGTGCCGAGGCTGCCGGTCATTGCTAGCGGCGGCCTTTGCGCTTCTCGGGCTTCTTCTCCGGCTTCTTTTCCGGCGGTTTTTCCCGACTGGTGTCGGCAAACCGCTCGGGAACGCCGTCGGGGTTGGCGTCAGACGCAGTGCTGCGGCCGGTCAGGGAATCCCGCCCGGTTCCGACGCCGAGATAGATCAGGATCGGCGCCGCGATGAAGACTGACGCATAGGTGCCGACGAGGATCACGCCGAACATCATGGCCCTGTGAACGAGTGGATCGCCTGGCCGCCGAACATAAACAGCGACAACAGCGCCAAGCTGGTGGTCAATGCGTGATCATTGAGCGCGACAGCATCTGGTTGATCGAGAGGTCGAGCAATTCCGTCATCGGCATCTTCTGGTATCGCGCAGCATTTCACGGATTCGGTCATAGACGACGACCGTGTCGTTGAGCGAATAGCCGACGATCGTCAGGATCGCGGCGATGCCGAGAGGTCGAAATCGAGCCGCGTCAGCGACATGAACCGATGGTCAGGACGACTCGTGCACGGTGGCGATGATCGCGCCGAGCGCGAACTGCCACTCGAAGCGGAACCAGATTAGATCAGGATGCAGAAGATCGCGAGCAGCAAGCCGATGGCGCCGTAGGCAACAGCTCGCCGGAGACGCTCGGGCCGACCACCTCGACGCGGCGGTAATTCGACGTTGTCGCCGAGCGCCCGCGGTCTTGGCATCGCCGCCTGCTGGGCCGCTCGCCGCCGGGCTGCTCGGCGATGCGGATCAGCACGTCGTTGGGCGCGCCGAACTGCTGAACCTGCACGTCGCCGAGATCGAGCTCGCCGAGCTTCGCGCGCATCTCGGCGAGATCGGCCGGCCGTCCCGCCTTCGTCTGGATCTCGATCAGCGTGCCGCCCCGGAAATCGATGCCGAGATTGAGCCCGTGAAGAACAACAGCAAGATCGCAGGACGACAACACCGCCGACAACGGGAAAGCTGATGCGCCGGAAGTGCATGAAGCGATTTGGTATCGTCGGGAACGAGGCGAAGCAGGCGCGACGGGTCTATTCCCTCTAAATCGGCACGTGTTGCGGGCGCCGCCAGCGTACCCAAGCCGCGACCATCAGGCGTGTGAAGGTGAAGGCCGTGAACACCGTGGTGATGATGCCGATGGCGAGCGTGACGGCAAAGCCGCGCACCGGGCCGGTGCCGAGGAAGAACAGCATCACCGCGGCAATGAACGTCGTGATGTTGGCGTCCAGGATGGTCGCGAGCGCGCGGGTAAAGCCGGCGTCGATCGCGGTGATCGGCGTGCGCCCGCCGCGCACCTCCTCGCGGATGCGCTCATAGATCAGCACGTTGGAGTCGACCGCCATGCCGACGGTCAGCACGATGCCGGCGATGCCCGGCAGCGTCAGCGTCGCGCCGAGCATCGACAGGACGCCGAAGATCATCGCGACGTTGACGCCACCGCGATGTTGGCGATCAGCCCGAACAGGCCGTAGGTCGACGACATAAAGATGACCACCAGGCGGCGCCGACGTAGGAGCCGATCTTGCCCTTCTCGATCGAATCGGCGCCGAGGCCGGGGCCGACGGTGCGCTCCTCGATGATGGTCAGCGGCGCCGGCAACGCGCCGGCGCGCAGCAGAATCGCGAGATCGTTGGCCTCTGCACGGTGAAGCTGCCGGAAATCTGCCCCGAGCCGCCGAGGATCGGCTCGCGGATCACCGGCGCGGAGATCACCTCGTTGTCGAGCACGATGGCAAACGGCCGGCCGACGTTCTGCTGGTCGCCTGGCGAACCGGCGCGCGCCCGGGTGTTGAAGCGGAAGTTGACGATCGGCTCGTTGGTGCGCTGGTCGAAGCCCGGCTGCGCATCGGTGAGATCTTCGCCGGACACCATGACGCGCTTCTCGATCAGATAGGGCGTCTTCGGCGAGCGTCGGAGCCGTAGAGAACTTCGGCGTCCGGCGGCACGCGGCCCTGCAGCGCCTGCGTCCGGCGTCATCGCGATGTCGACCAGGCGGAAGTCAGCTTGGCGGTCTTGCCGATCAGTTCCTTCAGCCGCGCCGGATCCTGCAGACCGGGCACCTGCACCAGATCCGGTCGGTGCCCTGGCGCTGGATCGGCGGCTCGATCGTGCCGAGCTCGTTGACGCGCCGTTCGACGATCTCGATCGACTGATCGACCGCCTGGCGCATGCGTTCGACGATCGCCGGCTCGGTCAGCGTCAGCCGGATCAGGTCGCCGCTCATTGGCTGATCTCGAGATTGCGCTGGCCGGTGGCGCCGAGAAGCCGCCGAGCGGCTGCGACAGCTCGCGCAGCTTGGCTGAGCGCCTGTCTCGAATTGGCGCCCTCGCGGATGCGCACCTCGACGGTGTTGCCGCGCACGATCAGCCCGGTATAGCCGATGCGCGCCTCGCGCAGCACGCGGCGGACATCGTCGCGCAGGTTCTCGAGCATCTCCTTGCGCACCGCCTTGGAGTCGACCTCGAGCAGGATGTGCGAGCCGCCCTGCAGGTCGAGGCCGAGCACGATGTGGCGCTGCGCCCAGTCGGCCAGCTATTCACCATCGCGTTCGGGAAGGAAGTTGGGCGCGGCAACAGGCAGACGACAAACGCCGTGAGCAGGATCGCCGCCGCCTTCCAGCGGGTAAAATAGAGCATGACGTCTCCGACTCGGTAATGATGCCGCAGGCCGCTGAGCTCAGCCGGCCGCGGCCTCGTCCTTGACCGGCTCGCCCTTGGCGCGGACATCGGTGACCATCTGGCGCACCTGGCGGACGCGCACATTGTCGGCAATCTCGACCTCGATCTGGTCGTCGTCGACCACCTTGGTGACCTTGCCGATCAGCCCGCCGGGGTGATGACGGTGTCGCCCCGGCGCACGTTCTTGACCATTTCCGAGCTGTTTCACCCGCTTCTGCTGCGGCCGCAGGATCAGGAAATACATGATCACGAAAATCAGGACGAAGGGCAGCAACGACATCAGCATGCCGCCGTCGCCGCCGGCTCCGCCACCGAAAGCGAGCCTTGCGTGAACGCGGGCGTAATGAACATCGTGGTTCCCTTGGTTAGCCGGCGCGCCGGCGCGCGTCCCGGCCCGGCTCCGCGCCACGAATTTCGCGCGGACTATAGCGGCCACGCGCCCAATTGCAACGCCGCCAGTGCCCTGAAACCCGGCTCGTTTCGGGCCATTTTCGCGCCGGCGCCGCCTTGCGGGGCCGACGCCCGCACGCTATGAGCAGCACAATCCGAAAGGAGCCACGATGGCCAAAGCCGCATCCAGCCCAAGTCGAAGTCCAAACCGCTCGCGCCGCGAAATCAGCCGCTGCGCCGACCGGCGCCGTCTGTCGAGCGCATCGCCGCCGCGCTCGAGCGGCTGGCGCCGCAGCCGCCCGCTGCGCCCGACTTCGCCGCCGCCGACGCCTTTATCTGGCATCCGGACGGCAGCCGGCTTGCGCCGGTCGCGCGGGTCAACCGTGTCGACATGTCGCTGCTCAAGGGCATCGACCGGGTGCGCGACGTGCTGGTGGAGAACACCGAGCGCTTTGCCAAGGGGCTGCCCGCCAACAACGCGCTGCTGTGGGGCGCGCGCGGCATGGGCAAGTCGTCGCTGGTCAAGGCCGCGCATGCCGCGGTCAATGCCGCCGGCGCGCAAGGCCAAAAGCGGGCCGCTCAAGCTGATCGAGATCCATCGCGAGGATATCGAGAGCCTGCCGGAACTGATGGCGCTGATCCGCGGCGCGCCGCTATCGCTTCATCGTGTTCTGCGACGATCTGTCCTTCGACGCCGACGACACCTCCTACAAGTCGCTCAAGGCGCTGCTGGAAGGCGGCATCGAAGGCCGGCCGGACAATGTGATCTTCTACGCCACCTCAAACCGCCGCCACCTGATGTCGCGCGACATGATGGAGAACGAGCGCTCGACCGCGATCAATCCGGGCGAAACGGTGGAGGAGAAAGTGTCGCTGTCCGACCGCTTCGGGCTCTGGCTCGGCTTTCACCGCTGCAGCCAGGACGAATATCTGGCGATGGTCGAGGGCTATGTCGCCCACTACAAAATTCCGGCGCAGCGGCGACGAGCTGCAGCGCGAGGCGCTGGAATGGTCGACGACGCGCGGCTCGCGCTCCGGCCGCGTCGCCTGGCAATACATTCAGGATCTGGCCGGACGGCTCGGCGTGGCGCTGAAGGATTAGCGCGACGAGCGTCAGCTCGACACGGACCTGCTCATTCGCGCGCAAACGGAATCCAGACCAAAATGCTGGGGCCCCGATTGCGCGGGCACGCGCAGTGTCAGGAAATGACGCGCGCGTCAGGCGCCGCCGAGATATTTCGTCGGATCGACCGGGCGTCGAGCCCTTGCGGATCTCGAAATGCAGTTGCGGCGAGCTGACGTTGCCGGTCTGCCCGGCATGCGCGATCACCTGTCCGCGCTTGATGGTGTCGCCGCGCTTGACCAGAGCTCGCTGGCATTGGCATAGGCCGACACGAAGCCATCGGCGTGGCGGATCAGCACCAGATTGCCGTAACCCTTCAGCTCGTTGCCGGCATAAGCGACGACGCCGTCATCGGCCGCCTTGATCGGCGTGCCTTCCGGCACGGCCAGATTGATGCCGTCGTTCTGCGTGCCGTTCGGACGCGCGCCGAAGCCGGCGATGACGCGGCCCTCACCGGCCAGCGGAACGACGGCATGCCGCCGGCGGCTTCCGCGGTCTTGGCTGACGCTTTCGGCGGGTGCAGCTCGGGCTTGGCGATGCGCGCGGTCTGCTGCGGCACGCTGGCGACGCGCTCGGGCGCGACCGTGCGCGGCTGCGCCGATTTGCGGCGCCGGCTCATGACGCGCGGCAACCTGACGGCCGCCGGGGATGGTCAGACGATCGCCGATAGCTGATCTTGGTATAGGGCTGGATGTTGTTGGCGTGCGCCAGCGCCTTCAGCGTCACGCCGTGCCGGCGCGCGATGCCGATCAGACGTCTCGCCCGGCTCGACGATGTGCACGCTTCGCCTGCGCGCCTTGCGCGGCGCGGCGACCGCGCGCCGCGGCGCGGCGGCGCGTGCATGGCGCGCGCCGCCGAGACGTAACGCGGGATCACCAGGCGCTGGCCCGGCCGGATCGACGCGCGCATCGCGGATGCCGTTGGTCTGCATGATGGCCGAGGCCGGCACGCCGTATTTGCGCGCGATGTTTCGACCGTTTCGCCGCGGCCGACGGTGACCGGCGACCGCCGTCCCAGGTCCAATGGCCGGCGGGCGGCGCGGCGGCGGCGTCGGCATGCGGCGCCGGCACCGAGCCGGTGATAGTCGACGTTCGCCCGGACGATAGGCGCCGAGGCCCTGCGCGCCGTCGCGACGCCGCTCGAGCGGCGACGGTCGCCGGCCGGCTCGGCGCCGGCAGCGGCTGCGCATAGACGTGCTTCGACGCGGCGCGGACGCCGCGCGATCGAGCCGGTCCGTCGGCGCGGCGGCGGCTGGCGGTTGTTGGAGGCGTAAGGATTGGAGTCGAAGCGCGCGGATCCGGCACAACCGGCGGCGGCGATGCCGACCAGTGCGAAGACAGCAACGCGCGGCCAAGCACGCGAAATAAGACGGCACGTCGAGGCGCGGCATATGGTTACCCACTCGTACGCAACAAACGACGAATTCGAACTAAAGCAGCCGTGAGTAAATAAGCGTTTAAGAATTACCGACTCGGTTGCCGGCCAAGCCGAGCCTGGCAAAAATGTCACAGCGCGCGCCGCGCATCGATTACAGCTCTTGCGCCTGCCCCGGCAGCAGCGGAACAAAACGCACCGCGATCAGATTTTCGCGGACTAGCGCCCGTTTCCGATTTGGTAAGCTTGACGATGTGTTGCGATCCGCCATGCGGCCCGAGCGGCAACACCATGATGCCGCCCTCGACCAGCTGATCGAGCAATGTCTGCGGCACCGCTCGCCGCGGCCGCGGTGACGATGATGCGGTCGAACGGCGCGCGGCTCGGCACGCCGGCCAACCCGTCGCCGACCACCACCTCGACATTGTCGTAGCCGAGCGCCGCAAGCCGCGCGCGCGCCTTCTCGGCGAGCGTGCGGTAGCGCTCGATCGAGACCACCTCGCGCGCGAGACGCGACAGCACCGCCGCCTGGTAGCCCGAGCCGGTGCCGACCTCGAGCACCCGGTGCTCGGGCCGCACGCCGAGCTGCTCGGTCATATAGGCGACCACGTAAGGCTGGCTGATGGTCTGCCCGCAGGCGATCGGCAGCGCCTGGTCGGCATAGGCGCTGTCGGCGAAATCGGCCTCGACGAATTGCCCGCGCGGCACCTCGTCCATGGCGCGCAACACCGCCTGGTCGGCGATGCCGCGCCGACGCAATGTCAGCAGGAATTCCATGTGGCCGACGCCGTCGTCGGCGCGGTTGCGGCACGATTCACCTCGCTTTCGCCGCATTTCTAGCATGTTTGCCGGCATTCCATGTAAAATAGACGGCCGCGTTCCGGCGGCGGCTTGCGCCGGCCGGGGCGGCAAACGGGAGCGGTTGATGGGCGAATTCTACGGCGATGCGGCGCATCCTCGTGGTCGAGGACGAATATCTGATCCGCATGCTGCTCGAGGACATGCTGGCGGAGCTCGGCTACGAGCGTGGCCGCCGCCGTCGGCACCATCGCCGAAGCGAGAGTTCGCCGCCGAAGCCGGCGACTTCGACGTCGCCATTCTCGACGTCAATCTCGACGGCGAGGAGGTCTTTCCGGTCGCCGAGATCCTCGCCCAGCGCGGCCTGCCGTTCGTCTTCGTCACCGGCTATGGCGAGCGCAGCCTGGCCGAGCCCTACGGCAACCGGCCGGCGCTGCAGAAGCCGTTCCAGAGCGAGCAGTTGAAGAACACGCTGGCCGACCTGCTGGCGCCGGCTTAACCCATTCCCCGCTCGTCCCCGCGAAAGCGGGGACCCAGCATGCACGCCCAAGCTGCGATCGAGCGCCTGGATTCCCGCTTGCGCGGGAATGAGCGGACACGGCGCAACATCGGCGCTAATCGAATACTTCCGCCAGCTTGGTCATGAACGGCTCGTCGGTGAGGTCGAGCCGCAGCGGCGTCACCGCGATGCGCTTTTCGGTGAGCGCATGCAGATCGCTGCCGTGCGCGGCGCCGACAATGCCGCCGCGGCCGAAGGCGATCCAGTAATAGGGATTGCCGCGGCCGTCGTGGCGCGGCTCGATGCGCAGCAGTTCCTGGTCGCGCTTGCCCTGGTTGGTGACGGCGATGCCGGCCACTTCGTCCGGCGGGCAATCGGGGAAATTGACATTGACCAGCACGTCGCGCGGCATGCCGGTCTCCAGCACGCGGCGGATCAAATCGGGCGCGAATTGAATCGCCGTGTCCCAAAAAGGATCGTGCCGGTTGCTGAACGTGTAGGCCTGCGACAGCGCGAACGATGGAACGCCGAGCACGGTGCCTTCCATGGCGCCGGCGACCGTGCCGGAATATGTGACGTCCTCGGCGCAATTGCGCCCGCGATTGACGCCGGACAGCAGCAGGTCCGGCGCCTGCTTCATGATGTGGCGCATGCCCATGATCACGCAGTCGGTCGGCGTGCCCTTGACCGCGAAATGGCGCTCGCCGACTTCGCGCAGGCGCAGCGGATCGTTGAGCGAGAGCGAATGCGCCACGCCCGACTGGTCGGTTTCCGGCGCCACGATCCAGACGTCGTCGGATAGCGAGCGCGCGATTTTCTCGCAAGCCTCCAGACCCGGCGCGTGAATGCCGTCGTCGTTGGTGATCAGGATGCGCATCGGTCTCTTTCTCGTGTCCCGGGCGCAGCGCAGCGCGAAGTGATGCGCTGCATGACCCGGGACCCACGGTTGTAGAAAAGCTGGGTCCCGGATCGGCGGCGCACCGCTAACGCGCTGCGACCGCATCCGGGACACGAACTCGTTAGCCGCGCTCGATCTTCGTCATACCGCCCATATAGGGCTTGAGCGCCTCCGGCACCACGATCGCGCCGTGGTCGTCCTGGTAGGTTTCCATCACCGCGATCAGCGCGCGGCCGACGGCGACGCCGGAGCCGTTGAGCGTGTGGACGAAGGCCGGCTTGCCGTCCTTGCCGCGATAGCGCGCGTTCATGCGCCGGGCCTGGAACTCGCCGCAGACCGAGCAGGAGGAAATCTCGCGATAGGCGCCCTGCCCCGGCAGCCAGACCTCGATGTCATAGGTCTTCTGCGCGGCAAAGCCCATGTCGCCGGTGCAGAGCGTGACCACGCGGTAATGCAGGTCGAGCTTCTTCAGCACTTCCTCGGCGCAGGCCAGCATGCGCTCGTGCTCTTCTTTGGATTTCTCCGGCGTGGTGATGGAGACCAGCTCGACCTTGGTGAACTGGTGCTGGCGGATCATGCCGCGGGTGTCCTTGCCGGCGGCGCCCGCTTCGGCGCGGAAGCACGGCGTGCAGGCGGTGTAGCGGCGCGGCAGCGTGTCTTCGTCGACGATGAATTCGCGCACCAGATTGGTGAGCGGCACTTCGGCGGTGGGGATGAGCCATAACGACGCTCGCGCGTCTAGCCGATTGGCGAGTGATCTCCTCCACTTTGCTAACAACCCGCTGAACGCGTGCTTCGAATCCGATTCTGCATTTCGGAATAATGACGTGCCCAATCCCGATATTTTGGGTTCGTCTTCCCACACAATTTGTCTAATCGCTTCTTTGTCGATAGATACTTGTTTTAGATCTCATTCAGTTCTGCGATATTCGTCGCCGAAAATTGATCGTCCTCGAACTTCGGCAACTGCGCCGTGCCGAACATCACATTGTCGCGCACCAGTAACGGTGGGTTGACCTCTGTGTAGCCCATTGCTTCTCGCTGGTATGCACATCGAGCATGAATTGCCCGAGCGCGCGTTCCAGGCGCGCCAGTCCTTTCTGCAACACCACAAAACGCGCGCCGGATAATTTGGCCGCCAGTTCGAAATCCATCATGCCGAGCGCTTCGCCCAAATCGAAATGCTGCTTGGGCGTGAAAGCATAATTGCGTTTGGCGCCATGCTGATGACGCTCGATATTGCCGTGCTCGTCCGTGCCGTCCGGCACGTCGTCGGCCGGCAGGTTGGGAATTTCGCCAGCGCTTTTCAAGCTCGGTCGCCGAGCCGCTTTCTGCTCGGCTTCTCAGCCTCCGGGATCGATCTCCTTGAGCCTCAGCGACTTCGGCCATCAGTTCCGTGACGCGCGCTTCGTCCTTCTCCTTTTTCGCTTCGCCGATCTCCTTCGAAGCCGCATTTCGCGCGCCTGCGCGCTTTCGAGATCTGAGTGATCGCGCGCCGCCGTTGGTCTATCGAACATCAGATGCTGCCGACAGCGGCTCCAGCCCGCGCCGCTTGAGCCCGCGGTCGAAGGCCTCAGGGTTCTCGCGAATCCATTTGATGTCGTACATGGCGGCCGCTTTTATCCCGTCATGGCCGGGCTTGTCCCGGCCATCCACGTCTTTCGTATGCGGGGTTAGACGTGGATGCCCGGCATAAAGCCGGACATGACGGAGTCAATACCTACTCCGCCGGATTGGGCGCCGCGCCGTCGGAGCCGCCGTCGCCGGTGCTGCCGCCCGCGCTGGCCGCCGCGGCGGCCGCCCGCGCCTTGCGCTCGACGATGCGCACCGACCAGACCGAGCCCTCATAGAGCAGCAGCAGCGGGATCGCGAGCGACATCTGGCTCAGAATATCGGGCGGCGTGAGCACGGCGGCGAGCACGAAAGCGCCGACAATGGCGTAGCGGCGCTTGGCCTTGAGTTGCTCCGAGGTGATCAGCCCGATGCGGCCGAGCAGCGTCAGGATCACCGGCAACTGGAACGCCACGCCGAAGGCGAGCACCAGCGCCATCATCAGCGAGAGGTACTCGCCGACCTTGGGCATCAGCGTAATCGCCGCGTCGTTTGCGTCGCCCGGCTGCTGCATGTGCAGCGAGAACCGGATCAGCATCGGAAACACCAGGAAATAGACCACCATCGCGCCCATGAGGAAGAAGATCGGCGTCGCGATCAGATACGGCAGGAAGGCCTTGCGCTCGTGGCGGTAGAGACCGGGCGCGACAAACATATAGATCTGCGCGGCGATCACCGGAAACGACAGGAAGGCGGCGCCGAACATCGCGAGCTTGATCTGGGTGATGAAATATTCGAGCAGCGCGGTGTAGATGAACTTGGAATTTTCCGGGCCCGCCACCCAGACGAACGGCCACACCAGGACATTGTAGATGTCCTTGGCGAAGATGAAGCAGAGCACGAAGGTCACGAAGAACGCGAGCAGCGCCTTGATCAGCCGCGAGCGCAGCTCGATCAGATGATCCATCAATGGCGCTTTGCTGGCCTCGATGTCCTGTTCGCTCATGCGCTACCCCCGGCCTGCTTGGGCACTTTGGGCGGCTCCGGTTCGGCGGCGGCGAAATCCTTCTCGTTCACCGGCGGCGCCTCGTCCGGCAACGGCACCGCGATGTCGGCGGCGGCCGCCGGCTCGACGTCCGGCGCCGATGCATCATTCACCGGCTCGCTCCGATGTCGCTTCGGTGTGCTCGGGCTCGGCGTCGCTTGTCGGCTCGCTCGCCGGCTCGCCGGCGCCTTCGGCGGCGTGGTCGATCGCCTCCTGCAAATCCGCCAGCGGATCGATATTGGCGAAGTCGGTGACCGATGATTGCAGGTCCTCGGCCTGCTTCTTCAGGTCGTCCACTTCGGCCTCGCGCATGGCCTCCTGGAACTGGCCCTGAAACTCGCCGGCCATGCGTTTGATCTTGGCCATGTACTGGCCAAGCGTGCGCAACACCGTCGGCAACTCTTTCGGGCCGATCACAACAAGCGCGATCATGCCGATGAGGACGAGTTCGCCCCAACCGATGTCGAACATGGATTAATCAACTCCAGGGCGCGACGACACGGCCACCCCTCGATCCGGCTCGTGACCGCGCAACGCCCCGCAGCGCGTCAGTCGCGTCAGGAGTGCGCACCCTCGGCGCGCTGTTCGGTCTCGGTCTTCGGCGCCGGCGCACCGGCAGCGGCCTGATGATCGATGCTCTTGGCCGGCTCGGTCTTCTTGGGCGTATCGTCTTCCGCCATGCCTTTCTTGAAGGCCTTGATGCCGCCGGCGACGTCACCCATCAGATCGCTGATCTTGCCGCGCCCGAACAGCAGCAGCACGACAACGATGACGATCATCCAGTGCCATATACTTAAGGAACCCATCGGCTAATCCTCCGCAGCGACGGGCTATGCGCGTCTATCCCGCCTGGTTTGAGTTAGAAACTAGGCTCCGCTAGCGGCAAAAACAAGGACTTCCCAGCCCCGAAACGCGCTCCCGATGTCGCGGCGGGCGGCTATATTTACCTTAATTTCCGAAAGGTTAGAGCCGAGACCTAACACCGCTCGTCCGCGCGTAAGCGGGGACCAGCGCGGGCGCCGCTGCCTCGATGACCCCGCCCCTAGATTCCCCCTTACGCGGGAATAAGCGGAGCAAGGATCGGCGCTACAGGCCCTACTCCTCACTGCGCGTCGGCGGCGGCGCGAGCCCCAGGTCGAGATCGCCGGGCTCCAGCGGGTCTTCGTCGTCGCGCAATGTGCTGTCGTCGGACGGCATGGGAACCGCAAAGCCGGGCGGCAGATTGCCCTCCAACAGGCCGGCACCTTTAAGCTCGTCGAGACCCGGCAGGTCGCCCACCGCTTCCAGCCCGAAATGCGACAGGAAATCTTCGCTGGTGCCGTAGGTGATCGGCCGGCCCGGCGCCTTGCGCCGACCGCGCGGGCGGATCCAGCCGGTCTTGAGCAGCACGTCGAGCGTGCCGGCGGCGGCCACCACGCCGCGGATTTCCTCGATCTCGGCGCGGGTGACCGGTTGGTGATAGGCGATGATGGCGAGTGTCTCGATCGCGGCGCGCGACAGCTTGCGCGTCTCCACCGTGTGCTTGGTGAGCAGCCAGGACAAATCGCCGGCGGTGCGGAACGTCCACTTCTTGCCGATCTTGATGAGATTGACGCCGCGCGTCGCGTATTCCGCCTGCAGTCGGGCGAGCGCGTCGCGCAGGTCGACGCCGTCCGGCAATTGCTTGCCGAGCGTTGTTTCGTCGACCGGCTCGCCGGCGGCGAACAGCAGCGCCTCGAGCAGACGCAATTCCTCCGGACGATCGCCCGACGGCACCGGCGCCGGTGTTTCGTTGTGCACGATCTCGAGCTTCTTGGCCACGCTCGGCATCGACTCCGTCTCCTTATGCGTTTTCTTGCGCGTCATGCGTCGCAGCACTTCCATCCGCACCGACGCGCTTGCGCATGTAGATCGGTGCGAACGACTCTTTCTGATGGATTTCGGCCACCCCTTCCCGCACCAGTTCGAGCGCGGAAGCAAACGACGACGCAAACACCGTCGCCGCTTGCGCGGGATCGACCACATAGGCGATCAGGAACTCGTCGAGCCGCGACCAGTCCGCCGACTGGCCGACCAGGCGCTCGATCGCTTCGCGCGCATCGGCCAGCGACCACACCGTGCGCTGCTTGAAGCTCACGCGCGACAGCGCGGAGCGGCTGCGTTGCTGCGAATAGGCGCTGAGCAGATCGTAGAGCGTCGCCGACCATTCCGACTTCTTGATATCGGCGATCGGCTCGGGCGCGCCGCGCGCGAAAACATCGCGGTTGAGCTGCGGGCGTCCCATCAGCTGCTGGGCGACGTCGCGGATGGCTTCCAGCCGGCGCAGCCGATAGGCCAAAGCAAGCGCCATGTCCTCCGCGCTCGGGCCTTCGCCGGGAGCGGCTTCCGGCAGCAGCAGGCGCGATTTCAAATAAGCGAGCCAGGCCGCCATCACCAGATAATCGGCGGCGAGCTCCAGCCGCAACTGCCGCGCCGCCTCGATGAAAGCGAGATACTGATCGGCCAGCGCCAGGATCGAGATCTTCGATAGATCGACTTTCTGCTGGCGCGCCAGCGCGAGCAGGAGATCGAGCGGGCCCTCGAAGCCTTCCACGTCGACGATCATCGCCGGCTCGCCGGTGGCGCGTTCCTCGCCGAGGGTGGTGTCGAATTCGTCAGCGTTCATGAAGCGGTCTTTCGTTGTCCGGCGGGCGTTTCACCGACCATCCGGATGAATGTCTGCCGCGCCGCTTCCACGTCGAACGCTTCGGGCGCCGCGCGCGCGGCAAGTGCTGCATCCGCACGCTTAGCAGCCAAACTCTCGAGCAGCGGCGCTTGCGCGGCCACCTCGGCCATCTCCGCCAGGTCGCCGTTGCAATGGAGCACCACGTCGCAGCCGGCGACAAAAGCGGCGCGGCTGCGCTCCGCGATCGTCCCCGCCAGGGCGGCCATCGATACGTCGTCGCTCATCAGCAGTCCACGAAAACCGATGAAGCCGCGAATCACATCGCGCACCATTGTGACCGAAGTTGTGGCCGGCGCGACGGGGTCGATGGCGGAAAACACAACATGTGCCGTCATGCCGAGCGGCAGCGTACTGAGCGCGCGAAAAGCGGCAAAATCAGTGGCTTCCAGGGTGGCGCGGTCGGTATCCACCACCGGCAGCTTGTGGTGGCTGTCGGCGGTCGCCCGCCCGTGACCCGGCAGGTGCTTAAGGACCGGCAGTACCCCGCCTGCCGTGAGGCCTTCGGCGATCGCCCCGGCGATGGCGGCGACCTTGCCGGGCTCGGTTCCATAGGCGCGGTCGCCGATCACGCCATCGGCGCCGGCGACCGGCACGTCGGCGATCGGCAGGCAGTCGACGTCTATGCCGAGAATTCGAAGATCTGCCGCGATCAAGTGACCTCCCAGCCGGGCAGTGGCGAGAGCTTGCGCCATGTTCCGGTCGTAGAGGTCGCCATAGCGCTTTCCCGGCGGGTAGACCGGCCAATGCGGCGGTCCCAGGCGCTGCACCCGGCCGCCTTCCTGGTCGACCAAAACGGGCGCCGGGCGCCCCACGATGTCACGAAAAGACGCCGTCAGCGCAGTGACTTGCTGCGGCGTACTGATGTTGCGCTTGAACAGGATCAGGCCCCAGGGCTGGGCCTCGCGAACGAACGCGCGCTCGCCGGCGGATATCTCCAAGCCCGCCAAACCGGTGATGAAAGCGCGTGCCGCCATCGCGGCGGATTAGCTCGCGTCGCTCGCAAGGGTCAAGCTTTGCAGCGCTAAATCTTCTGGATGAAGCACTTGCCGCCGGCGGCCTTGAGCTTGGTGCACAATTCAACGGCCGCGTTTTGGCTGCCGAAGGGCCCGACCAAGGTCCGGTAATACGTGCCTTTGGTGCCCAGATCGACCTTACGGATCACCAGTTTCTGGCCGCCGAGCTGGCTCGGATATTTGGCCTGCATGCTGCGGAAAGAGGATTGCGCCTCGGCTTCGCTGCGCTGAGCGGAGAGCTGCACGGCATAACCATGACCGCCAGCGCTGGCGGCCGGTGGCGGCGCGACCGCTTGCGCGGGCGCAGTCGACGCCGTCTGCGCCGGTCTCGCGGCGGGGCGGGCCGGCACCCGCGCGTTGGGGCTGAGCGAGAGCGGCCCAGAATTGTTGTGTGCCGCCGACGCGACCGCGCGACTGGCCGCGTGGCGCGGCTCGGGCATCGGCGCCGAAACGGTTCTGGTCGCGGGCGCAGCAGGCTTTGCCGCATGCGCCGTAGCGGCAGGCGGGGGCGGCGGCGGAGCGACCGCTACCGGCTTGGCGCCAGCCGACCCATCGGGATGGATGGCAATGGTGTGAATCTTCTTCGGCTCGCTGCCCACGACCCCGCTACCGAGCGCCGGCTGCAGCGCGGCGGTCTGCGGACCCATCGGCGCCATGGCCGAATCCGGCTTCGGCTGAATGGCAACCGGCTGTTCTTCGCGCGACACCAGCTTCTCGCTGTCACTGCGCGCGCCGACGCGATCGTAGCTGAGCTTGGTTTGTTTCGGCTCGGCCGTGGCCGACGGCGTGATCTTGCTGGGCGCGGTCTCGGCTTTGATCACCGGCGGCGGATTTTTCGAGCCGGAAGAGCCGAACATCGCGCGGTACCCGAAAGCACCGGCGGTCCCGACAATCGCCAGCGCGAACACGGCGGCGACCGCGATGACACCCATGCGCCGGCGCGGCGGCTGACCGTCGTCATATTCGGCGTACTCGATATCGTCATCCGGGTGCATCGGTTCGTGATGAAAGTGATCGTCGGGCTCAGGCTCGGGCACATCGGCCAAACCGGTGTCCTTCGGATGATCGATATGGGCGGCGCTATCGAAAGCAGGCACGCCGAGCGGCTGGTGCTCGAACTTTGGCGGCGGCATCGGCGGCCGCGAAATAGGCGGCACCACCGGGGGCGCGATATATTCGCTGCCATGAATCTGAGGCGCCGCTACCGGCGGCGCGACGGGTGGCGTGGCGGGCGGCACGGCTTGGTGCCCGGCATCACGGCCGTATTCGGCGAATGGGTCGTTTTGCCCGATCAGGCGGGCAAGCTCGGCGAGTGGATCGTTCGGAGCGCCGGGCGATGGTGCGGCGCGGCCGGGCGCTTCATTCGAACGAATGGGTCGCTGGTCTTGTTCGTCCGCCATCCTGTCTCCCGATTGTGGGTTCGCCCCTAGGTATTCTAGCCTAGCAGGCACCCGCAGGTCACCTGCCTCAATTGAAATTAGCGCATTTCTTCCGGCGCTTCGACCCCAAGCAGGGCGAGCCCCGAGGCCAAGACGGTCACGACCCCCTGCACCAGCGCCAAGCGTGACAGCGTCAGGACGGGATCATTCTGGATAATGAAGCGTAATTGAGGCAATTCATTTCCGCGCGTCCACTGTGCGTGAAATTCGCTAGCAAGTTCATATAGATAGAAGGCGACCCGGTGCGGCTCATGGGCCGCCGCGGCCGCTTCCACCAGACGCGGATAGAGCGCGATTTGCCGCATCAGGGCTAATTCCCCAGAATCGGTGAGCCGCTCCAGCGGCGCCCCCGCCAGCCGGCGGGCCCGCTCCGGCGCCGCGACCGGCAAATCCGGCACCGCCTCGCGCGCATTGCGGAACACCGATTCGCCGCGGGCGTGGCCGTATTGGACGTAGAATACCGGGTTGTCGCGGGAATGCTCGATGACCTTGGCGAGGTCGAAATCGAGCACCGCGTCGTTCTTGCGGTAGAGCATGTCGAAGCGCACGGCATCGCGGCCGACCTCGTCGACCACTTCGCGCAAGGTGACGAAATCCCCTGCCCGCTTGGACATTTTCACCGGCTCGCCGGCACGGAACAGCCGCACCAGTTGCATGATCTTGACGTCGAGATCGGCTCTGCCGCCGCTCACAGCCTTGACCGCTGCCTGCATGCGCTTGACGTAGCCGCCGTGGTCGGCGCCCCAGACGTCGATGAGATGGCGGAACCCGCGATCGAATTTCGATTTGTGGTAGGCGATGTCGGAGGCGAAATAAGTATAGCTGCCATCCGACTTCCTCAGCGGGCGATCGACGTCGTCGCCGAAAGCGGTCGAGCGGAACAGCGTCTGTTCGCGGTCTTCCCAGTCCTCGACATTGCCGCCTTTGGGCGGCGGCAGCCGGCCCTCGTAGACCTCGCCGCTTTTGCGCAAAGCTTCGATGGTGGCGGCGACCTGGTCGTGGCCGCCCTCGATCAGCGAGCGTTCGGAAAAGAACACGTCGAATTGCACGTTGAGCGCGGCGAGATCGTCGCGGATCGCATCCATCATCATGGCGACGGCCTTGACGCGCACGACCGCAAGCCACTCGGCTTCCTGCATGATGGTGAGCGCAAAGCCGTGCTCGGCGGCCAGTTCGCCGCCGACGGCTTTGAGATAGTCGCCGGGATAGAGCCCCTCCGGGATCGGGCCGATCGGGTCGCCGAGCGCCTCGCGATAGCGCAGGAACGCCGAGCGCGCGAGAATGTCGACCTGCGCGCCGGCATCGTTGATGTAATATTCGCGCGTCACGTCGTAGCCGGTGAAGGCCAGCAGATTGGCGAGCGCATCGCCGAACACCGCTCCGCGCCCGTGACCGACATGCAGCGGCCCGGTCGGATTGACCGAGACGTATTCGACGTTGACCTTCTCGCCCTGCCCGATGTCGCTGCGCCCGTAATCGCGGCCGGCGATGAGCACACGGCGCAGCTCGTCGGCCCAGACATGCGGCTTGAGCGTGAGATTGATGAAGCCGGGCCCGGCGACGTCGACTTTGGCGACGATGGCATCGGCACGCAGCGTCTCGGCGATCGCTTCGGCGAGTTCGCGTGGCTTCTTGCCGGCGTCTTTGGCCAGCACCATGGCGGCATTGGTCGCCATGTCGCCGTGGCTCGGATCGCGCGGCGGCTCGACCAGGACGCGGCCAAGATCGGCATTGGGGCCGAGCACCGCCGCGCAGGCGGCCTGCACGCGCGCGAGTACCGCGGCAAACAGGTGCGGGGGTTGGCTTGGCGCAGTCGGCATGACAGCGGCAGCGGGTAGTGGAAATCGCGTGGGGAGTCAAAAAGGCCGCTAAAAATCGCCGCGGGCAAAGCCCGAGCAGGCGGCGGCGAGCGCGATCACGCTACGCCGCCAGTACCACGATCAGGCGGTTCGCGTGACCGTGAGATTCACGCTTCCACGATTGTTGCCGTAGGCCTGCCAAGCGTCGTTGGCGTAGCAGTAGAGGTAGCCGCCGAGCTTCGGCTTAAGCGTCGCCTTTTCCCCGATCATGAAGGTTTCGCCGTGGGCGAGCGTCTTGGCATCCTCGCCAAAGTCGTTGGCGACAAATCCCATAAGCGCAAACCAAGGCGCGTCTTCGTCTACGCCGCGTCCACCAAAAGTCGGCTTCCCGGCCGGTGGCTATCCTTAAAGATTCCTCCGCCTCGTCCGAGCACGCCGAGGCGACAAAGCGAATCGCAGTCGCGCAAATTGAAAGCCCTTGGTCGACCTCGCGCCCGGCCGGGCTAAAACGGTTCCTTGTCGTCAACCCATTCGCCGATGGCAGTAAATTCATAGGTCGGCCCGCTTTCCAAGTAGAGCCCGGGACGATTCCAATGTTCCACCGCATAAATATTGATGCCCTGCTGGCATTGGTGAAAGCATCAGTGGTCAGCCAATAATCGCCTTGCAGCGAGCGGAGGGTCGCCGTTGCGCCTGACCGTCGAACGCGTCGAGGATGGCTTTCCCTCTTGGGATCGGCGGCGCCGGCCGCGGTTTGGTCTTAACGCCTTAAATACGCCGGTGATAGAATCATGCAAGCACGCCAAGCGGGTCGGGATGCAATTGCGTTTGACAGTCGGGCCGAAACCTCAAGCCGCATTCTTCGGCCTTCAGCCTGTTCAATCATCCATTGCAAAGCGCGGTCGGAAAGCCCGGTCTCCGCATAGCCGCCGCCGACGTCGCAATGTACGCCGGGAAACCAAATCTGTTTCAGTCGTTTTGCTCGCGTTTGAAATCGACCAAAGCGTTGGCGAGAAGCTTGCCCGTCGCTCGTCCAGCGCAACGGCGTGGCGTGCGTTAGCAACCATATGGCTCAAGGCCGTGTCGTGAAATCGGTAATTCTCAGGACTGTCGAATAGACCAAGCAGCGCCAAATCGTCGGGAATGCCAAGCGCACCAACGGTGTCCCAGACGCCGATGAAATGGATTGGCGTCGTTTCTTTGGCGGCTTTTCCGGCCGGCGGTTGTGGAACGCGTAACCGTTCGGGTTGGCGAATTCGACGCCCTTGCGATAGGCGGCGAAGATTTCATCGGTCCGCTTCCACACCTCGGCGGGAGTCATTTGCGTCGAAAGGTCGAGAAGGCCGCATTTGGCGATCAGGCCGCCGAGGCTGCGCACGGTGTAAGCGCCGCGGCTAAAGCCGAAGAGAAAAATCCGGTCGCCGGCCGCATAATGCGTGCCCAACCAGCGATAGGCGCTCTTGATGTTCTGATCGAGCCCCTCGCCGGTGCCGCCGCCGGCGATCTTGTCCCACCAATTTCTGCCGGTGCCAACGCCTGGATGGTAGTAGACCTCTTGCTGCTGATCCTTGATGAGCGCGTTGTAGAGCTTTACGACATTGGTCGGCGATGGCAGCCCATGATCCATATGCTCGGGTGTGTTCCAGGTGCCGTCACAGCAAACAACGATATTTTTCGTCATAGGGCCCCCCATCCAGTCGCGCGATCATAAGTTGCTTTTTGGGGTAATTCAACGCGGTCTCGACGCGGGTCTTCAGCGCAAACGGCACATGCCGCGCTCGGTCCTAAGCCGCCCCGCGCATGCATCGCCGCGCGATAGGCGAACACGATCGCCGGCCCCAGCGTGGTGCCGGGGCCGGGATAGCTGCCGCGCCATCACCGAGGCCATGTCGTTGCCGCAGGCGTAAAGCCCGGGGATCGGCTTGCCGTCGGCGGCAAGCACGCGCGCATCGGCGTCGGTTGCAAGCCCGGTGCTGACGGCGATATCGGCCGGCCAGACGGCGAGCGCATAGAACGGCGGCGTCGCCACCGGGCCGATGCAAGGGTTCGGTTTGTGCTCGGCATCGCCATTGAAGCGGTTGAGCTCGGTCTCGCCTTTGCCGAAATCCACATCGAGGCCCGTCTCGGCAAAACCATTGTAGCGCGCCACCGTCGCGCGTAATTGCGCGGCATCGACGCCAATCGTGTCGGCCAGCGCGTCGAGCGTGAGCGCACTCTTTACATAGCCGTTGCGCACAAATTTCGTCGGATTGCGGTGGCCGGGATAAACAATACCGAGCCCGTATTTCATGAGGAAGGCCGCGTCGCCAATGAGCCAGGCCGGAATCGACGGCACCGATTTGTGGCTCTCGAACATGGCCAGCACGAAGTCATGATAAGAGCAGGCCTCGTTGACAAAGCGCCGCCCCGCCCCATTCACCGCAATCAATCCCGGCTTGGCGCGGTCGAGCACGAGATGGGGGAACAGGCCTTTGCTGCCGTCCGCCCGCGGCACGATCGATACCGGCGTCCATAGCCCGCTGGTGCATTGCTCCGGCGCGAGCGCGGCGCCGAGACGCTCGCCAATCGCGAGCCCATCGCCTCGATTGCCCTCGTAGCTCATCGAATAGGCCGGCACCGGCTGCGGCATGAAGGCGTCGCGAAACTTCTTGTTGTGCGCATAGCCGCCGGTCGCCAGCACCACGCCCTTGCGCGTTTTGACCACTATGTCCTTGCCGCCGACACTTAATCGCGCGCCGGCGACGCCGCTCCGGTCGCCGATCACATCCGCAATCGCTGCCTCGAACAGAATTGGCACACCGCGTTGGCGCAAGGCATAGAACAGCCGGCCGATCAGCGCGTTGCCCATCATGATGCGGGTGCCGCGCGGATATTTCAGGCGGTCGGCGAGGTAGCGCGCGAACAGTTTTGCGGCATAAACAAAATTGCCGAGCGACTGAAAGCGGCCGAGCAGCGGCGCAATATCGGCTTTGCCGATCATCATGCCGCCGAGCAACATGAACTCCGGGACCGGCGGACGAATGCGCCGGAAGTCATCGCCCAGCAGCCGCCCGTCGAACGGCTGCCGGGATGATGGCGCGGCCGGCAATGGCGGCGCCCGCCATGTTGCTGCGATAGTCCGGATGCGTGCCGCAGGGGATGAATTGCACGTCGGTTCGGGAGCAGAGATAGTCGATCGCCTCCGGTCCGGTTTGCAGATAGGCATCGCGCAAGTCGCGATTGGTCCCTTCCCCGACCAGCGCCGTCAGATAGGCGTCAGCCTGCTCGGCACTGTCGCTGAAACCGGCGGCCTGGCTCTGGTGATTGCCCGGGATCCAAAGCGTGCCGGCGGAAGTCGCGCCGGTGCCGCCGACCTGATCGGATTTCTCGCACAGGAGGACGTCGAGGCCCTCGAGCGAAGCGACCAGCGCGGCGGTTAGTCCCGCCGGCCCGGCGCCCGCAATCAGCAGATCGACTTCCCGGTCCATCGTTGCGCTCTTCGCCGGTCCGTTGGCCCACGCATGCTCCATCGCAGGCGCCGCGGCCCAACACAGCGCCTGCTGGCGAGCTATGCGCCACCGCAGGCAATGATCGCCTGACTATCAACCAGTACCGGCGTCACCGCGAAATGACGCGCATGCTCGGCCAGCGCATAGCGGTCGGTCATGCCGGCGATATAGTCGGCGATGCGGCGTGCGCGCGCGCCTTCGCCGCCATTGATGCCTTCCATCCATTCAGGCGGCAGGTCGGCCGGCTTGCCCAGATAGTGCCGGTAAAGATCGCGCACCACCGCTTCCGCCTCGCCCATGATCTGCATCACGCGCGCATGCCGATACATACGCGGATAGAGAAACCCCTTGATGTCGGCATCAGCCTTCGCCATCGCGGCTGAAAAGCCGACAGAGGCACTCGTCGCATGGCGGATATCGGCGGCTGAGCGCGGCTGCAGCGCCGCCATGCGCCGGCCGGTCTCGGCGATGACGTCTTCGATCATACGGGTGATCAGCCGCCGCACCGTCTCGTGCACGCGCCGCGCCGGCTCGAGCCTCGGATAGGCCGCATCGATCTCGCGCACGATGTCGCCGACGATCGCCACCGCGGCAATATCGTCGAGGGCAAACAAATCGGCGCGCAAGCCGTCGTCGATGTCGTGGGCATCATAGGCGATGTCGTCGGCGAACGCGGCCACCTGTGCTTCCGCGCTGGGCTGCGACCAGAGTTCCAGATCGTGAATTAGCGCATAGGCGATGATCGCCTCCGGCACGCCCTGCGCGGCATAGCGTCCGATCGGCTTGCCGGCTCGGTCGGTGAGCGGGCCGTTGTGCTTCACCAGCCCTTCCAAGGTTTCCCATGTGAGATTGAGGCCGTCGAAAGCCGCATAACGGCGCTCGAGGTCGGTAACGATGCGCAAGGCCTGCGCGTTGTGATCGAAGCCGCCGAAATCCTTGAGGCAGGCATCGAGCGCGCGTTCGCCGGCATGGCCGAACGGCGGATGACCGAGATCATGCGCCAGCGCCAGCGCCTCGGCGAGGTCCTCATCGAGCCCGAGCGCGCGGGCCAGCGAGCGGGCGATCTGCACCACCTCCAGCGTGTGGGTGAGCCGGGTGCGATAATGGTCGCCCTCGTGATAGACGAACACTTGGGTCTTGTAGGCGAGCCGCCGGAAGGCGGTGGAATGGATGATGCGGTCGCAGTCGCGGCGGAAGTCGTTGCGGGTCGGGCTCGGCGGCTCGGCAAAGAGGCGGCCCCGGCCTTTGGCCGGATCGGCGGCATAGACCGCGCGTTCGCAAGCCGCGTCGATCGCCATATTCATCCCGCTCGTTGCGCGCATTGACCTTGCGGTCCCGCGCACTTAACTATTGGTAAGCCCGTCTCACAATAGCATGGCGGCGCAAGGACAGGCGATGAGCGCAAGCGTCACAGTCAGCGAACGAGCGGCGCGCCGGATCGGCGAGATCCTCAAAGGCGAGCCCGCCGGCACCATGCTGCGCGTCTCCGTGGAAGGCGGCGGCTGCTCCGGCTTCCAGTACAAATTCGACATGGACAGCGCGCAGGCGCCCGACGATCTGGTGATTGCCCGCGACGGCGCCGTCGTGCTGATCGATCCGGTCTCGATCGATTACATGGCCGGCTCCGAGATCGATTTCGTCGAGGACCTGATCGGCGCCTCGTTCAAGGTGAAGAACCCGAACGCCACCGCTTCCTGCGGCTGCGGCACCAGCTTCGCGCTTTAGATTTTACCCGCCACGATTTCTGCTGTCGTCCCGGCCAAGCGAGCGCAGCGAGCGCGAGCCGGGAACCAGTACGCTCGGCTTTCGCGATACGCGCAGACAGGGGTTGCTGGGTCCTCGCCTTCGCGGGGACGACGGCCTTCCGTTTACTCCGCCGCTTCGGCGGCGGGCTTCGGCAGCGCTTCCGGCACTTCCTCGAGCTGCGGCTCGATGCGGCGCTTGATCATGCGGTCGAAGCGATCGAGATAAAGATAGATCACCGGCGTGATATAGAGCGTCAAGAGCTGCGACAACACCAGCCCGCCGACCACCGCCACGCCGAGCGGCTGGCGCAATTCGGCGCCGGCCCCGGTGCCAAGCGCGATCGGCAACGAGCCGAAGATGGCGGCAAACGTCGTCATCATGATCGGCCGGAAGCGCAGGATGGCGGCCTCGCGGATGGCGGCTTCCGCCGAGAGCCCCACGCGGCGGCGCTCGATGGCGAAGTCGATCATCATGATGGCGTTCTTCTTGACGATGCCGACCAGCATGACGATGCCGATCATGGCGATCACCGACAAATCCATCTTGAACACCATCAGCGTCAGGATGGCGCCGATGCCGGCCGAGGGCAGGCCGGAAATGATGGTGATCGGATGGATGAAACTCTCGTACAGGATGCCGAGCACGATGTAGGCGGCGAAGATCGCCGCCAGGATCAGGATGCCCTGCCCGCGCAACGAATCCTGGAACACCTGCGCGGTGCCCTGGAAGCCGGTGGTGATGGTGGCCGGCAGCCCCGCCTCACGCTCCAGCTTCTGGATGGCGTCGACGGCTTGGCCGAGCGAGACATTGGGCGCGAGATTGAACGAGATGGTCACCGCCGGCTGCTGGCCCTGATGATTGACCTGCAAGGGACCGACCGTGCGCTCGAAATGGGTGACCGCCGATAGCGGCACCACCTTGCCGCTCGAGGTCTTGAGATAGACCTTGTTGAGGTCGTCCGCGCTCTGCTGGAATTCCGGCTTGCTTTCCAGGATCACCTGATAATCGTTGGCCGGCGTATAGATGGTGGCGACCTGGCGCGAGCCGAAGGCGTCGTAGAGAGTTCTGGCGCACCTGCTCGATGGAGACGCCGTAGACGGCGGCCTTCTCGCGGTCGACCTCGACGGTGACCTGCGGGTTCTTGATGTAGAGGTCGGTGGCGACGTCGAGCAGGCCGGGCAATCGCGCTATCTTGTCGCGCAATTCCGGCGCCAAGCGGTAGAGCGCGTCGGTGTCGTTGGACTGCATCGTGTATTCGTACTGGCTCTTGCTGAGCCGGCCACCCAGGCGAATGTTCTGGATCGGCTGGAAGAAGATGCGAATTCCGGGCACGACATTGGCTTCGCGCCGCAGCCGCCCCATGACCTGACGCAAGGAGCCGCGCTGGTCGCGCTCCTTCAGCGCCACCAGCATGCGCCCGGTATTGCCGAGCCCGCGCGACCCGAAGCCGCCGACCGTCGAGTTCACATAGGACACGGCCGGATCGGCGCGCACGAGTTCGGCGAGCTTGCGCTGGTGCTCGACCATCGAATCGAAGCCGATATCGGTCTTGGCCTCGGTGATGCCGAACACGAAGCCGGTGTCCTCGGTGGGGAAGAAGCCCTTGGGCACCACGACATAGAGCCACACGGTGCCGGCGATGGTGGCGAGCGTCACCATCAGCATGATCGACTTGTAGCGCAACACCCAATCGAGCGACCACTGATAGGTTCGCCGCCAAGCTTCGAACATCGCCTCGAACCAACGCAGCACGAAGAACTGTTTCTCGTCGTGGTCGTGGCTCTTGAGCACGCGCGCGCACAGCATCGGCGTCAACGTCAGCGAGACGAAGCCGGAAATGATGATCGCCACCGAGATCGCCACGGCGAATTCGCGGAATACGCGGCCGACCATGCCGCCCATCAGCAGCACCGGGATGAACACGGCGATCAGCGAGAAGGTGATCGACACGATTGTGAAGCCGATCTCGCGCGAGCCTTTCAGCGCCGCCTCGAACGGACGCATGCCGCCCTCGATGTGGCGCACGATATTCTCGAGCATGACGATGGCGTCGTCGACCACGAAGCCGACCGATAGCGTCAGCGCCAGCAGCGTCATGTTGTTGATGGAGAAGCCGAAGGCATACATCGCCGCGCAAGTGCCGATCAGCGACACCGGCACCGCCAGCGCCGGAATGATGGTGGCGGAAACCTTCCGCAGGAACAGGAAGATCACCATGATCACCAGGGAGACGGCGATCGCCAGCGTCTCCTGCACGTTCCATACCGCGGCGCGGATCGAGACCGAGCGGTCGAACAGTGGCGACATCTCGATCGAGGCCGGCACCTGGGCGCGCAGTTGCGGCAGCCTGGCGCGCACCTGGTCCACGACAGCCACGGTGTTGGCGTCGGGCTGGCGATAGATTCCGAGCACGATGGCGCGCTTGTCGTTGAACCAGCTTGCCTGATTGATGTTCTCAACGCTGTCGACCACGCGGGCGACCTGATTGAGCTTGATCGGGGCGCCGTTGCGATAGGCCACCACCACGTCGCGATAGTCGGCGGCGCGCGTCATGGCGCCGGTTGCCAGCAGCGAGACTGTCCGGTCCTTGCCCTCGAGCGAACCGACCGGCGTCGAGGAATTGGCCTTGGCCACCACGCTGCGGATGTCATCGAGCGAAATGTTGCGCGCCGCGGCCGCGGCCGGATCGACTTGCACCCGTACTGCGAATTTCTGCGCGCCATAGACCAGCACCTGGGCGATGCCCGAAAGCTGGGAGATGGTCGGCGCCACCACCGTCTCGGCGTAATCGTTGATCTTCGACAGCTGCATGGTGTCGGAGCGCATGCTCAGATAGAGCACCGCGAAATCGCCCGGATTGACCTTGCGGAAGAACGGCGGCGTGGTCATCTCGGCCGGCAGCCGGCGCTGCGCGGTGGCGAGCGCGGTCTGCACGTCGAGCGAGGCACCGTCGATGTTGCGGCCGAGGTCGAACTGGACCGTGATCTGCGTCGAGCCGAGCGACGACGACGAACTCATGGTCGAGATGCCGGCGATGGTGGAGAGCTGCCGCTCGATCGGCGAGGCCACCGAAGCGGCCATGGTTTCGGGCGACGCCCCCGGAAGATTGGCGGTGATCTGGATGGTGGGAAAATCCACCGCCGGCAGCGCCGCCACCGGCAACAGCCGGTAGGCGAAGACGCCGAATACGATCAACGACGCCGTCATCAGCGTCGTCAACACCGGGCGGCGGATGCAGATCTCCGAAATGTTCATGGCTCAGCTACCCGCCGGGCGCGGCTTGGGCGGGCGGCCGTTGCGCCCGTGGGTGGTGACCCGCGTGCCGTTCTTCAGCCGCAACTGGCCTTCGGTCACCACCGTCTCGCCGGGCTTGATGCCGGCGCTGATCACCGAATTGTTGCCGACCTGGCGTTCCACCGTGACGTTGCGGACCTTGGCGACGTTGTTGTCCACCACGAACAGGATGCTGCCCGACTGGCTGACCTCCAGCGCGTTCGACGGCACCACCACCGCCTCCTCGCTGCGCAGCGTCAGCTCGACCGAGACCAGCGTGCCGGGCCAGAGCAGTTCGTCGCTATTGGGCATGGTGGCGCGCAGCGTGGCCATGCCGGTCGCCGGGTCGATGGTGTTCTCGATCATGCTGACCTGGCCTTCGGCGTGCTGCTTGGTGCCGGGCACGATCGCCTCGATGCTGGCGGACTTGGCGGCGAGCGCCTGGCGGATTTCCGGCAGGTCGTTCTGCGGCACCGTAAAGCTGACATAGACCGGCGCCATCTGGTTGATGGTCGCCATCGGCATGGTGTCGGCCTGCCGCACGAAATTGCCGACTTTCACGTTGGCCATGCTGATGCGGCCGGAAATCGGCGCGCGGATCGAGCAGAAGCCAAGCTGTATTCTCAGGTTTTCGAGCTGCGCGCGATTCGATTCCGCGGTCGCGCGCGATACGTTGACCAAGGTCTTTGCGTTGTTGAGGGTGACGATCGGGGTCGCATTCTTGGCGACGAGGGCCGTGTAGCGCTCGACATCGCGCTGCGCCTGCGTGAGCGTCGCTTGCGCGCCGTCGATTACCGCCTGAACGCGTTTCATGTCCGCCTCGATCTGGCGGCCATCGAGGGTGAACAGCAGGTCGCCCTTCTCAACATGGGCGCCGTCGCGGAAATGCACGCCGACGATTGTGGACTCGAGCCGAGACTTGATGGCGACGCTGGCGATCGGGGTGACCGAGCCGAGCGCGTCGATACGCACCGGCACTTTCTTACGCTCGGCTTTGGCAACTTCGACCGTCACGACACTGGCGCGTGCCGTCTGCGCTTTCGAGCGCGCCGCCACGCCGTCCGTGGTCCAGAATCCACGGGCAAGCACAGCAATGACGATCAGGGCGAGCACCGCCACCCCAAATAGCCATTTTCTCTTGCTCATCGGCAATTGTCGGTCCGGGCTCGTATCGGCCCTGCCCGGGCGCTCCCTATTCCGCGGAAAGGCCTAGATTTCACCATTTCGGGCCACGTGACGGCTTTCATAGCATATAAACGCGCCTGCGTGCATATCCCTGCGCTCGCTGGTAAACACGGCCTCGGTCGATTTTATTCGGCCGTTACACAGCGGACCCCATG
Source organism: uncultured Alphaproteobacteria bacterium (assembly GCA_963727555.1). Lineage (GTDB taxonomy): Bacteria > Pseudomonadota > Alphaproteobacteria > Rhizobiales > Xanthobacteraceae > Pseudolabrys. The sequence continues at coordinate 14,480 of CAVSGT010000002.1, read as the reverse complement.
CGCATCGCCACCTGGAACGTTAATTCGATCCGTCAGCGGATGGATAGCCTGCAGGCCTGGCTTGCCGAGCGCGCCCCCGACATTGTCTGCCTGCAAGAGATCAAATGCACCGACGACGCCTTCCCGCGCGAGGCGTTCGAGAGCTTCGGCTATAACGTGGCCGTGCACGGGCAAAAGACCTTCAACGGCGTGGCGCTTGTTGTCCAAGCTGCCGTTTGACGAGAAGAAGTCCGGCCTGATGGGTGACGACGGCGACGTGCAGGCGCGCTTTCTGGAGGCGCTGGTGTCGACCAAGACCGGGGCGCTGCGCGTGGTCAGCCTTTATCTGCCCAATGGCAACCCGCCGGACACCGACAAATACGCGTATAAACTCAAGTGGATGGACCGGCTTTTTGATTTTTCACGTAACCGGCTGGCGCTGGAAGAGCCGTTTGTGCTGGCCGGCGATTACAACGTCATCCCGACGCCGGCCGACGCCCGCAATCCGGCCGCCTGGACCGGCGATGCGCTGTTCCTGCCGCAGACCCGGGAAAAATTCCGCGCCCTGATCAATCTCGGCCTGACCGACGCCGTCCGCGCGGTCAGCGACGGCGAAGGCCTCTACACGTTCTGGGACTATCAGGCCGGCGCCTTCCAGAAGAACAACGGCATCCGCATCGACCACCTGCTGCTCTCGCCGCAGGCCGCCGACCGGCTGGTCGATGCCGGCATCGACCGCCATGTGCGCGGCTGGGACAAGCCCTCCGACCATGTGCCGGTCTATGTGGATTTGGATATCGAGGGGCGCTGAAGCAAATTCCGTTCATTCCCGCGCAAGCGGGAATCCAGCGCTTCGGCTTCAGAGTTAATTACGGGCCGCTCCGGGTCCCCGATTTCACGGGGACGAGCGAGTTCACTACTCCCGCCGCGTCTGCAGCCAGTGCCTGAGGAAGACCAGCGCCAGCGCGCGCTCGTCGTCGGTCGCCTGCCGGAACGCACTCTCATAAAGGCGCGTGATCCAAGCCTGCTGATCGGGCCGGGCACCGTCCCGGGCAAGCGTGAGCCACATCAGCCCGCGCGCGGCCTGCCGCGGCACGTGATCGCCGGCAAACAGCATGGCGCCCAGCATGGCCTGCGCCTGGCACTGGCCCTTCTGCGCCGACAGACCGAACCAGCGCGCCGCCGTGCGCGGATCGTGCGGCGCGCCGACGCCGTCGAGATAGAGCCGCGCCAGATCGTACTGGGCATCCGGATCGCGGAAATATGAGGCCGCATAGGCAAACATTTCGCGTGCGCGCACCGGGTCGCGCCTGACCCGCGATTTCGGAATGCCCGCGAGATAATAGTGGCCGAGGGCGTCGAAGGCGTTGGCGACGAAGCGCGCCTGCGGCGTATTCGGATTGTCGTCGGCATGCGCGTTGGCGATACGGCGGAAATACTCGAACGCCTTGTAGTCGTCCTGCGCCACGCCTTCGCCGTCGGCATACATGCGGCCGAGCTTCCACTGCGCCAGCGGATGGCCTTTTTCGGCGGCGTATTCGAGCGACACAACCGCCTTGTGGGTATCGCCGGCCTTGAGCCAATGGGCGCCGGAGCGGAAGGCTTCCGAGGGCGTCGGCGGCGCCTTGGATGACGGCACCAGCGGCGCTATCGGGCCGGCGATCGGCGCGGCCAGCGCGCCATCGGTCTTGCTGCCGTCGAACGCCATGGCCGGCGCGGCGATCGAGGCCTGCGCCGATAATCAAGGTTCGCAACACCGTCTCAACTATCCGCATAGCACGCCTTCTCGCCCGCCCCGCCCGGATGGGTGACTGCGCCGTTGACGGCAGCGCCGACTTGCTGGGTGTATTTCCACAAATAGCCGGAGCCGTATTCGTTCTCGCGTGGTTTCCACTGGCTCTTGCGTTTGGCCAGTTCGTCGTCCGAAAGCCGGACGTTTAGTGTGCCCTTGTCGGCATCCAGTTCGATGATGTCGCCATCTTTGATGAGCGCGATCGGCCCGCCGACCGCCGCCTCCGGGCCGACATGCCCGACGCAGAAGCCGCGGGTGGCGCCGGAAAAGCGCCCGTCGGTGATCAGCGCGACCTTGTCGCCGACGCCCTGGCCGTAGAGCGCGGCCGTGGTCGAGAGCATTTCGCGCATGCCGGGGCCGCCGCGCGGTCCCTCGTAGCGGATCACCAGCACGTCGCCGTGCTTGTAGGTTCTTTTCTTCACCGCCTCGAAGCAGGCTTCCTCGGTGTCGAAGCAGCGCGCCGGGCCGGAGAACTTCAGGCTCCCCGTCATGCCGGCCACCTTCACGATGGCACCCTCGGGCGCCAGGTTCCCTTTCAAGCCGACGACGCCGCCGGTCGCGAGCAACGGCTTGTTGGCCGGATGCACCACGTCCTGATCGGGGTTCCATTTCACGTTTTTCATGTTCTCGGCCATGGTGCGGCCGGTGACCGTCAGGCAATCGCCGTGCATGAAGCCGTGATCGAGCAAGGTCTTCATCAGCAGCGGCACGCCGCCAGCTTCGAACATGTCCTTGGCGACATAACGGCCGCCCGGTTTCAAATCCGCGATATACGGTGTCTTTTTGAAGATTTCGGCGACGTCGAACAAATCGAACTCGATGCCGCATTCATGGGCGATCGCCGGCAGATGCAGCGCGGCGTTGGTGGAACCGCCGGTGGCCGCGACCACCGCGGCGGCATTTTCCAGCGCCTTGCGGGTGACGATGTCGCGCGGCCGGATGTTCTTGACGATCAACTCCATGATCATCTCGCCGGCGAGCGTGCAGAACTTGTCGCGCATTTCGTAAGGCGCCGGCGCGCCGGCCGAATACGGCAGCGCCAAACCGATGGCCTCGGACACCGTCGCCATGGTGTTGGCGGTGAACTGGGCGCCGCAAGCGCCGGCCGAGGGGCAGGCGTTTTCTTCCAGCGTCTGCAGATCCTCGTCGGACATCTCGCCGACCGAGTGCTTGCCGACCGCTTCGTAGACGTCCTGCACGGTGACTTCCTTGCCCTTGAATTTTCCGGGCAGGATCGAGCCGCCGTAGATGTAGATCGAGGGCACGTTGAGCCGGCACATCGCCATCATCATGCCGGGCTGCGACTTGTCGCAGCCGGCGACGCCGATCAGGGCGTCATAGGCATGGCCGCGCACCGTGAGCTCGACCGAATTGGCGATCACCTCGCGCGAGGGCAGCGAGGCCTTCATGCCGGCATGGCCCATGGCGATGCCGTCGGTGACGGTGATGGTGCAGAACTCGCGCGGGGTGGCGCCGACGGAGGCGACGCCCTTTTTCACCGCCTGAGCCTGTCGCATCAGCGCGATGTTACAGGGCGCCGCCTCGTTCCAGCACGTCGCGACGCCGACGAAAGGCTGGTGAATCTGTTCGGCGGAAAGGCCCATCGCGTAATAGAAAGCGCGATGCGGCGCCCGCTCGGCGCCTTCGGTCGCATGTCGGCTCGGCAATTTGGCTTTTCAAATTGCTTTTTTTGTCGACCTTGGCTTCCATGTCCGTCCTTGGGCCCCCGCCCAAATTGCCGCCTGCCAAGCAAGCCCGCCGGCTCTGCCCGAGGTTTGTCGCCCGGCGGTAAAACCGGAAGCCGAGCCGGGGCTAGCCCCGCGCTTGGCGTGCCTCGATGTCGTCGTAGGGTATGGCCAAATCGCGGCGTAACGCGGTTAACCGGAGTACAACGGCGCGAAAGTTCTCAGGTGTTGCGGTCAGGTCACAGCTGTGACGCGGATGCGTCAGGTGTCGGCGCTGGACGGCTGATTTCAGCGCGATTTCCGCAGCGCAGCATGGCCGGCGGCGATGCTAGACAGGGTACATGGCCCCTCGCCTCACCCGCTCGTTCTTCGACCGCTCGGTGCACAAGGTGGCGCCCGAACTGATCGGCGCCACGCTCCTGGTCGGCGGCGTCGGCGGCATCATCGTCGAGGTCGAGGCCTATCACCACACCGATCCGGCCGCGCACAGCTATAGCGGCCGCACCGCGCGCAACGCGGTGATGTTCGGGCCGCCCGGCGCGGCCTATGTCTACCGCTCCTACGGCATCCACTGGTGCTTGAATTTCGTCTGCGAGAAAGAAGGCTCGGCCAGCGCGGTGCTGATCCGCGCGCTTGAGCCGACCGCGGGTTTGGCGCTGATGCGGCGGCGCCGCGGCATGCGCGATGAGCGCGCACTTTGCTCGGGGCCGGGCAAGCTGACCGAGGCTTTGGGCGTGACCATCAAGCACAACGGCTTGCCGCTCGATAAGCCGCCGTTCGAGCTGCGGGCGCGCTCGGAAAAGCCGGCCATCGTGACCGGCCCGCGCATCGGCATCAGCAAGGCGGTGGAGCATCCCTGGCGCTACGGGCTGCAGGCGTCGCCGTTCTTGAGCAAGCCGTTTAAGACCTAACGCGAAACCCCGCGTCGAAACCGAGCTCGCGCTTGGCCTTCTCGCTCGACAGACCGGGATCGTCCTCCGCGACATTGTAGATGCCGCGCGCGACCATTGCTGACGGCAAGCAAGGCCGCTTGCGCGGCGGCATCGACGTGCACGGCGGGCCTGCGTGCGGGCCCCTCCGCCGACCATGTCCCCGGCCCGTAGAAGAAGCCGTAGCGCAAGACGATTCCCTCCGGCAGCGACAGCACCGCCGTCTTCGAGCGCACGCACCGCGGTGACCGTGCGGCCGGCCGCGCCCTCGGCGGCATCGTTGAGGGAATCGCTTTCGACGCGCGCGCCATCGCCGGGCGCGTAGATGAAGGCGATGCTCTGCGCGATCAGTCGCCGCACGCCGGCCGCCTTGGCGGCGGCGACGAGATTGCGCGTGCCCTCGATGCGCAAACGCGCATTGCGCTCCAGCCCTGCTTCATAGCCGGCGTGCCCGGCGCGCTCGGCAGATCGGTGAGCTGATGCATGATCGCCTGCGGCGCGGCGGCTTCGACCGCGCGCGCGAGCGCGGCGGCATCGAACACGTCGACCACGACCGGCTCCGCCCCCAGCGCGCGCAAGGCATCGGCCTTGTCGGCGGAGCGCGTCGTGCCGACGACGTCATGGCCGGCCGCGCGCAGCAGCGGCGTCAGCCGCCGCCCGATCGCCCCGCCCGCGCCCGCCAAGAATATCTTCATGCCGTCTCGCTCTAGGCATACGAGACGATGAACTCACACCCCGCCGCGGTGGGAAACTGTCGCGTCAGCCGCCCGGTGGCGAGCTCGAATTCCAGCACCACCGCATCGTCATGACAGCAGAGGAACGCATGCTTGCCGTCGCCGGCAAAGCCGAAGCCCATCGGCGCCTTCGGCGTCGGAAAGCCGGCCAGCTGCTCGAGCGTATAGGCGTCGTAGATGCCGGCGTAATTGTCGACATGGCAGGACACGCAGACATAACGCCCGTCCGGCGAGACGCGCACGCGGCGCAGCTGGTTGGCCTCGCCCGGCGCGCCCTCGATCGCCACCGTGTGGTGGAGCGCATGGGTGCGCGTGTCGAAGGCATGCAGCACGCCCTCGCGGTGCGCGCAGACATAGAGCGCCCAGCCGTCGGGCGAGACCGCGATGCCCTCGGCACCGTGCGGGATGGTGATGAGGTCGATCACCTTGCGCGAATTGATGTCGAGCACCGCCACGCCGTCGCGCGTCTTGAACGAGGCGAACAGCTTGGCCGTGGCGTGACTGATGGCGATCCAGTGCGGCGCGCTTGCCACCGCGATGCGCTCGACCGCGCCGTTTTCCGGATCGATCGCCAGCACCGCGCTGGCAAGCTCGGCGGTCGACCACAGCGTGCCCTGCGTGTCCATCATCAACGAATGCGGCGCGACGTTGGCGCCGACGTCGATCAGGCGCTCGAGCGATTTCGACTTCAGATCGATCAGCGCGATGCGGCGGTCGGGATTCTTGTTCTGCCCGAAGATGCCGCCGCCATAGACCGAGGCGAACACTTTGCCGCCGTCCGGCGAGCGCACCATCTCATGCGTCGAGGCCGGCATGTCGATGTCGGCAAGATGCGCCAGCGTCGCGGCGTCGAAGAACTGCACCTTGTTGGCGCTCTTGGCGGTGAGGATCAGCGTCGGCCCGCCCGGGCAGTTGTTGGGATCAATCATCGCTTGTCGGCCCCGTGCAGGCGGGGACCCATACACCCTGCGCTATCGATAGTACACGGAGTATGGGTCCCGGCCCTCGCCGAGGCTCGGCCGCGACGACAGTCAGGGGACCGCCAGCGGATCGGGCCCGTATTGGTTCTGTCCGGGCTGACCGATGCGCAAATAGACGAAGATGAATTGCGCCAATCCGATCAGCGCGGCGATGCCCCAGAAAATCTCGCCGAGCAAGGTCGCCATAGCGCCGCTGGCCGCGAGGCCGATGACAAAGAAGGCGGTGCCGAGAATGACCGGCACCACCGAGGCAAGGCTGTACCAGCCGGGGTAGCCGTGATCGTGGAAGCGCTTGAAGCCGACGCAGATGCTGGCCCAGAACAGAACGAGCCCGATGAGCTGGCCGATCAGCGGGATCCACGTGAGCAATATGTTGCACACCACGATCGGCAATATGCCGTGCAGCCAGAACTGCCGGCGCGAGATGCGTCCCGACGGCGAGGTGAACAGCTTGATCCAGTAATCCTTCGAGCTCGGGAATGCGTCGGCGAGGCTCGCTGCCACCGAGCCGGCCGAGTCGCCGGCGCTCACGGCGGAGCGTTGCCGCGGTGCCCCGGTGGGTGGCGGCATACCGTCGACGATGTGGATGTCGACCGGCTGGCCTTCCCACATCTGAAATTCGACCGCCTGCCCGACCTGCACCGGACCGTTACGGACTTCGCTGCTCCAGTAGCTGTAATGCTGGCCGTCGTCGGTCGCGATCTGCCCGTAGCTGCCGTCGGGCACGATCCCCGTCACTACCCCCCGCATGCTCGAGCCCTCGCGCTTGCCCGGCCGGTCCAGCGCCAGCATCGGCCATGGTCAAGGTTTAGGAGGCCGCCCTGAGTCGCTCAAGCGCTTCGGCGATTTTGGCTTTGCGCGCCAGCGCTTCCTCGCGCTTTTCTTTTTCCTCTTCCACGACTTCTTCCGGCGCATTGGCGACGAATTTCTCGTTGGCGAGTTTCGATTCGGCGCGCTTGATGTCGGCGTCGGCCTTGCTCATTTCCTTGTCGAGCCGTGTGCGCTCGGCGGCGAGATCGATGACGCCCTTGAGCGGCAACGCCACAACGTCACCTCGCACGATAAGCTGCACAGAGCCCGGTGGGACACTATCTGCCGACGAAATCTCAGATATGCGCGCGAGACGCTTTATCAAATCGGCCCAACGTATCGCACGCGTCCTGCTAGCATAGGCGTCTGCTGCCAACACTATCGGGATTTGCGCCGTTATGTTCATCTCGGCGCGTACGGAGCGGATCGCGGTGACGAGATCGATGATCCAACCGATCTCCATCTCGGAAACCTCGCCGAATTCGTGAGAAAACCTATTGAACTCTGGCCACTCATTGAGAGCCAGAAGCGTTTTGCGCTCCCGTACGTCCGTAACAGCCCACAATTCTTCGGTAATGAATGGCATGAATGGATGTAGCAGCTTGAGGACTTGGTCGCGTACCCAAGCGACCATGGCGCGCGTTTCGCGCTTCGCGGTCCCATCTTCGCCAAGCAACACCGGCTTCACCAATTCCAGATACCAGTCGCAATAGATATTCCACACAAAGCGATAGGCGGCGCCCGCCGCATCGTTGAACTTGTAGGCCTCGATCGCCGCGGTGATCTCGGCTGCTGCCTTAACGGTCTCCTGCGCTATCCATATATTCGGCGTCAGTGTCGCCGACGTCGGATCGAAGCCTTCGACGCTCGCGCAGCCGTTCATCTCGGCAAAGCGCGCGGCGTTCCACAGCTTGGTCGCGAAATTGCGGTAGCCCTCGACGCGCTGGGTCGACAGCTTGATGTCTCGCCCTTGCGCCGCCATGGCGGCGAGCGTGAAGCGCAGCGCATCGGCGCCGTATTCGTCGATCAGCGCCAAGGGATCGATGACGTTGCCCTTCGACTTCGACATCTTGGCGCCGGTGGCGTCGCGCACCAGCGCATGGATGTAGACGTCGTGGAACGGCACTTCCTTCATGAAGTGCAGCCCCATCATCATCATGCGCGCGACCCAGAAGAAGATGATGTCGAAGCCGGTGACCAGCGCGGTGGTCGGGTAATAGCGCTTGAGCTCCGGCGTCTCGTCCGGCCAGCCGAGGGTGGAGAACGGCCACAGCGCCGAAGAGCCAGTGTCGAGCAGTCTTCATCGCGCCCGATACCAACCAACCAATTTGCGGCGACCTTGGGCGTCAAGCTGAAGCCGTAAGCCTGATCGTCTACGTAATCTCGGCGGCGGCCTTTTGCGGTTTCGTGCGCGATCCAGCCGTTCAGCTGTTTCCTTGTGCCGATCCCGCATAAGCCTTCGACGCGAGCCGCAGCCGGAATCTCGACAAAGCGCGCGAGATGCACAGGTTGGATGTCCATCCAGTTGAAGGTTGTTCCCAATTCTGCGGCACGAACTTGGTTCTTGCCGTCGCGCACGGCGGCGATCGGGCTTGGCCAGCGCGTCGGCGTCCGGTATACGGTCGATCGAGGGTCGCCGTGCGGAACGACCGCGTTGGCTCGATCTTCGACATCTTCGCTTCCAGCCGCTCGACGATCTTCTTGCGCGCAACCTCGCGGCTCAGGCCATCCATTGATAACGTTTCGTCGAGTTCGCTTGACGGCGGCACGCCAGCGACGAACGCCTCATTATTCTTGAGCGCGAGATGGGCTTCGACGCTGAAGATATTGATCTGCGCCAAATTGTGCCGCTTGCCGACCTCGAAGTCGTTGAAGTCGTGCGCCGGCGTGATCTTCACCGCGCCAGAGCCCTTCTCCGGATCGGAATAGTCGTCGGCAATGATCGGAATTTGCCTGCCGACCAGCGGCAGGATGACGTTGACCGGCTTGCCGGCTTTGAAAGCGGCGACGTAATCTTTGTAGCGCTCGTCGTCCGGATGCACCGCCACCGCGGTGTCGCCCAACATCGTTTCCGGCCGCGTGGTCGCCACGACAATGAACGTCGAGGGGTCGTCCGGATCGAAGGTCTTGCCTTCGATCGGATAGCGCAGGTGCCACAGGTGTCCCTTGGTCTCGACCTGCACCACTTCCAGATCGGAAATCGCGGTGAGCAGCTTGGGGTCCCAATTGACCAGCCGCTTGTCCTTGTAGATCAGGCCCTCGCGATAAAGCTCGACGAAAACCTTCAGCACCGCGCGCGACAGCCCCTCGTCCATGGTGAAGCGCTCGCGCGACCAGTCGCAGGAGGCGCCGAGCCGCTTTAATTGATTGACGATGGTGCCGCCCGACTCCGCCTTCCACTCCCACACGCGCTTGATGAAGGCCTCGCGCCCCATATCGCGCCGGCCCGGCTGCTGGTGCTCCATCAATTGCCGCTCGACCACCATCTGCGTGGCGATGCCGGCGTGGTCGGTGCCCGGCTGCCACAGCACGTCGCGCCCGCGCATGCGCTCGAAGCGGCACAGCACGTCCTGCAGCGTGTTGTTGAGCGCATGGCCCATATGCAACGAGCCGGTGACGTTGGGCGGCGGAATGACGATAGAGTAGGCCTGCGCGCCGGCGCGCTCGGGCCGGCCGGCGCGGAAGGCGCCGGATTTTTCCCAAGTCTGGTAGATGCGGCCCTCGACCTCCGAGGGCTGATAGGTCTTATCGATCATTGTCGTTTTGTCTGGAGCATTCGGCGGGCTAGAAAGCCCGCCACGCCACCGAGTGTCAACTTTGCCGGAATCCACCACCGAAAAGCGCGGCAGCGTCACCAGCGCCATCGTCACGCTGGCCCTGGTCTCCTTTGCCGCCCAGGCCATGGTGCGCTCATCCGATTCGCTGCTGCCGCAGATCGCCGCCGGGCTGAATGTCAGCGTCGGCGCGACCTCGATCGTGGTTACCGCCTATTTGCTCGCCCACGGCTCGGTGCAATTGCTGACCGGTCCGATCGGCGACCGCGTCGGCAAATACCGCTGCCTCGCCTTTGCCGCCGCCGCCGCGACCGTCTTGGTGGCGCTGTGCGGACTGGCGCCGACGCTGCCGTGGTTGGTGGCGGCGCGCCTCGGCAGCGGGCTTGCCACCGGCTGGATCGTGCCCTTGGCGCTCGCCTTCCTCGGCGACGTCATCCCCTATGAGCGCCGCCAGCAGGTGATCGGCCGCTTCCTGTCCGGGCTGATCCTCGGCCAATTGTTCGGCCAGGCGGCGAGCGGCGTGCTCGGCGACTATTTCGGCTGGCGCAACGTGTTCTTCCTGCTCGCCGGCATGATGGGCGTCGCTACCGTTGCGCAGTTCTACGAGCTGGCGCGCAATCCGATCACCCGCGCCAGCCGCCCGCCCACCGCGACCGAAACCGGATTCGTCGCCGGCTATTCCGCCGTGCTGCGCTCGCCCTGGGCGCGCATGGTGGTCGTCATTGCTTTCATCGAAAGCGGCGCCATGTTCGGCGCCTTCACCTATGTCGGCGCCGACCTGCATTTGCGCTTCGGACTGAATTTCGCGCTGGTCGGCCTGTTCGTCGGCGCCTTCGCCATCGGCGGACTGATCTACAGTTTCTCGGTGCACATGTTGGTCACGCGTTTCGGGCAGAGCGGCCTTGCCGCCATCGGCGGCGCTTTGCTGGCGGTCGCCTACGCCCTCCTGGCGTTCGAGCCGCACGCCTATATCGCGCCGCTCGCGATCGTCATCATCGGCCTCGGCTTCTATATGTTGCACAACACGCTGCAGACCAACGCCACGCAGATGACGCCGGAAGCGCGCGGCACCGCGGTGGCGATCTTTTCCGCCGCGCTCTATCTCGGCCAGACCGCGGGCGTCGCCGTCGGCGCCGTGATCTTCGAGCAATTCACGGCGAAGACGCTCTTCCTGGCGTCGGGATTGGCGCTGCTGTTGCTCGGCGTGTGGTTTTCGCGCGGGCTCGCGCGGCGGGCGCGCGACGGCTCTATTTAGCGTCCGCGCGAGACGCGCTCGATCTCGGCGCGCACGATGCGGTCGACCACGCCCGGCAGGTTGTCGTCGAGCCAGGACTTTAGCATCGGGCGCAGCATCTCTTTCACCAGGTCCTCAAGCGTGCGCGCGTTCTGACCGATCACGGTATGCGCCAGCGAATTGAAGGCGCTGTCGACCGCCGCGACGGTCGAGGCCGCGATCAAGTGGCGGTCCGGCATCGGCGGCGGCGCCTGCGGCGCGAACGGCCGTTGCGGCGGCGGCTCCGCCCGCATCGATGGCTGCTCCTGCGGCTCCGGCTCGCTGAACACCACGTCGGAAGAGCCGTCGATGGTCCGGAAGGCCGGCGCCGAAGCTGGATTCGGCAGCGGTGACGACTTTGGCGGTGGCGCCGCCATCGCTTCCGTCAAATCGAATACGTCGGGCGCCGGCTCGCCAGCCTCGTTCGGCGGCTCGTAATCTTGCGGCGCGCCTGGCTCGACATCGAGGTCGGCCAGCATGGCGTCGATGTCGCCCTGCTTGTTGGCGGGCGCCGGCCGGTTCGCCGCGGCGGAATCTTCGGCCTTTGCCGGCTTGTTGCTGTCGTCGTCGGCAATAATACGGCGGATGGAGGCCAGAATTTCCTCCATCGAGGGTTCTTGGGCCTTCGCCGGTTGGTTCATCACAATCTTCCCGAGCACGTTATTTCGACAGCGCGTCCGCCCTCGCGATCACCGCCGCGGTCCCCTGCCCGCGCAGCGGCTGAAGCGAATCACGTGCCTGGACAATATACGCCAGAGGCATGCGGGTGTGGCAGTTGGAACTGTGGAAATTCAATGGCCTGTGGACACAAAGGGCGATGCGTGACCGCGGCCGCCGGCTCAGCGCCCGTCCGGCGTGCGCACGCCCGCCCAGCTGTCGCGCACCTGATGGTAATGCGTGCGCGCGTTGTAAACCGGCACATGCAGGTGCAGCACCTGCGGCGAGAGCCGGCCGACCGCCGCCAGCAAGGTGTAGGACGCCACCACGCGGTCGTGCTGGGCGGTGACCACCGCCACCCGCGCGTTCACCAGCGTTTGCTGCGCGGTCAGCACATCGAACGTGGTGCGCTGGCCGACGCGGGCCTCCTCACGCACGCCATTAAGCGCTATCTCGGAGGCCTGCACCTGCGCCTGCGTCGCCTCGATATTGGCTTTTGCCGCATCGAGCTGACCCCAGGCCTGCACCACGTTCTGGCGTGCGGAGTCGCGCGCGGTATCCATGTCGATACGCTTCTGGCCGAGCGTCTCCTTGGCCTGACGCACGAGCGAATATTCGCCGCCGCCCTGGTAGATCGGCACGCTGACGGAGCCGATCACCGAGCCGGTGTAGCTCTGCATAACGTTGAGGCTGCCGGCCACGCCATAGTTCTGCACGAAACTTCCCTGCACCGACACGGTCGGATAGAGCGCGCCTTCGGCGACCTTCACCGCCAGTTGGGCGACATCGACATTGTATTGCGCCAGCGTCACGGTCGGGTTGCCGGCGGTGCCGACCGCGATTGCGCCGGGCAATGTGTGCGGCGAGAAGCGGTCGACCGGCGTTGCCGCCACCAGGTGGCCCGGATTGGTGCCGATGACCTGCCGGTAGGTGGCGGCCGAGGCGGTGTAATTGGCCTGCGCGGTGAGCACCTGCGAGCGCCCGGCGGCAAGGCTTGATTCAGCTTGCGCCACGTCGGTGCGCGTGACCTCGCCGACATTGAAGCGGTCGCGGGTCTGCCGCAATTGCTCTTGCAGCACTTCGACGTTGCGCCGTTGCAGATCGAGAATGGCGGTGTCGCGCAGCAAATTCATGTACGCCGTCGCGCCATTGAGCAGCACGGTCTGCACGGTCTGCCGCAATGTCTCGCGCGCGGCGAATACCTGGCTCTCGGCTTGCCGCGTCTTGTTGGCGGTCTGGAAACCGTTGAACAGCGTCTGCGTGGCGGTGACGCCGGCGGAGAACGGCGAGTTGTAGCCGCTCAGCGTCGCGTAGGTGGCCGGCAAGCCTGGCGCCACCGGTTTGGCTTTTGTCGTGCTCGACGACGTTGATTTACCACCGCTCACAGTCGCCGTGACCTTCGGCCGATAGCCGGACAATGCCTGCGGCACGCCCTCATCGACGGCGCGCACGGCGGCGCGTTGGGAATTAAGCGACGGGTTATTCAGATAGGCATGCGCCAGCGCGGATTCGAGCGTCTCCGCCCGTACCGGGGAAATCAGCAGCAGCCCTGCCGCTCCGGCCAAAGCAAACGGACCGGCCGCGAGGCCGAATTTCCAACTGCTGCGCCTCAAGGGCGACGTTCCTCAATCTGACTAACATGGGGACACGGACTCTACTCATCAGCGAATTTAACTGAGTCGATGCAAACCATAGTCGGCGGACGCAAGGGTTAAAACCCCCCGCGCGATGCGGAACGCAAAATGCTTCGGAGTGTCGCTTCTAAGCGACTGAACGAATCAGTGGAGAATCAGAAAGCGAAGGCTGGCTTCTGCGCGAATCCCGGCAGCACCGGTGCACTGGCATTGAACAGCGGCCTTGCGCCGACATCGCCGCCACTGCGGGTATAGACCATGGCCTTGGCACCGGGACCGCCGCCGAGCACGCAAACCAGGCGGCCGCCGTCCTTGAGCTGATCGCAAAGCGCGTGCGGCGCGACTTCGGTTGCGCCCTCGATCACGATGACATTGTAAGGCGCCGCCTGCGGCCAACCTGCGTTCAGCGGTCCGCTTGCCAGCGTCACATGTCGAGATGCCGGACAGCGCTACCGCTGCCGTCTTGGATAGGCTCGCGTCCTGTTCCAATGCGACGACCGTGCCGGCCATGCGTGCGAGCACGGCAGCGCCATAGCCGGTGGCGCAACCGACATCGAGCACGCTGTCGCTCGGTTCGATATTGGCGCCCTGGATCAGCTTGGCGAGCACCATCGGCTTGAGCAGACGACGCCCTTCGCCGACCGGCACGTCCTGATCGAGATAGGCGATGGGCGCGGCCGCCGGCGGCACGAAGCTCTCGCGTGCAATTGCATCCATGGCGCCGAGCAGCCGCAGGTCGGTGACATCGGCGGTTCTGAGCTGTCCGTCCACCATATGGCGGCGCGCGGCGGCGAAATCGGTCATCGCAAACCTCGCTGAAACCCTGACATGCGCGGACCTTGATGCGGCAAGCTTTCTCAAAAGGCAAGCGAGGCGGCACGTTGTCCGGCCGCGCTAGCTCCTATATAGGCTGGGGGCAGCCGGCGCCGACTTGCGCTAGGTCAAAGGCCACGTGGCGGAGTGGTTACGCACCGGTCTGCAAAACCGGGTACGCCGGTTCAATTCCGGCCGTGGCCTCCACTCGACTTCATCAAGGCTCCGGCTGGCAAGCCCATCGCATACCGGGCGCTCGCCATAGTCTTGGCGGAGGCGGGCCGCGATCTGCGCTTTGCAAAGCAATGGCGCTTTGTTATAGCGCGGCCATTGCCGAAGCGCCGGCAGTGTTCCCCGGTAGCTCAGTGGTAGAGCAACCGGCTGTTAACCGGTTGGTCGCTGGTTCGAATCCGGCCCGGG
>CAVSGT010000001.1:0-31822 GCA_963727555.1 uncultured Alphaproteobacteria bacterium | reverse complement strand
CTTGGCCCGTCACCCGCCCGGTCCCCGTTATCGCCAGCAGCGCGCCTTGCAGGCCGAGTAGTCCACGTACGCACCGGGCGGGGTCTAGGCGGGGGTTCATATCTTCGTTCAGTAAATTATGTAATAAAATCAATAAAATAGGGCGGCTGGTTGAGCCGCCCCGCAGCAACGTCGTCTCGATTACCGCGTTCAGTTCGGAACCGGCGTCTTGGGATCGGCGGGAAAGCCGAATTGACGATGGTGCCGCGCAGCAGCTCGTCGGCCATTTTCAGCGCCTTGTCGTCCTTCGGGTCCTTCGGGACATAGGCTTGCGAGCCGGTCTGCTCCTTGCCCTCGGCCTTGAGATGGCCGCGCAGCGAGGCCTCGCCCATGGTGTCGGTCTTGTCCTTGAGACTGTCCGGCACGTCCTGCAGCACTTGGATTTCGGGCGTGATGCCCGTGGCCTGGATCGAGCGGCCGGACGGCGTGAAGTAGCGTGCGGTGGTCAACCGCAGGCGCCGTTGCCGGAGCCGAGCGGAATGATGGTCTGCACCGAGCCTTTGCCGAACGAGCGGGTCCCGATCAAGGTCGCCCGCTTGTGATCCTGCAGCGCGCCGGCACGATCTCGGAAGCCGACGCCGAACCGCCGTTGATCAGCACGATCAGCGGCTTGCTGCCGGTGAGATCGCCGGAGCGCGCGTCGAACCGCTGGGTTTCTTCCGGGTTGCGGCCGCGCGTGGACACGATCTCGCCCTTTTGCAGGAACGTGTCCGACACCGAGATCGCCTGGTCGAGCAGACCGCCCGGATTGTTGCGCAGATCGAGGATGTAACCCTTGAGCTTGTCGTTGGACACCTTGGACTTGATGCTGGCGATCGCCTTCTTCAGCCCGTCGGTGGTTTGCTCGTTGAACTGGGTCAGGCGGATATAGCCGACGTCGTCACCCTCGACATGCGAGCGCACCGAGCGCACGCGAATGATGTCGCGGGTAATGGACACCTCAAGCGGCTTTTCCGCGCCTTTGCGCACGATGGTCAGCTTGATCTTGCTGTTCACCGGGCCGCGCATTTTCTCACCGCCTGGTTCAGCGTGAGACCTCGAACCTGCTCGCCGTCGAGCTTGGTGATTATATCGTTCGCCATGATGCCGGCCTTGGCGGCGGGCGTGTCGTCGATCGGCGCCACCACCTTGATCAGGCCGTCTTCCATGGTGACTTCGATGCCAAGGCCGCCGAACTCACCGCGCGTCTGCACCTGCATGTCGCGGAAGCTTTTCGGATCCATGTAGCTCGAATGCGGATCGAGCCCGGCCAACATGCCGTTGATCGCCGTCTCGATCAGCTTGTTGTCTGCCGGCTTCTCGACGTAGTCGGCGCGTACGCGCTCGAATACGTCACCGAAGAGATTGAGCTCCCGGTATGTGTCCGCCGCGGCCGCCTTGGCGCTCGCGCCGGCAAAGGTGAGGCGAGGTTGTGTAGCGAGCAGCGCAATCGCCGCCCCTGCCGCCGCGCCGAGTAGAATGAGAGAAGTTTTGCGCATCATCCACGAGCCTTTGCACCTTCGCCAGATGCCCACCATGGGCCTGGATCGACGGGAACCCCGTTCTTTCTGAATTCAACGTATAGCACCGGCTGGCTGGAACCAGTCGCGAGAATGGCGGCAACATGGGAACCATTCCCCATTACCGCAACCGGTTCCCCGGTCAGCACGAACTGTCCGAGATCAACTGATATCCGTTCCATCCCAGCGAGCAAGACATGATACCCGCCGCCGGCATTCAGGATCAAGAGTTGTCCATAGGAACGGAACGGCCCGGCATAGACCACCCAGCCGTCGGTCGGCGCGGTCACCTGGGCGCCCGCGCGGGTGGCGAGGGATACGCCCTTTTCCAGCCCGCCAACGCCGTCCGGCGCCCCATATTTCTTGATTTTCACGCCATTAACCGGGATCGGAATTCGCCCGCGCAAAGAGGCAAAAGTGACCGCCGGCGCCATTCGGCCGGGGTCGTGGAGCGCCGCCAAAGCCGTCTTTGCGTCGGTGCGGGGGACTTCGCGCTCGGCGCGCACGACGCTCTGTTCGAGCTTGGCGATCAAATCTTTGAGATTGTCGGCCTGGTGGGCGAGCTGGGTCGCCCGCGCGCGCTCGGCGTCGAGCGCCTTCTCGTGCGCGGCCTGCTGTTTCTGCCGCGCAGCGACCAGCGCGGTCATGCGCGTTCGCTGGCCGTGGAGCGAGGCAACCTGGTTCTTGAGCTGGTCGCGCTCGGCAGCGATCTTCTTGCGCACCGCCACCAGCTCGCTGAGGTTATTGGCGAGTTCTTCAACCTGTTGCCGCATTTCCGGCACCACCGCACCGAGCAACATGGCGGTGCGCACCGACTGCAGCGCGTCTTCGGGGCTAGCGATCAGCGCCGGCGGCGGATTGCGGCCGACCCGCTGTAAAGCCGCGAGCACCTCGCCGATCACGGCACGGCGGCCGTCGAGCGATTTGTGAAGGTCGCGTTCGTCATCATCCAGCGCCTGCAGCCGGGTCTCGCTTTCCGTAACCTTGCGTTCCAGATCGCGCAGGCGTCCGGCGGTCTCGATCAGTTGCTTATTGAGCTTGCGGCGGTCGGCGCCGATCTGCTCGATCTCGTGCTTGAGTTCAGCCTCGGTTTCGGCCGATTTGCGCTGTTGCTCTTTGTTGGCCTCGAGCTCGCGATTGTGCTGCTGGATAGCCTGGAGCTTGTCGCTCTTGCTCTCCGGCGCCGGCTTCTCGGCCGCGAGCGCAAAGGCCAGCGGCAAAGCTAGGCCTAATCCGGCGACCAGCGCCAAGCGCGCATCGAAACGGCGGAAGGCCGTAGGGCAAATCATCGTGGCCAAGTTAAGCCCACAGGGGTGAACGGCAAGTAGATTGTGGCGGCATCTTCTTGGGGGGCGATTAAGACCAAAACGCGACCGCCCGGGCCGCTTCAGGCGCGATGATAGGGATGGCCGGAGAGGATCGTGGCGGCGCGGTAAAGCTGCTCCAGCAGCATGACCCGCACCAGTTGGTGCGGCCAGGTGGCGGCGCCGAATGACAGGCGCAATTTGGCCTTTTCGTGCAGGCTGGGCGCCAGGCCATCGGGGCCGCCGATCACGAACACTACCGCCGGGTGGTTTTCGCTACGCCATTGGGCCAGTTGAGCGGCGAGGCTAGCGCTGTCGAGATTATCGCCGCGCGAATTGAGCAGCACGACCGCGGCGCCTGATGGAACGATATTGGCGAGCGCGATCGATTCCTCGAGCATGCGCTTGCCGGCTTCGGCGGCGCGACTTTCCCTGACTTCCACGATTTCGACGTCGCGCAGGCCGAGGCCGCGGCCGGTCTGCGTGGCGCGCTTGGCATAGCGCTCGCAAAGCTCGGTTTCCGGGCCTCGTTTCAGGCGTCCGATGGCGGCAACAATGATGCGCATCGCGCCGCCGAGCGTATCAGCTTCGGCGCCGCTCGTCTGTGCGACCGCCCGACCACATCTTTTCGAGATTGTAGAAGGCGCGCACGTCGGGCCGGAATACGTGGACAATGACGTCGCCGGCGTCGATCAGCACCCAGTCGCATTGCGGCATGCCTTCGACGCGCACGCCGCTGATGCCGGCCTTCTTGAGGTCCTTGACCACATGGTCGGCAACGGCGCCGACATGGCGCTGCGACCGGCCGCAGGTCACGACCATGTAATCGCCTATCGAGGTTTTGCCGGTGAGATCGATGGTGACGCTGTCCTCGGCTTTGGCGTCTTCCAGAGAGGCGAGGACAAGACGGAGCGTCTCGTCGGCGTCGGGGCGCCGGGAGACGGGGCCGGGCATACGACGCGACGCCCGAGAGAGTGCAGGTGTAATCAGAGGGTTTTTTCCTTTCCGTTCGTTGCACCCGCCCCGGTTCGCACCGGAGCAACACTCAAGATAACGACTTGGTTCGTTGCTTGCCACCCTTGGGCTTGACGGTTTTGCCGGCGCCGGGTCTTGCGCGTTTGCGCAACGCCCGCAGCGCGGTCGAGGACAACGGCGACTTGAGGCCGTGCACAAAGGCCCAGGCCGGCGGCTTGCGGTAGGGCAGCGAAGCGGCGTCGTGTTCCGGGATACGGGCGTGGGAGAGCGCTTGGCCTGCTGCGCTGGCGGCGGCGTAAAGGCTGGGCCCGAGGCGGTCGATCACCACGAACGGCACCAGCTTTGCTATGCCACGCCATCTCTGCCAGCGGTGAAAGCTCCGCAGATTGTCGGCGCCCATGATCCAGACGAATCGGACTCGTGGGCATCGGGCCTTGAGCCATCTTATCGTGTCATAGGTATATCGCGTCTTAATGACAGCTTCGAGACCGGTCACATCGATGCGCGTATGCTGCGCCAGCGCGCGGGCGGCGGCGATGCGCTCGCCGACCGGCCCGAGCCCGCTGCTGTTCTTGAGCGGATTGCCGGGCGTGACCAGCCACCAGATACGGTCGAGCTTGAGCCGCTTGAGGGCGAGCAGGCTGGCGCCGAGATGCGCCAGATGCGGCGGGTCGAACGTGCCGCCGAACAGGCCGATCTTCATGCCGGGCGCATGAGGAGGCAGCGCGCGCTCTCGGCGCACGGGTAATCGCGGTTTCACGGGCGAATCTGACCGCTTCCGCGAATGCGGTATTTGAACGTGGTGAGCTGCTCGACGCCCACCGGGCCGCGCGCGTGCAGCCGGCCGGTGGCGATGCCGATTTCGGCGCCGAAGCCGAATTCGCCGCCATCGGCGAATTGCGTCGAGGCGTTGTGCAGCACGATCGCCGAATTGACCTGCGAGAGGAATTTCTCCGCCGTCGCCGCATCCGCGGTGACGATGGCGTCGGTGTGATGCGATCCGTAGCGCTCGATGTGATCGATGGCGGCATCGACCCCGTCGACCAATTTCACGGCGATGATGGCATCGAGATATTCGGTTCCCCAGTCTTCTTCGCTCGCCGGCTTGACGCGCCTATCGACGGCCAACGTCGCTTTATCGCCGCGCACCTCGCATTGGGCCTCGATCAACATTTCGACCAGCGGCTTGAGCAGCGTCGCCGCCGCGGCGCGATCGACCAGCAGCGTTTCGGCCGCGCCGCAAACGCCGGTGCGGCGCATCTTGGCGTTGAGCGCGATCTTCTTGGCCATGGCCAGATCGGCGGCCTTGTCGACGTAGACGTGGCAAATGCCTTCCAGGTGCGCGAACACCGGCAGGCGCGCTTCCGCCTGCACGCGCGCGACCAGACCTTTGCCGCCGCGCGGCACCAGCACATCGATATTGCCGTCGAGCCCGGCGAGCATCAGGCCGACGGCGGCGCGATCGCGGGTCGGGACCAGTTGAATGGCGGCCTCCGGCAGGCCAGCTTCGCGCAGGCCCTCGGCGAGCGCGGCGACAATGGCGCGGCTGGAGCGCAGACTGTCGGAGCCGCCGCGCAGAATCGCCGCGTTTCCCGACTTCAGGCACAATGCGCCGGCGTCGGCCGTCACATTCGGCCGGCTCTCGTAGATGATGCCGACGACGCCGAGCGGCACCCGCACCCGCTCGATGGTCATGCCATTGGGGCGCGTCCAGGATTCGGTGACTGTGCCGACCGGATCGGCGAGGCCGCGCACGACCTCGATCCCGGCGGCAATCGCCTCGATTCTGGCAGCGTCGAGCGTCAAACGGTCGAGAAAGGCCCCGCTCAGGCCGCTGGCGCGGGCCTCGGCGAGGTCTTCAGCATTGGCGGCGAAGATGCGGGCTGATTGCCCTCGAATGGCCTTGGCCATGGCGTCGAGCGCGCGGTCCTTTTGCGCGCCAGGGGCGAGCGCCAGCACCCGGGCGGCGGCGCGCGCACTGCGCCCCATCTCGCCCATCAATTCGGCGATTTCGCCTGTCCCTTCAATGCTTTTTAGCGGCGCGCTCATGCCGGAGAGGGTCCGTCACCCAATCGAAACGTCAATCCTGCTTGGTTCCTATCATGTCAGGCAGCCGGCCGCGAGATGGCTTGGCGGCGGCCGGTTGCCGATTTCGGCAAGATTTTACCTGGGGATAGCGTGGATAACCGGCGGTACGGGGGAACGGGTCGTTTGACCTACACATTGAATTGGCAGGCTAGGGTGTCGCTAGGAGGTTGTCATGGCGTCCGTTTCGAAGCGTTTGCCCAGCCGGTTTCCGGTCGGCACCAAATTCGTGATCGAGGGCCGGCGCGGCGGCGAGGGCCAGGTGCAAGTCTATAGCCGCTATCTGGAATTTCCCGACGGCACGACGTTGGCTTTGCCGTCGCGACCGGCGCCGCTGCCAAACCGGCGCAGCCGCAGCCGCCGCAGGCGGCGCGCTTAGATCTCGGTCAGCGGCGAAAGCGGCGCGCTCGGCCATTGGCCGACCGCCAAATACGCAAGGCATTGCCGTAGCTTGGCGCAAAAAAAGAGGGGCCCGAAGGCCCCTTGGGGGATAGTTCACCGTCGCCGGCACATGACGTGCCTTTGACTACCGCCGCCGGCAACAGGGCTTGGGTGTTCAAGGGGCAACCCCCCGGCCACAGGCGACGTTATGTGCGTGAGTGGACTCCGTCCGGCGCGCCGGCGCAATTTGCCAAATCGTCGCGTGAGCCAAAACGTCGCGCTGGGCGGCCGAACATCTTCGTCTTCTCGATTTTCTTGCGGGAGATGTTGGCCGAACACACCGCACCTCGCCGGCGCACAACGTCGTCTTCCGAACTACTCGCCGCCCAGAACAAGATCGTCGCGGTGGATCATTTCGGCGCGCCCGGCGAAGCCCAAGATGGCGGGGATGTCGGCGGAGGAGCGGCCCTTGATGCGCTCGGCGTCGGCGGCGTCATAGGCGACCAGCCCGCGGCCGACCTCGTGGCCGTCCGGTCCGCGCACCAGCACAGCATCGCCGCGCTCGAAGGCGCCCTCGATGCGCTTGACGCCTGCCGGCAATAAACTCTTGCCCGAGCGCAGCGCCTTGACCGCGCCGGCATCGATGTGCACGGCGCCGCGCGGCTCGAGCGAACCGGCGATCCATTTCTTGCGCGCGGTGACCGGATTGGCCGGCGTCAAAAACCAGGTGCAGGGCGCGCCGTCGGCGATGCGGGCAAGCGGATGCGCAACGCGCCCCGACGCGATCACCATATGCGTGCCGGCGCTCGTTGCGATCTTGCCGGCTTCGATCTTGGTGCGCATGCCGCCGCGCGACAGCGCATTGTCGGAGGCGCCCGCCATCGCCTCGACCGCAGGTGTTATGCGCGCGACCTGCGGCACCAGCTTGGCGTCCGCGCTTTGCGCCGGCGGCCGGTCGTAGAGCCCGTCGACGTCGGACAGCAGCACCAGCAGATCGGCGCTCATCATGGTGGCGACGCGCGCCGCCAGCCGGTCGTTGTCGCCGTAACGGATCTCGGACGTCGCCACCGTGTCGTTCTCATTGATTACCGGTACGCTGCGCCATTCGAGCAGCTTGTCGATGGTCGAGCGCGCGTTGAGATAGCGGCGACGCTCTTCGGTGTCGCCGAGCGTGACCAGCACCTGGCCGGCGGTGAGGCCGTGCGCGCCGAGCGCCTCGGCCCAGGCGCGCGCCAACGCGATCTGCCCGACCGCGGCGGCGGCCTGGCTGTCCTCGAGCTTGAGCGGGCCGCCCGGCAGCTTGAGCACGGCGCGGCCGAGCGCGATGGCGCCGGAGGAGACGACCAGGAGGTCGCGCAACCGGCCCGGCGCGTTAGCCGGACCGGATTGAGAATTGCCCTTGTGCAGTTCGGCGATGTCGGCGGCGAGCGAATTGAGCCAGTCGCGCTTGAGCCCGCCGGCGGCGGCATCGACCAGCAGCGATGAGCCGACCTTGACGACGATGCGGCGGAAGGCGGTGAGGGTGGGGAATTTGGCGGCGGCTTGCGACATGGGCCCGGCGGTGTTGGTGGCGCCGTATGTCTAGCATGCACGAAGATGGCGAGTCTTTGGATTGGTCCGGCAGCCAAACCATGCGCTCGTCCAGCATTTTGGAAATAATTTACAAGGCTATTCGCCTCGCAAATAGAATCGCGAAGGCTTGATGCTGGCTTTACACGCGACGCTTTGGAGAACCTGCTCTTTAGTCATCCTCGGTATCAAGCTTCATTTCGCGGAGAATATTTTCAATTTCGAGGTGACCGTACACGACGTCGCCTCTCATCATTGAATATTGATTTCGTTCGCCAGGTCGAATGTTGTTGAACTGCCTGAGCACGTCTATTTCGGTGCCTTCCGTGACCATTCTATCAGCCGACGCCCCTGGTCTTTTCCGATGAAGCGAAACGTGGCCGGAATTTCTCGTAGCTGACCCCTGCTTTTGATTTGCTCGTCCCTCCTGCTCAATCCTCACCGCCCCATCCGGAAAGCGTGCGGCAATCTCAAGCGTGCCGCCGAGCGCCTCGACGTAACGGCGCAGGTTGCTGACATACATGTCGCTGCGGCGTTCGAGTTTGGCGACGGCCGGCTGGCCGACAGCGAGCTTACGCGCCAATTCCTCCTGCGAGACGGTGCGCGCCTTGCGCAACTCGTGCAGGGTCAAAGCGGTGTTCAACGCCGCCGCTTTATCGGCAATGCGCGCCTTGCGCGCCGGCGGCAGACGCTTGGTCAACTCGCCGAACGGCCGGTGCCCAGTCATGGGATCAATCCTTCGCGTCTCAACTCGTCGAGATAAATATCGTAGAGGCGATCGGCGCGCGGAATCATGCGCTCATAGAACCGATCGTCGCCGGTCTTGTTGCCGCCGATGAGCAGGATCGCGGCGCGTCGTGGATCGAAAGCATAGAAGATGCGCAATGGCTCGCCTCCGCTCTGCACGCGCAATTCGCGCATCTGCCCATGCCGCGAGCCCGCCACCGCCGAGGAATAAGGAAACGGCAATCGCGGGCCGCGCTGCTCCAACACGGCGACGGTCGCGGCGATATCGTCTTGCGCGTTGGCGCCGAGCGTTTGCCACCAGGTGCCGAACTCATCGGTGTACTCGACCAGCCAAGGCATGATATTCCATCAATGGAATAATCACAAGGGGACTGAAAAAGCGGAATTTTTTAATGTCAGAGGTTCTCGTTTTGTTCTAGCATCCGTTGAGATAGAACGCAAGCGCCGACGCGCTACCGCTCCGTGAGCTCGACCTTGCGGTGCTTGTCGTGGTGGCGCGAGGCCTGGCTGTCGCTGTCGTGTTTGTGCCGATTGTCGACTTTAGCCGTGTTTTTGTCCGCGCTGCGCTTTTTCTTAGTCTTCGCCGTGTGCTCCGGCGCGGCATGTTTCTTATCAGCATTGGCAACGTGCCCGTCGCCGCGCTTCTCCGCCTTCGCCGAGCGCTCGTCGGCGCCGCGCTTCCTCTCAGCCTTCGCCCCGTGCTTATCCGCGCCGCGTTTCTTCTCCGTCTCCGCCGTCTTGCTCGCATGCTTATCCGCGCCCTTGCCGGCATGCGTCTTGTCGTGCTTGCCCTTCTTGGCGACCTTCGTCTTCTTCGGCTCCGGCGTACGCGGGTCACGCAGCGGCATGGGGATATTGTCGGGCCCGTCCCAGGCGAGCAAGCCGGCCGCCTCCTGGCAGGGCGCGCGCTTCGGCAACTTCAGCGCCGGGCTGCCCGCTTGCGCGCCGGTCCAGTTCTCCGCCGGCCTGCCGGTGATGGTCCTGACGTAGTCGTGCGTCTCGTGCGGCAGCTTGCTCTTGTTGGCGAGCCAGTCGGCGATGCGTCTTGGGCCCGCGTTATAGGCGGCGGCGGCCAGCCCGAGATTGCCGAACCTCTGGGCAAGATCGCGCAGGAACTTGGCGGAGGCGGGGATCGCCTGCAGCGGATCGAACGGATTGTCGAGCCCGCGGTCGGCGGCGGTCTCCGGCATGAATTGCGCGATGCCGAGCGCGCCGGCCGAACTGATCACGCCCTGCTTGAATTCGCTTTCCTGAAACAGCAGGCGGATGAAGAACGGCGCCGGCAGATCGTTCGTCTGCGCGGCTTTGGTGAGCGAGTTGCAGATCTCCGCGCGCGAGCGCGGAACGATCGGCTTGAGCAGCGCGCGCAACGGCGCGAACGGCAAGTAGGCGAGCTCGAAGGCGGCGCGCGGCATCTGATAGGTTTCGCCGAGCACCGGCGCGGTTGCCGCGGCTGTCTCCGGCGACGCGCTGCTTTCCAGCTTCGCGCTCAAGGTTTGCGATTGGCGGGGCGCGCGCGCGATCGGATCGGCGGCGGTCGCGGCGCTTTGCAGCGTGCCGCTGCGCGGCGCGTCGGGCGTGTCGCGTTCCGGCGCGAGCGACGCCAATCGTGTCGGCGGCGTTTGCGGCTTGCTGTCGCTTTCGACGCGCGGCTCGGCCGATAGTTTGATGGTCGCAAGGCCGGCGAGATGATCGAGCGGAAGTCTGGCATCGGGACCGGTCGCGCCCGACCAGGTCATCAGGCAGAGGCAGGCGGGCAAGAACAGAAGCCGCATGTCGGTCACCGATACAGTGGGCGAGCCGCGGATTGCGCGATCACGACCAGGCTTGAACTCGGCAGGGATTCCCCTTCGCCCGTGCATCTAGCGCGTCTGAACGGGACGATTGTGGGGAGCGTGTGCGGCCAGAATAAGGACACCGACCGCCTTTCGGTACCCGGCTCCGGTGCACGGGACGATTGCACTGCTAACGTCAGCTCCGCCAAGGCCATGCGCGGCCGCCGCCGTTTGAACCCAACGCCATCCCCACGCGACCAACGACCAGCAGGGTCGCCGCCCGCGCCAAGGGCGGCTTCTGCTTCGATGGGTGGGGCGGGAAAAATGGCCAACGGCGACGAACTCAAAGCGCTTCCGAGCGCGCATGGCATGCGTGCGGCGCGTCTGCAGGTGATCAAGGCCGACGTCATGGACAATCTCGGCCGCAGCGACTTGACCGCCACATCGGTTGCCGCGCGTCACGACGTCACGGCGCGCTACGTCCACAAGCTGTTCGAGGGCGAGGGCCAGTCATTTTCCGAGTTCGTGCTGGGTCAGCGGCTCGCCCGCGTGCACGCCACATTGCGCGATCCGCGCTCCGCCACCCGCACCATTAGTGGAATCGCCTACGACGTCGGCTTCGGCGACATTTCCTATTTCAACCGCGTTTTCCGCCAGCGCTATGGCACGACGCCCTCGGAGGTACGTGCGTGCGCGCCGCGCGACGGAAACCATTAATATTGCCCGGCAAATGGCGCCCGTGCTTTTTGCGCTCAACCCCGAAACGCGATAATCTATACCTCGCTGCGGGAAGCGCTCTTACTGCTGGAAAATGGGCGGAAATGGACTGCGCCGATTCGCCCGCGAATGGCCCGGAACGGGCATTTGCAGCCAGCGTAGACACGGATATCCCCGCCGATCGCGGCCTTGCCGATCATCGGGATTGAGCGATGGCGTTTCTTTTCTACCTTGTGATCGTGGTCGTCAGCGTCTTCGGCGTGCTGCTGGAGATGGACGTGCTGGTGCAGCCAGGGCGTTCGATCGAGCGCACCACGCTCTCGCTGCCGCAGGCGACGCCGAAGGTCGCCGCCAAGCCCGAATTGATGCCGGTCAAACCCGCCGTCGCGCTCGGCCCAAAGAAGACGCCCGCCAAGACCGCCATGGCCAATCCGGCCGATGCGGCGGGCAAAGTTCCGGCCTCCATCGCCGCGTCCGAGCCGGCGAAACCGGCGGTGTCGAACCTGTGCGACATCGACGCCTGCACGCGCGCCTATCGCACCTTCAATCCGGCCGACTGCACGTTTGCGATCAGGGTTGGCGAACGCGTCCTGTGCACCAGGGGCACGCCGCCGCAGCAGGTCGCCGCGCCGGCCGCCACCGAAGCCGCGAAAGAGCAGCCCAAGACCGAAATTGCGAACGCCAATCCCACCGATCAGGCGACCCCGGCTGGCGCGACGACGAAGACGCCAGACACGCAGGTCGATACCGGAGCGCCGCAGTCGCTGAAACCTTTGGTGTCGAACCGGTGCGATGTCGAGACCTGCAGCCGCGCCTATCGCACCTTCGATCCGGCGGACTGCACCTTTGCGATCCGAGTTGGTGAGCGCCAGTTGTGCACCAGGGGCACGCCGCCGCAGCAGGTCGCTGCCGCGCCGGCTACTGCCGCCAGCGACGTTGCGAAAGAGCAATCCAAGACGGAAACGGCGAGCGCCACCCCGGCCAATCAGGCGAATGCGCCCGCCGCCACGCCAATTGATACGGCGGGCAACGTCCCGGCCTCCATCGTTGCGCCCGAGCCGACGAAACCTGCGGTGCCAAACCTGTGCGACGTCGACGCCTGCAGCCAAGCCTACCGCTCGTTTAGCCCGTCCGACTGCACCTACATGCCGCGATTTGGCGTGCGCGAGTTGTGCACCAAAGGCACGCCGCCGCAGCAGGCCGCTGCCGCGCCGGCTGCGACCGATGCTGCAAATGAGCAACCCAAGACGGAAACGGCGAGCGCCACGCCGACCGATCAGGCGAGCGCGCCGGCCGCCGCGACCGCGAAAACCGCGGACGCTGCGCCGACGGCCGACACGCAGGTCGATACCGGAGCGCCGCAGGCGCTGAAACCTTTGGTGTCAAACCGGTGCGACATCGAGGCCTGCAGCCACGCCTATCGCACCTTCGACCCGGCAGACTGCACTTTTGCGATCAGGGTTGGCGAGCGCCAGCTGTGCACGCGTGGCACCGCGTCGCAGCATGTCGCTGCCGCGCCGGCTGCTGCTGCGGACGAACAGCCTAAGACGGAAGCGGCGAGCGCCACGCCGACCGATCAGGTGAACGCGCCGGCCGCCGCGACCGCGAAAATCGCCGACGCTGCGCCGACGGCAACCGAGACACCGGCTGAATCCGCGCCGCCACAACCGCTCAAGCCTTTGGTCTCCGATCTGTGCGATGTCGCGGCTTGCGACCGCGCCTATCACTCGTTCAACCCGGCCGATTGCACCTTCATGCCGCGCTTTGGCGTGCGCGCGCTGTGCACCAAAGGCACGCCGCCGCAACAAGTCGCTACCACGCCGCCGGCGCCCGCCGGCGCACAATCCAAGCCGGAGGCGATTGCCACCAATCAGACCGGTCCGGCGACCGGCAAGCCGGCCGATGCGAACATCAAGACGACCGATGCCGTGCCGACCGCCGACACGCGGGCCGAGACCGTGGCGCCGCTGCCGCTCAAGCCTTTGGTGTCGAACCGGTGCGACGTCGCGGCTTGCCGCCACGCCTATTACACCTTCAACCCGGCGGACTGCACCTTTGCGATCAGGGTCGGCGAGCGCAAACTTTGCACCCGCGGCACGCCACCGGCGGCCTCAGCCGAGGCGTCCGCCGCCAAGCCGGCCAATGCGGCAAAGCCGGTCGACGTGGGCACAAATGCGCGCTGCAATGTGCAGGCCTGCGCCGAGGCCTATTTCTCATTCAATCCGCAGGATTGCACTTACCAGCCCAGCGACGGCCCGCGCCGGCTGTGCGAGCGATAACCGCGCGCGCTACATCGCGCGGTGCGGCGCTTTCGCCAATAAATCCTGAAGCTGCTGCTTGTAGAATTTGGCCATGCCGGTGGTGCCATGGCCGCGCGTCTCGCCGCTCGCCGGGATGAGATAGAGCTTGCCGTGCTTCACCTTTTTCATCGCCGCCGCCATCACGCCGGTCTCCGGCGGATTGCGCTCGTCGTCGGCGGAATTGATCGCCAGCACGGAAGCCTCGATGCGGGCAAGTCCGGGCGCGGCGTCATAGTCGGCCGATGAGGACCAGGCCCAGATGAAATCGTTGGCGTCGACTTTCATCGGCGCGGCCAGACGCGCGTCGACCAGCTTGTCGGCCTGCGCATGCGTCCCCGCGATCTTCTGGTAATTGAGCGTGCCGCCGGCGGTGGCGATGCCGAAGAAGACGCTGGCGATCTTCAGGTATTTCGGCTGCTTGGCGTAGTCGCCGTTGTTGTAGTCGGGATCGTTGCGGATGGCCTCGATCAGCATGCGCCGCAGCATCCAGTTGCGGCTCGCCATCGCGGTCGGCTGCGAGGCCATCGGCACCAGCGCATCCATGTAATCCGGATAGGTCTCGCCCCACATCCAGGTCTCCATACCGCCCATGGAATTGCCGATGATCAGCCGCAGATGGCGAATGTGCAGGCCTTCGGCGAGCAGGCGGTGCTGCGCCTTGATCATGTCGGCGTAGTCGTATTTCGGAAATTTCGCTTTCAGCCCGTCGGACGGCTTGCTGCTTTTGCCGTGACCGATCGCGTCGGGGATGATGATGTAATATTTGCTGGCGTCGAGCGGCTGGCCGGGGCCGAACAGCACGCCGGCGAAAGCGGGCGTCAGCATGCGCGCCGCCGAGCCGCCGGTGCCGTGCAGCACCAGCACCGGCTCGCCGCTCGGCTCGCCCACGGTGGTGTAGTGCAGGCGCAGCGCCGTCATGGTCTCGCCATTGTGGAACTTGAAGTCGTGCGCGACCCATTCGCCTTGCTTGGGCGCCGGATAGTCGGTGGCCGATGCGGCTGAGACGGCCAGCGCGAAGGCGGCGGCGGTAATGGCTTTCAAGAGCGTCATGGCGTTTCCCTAGGTCATTCACTCACGCGGTTTGCCGCGCCTGCGGACGAGGCTACACGAAGCGCCGGCGCTCAGGGAGGGGCGGAAAGTTATCGATTCCCTTGTGCTGCGGCGCGGAATTGGCTTGCACCGGGCGCGTGCGCCGGACTTTAGGTACTTGCAATGCAGCTAAAATTTGAACGATCCGTCTAAGCCGGAACCAACGGGTGGCGGTATAGGGTTCTGTCCTGACCTCAGGAGCAGACCCTATGCGTTTCTTCTTCGACGTCCATAAGCAGCAGTCTTCGAACTACGACTATCATGGCCGCGATTTCGGCCGCCCGGAAGACGCGGCGCAGTTGGCGGAGTTGATTGCCGCCGATCTCGGCGTGTCCGACACCGACGATTGGGTCGGGGCCAAGGTGCTGGTGCGCACCGCGGACGGCGAGATGCTGTTCTCGGTCCCCGTCCTGGCCGCGGCTTGAGCCGCCGCCGCCAATCGCCGATCTGCGCGCATCCTTAACAGCGCGTCTATTCATCGGCACCGGCGAGGCCGCCCGTCGTGGCGTCGGGTGGCCAGTGCGCTCGTAAAGATTGCCGACGCCGGCAGTGAACCGACCGCCCCCTTCCGTCGACAAAAAAGTGGACGGTGGCTTGCGGAATAGGCAGCGGCCGGCCGTTACCGGTTTAGCTCGCCATCGAATGGAATGGCGCTTTAAGGAGCCTTGCCATGCGTATGATCAAACTGACGCTTGCCGCTGGTCTGCTGCTGGGTGCCGCTGTGATCGGTAATCCGCCCGCCGCCCATGCCATGACCACCGACGGCAATTGGAGCGTGTTGATCATCACTGAAAAGGGCAGTTGCGACCGCGCCTACCGCTATAATTTCAACGTCGCGCGCGGCCGGGTGGTCTATGACGGCAGCGCCGCGATCAAGCTCGCCGGCACGGTGGCGCCCAACGGCCTGGTCAAGGTCAGCATCAAAGCCGGCAACAAGGGTGCGCGCGGCGTCGGCCGTCTGGCGGGCTCGGAAGGCGCCGGCACCTGGCACGGCGTCGGCTCCGCCGGCGAGTGCGCCGGACGCTGGGAAGCCGAGCGGCGCTGAGCACCTTTCAAGCTTTCTGACCGGCTGCGAGCTCGGCGAAAATCTCGTCATTGTGCTGGCCGAGCGTCGGCGGCGGCGAATCGATGCGCGGGCCGCCATGCGCAAAAGTGAAAGCCGCCAGCGGCACGCCGAAGCCGCCGTCCATTCCGGGCGCGCTGGCGTGGCGGTGAACGATGCCGCGTGAGGCAAGCTGCGGGTCGGCGAGCGCCTCGCCCATGCTGCGCACGCGCGCGGCCGGCACGTGGTTGGCTTGCAGGAATTCTTCCCACTCGTCGGCGCTGCGCGTCAGCATGATCTCTTCCAGCAGCGCGATCTCGCGCGCGTGGTCGGCCTCGCGCTCGTCGTTGGTCTTCTTCACCATGTCGGGGCGGCCGAGCAGCTTCCATAGTCGCGCCTGCTGGCGCAGATTGCTGGCGCCCAGCATCACCAGCCCGTCCTTGGTAGCGAAGGCGCCGTTGGTGGCGTGCGGATGGCGGTTGCCGTGCGGCTTGGGATGCACGCCGTTGCGCAAATAGCCGGTCATCAGCGAGCTCATCAGGATCATCGCCACGTCGAGCATGGCCATGTCGATGCGCTGGCCTTTGCCGGTGCGCTCGCGCTGGAACAGCGCGGCGGAGAGCGCGAAGGCGCCGGTCATGCCGGTGGCGTAGTCGACCGCCGGCGAGCCGAGCTTGATCGGATGCACGTCCTTGGTGCCGGTCATCGCCATGATGCCGGAGGTGGCCTGGATGACGTGGTCGTAGGCGGTCTGCGGGCCGCGCGGGCCTTGCTGGCCGAAGGCCGAGAACGAGGCATAGATCAGGCGCGGATTGATGGCCGAGAGTGCCTCGTAGCCGAGACCGAGCGCTTCGAAAGCGCCGGGCCGGTAATTCTCTACAAAGATGTCGGCGGTGGCGACCAGCTTTTTGAGGATCTCGCGATCCTTCTCCTGCTTGAGGTCGAGCGTGATCGAGCGCTTGTTGGAGGCTTGCGTGAGGAACGCCGTGCCCATGTTGGCGCGGTTGAGCGCCTTGTCGGTGCCGGCGCCGCGGCTCTGATCGGGGTCGTCGGGATGCTCGACCTTGATCACGTCGGCGCCCAGCACGGCGAGCTGATAGGCGGCAAACGGCCCGGCCAGCACATGGGTGATGTCGATCACCCGGATCCCCTCGAACGGTCGCATGGTATTCTCCTCCGCGGGCTGGTCACCTAAGCGACGGGCTCAAGCCCGGCGGCTTTGAACAGTGCCGCGGCCGCTGGCGTCGTCAAAGCGGCGATGAAAGCTTGCGCGGCGTCGCGATTTTTGCACATCGGGCTGACGCCCGCGCAAAACGTGCTGTAAAGCTGCAACTCCGGCGGAAAGGGACCGACGAAATCGGTGCCTTTCACCGGCAGCAATTCGGGAACCTGCTGCACGGCCAATTCGCCTTCGCCGCGCGCGACCAATTCGGCGACGCGCCCGCTCGGCCCCAGCACGATCTTGCTCTGCATGTCCTTGGCGATGCCGAGTTCGCCGAGCAGCTGCTCGAAATACATGCCGCTGGTGCCTTCGGTGGAGCGCACCACCGATTTGGCGGAAAGCAGCGCGCGCTTGAAGGCGTCGACCGTGCCGATGTCGGGTTTGGGCGCGCCCTCGCGCACCGAGACGCCGAGGCCGGAGCGCCCGAGATCGGCGCGCGTGTCGGCCAGCATGTGGCCTTCCTCGGCCAACGCATCGAACACCGGCCGCGTGATGATGGCGACGTCGAAGGGGGCGCCTTCCTCGACCTGGCGGCGCACCGCTTTGGCGGGGTCGTAGCGAAAGATCAGCTTGTTGCCGGTGTCGCGCTCGAAGCGCGGGCCGATTTCGGCCAATACGTCGTATGCGGCATGCGTACTGAAGACGATGAGTTCGGTCACGGAAGGCCCCTCAATAAATCACCACCGAGCGGATCGACTTGCCTTCGTGCATCAGGTCGAAGGCGTCGTTGATCTTGTCCAGCGGCATGGTGTGGGTGATCAGGTCGTCGATATTGATTTTGCCTTCCATGTACCAGTCGACGATTTTCGGCACATCGGTGCGGCCGCGCGCGCCGCCGAAGGCAGTGCCTTTCCAGACACGGCCGGTGACGAGTTGGAACGGACGGGTCGCGATCTCCTGGCCGGAGCCGGCGACGCCGATGATGATCGACTCGCCCCAGCCGCGATGGCAGCATTCCAGCGCCTGGCGCATCACGTTGACATTGCCGATGCATTCGAACGAGAAGTCGGCGCCGCCGCCGGTCAAGTCGACCACCGCCTGCACGACCTTGTCGCGGCCGACTTCGTCCGGATTGATGTAATGCGTCATGCCGAATTTCTCGGCGATGGCGCGTTTTGACGGATTGAGATCGATGCCGACGATCTTGTCGGCGCCGACCATGCGCGCACCCTGGATCACGTTGAGCCCGATGCCACCGAGGCCGAACACAGCGACATTGGCGCCGGGCCACACTTTCGCGGTGTTGATGACGGCGCCGACGCCGGTGGTGACGCCGCAGCCGATGTAACAAATTTTATCGAATGGCGCATCCTCGCGCACTTTCGCCAGAGCTATCTCCGGCAGCACGGTGAAATTCGCGAAGGTCGAGCAGCCCATGTAGTGGAACACCGGATCGCCGTCACACCTGAACCGGATGTGCCGTCCGGCATCAGGCCCTTGCCTTGCGTGGCGCGGATGGCGGTGCACAGGTTGGAGCGACGCGACAGGCAGGTTTTGCATTGCCGGCATTCCGGCGTGTAGAGCGGGATGACGTGGTCGCCCACTTTGACGCTGGTGACGCCCGCGCCCACCTCGCGCACCACGCCGGCGCCCTCATGGCCGAGGATCGCCGGGAAGATGCCTTCCGGGTCGGCGCCCGACAGCGTGTAGGCGTCGGTGTGGCAGATGCCGGTCGCCATGATCTCGACCAGCACCTCGCCGGCCTTCGGGCCTTCGATGTCGATGGTCTCGATGGTGAGCGGCTCGCCCGCCTTCCAGGCGACGGCTGCGCGGGTTTGCATGGGAACCTCCCCAGTTACGTCGTCATGCCCGGCCAACCTCCGCCTTCGGCCGGCCCCTTTAAACTTGTCGCCGGGCATCCACGTCTTAGTGTCACGGCTGATCCACAAGACGTGGATGGCCGGGTCAAGCCCGGCCATGACGGTGCTGCGGATTACGGCTGCCAGGCCGCTTCTTTGGGTTGCGGCTCGTCTGCGCTCGCGCGCGCTGTATCGATGATCTTCAACAGCGCGCGCAGCGCCTCCGGCACGCCTTGCCCGGACGCCGACGACAGCACCAGTGGCGTTTTCTTCGCGGCCTTCTTCAGCTTGGCGCTTTGCGTCTTGATCGCTTCCGGCGTCAGTGCGTCGGCCTTCGACAGCGCCACGATCTCCGGCTTGTCGGTGAGCCCCGTGGCCGTAGGCTTCGAGTTCCGCGCGCACGGTCTTGTAAGCCGCGCCGGCATCCTCAGCCGTGCCGTCGATCAGATGCAGCAGCACGCGGCAGCGCTCGGTGTGACCGAGGAAGCGGTCGCCGAGCCCGACGCCTTCATGCGCGCCCTCGATCAGCCCGGGCAGGTCGGCCAGCACGAATTCGCGCTCGTCGACGCGCACCACGCCGAGCTGCGGATGCAGCGTGGTGAAGGGGTAGTCGGCGATCTTCGGCTTGGCGGCGCTGACGCGCGCAAGGAAAGTGGATTTGCCCGCATTGGGCAGGCCGATCAAGCCGGCATCGGCGATCAGCTTCAGGCGCAGGCGGATGGTGCGCTCTTCGCCCGGCTGGCCGGGATTGGCGCGGCGCGGCGCGCGGTTGGTCGACGACTTGAAGTAGGCGTTGCCGAAGCCGCCATTGCCGCCGCGCATCAGCGTGACGCGCTCGCCCACTTGCGTGAGATCGGCGAGCAGCGTCTCGCCGTCCTCCTCGTAGACCTGCGTGCCGACCGGCACCTTCAGCACCACGTCCTTGCCGTTGGCGCCATGGCGATCCTTGCCCATGCCGTTGCCGCCGCGCTGCGCCTTGAAATGCTGCTGGTAGCGGTAGTCGATCAGCGTGTTGAGACCGTCGACCGCCTCGACCACCACGTCACCGCCTTTGCCGCCGTCGCCGCCGTTCGGCCCGCCGAACTCGATGTACTTCTCGCGCCGGAACGACACGCAGCCGTTGCCGCCCGCGCCGGACTGCACATAGACCTTGGCTTCGTCGAGGAATTTCATGGCGGATCACATTGCAAATGGGCAGCCGGTTCTAATTGGCGAGGAATTGATGGGAATCAATGCTTTGGCACAACGAAGGGGTGATTTTTGCCCATATCCGCCGAATATCGTCAATATTTGACGAGGCCGACACGATGCCCACCATGAAAAATGCCTGCGGCCGCGGCCGCTTTTGTCTTTTCCGTATTGCTCTCCATCGGCGCCGCAAACGCCGCGCCAGATGAATCGGTCTCGTTGGCGATTGGCGCGGTCAAGACCGTCACGCTCAGCGAGAACACGACGACCGGCTATCGCTGGCAGATCGACAAGGGCCAAAGCGCCAATCTGGCCATCGGGCAAATCGGCGATGCCGGCCACCAGCAAAGCGGCAGCGGGCGCATCGGCGCCGCCGGCACGCATCGCTGGCGCATCAAGGCGCTGGCGGTGGGCCGCGCCCGCATCGTGTTCGACTATGTGCGGCCATGGGAGCATGCCGCGCCCGCCCGGCGGCACACGGTTGTGGTGGAGATTAAGTCGGAGCGATGACGCGCGTGCGTCCGTGGCTGGACGGACCCCTTGGCGTCGTCGAGGAATTGCATATTGGCCTATTTGGATTGCGCGATCGCTTTTTCGAGCGTCAGCCGGATATAGCGCTGATAGGAGACTCCCTCGCGGGCAGCACGCGCCTTTACCGATTTCAGAAGATCTTTCGAAAGGCGCATATTGACCCGCTCAGTCTTCGGCTTGAACTCGAAGTGGACGGGCACCATCGCGGACAAATCGTATTCGCTCAGATCGGCGGTGGCGACAAAACGCTCCGCCGCCTCATCGCTCGTCAGAACGGGTAGCTTTTTCAGCCTCGGCTTTTTGCGTTTCATAGTGACGAACTTCCTTCTTGTGCATGTAGCGCGCGCTGATCGGGCGGATGAACGTCTCGCCACGTCGGACGCGAAGCGTAAACACGACGAAGATGTGCCGCCCTCGCCGGTCAGTGCCGATTGCCCGAACCCGTTGCTCGCGCAAGGAATGGGCTGGATCGGGTATCACCCAGAGAGGCCGGCGGAACATCGCTTCGATGTCTGCAATCTCGACGCCATGGCGACGGCATTTTTCGAGATTGCCGCGATCCCAATCGAAGCCGACTGTGGGTAAGTCCATCGCCGCCTAAGACATACGCTTGTACATACAAATGTCAAGACGTGCGCGAGCCGGACGGCGCGCTGAAATGCGTGGTGCCGTCGCGCTCGATGCGCTGAAGCAGATCGACTTCCCACGACAGATATTCATTCATGGCGTCTTTCGGATCGCCCGGGCGCTCGTAGGGCTTGAGCCAGGCGTCGACCGGCTCGTCCGCCAGCTTCACGTCGGTTGCGAGCGGAAAGCCGGCGGCGGCCCAGGCGGCATTGCCGCCCTTGAGGAAGTGCACCGGCGTCTTGGTGAGCGCACGCGCTTCCTCGACCGCCAGCCCCGCCAGCACGCCGTCCTCCGAGGTGAGCACGATCATGCGGCGCATCGGTATCTTCGGCAGCGCGCGGTCGAGCCGGCCGCGCACGGCGAACCAGGCGCCGGGAATATGGCCGCGCCGGTAATTCGGGCTGCGCGACAGATCGATCACGTTCACATCGTCGATTGCCAGCACGTCGGAGAATTCGATCGCCGCATCGGCCGGCGCCGCGCCGAGCACATCGGGCGCCGGCATGCCGGTCTCTTGTTCCGATTTTTGGCCGGCTTCCGGCATAACATAAACGTCGTTCCAGCCCATCTGCTTGAGCCAGGAGGCGGTCATCACCGCGCGCACTTCGCTGTCGTCGCTGAGCACGATGCGGGCGCCGAGCGTGCCGACATATTGATCGGTCGCCTGCACCAGTTGCCCGCCGGGCGCCGACAGCGCGCCGGGAAAATGGCCGGCGGCGTATTCGGCCGGATCGCGCACGTCGAGCAGATAGGTCGTGCGCGTCTCGTCGGCGCGCAGGCGCGCCAGCGCTGAGCGGTCGATGCGCTCGATGCCGAAGCGGCGCGCCACCGCGTCGGTCTTGTCCTTGGCCCATGAAAGGCCGGCGCTCGACACGTCCGGAAAGCGCGCGTCCTTGCCGCTGTCGCAGGTCAAGCCGGCGAGATGCCAGCCCATGGTGCCGTTGCGCAGCGCCACTACTTTGTTGGGCACGCCGGCATTGATCAGCGACTGCGCGCCGATGATGCTGCGGGTGCGGCCGGCGCAGTTGACCACGATCAGCGTGTCGGGTGAGGGCGCGATGTCGTGCACGCGCAAGACCAGCTCGGCGCCCGGCACGTTGATGCCGGTCGGGATCGAGATGCGGGAATATTCGTCGTACGGCCGGCTGTCGAGCACCACCATGTTCGTGCCGGCGCGCATGAGGTTGTTCAGCTCGTCGGCGCTGACCGAGGGCGTACCGCTTTGGTGCTCGATGAATTCGCCGAACGCCTTGCTCGGCACGTTGACGCCGGAGAACAATTCGAAGCCGGCGGCGGTCCAGGCGGCGGTGCCGCCGTCGAGGATGGCGATGTCGCTGTAGCCCGCGCGCGCGAGGACGGCGGCGGCGCGCTCGGCCAAGCCGTCATTGTCGTCGCACAAGACGATGCGTGTGCTTTTGCGCGGCACCAGCCGGGCGAAGCGCAATTCCAGCCGGCTGAGCGGCACGTTGCGCGCCCACAACAGATGACTGCGCGAGAAGATCAACTCCTCGCGCACATCGATCAGCGCCAGTTCCTGCCCGTCGCCGAGCATGGCTTTGACGGTGGCGGCGGGCAGGGGGCGGGGCATTTGGTCGTTGGACATGACCTCTCCTTTGTCATGCGCGGGCTTGACCCGCGCATCCCGCTTAGGGACGCGATGTGCCCGCCTAAGCGAGATGGCACCGGAAGTCGGGCTTACCCGACTTCCGCATTAGTTATGTGCCGCAAGTCGGGTAAACCCGACTTGCGGTGACGAGCCCGGCCATGACGGCAAAATTATTGAGCGGCGCTACGACGCCGCCCGGGCTTGGATTTGCTCCACGGCGCCGGTGCCGAGGTCGACCTTGATACGGCTGATTTTTTCGAGATCGGTGCCGGTGACGCGCACGAAGCGCGCGCAGTCGGGATAGTCGATCGAGTGGATGTCGCCGTCCTGATAGATGCCGGCCTTGCCCGGTGTCAGTCGGTACTTCGTCCGCACCGTCAGCTTGGCGTGCTTGGGATCCTTGCCGTCGTCCTCGCGCGCCCACTCGGTCATGTCGGTGTATTGCGAGGCCTGGCCGTAGATCGCCCAGGAGGCGCCGTGGTCGTGCGGCGGCGATTTGTGCGCCTTGTCGTTGATATGGGCGAGCACCTGGAAGCCGAGCTTGGGATCCTCGTACAGTATTTTCACGCCCTTCGGCTGGTCGTCACCGCAGTACTTTTTGACGAAGTCGGCGTTGCCCAAAAGCTTCTCAAGGTTGGCACGCACCTGCTCGCGCCCGGCCGGACCGGGGTCGCGGGCAAGGTCGGAACGGCAGTCGGCGATGAACTGATCGAGATCGTAGGCCATGGCGTTCTCCCTGGACTAATTTTGGAGGATATTTGCCTAAGACGCCGGCCAACACCAGTGGATTTATGCTGTCCGCCCGCGCGCCGACCGCAACGATCGGCGCGCGACGACTGTCACACCACCCGTTTCATCCGCGCCCAACCTTTGAGCGCCGACCAGATCCCGCGCTCGAGCCGGAAGCGGTCGATCGGCGCCGACGATTTGATCGATGAGATGCGGTAGAGGCCGACGCCGGTCCACTGGAAGCCGCATTTCTCCAGCACCCGGCGCGAGGCCGGGTTGGTGACGCGCGCGCCCGCTTGCAGCGCGGCATGATCGAGATCGGTGAAGGCGTAGTCGATCACCGCGTGCAGCGCCTCGGTGGCATAGCCTTTGCCCCAATAGGGCACGCCCAGCCAATAGCCGAGCTCCGGCATTTCCTCGTGCAACACGACGCCGCCGGCGCCGATAACGGCGCCGTCGCGCAGCGTGATCAGGAACACCGCTTCGCCTTCGGTTTTGTTGGCGCCGCCGATGAATTTCTCGGCATCCACCATCTTGTACGGATGCGGAATGCGCGCCGTGTTCTCGGCGATGCGGCGATCGTTGGCGAGCGTCGCGACCGCTTTAGCGTCCTCGAGCCGCGGGGCGCGCAAAGCAAGCCGCTTGGTCTCGAGGACGGGAATACTGGCCTCGCGGTAGGGCGCTCTCGGTATCTCTTCCAGCAGGGTCATGACACGGGCTCCAGGGTTTCAACGCAGGTTGAAATGCGAAGAGGGGGAGCCGGTCACCCGTCTCCCCCTCTCGAAGCCCATTGAGCCCCGCCGGTTTGACTGAATGACCGGCGGACCTCGTTATGTCCACCGTCTTATTCGGCCGCAGCCTCCGTCATCGGTACAACGGACACGTAGCTGCGGCCTTTGGCTTTATTAGCGAACTGAACCTTTCCATCGATAAGCGCGAACAGCGTGTGATCCTTGCCCATGCCGACATTGCGGCCGGCGTGCCATTTGGTGCCGCGCTGGCGCGCAATGATGTTGCCGGCGGTCACCGCTTCGCCGCCAAACATCTTCAGGCCTAGACGCCGGCCCGCGGAGTCGCGGCCGTTGCGTGAAGATCCGCCTGCTTTCTTATGCGCCATGAGTGCTCTCTCGAATTCTCTTAACTTGTACACCGATTCCGTGACGGAATCATCTCACTTCTTCTTACCTTTTGTAGCCCGTTTGGCGGGCTTTTTTGCGGCCGGCTTCTTGGCCCTGGTCTTGGCCTTCTTGGCCGGCTTGGCTTCCGCCTCGCCTTCGCCTTCCGCTTTCGGCTTGACCTCGCGCTGCGGCCGCGGCGGCGGAGTCTGCGAGGGCCGGGCGCCTTCGGTCAGGATCTCGGTGATGCGGATCAACGAAAACTCGTGCCGGTAGCCGCGCTTGCGGCGCGAATTCTTGCGCCGGCGCTTCTTGAAGGCGATCACCTTGTCGCCGCGCGCGTGCTGCAGCACTTCGCCGGCAACGGTGGCGCCGGCAACGGTTGGCGCGCCGATGGTCGGCGTGTCGCCGCCCAGCAGTAGCACCTCGCCGAATTCGACCACTTGGCCGGGCTCTTGCCCGACCCGGTCGATCCGGATCACGTCTTCGGCGGCCACCCGGTATTGTTTGCCGCCGGCTTTGATGACTGCGAACATCGTTCTGTCCTTGGTGTTCGATCCCGGTGCTCGGAAATCCGGACCGGCTTCTTTCAGTCGGTTTGTTTTGTGTTTTCAGGGGCTTGAACAGCCCGCGCAAAAACACGCGGACCGCAAGGGCCCGCGCTGGCCTTCATATGCGGAGAATGGGCCGATCTGTCAAGGAAATGGCCCATGCGGCCCTATTTCCAGGAGCGGGCGGGGCACGGTGCGACATCCAGGCCCAAGCCGAATCCAATTTTGGGTCAACGCGCAACTTGTCTCAGGCCCCAGCCGCGTCCAAGCTTCGAGCCGCGGCGCACCCAGGAGGCAAAAAGACCAAAATTTTCACTTCGGTCAACCGCCGCAAGCAACCGCGACAAGACCGCTGCAACGATTAAAATTGGGAGGGAATAGATGCATTACCTAAAGTTGGTCCCAGCGCTGATCGCGCTCGGGGTTCTCGGGCCGCTGTCGGCCGCTTCGGCGCAACAGCCGATCGCCATCGCCACGCCACCGGCCGGTTCCATTTACAATTCGACCGCTGCCGCCATCGGCAAGGTGCTGGATGAAAAGGCGGGGCTGAAATTGACGGTGCAGGCGCTCGGCGGCTCCAGCCAGTTCCTGCCTATCGTCA
Organism: uncultured Alphaproteobacteria bacterium; assembly: GCA_963727555.1. Taxonomy (GTDB): domain Bacteria; phylum Pseudomonadota; class Alphaproteobacteria; order Rhizobiales; family Xanthobacteraceae; genus Pseudolabrys. The sequence continues at coordinate 6,331 of CAVSGT010000001.1, read as the reverse complement.
ATGCCGGCGAAGTGCCGTTCGGCATCGCCAATGTCTACGAGACCAACCTGGCGGTGACCGGCTCCGAGTATTTTCACGGCCGCGCGCAGAAGGACGTTCGCTCCGTCGCCATCCTGTACCCGCTGCGCAACACCATCTTCGTGAAGAAGGACAGCAAGTATAAGACGCTTGCCGACCTCAAGGGCGCGCGCGGGCCGGTCGGCTTCACCAACCAGAAGGTCCTTACCGCTGTGACCAACGCGGCACTGGCGCCGGGCAACGTCTCGCTCGACGACATAAAGGGTGTGCGCGTCGCCAACATCATTTCCAACGTCAACGCCTTCAAGGAAGGCCGCACCGACTTCTTTGTGTTCGCGCTCGGCGCCGGCCCGATCAAGGAGGCTGACGCGGCAGTGGGCGGCGTGCGCGCGCTGACCGTGCCCAAGGCGACGCCGGAGGTTACCGCCAAGATCAAGAAATACGTGCCGGTCGCCTATCTGCTGCACGAGACGCCGGGCAAGGGCAAAACCGGTCTACTGGAGCCCGGCTACATCGTATCTTACGGTGTGAACTTGTTCGCCAGCACCCATACGCCCGCCGATGTTGTCTACAAGGTGGTAAAGGCGATGCACGAGAACGCCGCCGAGTTCGGTAAGGTGTTCCCGCCGTTGCGGTTGTTCAAGAAGGACGCGATGGCCCAGGAGATCGAGGGCGTGCAGTATCATCCCGGTGCCATCAAGTACTACAAGGAAATCGGCCAGTGGCCGCCGAAGAAGCACTGAAGCTCGCATAACAAGGCCGAGCTTTCGATGTTCGCATGAACGGAGATTCCACGAAACGTAGAGGCATGCCGCCCTCCTTTCGGAGGGCAGCATTGCCCTATCCGCGTCGCCTCATCGACCTGATTGCCCTCTTGCTCACGCTTGGCGGTATCTGCTGGGCACTCGACATCTATAACCGCGTCGGCATCGCGATCTACGACCAGCAATATCTCGCCGGCATGCTGGCGCTCACGCTGACGCTGGCGTTCCTGAAGCTGCCGGCGATCCCCACCCAGGAAAAGACCGATCTGCCGTGGTACGACGCCGTTGCCGCCTTCGTGGTATTTACGGCCACCGCCTATCTTGCGGCATTCTACCCGCGCATCGTCGATCTCATTTATCTACGGCAGACCGACAGCGTCATTGTCAGCGTTATTCTGATCGTGCTGCTGATCGAGGCCTTGCGCCGCGCGACCGGTCTGGTGCTGCCGACCCTGGTGATCGTCTTCATCCTCTATGCGCTGTTTGCCAATTACCTGCCGGGCTCCGGCATTCCGACCGACTGGCGCAAGCTGTCGTTGACGTTGGCCGCCAATTACACCGGCATCCTCGGCTTGCCGGTCAAGGTCGCGACCACGATCGTCATTACGTTCCTGCTATTCGGCCAGGTTCTCCAGCGTACCGGCGGTATGCAGTTCTTCACCGACCTCTCGATGGCACTGATGGGCCGTTTCCGCGGCGGCGCGGCCAAGATCGCGGTACTCGGCTCCTGCCTGTTCGGTTCGATTTCCGGCAGTGCCGTCGCCAATGTGGTGGCGACCGGCATCGTCACCATTCCACTGATGAAGCGCGCCGGCGTTCCCGCGCACAAGGCCGGTGCCATCGAAGCGGTGGCCTCGACCGGCGGCCAGTTGATGCCGCCGGTGATGGGTGCCGCCGCCTTTCTGATCGCCGAATTCCTGGAGACCTCCTACGCCACGGTGGTGATGGCCGCGATCGTGCCGGGGCTGCTCTATTACGGCGCGCTGTTCATCCAGGCCGATCTCGACGCGGCCAAGGACGGCATCCCGCCGGTCGAGCCCGACAGGATCCCGAAAGCCGGGCCGATCTGGCGCGCCGGCTGGTATTTCCCGCTCGCCTTTGCCGTGCTGCTGGTGGGCCTGTTCTACCTGAACTATCAGCCCGAAAAGGCCGTGCTGTGGGCGATCGTCGCACTCATCGTGCCGGCAGTCGTGTTCGGCTTCCAGGGCCGGCGGGCTGGTCCGCGCGCCTTCCTGGCCGCGTTGGTCGAGACCGGCCACAACGCGCTCGACCTCATTCTGATAACCGGCGCCGCCGGCATCGTCATCGGCGTGCTGGCGATCTCCGGGTTCGGTTATCAGCTCACGCTTGGCCTCGTGCAGATCGGCCAGGGCCATCTCTTCGTTCTGCTGCTGCTGTCGGCAGTGGTCTGCATCATTCTCGGCATGGGGCTGCCGACGGTCGGCGTCTATGTGTTGCTGGCGACGCTGGTGGCGCCGTCGCTGGTCGAGGTCGGCGTCAAGCCGATCGCCGCCCACCTCTACGTCATGTATTTCGGCATGATGTCGATGATCACGCCGCCAATCGCGATTGCGGCCTTTGCCGCCGCATCGGTGGCCAAGGCCGATCCGATGCGCACCGGCTTCGCGGCGATGCGCTTCGGCTGGACCGCATTCATCGTGCCGGTCCTGTTCGTCTATTCGCCTAGCCTGCTGCTGATCGGCCCGCCGCTGGAAATCGCCGTCGCCGTCGTCACAGCGATATTCGGGGTCTGGCTGGTGAGTTGCGCCAGCGTCGGTTTCTTCATGCGGTCGCTCAAGCTGCCCGGCCGCCTGTTGTTCGCCGCCACCGGGCTGGCGGCGCTGATCCCCGCCGGGGCGTTTCCCGGTGGCGTGCTGCTCGACGTCGCCGGTGTCGTCGGCGGCGTCGGCATCGTGCTTTATGAATATCTGGCGGTCACGCGCACGCGCGCACTGGTCGCGCCGAAAGCGGGCGGGAGCGGCGGATGAAACGCAGCTTATTCCTTTGGACAAAGAACATCCCGCGATGACGGTCATCGACATTCACACCCACATGCTGACGCAAGATTGGATCGATCTGCTGCGCGAGCACGGCGCCGGCAAATACAGCGTGAAGAACACCCGCGCCGGCCAGCGCGCGATCCATCTCTACGACGCTCCGTTCATGACGCTGTTCCCCGGCATGTGGGACTACGACCTGCGCATCAAGGCGATGGACGCGGCCGGCGTCGATGTCGCCGTGGTCTCGCTCACCTGCCCGAATGTTTTTTGGGGCGACGCCGCGGTCAGCCTGCGCGCGGCGCAAATGGTCAACGACTCGATGGCCGAGCAGCAACGCGCCAGGTCCGACCGCATCCGCTGGCTCGCCTCCCTGCCCTGGCAATATGCCGAGGACGCCGTGGCGGAGCTTGCCCGCGCGGCCGAAAACGGCGCGGTCGGCGTGATGGCGCTCGCCAACATCGCCGGCGAGGATTTGACCAATCCGAAGTTCGCGACCATCTGGCAGGAGATCGACCGGCGCGCGCTGCCGGTGCTGGTGCACCCGACCGCACCGCAGGGCTTGCGCGAGATGCACATGGACGAGTTCAACATGATTCCGGCGGTCGGCTTCATGTTCGACACGACGCTCGCCTTCACCCGCATGATCTATGCCGGCTTCATCGACCGCTATCCGAACCTGAAGCTGATCGCCGCCCATGGCGGTGCCACGCTGCCCTATCTCGCCGGCCGGCTCGACCGCTGCCACGCGACGATCCCGGCCTGTGCCGAGGTGATCAAGGACAAGCCGAGCAGCTATCTGCGGCGCATCTGGTACGACACCGTGGTCTATGACAGCGAGGCGCTTGAAATGTGCCTGACGGTGGCGGGCTCGGACGAGCGCGTGCTCTACGGCTCGGATTATCCGCACAATATCGGCGACATGGCCGGATGCCTGGCGCGCGTCAACGCCCTGGCGCCGGCTTCCGCCAAGCGCATCGCCGGCAAGAACGCGGAAAAGCTGTTCGGCCTGTAGCGAGCGGTTCCGCTGCGGCCGCGGCCGGTGGTGGCGATGCTAGGGCTGTCCGGCCGGCGTCGCCGCCGAGGTCCAGGCGCCGGTCTCGCCCTCGGCGTCCGATTGCGCCAGCCGGTAGCCGACGCCTAATTCGGTCACCAGGATCTTTGGCGATTCCGGGTGCGGCTCGATCTTCTGCCGCAGCTTGCGCACGAAGATGCGCAGATAATGGGTATCGTGGACGTGGATCGAGCCCCAGACTTCTTTCAAGAGATGCTGATGGGTGACCACGTTGCCGGCGTGCTGCGCCAGCACCTGCAACAGCCGGTATTCCTTCGGCGTCAGCGTCAAGCGCTTGTCGTTGAGCAGCACCGCGCGGGCGGCAAGATCGATGGTAAGCGGGCCGACTTTGACCTTGGGCTCGCCGGAGGCTGCGCGCATCTGCCGGCGCAGCGCCACCCGCACCCGCGCCAACAGTTCCGCCATGCCGAACGGCTTGACCACGTAGTCGTCGGCGCCGAGCTCGAGCATGCGCACCTTCTCTGCCTCGCTCGAGCGCACCGACAACACGATGATCGGCACGCTCGACCAGGAGCGGATGCGCTCCACGACCTCGGAGCCGTCCATGTCGGGCAGGCCGAGGTCGACGATCACCAGATCGACGGGCCGCAGCGTGGCGGCGCGGATCGCTTCGGCGCCGGTGCCGGCTTCGTGCACGACGAAGCCGTTAAGCTCGAAGCCGGCGCGCAGGAAGCGCCGGATTTGGATCTCATCGTCGACGATGAGCACGATCGAGGAGGGGTCACTCATCTGCGTCGCTTTCAAGTTGCGGGACGGCGGTTTGCGTCACCGGCAGTTCGATCGTCAGCGTGGTGCCGCGCCCCGGGCCCTCGCTGATCGCGTTCATCTTGCCGCCATTGGCGGCGATAAAGGAGCTGGCAATCCACAGCCCGAGCCCAGAGCCGCTGGTGGTGGTGGCATGACGTTCGCCGCGCACGAAGCGGTCCCACATCTTCTCCTGCTCGGCGGGCGTGACGCCGGTGCCCTCGTCGCGCACGCTGATCATCATGCGGCCGTGGCGCGAGCGGGCGGTGAGCGTGATTTGCGAATTGGGCGCGGAGTATTTGACCGCGTTGTCGACGATCTGGACGAGCGCTTGCTGCACCAGCACCGAATCGACGTGAACGAGCGGCAGATCGCGCGCGAGATCGAGCACCAGGCGGCGCTCGACCAGACGGCGTTTGCAGCGGTCGAGCGCCGAATTGACGATGTCGGCGGGATCGGCCCATTCCATGTGCGGATTGATGCCGTCGCTTGAGATGCGCGTGGCGTCGAGCAGGTTCTGGATGTCGTTGTTGAGCCGCTCGGCCTCGTCGTGCACGTCGTGCACCAGCGCCTTGAGCTTCGTCTCGTTGGCGAGCGCGGGCGAGGCGGCGAGCACGGTGGCGGCGCCGAGGATCGATGCGAGCGGCGTGCGCAATTCGTGGCTGACCGATCCGATCAGCGCCTCGCGCAACTGATCGGTCTGCGCGCGCATGCGCGCTTCGCTGATGGCATGGGCGACGCCCAGCCGGTCGAGCGTGGCGGTGGCGTCGGCCAGCACCGCGTCGACGCGCACACGCAATTCGTCGATGCCTTCCTTCGATTCGCGGCCGAGATTGATGGCGATCACGCCGAACTCCGAGCTCTTGGCGGAGACCGCGCGCACCAGCCAGACTTCGCCGTTGCCGGCGGACACCGTCCTGACCGCGGTCGGCTCCTGCCGCCCGGAGGAACCTCGACCACCTCTTTGAGCACCTCCTCCGGCACCGTCACGCCGGCGCGCCGCCCGCTGCTGCCGGCGGCCTCGCGCGCGCTGGCGAACAGCACCACCTTGCGCTGCATCACCGAGGCGAGATGGTCCTCGATCGCGGCATGGATGTCGCCGACGTCAAAGGCCACCGCCAGCCGGCGCGAGAAGGCGTAAAGATCGCGCATGTCGATCTCGCGCTGGTGCGACATTTCCAATTGCCGCTTGAGCCTTGACCCGAGCTGGCTGATCACCACCGCCACGAAAATGAACAGCGAGAGGTTGAGCACCTCGTGCGGGTTGGTGATGCGGAGGCTGTAGAGCGGCGCGTAGAAGAAGAAAGCCGAGGCGACGACGCCGAACACCGCGCCGACCACCGAAGAAATGATGCCCCAGCGCGAGGCCGCGATCACCACCGGAATCAGATAGACGGCAGAGCCGTGATTGAGCCCGGTGTTCGACACCAGCAGGTAGACCACGACTGTCGCGGCGGCGACCAGGCAAAGCGTAAAGAAAATGCCCCGCAATTCGTTGCGGATGCGGGTGGCTATGGGGCTATTGGGCATTTTTCGGTCGCCGGTAGCGATGCTGGGACATTATAGCCTGCGGCGCCCTTGTCTGTCTTGGCTCGCTTGTTTAGATAGCGCCGCCTGAGCTGGGCCCACTTTCAGGCCTATTTCAGGCTCCGGAGAGGTGGCAGAGCGGTTGAATGCACCGCACTCGAAATGCGGCATACGGGTAACCGTATCGGGGGTTCGAATCCCTCCCT